>CAZUDL010000001.1:0-354618 GCA_964618935.1 uncultured Actinomycetes bacterium
AGAGCACCGTCTACATGGTCCTGGCGATGGCCGAGATCTTCGTGCTGCTGCTGGGAGAGATCGACCTCTCGGTCGGACTGGTCATGGGCCTGAGCGCCGTCCTCGTCTGCGAGCTGGTGCAGCCGGGCGGGGTCAACTGGCCCTGGTGGGCGGCGATCCTCGTCACGCTGCTCCTCTGCGCCGGCGTCGGCGCCGTCCAGGGCACGTTCGTCTCCCGGTTGAGGATGCCCAGCCTCATCGTCACCCTCGCCTTCAGCCTCATCGTCGAGGGGGTGACCTTCATCGTGCTCGGCAACTCGTTGCTGGTCGGCCTCACCGAGCGGCGCTTCAGCAACGAGCTCGCCCTCTACGACGTCTTCAACGGGCGGTTCTCACCGCTCATCGGGTGGATCGCCCTCGCCGTCGTCGTGGTCGTCGCCGGCGCCTGGCTGTGGCGGCGCGACACCCGCCGGCGCCGCAGCGGCCTGGTGGCCCCTCCGGCCGGCCTCACCGCCGCCAAGATCCTGCTGATCGCCGCCGCGGGGGTGGTCGTGGTCGCCGTCTGCAACATCAACCGGGCCCACGTCGGCGTCATCGAGGGCGTCCCCTACATCATCCCCATCGTGCTCGCCGTGCTCGGTGTGTCGACGCTGCTGCTGCAGCGGACCCGCTTCGGGCGCTACGTCTACGCCATCGGCGGCAGCCCCCCGGCGGCGCGCCGCGCCGGCGTGAACCTCGTCGCGACGAGGACCGTGTGCTTCATCCTGGCCGCGGTCATCGCCGGCATCGCCGGCATCCTCTTCGCCTCCTGGCAGGTGAGCATCTCCAGCAACATCATCAAGACCGCCAACACCTACGTGCTGCTGGCCATCGCCGCGGCGGTCATCGGCGGCACCAGCCTCTCCGGCGGCCGGGGCAGGACCATCCACGGCATCCTGGGCGGCCTGGTCATCGGCATGATCTACAACGGCCTCTACCTCCTCCAGGTGCAGAGCTGGTGGATCGACGTCGCCACCGGCGGCGTGCTGCTGACGGCGGCGGTCGTCGACGTCGTGTCGCGCCGTGGCGCCACCACGGGGAGCATGGTCCGGTCCTGAACTTCTCCGTGATGCGCGGCCGTCCCGGCGTGGGACGGCCGTTGCATCGCGGCCGCCGGGTGGCCGATCGCCGGCTCAGACCATCTCGGCGTCGGCCGGGACGGCGACCAGGTGCTCGTGGGGCAGCTCCGGATGGGGCGCGCGGCGGGGCAGGGCGTAGGCGCAGACGACCGCCACCACAAGGCAGCCGGCGGCCCCGGCGAGGAAGGGCAGGGGCTCGCCGATTCCGTACAGGGCTCCCAGCACACCCGCGCCGAGCGCGCTGCCGCCCCCGTAGAAGAAGCCGCCGGCGCCCATCGCCCTGCCCCGCAGCGACGGAGCCGCCCAGTCGCTGATGACGGCGAAAAGGGTTGGCTCGAGAACCACGAAGGCGGACGCCTCCACCAGCCCCACCGCGAGGATGGGGAAGATGTTCCGGAGGGCCGGGTAGGTGGCGGCGCAGCCGGCGACGACCACCAGCCCCACGGGCACCAGCACGCGCCGGTTGGAGCGATCACTCAACCTGCCGCCGGCGCCCGCGAGCGCCAGGATGGGGACGGCGAAGATGGAGATGGAGAGGCCGATGACCAGCGTGTCGTAGCCGCGGACCAGCAGGTACTGGGGCCAGACCACGTCGTACATGCTGAAGAGCGCTCCGATCGCCGCCAGGGTGACGGCGGGGACGAGCAGGGGAACATGAACCCACCAACCTCCGGGGGGCGCGGCGGACCTGTCGGGGACCTGCTCCGGTCCCGAGCCCGCCGGGACGTCGGGGGCGCTGGCTGATCCCGCCTGGCCAACGGGCTCGGGCGCCGTGTCCATGCCCCGGGTCTCCGGCAGCCCGGTCAGCGCGGCGAGGCTGAGCAGCACGGCGACGCCGGTCGCGGCGAAGATCCCCGAGTACCGCCACAGCGCGATGGCGCCGCCGATCGCCGGGCCGACGAGGAGCCCGACCATCTCGCAGGCCTGGAGCTGGGCGTACCGGTGGCCCCGGCGGCCGGCGGGGGTGAGGTCGGCGAGGGCGGCCCGCAGCGCCGGGCCGTATGCGCCGCCGGCAGCGCCCTGACCGGCTCGCCAGACGGCCAGCAGCCAGAGCGGCCCCCAATTGAGGAAGAGGCCGCCGCAGAGGGCGGCGTAGACGACCGTCGACCAGACCAGGATCGGTTTGCGTCCCACCCGGTCGACCAGGTGCCCGGCGGGGATCTGGACCAGGGTGGCGGCCACCATCGGTCCGGCGACGAAGAGGGCGACGTCGGCGGCGCTGCCGCCGTGCGCCCTGACGTAGAGGGGCACCACCGGAAAGAGGGCGGCGATCCCGGTGTACATCACCAGGCGGCCGAGCAGCAGGCGGTGGGCCGGCTCGACCCGGCGGGCCGAGATGGCGCGGACGAGGTCGAGCACGGCCGCCCATGATGGCATCGGGGGGATGCCGGGGGTTCGACGGGCCGCCCGCTCGGTGGCCGAGACGGGATCGCGTCGAATGGTGACGCAGGCGTGACGGCCAGGCTGCCGGGCTGTCGTCGTGCCCGCCTAGTGTCAGCGGCAGATGTCCATCCAAGTGGCCGGGCGGCGGATCCGGCGCTGGCAGGCGGTCGCCGTCTGCCTCGCCGCGCTGCTCGGCGCCATCTCCCTGATGAGCTGGGGGGTGCTGGCCGCCTGGGGGGCATACAGCGAGAACGCCGGCAACAGCATCACGGCGGCCAGCGCCGTGCCCGTCCCGATCACCTCGGTCCACGCCAGCGGCATCTCCGGCAACGTCGTGCTCTCCTGGTCGACCGTCTCGGGGAGCACCGGGATCACCGTCTACCGCTCCACCACGCCCACGGGGACCTTCTCCGCCATCGCCAGCCTGGCGGGCACCGCCACCGGCTACACGGACACCACCGCCGCCTACAACTCCCAGTACTACTACGAGGTGATCTCGGGGGCGGCCGGATGGACCTCCGCGGCGGACCTCGACATGGCCCTCTCGCTGCCTTCGACCGCCGGTGTCGACGACACCATCGGCACCGGGGGGACGAACTTCAGCGCGACCTCCATCACCGCCATGTCGGTGGCGGCGGACGGAAAGACGTACACCACCACCACCGCCTGGGGCGCCACCGCGACGGTCGCAGGTGGCCAGGGGCCCGACTGGATGGGCTGTGTCAACACCAGCCAGTGCTGGCTGTACACCTACCAGGGGGACGTCTGGGCGACGACCAATGGCGGCCAGAGCTGGACCGAGGAGACGACGCCTTCCAACCCGGTCTGGTACGGAGGTGTGTTCGTCAACACCAGCGACGGCTGGGCGGTGGGGGCGAACGGCACGATCATCGCGACCACCAACGGCGGCGGCACCTGGACGGCGCAAACCTCGGGCACCGGCCAGACCGTCATCGCGATCAGCTGCGTCTCGGTCACCCACTGCTGGGCGGTGGGCAACGCCGGCGTCATCCTGGTGACCACGACGGGTGGCGGCACCTGGACGGCCCAGACCTCGCCCACCACCCAGGACCTCGAGGCGATCAGCTGCGTCTCGGCCACCCAGTGCTGGGCCGTCGGCGCCGCGGGCGTCATCGTGACGACCGGCAACGGCACCACCTGGACGTCGCAGACCTCGCCCACCACCCAGGAGCTCTTCGGGGTCAGCTGCGTCTCGGCCACCCAGTGCTGGGCGGCGGGCGGCGCCGGCGTCATCGTGGCGACCACCAACGGCACCACCTGGACGTCGCAGACGGTGGGCAGCAACAGCAACACCTTCTACGCGATCACCTGCGCGTCCGCCACCGCCTGCTGGGCGGCCGGCGGCAACGGCGTCATCTACGCGAGCACCAACGGCACCACCTGGACGGCGCAGACCTCGGGCACCACCGAGGACATCTGGGGGCTGGACTGCATCTCGACCACGCAGTGCTGGGCGAACGGCTCCACGACGGCGGGCAGCGCCGGTGTCGTGCTGGTGACCACCAACGGCGGAGCCACCTGGTTCTCGCCCGCCTGTGCGCAGTACCTGCAGTGGACCTTCGCCCCCGTCGTGGCCGCCGGGGCGCCGGTGACCTCGGCGGTGCTCACCCTGGTCGACGACGCCAGCGCGACCCCGAGCGGCACGACGGCGACCTACGTGCTGGTCTCCGCCAACGCCGGCTCCACCTGGACCCCCTTCTCGATCGCCAACCCCACCACCACCCTGGCCACCCAGACCCTTTCCATCAACTCGGTGATCAGCAGTGCGACGGCCGTGTCGGGCATGGAGATCCGCTACCTGGTGACCGGCAGCAACGCCTTCAAGAGCACCTTCGACCTGGTCCACGTCAACATCAACTGACGGTGCCTCCGCCCCGCCGCGACGGCAGCCCGAGCCAAGCGGCGGCCGGTCCGAGCCCGGCGCCGGATCTCGGCGGTCGAGGAGGGGGCCTGGCTTGGCCTAGGATGTCCCGCCGATGCCCCTCGCCAGGATCCGCAACTTCTCGATCATCGCCCACATCGACCACGGCAAGTCCACCCTGGCCGACCGGCTGCTGGAGCGCACCGGCACGGTGGCCATGCGGGACATGCAGGACCAGGTTCTCGACACCCTGGACCTGGAGCGTGAGCGCGGCATCACCATCAAGGCGCAGGCGGTGCGCATGGAGTACACGGCCGGCGACGGGGAGAGCTACGAGTTGAACCTGATCGACACGCCCGGGCACGTCGACTTCGCCTACGAGGTCTCCCGGGCCCTCGCCGCCTGCGAGGGGGCCCTGCTGGTGGTGGACGCCACGCAGGGGGTGGAGGCCCAGACGCTGGCCAACGTCGACGCCGCGGTGGAGAACGACCTGGAGATCATCCCGGTGATCAACAAGATCGACCTGCCCAACGCCGACCCCGAACTGGTCCGGCGGGAGATCCAGGAGGTGATCGGCCTGCCCGGCAGCGGCGCCATCCTCGCCTCCGCCCGCGACGGGACCGGGGTCGAGGAGATCCTCGAGGCCATCGTCGCCCGGGTGCCCCACCCCACCGGGGACCCGGCGGCGCCCTTCAAGGCCCTCATCTTCGACGCCAAGTACGACGTCTACCGCGGTGTCATCGTCTACGTCCGGGTTGTCGACGGCGAGGTCAGCCCCGGCCAGCGCATCCGCATGATGGCCACGGAGAAGGAGTTCATCGTCGACGAGGTCGGGGTCTTCCGGCCGGCGATGACCCCCACCGACGGCCTCCGGACCGGCGAGGTCGGCTACCTGGTCGCCTCGATCAAGAACGTCCGCGACTCCAAGGTGGGCGACACGGTCACCCTCGCCGACCGTCCCGCCGCCACCGCCCTCCCCGGCTACCGCCACGCCACGCCGATGGTCTACGCCGGCCTCTTCCCCATCGAATCGGACGACGTCCCCCAGCTGAAGGAGGCGCTGGAGAAGTTGGGGCTCAACGACGCCTCGCTGGTGTGGGAGCCCGAGGCGTCGGCGGCCCTGGGCTTCGGGTTCCGCTGCGGCTACCTGGGCCTGCTCCACATGGAGATCGTCCAGGAGCGGCTGGAACGGGAGTTCAACCTCTCCCTGATCACGACGGCGCCGACGGTTGAATACCGCGTCACGCTTCGGAGCGGGGAGGTCGTCCCCGTGGACAACCCCGAGTCCCTGCCCGACCCGTCAGCCATCGAGAGCATCGCCGAGCCGCGCTGCCGGGCCGTGATCCTCGTCCCCAGCGCCTACGTCGGCACCCTCATGGAGCTCTGCCAGGAGCGCCGGGGCGAGTTCCTGACCATGGAGTACCAGCCCGGCGACCGGGTGGCCCTCATCTACGACATGCCCCTCGGCGAGATCATCCACGACTTCTACGACCAGCTCAAGTCACGGAGCCGCGGCTACGCCTCCCTCGACTACGAGGTCACCGGCTTCCGCGCCGAGAGCCTGGTCCGGCTGGACATCATGGTCGGGGGGCAGCGGGTCGACGCCCTCTCCATCATCGTCCACCGCGAGCGGGCCACGGTGCACGGGCGCAAGCTGGCGGAGCGCCTCAAGCGGCTGATCCCCCGCCAGCTCTTCGAGGTGCCCATCCAGGCCGCCGTGGGTGGCAAGATCGTCGCCCGGGAGACCGTCTCCGCGTTGCGCAAGGACGTCCTGGCCAAGTGCTATGGCGGGGACATCACCCGGAAGCGCAAGCTCCTGGAGAAGCAGAAAGAGGGCAAGAAGAGGATGAAGCGGGTCGGCAACGTGGAGATCCCGCAGGAGGCGTTCATGGCGGTCCTGCAGATGGACGAGGAGTGATGTTGACAGGATTGACAGCAACCAGCGTGGCGCGGCCCCCGGCCGCGGCCCCGGCGCGGGGCGCCTGAGCGTGGCCCCGCCCCGCCACAAGCGCAAGCGCCGGCCGTCCCGCATCGTCCCGGCGGTGCCGGTTCCCGAGCCCGAGCCCGAGCTGCCGCCTCCGCCGGTGCGGCGGGGGCTGCTGGCCGGCCTGATGTCCCCGCAGCCACGGGGGCCGGTCGGCGCGCGGCCGGTGCGGCCGGTGGCGGGCATCTCGAGCCCGCCGTGGACCCGGCGCGACTACTACACCCTGTCGGGCGCCACCGCCGTGGTCGTCCTCATCGTCGGTTTCGTGCTCGGCGTCGGCGCCAGTGACACCTCGGCCGTCGTCTCCAAGCCGGCGCCCACGACGACGAGCTTCTCGGTGACCAAGGGGCAGGGCGTCGAGTTCCTGTCCGGCGAGACGGTGACGGTCGGCGGTCAGCAGGCGTCGATCTCGCAGGTCAAGACCGACGCGATCACCCTGACCAACTCCCTGCAGTCCACGCCCAAGGTGGGCGCGGCCGTCGTCTACAACCCCGGGTTCCCCCTCAACGTCGTGGGGGAGATCCTCGATCTGGTCCTCTCCGAGCTCGCCCTCTTCATCCTGGCGGTTTCCGCGATCCTGGCCGCGCCCATGGCGGCCCGCCTGCGGCACAAGCCCCGGCCGCCGACGCTCCAGGTGCTCGCCTTCGGGGCCCTGATCGCCGTCGTGAACACCATCGTCGAGTACCCGGCGATCAACCTGCCCGCACTGCTCGGCTTCCTCGTGGCGGCGGTCTCCGGCTTCCTCCTCGTGCCGCCCGTCTACCCCGCCATCGCCCGCATGCTGTCGGGAGGCAGCCGGCCGCCGCGGCAGGCGATGGGCAACCGGACCCGGTGACCCGGGCGGGGCCAGGCCGCGGCGCCCAGGGTGCCGCGGCCGCCTCCGCCCGACCCGAGGCCCCCGGCGCGGCGTCCGCCGGCGCCGTGGCCGGGGTGCGCTCCCTCTACCTGCACATCCCCTTCTGCGAGCGGCGCTGCGAGTACTGCGACTTCGTCGCGCTGGCCGGCAGGGACCGCGAGATCGAGTACGCGAACCGGCTCCGGGCCGAGATCGCCGGCCTGGCCGCGGGCTTCGCGGGGGTCGAGCTCGACACCGTGTTCGTCGGCGGCGGGACGCCCGGTTTCATGGCCCCCGAGCTGCTCGCCGGCCTCCTCCAGGAGGTGCGGGCGGGATTCGCCCTGGCGGCGGGCTGTGAGGTCACCCTCGAGGCCAACCCCTCCAGCACCACCCGGGCCCGCGCCGAGAGCTGGCTTGGCGCCGGATTCAACCGGGTGAGCCTGGGCGTCCAGAGCCTGGAGCCGGAGATCCTGCGTTTCCTCGGCCGGGTCCACGACGCCGACCGCGCCGTCGCCGCCGTCGCCGAGGTGCGCCGCGCCGGATTCTCCCACGTCAGCTGCGATCTCATCTACGCCGTCCCCGGTCTCACCGACGAGAGGTGGAGGGCGACGCTGGAGCGGGTAATCGGGCTGGGCCCGGGCCACGTCTCCGCCTACGAACTCACGGTGGAGCCGGGGACCCCGCTGCACGCGAGGGTCCTCCGGGGCCGCTCTCCCGCCGTGGACCCGGAGGCGGCGCTGCGGCAGCACCGCATCGCGGTCGAGGTCCTGCAGGCGAGTGGACACCGGCAGTACGAGGTGAGCAACTACGCCCTGCCCGGGGAGGAGTGCCGCCACAACCTGGTCTACTGGCGCAACGGCCACTACCTCGCCGCCGGCCTCGGTGCCCACGGGCATCTCCCGGCGGCGCTCGCCTCGCGGCTCGGCCTGCCGGAACCCCCCGATGCGGCCGTCGCGGTCCGGTACTGGCACGGGCGGAGCCTTGCCGCCTATCTCGCCTCCCCGGCGGGGGAGGTGCCGGTCGAGGGCTGGGAGCCGGTCGGGGCTGCCGCCCGGGAGGTGGAGCGCGTCATGGTCGGCCTGCGCCTGGCCGAGGGCATCGCGCCGCCCGCCGGCGGGGAAGGCCGGGCCGCGCCGCTGCTCGCCGCGGGCCTGCTCTGGTCGCGGGACGGGCGGGTCGGCGCCACCGCCAGGGGACAGGAGGTGCTCGACGAGGTGATCCGCCAGCTCACAGGCTGATCCGCCCGCCGCCGATCCGGGGGCTCCGATCCGATCCCCGATGGCGCCTGTGTGGTCACCTGTAACGCGGCGGCTGAAGCGCCATGCCCGGGGTCGACGGACGGGTCACAGAGTTCCCGCGGGTCTTCCGGAGGGCCATGCCGGTGCCCCAGGATTGGCCCATTCATGCTCCGTCCACAGGCCCGGCAGCAGCCGCCCGAAGCTGTCATCACCGCGTTGACTCGGGCGGGCCTGTCCCTCGGCACCGTCCTGTCCATGGAGGCCTGGAAGGCGCAGGAGGTCCTCGACCTGCTCCACTCCGTGCACGTCGGCGCGGCTCCCGGGCCCACCCCGGTCGTGCCCATGAATCCATCGACCTGGCCGGATCCCTCGGGGTTCTCCGGCCGCCCGGCGGAGGCCCAGGACGGCTCCGTGCTACGATTTAGCACTCAGGACTGACGAGTGCCAACGCGGCCTCGACACCGAGGCCGCCGGACCGTCGCATGGAGACCCCGATCCCGCTCGATCCGCGCAAGCAGCAGATCCTCAAGGCGGTGGTGTCCGACTACACGACCACCGGGGTTCCCGTGGGCTCGCACGCCCTCGCCGTCCACCTCGCCCACTGGTCGGCCGCGACCATCCGCAACGAGCTGGCCACCCTGGTCGAGATCGGCTATCTGCTGCAACCGCACACCTCGGCGGGGCGGGTGCCGAGCGACCTCGGCTACCGCTATTACGTGGACTTCCTGATGGAGGACGAGGGGCTCCCCGTCGGGGTGCGCCGCCAGCTCGAACCCCTCCTCGCCTCGATGCCCATGGACCTGGAGGGGGTGCTCGAGCTGGCCGCCCAGGTGCTCGCCGTGGCCGCCGACGCTCTCAGCATCGTCACCGGGCCGAGGGCGCGCAGCGTCGCCGTTAAACACCTCGACCTGGTCTCGCTCGACGACGGGCATGCCCTGCTCATCCTCGTCCTGGAGGGCAACGTCATCCGCCAGCAGGCGCTGGCGCTGACGGCGCCGGCGGGGCAGCTGGAGCTGAGCCGGCTCGCCGGCGAGCTGAACACCGAGCTGGCCGGCCTCGACACCGACGGCATCGAGCGGGTGGCGGCCGGAGGGACGGCCGTCCCGCTGCGCTCCGAGGTGCTCGGCGACATCGTCAGCTTCATCCGTTCGTTCGAAGCGCGCCAGGACACCCTGATCGTCCACGACGGGGTGCGCAACCTGCTGCACCAGCCCGAGTTCGGTGACGTCGACCGCCTGGAACAGGTCCTTGAGGTCATCGAGGAGGAGCGCCTTCTCGGGGAGCTGCTGGCGGCCGCTCACGACCGGGCGCCCGGCGTCAGCATCATGATCGGCCGCGAGTCGGGCATCGCCCAGCTCAGCGCCTGCAGCCTGGTGCTGACCACGTACCGGGCGGGGGAGGGCAGGGGCGGGACCATCGGTGTGCTCGGGCCGACCCGGATGGCCTATTCCCAGGTCGCCCCCCGGGTGCGCTTCGTCGCCCAGCGCGTGGGGGACGCCATCTCCCGGGTGCTCACCTGATGCCGCGGTCGAGGCCGGGACGGAGCGGGCTCCGGTGACGCCCGAGGGCCGGCGCCGCGACGGCGCCAGGGGCGGACCGGTCGAACCGGTCAGGCCAGGTCCCGGCGCCATCCCCGAGGCGTCGGACGATGCCGTCCCCATGGCTGCCGGAGAGGCCGGCGGAGCCCCGGTAGACACCGCGACCCAGGCCGAGGTCGAGGACCTCCGTCGCGAGCTGGCGGAGCGGAACGACCAGTTCCTGCGTCTCGCCGCCGACTTCGAGAACTTCCGGCGGCGCAAGGCCCAGGAGGCGGCGGACCGCGTCCGGTACGCCTCCGAGGAGGCCGCCCTGGCCCTGCTCCCCGTGCTCGACAACCTGCGCCGCGCCGTGGAGCACCTGCCGGCGCAGGAGGACGACCCGCAGCTCCAGAGCGGGCTGCGCATGGTGGTCCTCCAGTTCGAGACAGCCCTGGCACAAATCGGGGTGGAGCGGGTGGCCTCGGTGGGGGAGGCCTTCGACCCCGCCGTCCACCAGGCCATCGGCGGCGAGGAGTCCGACGAGGTGACCGTGGACACCGTGGTCGACGAGGTCCAGGCCGGCTACCGCCTCCACGACCGCCTGCTCCGGCCGGCCCTGGTCCGGATCGCCCATCCCCGCCCGGCGCCCGGCGGCGCCGCTGCTCATCCCGGGATCTGATGGCCACCATCAAGCGCGACTACTACGAGGTGCTCGGCGTCCAGCGCGGCGCCACCCCGGAGGAGCTGAAGAAGTCCTATCGCAAGCTCGCCATGCAGTACCACCCGGACCGCAACCAGGGTGACAAGGTGGCCGAGGAGAGGTTCAAGGAGGTCGGCGAGGCCTACTCGGTGCTCAGCGACCCGCAGAAGCGGCAGCGGTACGACGCCTTCGGTCACGCGGGGCAGCAGGCCCCCGACTTCGGCCCCTTCTCCTTCGATTCCGCCTTCGACCTCTTCGACATGTTCTTCGGCGGTGCCGGGCGGCGGGGCGCGCGCCGCGGGGGGCCGCAGCGGGGCGCCGATCTGCGCATGGTGGTCGACATCACCTTCCAGGAATCGGTGTTCGGCGCCAAGCGGACCGTCGAGGTGCCGCGGGCGGGCACCTGCGCCGACTGCGGCGGCACGGGCGCGGCGCCCGGGACGTCGCCGGCGACCTGCTCCGACTGCGGCGGGTCGGGCCAGGTGCGCCGTGCCGTGCAGTCCATCTTCGGCCAGATGGTCAACGTCACCGCCTGCCCGCGCTGTCACGGCGAGGGCCGGATCATTGACACGCCCTGCCCGCACTGCCGCGGGCACGGGCGCGTCGACGAGCGCAAGACCCTCGAGGTGAGCATCCCCGCCGGCGTGGACGGAGACGTGCAGGTGCGCGTGCCCGGAGAGGGCGAGGCGGGGCCGCGAGGCGGCCCCCCGGGCGACCTCTTCATCGGCTTCCGGGTCGCCCCGCATCCCGACCTGGTGCGTCGCGGCCAGGATCTCCTCTACGAGCTCCCCATCAGCGTGACCCAGGCCGTCCTCGGCGACTCCATCACCGTGCCCACCGTCGACGGGGAGGCCGTCGTCGAGGTGCCGGCGGGCACGCAGCACGGCCGGACCCTGCACATGCCGGGGCGCGGCGTGCCCCACGTGCGCACCGGCCGGCGAGGCGACCAGATCTGCGTCGTCCGCGTGGTCGTCCCCGGCAAGCTCTCGGTCCGCGAGCGGAAGCTCTTCGAGGATCTGGGAGGCCGCACCGGCAGACCCGCCGAGGTGCGGCGCGGCTTCTTCGACCACCTGCGAGGCTTCTTCGCCCCCACCGAGTGATCCGCGCGCCGGCCGTCCCCCGGGCGCGGCCGGAGCACATCCGGGGTGCGGGCCGCGGTCTCAGTCGGGAGGGTCCCCCGCCGGCGAGGGATGCGCCCGTCCCCCCTCCTCCTCCTCCGTGGCCGCCGTCGAGGGCAGGGCGGCGGCGTCCGTCCGATCGGCCTCGCCGGAGGCCACGCCGAGCAGGGACACCGCCTTCACCGTCCGCTTGTCGAAGTACATGTTGCTGTCGGCGCGGCGGAGCAGGTGCGCCGACTCGGTGCCGTCGTCGGGGAAGACGGCGACGCCGATGCTGAGTCGGAGGGAGACCGGATTCCCGTCGATGAGCACCGGCTCGCTCATGCGCTGACGGATCTTCGCCCGGATCAGCTCCGCATCCGCCATCTCGGCGTCGACGGCCAGGATGACGAACTCATCGCCCCCGATGCGCGCCACGGTGTCGGAGGCCCGCACCGACGCCTGGAGCCGGTTGGCGGTCTCCTTGAGCAGGATGTCTCCCGCCTCATGGCCGAGGCGGTCGTTGAGGCTCTTGAAGCCGTCGAGGTCGAGAACGAACAGGGACACGCGGTGCGATTTGCGCCGGGCGTTGGAGATGCTCTGCAGCAGCCGGTCGTTGAAGAGCAGGCGGTTGGGCAGGCTGGTGAGGGGATCGTGCATGGCCACGTCCTCGAGGGCCGCGGACTGCTCGACCAGCGCGAGCTCGGTCTCCTCCTGGCGCTTGAGGGCCTGGTTCACCAGGTTGACGGCGGCCACGAAGAGCAGGGCGAGGGCGGCCGCCACGCTGAAGATGGCGACCTCCATGTCGGTGACGGGCGCCATGGCCGACCCGGGGAGCGCGGCGCGGGTCACCCACGGCACGTTGTTCAGGGCGCCGTACGTGGCCACCTCGCCGCGGCTGGAGTCGTCGATGCCGATCCGGTGGCTGGTCGCCGCGGCATCCACCGATCGCGTCACCGACGGGTCCGGCGTCCACTTGTTCATCGGGGTGACGTAGCCGGAGGCCGAGACCTGCACCCCGAGGACGAGGCGCCCCTGCGCGTCGAGGATCATCAGGCTCATGCCCTGGGCGGTGGCGAAGGTGTCCAGGGACGAGGCGGCGGCGGAGAGGTCGTAGTTCTCGGCGAGGAAGCCCACGGCGGTGCCGGAGGCGAGGACCGGGACGGCCACGGTGACGGCCGGGCTGACCGGAGTCGAGGCCGCCGCCACCACGAAACCACCGTGGGCGAGCCGCGTCCGCCAGTCCGCGGGCAGTCCGGCGACGGCGCTCACCTCGCCCGTGCCGGCGACCTGAACCCCGGCCGCGTTGTAGAGGGCGATCCCCTGGCTGTTGACCTCCGCATTGGCCAGGGCGGCCAGCAGCGCCGAGGTCGCCGCCGGATCCGCGGTCGGGGCCTGTTCGACGGCGGCGACGGAGATCGGGTCGGCCGCGATCGAGCTCAGCGCGTCGGCGCGCCCGGAGATGAGCTGCTCGAGGTACGCGCTGGCCTGCTGGGTGACGCCGGTGAGCCGGTTGTTGATCTGCTGCGTGATCGCCGACCCGGCGATCGCCGTGGCGAGGATCGCCACCGCGATGAGCGGCGTCAGTCCGAGCGCGACGAGGAGGGTGAGGGTCCGGCGGCGGCGGATCCCGCTGACGGGAACCCGATGCCCGACCGGAGGGAGGTCGGAGCGCACCTGGACGGAATCGCTCACGGGCGCTTGGGCCGGCGTCGCGGCCCGATGAGCCGGTCGGCGGAAAGGAACACCACCAGGGCGAGCACGGTGATCAGACCGGCGAGGGTCAGGGCCGCGCTCACCGGGGTTTGCCCCGCCCCGGTGCCGCTGTTGGAGCCGACGATGATCGGACTGCTGGGTGGCGCTTCGGGGATGGACGGAGACGGGGGCGGCGTGGCCGTCGGCGGCGGAGTTGCCAGTGCGGCGGCGGACGGCGACGCGGTCGGCGACGGGGTCGCCGAGGCCGCCTGTGGCGGGGCCGCCGTCGGGGTGGGAGTCGGTGTTGGAGTGGGCGTGGGTTTCGGGGTTGGGGTGGGCGTGGCGGTCGGCCTCACCGTCGGGGTCGGCGTCGGCTTCACCGTCGGGGTCGGGGTCGGTTTCACGGTCGGGGTCGGCGTCGGCTTCACGGTCGGGGTTGGGGTCGGTTTCACGGTCGGGGTCGGCGTCGGCTTCACGGTCGGGGTCGGCTTCGGAGTCGGGGTTGGCGTCGGGGTCGGCTTCACGGTCGGGGTCGGCGTCGGCTTCGGCGTGCACGAGGGCTTTGGCTTCGGTGTCGCGCAGCCGGGGTACATGTTCCACGGCCAGATGGCGCAAGGGAAGGGGTGCTGTGGCCCCCGCCCCACCGGTGGCGTCTGCTGGTGCGTCATGACCGTATTCCGTGCGACTGCGCCGGGTGGGGTCAGACGTGCGGCGACCAGTTGCCGGCCGGAGGCGTCTCCGCCGCCGGCGCTGAGTGGGGCCGGACGCAGGCCGACGGCGACCACGGCGACCAGCGCCAGCGTGGCCGCGCCCGAAAGAGTGCGGATGCGCGATCTCATCCGACCTGCAACCCCTTTCGTGGCCCCAGGGCCAGACCGCCTTAATCAGGTGGCGGTGTGATGAGGGCCCCAATCCAGCGCGCGCTAGTGTGGCACCGTTGACGGGGGGGCTGCCGGGCCCTCGAATTCGATGCCGGGCGGCGGCGCGACACCCTCGACGTCGAGGAGCTTGCGATGGCCGCGGTGCCCCGTCACCAGGTGGACGCGACTCGGCGCGACGCCGAGCCACGAGGCCACGGCGCGCACGACCGCGGCATTTGCCGCACCCTCGGCCGGCGGCGCCGTGATCCAGAGCCGCAGCTCCCGCCCGTCCCATTCCAGCCTCTCCCTGCCGGCGCGCGGGTGGACGACGACGCTGAGGCGCATCAGCGATCGCGCCTCCGGGGGCGGTGTCGGGCCACGACGCCGGTCATGGTGGCGGGGGTTGTGCCGTGTCGAGGTCCCCGCTTGCCGCCAGGACGATCCCGGCGGCGACCAGCGCGGCGCGGCGGGCGGGCAGCACGCGGGCGCCGAGGTGGACCGTCTCCGCACCGGCCCGCATCAGGGCATCGATCTCCGCGCCGTCGAGGCCCCCCTCGGGGCCGATCACCAGGGCCAGCGGCACGGCCGCGTCGATGTCGAGACGGGCGAGGGGGAGCGCGGCGCCGGGGGCGCACGCGAGCACTCTGCAGCCGGGAGGAAGGTCGGCCAGCGCCCCCTCCAGGCCGCTGACAGGGTGGATCGCCGGGATGGTGGCGCGGTGGGCCAACTGCGCCGACTCGCGGGCGATCGTGCTCCAGCGCCGCAGCCGAGGGGCGACCCGTCCGGCATCGGGCCGCGTGACGCTCCGGCGCGCCTGGAACGGGCGGATCGCGATGGCGCCGACCTCTGCGAGCGAGGCGACCACCTCGTCCATCTCCCGGATGAGGGCGTGGACCACCTCGAGATGGAGTCTCGGTTCGCCGGCGGCCGGTCGCGTCCAGACGATCGAGCCGGTGACCCTGCCGGGCTCCACCGCCAGGACGTGGACACCGTGCTCCCGTCCGCCGTCGTCGACGACCTGGATGGTGGCGCCGGCCTGGAGCCGGAGCGGACCGGCCAGGTGGCGTGCCTGGTCGCCCTCGAGGAGGAGCGATCCCCCGGCGACCTCTTCCCGGGTGACGAAGATGCGGGGCATGACCACCAATGGTGGCGGGCGGACGGGCCCAGCGGTGGAGGAGAGCCGGCGCGGGCGGTCGCTCTGCCAGGGGCCGGCGACGGCACGTCCTGCACGGACACTACGATCGGGCTCGTGGTCCCGAGTTCCGACAGCCTGCGCGTCACCACCGAGGACGGGGTGCGGCTCGCGGTCAGCGTCGGCGGCGAGGGCCCGCCGCTGGTGATGATCCCCGGCCTCGGGGCCACGCGGCGCGTGTACGCGCCCATCGTCCCCGCCCTGGAGCGCCACTTCACGGTGATCTCCTACGACCCGCGCGGGACGGGCGACTCCGACGTCCCCTCCGGACCGTACTCGATGGCGCGCCTCGCCGCCGACTGCGTCGCCGTGGCGACGGCGGCGGAGGCGGACGCCTTCCACCTCTTCGGGGCCTCCATGGGCGGCCTGACGGCGCAGCACGTCGCCGTCCGGCACGGCGAGCGTGTGGCGAAGCTCGTCCTCGGCTGCACTGGCCCGGGACGGCACAGTGCCGTCTCGGCCTCGCCGCAGGCGACGGCCGCCCTCCTCGGCCGGGGCGCACGGTCGGCCGGCGACGCCTACCGGACGGCGTGCACCGTGCTCTATTCGAAGCGGTTCCAGCGGGAGCATCCCGAGTTCATCGACAGCGAGGTCGCGTATCGCGCCGCCCACCCCGTGGCCGCGCGTGCCTTCACCGCGCAGTTCCGGGCGTCCCGCGACAGCGACCTGACCGGTCGCCTCGGCGAGATCTCGGCTTCCACCCTGGTCCTGCACGGCACCGAGGACGAGCTGGTCCCCCTCGCCAATGCGGAGATGCTGGCGAAGCTCGTCCCCGGCGCCCGCCGCTACTGGTTCGACGGGCGCGGCCACCTCTTCTTCCACGAGGACCCCGACCTCACCGTGCAGGTCATCCTCTCCTTCCTCGCCTGACGCGGGGCTCCGCGTCGCGCGAGCCTCCGGGTCCCGACGCCGGCGGCTACCGGTCCGCGCCGCCCGCCGGGGCGGAGGGGGACTCGGCGGGCGCGGGCTTGCGCCGGCGCCGGCGCCGCTTGGTGGTGAGGCCGACGGTGGTGGGGTCGGCCGGCTCCGCCGGCCGGCCCACCTGCACCGGGGCCGTCGCCGTCGCCTGCGTCTCGCGGATGACCATCACCTTGATGACCCCGGGGTACTGCATCTCCGCCTCGATCTCTCGCGCGATCTCGCCGGTCAGCGCCGGGACCTCGTCATCCGCCACCTTCCGGGCCCGGACGAAGACGCGCACCTCGCGGCCCGCCTGGAGCGGGTAGGCACGCTCCACCTCGGCATGCCGCGTGGCGATCGTCTGCAGCTGCTCAAGCCGGGCCAGGTAGGCGGTGAGGGTGTCGCGGCGTGCGCCGGGGCGCGACGCCGAGATGGCGTCGGCGCAGATGGTCAGCATGGCCAGGTCCGTCGACGGCTCCTCGTCGAAGTGGTGCGCCTTGACGGCGTGGACCACGCCGAGGTCCGCGCCGAGGATGCGGAGGATCTCGCCGCCGATGAGGGCGTGGGAGCCCTCGACGTCGTGGTCGACCGCCTTGCCGATGTCGTGCAGCGCCCCCGCCTGGCGCGCCAGCGCCTGGGGCAGGCCCAGCTCGGCCGCCAGGAGACTGCAGAGGTGGCCGGTCTCCTGGCAGTGGAGCAGGGCGTTCTGGCCGTACGAGAACCGGTAGTGGAGCACCCCCATCAGATCCGCCAGCTCCGGCCGGCCCTCCATCGACATCTCCCAGAGGGCGCGTTCGCCGAGCTCGGTGATCTTCTTGCCGAGGTCGCGGCGGGTGCGGAGGATGAGCGGGGGCACGCCCGCCGCCTGAACGTTGCGGTCGAGCACCTCGATCGACGCCTGACGGGCGATCTCCCGCCCCACCGGGTCCAGGCCGCGCAGCGTCGCCTGCTGACGCTCGTCGTCGATGCCCAGGTCGGTGGAGGTGGATTCGGCCACCACCTGGAGAGCGGTGAGCACGCGTTCCCGTCGCACCTCGTCGAGCCCGTCCAGGGGGAGCGGGATGAGACGGGGCGCGGAGTCGACGTGGCTCGCCGTCTGCCTCTCCATGGCGCCGAGGAGGAGGACCCGGGCCGCCGGCGCGGGGTCGTCGGCCACCTCGGCGGCGGCGTCGGCGACGCGTCCGGGATGCTCGGCGGCCAGCTCCTGGTCGAGGCCCTCCAGGACCAGACGCCGGGCGCCCTCCCGATCCTGGACGGCCCGTTCCTCGAGGAGGAGCCGGCCGCGAGCCCTCTCCTCCGCGATGCCGGCCGCCCGCGCCTCGATCTCCTCCCGGCGCTGACGATGGGCGAAGCGCCGCTCGTCGAAGACGGCGCGCCGGTCGCGCCAGGTCCTCTCGCGCTCGGCCAGCGCCGCCTCGTCGGCCTCGAGGGCGGCCTGGCGGGCGGCGATCTCCTCGTCGACGGCCACACGGTCGGCCAGGGCCTCGGTCCGGGCCCGGTCGATGATGGCGGCGGCCTCGGTCTGGGTCTGCGTCAGGCTCGGCGCCGGAGCGCCGCCCGACGCCGGCCGGGCGCGACGCTGGGCGGTCGCCACGACCACCGCCGTGGCGGCCACGATGACGGCCGCGACGGCGACAAGGATCACGGGCATGGGAATCAGTCTAGTGGGGTGGTCGCCCTCTCCATCGATCCGCGGGAGGTCTCGCGGGACGGGGCGCCGGCGGCGTCACCCGATCAGGCGGGTAGAATTCGGCAACCCGTGATCAGCCATCTCACCGACAGGGTCTGGACCGACGAGTTGAAGCAGCGGGTCGGTGAGCGCGTGCAGCTGCAGGGATGGCTGCACCGTTTCCGCCGGCTGGCCGACATCAGCTTCCTCGTCCTGCGCGACGCGCACGGCACGGCCCAGGTGGTCGTCGACGACAGCGCCCAGGTCGCCGACCTGGCCCGGCTCAACCACGAGTCGGTGCTGGCCGTCACCGGCACGGTGGTGGCGGTGGAGCAGGCGCCCGGGGGCGTCGAGCTTCACGACCCGGTGGTCACGGTGATCTCGGAGGCCGACGTGGCCCCGCCATTCGACCTCTACCGGCCGGTGATCAAGGCCCAGCTGCCCACCATCTTGGATCACGCCCCCATCGCCCTTCGCCATCCCAAGCGGCGCGCCTACTTCGCGATGCAGGCGGCGAGCATGTCGGGCTTCCGCAAGAGCCTGGTGGAACTGGGGTTCGTCGAGATCCAGACCCCGAAGATCGTCGCCTCCGCCACCGAGTCGGGCGCTACCACCTTCGCCCTCGACTACTTCGGCCGCACCGCCTACCTGGCCCAGAGCCCGCAGTTCTACAAGCAGATCATGGTCGGGGTCTTCGAGCGTGTCTTCGAGGTCGGACCGGTCTTCCGCGCCGAGCCCCACGACACCGCCCGCCACATCAACGAGTACGTCTCGCTGGACGCCGAGGTCGGCTTCATCGAGAACGAGTTCACCGTGATGGCCCTGCTCACCCATGCCATCCGCGGCATGCTGCACGGCATCGAGGAGGAGGCCGCCCCCGCCGTCGCCCTGCTCGGGATCACCCTGCCGGTCGTCCCGGAGCGGATCCCCGACGTCCACTTCCTCGACGCCCAGGCGATGATCACGGCGGCGACCGGCGAGGACCTCTCCTCGGAACCCGACCTGTCGCCGGCCAACGAGCGGTGGCTGGGGGAGTGGGCGCAGAAGCAGCACGGCTCCGATTTCCTCTTCGTCCGCGGCTTCCCCATGGGCAAGCGCCCCTTCTACACCCACCCGGACCCGGCGCGGCCCGGTTTCGCGGCCGGTTTCGACCTCCTGTTCCGGGGCATGGAGCTGGTGACCGGCGGCCAGCGGCTGCACCGGTACCAGGACTACGTGGACGCTCTCACCCGCCGCGGCGAGGACCCCGCCGACTATGCCGAGTACCTCATGGCCTTCCGTCACGGCATGCCGCCGCACGGGGGTTTCGCAATCGGTCTGGAGCGCTGGATCGCCCGTCTCGTCGAGGCCGCCAACATCCGCGAGACGACGCTCTTCCCCCGCGACATCAACCGCCTCGCCCCCTGACCGGCGGCCCACCGCCGGCTCGCCGTCGGGGCGGGGTGCGGGGTCAGGTGGCGAGGCCGATGAGGGTGGGGGCGGCCGCGCCCGCGGCGGGGGCCGAAATGGTCGCGACGGTGGTGGCGACCCCCGCCGCGGAGACGAGCCACACGACCTGGCTGGCCACCGACGCGCCGCTCGTCACGAGGATGAATCCCCCCCCGGGCAGGGCGGTGGCCTGGAGGGTCGGGCCGCCCCCGCCCGCGGGGCCGGTCACCGTGGTCGTCGTGCCGTGCGCCATGACGAAGTAGACGTCGGGGCCGATGGTGGCGACGACGCACAGCGGCGGGCCGGAGAGGCACCGGACGCTTTCCGCCGCCACCAGGACGCTCCCGTCGTCGCCCACGGCGAGGACCTCGGGTGGGATCGCATAGGCGACCTGCGGCCGCACCGCGGCGGGCAGTGCGCCGCCCACCGGTCCGACGGCGATCGTCCCGGCCGGCTCGACCACGGCCACGATCTGGCCGTTGGGGCTGCCGGTGACCGTCTCCGCGCCGTCCTCTGTGGACAGGCCGGTGACGCTGCCGGTGTCCGGGTTGATGAGGTACCCGCACTCGGCGGTGCCCGGCTTGGCGCACACCCCCAGCGCATGGATCCCGTCGCTCAACCAGGCGGTGACGCTGAGGCCCCAGCCCTCCTCGACGGCGGCGGACCCGGCGCGCTTCAGCTGCGAGACGACCGCGCCGCTCAGGGTCAGATGCCTGGTGACGGCGGCCGTGGAGAGGCTGACCTCGTCGATGGAGGCTGGATAGGCACTCTCCGAGGTCTGGTCGATGGGCACGGCGATCTCCGTCTCATCCGGGGCCACGACCGGCTGGGCGTCCCACGCCGGCATCCCCGGAAGGTCGATGGCGTGCCGAGCCCCGGTGACCGCGTCGATGACCGCCACCCCGTTCTCGGTCGGGGCGACGATGACGCGACCGGCCACGACGGCCTCGCCGCCGCAGGCGCCGCCCGTCGACGCCGTCTGCTGCAGCGCACCGCCGCTCACCGCCATGGTGTCGAACTCCTGCCGGCAGGTCGAGGTGCCCGCGACCTCCTCGGGGGCGCTGAAGACCAGCAGTGGCTCCGCCAGGGGCGACGGGCTGGGCGCCGCCGGCTGATGGCTGAGGATGAGGGTGGCGGAGAGGCCGGCGGCGAGGACGGCGGCCAGCGCGGCGGCGAGCACCACCTGCAGTGTCATCCGGCGTCGAGTCGGCGGTGGCGGGGGCGCCATCTGCGCCTGCCACCGCCGTGGCCGCAGTGTGGAGGCGGTGGTCTGGAAGTAGGCGCGCAGTTCGCCGGCGAGGGGGTCGTCGCGGAGCTCGGTCTCCGGCACGTCAGGCATCGTTCATCTCCTTGCGCAGAGCCGCCAGCGCCCGTGCCAGGTGGGAGCGCACCGTCCCGGCCGCGCAGGACATCAGCTCACCGCACTCCTGGATGGAGTAGCCGTGGCCGTAGAAGAGGACGACGGCGGCGCGCTGGCGCACCGAGAGCCGGGCGTAGGCCCGGTCCAGGTCGAGCCCGCGGCCGTCGAGGGTCCAGGGCGCCGCCGGCAAGACGGACCTCTCCCCGAGGGGCAGTGGCAGCCGCAGCAGGCGGCGGCGGCGGCTGATGCAGTAGTTGACGCAGATCCGCGTCAGCCAGGCCCTCCGGGCCGAGCGGTCGCGAAGCGTGTCGCGCCGGGACCAGGCTCGGGCGAGCACCTCCTGGACCGCGTCCTCGGCCTCGCCGGCATCGCGGAGGATGGTGACCGCGATGCCGAAGAGGCGGCCCGCCTCGCCGCCGAGCGCCGCATCGAACTCGGCGCCGGCATCGAGGTCGAGGCTGCCGGTCATCGCGGCCATCATCGCAGTGGGCACACAGACAGGACGCCGCCCCGGGCCCCCCGTCTTACCGCGGACGCCGGAGACCGCCGCGACCCGTGGCCCCCGATCCCCGTCCCGGGGCGGGGGTGTCAGTGCCGCTCGGTCCGGGCGGGACGGTCGGCGCCGCGGTGTGCCGGCTCTCCGCCGGGGGGGCGCCAGCCCTGCGAGTAGCGCAGGGCCATCTCCAGGGCGTTGAGCTGGTCGGCAGGGGGGGAGATGGCCCCGCTCTCGGCGGCGGCGACGAGCTCGACGACGCGGCGCACCAAGACGCCCTCCCCGAGCAGCTCGGCCATCCAGTCCCAGGCGAACAGCTCGCTGGAGTCCGCCGCGGACACCCCCAGGAGCCAGCCGTGGTGCCGGGTCCCGGCGTCCGCGATGAGGGCGAGCATGAAGCGGTCGTCGGCGGCGGCCGCGTTCAGCGAACGCTTCGCCGTGGCCGTCGCGGCCATCAGGGCGGCGAGGGCCAGGGGCAGGGGCTCCCCGGCCAGGTCGGACGGGCGCGCGGCGGTCAGCGCCACGCCGAGGTCCTCCTCCAGGGCCGACGCCTCGGCGAAGCCGATGAGCTTGACGCCGACGTGGGGACGATGGCCGGCCACCCGCAGCAGGGTGAGGCGGCCGGACAGGACCTCGGTCTTGGGCAGGACGGACCTGACCACGGCCGCACGCTGCTCCGCTTGCGGGACCCGCGCCAGCAACCCCTGGATCAGGGGAGCGAGCAGCTGCTCTCCGCCCTCGTCCTGGGGCCCCGCCCTCGCCGACAGGCGGGGGAGGAGATCGAGGAGGACCGGGAGGGCGATGACCGCCGGGTCCTGGTCCAGAGCCCGCCCGGGCTGGAAGGTCACGTCGCGCACCCGGTCGGTCAGGCGGCGGAGGCCATCGGCGAGCTCGGCGGGGGTGAGCCCTCGGACCGCGGCTCGGAGCGCCTTCGCGTCGCTGAGGCCGGCGAGCATCGACTCGACGGTTCGCGCCGGCACCACACCCTCGGGCAGCCGCCGCTCGAGGAAGAAGCGGAGCACCGCCGGATGGGCGACGCGGCGCTCCGCCCGCCACTGGGAGAGGGTCCGCTGATCGGTGTGGGCACTCTCGAAGTGCCGCCGGGCGCCGGGGAAGAGCCACCTGCAGATCGCCTCGGCCAGCTCGGGGTCCACCGCGATCATCGGCCCCAGCGGCCCCGACCCCGGTTCCTCATACGGCTGGAACCCGGGGCTCGCCCCCGCCGAGGCGGGCCCCAGCTCGGCGGCGACCGAGACGATGGCTCCGAACATCTCGGGCCGCAGCACGCGGACCGCCTCCAGGCCGAGGACGTCGGCGAGCGCCACCTCCTCGCCGACGAGGTGGAGGGTGAGCGGCAGGGCGCGCAGGTACCGGCGCGCCTGCCGCGGCGTCGACAGCTGCGGTTGGACGACGAAGGTGAAGATGTTCGACCAGTCGCCGCTCTCCAGCACGGCCGCCGGTATGACGTCGGTCATCGCCCGGAGCCCGTGGACGACCAGCGTTGCCAGGTCCGGCTCCCCCAGCGCGGGCACCTCGTAGAGGACCTCGACGATCTTCTCCAGGAAGTCACGGCCACGCGCCAGGTCTCCGCCGCCGAGGCACTCCTCCACCCGGTGACGGTCGAAGGCGAGCATGTAGACCGTGTTGGGGAAGTCTCCCAGCAGCCGGACGAGGCGGACGACCCCGGAGATCTCGGCGGCGCTGAGACGATCGACGTCGTCGACGAGCACGACCAGCCGGCGGTCGACGCCGGCGAGCTGGGCCCGCACGGCGGCCCGGGCGGCCGCGGGCGACGGCTCAACGGCTGCGGGCGCCGCCGGGGCGGCGGAGGCTGCCTTCTCCCCGTCGGCGGGTGTCGTCGCGGGCAGCAGCATGCGCCCGTACGCGCCGAGGCCCGCCGCCACCCGCCTCCACGCCGGCGGTTCGGTGGGCAGCTGCCGCGAGATCTCCTCGAAGAAGGTGCCGTCCAGGGCGCCGCTGCCGGCGAACATCCACGGGTTCACGTGGACCACGACCGCCCGGTCGCCGATGGCGTCGGCGGTCATGTTGAGCACGGACGTCTTGCCGCTGCCCCAGACCCCGTTGAGGCCCATGACGTAGGCGCCGTCCACCGGTGCCGAGAGGATCTCCTCGGCCAGGGCCCGCGCGAACGGCGCCCGCCCCAGTTCGTCGGCGGCCAGCGTGGTGACGGGCCAGTCGCCCCCGGGGACCGGCCGGGGGGCGTCACCGGCGACAGCCGCCGGCTGGGCCGCGAGGGTCGGGCGGGCGGCGCTCTTTCGCTTCATCGGCGGCAGCCTGATTGTGGCGCAGCCGGAGGGCCCAGCACCCCCGCCGTCACGGTTCGGTGATCTCCTCGACGATGCTCCGGCAGAAGAGCTCCGCCGCCGGTGGCAGGGTGCGGCGCCGGTCCCAGACGACCGCCATGGTGCGCGCGATCGGGGGGTCGCGCAGGGGGATGACGGCGACACGGCTGCTGGGCGAGGGCAGGGGCATGGGCAGCAGGGAGATCCCCAGCCCCGCCTCCACCAGCCCCTGGACGATGGAGAGGTCGTCGCCCTCGTAGGCGACGTGCTCCCCCAGGTTCTGGCGGGCGAAGGCGTCGTCGATGACCCGCCGCAGCCCGCTGCGGGACCTCGGGAGGATCAGCGGCTCGTCGGCGATGTCGTGGAGGGTGACCGAGGAGCGGCCGACGAGGCGGTGGAGGGCCGGGACGACGACCGAGACCCGCTCGCGGAACAGGGGGACGATCTCCAGCTCCGGCGAGTTGGTCGGGGGCGGCCCCAGGATGCCGAGGTCGAACCTGCCGTCCAGAACCCCGGCGGCGACCTCGCCGGTGGTGCCCTCCTCGAGGATGAAGCGGACCCCGGGGTACTGCTCCAGGAAGCGGGCGAGGCGCTCGGGGAGCCAGCGCGCCCCCGCCGTGTGGAGGAAGCCGAGGTGGACCTCCCCCGATTCGGCGGAGACGGTGCCCGCGGCCTCGGCGACCGCGTCGCGGATGTCGGCGATGAGCCGCTCCGCCCGGCCGACGAAGCGCCGTCCGGCCTTGGTCAGGCGGATCGAGCGGCCGATTCGCTCGAAGAGGGGGACCCCGATCTCCTTCTCCAGGCGGGCGATCTTCCGGCTGACGGTGGACTGGTCGGTCTGGAGCACATCGGCCGCTCGGCCCAGGTGTTCGAGGCGGGCGACCTCGACGAAGGTGCGGAGAAGATCGGCATTGATGCGATCCATGCACTAATCTGACCCTAAAGCGGCTGTTGATGTCAATGACCAAGGCCGATAGGCTATGGATGTGCCTGCGAGCCGGCGGGCGTCTCAGCGGGCCAGAGGAGAGATTCATTGCTGATCGAGGAAGCCACCCAGGAGGTGCACACCGCGCGCCGCCGCCACCATCTCGAACTGGTGGAGCGGACCCGGTTCCGTCGCCTTGTCGAGCGCGTGGACTCCGCCATCGAGCTCTGCGAGGAGACGCATCTCCAGGGCATCAAGGAGGTCCCTGCGGATCTCGCCGTGCGAGTGCAGCGGGTCTTCGCCTTCGCGCGCAAGGCGGTGCGCCTGAGCGGTGACGAGGCGGCACGGCGCCAGGTCGAGGAGACCCTGGCGCGGCGGCAGACCAAGATCACCGAGGTCATGGACATGCTCTGGACGATCCAGGAGATCGTCTTCGACCTCATGCTCCCGTGGCGGACGCAGCTTCCCGAGGACGTCGAGATGGACGGCGACGGAAGCGACGCCGGGGAGTGGCGCCACTTCCACCCCGCCGCCTGAGACCGCGATCCCGGCCGCCTGAGCTGGGCCGGAGCCGTGACGCCGGTCTCCCGGTGCGCGAGTAGCTGGACCCTGAACACGACCCGCCGCCGCCGGCGGAAGGGGACGGCAGAGGGCCCACCGGAAACCGGTGGGCCCCCGCCGTCAACCCTGGGTCCCGACTATTGGGGGAAACCGCCGGGCCAGAGTCGAGCAGCTACGCGGTGCGATCCGAAGACGCCGCCTCGGCCTTCGCCGTCACCTGGGCCGGGGTGATGACGGGCTGGAACCCCTCCTCGCGGACGGCGAGGCGCCAGCGCCAGACCTCGAAGGCCAGCGCCAGGAGCACGACGAAGGCGGCCACGGCCATGCCGATGCCGGCGTCGAGTGCGTAGGTGCCGATGGTCCACCAGCCGTACGCGTTGAGCAGCATGCTGCGCAGCGTCGTGCCCTGGAACACGGTCGCCTCGGTGGCGGCGTCGGCGGCGCTGGTCGGGTTGGCGCGGGCCAGGGCGCTGGCCTGGGAGTAGGTGAGGCCGATCTCGCCCAGATGGACCTTGATGTAGTCGTTGGCCCAGACCTCGGCCTGGTCGCCGGTGGTCATCGTCTCCCCCGCGTACTGGCGCATGGCCGTGGCGTCCGCCGCCGGGAGGGCGGTGATGGAGGCGTCGTTGGCAGCCGGGAAGGTGATCTCCTGCGACGCCAGCTGGTCCTCGACCGATCCGCGCGAGTAGTTCCCGGACCAGATCAGGAAGACCGCGGCGAGGGCGAGGACGAGAATGAGCCCGGCCTGGAGGGTCATGATCCGCCAGCGCAATCCCTTGGTCATCTGGATTCCCCCGTGCCACAGATAGGGTCTATGGACTGTAGGCGATGTCGGGAAGTGTCCCTGCGATTCAGGGTACTCCGTCACCCGTCATTATGACCAATGGCCCGTCGAATCGTATGGGCATCCGGCCCTCGGGGAGGACGTCCGCCCAGGGCCGCGCGCCGCGGCGGGGACCGCCGGCTACCGCGAGCAGGTGAGGACGCGAGGGCCCGAGCCATCCGGCTGGGGGGCCGAGCGGAGGGGGACCACCGCCACCGGACGAGTGGACCGATGCATCAGCTGGTGGCTGACGCTGCCGTGGATGGCCTCGCGCACCTCACCGAGTCCGCGGCGACCGGTCACGATCAGGCCGGCGTCGATCTCCTCGGCCAGGGCGAGCAGGCTCGCCACGACCGGCCCCTCCCGGGTCAGCAGGCGCACCGCCAGGCCGCGGCTTCGTAGCGGTCGCGCCGCCCGGGCCAGGTGGCACTCGAGGATGTCGACGACGCCGGCACACCCCTCGTCCGAGGCTGCCGGGTGGCGGGCCTCGCGGTCGATGACCCCTGCGAGGTAGATCTCGGACCCGGAGAGCGCCGCCACCTCCGCCGCCCAGTCCAGGGCGGCTCGGGCGTCGGCGGATTGGTCGACGCCGACCAGGATCCGGGCCACCGCGGCCGGCCGCGGTTCCCCGCGGACGACCACCACCGGGACGTCGGAATGGTGCGTCAGGTGGTGGCCGACGCTGCCGAGCAGGTGCTCGGCCAGGCCGCCCCGGCAGCGGCTGCCGACGATGATGGCGAGGGCGTTGTGGAGGTGGGCGGCGCTGACCAGGAGCCGCGTCGGCTGCCCCTGCTCGAACCTGGTGGAGATGCTGGTCCCGTGGTTGCGCAGCGGGCGGCACCAGACGCCGGAGAAGACCTCGGACAGGTCCTCCTCCCATCTCTCGGCCACCCCGTCCGCATAGACCAGGGGCGGCGCCACCGCCACCACGGCCAGGGCGCCGGGGCGGTGCGCATGCACCGCGACGAGGTCCGCCCCGATCCGGTCGGCCGCGCCCCCCGCCCACCGGGCGGCCCGCTCCGCGCCCGGTGACCCGTCGATGCCCACGACGAGATGGGGATGCCGGGCCGCGCCTGGCCACGAACTCATGATCCGAGGATGACCACGTTTCGTCGGGGCCGACAGAGCCGTGGAGCACGTCATGACCGGGCCATCGTGCCCGGGACCAGAGGGCGGATCCGCCGGTCGCGCCGGGTCCCGGCCCGGCTCAGGATGCGGCCGGCACCCGCCAGGTGACGACCAGGCCGCCACCCGGGCGGCCGGTGAGGATGCACCGGCCGCCGAGGGCCTCCGCCCGCGCCTGCATGTTCGCGATGCCGTGCCCCTGGCGCGGGAGACCGTGGAGACCGACGCCGTTGTCGGACACGCGCAGGGTGACGGTGTGCACGTCGCAGTCCACGTGGATGTCCACGGCGCTGGCCCGGGCGTGGCGGGCGACGTTCGAGAGCGCCTCGCGCAGCGTCTTGAGCAGCTCCTCGGCAGCCGGCCCGGACACGACCGAGTCCAGCGGCCCGTCCAGGTGCACCCTGGGCGTGAAGCCCAGAGTCTCCTCCGTCTCGCCGGCGAGGGCGAGGACCCGGGCCCGCAGCGCCCCCCGGTCCGCCGCCTCCGCCTCGAGGGCGAAGATGGTGCCGCGGATCGCCCGGATGGTCTCGTCCAGCTCGTCCACGGCCTGCTGCACCCGGTCGCGGACCGGGGCGGAGTCGATGTTCCCCACCAGCCCCTGCAGGCCCATGCCGGTGGCGAAGATCCGCTGGATGACGGTGTCGTGGAGATCGCGGGCGATCCGTTCCCGCTCCGTCAGCACGGCAAGCTCCTCCACCCGCTCGTGCAGCCGGGCGTTGTCGATGGCGACCCCGGCGGCGCTGGCGAGGGCGACGAGGAGGTCGGAGTCGGCCTTGGAGAACTCGGTGGAGCCCTTCTTCTCGGTGAGGTAGAGGTTGCCGTAGATCTGGTCGTGGATGCGGATCGGGGTGCCCAGGAACGAGTGCATCTCCGGGTGGTGGGGTGGGAAGCCGGTGAACCTCGGGTGCTGGGTGAGATCGGGCATGCGCAGAGGCTCGGCATCGGTGATGAGCAGACCGAGGAAGCCGCAGCCGCGCGGCGCGTGGCCGATGGCCCGCGCCGTCTTGCCGTCGATGCCGACGGTGATGAACTCGGCCAGCACCCCCTCGGCGGCCGGCCGGCCCGCCGCCAGCACGCCGAGCGCGCCGTACCGCGCGTCCACCAGGTCCACCGCCGACTGGACGATGCGCCGCAGCACCTTGGGCAGGCTGAGGTCCGACCCCATGGCGACCACGGCGTCGAGCAGCTGGGAGGAGCGGGCGGCCGGAGGCATCACGCGAAGTCTAGGGACGGTGCGGGTGCCGCGGTGCCTCCGTCGCGCGCGCCGCCGACGGTCTGGCAGGATGAGGCTGGCGGGACGTCCCTGGCGTCCCGGGACCCCGGCGAGTCATCCTGGTCCGGGGACCGCACGGAGAAGGCACACGAGGTCGAGCCCGATGACGCACGATGAGACACCGCTCGAGGAGCTCAGCCGGCAGGAGTGCCTGGAGCTTCTCCAGTACCACTCGTTCGTCGGCCGTCTGGGGCTAGTCAGCTCCGGTCGTCTCGCCGTGCTTCCCGTCAACTACCTGGCGGACGAGGAGTCGGTGGTGTACTGCACCGCCCAGGGCACCGAGCTCGACCCCGGAGAGGGGGTGGAGGTGGCCTTCGAGGTGGACCAGAGCCACCCTCTGGAGCACTCGGGATGGAGCGTCCTGGTCCGGGGGACGGCGAGCGCCATCACCGATCCCGAGGAGCTGGGGACGCTGCGCCGGGGGCCGCTGCGCACCTGGGCGCGGCGGGTGCCCGAGCGCTGGGTGCGCATCACCATCGGCGAGGTGACGGGGCGGCGCCTGGTCGGCGGCTGAGGCCCACGCCGGGGTCCGGGCCGGCGGGCCGCGGCGTGGTCAGCCCGCGTGCACCGGCTGGAAGTGCTCGGCCCGGCGCATCACCGTCACCGCCCACTCGGCGGCCCGCTCCGCCTCGCCGTCGAGGAGCCGGCCCTCCGCGCCCTCCGCCACCAGGAAGCTGACCGGGCGGGTCACCAGGTGGCAGCGGTGGCGGCGGAGCGCCCGGTAGAGGCCCAGCGCGGAGGCCCCGGTGAGAACCCGGAGCCCGGGGTTGCGGGTGTCGAAGGTCGCGGCGGAGAAGCTGGGGCGTGAGGGCAGCCGGTCGAGCCAGCCGCGCAGGCCGTCACTCGCCCCGGCCTCGCGGAGGACGTGGGCCACCGCGGCGCCGCCGGGCCCGTCGCCGCACTCCGCCAGGACGTGGGTGGGCCCGCCGACGACGAGGAACTCGACGCCGTCGAGGCGCGAGGGCGACGTCTCACTGACCTCACCGACGAACACCGGCCCGTGGCCGGCGGCCTCGGAGGCGATGATCTGGGCGATTTCGGCCGTGCTTCCGTGCATCCCCTCGTACACGATCGCGGTGCGCATGCTCAGGTTCCTCCTTGGAAGCCTCAGCGTCGCGGCTGCCTCGGTGTCGCGCCAGGGTCCAACGGCCCGTCTTGCACCTGTCCATCAGGCACACGATGGGGTGGGACCGGCCATGGCGAGGAGTGACGGCCGCTTCGCGGCCGCGGCTCACCAGGGACCGTGCTGCTTGACGTTGGCACGCCGCATGGCGGCCACGTAGCCGCTTCGCTCCAGCGCCGTCTCGTCCGCACCCCTGGGCACGGCGAGCTTGCCGCGGAGGTCGGCCATGCTCTGGAACCCCTTCCGGGCCATCCACGCCGACAGCCCGTCGATCAGCGTGGCGGCGTGCGCCGGGCCGTGCCGCAGCAGCGCCGAGGTGGTCATGACCACGTCGGCGCCGGCGAGGAGGTACTTGGCGACGTCTTCCGGGTCCTCCACGCCGGTCGAGGCGGCGAGCGCGGCCCGCACCCGTCCGCGCAGCAGCGCGATCCACGCCCGCGGGAGCCGGGCGTCCGCCGGTCGCGACAGCCCGATGCCGGGCGCCACCTCGAGGGACTCGGCATCGACGTCGGGGTGCATGAAGCGGTTGAAGAGCACCAGGGCGTCCGCCCCCGCCGCGTCGAGCCGCATCGCCATCTCCCCCGGCGAGCTGAAGAACGGGCTCAGCTTGACGGCCACGGGGACCCTCACCGCGCCCTTGACGCTCTCCAGGACCTCGACGTGACGCTGTTCGACATCGCGTCCCGAGATGCCGCTGTCGCCGGGGACGTGGTAGATGTTGAGCTCGATGGCGACGCCGCCGGCGTCCTGGATCGACTTCGCGTAGGCACTCCAGCCCCCGGGCGTGACACCGTTGAGGCTGGCGATCACCGGGATGTCGACGGCGGCCGAGGCGCGCTCCAGCAGGCTCAGGTAGCGCCGTGGCCCCAGCTCCTCGCCCGCCGCCGCCGGGAAGTAGGACAGCGACTCGGCGAAGCTGTCCGTGTGCGCCTGGGTGAGCCGCTCGTTGCGCTCCGCCTGCTCCGCCAGTTCCTCCTCGAAGAGGGAGTGGAGGACGACCGCGCTGACGCCACCCTCGGCGAGGCGGCGGACGCCGTCGACGGTGTGGGAGAGGGGCGACGCCGACGCCACCAGGGGATTGCGCAGGGAGAGCCCCATGTAGGTCGTGGAAAGGTCCATCACCGCTCCTTGCGGGCGTCGGCGGGGAATCGCCACGCCGGACGTGTCGCCATCTCCTCGTAGGTCGCCCATCGCTGGCGCACCGCCTCCTGGGCCAGTCCGCCCAGGCGTTCGGCCTCGGCGGGATCGGTGTCGCCGAGAGTCGCGTAGCGCAGCTCCCGTTGCGTGTAGTCGGCGAGGGCGATGCGCGGCCTCGGCGAATCGAGGAGGAAGGGGTTCCCCCCCGCCGCGCGCAGCATGGGGTCGTAGCGGATGAGCGGCCAGTAGCCGCTGGCCACGGCTCGATACTGCTGATCGAGCCCGGTGCGCATCTCGATGCCGTGGGCGATGCAGTGGCTGTAGGCGATGATCAGGGACGGCCCGTCGTACGCCTCCGCCTCGCGAAACGCGCGCAGCGTCTGCTGCGCGTCGGCTCCGAAGGCGACCCGGGCCACGTAGACGGTGCCGTAGGCGATCGCCTGCATGGCCAGATCCTTCTTCTCCACCGTCTTGCCCGCCGCGGCGAACTTGGCCACGGCACCGAGCGGCGTCGCCTTCGACATCTGGCCGCCGGTGTTGGAGTAGACCTCCGTGTCGAGGACCAGGACGTTGACGTTGCGTCCGCTGGCGAGGACGTGATCGAGACCGCCGAATCCGATGTCGTATGCCCAGCCGTCGCCGCCCACGATCCACACGCTGCGGCGGATGAGGTGGTCGACGACGCTCGCCAGGTCGGCCGCCGCGGGCCGGTCCATCCCCTTCACCCGCGCCCTGACCTCGGCGACCCGGGCCCGCTGGTCCTCGAGCTCCGACTCGGTGAGCTGCCGGGCGCCGAGGACGGCGTCGACGAGCTCCGCCCCCAGCTCGTCGCGCAGCTCGACGAGCCGCCGCCGGGCCAGCTCGACGTGGCGGTCGGCGGCGAGACGCAGACCGAGGCCGAACTCGGCATTGTCCTCGAACAGCGAGTTCGACCAAGCTGGACCGCGCCCCGTCGCGTCCACCGTCCACGGTGTGGTGGGCAGGTTGCCGCCGTAGATCGACGAGCACCCCGTGGCGTTGGCGATGACGGCGCGATCGCCGAAGAGCTGGGAGAGGAGCTTGATGTACGGGGTCTCGCCACACCCCTCGCACGCGCCGGAGAACTCGAACAGCGGCTGGAGGAACTGGGTCCCGCGCACCGTGCCGAAGTCCACCCGCGAGCGGGTGACGACGGGCAGGGTCTCGAAGAAGGCGATGTTCTCGCGCTCCGTGACGGCGAGCGGGGCGACCTCCGCCAGGTTGATGGCCTTGCGCGCGGGATCGTCCGGCGAGGGTGCCGGGCACGACTCGACGCACAGGCCGCAGCCGGTGCAGTCGTCCACGTAGACCTGCAGGGTGTAGCCGGTGTCGGGGAGGCCGCGCGCACGCAGCGGGGCGTGCCGGAAGCCGGTCGGCGCCGCCTCCACCAGGGCCTCGTCGTAGTACTTGGAACGGATGACGCTGTGGGGGCAGACGAAGCTGCAGTTGCCGCACTGGATGCACAGCTCCGGCTCCCACACGGCGACGATGTCCGAGACCTTGCGCTTCTCATAGGCGGCGGTGCCGCTCGGCCAGGTGCCGTCCGGGGGCATGGCGCTGACCGGCAGCTCCTCGCCGCGCCCGGCCATCATCATCGCGGTCACGTTGCGGACGAACTCGGGGGCGCCGGCGGCCACCACCGGGGGTGGGGTGATCTTGGAGGTCGCGCGGGCGGGGATCTCGACCCTCTCCAGCCCCTCCAGGGCACGATCGACGGCCCTGATGTTCGCCTCGACCACCTCCGCGCCGCGCCGCCCGTAGCTCTTGGCGATGGCCGCCTTGATGTGGGCGATCGCCGTCTCGCGCTCCATGACTCCCGAGATGGCGAAGAAGGCGGTCTGCAGCACGGTGTTGATGCGTCCGCCGAGGCCCATCTCGCGGGCGATCCGGCTGGCGTCGATGACGTAGAGGTCGATCTTCTTGGCCAGGATCTGTTCCTGGATGGGGCGCGACAGCTCGCCCCACAGCTCGGCGGCCGGACGCGGGTAGTTGAGGAGCAGCGTCGCCCCCTTGGCGGCGCGGCCGAGAACCTCGGCACGGCCGAGCAGGCCGAGGTGGTGGCAGCCGACGAAGCTCGCGCGCTCGACGAGGTAGGGCGCCCGGATCGGCCGGGGACCGAAGCGCAGGTGGGACACCGTCTGCGAACCCGACTTCTTCGAGTCGTAGGCGAAGTAGCCCTGGGCGTAGAGGCCCGCCTCGGCGCCGAGGATCTTGATCGTGTTCTTGTTCGCGCCCACCGTCCCATCGGAGCCGAGGCCGAAGAACACGGCCCGCAGCGTGTCCGGGGGTTCGATGTCGAAGGCCGCGTCGTACTCGAGGCTGGTCCCCGACACGTCGTCGTTGATGCCGACGGTGAAGCGCGGGCGCGGGTTCTCCCGGCCCAGCTCCTCGAAGACCGACGCCGCCATCGCCGGAGTGAACTCCTTCGAGGACAGCCCGTAGCGGCCGCCGATGACGCGCGGCATGCGGGCGCGCGTGCCGTTGCCGTGCGCCTCCGCCAGCGCGCTGACGATGTCCAGGTAGAGGGGTTCGCCGAGCGAACCGGGCTCCTTGGTGCGGTCCAGGACCGCGATGCGTGTCACCGTCGAGGGCAGCGCCCGCAGCACCGCCTCGGTGGGGAAGGGCCGGTAGAGGCGCACCGTCAGCACCCCGACGCGGCGGCCTCGCGCGCCGAGATGGGCGACCGTCTCCCGCACCGTCTCCGCCCCCGACCCCATGGCCACGATGACGCGCTCCGCCCGCGGATGGCCCGTGTACTCGACGATGCCGTAGCGGCGGCCGGTGCGTTCGGCGAAGGCGTCCAACGCCGCCTCCACCAGTGCCGGTGTCCGCGCATAGAAGGGATTCCCCGACTCGCGTCCCTGGAAGTAGACGTCGGGGTTCTGCGCCGTGCCCCGGATGAAGGGGCGCTCCGGCGACATCGACCGGCGGCGATGTGCCCTGATCAACTCCTCGGGGACGAGCGCGCGCAGGTCGTCGTCGGAGAGCATCTCGATGGTGTTCAGCTCGTGGGAGGTGCGGAAGCCGTCGAAGAAGTGCAGGAACGGAACGCGCGTCGAGAGCGTGGCCATGTGGGCCACCGTCGCCAGGTCGTGCGCCTCCTGGACGGAGGAGGAGGCGAGCAGGGCGAAGCCGGTCTGCCGCACCGCCATCACGTCGGCGTGATCGCCGAAGATGGACAGGGCCTGCGTCGCCAGCGAGCGCGCCGCGACGTGCAGCACCGTGGGCGTCAGTTCGCCGGCGATCTTGTACATGTTGGGGATCATCAGTAGCAGCCCCTGCGAGGCGCTGAAGGTGGTGGACAGAGCACCTCCCTGGAGGGCGCCGTGGAGGGCCCCGGCGGCCCCGCCCTCGCTCTGCATCTCGACGACCGCCGGCACGCTGCCCCAGACGTTGGTTCGACCCTTGCTCGCCCATTCGTCGGCCAGCTCGGCCATCGGGGAGGCGGGCGTGATGGGGTAGATGCAGCAGACCTCGCTGAGCCGGAAGGCGACCGATACCGCGGCCTCGTTGCCGTCGACGGTCACGCGCATCACTCGACCTCCGCGACCATCTCGATGGCATGCACCGGGCATTGCTCGAAACACGTGCCGCAGCCCGTGCAGCGGTCGTAGTCGAAGCGGTAGCGGTTGCCGACTCCGAGCTTGACGACGGCGTCCTCCGGGCAGGCTCCGAGGCAGCCGTCGCACTCGAAGCAGTTGCCGCAGGAGAGGCAGCGCTTGGCCTCGAACCCGGCGGCCTCCGCGGTCAGCCCGCCGGTGACCTCGGCGAAGTCGGAGATCCGCTCCTCAGGGGGCAGCTCCGGCTGGTGGCTGCGCGCGGCGTCGCCGAAGTACCAGAGGTGCAGCAGGTCGAACTCCGCCGTCTCGTGCTTGGCGGTGACGGCCGAGGTGGCGCCGCGCAGCCAGGCGTCGATGTGCAGCGCGGCCTTTTTGCCATGGCCGACGCCGACCGTCATGGTGCGCTCCGCCGGCACCATGTCGCCGCCGGCGAAGATCCCCGGGCAGCCCGTCATCATGGTCCGCGACACCTGGACGGTGCCGTCGCGCGTGAATTCCACGCCGGGGATGTCGCGCAGGAAGGCGGTGTCGGTCTCCTGGCCGAGGGCGAGGATGATGGTGTCCGCGGCCAGTTCCTCGAAACGGCCGGTGGGCTGCGGGAAGCCGTTCTCGTCGAGCTCCATCGCCTCGACCCGCACCGTCGGGCCGTCGAACGCGGTGATGGTGCGCAACCAGTTGATGCGCACCCCCTCGCGCTCGGCGTCCTCGGCCTCCTCCTCGTGGGCCGGCATCTGGGCGCGCGTGCGCCGGTAGACGATGAGCGTCTCGTCCGCACCCAGGCGGCGGGCCGTGCGGGCGGCGTCCATGGCCGTGTTGCCACCGCCGTAGACGGCGACCCGCCGGCCGATCTCCGGGCGGTCGCCGGAGGCGACGCTGCGCAGGAAGGAGAGCGCGTCCACGATCCGCCCGGCGTCGCGGGCGGGGATGTCGACGCGCTTCGACAGATGTGCCCCGACGGCCACGAAGACGGCGTCGAAGCCCCCCTCGATCCGCTCCGCGTCGAGGTCGTCGACCCGGTGCCCCGTGGTCATCACGACGCCGAGCGCCTCGATCCTCTCCACCTCGGCGCCGAGCACCGGGCGGGGCAGCCGGTAGGCCGGGATGCCGTAGCGCATCATCCCGCCGGGCTCGGCACTGGCGTCGCGGATCTCCACCTGGTGGCCGCGCCGGGCCAGGTGGTAGGCGGCGGAGAGGCCGCTGGGCCCAGCGCCGATCACCAGCACCCGCTTGCCGGTGCGGCCGGGCGGCTCCGGGAAGGCCCAGCCCTGTTCCAGGGCGAGGTCGCCGAGGAAGCGCTCGACGGAATGGATGGAGACGGCGCTGTCGAGCTCGGCCCGGTTGCAGCCGCCCTCGCACGGGTGGTAGCAGATCCGCCCGGCGATGGCCGGCATGGGATTGTCGGCGACCAGGGTGCGCCACGCCACCTCGTGGCGGCCGGCCTCGACGTCCGCCAGCCAGGCCTGGATGTTCTCGCCGGCCGGGCAGGCGACGTTGCAGGGAGGCAGCAGGTCGACGTAGACGGGGCGGCGGCTTCGCACCGGCCCGGCCCGTGAACGGCCCTGGGTCAGGTCGGGCAGGGGAGTGAAGTCTCTCGGTGTCACGGCGCCTCTCCCGCGGGCGGCGCGGCGGTCCGGTGGAATGGCCACGTGAACACGCCGAATTCGCGCATCGCCCTACTCTACAAGTCTGGATTCACGTCTGGAGAGGCGGTCGGCCTCCACCCAGATGAGGCGCGCCGACGCCGGGGTCAGCCACAGGGGGCGCTCGGAATCCTCCCCGACCATCACCCCGACATGGCCCGCCGTCCCGCCCTCCTCGACGGTGACGGTGACGCCGGCGCGGACACCGTGGGCGGAGAGGTCGTTGAGGATCTGCAGCGACTCGTGCTCGAGGATCTCGGAGATCCGCCGGACCACCGCTCTGGCCCCCGGCTCCACCGCTGCCAGGGTGACGAGGGTCCCATAGGGGGCGGTCCGGCCCGGGATGGCGTGGCCGTGCGGGCAGGTCACCGGCCGGCCGAGCGAGGCGTCGAGCCGGCCCAGCACCCCGTCGGAGAACGCCGGAGCGAGGCGGCACGCCTCGGTGTGCGCCGCCGCCCAGTCCATGCCCAGGATCTCGGTCAGCCACGTCTCGACCAGCCGGTGCCGGCGCACCAGGGCGGTGGCTGCCGTGTCGCCCGGGGAGGTGAGGGTGACGCTGCGATCCGCCCCGATCTCGATCCAGCCGTCCCGGCGCAGCCGGCGCAGCCCGATGCTGACGGTGGGGGCGCTGACACCGAGCCAGTGGGCGATCCGGCCGGGGCGCACCGTCTCCCCCTCGGCGGCGAGGCAGAAGATCGTCTCCAGGTAGCGGTCCGCGGCTCCGGTCCGGGCGGGGAGGGTGCCCGCTCCACCCCGACCCGGCGCCGCGGTGGCCGGGCCGGACCGCTCGTCCCCGGTTTCGACGCTCAGCGCGGGCCTCCCTCGGCCCGCGCGGCGGTGGTCTCGTGGTGGTCCGCGCTCTCCGCCGGCGCCCCCACCCGCTGGGCGACGCGGCCCAGCAGCGAGCGGACGCTGGCCTCGGCGAGCCGGTGCAGCAGCATGCGGTCCACCTCGCGGCCGACCAGGCCGAGGGGCGGGTCGTAGCGGCCGAGGAAGCTGATCGACGTCCACCCCTCACCCATCGGCGAGAACTCCAGGTCCGCCTCCATGGTGGGGAAGAGGCCGGTCGCACCCGCCGCGCGCCAGCGCAGCCGCTGGATGACGCGGTCGGCCCGAGGTGACGGGTCGGTGAGCTCAGCCCAGACGCGCTTGCTGAGCTTGACCGGTCCGAGCGCCGACCGGACGGTGACTCCCAGCTGCTCGCCCTCGGCGTAGGCGGCCACCACGTCGTCGGCGAGCCAGGCCCCGCCGGAGGCGAGCAGCTCGTCCCGCACCGCGGCGAAGGGTCGCTCGATCTGGATGAAGTCGCTGACCAGCACGGTTCCGAGCATCAGGCCCACCGGGGGGCGAGCCCAGGGGACAACGTCACGAGTCCGCTAGGTCGTTGGCCTCCCGCCTCGGCTCTGGCCCAACCCCGCCGCGAATGGCCTACAGGCCGGCCGCCTCACCGGACAGGTAGCGGATGACGTCGAGGGCGCTGTACTCGTCACGCCCCTCCGGCAGGAGGTCGGCGAGATGGGCGAGATCGTCTCCGCTCGTCACGATGGGAGGCTCGACGGTGCCGTCCTTCTGCACCTGGGGGTAGCCGGCGGTGGCCAGGAGGCCGTTGCACAGGCAGCGCCGCGCGTCGGTGTCGGTGAGCTCCCCGCCCTTGGCGAGGTAGGCGGCGACCGGCTCCGCGGCGCACCGGTAGGTGAGGCCTCCGGTGGGGGTGATCACCGGTTCGCGCAGGTAGCCGTTGTCGCAGACCCGCGGCCTGGCGTCGTAGACGTCCTCGCTGGAGACGCTGCCGTCGATCTGGACGACCTTGAAGGGGTACCCGGTGGGCGAGGAGCGGCCGTCGGTGCGGACGCCCGCGCCACCCTCCCGGACCGCCGCGAGGACCCGGTGCCGGAGGCCCTCCTCCATGCCGGACTCCCGGGCGAAGGCGAACAGCGTCCCCACCTGGATGCCGGTCGCGCCCGCCGCGCGGGCCTCCGCCAGGGCCTCCGGCGAGCCGGTGCCGCCAGCCAGCCAGAAGGGCAGGCCGAACTCCGCCATGCGCTGGTTGTCGGCCTTGTCCCGCTCCCCGTAGACGGGTTGCCCGATCGCGTCGAGAACGGGCTTGCCGCGGGGTGGCGCGTTGTGGCCGCCGGCGGTCGAGCCCTCGACCACGAAGCCGTCCACGTTGCCGGTGGAGCGCCGCACCAGCATCGCCGCCAGGGAGTCGGTGGAGACGATGGGCAGGAAGGCGGGCCGCCGCAGCTGCCTGGCGCCGTACGGCACCTGGGCCGGGTCGAAGGTCATCGGCGGCACCTCGGACGCGGTCGGGCCGTCGATGAGCTTCTCGTTGGCCTCCCGCCCCTCGGCGAAGGCGTCGAGGATGCCGGGGATCTCGCGGGGGATGCCCGCGCCCATCAGGACGCAGTCGACGCCGGCGAGCATGGCGCCGTAGAGGGTGGGCAGGGTGGGCAGGCGGAGCTTGGTCATGAGGTTGATGCCGACCTTGCCTCGGTGGCCGACCCTGGCCAGGTTCACCTCGACGAAGGCGGCGAGCACGGTCAGGTCGCGCAGGTGCGGACGCTCGGCGTGGGTGTGCATCCCGGCACGCCGGTACGGCGTGCCCGCCGGCCGCCCGAAGGGGCGGTAGAAGCGGTCCAGGATCCTGGCGGCCACCTCCTGGTCGGGGAACTCCTCCATCGCCTGGCGCATGTGGCCGCCCGGGTCGCCGTCCTGGAGGCGGCGCGCCACCACGCTGTCGATCGCCGTCCCGGACACCACGCCCATGCACTCGGGGTGGGACGCCACGGCCCGCGCCAGGCGCCATCCCGAGATGGCGACGCCCATCCCGCCCTGGATGATGCGGACCTTCCGCAGCCAGCCGTGCCGGCTCTCGGCCTCGGTCATGCGCCCCTCCGTGGGGACAACTCGGTGGGGCGGAGGTCACGTCCAAGCCTCTGGGGACCCGCCGGGGGTTCGAGCAATGCAGACGCTGTGGCCATGGTACCAGGGTCCAGGGGCACGGCCTGGCACAGCCATCCGGCCCACGGCGGCCGAGGCGATCCACTGCCGGTCCCGTCCGGAGGCTGGCGAAGGGCTCTAGCGATGACAACTCCCAGTGAAGTGCACTGGGACAACCCCGCGCATGACCGGTACCCTACCCTGAAACCGACCGTCCCCGCTCGCCACCTCCGACACCGTCACCGGGACGGGCGGGACGCGGGCAGGGGGCGCCCCGCGCCCGCCCCGCGCGGCCCCCGGCGCCACGGGATCGTGACACCCGCGGTTGCAGTCATAGGTGGCGACAACTCCACGAGATCGGCGATGGCGTGCCGGCACATGACTCCGGGGTCTCTCCGGGAGCGGGGCGATCGCGGCGGGTGGCGACGCATGACACCGGGAGACGCGCGTCCAGGCCGTCTCAATGCGGGCTGAAGGACATTGTGCCCTATGGAACTTCGGACTGTCGGCCCTATCAATAAGGCCACTCGACATGTACAACTGAAGCTGCCTGAGCGGCCTGCTCCGGTACGATGCACGGTGCTCGATTCGTCGGAGGAGACATACGACATTGGCTGATCCTCGCGGTATCTGCATCGATGGCAACGAGGCGGCGGCGCGCGTTGCGTACGCGCTCTCCGAGGTCGTCGCCCTCTACCCCATCACGCCGTCGTCGGCGATGGGCGAGCACGCGGACGACTGGGCCGCCGCCGGCAAACCGAACGTCTGGGGTCAGGTGCCCGAGATCGTCGAGATGCAGTCCGAGGCGGGCGCCGCCGGGGCGCTGCACGGAGTCCTCCAGAAAGGGGCGCTGGCCACCACCTTCACCGCCTCCCAGGGCCTGCTGCTGATGATCCCCAACATGTTCAAGATCGCCGGCGAGCTGCTCCCGACGGTGATCCATGTGGCGGCACGGAGCATCGCCGCCCACGCCCTCTCCATCTTCGGCGACCACTCCGACGTCATGGCGGTGCGCGCCACGGGGTGGGCCATGCTCTCCTCCAGCTCGGTGCAGGAGGCGCAGGACCTGGCCCTGGTGGCGCACAGCGCCACGCTCACCACGCGCGTCCCGTTCCTGCACTTCTTCGACGGTTTCCGCACCTCCCACGAGCTGTCCAAGGTGATCCCCCTGGAGGACGCGGACATCGTCTCCATGATCGACCCGGTGGCGCTGGCGGCATTCCGGGAGCGGGGCATGAGCCCCGACCACCCCGACGTCCGCGGGACGGCGCAGAACCCCGACGTGTACTTCCAGGGGCGGGAGGCCTCGACCCCCTTCCACCGTGCCGTCCCCGACGCCGTGACCGCTGCCATGGAGGCCTTCGCCCGGCGCACCGGCCGCCGCTACGGCCTCGTCGAGTACGTGGGCGCCCCCGACGCCGAGCGTGTCGTCGTCCTCATGGGCTCGGCCTGCGGGGCCATGGAGGAGACCGTCGAGGTGCTGCGGGACGCCGGCGAGAAGGTCGGCATGCTCAAGGTGCGCCTCTACCGCCCCTTCCCCGCCGCCGAGCTGATGGCGGCCCTGCCCTCCACCGTCACGGCGATCGCCGTGCTGGACCGCACCAAGGAGCCGGGCGGCGTTGGCGAGCCGCTCTACCTCGACGTGCGCGGCGCCATCGATGAGGCCGCGGACGCGGGGAACCCCGTCCTCGCCACCTCGCCGCGGGTGATCGGCGGGCGGTACGGGCTCTCCTCCAAGGAGTTCACCCCCGGCATGGCCAAGGCGGTCTTCGACGAGCTCGGCGCCGCCCATCCCCGCCGCCACTTCACCGTCGGCATCGATGACGACGTCAGCCACTCCAGCCTCGACTGGGACCCCGGCTTCCTGCCACCCCGCCCGGCGGGCCAGCTCCAGGCCGTCTTCTTCGGTCTGGGCGCGGACGGCACCGTGGGCGCCAACAAGAACAGCTCCAAGATCATCGCGGACAGCACCGGCGCCCACGTCCAGGGCTACTTCGTCATCGACTCGAAGAAGTCGGGCTCGATGACGGTGTCCCACCTGCGCTACGGGCCCGCGCCGATCCGCTCCACCTACCTGATCAGCGACGCCGACTTCGTCGGCTGCCACGAGTTCGGCCTCCTGGAGAGGGTCAACGTCATGGACCTGGCCAGGCGCGGGGCCACCCTGCTGCTCAACAGCCCCTACCCACCGGAGGAGGTCTGGTCACGCCTGCCCATGGCGGTGCGGCGCGCGCTCATCGACAAGCAGGCACAGGTCTGGGTCGTCGACGCTCAGCGGATCGCCTCCGAGGCCAAGCTGGGCACTCGCATCAACACGGTGATGCAGGTCTGTTTCTTCGCCCTCTCCAAGATCCTCCCCGCCGAGGAGGCGATCGGCCAGATCAAGGCGGCGGTGGCCAAGAGCTACGGGAAGCGCGGCCAGACGGTGGTCGACCGCAACTTCGCGGCCATCGACGCCGCCCTCGCCGGGCTGACCATGGTGGCGCTTCCCGCTACGGCCGAGAGCGGCGCGGCCTTCGCCGGCGAGAGCGTCCCGCGGGACCTCAGCCGGGCCCCCCGGTTCGTCCGCGAGGTCACCGCGCGGCTGATCGCGGGCGAGGGGGACCTCGTGCCGGTCTCGGCGGTGCCCGCGGACGGCAGGTTCCCATCCGCCACGGCTCGCTACGAGAAGCGGGCCATCGCCACCGAGATCCCCATCTGGGACCCGGTGATCTGCAGCGACTGCGGCAAGTGCGCGGTGATCTGCCCGCACGCGGCGATCCGCATGAAGGTCTTCGCCCCCGATGCCCTGGCGGGCGCGCCGGAGGGCTTCCTCTCCAAGCCGTTCCGCTCCAAGGACCTGGCCGGGCACCTGCTCACCATCCAGGTGGCCCCGGACGACTGCACCGGCTGCGGTGTGTGCGTCGAGGTCTGTCCCGCCAAGTCCAAGACCGAGGCGCGGCACAAGTCCATCAACCTGGAGCCCGCGCTGGACCACCGGGAGGAGGAGCGGGGCCGCTGGGACTTCTTCCTCTCCATCCCGGAGCTGGATCGCGGCCTGCTGCCCCACAACACGGTGAAGGGCGCCGCCGTCCTGGAGCCGCTCTTCGAGTTCTCCGGCGCCTGCGCCGGCTGCGGCGAGACGCCCTACCTGAAGCTGCTCTCCCAGCTCTTCGGAGACCGGCTGCTCGTCGCCAACGCCACCGGCTGCTCCTCCATCTACGGCGGCAACCTCCCCACCACGCCGTGGGCCTCCAACGCCCAGGGCCGGGGCCCGGCATGGGCCAACTCGCTCTTCGAGGACAACGCCGAGTTCGGCATGGGCATCCGCCTCGGTGCCGCGGCGCAGCAGCGCGCCGCGGCCGACCTCCTGCGCTCCCTGGCCCCGGCCGTCGGCGAGGAGCTGGCCGAGGCCATCCTGGCCGCCGCCGGCGCCCAGGACGAGGAGGCGATCTTCGCCCAGCGGCGGCGCGTCGCCGAGCTCAGGGAACGCACCGCGGCCCTCGCGGCCTCCGCCGACGGGGAGGTGGCGGGGCGGGCCCAGCGCCTCGGCGTCCTGGCCGACGCGCTGGTGCGGACGTCGGTCTGGATCGTCGGCGGTGACGGCTGGGCCTACGACATCGGCTTCGGAGGCCTGGACCACGTGCTCGGCAGTGGCCGCGACGTCAACGTCCTCGTCCTCGACACCGAGGTCTACTCCAACACCGGCGGCCAGGCCTCCAAGTCCACCCAGCGCGGTGCCGTCGCCAAGTACGCCGCCAACGGCAAGGCGACGGCGAAGAAGGACCTGGGCGCCATCGCCCGGTCCTACGGCAACGTGTACGTGGCGCAGATCGCCATCGGCGCCAACGACGTCCAGACCATCAAGGCGCTGCTCGAGGCCGATGCCCACCCCGGGCCCTCCCTCATCGTCGCCTACTCCACCTGCATCGCCCACGGCATCGACATGGCGACGTCGATGACCCACCAGAAGGACGCCGTGCGCTCCGGGTACTGGCCCCTCTACCGGTTCCGGCCCACCGAGGACGCGGCCGGTCAGCCCTTCACCCTGGACTCCCGGGAGCCCGACGTCTCCGTCGCCGACTTCGTCAGCACCGAGGTCCGCTACGCGGCCCTGGCCCGCAGCCACCCCGAGCGGGCCAAGGAGCTCCTCGGCCTGCTCAGCGGCGACGCCGCCGAGCGCTGGCGCTTCTACACGCAGCTGGCCGGCCTGCAGCGGACGGTGGTGCACGACACCGGGCAGGGCGGAGACGCCGAGGAGGCCCAGCCGGTGGCACCGGCCGGGGAGGAGGTGGAATGACCACGCCGAACCTCGACACCCGGTACCTCGGGCTCACCCTGCGCTCGCCCCTGATCGCCTCGCCCAGCCCTCTGACCGGCGACGTGGACACCGCCCGCCGGCTCGCCGCCGCGGGTGTCGGCGCCCTGGTGCTGCCCTCCCTCTTCGAGGAGGAGATCGTTGCCGAGGAGGTGGGATTCGCCCGCGCCCTGGAGATGGGTGCCGACGTCCAGGGGGAGGCCTCGAGCTACTTCCCGACCATGAACCTCGCCACCGTCGCCGATCAGTACCTGGCCAACCTGGAGAGGATCAAGAAGGCCGTCAATGTCCCGGTGATCGCCAGCATCAACGCCACCACCGCGGGGGCGTGGAGCCGCTACGCGGCCATGATGGCGGGCGCCGGTGCCGACGCCCTCGAGCTGAACGTCTACCGCCTGGCGGCGAATCCCGCCCTCACCGCCCAGGACGTCGAGGCCGCCACCCTGGAGGTGGTCGCCGAGGCGTGCCGGGTCGCCACCGTGCCGGTCGCCGTCAAGCTCTCCCCCTACTTCTCCGCCATGGCCGCCTTCGCCCGCCAGGTCACCCAGGCCGGCGCCGCCGGGCTCGTGCTCTTCAACCGCTTCTACCAGCCCGACATCGACCTCGAGAGCATGGACGTCCTCTGCCGGCTGGAGCTCTCCACCTCCGTCGAGCTGGGGCTGCCGCTGCGCTGGATCGCCATCCTGCGGCCCCAGCTTCCCGCGTCGGTCTCGCTGGCCGCCACCTCCGGGGTGCACTCGGGCAGGGATGCCGCCAAGGCCCTGGCGGTGGGCGCCAGCGCTGTGATGATGACCTCGGAGCTGCTCCGCTCCGGTCCGGAACGGCTCATCGCGGTGGAGGAGGAGTTGCGCACCTGGCTCGTCGAGCACGAGTACGAATCGGCCGACCAGTTGCGTGGTTCGATGTCGCAGACGGCCGCCGGCGACGGCGAGGTCTTCGAGCGTGTCAACTACATGAGGACGCTCCGTTCCTGGGCGGACGCCCGTCCCTGAAGAACGGACATGGAGATGATGGGATGAAGGTCTGGATCGATCAGAAGTTCTGCACTGGCGATGGCCTCTGCGAGGACCTGTGCCCCGCCGTGTTCACCCTCCGCGACGACGGCCTGGCCTATGTGAAAGAGGGTGACGTGGTGCACAACCCGGGCGGCAGCGCGGAGCCCGCGGCGGTGCCCGCGGGGCTCGAGGACGCGGTTCGCGACGCCAAGGATCAGTGCGCCGGCGAGTGCATTTTCATTGAGGAATAGCACCGTGATCGCCGTCGCAGGTTCCCGCCGGGATCGGCTATAGTCAGGCCCCAGCGATGTCTGTCTCCGTAGCACCGCCCAACAGAGAGGACGCCGCCGGCGCGCAGCCCAAAGGCGCGACGCTGACCCCTCCCAGCGACGACCGCCGCTGGCGCCAGGTCGATGTGCGAATCCGCCGCCTCGGTGGGCGGCCAGACGGGCTCATCGAAGTCCTGCACACGGTGCAGGAGGTCTTTGGGTACCTCGACGACCAGGCGCTCGCCTATGTGAGCGAGGCATTGGGAGTTCCTCCCAGCCGGGTCGTCGGCGTCGCCACCTTCTACTCGCATTTCCTGATGAAGCCGCAGGGGCTGCACACCTGCGTGGTGTGCACCGGAACCGCCTGCTACATCAACGGCGCCCGGGGCATCCTCCAGGGACTTCGCGACACGCTCGGCATCGATGCCGGCGGCACCACGCCGGATGGCAGGGTGTCGCTGCTCAACGCCCGCTGTCTGGGCGCCTGCAGCATGGCGCCCGCCGTCGTCGTCGACGGCGACGTGCACGGGAAGATGACCGCCGCGGAGATGAACCGCATTCTGGAGGCGCTATGACAGAAGCAGGCGGGGCGCCGGCCGCACCGGTGCGGCGCCGGCGGCAGGAGACGCTGCTGCCCGAGGGCCCCATCCGCGCGTCGGCCAACGTCTGCCAGGCCGCCGGATGCCTGTCGCTGCAATCCGACGCCGTCTTCGACTCGCTGTGCGAGAAGGTGACGGCGCGCGGCCTCGACGACGTCGCGGTGCGGCGCGTCGGCTGCCTCGGCCTCTGCGCCGCGGGGCCGCTCGTCGAGGTGCCCGAGCAGGGCCGCCTCTTCGATCATGTGGACGCGGGTGACGACCGGGCCCTGGACCAGGTGGTGGCGTCGCTCGCCGGCGCCGGGAAGGGCGGCCGGGAGATCGCCTCCGATCCGTTCTTCGCACACCAGGTCAGGGTGGTGCTGGAGCGCTGCGGCAGCATCGACCCCGAGCGGGTCGAGGACTACGTCGCCTCCGGTGGCTACGAGGCGCTCACCAAGGTGGTGACCAGCATGACGCCCGCCGAGGTCGTCGCCGAGATCACCCACAGCGGCATCCGCGGCCGGGGCGGCGCCGGCTATCCCAGCGGGCTCAAGTGGAGCACGGTGGCCAAGGCGACCTCCGACGACGGCAAGTACGTGGTCTGCAACGCCGACGAGGGCGACCCGGGCGCCTTCATGGACCGGAGCGTGCTGGAGAGCTGCCCGCAGCAGGTGCTGGAGGGCATGGCCATCGCCGCCTATGCGGTCGGCGCCAGCCACGGCTACGTCTACGTCCGGGCGGAGTACCCGCTGGCGGTGAAGCGACTCACCACGGCGATCCGCCAGGCGGAGCGGGCCGGGCTGCTGGGCCCGCGCATCGCCGAGTCCACCTTCAGCTTCGACATCGAGGTCCGCATCGGCGCCGGCGCCTTCGTCTGCGGCGAGGAGACGGCCCTGATCGCCTCCATCGAGGGCGGCCGCGGCACGCCGAGGCCCCGCCCGCCCTACCCGGCGGTGTCCGGGCTGTGGGGCAAGCCGACCCTGATCAACAACGTCGAGACGCTGGCCAGCATCCCCACCATCATCGCCAGGGGGGCGGGCTGGTACAGCTCCATCGGCACCGAGAAGAGCAAGGGGACCAAGGTCTTCGCGCTCGCCGGCGCGGTGGTGAACACCGGCCTCATCGAGATCCCCCTCGGTCTCTCCCTGCGCGAGATCGTCTTCGACATCGGCGGCGGCCTGCCGGGAGGCAGGAAGTTCAAGGCGGTGCAGACCGGCGGTCCCTCCGGCGGCTGCATGCCCGAGCAGTTCCTCGACATGCCGGTCGACTACGAGTCGCTGGCCAAGGCGGGGTCGCTCATGGGCTCCGGCGGCATGATCGTCATGGACGAGGGGACCTGCATGGTCGACGTGGCCAAGTTCTTCATGGACTTCTGCCGCGAGGAGTCGTGCGGCAAGTGCGTGCCGTGCCGCGCCGGCACGGCGCAGATGTACGGCCTGCTGGACCGCATCACGCGGGGCCTGGCGGTCCGCGAGGACATCGAGCGGCTGGAGAGGCTCGCCGAGATGGTGCGCAGCACCAGCCTCTGCGGCCTCGGCCAGGGTGCGCCCAATCCGGTCTTCTCCACGCTGCGCTACTTCCGCGACGAGTACCTGGCCCACGTCGACGACCATGTCTGCCCGGCCGGGGTCTGCACCATGGACCCGGCGGCGGCGCCGGCCGGGGAGGCCGTCCGATGACCGTTCTGACGCTGGTCATCGACGGCCAGGATGTCGCCGGCACCAGCGGCCAGTCGATCCTCGACGTGGCCGAGGAGAACGGCATCGCCATCCCCACCCTCTGCCACATGGAGGGCCTCTCCGAGATCGGCGCCTGCCGCCTCTGCATGGTGGAGATCGAGGGCCAGCGCAAGCTCTTCCCCGCCTGCGTCACCGAGATCGAGGAGGGCATGCAGGTGGTCACGGTGTCGGAGCGCCTCACCGGGTTCCGCCGCCAGATCATCGAGCTGCTCTTCCAGGAGCGCAACCACGTCTGCTCGGTCTGCGTGGCGGACACCCACTGCGAGCTGCAGAGCCACGCCAAGCAGCTCGGCATCACCCACTTCGAGCTGTTGTCGCTGCACCCGGTGGCGACCATCGACGCGACCCACGAACGCTTCGCCATCGATCACAACCGCTGCATCCTCTGCACGCGCTGCGTGAGGGTGTGCGACGAGATCGAGGGAGCACACACCTGGGACGTCATGGGTCGCGGCACGGACGCACGGCTGATCACCGACCTGGGAACCCCCTGGGGCCAGTCCACCACCTGCACGAGCTGCGGCAAGTGCATCCAGGTGTGCCCCACCGGGGCCCTCATGGAGAAGGGGCGCTCGGTGGCCGAGGCCAGGCGCCGGCGGCCGTACGTCCCCTACCTCGTCGCCCGCAACGGGAGGTCGTGATGAGCAAGCCGCGCCTCGCCACCATCTGGCTCGACGGATGCTCCGGATGCCACATGTCGCTCCTCGACATGGACGAGCGCCTCCTCGAGGTCGTCGCCCGTGCCGACCTCGTCTACGGCGCGCTGGTGGACGTCAAGGACTTCCCCGACGACGTCGACGTGACCCTGGTCGAGGGGGCGGTGAGCTCGGCGGACGACCTGCGCAAGATTCTCGAGGTGCGGCGCAAGACCAGGATCCTCGTCTCGCTGGGCGACTGCGCCGTGACCGCGAACGTCCCCGGCATGCGCAACCCGTACGGGCCCAAGCCGATCCTGGAGCGTGCCTACCTGGAGAACGTGACGCTTCACCCCGGCATCCCCACCAGCGTGGTGCCCCGCCTGCTCGACGAGGTGCGGCCGGTGCACGCCGTGGTCAAGGTGGACGTGTTCATCCCGGGGTGCCCGCCGTCCGCCGACACCATCTTCAATGCGATCGAGTCGCTGCTCTCCGGACAGACGCCCGATCTAGCTGGGGTGACCATCTTTGGCTGAGAAGACGATCGTCATCGAACCGGTCACCAGGATCGAGGGACACGCCAAGATCACCATCCAGCTGGACGAGCACGGTCACGTCGCCGACGCCCACTTCCACGTCACCCAGTTCCGCGGCTTCGAGCGGATCAGCCAGGGCCGGCCGATGCACGAGATGCCCTCCCTGATGGCGCGCATCTGCGGCATCTGCCCGGTCAGCCATCTGCTCGCCTCGGCCAAGGCCTGCGACGAGATCCTCGGTGTCGCCGTGCCCCCGGTGGCCGTCCGGCTGCGCCGGGTGATGAACCTGGCCCAGGTGACGCAGTCCCACGCCCTCAGCTTCTTCCACCTGTCGTCTCCGGACCTGCTGCTCGGGTTCGACTCGGACCCGGCGCTGCGCAACCTGGTCGGCGTGGCGCAGAAGGCGCCCGAGCTGGCCCGCGACGGCATCGCCCTGCGGCGGTTCGGCCAGCAGATCATCGAACGGCTGGGAGGCCGCCGGATCCACCCGGCCTGGGTCGTGCCCGGAGGGGTGAGCCGTCCCCTGCAGGCGGAGCAGCGCGACGCCATCCTGGCGGAGATCCCCGACGCCCGCGCCCGCGCGCGGCGCACCCTCGAGTGGTTCAAGGCCAACGTCGCCTCGCGCACCGAGGAGGCGGCCCATTTCGGCGACTTCCCCAGCCTCTACATGGGCCTGGTGCACGAGGGTGGCAACGCCGCGTACTCGGACGGCCTTCTGCGTGTCGTCGACGGCACCGGCTGGGTGCTGGCCGACCAGGTGGACACCCGCTCGTACTGGGACTACCTCGGGGAGGCGGTGGAACCCTGGTCGTACCTGAAGTCGTCGTACTTCAAGCCACTCGGGTACCCGGCGGGCATCTATCGCGTCGGCCCCCTGGCGCGGCTCAACGTCGTGGAGCGGCTGGGGACGCCGGCGGCCGACGCCGAGCTTCTCGAGTACCGCGAGCGTCTCGGCCGCTACCCCTCCAGCTCCTTCCACTATCACTACGCCCGGCTCATCGAGATCCTCCACTGCATCGACATGATCGACGAGATCCTCTCCGAGCCCGACATCCTCGATCCGCACGTCCGGGCCAAGGCGCAGATCAACCGCAGCGAGGGTGTCGGCGTCGCCGAGGCGCCCCGGGGCATCCTCATCCACCACTATCGCGTCGACGACGACGGCCTCATCCAGTGGGTGAACCTGGTCATCGCCACCGGCCACAACAACCTGGCGATGAACCGCAGCGTCGCCCAGGTGGCGCGCCACTACGTCAAGGGTGCCGACGTCAAGGAGGGGATGCTCAACCGGGTGGAGGCGGTGATCCGCTGTTACGACCCCTGCCTGAGCTGCTCGACGCACGCCATCGGCCAGATGCCGCTCCTGGTGGACATCCGTGACGCCGGGGGCGACCTGCTGCGCCAGGTGTCCCGCTGACGGGAGCCGCCGCAGGCGCCGCGCACGGGACGCCCGAGGGGGCGTCGGGGCGGAGAGGGCGCGTCCTGGTGGTCGGCTTCGGCAACACGCTGCGTGGCGACGACGGCGTCGGCCCCGAGGTGGCGGAGATGCTCGCCGCCGAGCTGGAGGGGGACGGCGCCCTGGTCGTCTCGACCCAGGAGCTCCTGCCCGAGCTGGCCGAGGCGGTGGGCCGTGCCAGCCTCGTCGTCTTCATCGACGCGGCCATGGACCGCCCCGCCGGCAGCGTGGCCACCGAGCCGCTGGAGGCCTCGCCGCATCTGGGCGAGGGAAGCTCCCCGGACGTCTTCTCCCACGGCATGCGTCCCGCCGATCTCCTCGCCCTGGCCCGGGTCCTCTACCGCGCCGCGCCCGAGGCGGTCGTGGTCAGCGTCGGAGCCGAGAGCTTCGACGTGGGCTGGGGGCTCTCCGACGCGGTCGTCCGAGCCGTCCCGCGGGCGGCGAGGGCGGTCATGGCCGCCATCGAGGCCGCGCAGGTGGAGGGGACGGAGCGTGCATGAGCTGTCGCTGGTCGAGGAGCTCGTCGCCGAGTGCGAGCGGCGGGCCAGGGGGAGGACCGTGACGCTCGTCCTGGTGCGCTGCCCCGTCACCATCGAGGTGGAGGAGGTGGAGCAGGCCTTCCGCGTGCTGACCGCCGACGGGCCGCTCGAGGGGTCCCGGCTGGAGATCGACACGTTCTCACCGACCCTCAGCTGTGGCTGCGGCTTCTCCGGCCCGGTGGGCCGGGAGCAGAGCGCCGGGCACATGCTGATCTGCCCCGGGTGCGCCGCGGTCCACGAGGCGCACGACACCCTGGAGCTGGTCACAGTCCAGATCGCCGGCTGAGCCGCCGAGCCGGCGGCGCACCGCGGGGGCTGGCTACGATTCCCGCCGTGACCAGGGCGGCGCGATGAGCATCTCCGGCGGCGGCGGCCCGCTGCGCTCCATGATCCGGTCGGAGCCGCTGGACAGCCCGCCGGTCCTGCTCTGGAAGCACTTCCGCATCGACGAACCGCACGAGCTGGCGCGCCGGACGGTCGACTTCTACCGCTGCCACCGGCTGTCGGCGGCCAAGATCATGCCCGACATCCCCCTCCTCTTCGAGGACCGGGCGCTCACCTCCTGGTCGCAGGTGGCACAGCTGCGCCGCTTCGGATCCGCCGTGACCACCGGGCGGGCCGCCGAGTACGTGCGAACCGTCGAGCTGGTGCGGCGCGAGCTGGAGCCCCAGGACGTGGTGCTGGTCACGATCTTCTCGCCGCTCGCCCTGGTCGGGCTGTGGTGCGGCCCGGCGGCGCTGCGCGAGATGGCGGACGGGGACCGGGCGGTTGCCCACGGCGTCCTCTCCGCCCTCGCCGGCGTGGTCGGCGGCCTCGCCCAGGCCTGCGTCGAGGCCGGTGCCGACGGCGTCTACTACTCCTGCTGGGGGCAGGACGTCCTCACCGCGGCGGAGTACTCGGAGCTGGGCGTCCCCTACGACCTGGCCGGCCTCCGGGGCGCGGCCGCGGCCGAGCTCCGCCTTCTCCACCTCCACGGCAGGGTCGACACCGTCGAGCGGTATGCGCAGTACCCGGTCCAGGTCGCCGGCTGGAGCGAGGTGGAGAGCCCTCTCCGCCTCGAGGACGGGGCCCGGTCGCTGCCCGGCAAGTTCGTCATGGGAGGGATCGCCGAGAACCGGTCCGGGCCGGCGGATGCGGCCGCCGCCGCCCGCGTCGCCGCACTGATCGAGCGGTTCGGTCAGCGGTTCGTCATCGCCCCGGGGTGCTCACTCCCCGACGGCACCGGCGACGAGGCACTGGCCAGCCTGAGGGCACTCGCCGGGGCGTGAAGCGGGTGCCGGGACCCCGGCGCCCTGCCTGCTACGGGTTGCCGGCCGGTGCCTCGGCCAGGCCCAGCCGTTCGAGGAAGCGCCATTGCTCTTCGTGCATGTCCCGGGGCAGCCGGGTGAACCAGCCGGACTCGCTCGCCGACGGGCCGAGGCGCAGGGTCCCGCCGTGGGCGGTCACCAGGTGGGCGAGGCCGACCGGGCAGTCCAGACCGTTGAGGTAGTGGCTCGGGTACTCGATGGCCCCGACCATCCGGGCCGCCGAGACGGAGATGCCGAGCTCGTCGGCGGCGACCCGGCGCACCGCCTCCATGAGCGGCTCACCGAATCGGACCGTCCCCCCGGGGAGGTGCCACAGTCCCCGGCACGGCTCGATCGCCCTGCGGGTCAGCAGGACGCCGCGCTCGTCGGCGAGGATGATCTCGACGGTGAGGCGGGGGACCTTCGCGTAGATGGCGCGGAATTCGGCCTCGGAGAGCGGCTGGGGCTCGGCCACGGCGGGATGGTACCGCCGGCCCCGATGCCGCTTCACCCGGCCGTACCCGTGGCGACCCGGAACCCGTTCCACCGCTTGTCGGGTTTGCCACGGATGTCAGGGGACGGGCGCATGAGGCTGGGATCCCGGGGCCTCGCCATGGCGGCGGCGGTGGCCGCCTGCCTGGCGGGCTGCGGGGTGCCAGGCAGGATCGCCGCCACACCGTCCGGATCCTCACCGACCGTCACCTCCACCGTGATCACGGTGACCACCGCTGCCAGCTGCCAGACGGGAACCGGCCCCGGCGAGGTCGCCTGGTTCCCGCTGGGCAACGCCGACAGCGGCAACACCTACCGCATGGTGCCGTGCCAGGCGGTGGGAGTCGAACTCCTCCACCCAGCCACGGACGGATGCGGCTGGACCTCGGTGCAGACGGCGGACCCCGGCGTCATCGCGATCCTGCCGATCCCCCTGCCCCTGCCGCCGCGCGGAGCAACCGACGAGGTGTATCGGGCGGTGTCGCCAGGCTTCACGACCCTGTCCTCCTCGCTGTCCTGTCCGGATGGCTCGGTCGAACAGAGCTGGTCGGCGACCGTCGACGTGGTGGCCGCGGCGACGTCCTCACCCTGATCCGCGGGTCCGGGGTCAGCCACCAACCGACGATCCGGGGGCGGTGCGTGAGCAGTCGCCGCAGGTTCCGGTGAACTCCAGCGTGTGCGCCACGTCCACGAACCCCTCGTGCGCAGCGATCCTCGCCGCCCAGCGCTCCACGGTCCGGCCCTCGACCAGGACGGTGCGGCCGCACACGCGGCAGAGGAGATGGTGGTGGTGGCTCGGCGTGCCGCAGCGGCGGTACAGCGCCTCGCCGTCCTCCGCCTGGAGCACATCGACCATGCCCGCGTCGGCGAGGGCGCGCAGCTGGTTGTACACGGTGGTCAGGCCCATCCGCTGCCCTTCCTCGCGCAGTGCCGCGTGCAGCTCCTGGGCGCTGCGGAAGGTGGTGGTCCGGGCCAGGACGCCGGCCAGCGCCCGCTTCTGCGCCGTGGAGCGCACCCCCACCGGCCGGCCGGGATCTGCCTCTGCACGCGCGGTCACGGGTGCCTCCTCGTGTGCTCCAGGGCGCGGGCCACGAGTCCCGCCACCTCGGAGTCGACGAGCTCATACAGGTTCTCCTTGCCCCGCCGGCCCGCCACCACCACCCGGGCCGACCGCAGCACGCGGAGGTGCTGGGAGACGAGCGGCTGGGCGATCCCGCTGCCCTGCCCACCCAGCCGGTCGACCAGCTCATGGACGCAGAGCCCGCCGCCCGCCAGTTCCCGGACGATGGCCAGCCGGATGGGGTTTCCCAGCGCCTGAAGGAGGGAGGCCGCCCTGGCCTGGCCCCCCGCGCGGAAACCCGCCGGATCTCCGGCGGGCGCGTCCCGGCTGTCCGATGCGAATGGCTGCATGTGTTTGCTAACGGAAATCATAACGGATAAGCTATCTGCAATGGTACCCGATATGAGGAGCCCACGCCGGTTCACCCTCGCCGCCTGGGGGCTGACCGCCACGCTGGCGATGGTGGTCGCCGGCTGCGGCGGCGCGGCGAACCCCGCTCCGGGCGTGATCGGTGCCATCGGCGCCGAGAACGAGTACGCCAACGTCCTGGGGCAGATCGGCGGCAGGTACGTCCGCGCCGAGTCGATCCTGAACAACCCCAACACCGACCCGCACACCTTCGAATCCAGCCCGAGCGTGGCCGAGGAGGTGAGCGCGGCTCAGCTCATCGTCCAGAACGGCGTGGGCTACGACGGCTTCATGAACAAGATCGAGTCGGCGTCGCCCAACTCGAGCCGGAAGGTGATCGACGTGCAGAGCCTGCTCGGCCTGCCCGACAGCACGCCGAATCCCCACCTCTGGTACGACCCCACCACCATGCCGAAGGTGGCGGCGGCCATGGCCAAGGATCTGTCGGCCCTCCAGCCCGCGCACGCCGCCTACTTCCAGGCGAACCTCCAGACCTTCGACACGTCCCTGACCCCCTGGCTGGACGCGATCGCCGCCTTCAAGGCCGCGGATTCGGGGGCGCCGGTGGCGACCACCGAGCCTGTCGCCGACTACCTCCTCCAGGCGATGGGCGCCGACAACCTCACCCCCTTCCAGTTCCAGGCCGACATCATGAACGGCGTCGACCCCTCCCCTCAGGACATCTCCCTGGAGAACGGGTTCTTCACCAACCACCAGGTGAAGGTCTTCGTCTACAACGAGCAGGTGGTCGACGCGCTGACGTCGTCGTTCCGCACCGCCGCCGAGCAGGCGGGCATCCCCGTGGTGGGTGTCTACGAGACCATGCCGACGCCCGGGTATGACTATCAGTCGTGGATGCTCGCCGAGACGCAGGCCCTCCAGGCGGCCGTCGCCGCCGGCACCTCGACGGAGCACCTGTGATGGTCGCCGCCCGCTCCATGGGCCCGGCTGCGGCGGCCGTGGCGCCGCCGGACGGCTCGCCGGGAGCGAGCGAGATCCTTCGCGTCGAGGGGATCAGCGTGTCGCTGGGCGGCCGGCAGATCCTCCAGGACGTCACCTTCGCCATCCGGTCCGGCGAGTTCACCGGGATGATCGGCTCCAACGGGGCCGGCAAGACCACGCTGCTGCGGGCCATCCTCGGCCTGCAGCGGCCGTCGGCCGGGACCGTCGCCGTGCTGGGGCAGCCGCGCTCGAGGAAGAACCGCATCATCGGCTACGTCCCCCAGAAGGTCCTCCTCGACCCCGACGTCCCGCTGCGGGCCCGGGACCTCGTGGCCCTGGGCCTCGACGGCCACCGCCTCGGCATGCCGCTCCCCTCCCGGCAGCGCACGCAGGCCGTCGACTCCATGCTCCGCGCCGTCGGCGCCGAGGGCTTCGCCAACGCCCGGGTCGGCAGCCTCTCAGGGGGCGAGCAGCAGCGCGTCCTCATCGCCCACGCCCTGATCAGCCGCCCGCGGCTGCTGCTGCTCGACGAGCCCCTCGCCAACCTCGACCTACGCAGCAGCCAGGAGATCGTCTCCCTGCTCGGCCGCATCGTCGCCGAGCAGGGGGTCGCCGTGCTCCTCTCGGCGCACGAGATCAACCCGCTGCTGCCGGTGATGGATCGGGTCGTCTACATCGCCGGCGGCCACGCCATCAGCGGGGCCACCGAGGAGGTCATCCGGGGCGACGTGCTCAGCCGGTTGTACGGGCACCACGTCGACGTCATCAACGTCCACGGCCGCATCCTGGTCATCGCCGGCCAGGAGCACGCCGAGCTCGATCCCCTGGCCCCCGACGTCATCGTGCGGGTGACCTGACCGGCATGCGCCAGCTCCTCACCTGGGTCGTCGAGCCGGGGTTCTTCAGCAGCCAGCCTGTCCATGTCGCCCTCATTATCGGCGCCGCCGCGGCCGCCGTCTCGGCCGTCGTGGGGATCTTCACCGTCGTCCGCGGCCAGTCCTTCGCCGGCCATGCTCTGACCGACGTCTCCACCGCCGGCGGCTCCGGCGCGCTGCTGCTGGGCATCGCCCCGCTGCTCGGTTTCGTGGGCTTCGGCATCTTCGGCGCCGGGGTGATGGACCTCATCGGCATCCGGCGCGTTCGGGGCCGGGACCTGGCCACCGGCATCGTGCTGGGGGCGGCGATCGGGCTGGCCGCCCTCATCCTCTACCTCGACACCACGGTGGGGGCCACCACCGGCGCCACCCAGCAGATCCTCTTCGGGTCCATCTTCATCGTCGGCGCCGGGACCGTCCCCCTCGTCATCGCCTTTGGGCTGGTCTCGGTGGCGATCATCGCCCTCGTCTACCGCCCCCTCCTGCTCAGCTCGGTGAGCGAAGACGTCGCCGCCGCGCGGGGGATCCCGCTGCGCCTGATCGGCCTCCTCTTCATGGCGGCGCTCGCCGTCGCGGTCGGCCTCTCCGCTCTCACCATCGGCGCCATCCTGTCGACGGCGCTGCTCATCGGCCCGGCGGCGACGGCGCTGCGGCTGACCCGGCGGATCGGCTGGGCCATCGCCATGGCCTGCGCGATCGGGGTGGGGGCGACCTGGCTGGGTGTCCTGCTCGCCTACGACAGCTACGACTGGAGCTCGACCGGCCAGGGCTACCCGGTCAGCTTCTTCATCGTCGCCCTCATCTTCGTGCTCTACCTGGTCTCCGGCCTGCCCGGCGTCCGGGCGGCGTCGCGGGGCCGCCGCCGCGCGGCGACGGCCACCGCCCTGGCGGTCCAGCCGTGAACCGCCCCCAGTTCGCGCCGGCCGAGGGTGGGGGATAGGGGTGTTCTCCGGCTTCATGGTCAACACGTGGGTGGCGGCGACCGTCGTCGCCGTCATCGCCGGTGTGGTCGGCTTCTTCGTCGTGCTGCGCGGCTCCGCCTTCCCCGCGCACGCTATCCCCAACGGCGCCTTCGCCGGTGCCGCCGCCGCCAACGTGTTCGGCTTCAACCCCCTGCTCGGTCTCGGCGGCTGCGCCCTCCTCGCGGCGCTCGGCATCGGGGCCCTCGGCCGCCGGGGCCGCCAGGACGTGGCCACCGCCCTCGCCCTGGTGGTGATGCTCGCCGTCGGTGCCCTGTTCCTCAGCCAGAGCCAGGAGTACGAACCCCAGATCTACTCCCTGCTCTTCGGTGAGGTCCTCGGCGTCAGCACCCTCGAGCTCGTGCCGGTGGCCGTGCTGGGCGCCGTCTGCATCGCGGCGACGATCGCCCTGTACCGACCCCTGATGCTCTCCTCCCTCGTCCCCGAGGTCGGCGAGGCGAGGGGGATCAGCGCCCATCGCCTGGAGATGGCCTTCCTCGTCATCCTCGCCCTGGCCACGGCCATGACAGTCCCCGTCGTCGGGGCGCTGCTGATCTTCAGCCTGATGATCGGTCCCCCCGCCGCGGCCCGGTCGTTCACCGACCGCCCCCTCCCGGCCATGCTCCTGTCGGTGGCCATCGCGCTGCTCACCGTCTGGCTGGCCATCGCCATCTCGTACCTGTCCAACTGGCCGATCGGCTTCTTCGTGGGTGCGTTCGCTGCGCTCTCGTACGGGACGGGGCGGGTTTGGGCGGCGCTCCGACGCTCGCGGGGCGCGATCCCGCTGACCGCGGCCACGTCCACCCGCTGAACCCCGCGTCCGGCAGGGGCGGCCGCGGAGCCGACCGCCCGCGCCGACCGGCGCCGCGATCCGGGGGAGGGGGTCCCATTGACACGCCTGTGATCCTTCCCTAGCCTTCCGCAACCCGCACGGTGACAGTGACCTGCATGCCGGGTCATCCGTGACTGGGTGGCACTGGATATGGCGGACCTGAAGCACTAGACGTGCTGAACATACGGAATCCTATCGGTCAGGCTAGAATCTCTCTCATGGGCCCAGGGTACGTAAGGCCTTGAGCGACACCTACACCATAGAACGGACGCCCGCCGGCAACAATGTCGTAGTCATTGGTGACTGGACGCCTGGGGCTGCGGTTCCGTTGATGGACGGGCGTGCCGACGGTCTGGTGCTGAATTATGCGAAGGGTTTCAAGAGCGGCGGATCGCTCGATTTCATGACTTCCGATCTTCCTGTCGCAAGGCTCTACTTGCTGGATCGCGGCATCGAAGACCCAACGCCAATTGCGAATCTTGGGCAACACCTGTGTCATGTTTCACTTGCGATAGCACCGGGTGTGGAACTTGACCTCAAGTTGACGCCAAACGTGCGGTCCGTCGCAGCGGCATGGCCCGCTATCGAGAAATCGGTGCGGTTCGCGGGTGGCCTAGAGGTCATTTCTACCACCAAGTACGACGCAACCGACCTTCTACCAGTTTGCACCCACACCAGCCTGCGGATCCTCCAAATCAAGGAAGCACCCGAACTTGAGACGCTTATGGGGCTGAGTTCATTGCGTGATCTGGAGACTCTCCGACTGATGTGGGCCGTGCGTCTTCATGACATATCTGCCCTATGCGCGGTAGCGGAAACGCTGACTGAGCTCAGAATGGAGCGTTGCCGGGCGGTCAAATCGCTCAATGACGTAGGGCAGCTGACAAACCTCCGCTCGTTGGAGTTCTCAGATGGTTCGGAAGTTCCCTCACTCGCACCACTTGCGCGTCTGGAGAAGCTAGAAACTCTTCATCTGTGGGGGACGACCCACCCCGTCAACAACGACCTCTCGCCGTTGGTGAATCTGAAACATCTCCGGGATTTCCGTATGAAGTCCCGCCGAGAATACCAACCTCCGGTGGCTGAGATTCGAGGTGCACGCGTAACTGGGAGGTGACAGCACGACGACTACTCCTCACTCGTCTGGTTTCCCTCGTCGTTGGCGTCGTTGGCGTCGTTGCAAGTTCGCTGTCACGCGCCATTAGCGTGCAGAGCCTGCGATTTGGGATGCAAGAGTGATCGGGCGGATGCTGACGGGGCGCTCACCAGGGTGGGCCTCGCCTTTGCTGAGGCCGGGGAGCAGCACGACGTCGCAGTACAACGCGAACGACAGCCTGAGCCAGACAACGTCGGCCGCTGGCACGCAGACCGACACGTATGACGCGGACGGGAGGCTGGAGAGCGACACCTGCACCACCTACCAGTACGACGGCTTCGGCCAGACGGCGAGTGCGGTGGCGGTGACCAGCAGCCGGCCCACGGCCTGCGGTCCCGCGCCGGCCAGCACCACGACCACCACCACGTACGACGCCCTTGGTAGGGTTGTCACCGAGCAGGACGGCAACGGCTACTGGGACGACCATTACTCGAGCATGGGGAGCGAGGTGGCGCTGATCCAGAAGGGCCAGGCGGGGTCGGGCGGCGTGGTGGGCACTGCCGAGAACGATCTGAGCCTGCTCCTGGGGAGCTCGGGCATCCCCTCCCAGGTGGCGAACCTGACCGGCAGCGGGGGGCCGCAGTGGTACACCAACGACGGCCAGGGGAACGTCGGGACGGTGACCGGGTCGGCCACCAATGGGGCCGCCACCTGCGTGCTGAAGTACGACATCTACGGGTCGCCGGTGCAGACGACGAGCAGCAGCAACCCGTGCGTCAGCGCCGCGACGAGCGCGACGGAGCTGACCGAGCTGGGCTACCAGTTCGCCCAGCGGGACGCCACCACCGGGGACTACACGTTCGGGAGCCGGACCTACGATCCCAAGAAGGCGGCCTTCACGACCCCCGACGCCTACCACCCGGGATCGACCGCCCAGGACGTGTCGATCGGGTCGGACCCGCTGACGGCGGACACCTATGTGTACGCCAACGCCAACCCCATCAACCTGAAGGACCCGGCGGGGCACGACCCCTGCGACAACTCCCCGGATCCGGCCAGCTGCCGGGCGGCAGGGGGCGATGCGGGGACCGACTATGCCGACGCCTACTCCCCGACGTCCCCCAGCGACCCGGCCTGCACCAACAGCGGCTGCGAAGGGGAGCAGCAGGTCGCCACCGCCTACGACCAGGCCGCGACCCAGGCAGCCGCCACCGCGATCCTCCAGTCCACCTCCGCCTGCCAGAACAACGCGGGATGTTCGGGGGAGATGCAGGCGATCGACCCTGGATATCATGAAGCGCTCCTGGCTCAGACCCAGGCAGCCGGTGGGTACCTGACCGGGGTGAGCGATGCGGATGCAGCCACCAACGCCGCCCTGGCAGCCGCCCGGGTGGAGGACCAGGTCCAGGGGATCCAAGCGCAATTCGCGGCCCTCACCTCGCAGGTCACCGCATGCTCGGGCTTCTGTCCCGGCCAATGGGTGAGCTCGGCGGAGGGGTGGGCCGGGGCACACGCCGGAGACATCGCCGGCGTCGCTGTGGGAGTGGGGGTCTTCTTCGGATGCACGGCGTTGACCGCCGGTGTCGGGGCTATCGGCTGTGCGGCCCTGAGTGGCGCCCTGGGCAGTGCCCTCGGCGATGCCCTTCAGCAGCAGCAGCAGACGGGGCAGATCAACTGGGGCCAGGTCGGCATCTCCGGAGTGCTCGGAGGCCTCGGCGGGGCGGCCTCTGGCGGTATCGGCGTCGGCGTAGGAAGCCTCCTGCCCCGCGGAGCCACAGACGGTGGGATTACCATTACTGCGAGCGATGGCGCGGATATCACGGGCTTCAAAAGCCATGGCATAGACCGCGTCATCGGGGACGGTGCCGGGAGAGCGGGGACCACTCCACAAGCGATACTGAACGCCTTTAAGAACCCGAACAGCATCACGGAAGGGGTGGATGATCTTGGGCGCCCCTTCAAGATCTACACTGGAAATGATGCGCGGGTGGTCATCAATCCACCAACGGGCCAGGTTGTCTCGGTCAACCCGATGTCCGGCGCGGGGGCGAGTGGGTGAGGTCCGTCCGAGTATCGCCGGAGCTGTGTGGCTACCTCAGGGCGGCCGCATACCTCCCGGCTGACCTACGACAGGTAGTTCAGGATTGCCTCCCCGACTGTGGGCAGACGAGTACCATCTTGGTGGCTGCTGGTATCGCGGAGCGTTTCCGAGGCTGCTTCACGGAGCGTCTCGCACGCACGGGGTTTGACCGCGAGTACCGCCCTTCTCCCGAGGGAGTAATTCTGGAGGATCTGATCGACCGATTTGCCGGGTGAGCTGCCACAGAGGCTACTGCTGACGCGAGCGCCTACAGTTCGACGAGTGCCCTGAATCTCAGCCGCCAGCTGGCGAGTGAGAGTCAGGTCGCGGGAGCTGGAACGCCCATCATCGGTGCCGGGACATCGAGGGCCTTGGACGTTGCAGTAGACTTGGCGGCCGATTACCGTGGGGACCCCTATGCGTGGGCGAAGCTGACAAGTGAGACGTTCACGGACGGCGATGGGTTCCGGTCTTCCACTCACTGGTATGAGAATCTTGAGACGGAGCAGCAGGTCGAATGGAAGACAGTGCTCGGACGCTAGACCTCGATCCAGAGTCCGTTCGCGGCTGGCGCCATGGTGAGGCGCGCTGGCGCGTGGGCGGTGCGGATGTGGGCGTGCTCCGCGATGCAGCTACGACCCTGTTGGGCTCAGGCATGCCGGGCTCTCCCGCGATCGCCGAGTTGATCTCTTCATCGGGTGCTGATGACCCGCGCGATGTCCGGAACCTGGTTGCTCAGGTGATCTCTGAGTTGGGGCTGGAACCGCTGTCAGAGGACGAGGCGTCGCGAATCCTGATCGCCGAGATCGCGATTCGGATCACATCCGGTGTCGTGGAGCCCGAGGTTGGAGCGCGCGAGGTATGGCGGCTTGCGAGTTCACTCCCGATTGACGAGAGGCCCAACGAGCTGATCGGGCTGAGCAGCGAATGGGAGGAGATCCGCTCGGAGCAGCGGAGTAAGCTTCGAGCTGAGATCATTGGCGCTGCGAGGGATCTTCTGATCGACTGGCGGGCGAAGTTCCCCCGTCTGCCGCTGTGATCGGATCGTGGAGTATTCGGCCAGCGCGCTTGGTGAGGAATGAGGACTTCGGGCGAACCTACGCACCCGTTCGCTGAGCTCGTTTGCTCCAGAGCGGAGGGGTGGGTGGCTGCCGAACGGTGCTGCGTCGCCCTGCGAGCAGCTGCCGGCGGTGAAGCTCGAGGAAGACGTGTCGCCACTGCGCACCTGCGGCGGATCTACGGCATCCGGCTTGGTCGCAAGCCGAGCGCCGTGGTGGGTGGGGAGCGCCTGCTGAGTGACCTCGACGCCTTCCCCGGTGCCGAGGTGACCCTGGTGGCGTTGGAGCAGCAGGGTTGGGTGTACTGCATGCTGTTCGACGCCGAGGTGTCGCAGTTGGTGACGTGCTTCGTGGGAAAGGATCGGAGACTGGTCGAGGTCGCCTGACGAGTCCGTCGCTGGGGGCTCAGCCGGCCCGGGCGAGACCACTGTGGCGGACGTCGTCCTTGATGACGACGCTCTCGATGAGGGTCTTGACCACCTGGATCTCGTCGGGGTCGAGACGCGTCAGGGCCTCGAAGTGGAGGCGGAGGTCGTCGCCGGGGTCGCGCTCGGCGGAGTCGAAGACGAGCATGTCAGTGCTGATCCGCCAGGGCAAGGGGCACAAGGACCGGATGGTGGGAGCTCGGGCATCCCCTCCCAGGTGGCGAACCTGACCGGCAGCAGGGGGCCGCAGCGGTACACCAACGACGGCCAGGGGAAGGTCCGGCCGGTCCGACGGGCCCCCGACGCCGTCTCCGTTGGCCGAGGAGGCGGTACAGTGGTGGCGTGAAGGTCACTGCCGTGGTCACCCGCGACGAGAACGAGCAACTCTACGTCGCTCGGGGCGTGGAGGTCGATGTCGCCAGCCAGGGGCCGAGTGTCGAGGAGGCGCTCACCAACCTCCAAGAAGCGATCGACGTCTACTTCGAGGACGAGGCCGACGCCCCGCCCTCTCCGACCATCGCCGAGGTGCGCTCCATCGAGGTGACCATCCCGGCTTGACCGTCCGCGTGATGGGCGCGAGTAGTCTCCGACTCCGGGCATATGGCCGGAGGTCTTCCCGCCGTCTCCAGTCGCGAGGCTGTCGCCGCTCTTGAGCGGGCCGGCTTCGTCTTCGTCTCCCAGCGGGGGAGCCACCGCAAGTATCGAAATCTGCACACCGGACGGCGCTGCGGTGCCCATGCACCCCACGCTGGCGATGGGGACTCTGGCGAGCATTCTCCGCCAGGCCGGCCTGAGACCCGAGGAGTTCCTGGAGCTCCTGCGTTGAGCACACATGCCGGCTGGGCCGTGGAGATCCCCCCGGACCCCTTGCAGCGGGACAGGATTCCTGCCGACGGGTGATGAGCGTGCGACGCTGACGGCGCTCGCGGCGGGTGCCAGCCAGTTTCCACCGCGGCTTCAGGGCGGCGCCGTCTCGTGCAGCACTCGCTCGCCCGGCTGACCGCCACGACCTCCTGCACGACACGGCGCGATCGGCAGAAGGTGGCGTCGATGTGACATAGTAGTACGACAGATGTGTGCCATGCTGGCGGTGGCTCCGCCCCATCCCGTCTCCGAGGCCGAGCTGGCCCGGCTGGCCGACGCCGCTGAGGCCTTGATGACGGGCCTCCAGGCTGAGGGGGTCACCGGGTCCGAGGCGCGGCGGTGGATGGAGGTCGAGCCCGGTCTGGGAGCGGTCCTCGACTCCGCCATCGCGACCGTCCCGTCGATCGCCCGGCGGCTGGCCGGAGCTCTGCAGCGTCTCGGCTGGCTGCTCCGCTCTGCTGCGGAGGGCGCCCAGATCGAGGACGCCGCGATCGACGACCTGGAGACCCTCCTCGAATGCCTTCTGGCGTATTCGGAGGGCCTCCCGGTGGGGGCCGACCGGTCGCCAGACCAGCTGCTGGACTGGCTCGCCGGGACGCTGGGCCTCTCGCAGGCCACGATCGCCCAGATGGTGGGCGTCTCGCTCCGGACGATGCAGCGCTACCTGCACGCCGGTGCCCGGCCCGCGCCCGCCGAGGCGGCCCGGATCCGGCGCCTGGCGCGGGTGGTCAATGAGGCCGGCTTCGCCCTGACCCCCGACGGGGTGGTCGCCTGGCTGGCACGGCCGACCCCCCATCTCGACGGGCGCGCACCCCTCGACCTCATCCGCTCGCAGGAGGAGGGCGCCGACGCCCGCCTCGACCGCCTCACCGCCACCCTCCGGTACGGATGATCCCGGCCGGCGGACCGCCCCTCGGACGCCGGCCGGCGCGGGGAACCGCTTCGCCCGGGGGCCCCGTCGACCTGGTGGTGTATCGCGGCATCAGCGGCATGCGGCCCCTCTGGTGGACGCCCAACCTGGGCTGGGGCCGCTGGCACGGGCCCGCCCAGCCGCGGCCGGTGCAGTACCTCTCCACCCACCCCATGGGGCCGCTCGCCGAGCAGGCCCGCCACGCCGGCACCCATACCGCCATTGAGCTGCGCCAGCTGCGCCGCCACGTCTTCGCCCTCCGCGTGCGCCTGGCGCGCGTCGTCGAGCTCGACTTCCAGGCCGCGGCGGCCGGCGGGCTGGAGCCCGAGGCGCTGGTGGGCCCGCCGTCCAGCTACCCGGCCTGCTCCCGCTGGCTCGGCGAGCTCATCGATCGCTTCCCCGAGATCGAGGGGCTGCTGGTGCCCTGCGCCGCGCTCCCCGGCGTCCGGACCCTGGTCGTCATCGGCAAGCGCCATCCCTTCCCGTACCTCGCCACACCGCGCCGGGACGTCGACGTGCCCTGCGCCGCCGTGGGCCTCGACGCCCATGCCGTGACCTCGCTGGCGGGCCGGATCATGCCCCTCGAGTCGACGGACCACCCGGGGCTGCTCGCCTGGAGGGAGGGCCGCCCGTATCCCTTCGTCCAGCCGCGGGCGGTCGCCTGATCCCGCCGGCTACTCCGCCCCTGGGCTCGTCTCCCGCCTGGCCAGCACCCAGCGCACCCCGCGCGCGATCTCCACGTCCTCGCGCGCCTCGATGACGAAGGTCCGGACCGCCGCCCCCACCGCCCCGATCTGCCGGTCCGGTGCCCCGTCCTGGTTGGCCTTCGCGTCCAGGGCCAGCCCGAGGTGCGCCAGCCCCTCCGCCGCCCTCTGCCGGAGCGTTGGGGAGTGCTCTCCGACGCCGCCGGTGAAGGCGACGGCGTCGAGCCCGCCCATGGCCGCCACCATGCCGGCGATGCCAGCGCGCAGGCGGTGGAGGTAGACGGCGACGGCCAGGATGGCGTCGGCGTCGCCGTCCGCCTCGTTGCGCAGGATCACCCGCATGTCGGCGCTGCCGGTGAGGCCGAGCAGGCCGGAGCGGTGCTCCAGGGTCGCCGCCAGCTCGGAGGGAGGCATGCCGACGTGCTCCTCCAGCCAGAGCAGAAGACCGGGGTCGACGCTGCCCGACCGGGTGGCCATGACCAGGCCCTCCAGCGGCGTGAACCCCATGGTCGTGTCCACCGAGCGGCCCCCCTGCACCGCCGCCAGCGAGGCGCCGGCGCCGAGGTGGCAGGTGACGATGCGCAGGGTGGCGAGGTCGCGTCCCATCATCTCGGCGACACGCCGCGAGGCGTACGCGTGGGAGAGGCCGTGGAAGCCATACCGCTTCAGGTCCCAGCGGTGGCGCCACTGCGACGGCAGCGCATAGGTGCTGGCCGCCGCCGGGATCAGAGCGTGGAACGCCGTGTCGAAGCAGGCGACGGCGGGCACGTCCGGCAGCAGGCGGCTGACCATCTCCAGGCCGCGCAGCGACTTCGGCTGGTGCAGCGGCGCCAGGTCGGTGAGGGCCTCGAGGCGGCGGAGCACGCGGGCGTCCACCAGCACCGGCTCGACGAACTCGGTGCCGCCGTGGACGATGCGGTGGCCCACCGCGTCGATGGGGCCGTCCCGCGCGACGGCGTCCCGCAGCGCCCCGTCGTCGAGTCGTCCCGTCGCGAGCGGAAGGTTCTCGGAGGCGAGCAGCTGATCGCTGTCGTCGACGACCGACAGCTTCAGGCTGCTGGAGCCCGCGTTGACGACCAGGACGCGCACGCCCCAGCCCCTAGCCGGGGGGCGCGGGCGACGCCGCGCCTCGGGGGGACCGATCCGTGGTGATCAGTACGGCCATGTCCAGTCGCGGACGGTGGGCTCGTCCTCCCCCTCCAGCCGCGTGTAGGCGCGGCAGCGAGCCCGTTCGTCGACCATCCGCTGGCGCAGCGCCGCGGTGCGCGTGCCCAGCCCGGGCACGCGGTCGATGACGTCGATGACGAGGTGGAAGCGGTCCAAGTCGTTGAGCATGACCATGTCGAAGGGGGTTGTGGTGGTGCCCTCCTCCTTGTAGCCGCGCACGTGGATGTTGGCGTGGTTGGTCCGCCGGTAGGTGAGGCGGTGGATCAGGTAGGGGTAGCCGTGATGGGCGAAGACGACCGGCTTGTCCTGCGTGAAGAGGATGTCGAACTCGCGATCCGGGAGGCCGTGCGGGTGCTCGGTGTCGGGCTGGAGCCGCATCAGGTCGACGACGTTGACCACCCGGACCTTGAGGGTGGGCAGCTCGCGCCGCAGGATGTCGACGGCGGCCAGCGTCTCCAGGGTGGGCACGTCGCCGCAGCAGGCCATGACCACGTCGGGCTCGCCGTCGTCGTTGGAGGCCCAGCTCCAGATTCCGATGCCGCGGGCACAGTGCAGCTCCGCCTCCTCGATGGTGAGGTAGTTGAGCGAGGGCTGCTTGCCGATGACCATGACGTTGACGTAGTTCTGGCTGCGCAGGCAGTGGTCGGCGGTGGAGAGCAGAGTGTTCGCGTCCGGCGGCAGGTAGACGCGGATGACCTCCGCCTTCTTGTTCACCACGTAGTCGATGAAGCCGGGGTCCTGGTGGGAGAAGCCGTTGTGGTCCTGCCGCCAGACGTGCGAGCTGAGCAGATAGTTGAGCGAGGCGATGGGGCGGCGCCAGGGGATCTCGCGGGTGACCTTCAACCACTTGGCGTGCTGGTTGAACATCGAGTCGATGATGTGGATGAAGGCCTCGTAGCAGTTGAACAGGCCGTGCCGGCCGGTGAGCAGGTAGCCCTCCAGCCACCCCTGGCACTGGTGCTCGCTGAGCACCTCCATGACCCTGCCCTCGCGGCCGAGGTGGTCGTCGCTGGGCAGCTCCTCGGCCTCCCACTGGCGGTCGGTGACCTCGAGCAGCGCCTGCAGGCGGTTGGACGCCGTCTCGTCCGGGCCGAAGACGCGGAAGTCGTGGGGATTGGCGGTGACGACGTCGCGCAGGAACGTGCCCAGCACCTTGGTGGGCTCGGTGAAGGTCGTCCCCGGCTTGGCCACGGGGATGCCGTACTGGCGGTAGTCGGGCAGCACCAGGTCGTGGAGCAGCAGGCCGCCGTTGGCGTGCGGGTTCGCGCTCATGCGGCGGTAGGCCTTGGGGGGGAGTCCGGCCAGCTCAGGGATGAGCGCGCCCCCCTCGTCGAACAGCTCCTCGGGGCGGTAGCTGCGCATCCACGACTCCAGCAGCGCCAGATGCTCGGGGTTGGTGCGGACCTCGCTGAAGGGCACCTGGTGCGAGCGCCAGGACCCCTCCGTCTTCAGCCCGTCGACGGTCTTGGGCCCGGTCCACCCCTTGGGGGTGCGGAAGACGATCATCGGCCAGCGCGGCCGCGTGGTGTCACCACCCTCGCGCGCCGCCTTCTGGATGGCGGTGATCTCCGCCACCACCGTGTCCATGGTCGCCGCCATCAGCTGGTGCATCTCGGCCGGGTCGTCGCCGGACACCCAGTGGACCTTGTGGCCGTAGCCCTCGAGGAGCGCGGTCAGCTCCTCCTCGGGGATGCGCGCCAGGACCGCCGGGTTGGCGATCTTGTAGCCGTTCAAATGCAGGATGGGCAGGACGGCGCCGTCCTCGACCGGGTTCAGGAACTTGTTGGAGTGCCACCCCGTGGCCAGGGGGCCGGTCTCCGCCTCGCCGTCGCCGACGATGCAGCAGACGAGCAGGTCGGGGTTGTCGAAGGCGGCGCCGTACGCGTGCGAGAGGGCGTAGCCGAGCTCACCGCCCTCGTGGATCGACCCGGGCGTCTCGGGTGCCACGTGCGAGGGGATGCCGCCGGGGAAGGAGAACTGGCGGAAGAGGGCCTTGATGCCCTCCTCGTCTCGGCCAATGTGGGTGTAGACCTCGCTGTAGGTGCCCTCGAGGTAGGCGTTGGCCACCGCCGCGGGGCCGCCGTGACCGGGGCCGATCACGTACATGGCGTTGAGGTCCCAGTTGCGGATCACCCGGTTCATGTGCGCCCAGATGAAGTTCAGGCCGGGGGTGGTCCCCCAGTGGCCGAGCAGGCGGGGCTTGGTGTGCTCGGCCTTGAGGGGCTCGCGCAGCAGCGGGTTGTCGAGGAGGTAGATCTGTCCCACCGACAGGTAGTTGGCCGCCCGCCAGTAGGCGTGGATGAGGTCGAGCTCGTGGTCGGAGAGGGGGCCGGCGGGGGCTTTGGCGGTGGTGGTCTGGGTCATGCGCTCCTCCGGGAGGTCGGGCTGCTGCCGAGGCTCTGAATATGGCTCAGTTCCCCGCCATGGTGGGGCATCCGGGGGTCTGGCCGCCACTCCCCCAGATCACAACCGGTCGGGGGAGGGAGGCGCCGCTCCACCCCCCGCCGGGTCCCGCCGCCGCCGGACCTACATGATCCCCAGCGACATCATGGCGCCCAGCAGGGCCGAGATCACGTCGGGATCGGTGCTGACGTCGATGAGGGCGGGCACCTCGCTGGCGGCCGCGCGCTGCAGCGCCGGCCGCAGGCCCGCGATGCCGTCCACGTGCTCCCCGTACCCGCCCAGCGCCTCGGCCAGCCGGTCGTACCTGGTCGGTGCCAGCACGCTGCCGATCTCGCGGCCGTGCACCTGGCGCTGGTGGTGGCGCACGTCGCCCCAGCCGCCGTTGTTGGCGACGACGACGATGACGGGCAGCCCGTGGCGCGCCGCGGTGTCCATCTCCATGGCCGAGAAGCCGAAGGCGCCGTCGCCGGTGATGAGGATGGTCCGCTCCCGCGGCCGGGCGAGCTGGGCGGCGAGGGCGAAGGGAAGCCCGACGCCGAGCGTTCCCAGGGCGGTCGTCGTCGACAGCAGATGTCCCGGCGCCTGCGCGTCCGCGTAGGCGAGGGCCCAGGTCAGCGTGTCGCCGCCGTCCGCCACCAGGGTGGCGGCGCCGCCGAACTCCGAGCGCGCGAAGGCCGCAACCTCGCGGGCCAGCGCTCCGGGGTGCACCAGCAGTCCCCGGTGGGCATCGACCTGCTGGTCCCACATGCCCACGGACAGCTGCACCAGCTCCCGGGCCTGGTCGCGCCAGGCGGTGCCGCCCCGGTTGGTCGGGGCGCGGCCGCAGAGGTCGGTCATCACCTGGCGGACGTCCCCGGCGACGCAGATGTCCGCGGCGCGGTTGCCCCCCATCTGGTCCGCCGCGATGTCGACCTGGATCACCGTCTGCTCGTCGGTGAAGAGCGGTGGTCCGCCGTAGATGAGGTTGGCGTTGAAGGTGCTGCCCAGCAGAAGGACGCAGTCGGCGGAGGCCAGGGCGACGCCGGCGTGGACCAGGGAGCCGAGGCACCAGGGATGCGAGTCGGCGACCAGGCCGCGCGCCGCGCTCGTCGTCGTCACCGGGACCTCCGCCGTCTCGCAGAACCGGGCGATGGCCTCGCCGGCACCGGACCAGAAGGCGCCTCCGCCCGCCAGCACGATGGGCCGCGAGGCCTGCCGCAGCGCCTGCACCACGCGGTCGAGGTCCGCCGCCGCCGCGGCCGGCACCGGTGCCGGGTCGGGGAAGCCCGGCTGTGGCTCGGCCGGCGCCGTGCGGGTCAGGAAGACGTCGTGGGGCACCTCGAGGTAGACGGCGCCGGGACGTCCGCTGCGCGCCCGGTACAGCGCCTCGTCGGTGAGACGGGCGATCGCCGGGGCCGCGTAGGCGGACGCCGCCCACTTGGCGATGGGCGCCACCATGGCCAGCTGCTCCAGGTCGCCGACCGCCCCGCGCCCGCGCCGCTTCAGCGCCGTCCTGCCGGCGATCATGAGGAGCGGCATGTTCCAGACCGCCGCGTCGGCGAAACCGGTGAGGGCGTTGGTGAAGCCGGGACCGGCGGTCACCGCCGCGACGCCGGTCCGGCCGGTGGCCAGGGCCCACCCCTGCGCGGCCTGGGTGGTCGCGCCCTCGTGGCGCATGCCGATCACCCGCACCTGCGCGTCGATGCAGCCGTCGAGCAGCTCGACGATGTGGCCGCCGCCGACGGTGAACATGAGGTCCACGCCGTTGGCGCGGAGGCGCTCCGCCATGAGGCGTCCGCCGTGGACGGGAGCGCCGGGAATCCCTGCTGTGGTCTGGCTCATGCCGGTCACTGTGGTGGTTGCCGAGATCGAGCGGCCAGGGGAGAACGGCGTCAGTCTAGCGGGACCGTCGGGCGGTCGGCCGGCGGCGGGCGCCTTCCCCGCGTGAGCTCAGCCCACCGCCTGGGTCGGCGCCGGGAGGGCGTCCGGGTGCGCGGCGCTCTCGAGAACCGGGGTGGCCAGGACGAATCCCGCCGCGCAGGCGACGAGGAGGACGTTGCGCACCGCCACCGCCGGCAGCAGGCCGTCGGTGTACGCGGCCGGGTCGGTGTGCACGGCGACATGCCACAGGAACGGGAAGATGAGCGCCGTCATGGCGAACGCGGGGATCCAGCGCCACCGGAAGCCCTGCACCGCGGCCAGGGCGGGCACCACCCAGAGCAGGTACTGGGGGCAGAGGACGCGGCTGGTGCAGATCACCAGCAGCAGGACCGCGACGGTGGCGTACGAGGCGGTGATGCGGCCCGCCAGCTGGCGCCACAGCACCCAGAGGACGCCGGCCACGAGCACCGCGTCGCACGCCGCGGAGGCGACCGGGCCGAGCGAGCCCGTCAGGCCGAAGGAGCTGTGGCCGTACACGGGGGTGATGGAGACCCCGGCGAATGACCCCAGCCACATCAGCGTCGCCGGGATCGACTCCACCTCCACCGGACGCTGCACCAGGTACTGGATCGAACCCAGGGCATGGGTCGGGTCGACGAGCAGGGCGCCGCCGAGACCGGCGGCGACGACGACGGCGCAGAGGCCGACCCCGAGCGCCGGCCGCCGCCACGGCCGCACGTCGCCGGAGGTCGCCTCCGCCCTCCACTGGGCGATGACGACGACGGGGAGCAGCGCCAGGGGGAAGAGCTTGAGCAGGGTGCCCAGCCCGATGAGCGCGTAGACGGGCCAGAAGCGGCGCCGCTCCATCAGCCAGATGCCGGCCACCACCATGAGGGCGGGCAGCAGGTCGTAGCGGAAGATCAGCGTGCCCATGCCGGCGAGCAGGGCGTAGACGACGTAGGTCCAGGCCTTGGCGTCGGTCGCCCAGCGCTCGAAGGCGAGGAAGCCCGCGGCGAAGAGGGCCAGCATGCCCAGCGCGAAGGCGTCGAGGCCGCTCCCGCCCGGCGCCAGCAGGGTCAGGCCGAAGGGCAGGACGGAGAGCGGCGGGTACTCGGTGGGGAGGCGCGGGTGGGCCAGGCTCTCCCAGAAGTGCTGCGCGTAGAACTGGTAGACGATGGGGTCGTTGTGCCGCCAGCCACCCTGCAGGTAGACGGCGGCGAGGCAGAGGGCGAGGCCGGCCACGACTAGGGCGCGGAGCCATCGCGGCACTCGGAGCGGGTCGATCGGCGGAGTATAGCGGCCGCCGGGACGGCCCGAGCGGAGCCCGCGCCGGGCTATCCGGCCGCCGTCGCGGCTGCCGCCGGGAGCGGGGCGAGCCGGCCGTCGTGCCTCGCGCACACGGTGCCCATCCCGCAGACGTCGCTCTCCCGATGGCTGATCAGCGCCAGCGACCGCCCCCGGGGGCGTGAGCCGGGCGGGACGTGACCTCTAGGCTGGCGTCGAGGGGCGCCGCAGGTGGCGGGTGGCCGCCAGGGGATCGCGCGGCGCGGGCTCCAGCCGGATCTTCACGTCCACCGCCACCGCCCCCCCGGGACTGCAGATCACCGGGTTCAGATCCATCTCGGCGATCTCCGGCATCGCCGTCACCAGGGCGCTGATCCGCTGGATGATCCCGGCCAGGGCGTCGATGTCACAGGGGACGCTGCCGCGGTACCCGAAGAGCAGGGCCGAGCCCCGGGGCTCGCGGATCAGCTCGCTGACGTCCACGTCGGTGAGGGGGGCCGCCCGGAAGGCCTGGTCTCCGCTCAGGCCGACCGCGGTCCCGCCCGAGCCGAAGACGAGCAGCGGTCCGAAGTGGCGGTCGCGGACGACACCGACGATGGTCTCCACCCCGGCGCTCAGCATCTGCTGGACGATGGCCCCGCCCATCTCCTTGCCCAGACGCCGCTGCATCTCGTCGAAGGCCTGTCGCACCGCCGCCGCGGAATCCAGGTCGGTGACGACGCCGCCGCGCTCGGTCTTGTGCACCAGGTCCGGGGAGGCCGCCTTGAGGGCGACCGGGTAGCCCATGGCATCGCTCGCCGCCACCGCCGCCTCGGCCCTGTCGGCGCGCTCGGTGGCTGGCATGGTGACGCCGACGGCGCGCATCAGGGCGTCGCAGTCGATGGGACCGAGCTGGCAACCGGCGGGGTTCTCCACCAGGGCCCGCTGGACGATGTCGTGGGCGGCGGCCAGGTTGATGTCGGCGGGGACCACCACGTGGCCGGGGTCGCGCTTGCGCCACGCCGCGTACTCGGTGACCGCACCGAGCGCGTAGGCGGCGGCCTCGGGGAAGGCGAAGGTGGGCAGCTCCCTGCCGCTGCGAAGCAGCTTCTCGGCCTCCCCGAAGAGGGCGGCCAGCACCGGTTTGGTGGACTCCCTGGCCACCGACGAGATGGCCTGGGCCACGGCGTTGGCGTCCACGTTGAGCGGGGTGAAGATGCCGATGACCGAGTCGATCGACGGGTCGTCGATGACGGCGCGCAGGGCCGCGGCGTAGACGTCGCCGGTGGCCATGGCCGTCATGTCCATCGGGTTGCGAAGCGCCGCCGCCGCCGGCAGCACCTCGCGGAGCCGCGCGATGGTCTGTTCGCTGAGCTCGGGGAGGGTGAGGCCGGCCGCCTCGCAGGCGTCGGCGGTGAGGATGCCCGCGCCCCCGGCGTTGCCGATGACGCAGACGCGGTTGCCGGCGGGCAGGGGGGACGAGGCCAGCACGCGGCCGACGTCGAAGAGCTGCTCCAGCGAGGAGACGCGGATGACGCCCGCCTGGCGGAAGAGGGCCTCCACCGAGACGTCCGGCGAGGCGAGGGCGGCGGTGTGCGAGGCGGCGGCGCGCGCCCCTGCGGTGCTGCGCCCGCCCTTCACGGCGACGATCGGCTTGCGCCGCGACACCCGCCGCGTGATCTCCCCGAACTTGCGCGGGTTTCCGAACGATTCGAGGTAGAGCAGGATGACGTCGGTGCGGGGGTCCTGCTCCCAGTACTGGATGAAGTCGTTGCCCGAGAGGTCGACCTTGTTGCCCGCCGAGACGAAGCTCGACAGGCCGATGCCCATCCTCTCCGCGGCGTCGATGACGGCGACGCCGAGGGCGCCCGACTGCGTGAAGAAGGCCACGTTGCCCGTGGGAGGCGGCTCCGCCGGGGCGAACATCGTGTTCAGCAGCACCGCCGGGTCGGTGTTGACGACGCCCATGCAGTTGGGGCCGATCACCCGCATGCCGTAGTGGCGGGCGATGTCCAGCACCTCCCGCTCCAGGGCCGCGCCCTCGGCGCCGATCTCGGCGAAGCCCGAGCTGATGATGACCAGCGAGCCGACCCCGGCGATGCCGCAGTCGCGGACCGCGGCGGCGACGCCCGCAGCGGGCACGGCGATGACGGCGAGGTCGATCCGAGCCGGGACGTCGCCGACGCCCGCGTACGCCGGAACGCCGCAGACGCTGTCGGCCTTGAGGTTGATGGGGTAGGCGCGGCCGCTGAAGGGGCCGCGGAGGAGGTTGCGGAGGATGTCGTGGCCGATGTTGCCCGCCGCCCGGCCGGCGCCGACGATGGCGACGCTCTTCGGCTCCAGCATCCGGCGGACGGCGGCGACGGCGGCCAGGCGCTCGCGCTCACCGCCCTTGTCGCGCACGCCGCGCTTGTCGGTGATGTCGAGGGTGATCTCCACCAGGCCACCCTGCGGCGGCCCGACGCGCTCGATGAATCCGGCATGGCGGAAGACGTCGAGCATGCCGTGGTTCTCCGGCAGCGTCTCGGCCCGGAAGTGGGTGACCCCCAGGGCGGGGGCCAGCTCGCCGAGGTACTCAAGGAGCAGGGAGCCGACCCCCCGTCCCTGGAACTGGTCGCTGACCACGAAGGTGACGTCGGCCTGGCCGGGCGAGACCACCACGCAATCGGCCACCCCGACCACCGAGTCGGCGTGCAGGGCGGCCAGATGGATCTGCGATGACGGATCGCCATTGGTGATGGCGAGCAGTTCCTCGTCCGTCAGCTCGTGGCGCTCGGAGAAGTACCGGAGGCGCACGCTCTGCGGCGAGAGCGAGGCGAAGAAGGCGCGGAGCGCCGGGGCGTCGGTGGGCCTCAGTGGCCGGATGGTGACGGCGGCTCCGTCGATCAGGGGGGCGTCGGCCGTCCAGGCCAGGGACACGGGGGTGGGGGGGATGGTCTCGATTGTCACGGCCTCAGCCTACGGGACTGAGGGCCGTGATGTCGTGGGCCGATGGTCACGACTCGTGATCCACGATGGTCACAGCCGCCCGGGGAGCGTTGGGACCCGAGCCGGACGGCCTGTCCCACCCGGACCCGCGGGACGAGGATGATGGGGCCGTGAGGAAGCCATGAGCGCCGTCGAGTGGCTGGTCGCCTGCGCCTGGGTCCTGGGCATCGTGGTGCTGATGGCCCTGATCCTGGCGGCCATCGCTTTCGCCGATCCGAGATTCCGGCACGGGTTGCGCGAGCCGCGGCCGGGGGCGGACGAGCCCGCCGCGCCGGCCGGGGGGGACGCCGCCGGCTGAGTTCCTTGCCCGGCGGGCGGGGTGCCTCCCGGCCTCCGGCGTGGACCGGGGCCCCGCGGGTGAAGGGCCCATCCCACCGGGCCGCTGGGCTGCCCCGACTGGGGTACACTCGGCCCATGAGCGAGGCCACCCCGATTCGGGTCGTCCTCTGTGATGACCACGAGCTGGTCCGGCTCGGCCTGCGCCGGCTCCTCGAGCCGGAGACCGGTCTGAAGGTGGTCGCCGAGGCCGGCGACGCCGCCGCGGCCATCGCGGCCGTCGCCAAGCTCTCCCCGGATGTCGTGGTCATGGATGTGCGCATGCCCGGCCGCTCCGGCATCGAGGCCTGCCGGGAGATCCGCTCCTCCCACCCGGAGACCCACGTCCTGATGCTCACCTCGTTCGCCGACGACGAGGCCCTCTTCACGTCGATCATGGCCGGCGCGTCGGGCTACGTCCTCAAGCAGATCCGCGGCGGCGACCTGATCGGCGCCATCCGCGAGGTGGCGGTGGGGCATTCCCTGCTCGATCCCCAGGTCACCGAACGGGTCCTCGCCCGGCTGCGCGGCGAGGTGGTCACCCCCGGCGACATCATCAACGACCTGACGCCGCAGGAGCGCAAGATCCTCGCCCTGGTCGCCGACGGACTCACCAACCGGCAGATCGCCGAGCAGGTGCACCTCGCCGACAAGACCGTCAAGAATTACGTCTCCAACATCCTCATGAAGCTGGGGCTGGAGAGGCGCGCCGAGGTCGCCGCCTTCGTCGCCCGGCGCAAGGAGAGCCAGCCGACCGAGTGGCCCTGAGGCCGGTCGGTCCCTGACCCGGGCGCGGAAGCCGTTGTGCGCCCGCCGGGATGACCTGACGGTCCTCCCCGCTCACCGCCTCGGGCCTCGGTCCTCGCTCACTTCCTCAGGCTTCGGTAGTGGGTGCGCCAGATGAGGCGGTGGACGGGGATCCAGCGGGGGAGGTCGCGGACGCCGGGGATGAAGGGCACCAGCACCAGGGCCAGGCTCATCACCGTCATGACGAGGACGACGAGGAGGTCCGCGTTGCTTGCCGAGTTGAACGGCGGGATCTGGTACCAGAACGTGTAGAGCCAGAGCCAGGCCTGTCCGGGGTAGCGCCCGGTCTCGTTCATCATGCCCCACTGCGAGCCGGTGAGCTTCTGCTCCGCGGCGAGGCCGGGAAGGTAGCCGCCGTCGGCCATGAAGAGGAGTGGCTTCGAGTAGTCCGTCTGGTAGAAGTGCCCGCTGGTGAGGAGGAGTCCGTCCAGGGCGCCCGACCGCCCCAGGCTGAGCATGCTGGCCATCAATGTCGGCACCGGACCGTAGTCGCCGGATGGCACGGCGACCTCGCCGTCCACCAGCTGGGCATTGCCCAGCGCCGTGATGTAGGCGTTCAGCCACTGCTGCTGGCCGGCAGCGCTCTCGCCGTTGTAGGTCGCCAGCGCGGCGGCGAGCTGGCTGTTGCCGGACGTGGACTCGGAGAGCGGATGGAGGACGAAGTCGACGGGCGGGTTCACCGAGATGTGGACGCCGGCCCAGGTCTGCGGCTGGATGAACCCGATGCTCTGCACCGAGCCGGTCCCGCTGTTGTAGGGCGGGCCGTATTGGGCGGTGGTGCTCTGGCCCGCCAGCTCCACGGCCGAGGTGGTGACGAAGTCGATCGGGTCCGCCTTCGACCAGGCCTGGATCGTCGCCGAGGGGACGTCGGGGGAGGAGAGGACGGCGGCGAGGACGAGGACGAGGACGAGGACCGCGGCCATGGCGATGGCCAGCTCCTTGACCAGGTCGTAGGGGACCATGCGGATCCCCCGGTAGTACGGTCCCTCGCCGTCTCCCGATCCCGCCCCGGCCCCGTTCATGCGGGGGGCGCGCGCGCTCATGCCTGCGGCTCCGCGCCGGCCGGCGCCTCGGGGACGTAGGGGTCGCCGATGGGACGCACCACGCCGCGGCTGCGCACTTGGACGATGTGCCAGACCACCAGCAGGGTGATGGCGATGGGCAGCAGCATCACGTGGATGCCGTACATCTGGCCGAAGTTGAGGACGTTGAAGAAGCCGCCCAGGCCCGTCGAGTTGACGGCGTCCTTGGCATTGACGGCGATCCACTGCGAGTCGAAGTTCTGCTGGATGAGGTAGCCGGTGAAGGCGGTGACGATGCTGACCAGGAAGATGACGGCGCCGACCATCCACGTCGTGGCGCGTCCGTCACGCCAGCCGGCGCCCCAGTACTGGCCCCACAGGTGCAGCACCATGAAGATGAAGAACATCTGCGCCGACCAGTAGTGGACGCTGTTGACGAACTGTCCCAGGGGCGAGGTGTGCCACCAGGCCGAACCCATGAAGGCGAGGACGACGCCGCTGGCGATACACCAGACGAGGGCGGCGATGGTGACCACGCCGAAGACGTAGACCCACGAGCCCACGTAGGACGGCTGGTGGGTGGGCAGCAGCCGGGTGAGTGACATGCGACCCTCGAGCCGCTTGGCGACCGCCCCCGTCCACCCCGGGTTCTCCTCCGTGCCTGTGCCGCCGCCGCTCAGGGGCGCCGCGATCGGCTCGGCCGGCTCAGTCATCGCTGTTCTCGTCGCGCCGGGGGGCGGGCTTGCCGTGGTGGGGGAACGGAACCACGAGGGCCGCCGCGAAGATCAGCAGCATGACCAGGATGAGGATCAGGTTGGGGAGTGAGATGAGGATGAATCCCCAGTGGAAGTAGGGCGCTGGAGCATCCACGACGTATGACCCCCAGGGTTGCGGCGGAGCCCCGGAGTGGGGCTGCCTCTCCACCGGATGATACCTGAAACCCGGGACTAACGTCCCGGCTCCCACCGTGCCGATTGGCCCTACCGCTTGGGGCCGCGGCGGGGTCTTTCCGCGGGCGCAAGAGGCGGAGAACCCGTCTCAAGCCGGGACGTTCGGCGCTGGTTTCGCCCCCCGGGCGGGCGGACCATGCAGGCAACCCCATGAAGCCCCCCGACAGCTCGGCCGACCGGCTCTTCCTGATCCTCGATCCGAGGAGCCGGCGCGTCGTCGAGATCTGCACCGGGCCGGGCCCGGACGGGCGGTGCCCGAGCTTCGTGGCCGACCAGGCGCCGCCCTGTGTGGGCTTCCGCGTGGTCCCGCTGCGGCAGACCTCGGCCAACGGCCTCCCCTTCTTCGTCGCCTATGACGAGGGGGACCACTGCCCGCTCGCCTGGCTCGACGCCGGCGAGGCGGGCGAGGCGCCCACCGAGACCGGCGCCGGGACGCCGCCGGCGGTGCCCCCGGCGACTCCCCGCCCCTGGGCCTGACCCCGCGCCGGCGGGGCCGACGACAGCCGCCGACGCGACGGCCCAGAACTCGCGGCCCTACGGCGTCCGCCGGTTCCTGTTCGCCTGGCCGGAGAAGGCCGGGTGGAGCGGCGGCCGGGGGCATCCCGGGCCGGTTGTGGTGCCAGATTGGCATGGGACTGACTTGACATGGCATCATACTGATGCCATACTGGCACCATGAACCTCAGCCTGTATGTCGAGGACATCCACCGCCAGCTGGTGGCCGCCGCCGAGGCAGGCGGTGACGACGCCCGGAGCCTCGCCGAGCGGCTGGTCGCGCCCCTGGAGTCGGCCATCCGGCTCGCGCTGCAGGACGCGCTGGCCGCCGCGGCGGAGGAGATCACCTGCGATCTGGCTCCCGGTTCGGTCGAGATCCGCCTGCGCGGGCGCGACCCAGAGTTCGTTGTCACCCTCCCGCCGGCCGATCTCCCCGAGGGGGGCGCGGAGCTCGAGCCACCCGATGGGACCCCGGGGGTGGTGGGTCCGCGGTCGTCCCCCGCGGGCGAGGGCGACGAGGGGGGGATGTCGAGGATCAACCTGCGCATGCCCGACCAGCTCAAGGGCAGGGTGGAGACGGCCGCCAGCACCGAGGGCCTGTCCGTCAACGCCTGGCTGGTGCGGGCTGCCGCCGGTGCGCTCCAGCGCCATCAGCCCCCGCGTCCCCTCCAGCCGCGCGCGCCCCTCGGAGCCCAGCGGTACACCGGCTGGGCCCGGTAGCCGGGGGCGAGCACATGTCCCAGGACATTCGCGTCTCTTCGGGCGGGGCGCCGGCCCCGGTATCAGAGGTATCCGACATGGCCAGCTTCGACACTCCCGAGCCGATATCGATGAGCGTGGAGCTCGGCGCCGGCACCGTGCGGATCGCGGCCGGAGACCGCCGCGACACGGTCGTCGAGGTGCGGCCGAGCGACCCCGGCAAGAGGTCCGACGTGACCGCCGCCGAGCAGACCCTGGTGGAGTACGCGGAGGGCACGCTGACGGTCAGGGCCCCCCGGCGGTGGGCCCGGTACGTCCTCGGGGCGGGCACCGAGTCCGTCGACGTCGAGATCGCCGTCCCGGCCGGTTCACGGCTCACCGTGGAGGCGCCCGGTGGCGCCCCCGCGGTCCGCGCCACCGGGCGCCTGGGTGACTGTCACGTCAGGACCGGTGCCGGGGAGATCCGCCTGGGTGCCGCCGGTTCCGTGCAGCTGCGCACCGGCGCCGGGGACGTCACCGTCGACCGGGTGGTGGGGGAGGCCGAGGTCAGCACCGGGGCGGGGTCGGTGCGGATCGGCGTCATCGATGGCGCCGCGACGATCAAGGGCTCCACCGGCGAAACCTGGATCGGCGAGGTCAGTGGTGGACTCGAGGTGCGCGCTCCCTGTGGAAGGATCTCCGTCGACCGTGCCGAGCAGGCGGTCGCCGCCAGGACCGGCTACGGCGACGTCCTTCTCGGGGAGGTCACGCGAGGCGCCATCAGCGCGCAGACCGGCCACGGCAAGGTCGACGTGGGTGTCCGTGACGGCGTCGCCGCCTGGCTCGACCTGCAGACCCACTTCGGGAACGTCCGCAGCGAGCTGGAGGCCGCCGCCCCGCCGCAACCGGGCGAGGACGCCGTCGAGATCCGGGCGCGCTCCTCGTTCGGCGACATCACCGTCCGCCGCTCCTGAGCCGCCCCCGCTCACGCCTGAAGAAGGAGAAGGAATGACCGCTCACGTCCAGGGGCCGGCCGTCCACGCGCAGGGCCTGGAGAAGTCGTACAAGAAGCTGGAGGTGCTTCGAGGCGTGGACTTCGAGGTGGCGAAGGGCAGCATCTTCGCCCTGCTCGGCTCCAACGGAGCGGGCAAGACCACGGTCGTGAACATCCTGTGCACGCTGCTCAGGGCCGACGCGGGGACCGCCGGCGTCAACGGCTTCGATGTCGCCACGCAGGCTGCGGACGTTCGGCAGTCGATCAGCCTCACCGGGCAGTTCGCGGCCGTCGACGAGATCCTCAGCGGGCGGGAGAACCTCGTGCTGGTCGCCCGGTTGCGGCACCTCGAGGGCCCGGGCGCGATCGCGGACGACCTGCTCGCCCGTTTCTCGCTGACCGAGGCGGCCGCGCGACGGGTGTCGACGTACTCGGGCGGCATGCGCCGCCGCCTCGACATCGCGATGAGCCTGATCGGGGATCCACCGGTCATCTTCCTCGACGAGCCGACGGCCGGGCTCGACCCCCAGGGGCGCCTCGAGGTGTGGCAGGCCGTCAGGGAACTCGCCGGGCGCGGCACCACGGTGCTGCTCACCACGCAGTACCTGGAGGAGGCGGAGCAGCTCGCCGACCGGATCGCGATCCTCCACGGGGGTCGGATCGTCGTCAACGGCACGCTCGCCGAGCTCAAGCGGCTGCTCCCGCCGGCCACGGTCGAGTACGTCGAGAAGCAGCCGACCCTGGAGGACGTCTTCCTCGCCATCGTCGGTGACGGCGTCAAGAATGGCGACGCAGGCAATCGCCACAGCGACGGCACGGGCAGCTGAGGAACCACCATGACCAAGCATCTTCTCGGTGACACCGCCCTCCTGACGGGACGGTCTCTGCGGCATATCGCGCGCAGCCCGGACACCATCATCACGACCGCGCTCATGCCGATCGCCTTCCTGCTGCTGTTCGTCTACGTCCTCGGCGGCGCGATCGACTCGGGGTCGAAATCGTATGTGAGCTACCTGCTGCCCGGCATCCTGCTGATCACGGTCGTCTCGGGCATCGCCTATGTGGGATTCCGGCTCTTCCTGGACATGCAGAGCGGCATCTTCCAGCGATTCCATTCCATGCCGATCGCGCGGTCGTCGGTGCTGTGGGCGCACGTGCTGACCTCGCTGGTGGCGAATCTGATCGCGCTGGTGATCGTCGTGCTCGTCGCCCTCCTCATGGGCTTCCGCTCGGGGGCGGGGCCGCTGGCCTGGCTCGCCGTCGCCGGCATCCTGGTCCTGTTCACCCTGGCGTTGACGTGGATCGCCGTGCTCGCCGGCCTCTCCGCGAAGTCCGCGGACGGCGCCGGCGCGTTCGCCTACCCGATCCTGTTCCTGCCCTTCATCAGCTCGGCTTTCGTGCCCACCCGCACCATGCCCGGCCCGGTGCGCGCCTTCGCTGAGCACCAGCCCGTGACGGCCATCGTCGACGCCATCCGCGATCTCCTCGGACAGCGGCCGGTCGGCGCCGACATCTGGGTCGCCCTCGGCTGGTGCGCCGGCATCCTCATCGTCGCGTATGGCGTCGCCAAGGTGGTGTACCGGCGGCGGATCGCCTGATGGCCTGCGCGGTGCGGTGAGCTCCCCGCGTGGCAGACCGTCGGTGTGCGGCACCGGTGGTACGCTGGCGAAGTGGGGCCACTTCGGTACTCCATCAACGTCACATTGGACGGGTGTTGCGATCATCGCGCCATCCCCGCGGACGCGGAACTGCATGCTCGCGCGGTCGAGAGCCTCCAGCAGGCCGATGCCCTTCTCTTCGGCCGGGTGACGTACGAGATGATGGAGGCGGCGTGGCGGCCGTCGGCGCCGCCGGGAGCGAGGCCCGATTGGATGGACGCCTTCGCCCAGACGATCAGCGCGGCACGGAAGTACGTGGTGTCGAGCACCCTGGAGCGCGTCGATTGGAACGCGGAACTCGTGCGCGGGGATCTGGGCAAGGCGGTTCAGGAACTCAAGCGGGAGTCGGACAGGGGGCTGTTGGTGGGGGGTGTGCGGCTCCCGCTGGCGTTGGCGGAGCTGGGATTGATCGACGAGTACGAGTTCGTGGTGCATCCCCGGCTGGCGGGCCACGGGCCGACGCTGTTCGCGGGGCTGTCGAAGCACGTCGACCTGAGGCTCGTGAGCCGGCTGGAGTACGGCTCGGGGGCGGTGGCGATGCGGTACGAGCCGCGGAGGTAGCCAGCGGGCGTGCCGGCCCGCGCCGCCCGCCTCCGGTGCACCGGTCCGGCAATGGCCTTCTGGTTAGCCGCGTAGAGCCCGGTCGGCGGTGCTCACCCAGATGAAGGGGTGCTTGCGCTGGTTCCAGGCGTCGAGGAGGCGCTGGATGGCGTGCTTGCGGGCTGTACTAGCTGGTGCCGATGCGAGAGCGTCGTTGCGACCCGGTCTGTTCGAGAGCGGTCCGGTTCGTGCCGATGCGAGTTCGGGCATCGGCGCCCCACGCTTCGAGCGACGGCCACGGGCCGTAGCCGTCAGCGGGTGTGATGTGGCCGGCGCCGTGCAGAACGTCGGCTGTGATGCCGAGCGGATCGCCGTACATCCCCTGCGCCCCAGACGGGTTGCTTCTGCCGCCGTGGCCCTGAACAGCACGTGCTTCGCTCCTCGGCGGACCGGGCTAGGCCCGGACAGGACCAAGGCAGGTGTTCCATCTTCCAAGAGTGCGGTCGGCGTGGCAGAGATCGTTGGGTATTGGTCATTGCCGCCACGACAGCAGACCGCCGTGATTCTCGCTCTGGCCCCTCGCCGCGTCGTCATCGTCACTTTCGTCGGGGTGCAGAGCCTCGACGTCACCGGTCCGCCCAGACTCGAACTGGGGACCTCTTGCTCCCAAAGCACGTGCTTTCGACTTTCGTCGCTCGCATCGGCATTCTTGGATTCGCTTGGTCGACTGGCTTCGCCATCCGCGCCTCAGGCCAGCACACGCTTCGAGCCTCCGGCGCAGGTCCAGAAGGAGTAGGACGGGCGGTGGGCGTGCAGCGGAGTCAAATCATGGTAAACCCGCGCCGGCGGGTCCTCACCCGACGACCTCGACCGAAGCGGCGAGGCCACGCCACCTGATATCCCCAGTGAGGATGCTTCCGGCCTTGAGAGAGATGCCGGTGGCAATCACCAAGGCGTCAGGCAGCCTCAGGCTTTGATGGCGCGCTCTCATCATCGCGGCCGCCTCGGCGATGGGCGGGCTGAGAGGAACGACCTCCATGAGAAGGGCTCCCACCACCGCCTTGGCCTCCTCCATCCGGCCGGCACGCGCCGGCCGGACGAGCGCCTCGGAATACGCGGAGGCCGGGATCGTCAGCTCGTCGCCCGCATGGGCCAGCAGCGCCGCGGTGGCGGCCGCGTGCAGCCCGTCGTCCGAGTCGAGCAACGCGATCAGAATGCTCGCGTCGACGACAGTCAGCGCCACTCGTCGCGGAGGTGATCGAGGTACCCGGGCTCGTAGAGCCCGGTGAGAGTTCCGGCGGCCAGTTGGATCGCCCGCCGCCGGCGTTCGGCGAGGCCCTCCTCCCGAGTGAGAATAATCTGCCCACCCACCGCGTCAACCCGGAGCTCATCACCGGGCCCGAGGCCCATGGCCTTTACGGCGGCGACTGGGAGCGTGATTTGGCGCTTGCCGGAGAGGCGGGTATAACCGCGTCGTCTCTTGAGCTTGGTTCGCGTGTCCACGATTCAAGCTTAGCACCATCCGCCACCGACCGCGCAGCCAGAAGACTGTTCCTGGAGCGGTGCACTAGCGAATGTCCCGGCCCTCGTCGCAGATGGTGCGGAACTCGCAGCGCCGGCACCGGTAGCTGCTCGGCTTGGGTGGGAAAGCTCCCTCCTGGTGGGCGGCGGCGAGGTCGGCGATGGACCGGTCCACGTGGACGAAGAACCTCTGCAGGGACCGGTTGTCGAAGGTGAGCCGGGTGGTTTCGGCGGTCTGGAGCCAGTGCAGCTCGACGGTCGCGGTGTCGCTGTGGCGTTCACGCGCCATGGCCACGGCGTAGGCGCGGACCTGGAGGTCGCGCTGCAGCTCCTCCTCGCCGCGGGGCGGCCCGGTCTTGTAGTCGACCACGACGCGCCCGCCGTCCTCCCCGCCCTCGTCGATGCGGTCGAAGCGGCCGGTGAGGTCGCCGGCCCCGACGCTGAGGACGAAGGACTGCTCGACACTGGCGATCCTCGCCAGGAGCCATCCCGGCGAGGCGACGTAGCGGCGCAGCTGGCTCTCGCCCAGGCTGCGCAGCTCGGGTCGGGCCCCCTTGGGACCCCGCGCCGACGCCCAGGCGTCGTTCCAGAGCCGCGCGGCACCGTCGGGATCGGGGTCCACGCCGCTCTGGCGCTGCGCGGCCAGCGCCTGCAGGACGCTGTGCATGAGGGTCCCGTACCACTGCTGCGGCGACTGCGGCACCGGCAGCTGGTAGAGGCTGCGGTAGGCGTAGCGGCGCGGGCATTCGCGGAAGGCGGCCAGGTCGGAGACCGACGCCCGGACGGCCGCCGGTGGCACCCCGAGCAGCTCCGGCGCGCGCCGCGGCGCGGGCGGCTGGGCACCCTCGATGTGGCGCCGCAGCACCGACGCCTGGGCATCCAGGCCGGCCAGGAACTGGCTGCGCCGCTCGTCGCGGAAGGAATGCTGGTAGCGCCGCGCGTGGACGAAGACGAGACGGTCCCGGGCCCGCGTCGCGGCCACGTAGAAGAGGCGGCGCTCCTCGTCGCGGCTGGCCTCCCCCTCCGGTGCCGGCTCGGGGACCAGCTCGTCGGGGAGGGACAGCCGCGCGCTGAAGCCGCCCGAGCCCGGCCAGCGCTCCTCGCTGCAGCGGGCGAGGAAGACGACCGGCCACTCCAGGCCCTTGGCGGCGTGCGCGGTCAACAGGTTGATGCCGGGGGTCGCCGACTCCACCGCGGCGATCTCGTCGGCCGCCTGGCTGTTGCGCAGCACCTCCAGGTAGCGCAGCGCCAGCGCCAGGCTGCGGTCGTCGCTCCAGTCGGAGAAGTCCTCGAGGAGCTCGCCGAACTTGTTGAGGTTGGCGCCGATCTGACGCTGCTCCTGGGCGCCGGCGGCGTCGAGCACGCCGAGGAACTCGCTCATCTCCAGCACGGCGTAGAAGAGGTCGCGGACGTCCTCGCGGGCGGCCTGGCCGTGCAGCTCGACGAGGGCGTCGATGAAGCGCCCGGCCCCCGCGGCGTCCGCCTCGCTCAGCTCCGGCATCCCCGCGGTGATCACCGAGGCGAGGGGGATGTCGTGGTCGTGGGCGGCCCGGGTCAGGGCGAGGCGGCCGGCCCCGCTCACCGAGAAGGCGGGCAGGTGGAGGCAGCGCAGCACCGCCGGGGAGTCGTCCGGGTCCAGCACGGCGCCCAGCAGCGCCATCAGATCCTTGATCTCCCGGCACTGGAAGAAACCCCGGCCGCCGCGGACGGTGTAGGCGACCCCCGCCTCCTGGAGGGCCCGCGTCGCCGACTGCATGTCCTCATGGCGGCGGAACAGCCAGGCGATGGCGCCGGGATCCGTGCCCCGGGCGATGAGGTCGCGGCACTCCCGCGCCACCTCGACGGCCTCGCCTCGCTCGTCCTCGGCGTGCCAGATCTCTACCGCGCCGCCGTCACCGCGGACGGCGAGCAGGTGCTTGTCGATGCGCGATCCCGGCGCCGCCGCCTCGATGATCGCCCGGCTGGCATCGACGATCTCGCGATAGGAGCGGTAGTTGCGGTCCAGGACGATCTTCTCGTGCTGCGGGTAGATGCGCTCGAAGCGGTCCAGGTTGGCCAGCGACGCCCCACGGAACTTGTAGATGGACTGGTCGTCGTCGGCGACGACGAGGAGGTTGCCGCGCTCGCCCACCAGCCGCTCGACGAGGCGGGCCTGGGCGTAGTTGGTGTCCTGGTACTCGTCCACCATGACGAAGTCGAGCGAGCCCGCCACCGCCTCACGGACGTCGGGGTGATCCTGGAGGAGCCGGGCGGCGTGGAGGATGGTGTCGTCGTGGTCGAGGATGCCGCGCCGGGTGAAGCGCTCCTGCAGGCGGCGGTACACCTCGGCGCATTCCCGGTGGCGGAGCAGCAGCTCGCGCTGCGCCGCGTCCTCGGTGGCATCCGCCCGCGCCTGCGCCCAGGCCGCGTAGTCCTCGGGTGACACCAGCTCCTGCTTCGCCTTCTCGATGACGTCGAGGATGGCGCCGATGAGGTCCTGGGGCCGCAGCGGGTTGTAGAGGGTGACGGGACGCAGCTCGGCGAGGATGGCGTCCACGACCAGCCAGCGCTCCGCCTCGTCGGCGATGCGGAAGGCCGGGGAAATGCCGAGTCGCCAGCCCCAGCGGCGGACCACGCGCTGGGCGAAGGTGTGGTAGTTGGTGAGCGGCGTCTCGCCCTCGAAGGCGCCGTGGATGCGCTCCACCCGGTCGTGCATCTCGTCGGCGGCCTTCCTCGTGTAGGTGAGCACGAGCAGGCGCTCCGGCGGGGTGCCCTCGCCGACCAGGCGGAGGAAGCGCTCGACGATGACCCTGGTCTTGCCCGAACCGGGGCCGGCGAGGACCAGGCAGGGCCCCTCCCCGTGCTCGACGGCTCGGCGCTGGGGCGGGTCGAGCAGGGACTCGGGCACGTCTGGCATGATACCTGCCTGCTCGTACATGCGTTTGCCGCCTGCGCTTCCGCTGGCAGCCTGTTCGGGGCCTGGTAGAGTGGACGCCCTGACAGCCCTGCCGGGCGGTCGGAACACGGTCGATCATGCCGCCGACGGCGGCGCCAAGGAGGTGATCCCTCAGACGTGTCGGAGGTCAAGGTCCGCGAAGGCGAGACCTTCGAGAGTGCGCTGCGACGCTTCAACAAGAAGATCAAGCAGAACGGAATCCTCTCGGAGGTGCGACGGCGCGAGCACTACGAGAAGCCGTCCGTCCGCCGCAAGCGCAAGCTGGTCGCCGCCAAGAAGCGCCGGGCCAAGGCTGGCTGACGTCGGGCATACGGACAGTCGGGCTCGCCGTCGCGAGCCCTTTTCTTTCTGATTGACATGGGCGTGCGCTGATGCGGGTCACGGTTCATCGCTCCGAGTCCCTCGACGCCGGCGCCCTGGCGGTGGTCAGGGCGGCCGGTGTCGGCCCGCTGCTGCGCCGCAGCGGGGTGGTGCTCGGGGTGTCGGCGTCGGCGGGGTTCGCCGTGCGCCTCACCGACGACGCCGAGCTGCGCCGGCTCAACCGGGACCACGCCGGGACCGACGCCGCCACCGACGTCCTCGCCTTCCCCGGCGAGGGGAGCGGCGGGCCGGCGTGGATCGGCGACGTCGCCATCTCCGTGGAACGCGCCCGCGCCCAGAACCCGGCCCGGCCGGCCGACGAGCTGCGCCTGCTCGCCGTCCACGGCCTGCTCCACTGTCTGGGTCACGACCACGACCGGCCCGATCGGGCGGCGCGGATGACGGAGGCGACCCGGGCGCTCCTCCCCGATGTGGAGGTTCCGGAGCTGGAGGCGCACGAGCCGCCCTTCCCCGCCGCCTCCGGCGCGCTTCGCCCAGCCCCGCAGACGGCCCAGCACTCCGGTGCGGGTCCCCGCTGAGGCGCTCCAGGTGGCCAGCCTCGTCATCGGCCTGGGCAATCCCGGGGGCGAGTACGCCCACACCAGGCACAATGCCGGCTGGATGGTCCTCGACGAGATGGAGCGCCGGGGCCGGTTCGGTGGGGCGCGGCGGGAGGGACCGGCCAGGCTGCGCGAGGGCTCCATCGAGGGCGTCGAGGTGGTCCTCGCCCGTCCCCAGACGTTCATGAACCTGAGTGGCCGGGCCGGCGTCCACCTGGTGCGCGTCCTCGGGCTCCCCGTCTCCGAGGTGGTGGTGGTCCACGACGACGTGGACATCGCCTTCGGGAGGCTGCGCCTGCGGCGCGGCGGCTCCGCGGGTGGCAACCGCGGGGTCCGGTCCCTCATCGACTCCTGGAGGACCCCCGACTTCATCCGCGTCCGCGTCGGCATCGGCCGCCCCGCCGAGGGGGAGGACACCGTCGACCACGTCCTCGACACCTTCGCCCCCGTCGAGCGCCGCGCCCTGCCCGCCATCCTCGGCCGGGCCGCCGACGCCACCATCGCCATCGTGCGCGACGGGCTGGAGCTCGCCATGGGGGAGTACAACCGCGCCGTCCCCCTGGATCCGCCCGGTGGCTGAGGCTCCGACCCTTTCGTCGAGCCTGGATTGGGCCCCCGAGTTGGGACGCCTTCTCGACGGCTCCCTGCGCCGCCTCGGCGGCGTGCCCGGCGGCGCGGTGGGCGTCATCGCCTCCTGGCTCCTGGGGCGCGCCGGGCGGCATGTCCTCGTCATCGCCTCCGACCCCGAGGCGGTGTACGGCGACGCCCGCCTCTGGGGCGGCGAGGAGCGCCTCGCGCTGTGGCCCGCGGCGGACACGCCCGGTTTCGACAGGGTGCCGCCGTCGGAGGAGGTGACCCGGCGGCGCATCGCCACCCTGGGCATGCTGGCGCAGGGCGAGCCGGCGCTGGTGGTCGCCTCCCCGGCCGGGTTGCTTCGCCCCACGCTCCCCGTCGCCGCCGGCGGCGACCTGGAGCTGAGCCCGGGTCGCCGGGCCGGCCGCGACGCCGTCCTCCGCCGGCTGGTTGCCCTCGGCTACCGGCGGGTGACGGCGGTGACGGCGGCGGGGGAGATGGCGGTGCGCGGCGGCATCCTCGACGTCTTCGGCCTCGAGCGCTCCCGCCCCTGGCGCGTCGAGTGGTCCGGCGACGAGATCGACGAGATTCGGCTCTTCGACGTCGAGAGCCAGACCTCCGTGGCCCGGCTGGACTCGGTCCGCATCCTCCCCGCCCGCGAGCTCGACCTCAGCCCCGAGGCGGTCCGCCGCGCCCTCGCCGCGGTCGACGGGCTGGACGTCTCCGCCTGCCGGCCGGAGGTGCGCCAGCAGTGGGAGACCGACCGCGCCCAGCTCGCCCTTGGCGTCTACGACGAGGGCGTCGACGTCTTCGCCCCCTACCTCATGGGGGGGACGACCCTCTTCGACCATCTGGGCGAGGGGGCCGTGGTGCTCGTCGCCGGCGGCGCGGGCCGGGCCCGGCGCGCCGCCGCGCGCCACGCCGACGAGATCGAGGCCCTCCGGGAGCAGGAGCAGGCCAGGGGCGAGCTCCCCACCGGGGCGCGCAGCGGCCTGCTCGACCCCGCCGCCCTCGACCCCCACCTGGAGCGTGCCGTCGAATTGGTGCCCGAAGCGGTGGAGGGGCCCCTGTCCGCGGATCTCGGCTGGCAGGCCGCGGAGGCCCACGCCGGGCGCTGGGAGGCGTTCGCGGCGGCGGTGCGGCCCCAGCTCGCGGCCGGCGGCTGCGTCGTCGTCATCTCGCGCCAGGAGCGGCGCGTGGCGGAGCTGGCGGCGGACTTCGAGCTGGCCGTCATCAGCGTCGACGACCCGGACGCCTCCACCCTTCCCATCGCGCCGGGCGCGCTGGTGATCGGCGCCGGGGAGGTCTCCTCCGGCTTCCGCGCCCCCCGGCTCGGCATCTCGGTGGTCAGCGACCACGAGCTCTTCGGCGCCGTCAAGCGGCGCGGCTCCCCGCTCGCCCGCGGGGCGCGGCGGGCGGAGTCCACCTCGGCCCGGGGGGCACGGCAGGCGGCGGCCGGTCGCGCCGGCGCCAAGGACTTCGTCATCCAGTTCTCACCCGGCGAGCTGGTGGTGCACCGCGACCACGGCATCGGCCGCTTCCTGGAGATGCGGCGCGTCGCCGAGACGGAGGAGCCCGAACCGGGGCGCCCCGCCGCCGACGGCGACGGGAGCGGGGCCGGCGGGGAGGGCGCGCGCACCGAGCACGAGTACATGGTCCTGGAGTACGCCGACTCCGACCGCCTCTTCGTCCCCGTCGAACATCTGGACAGGATTGACAGATACGTGGGGGGCTCGGACTCCCATCCCGGCCTCTCCCACCTCGGCACCGGCGAGTGGGAGCGGACGAGACGGCGGGTCAAGGAGCGCACCGAGGAGGTGGCCCGGGAGCTGCTCGGCCTCTACTCCCGCCGGGAGATGGCCCAGGGACACGCCTACGCGCCGGACTCGGACTGGCAGCGCGAGCTGGAGGCCGCCTTCCCCTTCGAGGAGACCCCGGACCAGGAGCTGGTGCTGGAGGAGATCAAGCGCGACATGGAGGCGACCCGGCCCATGGACCGCGTGGTGTGCGGCGACGTCGGCTTCGGCAAGACGGAGCTGGCGCTGCGCGCCGCCTTCAAGGCGGTCACCGAGGGCCGCCAGGTGGCCGTGCTGGTGCCCACCACCGTGCTCTGCCAGCAGCACGTCCTCACCTTCTCGGAGCGGCTGCGCCCCTTCCCCGTCACGGTGCGCCAGCTGTCGCGCTTCTCCACGGAGGAGGAGCAGCGCTCCACCATCCTCGGCCTGAAGACCGGCGCCGTCGACATCGTCATCGGCACCCACCGCCTGCTCCAGCACGACGTCGAGTTCCGCAACCTCGGCCTCGTCGTCATCGACGAGGAGCAGCGCTTCGGCGTGCTGCAGAAGGAGCGCTTCAAGGAGCTGCGCGTCGCCGTCGACCTGCTCTCCCTGTCGGCGACGCCCATCCCCCGCACCCTGCACATGTCGCTGGCGGGCATCCGGGACCTCTCGGTGATCCAGACCCCTCCGGAGGAGAGGCAACCCATCAAGACCTACGTCACCGCCCGCGACGACGGCCTGGTCCGGGAGGTGGTCAGCCGCGAGCTGGCCCGCGGCGGCCAGGTGTTCTATGTCCACAACCGGGTGCAGACCATCGAGCAGGAGGCGGGCCGGTTGCGGGCGCTGGTCCCCGAGGCCCGCGTCGCCATCGCCCACGGGCAGATGCACGAGAGCCTGCTCGCCGAGGTGATGCGGGCCTTCATCGACTCCGAGATCGACGTGCTGGTGTGCACCACCATCATCGAGTCCGGTCTCGACATCCCCAACGCCAACACCATCGTGGTCAACGACGCCCACCGCCTCGGCCTGGCCCAGCTCTACCAGCTGCGCGGCCGCGTCGGGCGCGCCGGCCAGCGCGCCTACGCCTACTTCCTCTATCCCGGCGGACGGACACTGACGGAGCGCGCCGACAAGCGGCTGGAGGTGGTCAGCGAGCTGCAGGACCTCGGGGCGGGCTTCCGCCTGGCGATGCGCGACCTGGAGATCCGCGGTGCCGGCAACCTCCTCGGCGAGGAGCAGCACGGGGAGATCGCGGCCGTGGGCATGGAGATGTACACGCACCTCCTGGCGACCGCGGTGCGCGCCCTCCAGGGCCAGCCCGTTGTCGAGGCGCCCGCCCACGTCAGCGTCTCGCTGCCCCAGCCCGCCTTCCTGCCCGCCGGCTACGTGGAGGAGGAGCGGCTGCGGCTCCGCTGCTACCAGGAGCTGGCCGCCTGCGCCACCGAGGCGGAGCTGGAGCGCCAGGAGCGGGGCCTCGCCGACCGCTTCGGGACCCTGCCGGTGGAGGCGAGGGCACTGGTCTACTCGCTGCGGGTGCGCATCCTCGCCGCCCAGGCCGGGGTGACCTCGGTGGAGACGTGGCGGGGCGCCGGCCGTCCCGGCGCCGGCGCGGGCGCCGCCCGCTCCCCGGGAGCGGTGATCCAGCTCTCCGGGGCCCACGGCTTCGACCTGGAGGCGGTGGCCCGCCAGGCGCGCGGCTACGTCACCACGTCGCCGAGCCGGCTCTACGTCGTGCCGCCGCCCGGGCGCGGCGTGGACCCGGAATGGCAGGATGTCCTCCTGCGCGTCCTGCGCGAGCTGGGGAGGCTCGTCCGCGCGCGTCAACTGGTGCCCGCATGAGGAGGCCGCGGCCGGATGCGTGACGAGGCGGCGCAGTCGCTGCGCCAGCTCAACGAGGTCGTCGAGCGCTTGCGAGCGCCCGGCGGCTGCCCCTGGGACGGTGTGCAGACCCATCGGACCCTCCGCCCCTACCTCCTGGAGGAGACCTACGAGCTCCTCGAGGCCATCGAAACCGGAGAGTCGCCGACCCTGCGCGAGGAGCTGGGCGACCTCCTCCTGCAGGTGCTCATGCACTGCGCGATCGCCGCCGAGGCCCCCGACGCGTTCGACATCGGCGACGTCGCCGAGACCACCCGGGCCAAGATGATCCACCGCCACCCCCACGTCTTCGGCGACACCTCCGTCAGCGGCGCCGCCCAGGTGGTCGTCAACTGGGAGAGGCTGAAGCGCGTCGAGAAGAAGGAGCGCCTCTCCCTCCTCGAGGGGGTGCCGAAGGCGCTGCCCGCCCTCGCCTATGCCCAGGGGGTGCAGAAGCGGCCGGCCCGCGTCGGCTTCGACGAGAGCCCGAGCGTCGCCGACGCCCTTGGCCGGGTCCGGGCCGGGGTCGACGCCGTCGCCGCGGTGGCGGCCGCCTCACCCGTCCGGGCGGAGAGGGGAGAGGACTGGGCACCGGCGGAGACCGCGAAGGGCTCCCCGGCGGTGGTTCCCGCGGGCCTCGCCCCCGACGAGCACGTGCCCCCGCCGCCCCCGCCGCCGGCCGAGGTCGAGGCGGTGATCGGCGAGCTCCTCTTCGCCACCGTGTCGCTGGCGCGGCAGCTCCGCGTCAACCCCGAGGACGCCCTGCGGGGACGGGCGACGCTCTTCGCCGACCGCTTCCGCCGCCTCGAGGCGTCGGCGCGCGCCGAGGGCGTCGACCTGCACGACGTGGACGCCGACTCGTGGCGCGCCCGCTGGGAGGCGACCGCCGTCTGACCGCGCGGGGGCGGGGCTCCCCCGATCCGCCGGCCTCCCGGCCCGAGCCTCGGGGCCCGGATCGACGGTCGTCCTATTCCTCTATGATCGGCGGCGATCTGGCGGCGGGATGCCGCGGTGGAAAGGGAGCAATCGTGATGGGTCGACGCACCTGGCTCAGCAGCTGCTGGATTGCCGCGGCCGCCCTGGGTGTCACCGCCCTCCTCGGGGCCACCGGCGTCGGGGCCACGACGAGCGGCTCCCCCACCGGGACGCCGACCCCGACCCCCTCGGCCACCAGCTGGTCGATCGTGACCTCGCCCAACGACGGCACCGACTCGAACGCCCTCGCCGGGGTGGCCTGCGCGTCCGCGGACCTGTGCTGGGCGGTCGGCTTCTACTACGACGACACCAGCAATCTGGACCAGACGCTGATCGAGGAGTGGGACGGCACCTCGTGGAGCCTCGTCACCTCGCCGAACGGGAGCTTCGCCGACACGGACGCCTACAGCTACCTCACCGGGGTGGCGTGCGCCTCGGCGACGCTCTGCTGGGCGGTCGGCTACTACTCCGGGGACTACCAGCAGACGCTGGTCGAGGAGTGGGACGGGAGCGGGACCACGTGGAACGTCGTCTCCTCGCCGGATGCCGGCTCCTTCGACGACCAGCTCAACGGCGTGACCTGCGCCTCGTCCACCGAGTGCTGGGCGGTCGGCACCTACCTGGGCAGCGACGAGGGCCAGGACATCCTCATCGAGGGGTGGGACGGGACCTCGTGGACCCTCAACGTCCCCGCGGCCGACTCCGAGACCGACAGCGCGCCCGGCGTTCTCGGCGGCGTGGCGTGCGCCGGTGCGGACGACTGCTGGGCGGCCGGCTACAGCACCGGTGACTTCGATCAGACGCTCATCGAGGGCTGGGACGGGACCTCGTGGAGCCCCGCTGCGTCCCCCGACAGCGGCACCTCCGACAACGACCTGTACGGCGTGACCTGCGCCTCGTCCACCGAGTGCTGGGCGGTCGGCGACTACATCGGCAGTGATGAGGGCCCGCACATCCTCATCCTCGGCCTGGTGAGCGGTTCGTGGACCACCAGCGTCGGCGGCTACGTCGAGACGGAGAGCGCCGCCGGGTACCTCTACGGGGTGGCCTGCGCCACCGCCGGCGAGTGCTGGGCGGTGGGCCGGGCCACGGACGGTGACGGCTACGATCAGGTCATCACCGAGGAATGGACCGGGACGTCGTGGAGCTCCGTCGCAGCGCCGGACAGCTCCACCCCCGACACGCCCTACAGCGGCGACGTGAACAACGCGCTGGTGGCGGCGGCGTGCGTCCCCGCCGCGGAGTGCTTCGCCGTCGGCTTCTACGGGTACGAGGCCGATCCCACCTTGATCGAGGAGTACCCGGCGGCTGCCGCGGCCACGCCCACCCCGGCGACCGTCCCCGTGCCGAACACGGGGGCGCTGGCGGGATCGCCGTGGCCGGCCGGAATCGTCGCCGCCGTGCTCGGCGTCCTGCTCGCCGGCACCGCCGTGGCATGGCGCCGGCGGGGGCCGGCCGGATCGCCGGACAGGTCGCGCATCGAGATCTGACCCGCGGCCCGCCGGGCCGCCCAACCCCATTGCGCATTCCGCGGTGGCGGTTCAGACTAACCCACGCCCCACGGCCAGTCCCCCCCACGTCACCCAAGGGCCGTCATGAAAGCCGCTCCTCCTGAGCGACCCCGCCTCTTCGCCCCGCGCCGCGTCCTCGCCATCGTGGTCGCGGTGGCCTGCGGCTGGGCCGCCTACGGCCTCTACGGGGAGACCTCGCAGACGCGGTCCCTCGACGCCCGCGTCGCCCAGCTGAAGGCCGGCAACGCCGCCCTCAGCTCGCAGATCGCCCAGCGCTCCCTGGAGATCGCCGAATCGAGCAGCTCCGCCTGGATCGAGGCCCAGGCTCGCAGGCTCGGCTACGTGATGCCGGGGGAGAAGGTGTACGTGCTCGACCCCGGCGGCAAGGCGACCCCCAGCTTCGCCGGCGTCCCGGCCACGGCGCCCACCTTCGACCCGCCGACGCCCGTCCCCACCCCGACCCCGACCCCGACGGCGACGCCGAGTCCCACCCCCGAGACGCCCCCGACACCCTCGCCCTGAGGGCGCGTCCTGGGCCCCGGGCCCCTGCTCGATGGCGCGCCCGGTGCGGTATGCTCCTCCGGCGGCGTGGAGCAGTGGAAGCTCGTCGGGCTCATAACCCGAAGGTCGCTGGTTCGAATCCAGCCGCCGCAACCACTCCTCCCCCCTGCGTCGGTGCCGATGTCGTCGCTGTCCGGCATCCGGCCCCCGGCGCTTCCTCCGGCGGTATAGCTCAGGTGGTAGAGCGCCCGGCTCATACCCGGTATGTCCCTGGTTCGACCCCAGGTACCGCCACGTGGGCCCGGCAGTTGCCTCCGGGCGAGCGGGTCGCCGCCGTCGGCCGGCTCCGCCGCGCCGTCGCCTCCGCCGCCGATCGGCGCGACGTCATCCGCCCCGGCGAGACGGTGGTGGTGGCCTGCAGCGGGGGGCCGGATTCGACCGCCCTCGTCGATGCCGTGGCCCGGCTGGCGCCGCCCCGCGGCTGGCGCCTTCACGTCGTCCACGTCGACCATGGGCTGCGGCCCGGGTCGGCTGCCGAGGCGGGACCGGTCGCCGCCCTGGCCGCCCGGCTCGGCCTCGGTTTCGAGGCGGTGAGGGTCGAGGTCGAGAGCGGCCCCTCCATTCAGGACCAGGCCCGCCGGGCCCGTCACGCCGGGCTCGCGGCGGTCGCCGACCGGCTCGGCGCCACCGCCATCGCGCTGGGCCACACCGCCGACGACCAGGCGGAGACGGTCCTGATGCGCCTCCTCACCAGCGCCACCCCCTGGAGCCTGCGGGCGATGGCGGAGCGCGAGGGTAGGCTGGCCCGCCCGCTTCTCCGCGTCTGGCGCCAGGCGACCCTGGACTACTGCGCGGCCCTCGGTCTCGAGCCGATCGACGACCCGAGCAACCGCGATCCCCGCTTCCTGCGCAGCCGGGTGCGCCACGAGCTCCTGCCGGCGCTGGAGGAGGTCTTCCCGGGCGCGCGCCGGCGGCTGGCCACCCTGGCGCTGCGGCAGCGCAGCCTCCTGGAAGAAGGTGGCGGGGCCGGACCCGCAGCAACCGGGAACAAGGCTGTCACTCCACGATCGCGCCTCCCGCGCAGTTCGGAGCCCCTGCTATAGACTGGCTCGGATGCGCAACTCTCGGCGCCCCTTCTCCTGGATGCTCGGCGTGCTCCTGGTCGTGGTCGTCCTGCTGGTCTTCTACGGGCGCTCCGGCCCCGCCTCGACCACCGAGACGAGCGGCCAGCTGCAGGCGGCGGTCACCCTCTGGGAGAGCAACCACACCGCACCCCAGGCCATCTCCAACAGCAAGAGCGACCAGACCCAGATCAGCAGCGACGGGAGTACGGTCACCTGGTATGACAATGCGGGGAGCCTCTACACCACCACCATCGGCGACAGCGACCAGGCCACCACAGAGTTCAGAACGGCCGGCTACAACAACTATCAAGTTGACGAGAGCAGCTTGTCCGACATCCTGATCAGCCTCCTGCCGACGCTCGTGCTCGTCGGGATCATGGTGTTCTTCGTCTGGTGGATGCTCCGCCAGAGCCAGTCGGGCAACAACCAGGCGATGTCCTTCGGCCGCAGCCGGGCCCGGCTGCTCGCCGGTGACAAGCCGTCGGTCACCTTCTTGGACGTCGCCGGGGTCGACGAGGCCAAGCAGGAGCTGGGCGAGATCGTCGAGTTCCTCAAGTACCCGGACAAGTTCACCGCCGTGGGAGCCCGCATCCCCAAGGGCGTCCTCCTCGTCGGCCCGCCCGGCACCGGCAAGACGCTGCTCTCCAAGGCCGTCGCCGGCGAGGCGGGCGTGCCCTTCTTCAGCATCTCCGGGTCGGAGTTCGTCGAGATGTTCGTCGGTGTCGGCGCCAGCCGCGTCCGCGATCTCTTCGACCAGGCAAAGAAGAACTCGCCGTGCATCGTCTTCGTCGACGAGATCGACGCGGTGGGCCGCCAGCGCGGCGCCGGCGTCGGCGGCGGCCACGACGAGCGCGAGCAGACCCTGAACCAGCTGCTCGTCGAGATGGACGGTTTCGAGACGTCGGTGCACGTCATCGTCATCGCCGCCACCAACCGTCCCGACGTCCTCGACCCCGCGCTGCTCCGGCCCGGCCGATTCGACCGGCATGTGATGCTGGATCGCTCCGACATCCGCGGCCGACGCGCCATCCTCGAGGTCCACGCCCGCAACAAGCCGCTCGACCCCAGCGTGGACCTGCAGGTGCTGGCCAAGCAGACCCCCGGCTTCTCCGGCGCCGACCTCGCCAACCTCATCAACGAGGCGGCCATCCTCACCGCGCGCCAGAACCGCAAGCTCATCGGCATGCCGCAGCTGGAGGAGGCGATCGCGCGCGTCATCGCCGGGCCGGAGCGCAGCAGCCGGATGATCAGCGAGAAGGAGAAGTCCACCATCGCCTACCACGAGATGGGCCACGCATTGGTCGGCATCACGCTGGAGCACACCGACCCGGTGCACAAGGTCTCCATCGTCAGCCGCGGCATGGCTCTGGGGTGGACGCTGTCGCTGCCCACCGAGGACAAGTACCTGGTGAGCAAGGCGGAGCTGGTCGACCAGCTGGCCCAGATCCTGGGCGGCCGCTGCGCCGAGGACCTCATCCTCGGCGAGGCCAACATCACGACCGGCGCCAGCGACGACATCCGCAAGGCGACCGACCTGGCCCGCAAGATGGTCACCGAGTGGGGCATGAGCGAGAAGCTCGGCCCGCGCACCTTCGGCGAGCGTCAGGAGATGGTCTTCCTGGGTCGCGACCTGGGGGAGCAGCGCAACTACTCCGAGGACGTCGCCTCCGAGATCGACCAGGAGGTGCACCACCTGGTCGAATCGGCCTTCCTGCGTGCCAAGGGCGTGCTCCGCGAGCGCGAGAAGGTGCTCCGGGCCCTCGCCGCCCGCCTCACCGAGGTGGAGACGATGGAGGCCGCGGAGATGCACAAGCTCATCGCCGAGGTCGAGGGCAGGAAGGAGGCCCCTGGCGAGGTCGCGGCCGGGACGGTCGCCGTCGGCGGCTGAGCCCTCAGGCTCGCGCCGCCGCCTGTCGGGTCGCCGCCCGCCGCCCCCCGGCGTACACTCGATCCCAGATCGGTCCCGCGCAGCGGCCGTGGCCCGGGGACGCCCTGCGGCGCCTCGAGGCACCGGAATGCGGCCGCCGGACGGAGCCGTGACCGCCCTGTCCGCTTGGATCCGGAGGTGACCGAGACGGTGATGACCACCCGCGGCGCGAGGCCGCATGCCATTAGCGGCGCCGCCGCCGCCAGCGGAGCCGGGTCATGGCGGTGACCATTCCCGGCCTCATCGAGCGCAAGCGTCGCGGCGAGCGCTTCGCCATGCTCACCGCCTACGACTACACCACGGCGCGAATCCTCGCCGAGGCGGAGATCCCCGTCATCCTCGTCGGCGACACGCTGGGCATGCTCATGCTCGGCTATCGCACCACGCTGCCGGTGACCATGACGGAGATGCTCCACCACGCCCGGGCCGTGGCCCGCGGCGCCCCCGAGCAGCTGCTGGTGGGGGACATGCCCTTCAACGCGTACCACGCCAGCGACGAGCAGGCCATCGGCAACGCCGCCGACTTCCTCCAGGCGGGGATGCACGCCGTCAAGGTGGAGGGCGGCGGCAGGGTCAGCGGCCTGGTGGAGAAGCTGACCCAGCGCGGCATCCCGGTGATGGGGCACCTGGGCCTGACGCCGCAGTTCGTCAACCTCTTCGGCGGTTTCCGGGTCCAGGGCCGGGAGGCGGCCGCGGCGGCCCAGATCGAGAGCGACGCCCGCTCCCTGGAACAGGCGGGGGCGTTCGCGGTCGTCCTCGAGGGGGTGCCGCGCATCCTCGCCGCCAGCATCACCCGGGCCCTCGCCATCCCCACCATCGGCATCGGCGCCGGCCCCGACTGCGACGGCCAAGTCCTGGTCATCCACGACATGCTGGGACTGACCCGCGGCCCCGTCCCCAGCTTCGTCAAGGCCTTCGCCACGCTCGGCGACCAGGCGGTGGGGGCGGCCCGGGACTTCGCCGCAGAGGTGACCTCCGGCGCCTACCCCGACGATGCCCACAGCTACTCCTGAGGGCGCGCCCTCCGCGAGCTGGGGGCCGCCGCTGACCCGGGTCGAGACGCCGGAGCGACTCCGGCGCCAGTGCGAGCGCCGGCGGGCGGCCGGGCTCAGCCTCGGGCTGGTGCCGACCATGGGGGCGCTGCACGCCGGCCACCGCTCCCTCATCGAGCGGTCGCTGGCGGAGAACGACCGCACCGTGGTCAGCATCTTCGTCAACCCCATCCAGTTCGGCGCCGGCGAGGACCTGGACCGCTACCCGAGGACCCTGGACGCCGACCTTGCGCTCTGCGCCGGGCTGGGCGTCGACCTCGTCTACGCCCCCGCCGTCCCCGACGTCTACCCCCCGGGGTTCGCGACCCGGGTGCGCCTCGTCGGGCCGATCGCCGAGACCCTGGAGGGTGCCCACCGGCCCGGCCACATCGAGGGCGTGGCCACCATCGTCGCCAAGCTCCTGGTCACCGTCCGGCCCGACCGCGCCTACTTCGGCCGCAAGGACGCCCAGCAGTGCGCCGCCGTCCGCCGCCTCGCGGCCGACCTCGACACCGGCACGGAGATCGTGGTCTGTCCCACCGTCCGCGACCCCGACGGGCTTGCCCTGAGCAGCCGCAACGGCCGTCTCAGCCCCGCCGAACGCCTCCAGGCGCTGGCCATCCCCGCCGCGCTGGCCGCCGCCGGGGCGGCCCACGCCGCCGGCGAGCGGGACCCCGAGCGGCTGCGGCAGATCATGCGGCTCCGCCTCGCAAGGAGCCCGGACCTCGCCGTGGACTATGCCGAGGTGGTGGACGCCGCCACCTTCGAGCCGGCCACGGCGGCATGCGTTCGATGCGAATTTCTCATCGCTGGTAGAATTGGTGATACCCGGCTGATCGACTCGATGAGCCCGGGGGAGGATGACCGGCCGATCGTCGCCGGGTGAGTGTTCACCCTGACGGGCATGGGACGGGAAGGAGCCAGCGTGCAGCGCATCGTCGTCAAGTCCAAGATCCACCGCGCCACGGTGACGCGGGCCGATCTCGACTACGAGGGCTCATGCAGCATCGACCGCGAGCTGTTGCGCCTCGCCGACATCGTTCCCGGCGAACAGGTCCATGTGCTCAATCTGGCCAATGGGGAGCGCGCCGTCACCTACGCGATCGAGGGTGAATCCGGCGAGATCGGTCTGAATGGGGCGATCGCCCACCTCGGCAAGGCCGGGGACCTGGTGATCCTGCTCAGCTACGCCCAGTACGAGGACGCCGAGCTGCGCGGCCAGGCCCCCAGGATCGTTCTCGTCGACGCCGCCAACCGCCCCCGCACCGAGGCGCTGACGCCCTGATCTCTCTCCACTCCCCCCTCGCGACGCGCCCCGGCCCCGACGTGGTGGTCGTCGGCAGCGGCATCGCCGGGCTGGCCGCCGCCCTCACGGCGGCACCCCGCGCCCGGGTGCTGGTGATCGCCAAGGGTGGCTTCGACGCCGGCTGCACCTGGTTCGCCCAGGGGGGCATCGCCGCCAGCGTCGGCGACGGCGACTCCCCCGAGCTGCACTTCCAGGACACCGTCGCCGCCGGCCGCGGCCTGTGCGACGAGGCGGCCGTCCGGGTCCTCACCGAGGAGGCCCCGGCCCGCATCGCCGACCTGATCAGCTGGGGCGTCGCCTTCGACCGGCGCGGCGAGGCCCTCGACCTGCACCAGGAGGCGGCCCACAGCCGCCCCCGGGTCCTCCACGCGGGGGGGGACGCCACCGGGGCCGCCATCGAGACGGCGCTGATGGCCAGGCTGCGGGAGAGCGGGGCGGAGGTCCTCGAGGGCCATGCCGTCACCCGCCTCACCCTCGGCCCCGACGGCTGCACCGGAGTGGAGGTGTGCGACCTCGCCACGGGACGCCGGGCGAGGATCGGCGCCGGGTCGGTCATCCTCGCCACCGGCGGCTGCGCCGCCCTGTGGAGGCGCACCACCAACCCCGACGGGGCCACTGGCGACGGCGTGGCCCTGGCCTTCGAGGCGGGTGCCGACGTGGCCGACCTGGAATTCCTCCAATTCCACCCCACCGTGCTGGCGATCGACGGCGCCCCCCCCTTCCTCATCAGTGAGGCCGTGCGGGGCGAGGGCGCGCTGGTCACCGATGCGCAGGGCCGCCGCTTCCTCGTCGACGCCGATCCGCGCGGCGAGCTGGCGCCGAGGGACGTCGTCTCCCAGGCGATCTGGGAGGAGCTGGCGCGGAGCGGGGCCGCCTCGGTGCTCCTCGACTGCAGGCCTCTGGGCGAGGGCATCGCCGACCGGTTCCCCACCGTCGTCGCCACCTGCCGCCGGCACGGCGTGGACCCGGCGACCACTCCCATCCCGATCGCCCCGGCGGCCCACTACACCATCGGCGGGGTGGTGGCCGACCTCGACGGGGCGACCACCGTGCGCGGTCTCTACGCCTGCGGAGAGGTCGCCCGCAGCGGCGTCCACGGGGCCAACCGGCTGGCCAGCAACTCCCTGATGGAGGGGCTGGTGTTCGGCCGCCGCGCGGCGCTGGCGGCCGTGTCGCCGGGCGCGGACCGCCCGCGCGGCTCGATCACCGAGCTGCCGCCCACCACCCTCAAGTCCGGGCTGACCGATCTGGCCGCCGAGCACGAGCTCCGCGAACTGATGTGGGTGGCCTGCGGCATCACCCGCACCGGGCCCGCCCTGGCGGACGCAGCCGCCGTCATCGAGAGCATGTCGGAGGCCTCGGGCCCCGCCCAGACGGTGGCCGGACGCCGCCGTCATCTGGCACAGACCACGGCGCGTCTCGTCGTCGAGGCCGCCCTGGCCAGGGAGGAGAGCAGGGGGGCGCACCATCGGGGGGACTTCCCCGAGATCAGCGACCGCTGGCACGCGTCGCGCGTCATGCGGTCAGAGACAGGAGTGCATCGTGACCGCGATCTTGCAGCCCACGGCTGATCCGCTCGCGCCCGAGTACCTCGACCCGCTGATCCAGGCCGCTCTGGCCGAGGACATCGGCGACGGCGACGTGACCACGGAGGCACTGATCCCCGCCGAGATGACCTGCCGGGGCAAGATCGTCTGCAAGAACGACGGCGTGATCTGCGGCCTTGCCGTGGCCAAGCGCGTCTTCGAACTGGTCGATCCGCGGGTGCAGTTCGACGCCAAGACCAAGGACGGCGAGAAGGTCCAGGAGGACCAGATCGTCGCCCGCCTCTTCGGCCCGGCCCGCGGCATCCTCACCGGCGAGCGGGTGGCGCTCAACTTCCTCCAGCACCTCTCCGGCATCGCCAGCATGACGGGCAGGTACGTCAAGGCCGTGGACGGCACCAAGGCCAAGATCCTCGACACCCGCAAGACCACTCCCGGGCTCCGCGCCCTGGAGAAGTACGCGACGCGCGTCGGCGGCGCCATCAACCACCGCCTCGGCCTCTACGACTCGGTGATGATCAAGGACACCCACCTGGCGCTCATCGGCGGCATCACCCCCGCCCTGCGCGCCGTCCGCAAGGCCTACCCCGACCGCGACGTCATCGTCGAGGTCGGCTGTGCCCACGACCTGCAGCAGGCCCTCAGCGACAAGGCTCCCCGCATCCTCCTCGACAACTTCTCGCCGGGCCAGGTGCGCGAGGCGATGGCGACGATCCGCGGCAGGGCCGTGGTCGAGGTGAGTGGCGGCGTCCAGCCGGGCAACGCCCGCGCCTATGCCCTGGCGGGTGTCGACTTCATCTCGGTGGGGGCTTTGACCCACAGCGCGGTGGCCCTCGATCTCTCCATGAAGGTCACCCGCTACTGAGCCTCCGGTGGGAGGAGGGTGGGCCAGGCGAGGGTCCGGCACTGTCGCCAGATGCTTCCGCGCCCAGTGGGTCGCATAGTCGATGAGTCCGGCGACGACGCCGATGTAGACAAAGCCCATCGCCAGAAGCGCATTGTCGAAGCCAGCCCGCGTTCTTTCCACACGCCCACTCCGACGGTCCACGCTACCGGGACGTCCGTACGCGGCTCCGATCACCAACCCCCCCGCCCCCAGCGATGGGGTGATCGAGTGCGATGACAGCCCCCAGAGCGCAGCTCCAGCGCACACCGGCGTTGCGATCAGTACCACGACCACGAACCACCGGATGGGATTCACACCTCTCGCCCTCTCAACTTGAAGAGGGACGAAACGTTGGCACGTCTCCCTTCCGGTCCGTCGCGCGTGCTCCCGCGGATGCCACGGCTCGCAACTCTACGAGCGCCTCGGCGACGAGCTGGCGCAGGGGCTTCAACTTGGTATCCGCAATCCAGCGGTCGGACGCCACACGCAAGGCGGTGATGCCCGACTCGGCGGCGAGGATGGCGGCGGGGTCGCCGACCCCCCTGGCTCGCAGTGCCCGTGCAATCGCTTCGGCCAGGGATGCGAACTTGATCAACTGACGCTCCCACAGCTGCGGGCTGGCGCGCACGATCCGGAAGCGCCGGGCGGCCTGCTCGCCCTCCTCGTCGAATCCGCCAGCCAGCACAGTGAGCCCGTAACTCACGGCATCGAGTGCACCAGCGGCGGTTGGTGCCGCTCGGACGGCGGCCACGAACGGCTCGTCGGCTCGCTCTCCACCTCCAAACAGAACCTCACGCTTGTCGGAGAACTGGCGGAAGAAGGTGCGCTTGGTCAGCCCGGCGCGCTCGGCGATCTCCTCGACGCTGGTGTGGTCAAAGCCCCGCTCGTCGAAGAGCGCGAGGGCCGCCTCCTGGAGTCTGGCTCGGGCGTCCGGCTTCCACCTCGGCATGAGCGTCAGTGTACCCGCTCTTGACACTTGGTGACATCACCTGGTATTCTGACGCCACTAAGTGTCATCACTGCCCTCGGGAGGGACACCCCATGCGCATATTCGTGACCGGTGCGTCCGGTTGGATCGGCTCGGCACTGATTCCGGATCTCCTGAGTGCCGGACATGCAGTCGTTGGGCTCGCCCGCTCTGACGCGTCCGCGGCGAGGTTGGAGGGGGCTGGAACGGAGGTGCTCCGCGGCGACCTCGACGATCTGGACATGCTGCGTGCCGCGGCTGCCGGATCCGACGGGGTGATCCACCTCGCATACAACCACGCTTTCACTGATTTCGCCGCCGCGGCTGAGGCCGACGCGCGCGTCATCGAGGCACTCGGCAAAGCGCTGGAGGGCTCGGACAGGCCCCTGGTCATCGCCTCCGGGACACCTGCCCTGCCCGGGCGTGTGGCAACCGAGCGTGACGAGTTCGATGCCGGGGGACCTGTGGCGGCGAGGGGCGTCAACGCCAAGGCGGCGATCGCGATGGCAGCGCGCGGCGTCCGCTCGTCCGTCGTGCGGTTGCCCAGGTCAGTGCACGGGGAAGGGGACCTGCACGGCTTCATTCCTCGGCTGATCGCCGTCGCCCGTGAGAGCGGCGTCTCCGGCTACGTCGGCGACGGGTCCAGCCGCTGGCCCGCCGTGCACGTCCTGGACGCCGCGCGGCTGTTTCGCCTGGCCGTGGAGGATGCTCCCGGCGGTTCGGTGCTGCACGCCGTCGGCGACGAGGGCGTGCCGACCCGCGAGATCGCTGCGTGCATCGGCCGGCATCTGAACGTGCCAACGGCCTCTGTGCCGGCCGGGGAATACGGCTTTCTCGGGGTCGTGCTCACCCGCGACCAGCCGGCATCGAGCGCCCTGACCCGTGAACTGTTCGGGTGGCGGCCGGTCCAGCCGGGGCTCATCGAGGACCTGAACCAGGGCCATTACTTCGCCGAGCCGGCCTGACCGGCGGCGTGTGGCCGTCACCTGCCCGGTCACGTGTCATTCCCAAGCACCGGGTCATGCGGGGGTTCGGGAGTGTCTCGTGATCGGCACCGCTTCCTCCACGTCATGAGTCTCATCCAGGTCAGCGCTGATCTCAGCGAATACGGCCGGCGTGAGGCTTGGACGACTTCGAGCAGGAGCTCGGAGGAAGCCCCGGCTCGGTGTCGGTTCACACCGTGGCCGGGTCACGCCCGTTCGTTCTTGTTCGGGCTCCTCACCGCCGCGCGGCTGCCCTGGGGTCTCCTCGGGGGAGCCTTCCCGCATCGCCCGCCCGCCGCCGGAGGATCGGCTGTCAGGGGGACGTCACTTTCCTGGCGGTGACCAGCCAATGATGGGGCAGCTCCCGCGCGGCCATGGAGACGGCCGGCAGCGGCCAGCGGCCGTAATGGGCGTCGGCGGCTCCGCACTGGGTGACGGCGGCCTCCCAGCCGAGGGCAGCCAGGTAGGCCACGGGGTCGTCGATGGTGCCGATCCAGGGGGCGCCAGCGGCGGCCTGCATCTCGATCCACGGCCTCGTCACGGGATGGGTGAACACCCCCCGGTCCGGGATGTCGAATCCCAGCACGCCTCCCGCCACCGCCAGCCGCGAGACCCGCCCGAGCAGGGCGGTGATCGCCTCGCCGTCGAGATAGAAGAGGAATCCCTCGGCCAGCCACGCGGTCGCGGCGCGGGGGTCGAAACCCGCGTCCAGCAGCTGGCCTGGCCAGGTGGCGCCACTGAGATCCGTGCAGAGGCGAACCAGGCGAGCGCAGCTCGCGGACGCGCCGGCGTCACCGAGCACCTCCTCCTTCTGATGGATCACCTCCGGCTGGTCCACCTCGAAGACCGAGGTGCCGGTCGGCCAGACCAGGCGAAGGGCGCGGGTGTCCAGGCCGGCGCCGAGCAGGACCACCTGGGTCGCTCCGCCGGCGGTGGTGACGTGAACCAGGAAGTCGTCGAAGAAACGGGTGCGCACGATCATCGGCGCGAGGCTCTCCGGCGCGCGCTCCTCGGCCCACCGGCGGCCCTGCTCACCGGCGAGGTCGGCTGCCCAGGGGTCCTCGAACAGCGCGTCCTGCCGCCTCGTCTCGACGGCACGGGCCGCCGCCGTCCAGCGCGCGGTCGCTCCGAGGTTGGTCATCCTGGCGCGGGGATGATGCGCCGGGGGCGGGTCGGATCGCCAGCGGCGCCAGGGCTTGAGCGACACCTCCACCCCGGCGCACCTGCCCCCTCGATCGCCGACGTGATCGATGGGCCCCGCTCCGCCCCCTCTTCCACCGTCCCTCGCGTGCGCCGCGCGCCGGGCTGTACATCGCAGGGTTCGGACACGGTCGCTCGCCCTTGCAGTCGTCGGACCGAGACGCGTCAGATGACAGCGGCCGGCGCGGAACAGGCGAGTGCGCTGTCACTGGCGCAAGCCCTCCGCAGCGACCAGTCACCTCACATGCTGACCCCGGGCGGAGCTGAGCAGGATCCTCGGATGGGGTCGCCGACCATCTGGCCGTCAAGCCGGGCTGCCCCTCCGAGCGTTTGTTGGGGGTGGTAGGGTCGTTGGGTGGTGAAGATCAGCAGCGGATGCCGACCCGCACTGGGGCTTGGGTTTGCCTGACGACGCTGCACCCTCCGTAGGGGAGCAGCAGCCGTCCGATGGCACGCCCCCAGCTCTGGTGGTCAGCCACCTGACGAAGCGTTTCGGCGACCGCAGCGCGTTCGAGGACGTCTCCTTCGAGGTCGCCCGCGGCGAGGTGTTCGGGTTCCTGGGACCCAATGGGGCCGGGAAGACGACGACGGTGAGGACGCTGGGGACCCTCATCGCTCCGACCTCGGGGTCTGCGGTGGTCGCGGGAATACCCCTCTCGGCGGCCACCGGTGCCGAGATCCGGCAGCTCATCTCCATCATGCCGGAGAACCCCGGCCTCTACCTCCGGCTCACCGTCCAGGAGAATCTGGAGCTCTTCGCCGGCCTCTACGGCCTGCATTCGCCCCGCGCGCGGATCGACGCCGCCCTCGAAACCGTCAATCTGGCGCCGCGAGCCCGTGACCTGTGCGGGCGGCTCTCAAAGGGCCTTCGGCAGCGGGTGGGCCTGGCCCGCGCCCTGCTGAGCGATCCGCTGGTCATGTTCCTGGACGAGCCAACGTCAGGGCTGGACCCCGTCGCGTCACGGGACGTTCATGATCTCATCGCCGGCCTGCGCCAGCGCGGGGTCACCGTCTTCCTCACCACGCACCGTTTGGAGGAGGCGGAGCGGCTCTGCGATCGCGTTGCCATTCTCAACACGCGGCTTCTCGACGTCGGGCCGCCGGAGCAGCTCCGGATGCAGCTGTTCCGCAGCTCACTGGTGGTGGAGACGGCCGCGCGGCTGCCCGCCCCGGAGGCCGTCTTCACCCCGGAGATGGGAGTGGACACGTGGACCCGCGAGGGCGACGCCACCTACGTGCTCAGCGTTGCTGAGCCGAGGATGGCCGCGCCGAGGGTGACTCGCGCGCTGGTGGCCGCGGGGGCCGACGTTGTGTCGATCGCAGTCTCGCATCACTCGCTGGAGGACGTCTATCTCGAGCTGGTCGAAGCGGACCCGGAGGCAGGGCGATGATCGGGCTCGACGTGGGACGGCTGTTCGCCGTGGCGCGAAAGGAGGCACGTGAGTACCGCCGCACACCGTTCATCATCGGCGCGATGGCGGTGCTTCCGCTCATCTTCATGATCAACCCGGTGATCACGATCTTCGCGATCGGTGCCACCGTCAAGGCCGCGACGGTCAGCAAGGCGGTGGGCGCCACCTTCCTCGTCCTCCTGGTGGTGCCGGCGATCATCCCCGCCAGCATCGCCGCCTACTCGGTGGTGGGGGAGCGGGACCAGGGCACCCTGGAGCCGCTCTTGACCACGCCGGTGCGACGAGGCGAGATCCTCATCGGCAAGGCGCTGGTCGCCGCCGTGCCCGCGGTCGGGATCGCCTACATCCTGTTCGCCGTCGCGGTGATCCTGGCCCACTTCTTCGCCGGCAACCCCACGGTGGCCGCGACTCTGACGGAAGGTTCGCACATCCTCGCCCAGGTCCTCTTCGCGCCGCTGCTCGCCGTCTGGTCGATCGGGGTCGGCACCGCGATCTCGGCGCGATCCAGCGACGTGCGCGTCGCTCAGCAGCTGGGGACGCTGGCCAGCCTGCCGCCCCTGGCGGCGACCGCACTGGTGTCGTTCCAGATCGTGCCCCTGGGGGTGTGGACGGCGGTGGGGTTCGGCCTCGGGTTGCTGGTCATCGACATCGCCATGTGGCGGGGGGTCGTGGCCACGTTCGACCGGGAGCGACTCATCACCGGTTCTCGGGCCCAGCGGGCAAGGGGAGTGGGGGCCGACTCGCACGAGGTTCGGCGCATACAGGCGTGAGGAGGCTCGAGAATGGGCGAAGCGATAATCCGTCTCTCACGGGCAGGAAGCGCCAGTCCCCTGCTGGGGATGGAGACCTATAACATCTCCATCGATGGCAGAGTGGTGGGCGCCATCGCCGCGGGAGAGACCGTCGAGGTGTCGGTCACCCCGGGCCAGCACTCGTTGCTTCTGCGGGGCCGGGGGCGGAACCGAAGCCCGCTCCGTGCCTTCGAGCTCGCTGAGGACGAGGTCGTGACCTACCGCTGCCACGGTCCGCGGTACGGCCCGCCGCACGTCGTGGCGGCACTCATCAAGCCAGATCTCTGGATCACGCTCAGGCCAGAGTGATTGCGGAGGATTCAGGGGAACTCTGAGGTCGGTACTCCGCCAGTCAGCGGCGTTCGATCGACCGTCGAGCGTCGCGGGATCGTCAAGTTTGTCATCCCCCAACACCGGGCCAACCCAGTGCTGTCACCCTCTCTCGAGCAGCTCGCCCACATCGGCAAATCGCCCGGTCTCAGTCCGCCCCCCAACCATTCACGTCAGGGGCGTGGATGTTGACATCGACTCTCCAACGCCACCGTTTCGGCTTCCCTGGTGGGGGTGACGGCGAGCGACGCTGCAGTGGGGCTGCGCGGTGCCGCGATGGGCAGGCTGGCCGTTCTCACCCGCCACGCGGAGATGGGCCGCGACGCCGAGGCGGGCTGGTGCGCGCACGGCTGGTGCGCCACGCCGACAGCTCGATGATCTGGTCCAGATCCTCGAGATCCCCCGGCCGGCCGAAGCGACCAACAACCTCGCGCACCTCCACGACACGTGCTCGGCTCTTCCCGACGAGCAGCTCCTCGACGTCGGCCGTGTCCTTCCCGCGGGCCGCCAGCAGCTTCATCAGGACGAGGTAGGGCAGGGTGACGGTCGGCACGCCATCCAGGACGTTGGTGCTGGCCATGTCGAGTGCCGGGCTCCCCCAGGAGTCTGGGAGATAGACGAGGTCGACCTGCCCTCCCCCCACAGCCCTCCACGTGGTCCCCGTCAGGTCAGTCATCACCAGTCCGCCGACCATCTGCCATCGCTCCGCCCGGAGATGCTCCTCGACCGCAATGGCATCCCGCTCCAGAACAGCGAAGTCGATGTCGGCGGAGTAACGAGGAGCCATGTAGTGATTTGCGGCGAGCGCTCCGATCAGGGCAAAGCGGAATCCGTGCAGGACCTTCGCCTCTCGCAGCTCGCTCACCGCAGGGCCCGCTCCATCACCAGCCTCTCACGGCCGAGGGCCGCACGCCGAGCCCGGCGCTTCGCCTCCGCGACGTCTTCGGGCTCGAACCGCATCGGGGCTCCGGGGGGCGTGACCCGCCGCGGTCCGACGGAGACCCAAACGCTGATCGTCCTGCCCAGGGCTGTCGCGTACCTCTCCAGCCACGTCCACGATGGCAGGAGCGCTCCGGACTCCGCGCGGGCGACCGCCGTCTGGGTGGTCCCCATCCGGCGGGCGACCTGGGCCTGCGTCAATCCAACCTCTCGGCGAGCCTGGGACAGAGCCTCTCCCACCAGATCGGGTTCCACCGGGTGGAGTATAGCAGTAGCCGCTATACAACCTCACTCCAGGTCAGCGGCTCTACTTCGCGGCCGCCCGTCCAGCTGAGGTCGCGGACCTGTTCGTCGACGACGACGACCCCGCTCGCCCGGCGCTGCAGAGGAAGGTCTGAGGATCGGGGCCTCGCCGGGCACAGGGAGGACGGGTCTGTCAGGGCTCAGTGAGCCTGGCCGACGCCTGCGTCGCCCGATCCCGCCGGAGGGACCAAGAGTTCATCCTCGGCACCCGAGCTCGACTGGCCGCTCACGGTCAGGACGACGTTCCCTGTCTTGCGCTTCGTTTCGACGTACCTGGTCGCCTCGACCACCTCCTCCAACGGGTAGCGCCGGTCGATGACGGCGTGGTACAGACCTGCCTCGATGAGCCCCTTCAGGAAGACGACGTCCCCCTTCGTGAAATGGGGCGGGATGACAAACGACACTCGCCTCTTGCCGATCCGCGTTGTCCACAGGGCCAGAGCGAGGTTCCGGAACCCGTCGGTGGCGAGGAAGACCCCGCCCCGCTTCAGGGAGCCACGGCAGCGCCGGAAGGTCAGGTTGCCGACGGCGTCGAGAATGGCGTCGTAGGTCTGGCCGTTCTTCGTGAAGTCCTCGTGCGTGGAGTCGATGACCTCGGCAGCTCCGAGCGACCTCACGAGCTCGGCCGTCTTCGTGTTGCACACCGCGGTGACCTCGGCTCCGAAGTACCGGCCCAGTTGCACCGTCGCGGTGCCGATGGACCCTGACGCCCCGTAGACGAGGATCGTCTGCCCCTTCTGGAGATCGGCCGGCCTCAGGGCGTTCAGGGCCAGGATCGCCCCGTCGCAGACCGCCGCCGCCTCCTCGAAGCTCGTGCCGGGGGGCATGGGCGCCAGGGCGCCGGCCGCGCGTATGCAGACGTATTCCGCGTGCGCACCGAATCTCCACGGATTGATACCGAAGACGCGGTCCCCGATGGCGAACTCGGTGACGGCGGCTCCGACCGCGTCGACCTCTCCGGCCAGGTCGCTGCCGAGGATCCTGCGCTTGGGCCGCCGCAGGCCGGTGACGGCGCGCGTGACGAACGGCTCGGCCGCGCGAAGGCCACAGTCGGTCCTGCTGACCGTCGTGGCGTGGATCCTCACCCGGACTTCGTCATCCCCGGGGATGGGACGCGCAATCTCTTCCAGGCGCAGGATCTCCGGCGGCCCGTACCTGTCATGGACAACCGCTCTCACGCCGTCCTCGAGCTCAGTGGTTGGGGACGGGCGGTGGCGCGGGCTGCAGAGCTGCGGCAGTCCCGACCGCCCTCGAGAGGATGGGGATGCCCTCGACTGCGCGCATGGCTCAGACACTACTCCGGCACTCGCAAGACGGCGCCGCCCGCTCCTTCGCGACCGCAGACGACGGGGCCTGGACACGGCAGGTCCGAAGCCCCTCTCGAGCGCGTCAGGCGTCGCTGTCCGAGGCATCGCGCCGACCGGGTGCTTCCCCGTCGCCGTTCGCCCCGGTCCTGCTGCGCGGTCGCCGACTCCGCCCCGTCGCTGGCGGGTCAGCCCAGCTGGTCACCGGGGTCGGTCACCCCCATTCGCGAGTCGTCCCTGCGCGGACGTCAAGTAGTGTTCGATGGGCTTGGTACCCGAATGGGAGGTGAACAACATGGCCCATCCGCACGTTGAGCTGCTGCGCCGAACCGACGAGGCGCTGGCAAAGGGGGACCTGGCGACCTACCTCGCCGGCTACGCCGACGACGTCGTCTTCCACATGGGAGGCGACCACAAGCTGACCGGCGACTACCGTGGGATGGAGCAGCTGAAGCAGCTGCTCGGCCGCTTCATGGAGGTGGGCGGAGAGGTCTCCATCGTGACCCACGCATACCTTGCCGACGATGAGCACGGAGCCGTCCTGCTGCGCGCGACGCTCAAGCGGGACGGCAAGACCTTCTCGAGCGACGAGGCCTTCATCTATCACTTCCGCGACGAGAAGATCTCCGAGGTCTGGTACCTGCCGGTGGACCAACCGGGCCTCGACGCCTGGTTCGGGAAGTAGCCGCCGGGCACGGGGGGTCGGCCGGCCTGCCGGCTTGGACCGATCCTGGCGGCCGGTGCGCGCACAGAAGGCCGTCTCTCGCCGGATCCGAGCGGTCCGCGCGGGGTCCCTATTGGACGGCGACGCCGAGCTTGCCCAGCGTCCCCGCACGGAAGTCGCCGAACGCCGCGGGCACCTCGTCCAGAGGGTACGTCCGGGTGATCGGGACGCGCAGCCGGCCGGCGACGATGTCGCTGGCGAGACGGTCGAGAAGTGCGGCGTCCGGATTGGCCATCACCGCAACGGCGGCCGGATGCTGTGCCGGCCCGTCGCCCACGGTCGACGCCAGCCGGCCTCCCGGGGCGAGCAGCGGTGTGAGCTGGGAGGCGTCGCCGGCCAGGTGGATGACGGCTGACACCCCGCCGGGCGCGAGCGCCCTCACCTGGGCGGCGAGATCGCCGCCGCGGTCGATGGCGTGCTGTGCCCCGAGGCTGGTGACGAACTCCGACTCGTCGCCGGGCAGCGCCGTGGCCAAGACGGTGGCGCCGGCTGTGCGGGCGTACTGGATGGCGAGAGCGCCGACACCCCCGGTCGCCCCGGTGATCAGGACGGTGTCGCCCGGGACGGGTGCCGCGGCCGCCAGCGCCGCGAGCGCGGCGGCTCCGGCCAGACCGGCCGCCCCGGCCGCCCCGGCCGAGGCCGCGTCGAGGCCATCCGGCATCGGAGCCACGCCGATCGTTTCACTGACCGTGAGGTACTCGCCGAAGCCCCCGTCTCCCAGATAGGGCTTCGTCACGACACCGAACACGCGGTCCCCGATCTTGAACCGCGAGACCCCTTCGCCGGTCAGGGTCACCTCGCCGGCGAAGTCCTTGCCCAGCACCACCGGAAAGCGGTGCTCCATGGCTCCCTTCAGCATGCCGGAGCTCACGGCCACGTCGAACCCGTTGAGGGAGGAGGCGCGCACCCGGACGAGCACCTCGCTCGGAGCCGGGACGGGGATCGGGATGTCGGCCAGGTGGGGCCCGGCCCCGTCGTCGTCGATCACGATGGCCCGATCGCCCTCTCCCTCTGGTCCGCGTTTGGATGACTACCGGTTCGGGAGGAGTCGCATGTCCACGGCGTCGTGGTCGGCCACGTACCCGATGGTCTGGTAGATCGAGTTGGACACCGGATTCGCAAGGTCAGTGTAGAGGGCCACGTGCATTGCTCCGGTGTGGAGCGCAGCGCGCGTGGCCGATGCGGTCACCGCCGTCCCGTACCCGCGGCGGCGGTGCTCCGGTGGTGTGTACACCGGTTCCACCCGGGCGACCCCCGCGGCGGGCGCGCTGTGGCCGGCCAGCGACACCGGCCTTCCCCCGTCCCACCACAGCCAGAGCTCACCAGCGGCCAGCCGCCGGTCCACGGCGGTGGCGGCCGCCTCCCGTGGCTGGTCGGGGTGCGTCTCGGCATTGAAGTGCTCGAACCACTCGATCAGGACACGGCGTTCATCCGGCCCCCCCTGGCGGGCGACCCCAGGGGTCGCCGCCGGATCGATCAGCTCGGTGAGGCGGTACATCCTCATCGTCATCAGCGGTGACGACGTCGATCCCGTCCGCGCCGTCCAGACGCTGACGAACTCGGCGACCGTTGTCGTCTCGCCGATGACCCCGGACAGGGGGCGACCCGCCGCGGCCAGCGTGGTGGCGATCCGGGACCCCACTCCGGCCGGCAGCCGCGGAAGGAAGAGGTGGTACGGCGGCGTGTGCATGGCGGCTCCGAGCAGCCGGTCGCGCTGCACGGCCGCGATCCAGATGTCCTCCTCCCCCGGGGGTCGGACGCCGCGAAGGACGCCATCGAGCTGCACCCCCATGACGTTCGTGCTGAAGGGCTCGGTGGCCAGCCACCGGGACGACAGCCGGGCGAAGAGACGGGGATCTCGCAGCACGCGCACGTCGATTCCGTCAGGCATCGGCCCGACTATCCCACGCGCCCGACCAGGGGGCACAGGTCCTCACGGCGCGTCCAGGCAGGGGCGGCCCCGGGCCCGGCCGGCGGCACCGACCCCGGTGGCCTCAGCGCCTCGACCGGACCCACCGAACCGTGTGCGAAACGCTGATACGGCCGTCCCCTGACCCCTTCCTGCCAGGGGTATCATGCCGCCGGACCGGCATCAGATCGGTGAGAGCCAGGTGGCCGGGATGGGATGGAGGCGGAGGCGTTCAGCCTCGACAAGAGCGTGAGATGGCAGGTCTCGGCACCGCTCTCTTGCCGGTTTGAAGTGGTCGGCGAACTGGCAGCCCCTCTCGACCGGAGGCATGCGGCATGACCCCCGACGCCGTCGCCTTCGACCCGCAGGGGCAGGCCCGCCTGGCCCTGGCCGCGGTGGTGCGCGACCGCGGCCCGGGCGTCCTCTCCAATCCCGTGTTGCTGAGCGACCTCCTCAAGGAACGGCTGCCCGGTTGGCGGCGTGAGGCGAGTCTTCTGGTCACGGCCTCCGAGGCCGGCGTCGCCTCCCTCCTCGAGCAGCAGGTCGCCGGGGTGGGCCCGGACGCCGCGGTCCGGACGATCGCCGCAAGCGTCGCCCAGAGCCGGGGATTCGACCCCCGGGGAAGCCTCTGGGCGGTCGGCGAGTTCGCCAGCGCCATGGGCCACCCGCTCAGCGAGGCGGTTCAGCCTGGCACCCCGAAGACGGCGGCGCCCCCACCCGGGCCCGTCCCGGGGGCGGCCGCGCCCCCGCCGTCGCTGGCCTCCGCCATCGGGGTCCCGTTTCTCGTACCCGTCGCGCCCCCGCCGTCGATTGGCGCACCTCCTCCTCCGTCCGAGGTGGGCCCGTTCGGCGCTGCGGCCCAGATGCCGCCGCCGCCGGCCGCGCCGGGTGGTCCTCTGCAGCCTCCGCCCCCGTGGGCCGCGCCCCCGGCTCCGCCCCGAAGGCGCGGCCGACTGCTGGCGCTGATCTCGGCCGGCGCCGTGGTGGTCATCGTCGGTGGCTACCTCGGGGTCGCGGCCGCAACCGGCTTGCTTCCCTTCAAGGGGTCGGTCACCACCTGCTCGGGCGGCGACGAGCTCCAAGCGGGCCGGTGCGTCGCGCCGGCCCCGACGTCCACCCCGTCCCCGCCCGCGACCACCCCAACCGCAGGGATCGCGAGCATCCTGCCCAGCTTCGTCAGTGAGAATCTGAGGAACGTCTGCACCGACGAACCCAGCAGCTACTACTACTACGCCGGCGTGACCGACCAGCAGTGGTGCGCGCTGCTGGGCGTCACCGAGAACTACGTCCTCTACGTGGAGTTCCCCAGCGAGAGCCTCGTCAGCGACTACTACGACTCGCTGGTCTCGAGCAACGGCATGTCGCAGTCCGGGGGGGACTGCTCCACCCTGACGCTGACGGCGACCTCGGACGGCAGCTCCCAATACTGCGAGGACGGCTACACCGACCCCACCGGCGCGTACCTGGGCGGCAGGGACTTCATCTACGTGGGCAGCCCGAGCTTCGACCTCGGCTACAGCGCCCTGGTCTCGCAGGCGTGCACCGATGTCAGCAGTATCGGGGTCCTCGCCTTCACCGACCCGAACTACATGGCGGTCGGGGTGGCCATCGACTGCACCGGCGGCGCGGGAGTGGCCCAGTCCCTCAACACAGACTTCCTCGCCAAGAAGCTGAACCTGGGCAGCTGAGGCGTCGGCGGCCAGATCGGCCCAGGGGCGACGCCGAGGGGTCGACCAAGCCGCTCAGCCGTGCCACCCGGCGGCGGCACGGCTAGAGTCGCCGCTGCGCACATGCACCGATCGGCGTCCGGCAACTGGCTCGAGGCGGCCCTCGGAGGCGTCGTCGCGCCCGTCGACTACGCGGGCCGGACCGCCTACAGGCGCCCGCCCTCCCTGTATCGACACCTCCAGTGGCTGGGCTGGCTCCTGGCATCGCACGGCTGGGTCCCCGACTTCGTCGTCGTGCTGGAGGTGCGTGGCCGGCGGTCGGGCAGGATCCGGCGCACGCTGCTGGTCAGGACCGTTCACGAGGGCAGGCGGTACCTCGTGGCCCTGGCAGGCGAGTCGGAGTGGGTCCGGAATGTCAGGGCGGCCGGGGGGCGGGCCGTCATCCGGCACGGGAAACCCCGGCGGGTGAGGCTGGTCGAGGTGTCCCCGCCACTGCGGCCCCCGGTCATCCGCGAGTATCTCTGCGGAAGTGGCCGCCGAGCCGATCCCCGGGAGGCGGGGAGGTACTTCGGGGTAGGCGCGGAACCCAGCCTCGAGGAGATCGGCGCGATCGTCGATCGCTATCCGGTGTTCGAGATCGTGGACGCGCCTCCCGCCGCCGGCCGGGTCCTCTGAGGACCGTCGGGCGGCCTCGGCCTCCGCCGCGACTGCACACGCAGGTCCGCGACCGCCCCCGGGCGACCGCGGCATCCCCGGCGCTGGGCGGGCCAGCCGTTCTCGTATCCTCGGGCCGGCGCAGCGCACCGCCGCCGCGGACCGAGGAGGGAGCCAATGGCCGAATGGATCTACTTCATCCACACCCCTCGGGACGACTTCGCCGCGACGATGACCGACGAGGAGCGGCGCGTCTGGGGCGAGCACTCCGAGCGGCTGAAGCTGCTCCTCGACGAGGGGACCCTGATCCTGGCCGGCCCGACGCTGGGCAGGATCAACATGGGCGTCGCCGTCATCGAGGCGCCGGACGAGGCATCGGCGCGCCGCATCATGGAGGAGGACCCGACCATCGCCCAGGGCCTGGCCTCCGGCGAGCTCCGCGGCTTCTCCGTCGCCTACCTGCGCGGCCGCCGGCTCTGACGGTGGTGGGGGGCTCTGGACCGGGCACGCCCGACGGCGCCGACTGGGACGGCGCCCGCTACGACCGCGTGGCCGCTCCGCAGACGCGGTGGGGCCGGGCGGTGATCGAGCGGCTGGCACTGTCCGGCGACGAGACCGTCCTCGACGCCGGCTGCGGCAGCGGCCGGGTCACCGAGATGCTGCTCAGCCGGCTGCCTCGCGGCCGGGTCGTGGCCCTCGACATGTCGGCGTCGATGCTGGCCGAGGCACGGCGCCGGCTGGCCGGTGCCGGCGGGCGCGTCAGCTTCCTGGAATTGGACCTCCTCGACCTGGGGCCCGAGCATCTGCCGGCGGCGTCCCCCCTCGACGCGGTGCTCTCCACCGCCACCTTCCACTGGGTGACCGACCACGACCGGCTCTTCACCAACCTGGCGAGCGTGATCCGCCCCGGTGGGCAGCTGGTCGCCCAGTGCGGTGCGCGGGGCAACATCGACAACGTCATCCGCGCCGTCCGCTCGCTGGGCGTCGAGCGCGCCGGCACGTGGCTGTACGCGTCGCCGGAGGAGACGACCCGCCGCCTGGAGGCCGCCGGATTCGTGGACGTCGAGGTCTGGGCCCACCCCGAGACCACCCGGTTCCCCGATGAGGAGGGCTTCGTGGACTTCCTGGAGACGGTGTGCCTGCGCGAGCACGTGGCCACCCTGCCCCTGGACCAGCGGCATGGTTTCGCCGAGGACGTGGCGGCGGTCATGGCCGAGCCGGTGATCGACTACGTCCGCCTCAACATCGTCGCGCGCCGCGGCGGCTGAGACGGCGCCGTGCCCGGTCAGGACTCCAGGGCGGCGATCAGCTCCTCCTGGAGGTATCCGAGGGCGAGCAGGACGCGGAACTCCGGCTTGTCCCGCAGCGCGGAGTCGGGGCTCAGCTCCCAGCCGTCCTGCTCGACGCCGAGCAGGGCCCCGGCGGCGAGCCGGAGGTGGTTCAGGCCGCGGACCCAGGCCAGCGTCTGCTCCTCGGTGAGCGGCGAGATGTCCTCACCGGAGTCCAGGCAGTCGCGGATCACCGAGAGGTCGGCGTCGCGACCGCGATCGATCTCCGGACGGACCCAGTGGTCGTATTCCCTCTCCATCTCCTCGTCCGCGTAGGCGACCGGGGCCGTCCGGGAGACGTGGCCGAGGAGAGGGGAGAGCTCGTCGACGATGTCCCGGATCGCCGTGCGCTCGTCGGAGTCGAGCTGGAGCTGGACGCGACCCCGACGCCGGCGGACCCTGGCCATGCGCCTCTCCCTACAGGTGGGTGAGGGTCGCCTGGAGCCCGAAACCGTGAAGCTGGGAGACCGACACCTCGGCCTGCTCCCTCGGCTGGGTGGCCACCACCGCCTTGCCCTCGTGGTGGACCTGGAGCATCAATCGGGTCGCCGTCTCGAAGTCATAGCCGAAGAGCCGTCGGAAGACCAGCACGACATATGACATCAGCGTGATCGGATCGTTCCACACGACCACGCTCCAGCCCTGATCGCGGAGGCTCTGATCCTTCCCCGCCGGGGCCTCCACCGGGGCTTGGGTCGGAGCGGGGGGCCGGATGGTCGCCGGGGGCATCGGACCTCAAGCGTAGACCACCGAGGGGCTCGCCGGACGATCGTGGACGCCAGGGCTCAGCCCGGGCGGATCACCTCGCCGAGGGGACGTCCGAGAGGTCGAAGATGTCCTTCCAGACGGCGTGGGTCTGAGCCGGCTTGGGGGAGGGGCACTCGAGGATCGCCTGGAGGGGCAGCTCGCAGGAGTGGCAGACGATCCAGATGGGCCCTGGCTCGGTGATGCGGCGCTCCAGGCGGTGCTTGTGGCCGCACTCTTCGCAGGTGATGGTGACCCTCATCGCGGTGCAGAGCGTCCCACCGGGGTGCGACGCGCACTCCTAGGGTCCTGTATTGCCCCGGTCACGGCTTGCAACGAATCCCTGACGCCAGGTCCCGGCAGGGCGGGACACCGGTGGACAACCGGGTTGGGCTACCCTGCTATCCTGCCGATGTCGCACGGCAACGACGCAAACGCGTCTGTTCATCGCCTCCACGCGACATCCATTCAGGGCACCGCTGCCCGATCCCGCGGCGGGACGGACGTCCGTCCCCGGACGCAGGCGAGAACCGAAGGAGACCATTGGCCCCCACGACGACCCAGGAGCACGAACCCCTCACCATGGAAGACCTCCTCCGGGAGGAGGAGACGCGCGTCCGCTCGCTGTCGTACGGCGACATCGTCGAGGGCACGGTGGTGCGCGTCGATCCCGACGAGGTGCTCGTCGACATCGGCGCCAAGTCCGAGGGCATCATCTCCAACCGGGAGATCTCCGGCCGCAACGAGGCCGCCATCACCCTGAACCCCGGCGACGTCATCAAGGTCTACGTGCTCCAGCCCGAGGACGACGAGGGGCGGGTCATCCTCTCGCTCCGCAAGGCGCGTGCCGAGTCCATCTGGCAGGCGGTGGCCGAGAAGGAGTCGGAGGGGGAGATCCTCGACGCCGAGGTCCGCGAGCAGAACAAGGGCGGCCTCATCGTCAACATCATGGGCCTGCGCGGATTCCTGCCCAGCAGCCAGGTGGCGCGGCAGTTCTCCGGCAACCTCATGGAGCTGGTGGGCACGAAGATCCCCGTCAAGATCCTCGAGGTCAACCGCAAGCGGAACCGGCTCATCGTCTCGCAGCGCGCGGCCCAGGACGAGGACCGGGCGCGCCAGCGCGAGGAGCTGTTCGAGAAGCTCAAGGTGAGCGACGTCATCACCGGCAAGGTCAGCGGCCTGACCAGCTACGGCGCCTTCGTCAACCTGGGCGGCGCCGACGGTCTGATCCACATCAGCGAGCTGTCCTGGGACCGCATCAACAACGTCTCCGACATGCTCAATGTCGGCGACGAGGTGCGGGTCAAGGTCATCAAGCTCGACCCGGAGCTGTCGCGCATCAGTCTCTCGCTGCGGCAGATGAGCGAGGACCCGTGGGACACCATCGAGAACCGGTTCCCGCCGGGCAAGATGGTCGAGGGCGAGGTCACCAAGACCAAGAAGTACGGCGCCTTCCTGCAGATCGCCGACGGCGTCGAGGGGCTGCTCCACATCAGCGAGCTGTCCTGGGACCACGTCGAGCGCACCGAGGACGTGCTCAAGGTCGGCGAGAAGGTCAACGTCATGGTGCTCAGCGCCGATCGCACCCGGCGCCGCATCAGCCTGTCCCTGCGCCAGCTGCACGGCGGCGGTCCCGAGGGGCCCGGCGAGTACGTGCCGCCCACCTACGACTTCGGCGACGACGACGACGAGGCGGAGGCCGGTGAGGCTGCCCAGGCCGTCGAGGCCGTCGCGGAGGAGGCCGCCGCGGTCGACGCCGCCGCGGAGGCCGAGGTGGAGAGCGACACCGAGGCGGCCGCCCCCGCCGCGGAGCCGGAGGCCGAGGCCATGCCGGAACCGGAGGAAGCCCCGGCGGCCGTGGACGAGCCGGACGGGGCGCCCGGCGAGCCCGAGGCGGGCTGACCGGCGCCGGGCCCAGGGACGCCTCCTGGGTCGCACGGACGGTGACGGGATGGGCACGGGCCCAGGCCGGCGCGAGTAGCGAGACCCCCCGATGGGCATAATGGGGGAGGTCGGAGCACGCCCCGCACTGGCCCCTCCCGTCTTCAGGTGGGGCCGGCCGGAGCACGGAGGCAGTCTTGTACCCATTTGAGCGGTTCACCGAGAGGGCGAAGAAGGTCCTCACCCTCGCCCAGGAAGAGGCGGAGCGCTCGCACCATTCCTACATCGGGACCGAGCACCTCCTGCTCGGCCTGCTCCGTGAGGGAGAGGGACTCGCCGCCAAGGTCCTCACCAACCTGGGGGTCGAGATCAACAAGGTGCGCAGCACGATCGAGTCCGTGCTCGGCCGCAACGAGCGCATCATCATCCAGCAGATCATCCCCACCTCGCGGGTGAAGAAGGTCATCGAGATCTCCTTCGAGGAAGCCCGCCGCATGGGCAACAACTATGTCGGCACCGAGCACCTGCTGCTCGGCCTCCTCATCGAAGGCGAGGGCATCGCCGCCCACGTGCTCGAGGATCTGGGCGCCAACCTGGACAAGGTGCGCGGGGAGATCGAAAGGCTGCTTCACGAGTCGGGTCTCGAGGAGGAGACCAAGGAGACCCAGAAGAAGCCGACCAAGACGCCCCTGCTCGACCAGTTCTGCCGCGACCTCACCGAGCTTGCCCAGAAGAACCAGCTCGACCCGGTGATCGGGCGGGCCATGGAGATCGAGCGGGTGGTGCAGATCCTCTCCCGCCGCACCAAGAACAACCCGGCGCTCATCGGCGAGCCCGGCGTCGGCAAGACCGCCATCGCCGAGGGCCTGGCGCAGGCGATCATCCTCGGCAACATCCCCGAGTCGCTGATGGGCAAGCGCGTGCTGACCCTGGACATGGGTGCCCTGGTGGCCGGCACCAAGTACCGCGGCGAGTTCGAGGAGCGGCTCAAGAAGATCCTCGACGAGATCCGCCAGTCCCGCGAGGTCGTCCTCTTCATCGACGAGCTGCACACCCTGGTGGGTGCCGGCGCCGCCGAGGGGGCCATCGACGCCGCCAACATCCTCAAGCCGGCGCTGGCGCGCGGCGAGATCCAGTGCATCGGCGCCACCACCCTCAACGAGTACCGCAAGTACATCGAGAAGGACGCCGCGCTGGAGCGGCGCTTCCAGCCCGTCTACGTCGACGAGCCGACGCTGCAGGAGACCATCGACATCCTGCACGGCATCCGGCCCCTCTACGAGAAGCACCACCGCGTCAAGATCACCGACGCCGCCCTCAAGGCGTCCGCCGAGCTGTCGGTGCGCTACGTCAGCGACCGCTCGCTGCCGGACAAGGCCATCGACCTCATCGACGAGGCCAGCGCCCGGGTGCGCATGAAGCTGACCACCACGCCGGACGAGCTGCGCGCCATGCAGCGGGAGATCCGCGAGCTCCAGTCGCAGAAGGACGACGCCATCGGCGGCCAGGACTACGAGACGGCGGCCGGATTCCGGGATCGCGAGAAGACCCTGAAGGAGCAGTACGTCTCGCTGGAGATGGCCTGGCGCGACAAGCTCGGCGCCAACATCCCCGAGGTCAACGAGGAGCACATCGCCGAGATCATCAGCTCGTGGACCGGGGTGCCGGTGTCGCGGCTGGTCGAGGAGGAGACCTCCCGGCTGCTCAGCATGGAGGAGGAGATCCACAAGCGGCTGGTGGGCCAGGACGACGCCGTCAAGGTCATCTCCCAGGCGGTGCGGCGTGCCCGCGCCGGGCTCAAGGACGCCCGCCGCCCGATCGGCTCCTTCATGTTCCTCGGCCCCACCGGCGTCGGCAAGACCGAGTTGGCACGCTCCCTCGCCGCCTTCCTCTTCGACAACGAGGACGCCCTCATCCGCCTCGACATGAGTGAGTTCATGGAGCGGCACTCCACCGCCCGGCTGGTCGGTTCGCCGCCCGGCTACGTCGGCTACGACGAGGGCGGCCAGCTCACCGAGGCGGTCCGCCGCCGCCCCTACAGCGTCATCCTCTTCGACGAGATCGAGAAGGCGCATCCCGAGGTCTTCAACATGCTGTTGCAGATCCTCGAGGACGGCCGGCTCAGCGACGCCAAGGGCAAGGCGGTGAACTTCGCCAACTGCATCGTCATCATGACCAGCAACCTGGGCATCGCCAACCTCAAGGGCAACATGTCCATGGGGTTCCAGCCGGCCATGCCCGACGAGCGTGCGGTCGACGCCGAGCATGGCAAGATGCGCGACTCCATCATGGAGGAGCTGAAGCGGGCGTTCCGTCCGGAGTTCCTCAACCGCGTCGACGCGGTGGTCGTCTTCCACCGCCTCACCCATCCGCAGATGCGCAGCATCGTGGAGCGGATGCTGGCCAAGGTGGCCGTGCACCTGGAGGCGCAGGAGCTGCAGTTCACCGTCAGCGACGCCGCCAAGGACAAGATCGTCGAGGAGGGCTTCGACAAGATCTACGGTGCGCGTCCCCTGCGGCGGGTGATCCAGCGGGTGATCGAGGACCCGCTCTCCGAGGAGCTGTTGCGCCTCAAGCACGGCCCCGGCGACCAGGTGGTCGTCGACGTTGCCGACGGCGAGGTGACCATGCACCTGGTGCCGAAGAGCTCGCGGGGCGAGAAGAAGGAGAAGGCCGAGGCAGCCGCGGCGGCTCCGTCCGCGGAGGCCTGATCGCCCGGTGGGCTCCAAGCGGGACATCCTCGCGCTCGTCGGCGGCATGACGCTGGACGAGAAGGCGTCCCTCACCGCCGGCGTCGGCTTCTGGCACACGGCGGCGGTCCCGAGGCTCGGGATCCCCGCCGTCAAGTTCACCGACGGCCCCAACGGGGCGAGGGGGGAGACGGCCGACTTCCTCTCCGTCACGCCCTCGGTGTGCATCCCCTGCGCGACGGCGCTGGGGGCGACCTGGGACCCGGAGCTGGTGGGGCGGGCCGCCGCCGCGGTCGCCCGCCAGGCCCGCGACAAAGGGGCGCGCGTCCTTCTCGCCCCCACCGTGAACCTGCATCGCCATCCCCTGTGGGGGCGCAACTTCGAGGCCTTCTCCGAGGATCCGATCCTCACGGCCAGGCTCGCCGTCGCCTACATTGCGGGGGTCCAGGGCCAGGGCGTCATCGCCACCGTCAAGCACCTGGTCGGCAACGAGACCGAGTTCGAGCGCTACACCAGCTCGTCGGAGATCGACGAGCGCACCCTGCGCGAGCTGTACCTGCTGCCCTTCGAGCACGCTGTGCGGAGCGGCTCGGTGCTGGCGCTGATGACCGGCTACAACCGCGTCAACGGCAAGCACGTCCCCGACACCCCGCGCTTCCTCCGCGACATCGTCCGCGGCGAGTGGGGCTTCCAGGGCTTCGTGATGACCGATTGGTTCGGCCTGGCGGACACAGTCGAAGCGGCCGGCGCCGGCCTCGACCTGGAGATGCCGGGGCCCGCCCGCGCCTTCGGCCCGGCGCTGGCGGCCGCGGTGCGCTCGCGGCAGGTTCCCGAAGCCGAGGTCGACGCCAAGCTCGGGCGCATGCTCAGTGTCCTCGACGGGGTCGGCGCCCTCGACGATCCGGCGGCGGGGGAGGAGGCCCCGGTCGACCGGCCCGAGGACCGGGCCACCACCCGCCTGGCCGCCTCGGAGTCGGCGGTGCTGCTCACCAACCGCGGCGTCCTGCCCCTCGACCCCGGCGCGCTGCGGAGGATCGCCATGGTCGGGCCCAACGCCGACCGGCCGGCGATCATGGGCGGCGGTTCCGCCGGGGTCCGGCCCCACTACCTGCTGTCGCCGCTGGCGGCCCTCCGGGAGCGGATGGGCGACGGCGTCGAGGTCGTCCACGAGGCGGCCGGTGACGAGGCCGGCATCGAGCGCGCGGTGGCGCTGGTCCGCGGCGCGGACGCCGTCATCGTCGTCGTCGGCACCGACGCCAAGGTGGAGAGCGAGGGCTACGACCGCGACACCATGGACCTCCCCGGCGACCAGGACGCCCTGGTCCGGCGGATCGCCGCCGCCACCCCGGCCGCGGTCGTGGTGGTCAACTCAGGCTCCCCGGTGACCATGCCGTGGGCCGACGAGGCCGGCGCCGTCCTCCAGACCTGGTTCTCCGGACAGGGGCACGCCGACGCCCTGGTGGACGTCCTGCTCGGCGAGGCCGACCCCGGCGGGCGCCTGCCGGTGACGCTCCCGCTGCGCATCGAGCACACGCCGGCATTCGGCAACTTCCCCGGCGAGAGCAGCCGGGTGCGCTACGGCGAGGGGCTGCTGATCGGCTACCGGTGGTATGAGGCCCGGAAGCTGCCGGTGCGCTTCCCCTTCGGCCACGGCCTCTCCTACACCACCTTCGAGATCGGGGCGCCGCGGCTGTCGCGCCGGCGCCTGGCGGCGGGCGAGCGGCTCCGGGTCGACGTCCCCGTCACCAACACGGGGACGCGAAGGGGCAGCGAGGTCGTCCAGCTCTACGTCGCACCGCCCGGCGGCGGCCACCCCGCCCCCGACCGGAGACTGCGGCCGGTGCAGGAGCTGAAGGGATTCGCCAAGGTGCGGCTGGACCCCGGCGGGTCGGCCACCGTCAGCCTCGAGCTGGGGGAGAGGTCCTTCGCCTACTGGGACGTCGCCGACGAGGACTGGCCCCGGCTGGCGGGACGGCGCGCCAACCCCGGCCAGCACATCCACGACGGTCCGCTGCACCGGCGGCGGGCGGGCTGGTACGTGGACCCCGGCACCTACGACATCCACGTCGGACGGTCGTCGGCGGACATCTCCCACAGCGTCTCCGTCGAGGTCGCCGGAAGCCCCGAGCCCCTCGACCCCTCAGCCCGGCTGGACTGATTCCCGCTTCCGCCGTTGCGCGGCGATGCCTCGGGCGCGGCGCCGCTACGATGGGGGCGTGGCTGAGGTGGGCCGGGGGCGCGGAGCCGCGAAGCGGAGGATCGCTCAGGATGCGACGATCCTGCCCGACCTGGAGCGCCTGGACGAGAAGCTGGAGGGCCTCGACGAGGTGCCGCCCGAGGCGTTCGCGGCGGAGCCGCGCGCGCTCCGCCAGGCGCAGCGCAAGGTCTGGTGGAAGGCCCGCAAGGGCCGCTCCCGGTAGCGGGTTCGGCTCGCCCCCGGGTCGCCGGCGGCTCAGGCTGGTGCCAAGGGGGTCCTGGACCCGCTCGCCGTCCCCGGATCCGGTCGCGGCGGGGATCGGGTGGCGGCGGACGTCTGCCGATGGAAGGTGGCCATCGGGACGAGCCGTCCCTGCTGGTGTCAGCGCAGGATCACGGGCGTCAGGGCCCAGGCGAGAAGGGCCGCCAGCGCGACCGGGAGGATCCACCAGAGGATGGCGGCGTTTGCCGAGGGGTTCAGACGGCGGAAGCCAGGGAAGAGGGCGATCATCTCGGTGACGGAGGGCATGTACTCCCAGTTGCCCTCGGGCGGGATGCTGAGCGCATCGGCGATGGCCGCCAGGTCGTCGTCGGTGTAGTGATCCACCTCGATCTGGGCCAGGGTGCGGTCGCCGTCTCCGGCGACGACCAGCAGCGGGTACCGGCCGCCGAAGCCGCCGCGGACCGTGCACCGTACCAGGCGCCGGACTTCCCGCCTCGGGATGATCCTCGCCTGCAGGGTGTATCGGAGACGCAGGATGACCTCGTCATCGCTGACCGTCACCCGAGCCAGCAGGTTCGGCAGGTCCCGGCCCAGATACGTTCCCAGCCCGGCCAGGACCCAGAACAGCAGCAGTTCCACCCGCCACTGCCTTCCGCCCACGCTCATCACGTAGACCAATGCGAGCAGCACGGAGATGAGGGGGACGCCGATGCGGATGATCCATTCGCTCCTCCTGATGGACCGGCGAGGGGCAGCCTCCCCTCTGAGGGGCGAGCGACGGACGGACCGCTCGCACTCCCTGATCACCACGGGAAGGGTCGCACCGCTGAGCAGTGTCTCGGTCTCCGTCATCGGCGGGATTGTCGCATCGGACTCAGACCCAAGATGGCGCCTCCCTGCCACCCGCGGTGGACAGGGTGACCGGCCACTGGTATCGTACGAATGTTCGCCGGGCGTCGACGCCGCGGCCAACTCGGCCCGCGTTGAGGTTATGGGTACTCTAGGTTCAGTGCCGCACGACACCATCGAGATCCGAGGGGCGAGGGAGCACAACCTCAAGAACATCGACCTGAGCCTGCCCCGGGACAGGCTCATCGTCCTCACCGGGCTGTCCGGCAGCGGCAAGTCGTCGCTCGCCTTCGACACGATCTACGCCGAGGGCCAGCGCCGCTACGTCGAGTCGCTCTCCGCCTACGCCCGGCAGTTCCTCGGCCAGATGGAGAAGCCCGACGTCGACCACATCGACGGCCTGTCGCCGGCCATCTCCATCGACCAGAAGGGAACCAGCAAGAACCCCCGGTCCACCGTCGGCACGGTCACCGAGATCTACGACTACCTCCGCCTCATCTACGCCCGCATCGGGCACCCGCACTGCCCGAAGTGCGGGCGGGAGATCAGCCGCCAGAGCATCGAGCAGATCGCCGACCAGGTGCTCGGCCTGCCCGAGGGCACCCGCATGATGGTGACGGCGCCCATGGTCCAGGGCCGCAAGGGGGAGCACCGCGACGTGCTCGACGAGGCGCGTCGTCTGGGCTTCGTGCGCGCCCGCGTCGACGGCACCGTCCGCGACCTCAGCGAGAAAATCGACCTCGACAAGAAGTTCAAGCACGACATCGAGATCGTGGTCGACCGCATCGTCATCGGCCCCGATCTCAGCAGCCGTCTGAACGACTCCCTGGAGCAGGCGTCCAAGCTCAGCGACGGCCTCATCCTGCTCATCCCGTCGGACGCCCCGGCGGCGGCCGCCACCCAGCAGGTCGCGGGCACCCCGCGGGCCGGTGACCTCCCCGATGGGGAGTCGGGCGGACAGCCGGCATCCATCGCCGATCCCGTCTCCGGGAACGGCCGGCACCCCTCCCCGGCGGACGGCCCGCCGGGCGCCCCCGCCGTCGGGGAGATGCTCTTCTCGCAGGACTACGCCTGCGTCTACTGCGGCATCTCCATGGAGGAGCCCGCCCCCCGCAACTTCTCCTTCAACAACCCGCACGGCGCCTGCCCGACCTGCACCGGGCTGGGCCTGCGCATGGAGGTCGACCGCGACGCGGTGGTGCGCGACCCCTCGCTCTCGATCGACGACGGGGCGCTCTCCGGCTGGACCAAGGGCCCGTCCCAGATGTGGCTCCTGGACGTCCTCCATAACGTCTGCCGCCACTACAAGATCCCCACCGACGTTCCCTTCCGCGACCTCTCCGCCCGCGAGCAGCGGGTGATCCTCTACGGGCTTCCCAAGGACGAGACGGTCCGCATCCGCTACGTCTCCCACACCGGCCGATCGCACACCTACGAGGCGGCCTACGAGGGCGTGATCCCCAACCTCGAGCGCCGCTACCGCGAGACCGAGTCGGAGTGGGTCAAGCAGGAGATCGAGCGGCTGATGATGCAGAAGCCGTGCCCCGCCTGCGCCGGCAAGCGGCTCAAGCCGGAGTTTCTCGCCGTCACCGTCGATGGCATGAGCGTCATGGACTTCACCGGCCTCACGGTCGCGGAGGCGCTCCGCCGCACCGAGACGCTCCACCTCAGCGCCCGCGAGATGGAGATCGCCGGCCGGGCGTTCAAGGAGATCCGCGAGCGCCTCGGGTTCCTGCGCGACGTGGGCCTCGACTACCTCAGCCTCGACCGCGCGTCGGCAAGCCTCTCCGGAGGTGAGAGCCAGCGCATCCGGCTGGCCACCCAGATCGGCAGCAAGCTGATGGGCGTGCTCTACATCCTCGACGAGCCGTCCATCGGACTCCACCAGCGGGACAACCACAAGCTGCTCGCCACCCTCACCACCCTGCGCGACCTGGGCAACACCCTGATCGTGGTCGAGCATGACGAGGAGACGATTCGGAGCGCGGACTTCATCGTCGACATCGGCCCGGGGGCTGGCGAGAGGGGCGGGGAGGTGATCGTCGCCGGGACCCTCGAGGACGTGCTCGCCTCGCCTCGGAGCCTCACCGGGCAGTACCTCCGCGGCGAGCTCAGCATCCCCATCCCCGCGATGCGCCGGCCGGCCGGCGGCGCGATGCTCACGGTGCGCGGCGCGACCGAGAACAACCTCAAGTCGGTGACCGTGCAGTTCCCGCTCGGACTCTTCATCTGCGTCACCGGGGTGAGCGGCAGCGGCAAGTCGACGCTGGTCAACGACATCCTCTATCGCCGTCTCGCCCAGGCCCTGTACCGGGCCAAGGAGCGGCCCGGCAAGCACGAGAGGGTGGAGGGGATCCAGCACATCGACAAGGTCATCGACGTGGACCAGTCGCCGATCGGCCGGACGCCGCGCAGCAACCCGGCCACCTACGTGGGCGTGTTCACCGACATCCGGGACCTCTTCGCCAAGCTGCCCGAGGCGAAGATCCGTGGCTACAAGCCGGGGCGCTTCTCCTTCAACGTCACCGGCGGCCGCTGTGAGGCCTGCGCCGGCGACGGGATGATCAAGATCGAGATGCACTTCCTTCCCGACATCTACGTGGCCTGCGACGTCTGCAAGGGCCGCCGCTACAACCGGGAGGCGCTGGAGGTCAAGTTCCGCGGCCGGTCGATCGCCGACGTCCTGGAGATGAGCGTGGACGAGGCGGCCGAGCTGTTCGCCAACCAGCCCCGCATCGTCCGCCGCCTGCGCACTCTCCAGGACGTCGGCCTCGGCTACATCCGCCTCGGGCAGCCGGCCACCCAGCTCTCCGGCGGCGAGGCCCAGCGGGTCAAGCTCTCCACCGAGCTCTCCCGCCGCGACACCGGGCGCACCCTGTACATCCTCGACGAGCCCACCACCGGGCTCCACTTCGCCGACGTCGAGAAGCTGCTCGCCGTGCTCCACCGGCTGGTGGACGCCGGCAACACCGCCATCGTCATCGAGCACAACCTGGACGTCATCAAGACGGCCGACTGGATCATCGACCTCGGTCCCGGCGGAGGCGAGGCGGGAGGCGAGGTGGTGGTGGCCGGGACGCCGGAGCTGGTCGCCGGGGAGCCGGCCAGCGCCACGGGCACCTACCTCCGCCGCATCATCGGCAGCGCCGCCGGTGCCGGGGCCCGGCCGGTCCCGGCCTGAGCCCGGCGGCCGGTTCCCCGATCCCGCGTCAATTGCGCTAAGTTTCTCCCATGATCCAGCCGCACGACGGCGACGACAGGCGCCAGCGGCTGCGCCGCCTCGACGACTGCCTGACCGTCCTGGAGCAGGCGCACGAGATGGACGTCACCGTGGTCAGCGAGGCGATGGCGGCGGCGGTGGCCGACCGGGTGCCCACCGTCCAGGCCGGGATGCTCATCGCTGACGCGATCGAGGAGGTCCTGCGGCAGCAGGAGCCCTACATGGTGCAGGTCCGTCCCGAGGTGTCCCGCCGGATCCGGCGCCGCCGCGACCCGTTCGACGTTCGCCTCCTCCTTCAGAGGCGCTGAGCACCCCGGCCCGGCCGGCCCGCCGGGGCCGGACCCCCGGTGCCCTTCCCCAGGGCAGGTGCCGGCGGGTGGACCCGAAGCCTAGGGTGGCCCTGCCCGCCAAGGGGATACACTCCGCTTGGTCATGAGTGCGTTCGGTCTGGACCCCGAGCAGATGTTCCGTCGCCGGCCTCGGGTGGTCAGGAACCGGCCCCCCTCGAAGCTGCGGCGCATCCTCCTCATCGTGGCGGGCGTCATCGTCGTCCTGGTCATCATCGCCGGCTCGCTGATGCGCCTCCGCGTCAACTACCTCTTCCTCTCCAGCCTCGGCCACAGCAACGTCTTCTGGACCCCGCTGATCACCCAGGTGATCCTCTTCATCGCCGGGTTCGTGATCACCGGCGGCCTGGTCGGGGTGAGCGTGCCCTTCTGGTCACGGGCGCTCAAGTGCATCGACGCCCGCACCGGCCGCTGGGGCTTCTGGGTCGGGGTGGCGGTGGCGGTGCTCGCCGCCATCGGTGGAGGAGCCCACCTCGCCGGGGACTGGCAGGACGTGCTCCTCTGGCTCCACGGCCATCCGTTCGGCGCCTCCGACCCCGTCTTCCACATGGACTACGGGTTCTTCGTCTTCACCCTGCCGGTGATCGACAGCGTCTCGGCGCTGCTCTGGGGGGCCGCCATCGTCGGCTTCCTCGGCGCCGCCGGCGTCGTCGCCCTCGCCCTGGTCATCATCCAGGCGCCGGACGAGATCGACATCCCGCTGAAGCCGGAGGCGGGCCGGACCACCCAGGACGGCCTGCGCATCGCGCTGCTCCACACCGGCGGGGCGATGGCGGCGATCTTCGTCCTCGCCGCCCTCGGCGCCCACTTCGGCGCCTACCACCTTGCCACCTCCCCGCACCCCGAGTACTCGTTCACCGGTCCGGACGCCACCGAGCTCAACGTCACCCGGCCGGTGCTCGGTGCCCTGCAGGTGATCGCTCTCGTCTTCGCCGCCGGGACGATCGCCCTGCTCTGGCTGCGCATCCGGCAGAAGCCCGGGATGTCCGCCGTCTACATCCTGGGTGGTGTGCTGGGCGGCTGGCTGGTGCTCGCCGCGGCGATACAAACCATTCCCGCCGCCGTCTACACGGCGGTCTCGGTGAACCCCAACGCCCAGTCGGCGCAGGCGCAGTCGATCACCAACTATCTGAACGCCAGCCGCTACGCCTGGGGCCTGGGGACGGCGGGCGACACTCCCGACGTCGTCAGCCAGTCGTTCGGCACGGTGGGCCCGCCCGCCCTGGACACCCTGCAGAACGACTCGACGACGCTGAACAACGTCCGCATCGTGGATACCAGCCAGCTCCCCGACGTCCTCGACCAGATCGACCGGAGCCGCAGCTATCAGAGCTACACGGGCATCACCGTCGACCGCTACCCCGATGCCAACGGGCAGGAGACCGAGGTGATGATCGGCGCCCGTGAGATCTCCGAGAGCAACATCCCCAACGACAACTTCGTCAACCAGACTTTCGTCTACACCCACGGCTACGGCATCACCGCGGTCTCCGTCAATCAGGTCGCCGCCGAGGGCAAGCCGAACATCCTGGTGGGCAAGCAGCCCCTGACCCAGGTGGACCCCAACGCCCCGCCCGATCTCAACCTCTCCGCCAGTGGTGGCAGCGCCGACATCTACTGCGGTGAGGAGACCACGCAACCGGTGGTGGTCAACACCAAGGTGCCCGAATTCGACTACCCGGCGACCCCCGACCAGTACAACCACGCCGGCACCGGGATGGCCGGCTTCACCATCAACAACCCCTTCGACAAGCTGGCCACCTCGGTGACCGAGTTCGGCGGTCTCAACCTCTTCCTCAGCGACGAGACGACCAGCCAGAGCGAGGTTCTGATGCACCGGACCATCGCTGACCGCATCGAGACCGTCGCCCCCTTCCTCACCGTGGACGGCGATCCGTACATCGTCTCCGACCCTGAGGCGGGCGCCCTGATGTGGATCGCCGACGCCTACGTCGAGACGGGTAACTTCCCCGAGTCGGACAACGTCAACGGGATCTCCTACCAGCGCAATGCCGTGAAGGCTGTGGTGAACGCCCGCACCTGCGCCGTCAGCCTCTACGCCGTCGATCTGAACGAGCCGCTGACGGCGGCCTGGAACGCCATCTACCCCGGCCTGCTGCAGCCGCTCAGCCAGATGCCGTCCTCCCTGGTCCAGCATCTCCGCTACCCGCAGGACCTCTTCACAAACCAGGCGAAGGTGTACGCCCAGGTGCACGTCACGAGCGCCGCCGGCTTCTTCACCAGGAACGACTTCTACAGCCTCTCCCAGCAGCTGGACAGCGGTGGCAACACGGTGACCACGTCCCCCCAGTACGTGGAGTTGACCCTGCCGGGCACGTCGGAGGCGCAGTTCGTCCTGCTGCAGACCTTCAGCCCCTACCAGAGCGGAAGCGGCGGCACAGCCAACAACATGACGGCGTGGCTGGCGGCGGAGTCCGACTATACGACGACCAACCATCCCCAGCTGGTGGCGGTGCCGCTGAAGAACAACACCAACGTCCTGGGCCCGCTGCAGTTCGACAACAACTCCAACACCGATCCCACCATCAGCCAGGAGAAGACCCTGCTCAGCCAGTCGGGATCCTCCGTCTATCTCGGCAGCGTCATCGTCCTGCCCTTCAACGACGACTCGTTCCTCTACGTCCGGCCCTTCTACGTGTCGGCGCAGAGCAGCAACGGGTCCAGCTTCCCACAGCTCCGCTACGTGATCGTCGGCACACAGAACTCGGTCGCCTTTGGGACGAGTCTGCCCGCCGCGCTGCAGGCCCTGTTCGACACCACGTCCCCGATTCCCGGACTGACCCTGCCATCGACGACCACGACACCCACGCCGACGCCGTCGCCGGGGGCCTCCCCGACGCCGTCGCCCTCCGCCGGCGGCACGCCGACGGCGACGCCGGCGACGGCTCTGACAGCGCAGGAGCTGGCCGTCCTGGCCGACCTGGTGCAGCAGGAGTCGAACCTGGAGTCCGCGTACGCGAGCGGCAACCTGGCGGCCGCAGGCGCGGCGCAGCAGGCGATCAACGCTGACATCGCCGAGCTCGACACCCTGCTGAAGGCGGGCGGGGTGACCATCCCGACACCGACGGCGGCGCCCACTCCCACGCCGTCGCTCGGCGCCTAGCCGGCCGGGTGAGCGGCGCGACCTCCGGCGGCGTCGCCGGCGAGGAGGAGCCCTCGCCCCTCTTCCGCCCCGGCCCGGGGATGCGCCTTCTGGCCGCCGTCGTGCTCTCGGCCTGCCTCGGCCTGGTGGGTGGGGGGCTCGGCGCCTGGGCCGTCTACCAGCACTACGGGCCGATCGAGCGCGTCGTCACCCAGGAGATCACCGGCAAGGGCGGGCAGGCGGAGACCATCGGCCAACTGGCGCAGGCGAGTTCGCCCTCGGTGGTCTCGATCCTCACCCAGCCCGCCACCGCCCAGAGTCTCGCGGCCGGCGGCTCCGGCTACGCCAGCGGGGTGGTGGTCAGCTCCGACGGGCTGATCCTCACCAGCGCCCACGCCGTCGACGGGGCCACCCAGGAGCGCGTCGGGCTGGCCGGTGGGCAGGGCTTCGACGCCACCATCGTGGGCACCGACACCAGTCACGGGCTCGCCCTGCTGCGCGCCTGGGGCGCCTCCGGGCTCACCCCCATCGGCCTCTCCGGCAGCCTCCCCGCTCCCGGCGACACCGCCGTCGCCATCAGCCGTCCCGAGGACGGGGGCCTCAGCGTCGGTGTCGGCACGGTGAGCGCCGTCGGCCAGACCGTCGTCATGGACAGCTCCAGCGGGGCCTCGATCGCCGACGCCATCACCATCGACGCGACCGCGGAACCCGAGGCCGACGGTGCCCCGGTGCTGGACGCCGCCGGGCAGCTCACCGGCATCGTCGTCACCGTCACCGCGGCCACCCCGCCGCCGGGGATCACCGCGCTGTCCCTCGACGCCGCCCGTTCCCTGATCGCCAGCGTCTCGCCGAGCGGGGCGTCCGCCCAGGGCACCTTCGGCGCCGACTCCATCTACCTCGATCCCGCCCACGCCGGGGCCGCCGGCCTGCCCCCCGGGGCGCTGATCACGTCCGTCGAGGCCAAGGGACCCGCCGACGCGGCCGGGTTGAAGGTCGGCGACATCGTCACCTCGGTCAACGGCGTGTCCATCGACGGCGCCCACCCCTTCGAGGCCTCCGTGCTCGGCTTCGGGCCGGACACGTCGGTGACGCTGGTGGTGAACCGGGCGGGCACCATCCTCGACCTCACCATCACCGTCGGAACGTCCGGCTGAGGTCCCGGGCCGCCCGCCCGGGCCGGCACCTCCCCATCCGGGCTAAGATCGGCCGGCCATGGAGCTGACCTACTTCGGCCTCTCCCATCTCCGCCTGCGAGGCCGCGACGTCCTCGTGGTCGTGGACCCGCCCCCCTCCACCCTCCCGGGGTTGGGCCGGCTGCACGCCGACATCGTGGTGCGCACCGAGGGGATGACCGTCCCGGCGCATCTGCAGCCCCGCGAGGGCCACCCGCAGGAGGTCGCCGGCCCGGGCGAATTCGAGGTCCGGGGGGTCCGCATCCAGGGGATCTCCGCGGGGAGCACGACGATCATGCGAATCGAGGTGGACGACGTCCGCGTCGCCTGCCTGGGCAGGCTCGACCGGCAGCTCACCGAGGAGGAGGTCGATCGGCTGGGGCGGGTGGACGTCCTCGCCGTCCCCGTGGGCGGGGTTGACGCTCTCGGCGCGGTCCCCGCCACCAAGCTGATCAACGCCATCGCGCCCGCCATCGCCGTCCCCGTGCGCTACCGCTCCCCGGGGGTCGAGGGGACCGGGGACTACGACCCGCTGGACAAGTTCGCCAAGGAGATGGGGCTCGTCGACGGGAGCTGGCCGGTGCAGCCGAAGCTGACGCTGACCGGCTCGATGGGCGCGGTCGAGGAGACCCGGGTCGTCATCGTCGAGCCCCGCGCCACCGGCTGAGCGGGAGGACCGGCGGCGGTTCCGGCGGCTCCTTGCCGGGGCCGGCCCACCCCCCGGGCCCCCTCGGTGACGCCTTCTCGGCGGGCTGGGAACTCCGACGCCTGCTACGGGATTCGGGTCACCCGTCGGAGGCTTGGGTGGCGTAGCTTGCCATCCGGGCCGATGGCCCCGGCGGAAGAGGAGACATGTGGCACTGTTCGGCGTTCCGCACGAAAAGGCAAGGTCGCGCGACATGGAGGGCACGGCATTGATGACGGGATTGAGGAAGTGGGCACTGGGCATCGCCATGGTCCTGGCGGGTGCGACATTGATATGCCTGGCGCTGATACCGGGGCTGTTCTCGGTCGCCCCCAAGTTCAGTGATCTGACGACCAAGTTCAAGCCGGAGATGACGGCGGCCACGGTGGCGCAGCTCCGCACCGACCTCAGCGCGCTCAGCGCGGCCCAGACCCAGTTCACCACCGAGGCCGTGCCCGCTCTCGCCACCGAGCTCGGCATGACGCCCACCCAGCTTCAGGCGACGATGCAGCAGCAGTTCCCGGCCACCTCCGCCGGCATGGCGGCCGTGCCCGGCATCACCGCCCAGTTCAACCAGGTGCTCACGGTCATGGACAGCCAGCTGGGCAACTTCGCCCAGGCCGACTCCATCCCGACCTCGTCCATCTCCCCCAGCACCATCCCCTGGGTCCTCGTCGTGGTCGGCGCGCTGCTGATCGTGTGCGGCGTCTTCATCCGGCGGTGGTGGCGCGCCGGTGTGGCGCTGGTGATCGGCGCCCTGCTGATCGCCGTCCCGCTGGCACTCTCCCTGCCCGGCAAGGCGACGGCGGCGGACGCCATGAACACCCAGATGACGCCGCTCTTCACGGCGCAGACGGTGGCCAGCGCCCAGCAGTCGATGGCCACCATGGAGGCCATGGGCGTGGAGATGCAGACCAAGCTGATCCCGACCCTGGCCCAGATGCTCAACACCACACCGGCGCAGCTGGAGGCGACCCTCGCCGCCGGATTCCCGGCGCTCGGCGCGTCGCTGACCTCGCTGTCGACCTCGCTGGGGCAGTTCGACAAGCTGGTGGCCGCCTACGACGGCAGCCTGGCCGACTACAACGCCATCCACACGACGCAGTTCACGCCGATCATCAACACCATCCTCGCCACCGGCGGCTTCGTGCTGCTGGTCGGTCTGCTGGGCGCGGCCGAGCTGGTCTGGCGCCGGCAGGCGGCCCCCGCGGCCGTTCCCGCGACAGTTCCCGCGAGCTGACCTGCGAACGTGGCACCGGCGCCGCGCGGCGCCGGTGCCACGGCCGGGCCGGGGCGCGACCCGGCCCGGCCACGCACGCCGCCGGGGGCGGTCGGTGACGGCCTCCGCGGTGCGCCCGGGCGGGCGGCGGAGATTGCCCGCCACTGCGACGGACTGAGAACCTCGCGCCAAACGGTTGCACGCACATCCGTTCCTGGTACCATTCGAAAAACAGCCTCGGGAGGTCCTCTGGACGATGACGAAGTTCGTGTTCGTGACCGGCGGAGTGGTCTCCTCCCTCGGCAAAGGCATCACCGCCGCTTCGATCGGGACGATCCTGAAGGCGCGTGGCCTGCACGTGGGAATGCAGAAGCTGGACCCCTATCTGAACGTCGATCCGGGCACGATGTCGCCGTATCAGCACGGCGAGGTCTTCGTCACCGACGACGGCGCCGAGACCGACCTCGACCTCGGTCACTACGAGCGCTTCGTCGACATCGCCCTCTCGCAGGCGAGCAACGTCACCACCGGGCGCATCTACGCCAGCGTCATCGCCAAGGAGCGCAGGGGCGACTATCTCGGCGGCACCGTCCAGGTCATACCCCACATCACCAACGAGATCAAGCAGCGGATCCTCCGGGTTGCGGAGAACGAGCTGCCCGAGCCCGAGGTGGTCATCGTGGAGGTGGGGGGGACCGTCGGCGACATCGAGTCCCTGCCCTTCCTCGAGGCCATCCGCCAGCTCAAGAACGACATCGGCCGCGGCAACGTCTGCTATGTGCACCTCACCCTGGTGCCCTACATCGCCGCCAGTGAGGAGTTCAAGAGCAAGCCGACACAGCATTCGGTCAACAGCCTGCGCTCCATCGGCATCCAGCCCGACGTCGTGGTGGCCCGCAGCCAGCGCCCCATCCAGGAGAGCCTCAAGGAGAAGATCGCCCTCTTCGGCGATGTGCCGCTGCGCGCCGTCATCAACGTCCCCGACGCCCGCTCCATCTACGAGGTCCCCCTCATGCTCGAGGCCGCCGGGCTGGGCGAGTACATCACCGATCTGCTCGGCATCCAGTGCCAGGCGCCGGACCTCGACGACTGGCGCCGCTTGGTGGCGCGCATCGAGGCCCCCAAGCCGAGTGTGCGGATCGCCCTGGTCGGCAAGTACGTCGCCATGCCCGACGCCTACCTCAGCGTCACCGAGGCGCTCCGCCACGCCGCCGTCGACTGCGGCGCCGACCTCGTCCTCGACTGGGTCAACTCGGAGGAGCTGGCTCCCGACGGCGAACGGCTGGCGGAGGCGGACGGCATCGTCGTTCCCGGCGGCTTCGGCCATCGCGGCATCGAGGGCAAGGTGGCGGCGTCCCGCTACTCGCGCCACCACGACATCCCCTACCTCGGTCTGTGCCTGGGCATGCAGTGCGCCAGCATCGACATCACCCGCGAGGCCCTGGGCACCGAGGACGCCAACTCCACGGAGTTCAACGCCTTCACCGCCAACCCGGTGATCGACCTGCTCCCCGAGCAGCGTGACATCGAGAACAAGGGCGGCACCATGCGTCTGGGCGTCTACCCGTGCAAGCTGCTTCCCGGCAGCAAGGCGGCCGAGGCGTATGGCGAGGCCGTGGTGTACGAGCGCCACCGCCACCGCTTCGAGTTCAACAACCAGTACCGCGAGCGCCTCGCCGAGGCCGGCGTCGTCTTCAGCGGCACGTCCCCCAACGGACGGCTGGTCGAGATCATCGAGCTGCGCGACCACCCCTTCTTCGTGGGGTCGCAGTTCCACCCCGAGTTCCGCTCCCGTCCGGCCCGGCCGCATCCGCTCTTCCGCGGCTTCCTGGCCGCCGCCTGCCGGCACGCCGGCATCCTGCCCCGAGCGGCGGACGGCGCGGCCCCCGCCTCCAGGGGCGCGGGGGCGAACGGAGCCGCCGCGACGGTGGAGATCGTCGTGGAGCCCGCCGAGGCCTGATCGGGGCACCCGTTCCGGAGGCCACCGCCGCCGCAGGCGGCACGGCCGCCACGGAGGCACCCTCGGGGTCCGCGATAATGCCCCCGATGCCAGCCCCGACCCGCCGCAGCACGGCCGTCTCGCCGGCCCAGCTCAGCCGCGACCGGCATCGTGGCCTGGAGCTGCTCCGCGCCACCGAGGCGGCGGCACTCAGCGTCGGGCGGTGGCTGGGGCGGGGCGACAAGACCGGCACGAGGGAGGCCGGGGAGCGCGCCATGGAGGAGGCGCTCCTCGGCATGCCCTTCGACGGCCACATCGTCATCGGCGCCGACAGCCGCACCAGCAACCTGACCCCCGGGCGCCGCTTCGGCGTGGGCCGGGACCTGGTCGACATCGCCCTGCTCCCCATCGACGGGGTGAGCCTGGTGGCCCAGGGGACGTCCCAGGCGCTCTCCATCGCCGCCGCGTCGGAGCCGGGGGGGATCGCGCCTCCGCCGCCCTGCGCCTACATGCACAAGATGGCCGTCGGGCCCGAGGCCCGGGGCGCCATCGACCTGGCCGATACGCCGGAGAACAACCTGCGCCGGGTCGCCTTCGCCCTCAACGTGCAGATCCGGGACCTGACCGTGGTCATGCTCGACCGGCCCCGGCATCAGGCGCTGGTGGAGAGGGTGCGCTCGCTGGGCGCCCGCCTCGCCCTCATCAGCGACGGTGACATCGGGGCGGCGCTGATGACCTCGTGGCCGGGCAGCGGCGTCGACGTGCTCATCGGCTCGGGCGGGACGGCGGAGGCAATCCTCGCGGCCTGCGCCATCCGTTGCCTGGGCGGGGAGATGCAGTGCCGGCCGTGGGTCCGCCACGAGGAGGAGGAGGCCGCCCTCCGCGCCGCCGGGATCGACCCGGAGGTGGCTCTCGGCGTCCAGGACCTGGTCCCCGGGACGGACATCGCGGTGGCGGTCACCGGGGTCACCGGCGGCGGACTGCTCCGCGGCGTCCAGTACCACAACCGCTGGGCCGAGACCCACAGCCTGGTGATGCGGGCGCAGAGCGGCACCATCCGCGAGATCTCGACCAAGCACCACGTCGCCCTCGGCGCCGACCAGGCCGGCCGCCTCGTCTGAGGCAGGGGCGGCCCGGCCGGCGCGCCCGACCCGGAGCTCCTACTGCAGCAGGCTCCTCAGCATCCAGGCGGCCTTCTCGTGGACCTGCATGCGCTGGGTGAGCAGGTCCGCGGTCGGCTGGTCGTCCGCCGCCTGGGCGACGGCGAACACCTCGCGCGCGGTGCGGATGGCCGCCTCCTGGCCGGCCACCAGGCGCCGGATCATCTCGATGGCGTCGGGGTGGTCGGAGTCCTCCTTGGTCGAGGCCAGGGCGGCAAACTCGCGGAAGGTGGCCGGGGCGGGGGCGCCCAGGGCGCGGATGCGCTCGGCGATCAGGTCGACGGCGAGCGCCAGTTCCAGGTACTGCGCCTCGAACATGAGGTGCAGGGTCTGGAACATCGGCCCCGTCACGTTCCAGTGGTAGTTCTGGGTCTTGAGGTAGAGGGTGTAGGTGTCGGCGAGGGACCTGGAGAGGCCCTGGGCGATCGCCTCGCGCTGGGCTGCGGGGATGCCGATGTCGATGCCGGTGTCGAGGCCGACCATGGACGCTCCTCCTGTTCCTGTCTGGGCCCCGCCGCGGTCCCGCCGATCCTGGCGGTGCGGCCCGGCGCGGCCACACTGAGCCTGTGCCCTCCCGGGCGGGAGGAGTAGAGGCCTTGGTCACGAGACGGCAGTGCCCTCCACAGTGGGGACTCTTGCGATTCACAGATTGCTGTGTAATCATGTAATCTATGAGAATCCCACACGACCCCACGATCCTGCATCCGACCTCCCCGGCGCCGGTCGCCGAGGACGAGCTGAAGGGGTGGTTCGCCGGCCGCCTCCCCGAGGGGCTGTTCGCGGCCCCACCCGCCATCACCACCGATCGCGACGAGATCCTCGTCGTCGGCGAGATCGCCGACGTCGAGCTGGAGAAGGGGGCCAGCGACGCGGCGAGGGCAGCAGCGCGCTCCGCCCGCATCGACCGCTTCCGGGGGGAGACCCGCGAGGCCCGGATGGCGGTGGCCCGGGACGCCGAGCGCCTCTTCGGGCGCCGCGTCTCCTGGGGCGCCCGCTGCGGCGACGTCACCGAGCACTTCACCACCCTGGGCGTCCCCGTCATGACACGCCTGCGGCTGGCCGACCGGGGCGTCCTCGACACGCTCATCGACGCCGGGGTGGCGCGGAGCCGGAGCGAGGCGCTCGCCTGGTGCGTCCGGCTCGTGGCGCGCCACCAGGGCGAGTGGATCGACAGCCTGCGCCAGGCCCTGGCCGGGGTGGAGAAGGTCCGCGGCGAGGGCCCGGCCGCCTGATCGACGGCCTCGCCTGAGCACCGCCCGCCTCCACACGGAACAATACGAAGGGTGCGGCTCTGCGTTGCCCATCCCGACGGCTCCCTCGACGTCCGCGAGGATCTCCGGCCCGCGGCCCGGTCGGGGCGCGCCCTCGTCGAGCTTGGCGAGGCGGAGGTCATCCCCCTGCCCGACGGGGCGACCGTGGCGCACCTGCCGGGGCGGCGGGCCCTCGGCATCGACGCGGCGGGCGCCGCCGTCGAGCTCGGCCCGGAGTGGTCCCCCGCGGCGGCGATCCTGCCCGTCGGCTACCTGCGCACCCTCCTGCCCGCGTCGCGGCCCGCACCGGGCGCCGCCCGGCTCCCCCTCTTCGGCTACACCGCGGTCGCCGAGCGCGACGGCGGACTGGTCGTCGCCGCACTGGCGACGGACGCCTTCGAGTGGTGGGAGCCCCGCCGCTACGGCGGGGCGGACCTGCCCGCCGCCGTCGCCGCCGCGCGCCGGGCCCTGCCCGGCAACCGGCTCGTCGACCACCTCTCCCGCTGCGCCCTCGAGTACCGCTGCTACACGGCGCAGAACACCTTCCTGCGCCGCTACGAGGGGGCCCTGCCGGCGTCCCCGGCGTGCAACGCCGACTGCCTGGGCTGCATCTCACTGCAGAGCGATGGGGCGGTGGCCTCGCCGCAGGAGCGCATGGGCTTCGCCCCGACGGCCGACGAGCTGGCCGGCCTCGCCGGCCACTTCCTGGGCGGGGAGGACGCCGCCATCGTCTCCTTCGGCCAGGGGTGCGAGGGCGAGGCGCTGACCCGGGGACGGGCCCTGGTCACTGCCACCGCCCGGATCCGCCGCGAGCATCCCCGGGCGACCATCCACATCAACACCAACGGCAGCCGTCCCAGGGTCCTGGCCCAGCTCATCGAGGCGGGGTGCGACAGTGTCCGCATCAGCGCGATCTCCTTCACCGACCCCGTGTTCCGCGCTTACTACCGCCCCGTCGGATACGGCCTGGAGGAGGTCGTCGAATGCGGCCGCCTGATGCGGCGGGCCGGCGGCCAGGTCTGCCTCAACCTGCTCACCTTCCCGGGGGTCACCGATTCGCCGGCGGAGCTGGAGGCGACCATCGCCGCCTGCGCCGAGATGGGGGTCGACCAGGTGCAGTGGCGGAGCCTCAACGTCGACCACGACTGGCTCGTCGACGAGCTGCCGCCGATGGGGGAGGGGATGGGCATGGCCGCCGCCCTGGAGGTGGTGGGCCGCCGCCTTCCCGGCGTGGCCCACGGCAACTTCACCCGCCCGCTCGCCCGCCGCGGCTGAGCCGCGGCCCCATCCCGTCCCGGGGTGCGCCGGCGCTCCGTGCTATGCTCGATGAGTTCCCATCCCCGTTTCTCACGTGTGCCCAATGAAAACCGACCTCCATCCCAAGTTCCACACCGACACCGTCGTGACCTGTGTCTGCGGCAACACCTTCTCCACGGGTTCGACCCTGGGGGAGCTGAAGACCGAGGTCTGCTCGATGTGCCATCCCTTCTTCACCGGGACCCAGCGCATCGTCGACACCGGCGGCCAGGTGGAGCGCTTCCGCCGCCGCGCCGCGGCCCGGACCGCCACCCGCTGAGGCGGCGGGCGGCCCTCCGCCCCCGGCGGGGCGCCGTGCCGACACGGTTCCGGAGCGAGGCATGCATCGCCTCCGCCGTCCCGGGGCGCGAGTAGCATGACCGCCATGACACGGCGCCGTCCCAGCCTCGGCGACCTGCTCCTCACCGCCGCCGTCAACGCCGCCAGCGCCCCACCCGCGCCCTTCTTCTACGGCGGCCAGGCGGTGATCGAGGGCGTCCTCATGCGGGGGCGGAATCGCTATGCCGTGGCGGCGCGCCGTCCCGACGGCAGCATCACCGTCATCACCGAGCGGCTGCGCTCCCGCGTCTACACCAACCGGCTGTGGGCGCTCCCCTTCTTCCGCGGCGTCGCCAGCCTGTACGAGATGCTCAACCTCGGCATGAGGGCGCTGCAGTGGTCGGCCAACGTGCAGCTCGGCGAGGAGGCGGAGATGAGCGCGGGCACCATGCGGGTGACCATCGCCATCTCCGTCGTGTTCGGCCTCGGCCTCTTCATCGCCCTGCCCCTGGGCATCGCCTCGCTGTTGCACCACGGCGCCCCCCAGTCGCCGCTGTGGGTGCTGGTGGAGGGCGGGGCGAGGGCCGCCATCCTGCTCCTCTACCTCCTCCTCATCGGGCAGGTGAGGAGCGTGAGCCGCGTCTTCGAGTACCACGGCGCGGAGCACAAGGCCATCAACTGCCTGGAGTCGGGGGCGGCCGTCGACGTCGAGTCGGTGCGCGCCTGCAGCCGCCTGCATCCCCGCTGCGGCACCGGTTTCCTGCTCATCGTCGCCCTTGTCAGCATCCTCGTCTTCATCCCCCTCAGCCCGCTCTTCTGGCCCGTCCGCATTGCCTGCGAGATCGTCCTCGTCCCCCTCGTCGCGGCCATCGCCTACGAGCTGATCCGCGGCCTCGCCCGCATCCGCCACACGCGCTTCGGCCGCATCGCCCTCGGTCCCGTCCTGGCCACCCAGCTGCTGACGACGCGCCAGCCGGACGGCCCGCAGATGGAGGTCGCCATCGCCGCCCTGGCCGCGGCGCGCGGCGGCGACGGCGAGGGTGCCGCGGGTGAGGGTCACGATGCCCTCGCCGCCATCCGGGTCCCCTGAGGCGTGGCCACGCTGGAGGGCCGGCTCGCCGACATCGAAGCCCGCTACCAGGAGCTGGAGACGGCCCTCTCCGACCCGGAGATCTACGCCGACCAGGCCCGGGTCCACAGCGTCTCCCAGGAGCGTGCCCGCCTCACCGAGGTGGTCACCGTGGCGAGGCGGTGGCGGGCGGCGCAGCGGGCCTCGGCAGAGGCCGCCGAGATGCTGCGCGGTGAGCGGGATGCCGAGATGATCGCCCTGCTCGAGGAGGAGGCGACCGCCCAGCGGCGCGCCTGCGACGAGGCGGACGCCGAGCTGCGCCGGCTGCTCCTGCCGCGCGATCCCAACGACGAGCGCGACGTCATCGTCGAGATCCGCGCCGGCACCGGCGGCGATGAGGCCGCCCTCTTCGCCAGCGACCTGCTGCGCATGTACCTCCGCTACGCCGAGCGGCGGCACTGGAGGGTGGAGATCCTGAGCAGCAGCCCCTCGGGCACGCATGGCTTCAAGTCGGTGGTCGCCGAGATCCACGGCGAGGCGGCGTATTCCCGGCTCAAGTTCGAGTCCGGCGTCCACCGCGTGCAGCGGGTCCCCGAGACCGAGGCCAAGGGCCGCATCCACACCTCGGCGGCGAGCGTCGTCGTCCTCCCCGAGGTCGATGAGGTCGAGGTCGCCATCGACGAGGGTGACCTGAAGATCGACGTCTTCCGGAGCACCGGCCCGGGCGGGCAGAGCGTCAACACCACCGACTCGGCGGTGCGCATCACCCATCTCCCCAGCGGCCTGGTGGTGACCTGCCAGGACGAGAAGTCGCAGATCAAGAACCGGGCCAAGGCGCTCCGCGAGCTGCGCGCGCGCCTCTACGACATGGCCCAGGCGGAGCGCCAGGCCGAGTTGCGGGACACCCGCCGCTCGATGGTCGGCAGCGGGGATCGCAGCGAGAAGATCCGCACCTACAACTTCTCGGAGTCGCGGGTGACCGACCATCGCATCGAGCTGACCGTCTTCCAGCTCCCGCGCGTCCTCGACGGCGAGCTCGACATGCTCATCGAGCCGCTGATGCAGGCCGACGAGGCCCGCCGCCTGCTCGACCCCGGCCACTGACGCATCGCCGCCCGCCCCTCGGCGGAGCCGGGGCGGTGGCCCAGGGGGGCCGCCGGCGACGCCCGGTGCACCACCGGCCCTGGTCGGACGGGACTGTGGACGTGCCGCCGGTGTGACCCCTGGCCCTGGGCGGTGCGGGCCGTCCGGGCACAGACTGTGGCCAGCCGCTCGATGGATTGAAGGGGATGGTGTGATGCCGGCGATGAGGCTGACCTGGAGGGACGGGGTCGCCACCGTGTTCGTCGTGGCCCTGATGGTGGTCTATGCGGAGTTCCTGGCCCGCCACGGCCTCGGGCTCGTCGCCGATCCGCGGGGCATGGGCTCGGTCGGCCTGATCAGCACCGCGGTGCTCTGCCCCCTGGGCGGCAGCGCCCGGTCCTCGGCCGCCTGGACCGGGCTGATGAGCCTGGTCGGGGTGGTCACCCTCGCGCTCGGCGTCGTCACCGTCATCACGCTGAGCTGGACGGTGCTCGCCGCCTTCATGATCGCCATCGCCGCCATGTGGGCTCTGGCAACCATCCACCACGCGCTGGGCACGGTTCCGGCGCCGTCACCGACGGCCGGCGCCGTCCACGCCTGACCGGCAGCCACGGAGGCCATCCGATGTCCTCGATCCTCGTCACCCACGCCAGCCGGTACGGCGGCACGCAGGGAATCGCCGACCGCATCGCCGCGGTGCTGAACGCGAGCGGCCACCACGCCGACTCGTGGCCGATCGGGGGGCCGCGCGACCTCGCCGGCTACGACGCCTTCGTCGTCGGCAGCGCCGTCTACATGGGGGCGTGGCTGAAGGAGGCCCGGGACTTCGTCCGCCACCACCAGTCCATCCTCTTCAGCCGGCCGGTCTGGCTGTTCAGCAGCGGGCCGCTCGGCGAGCAGGCGGAGGACGCCAAGGGGCGGGCCCTGCCCGCCGCCGCGGAGCCGAAGGAGGTGGCCGAGCTGGCCGAGGCGGTCAGGCCCCGCGACCACCAGGTCTTCTTCGGTGTCCTCGACACGGAGAAGATCGCCCTCCCGGCGCGCCTGATCCGGCGCCTCCCCGCCGGCCGCAACCTGCTGGTGGAGGGGGACTTCCGCGACTGGAAGTCCATCGACGCCTGGGCCTCCGGCATCGCCCACGAGCTCAGCGCCGTGGCGGCGGGCCCCGCCTGAGACCTCAGGCGGAACCGGCGGACGGCGTCGACCGGCGCCGTCTGGGCTCGACCACGGGCAGCACCAGGATCATTCCGACGGCGAAGTAGACGACGAACATGCCGAAGACGACGGGGTAGCCGCCCAGCTCGCCGAGGATGTGGCCGCCGGCGTTGAAGTGGTCGAGGATCGGCCCGGCGATGAAGCGCGCGATGATCCCCGCCCCGGCCGTCGCGATGTTGGAGAAGCCGAGGAAGCGCCCCGTCTCCGCCGGCGGGATGAGGTCGATCATGAAGGCCCAGTCGACGGTCAGGAAGCAGCCGATGCCGACCCCGATGGGGATGCCGAACCAGAGCACCTGGGCCAGCCCCCTGGGGATGCCGAGGAGCGAGGCGATGGGCGCGGTCATGCCGCCGGGGAGCAGCTGGTAATGGGCGAAGACCAGGCCGATCGCCCCCAGCCCCCCCAGGGCGGCGCAGACGATCACCATCGGCTTGCGCCCGAAGCGGTCGGAGAGTCGCGCCGCCGGGTAGCAGGCGGCGATGGCCAGGGTGACGATGATGGCCAGCAGGTAGGTGGTCGCCGCGTTGGCGTGGTTGGTGAGGGCGGTCGCATGGCCGGGGTAGAAGACGTCCTTGAAGAAGAACTCGGCGTAGGTCTCGAGGCCGACCACCCCCATGAGGATGAGCAGCCGTGACCCCATCAGCCAGAGGAAGCTGCCGTACCTGCGGGGGCTGATGGCGAAGGTGCCGAGGGTGATGGCGCCGAAACCGCGTGCCAGGCCCGGATCCGGCGTCCCCCGGTCCGGCACCAGCATGACGGTGAGCACCATGCTCACGACGAGCATCACCGCCATGGCGACGAGGGCGGAGCCGTACCGACCCTGCGCCGTGAAGATGCCGGTGACGACGAAGCCGATCAGCGTGCCCGCCAGGTTGCCGATGCCGTAGAAGGCGCCGAACCGGCCGAAGTCCTCCTCCGGGACGGCGTCGGGCCCCAGCCCCTGGTACGGCGCCTGGGCGGTGTTCGAGGCGACCTGGAGGAGGAAGTAGACGACCAGCAGCCAGAAGAAGGAGCCGACGAAGGCCATGACGACGAGGAAGAGGGAGGAGCCCAGGGCGCCGCCGCAGATGTAGGGCCGCCGCCGTCCCCAGCGAAGGCGGGTCCGGTCGGAGACGGCGCCGACGACGGGCTGCCAGATCACCGCGACCAGGGTGCCGAAGCCCTCCAGCGCCGAGAGCGCCGTCCCCTGGTGGGCCTGGCCCACCATCCTGGTGATGATGGGCGGCAGCACCTGGGCGCCCAGGGCGTTCCAGAGCCAGCCGATGGCGACCCAGTAGATGCTGAGCAGGGTGAGACGGCCCACCCCGACCCTGTCCCAGGAGGCTCCGCGGCGGGCCGGCGCCAGGACGTCGGCGGTGGCCACGGCGGGGACTCTACGACAGCGCCCCCGGGCCCATCAGGGAGGCGCGGCCTGGCCCGGGCCGGGGCGGCGATGAGCCACCGCGTGGCGCCCGGGTACAGTCGCTTCGCATGGCCGCCACCCCGCCCCGCCCCGGCCCCGCGCGCACCGTCCTCGAGGTCGTCCGCCTCTCCACCGGCTACCTCACCGACGGCGGCAGCGGCTCGCCCCGCCTCGACGCGGAGCTCCTCGTCGCCCACGCCCTCGCGCTGCGCCGCATCGACCTCTACCTCCAGCACGAACGGCCGCTGACCGATCCGGAGCTGGCCGCCATCCGCGAGCTGCTGCGCCGGCGGGGGAGGGGGGAGCCGGTCGCCTACCTCACCGGGACCAGGGAGTTCTACGGGCGTCCCTTCTCGGTGGGGCCGGCGGTGCTGATCCCGCGCCCGGAGACGGAGACCCTGGTGCAGCAGGCGCTGGCCGTCGCCCGCGGCCTGGAGGAGCCGCCCCGCATCGCCGATCTGGGCACCGGCAGCGGCTGCGTCGCCTGCACCCTGGCGGCCGAGCTCCCGGAGGCAACCGTGGTGGCCTGCGACCTGAGCGCCGCCGCCCTTCAGGTGGCGGCCGCCAACGCCCGGGCGCTGGGCCTCGCCGAGCGGGTCGCCTTCGTCGAGGGCGGCTGGGAGGCCGGCCTCGACGAAGGCGCAGGCCTGGTGGTCGCCAACCCGCCCTACGTGACCGCGGCCGAGATGTCGGAGCTCCCCCGCGACGTCGGCTTCGAGCCGCGCCTCGCCCTCGACGGCGGCGCCGACGGCCTCGACGCCTACCGGGCCATCCTGCCCGCCGCCGCGGCCCGCTGCCCCCGCCTCGCCTGGCTCGGCCTGGAGGTGGACAGTCGCCGCGCCGACGCGGTCGCCTCCCTCGCCCGCGCCACCTGGCCAGGTGCCGCCGTCAGCATCGCCGAGGATCTCTCCCGCCGTCCCCGCGTCGTCGAGGTCCGGCCGTGATCGACCTCGAGCAGGCGGCGGCGGCGATCGGAGCGGGGCTGGTCGTCGTCATCCCCACCGACACCGTGTACGGCCTGGCCTGCGACCCGGCGTCGGCGGAGGCCGTCGAGCGGGTGTACGCCGTCAAGGGGCGGCCGCCGCAGCTCGAGTTGGGCCTGCTCGCGGCCGACGTCGCCCAGCTCAAGGGCCTGGTCGAGTTCGGCGAGGCGGCGCACTCCCTGGCCACCGCCTTCTGGCCCGGGGCCCTCTCCCTCGTCTGCCCGGTGGGCCCGCGGCGCCTGGCCGTCCCCCGGCACGGCTCCTCGCTGATGGTGCGGGTCGCCGCCCACCGGCTCCTCCGCTCCCTGCTCGAGGTCACGGGCCCGGTCGCCTCCACCAGCGCCAACCGTCACGGGCGGGCCCCGGCCGCCACCGCGGAGGAGGCGCTGGAGCTGGCCGGCGACACCGCCGGCGTCCTGGACGGCGGTCCCAGCACCGCAATCGCCTCGACTATCATCGACCTCACGTCGAGTCCTCCGCGAATCCTGCGGGGCGGCCCCATCCCCGAAGCCGCGCTCCGGCCGCATCTCGACCGCTGAAGCCCACGCAAAGGGAGATGGACGTGACCGAGCAGCACACCGCGATCCCCACCGAGGCCGCGCCGGACCCGGCCCTCCTCCCGCCCGGCACCGACCGGGGCTCCCCCGCCGACAAGCCCCGGCTGCGGGCGGCCGACCCGGCCGTCGCCGCCCTCCTCGACCTGGAGCTGCGCCGGCAGGAGGAGACCTTGGAGCTGATCCCCTCCGAGAACCTCGCCTCCCCCGCGGTGCTCGAGGCCCTCGGCTCCTGGCTCACCAACAAGTACGCCGAGGGGGTCCCCGGCAAGCGCTACTACGGCGGCTGCCAGATCGTCGACCAGGTGGAGGACCTCTGCCGGACGCGGGCCAGTGAGCTGTTCGGCGCCGATCACGCCAACGTCCAGCCCCACTCGGGAAGCCAGGCGAACATGGCCGTCTACGCCGCGGTGCTGGAGCCCGGGGACACCGTGCTGGGCATGGCCCTGGACCAGGGCGGCCACCTGACCCACGGCTCGCCGGTGAACTTCAGCGGTCGCCTCTACCACTTCGAGCCGTACTTCGTCTCCGAGGCCACCGGGTACCTGGAGATGGACGAGGTCCGCCGCCGCGCCCTGGAGGTGCGGCCCAAGATGATCGTCGCCGGCTACAGCTCCTACCCGCGCCGCCTCGACTTCGCCGCCTTCCGCGAGATCGCGGACGAGGTGGGGGCCATGCTCATGGTGGACATGGCCCACTTCGCCGGCCTCGTCGCCGGCGGCGTGCATCCCTCGCCCGTGCCGCACGCCGACTTCGTCACCTTCACGACGCACAAGACGATGCGCGGCCCCTGGGGCGGCCTCATCCTCTGCCGCGCCCAGTACGCCGACGCCATCGACAAGGCGGTCTGCCCCGGCATCCAGGGCGGCCCGCTGCTGCACGCCATCGCCGCCAAGGCGGTGATGTTCCACCAGTGCGCGCAGCCGGAGTTCCGTGCCTACGCCGCCAAGGTGGTGGCCAACGCCGCCGCGCTGGCCCGGGGACTCATGGAGCGCGGCTGCGTGCTCACCACCGGCGGCACCGACAACCACCTCATGGTCATCGACCTGCGGCCCTTCGGGCTGCGCGGGCGCGCCGTGCAGGCGGCCTTCGACGAGATTGGCATCACCCTCAACGCCAACGCCTTCCCCGGCCACGGCGGGTCCGCCTTCAACCCCAACGGCATCCGCCTCGGCACCCCGTCGGTGACCTCGCGGGGCATGGGGGACGCGGAGATGGGGGAGATCGCCGAGATGATCCACCTCATGCTGACCAACTTCGACGATGCGCAGGTCCGCTCCCAGGTTCGGGGTCGCAGCCTGGACCTCTGCCGCCGGTTCCCGCTGCCGTACCGCCGTGCGTGAGCCGGGAGTGCCGTGAGCCCGGGATCCGCCTGGCACAGCGCCGTCCTGCCCTTCCTGGTCGCTGCGATCGTCTGCATCGTGGCGGTGCCGGCGAGCATGTGGCTGGCGCGGCGCATCGGCGCCGTGGCCGTGCCGGACGACGAGCGCCGCCTCCACGCGGCCCCCACGCCCCAGCTGGGCGGCCTGGCCATGCTCCTCGGCTTCGGCGTGGCCGTCATCGTCTTCGGCGGCCAGATCCAGAGCCGCTGGCCCATCCTCCTCGTCTGCCTGGTCGTCGCCCTGGTGATGGCGGTCGACGACATGATCGACCTCCCCTGGTGGCAGAAGCTGGTCGTCATCCTCGGCGCCGGGGCCGTCTTCTACGCCCTGGGCATCAGCATCACCTTCGTCGACCTGCCCGGCGGCCACCTGGTCGAGCTGGGCATGTTCGCCCTCCCCGTGACGGTGCTCTGGGTGTCGGGGATGGAGGTGTCGATCAACTTCCTGGACGGCGCCGACGGCGTCGCTGCGGGGGTGGTCGGCATCGTCGCCATGGTGGCGCTGCTGGCGGCGGTCAACCGCATCGTCCACCCCGGGGACGTCCAGTCCGGGGTGGTCATCCTGAGCGGCGCGCTGATGGGCTGCTGCGCCGGCTTCCTCGTCTTCAACCTGCCGCCGGCGCGGACCTTCATGGGCGACACCGGTGCCCACTTCCTGGGTGTGGCGCTGGCCGCCATCACCATCGTCGGCATCGCCAAGATCGCCGTCGGCCTCTCCATCCTGGTGCCGCTCATCGCACTCGCCCTGCCCATCAGCGACACCGCGTGGGCCATCATCCGCCGCCGCCGCGCCGGCATCAGCCCCGCCACCCCGGACGCCGGACACCTCCACCACCGCCTCCGGGCCCGGGGCATGACGCCGATGGAGACGGCGCTCACCTTCTACCTCACCACCGGCGTGCTCGGCTGCGTCGGGCTGGCCATCTTCGGCCACCGCACCATCCTGGACGTCGCCATCGTCCTGCTCGTGCTGGGCATCGCCGGCCTCTTCTGGCGCAATCACCGGCGCCTCCAGCAGCGCGCCGCCGCGGGCCTCGAGCCGGCGGCCGTCGACCCCCCTGGCGATGACCTCCGGCCCTAGCGAGCCGGGCGGCGCGGACGCTAGGGTCGGAGCGTGCCGTGTGCTAACGTCCAGCCGTGTTCGCCCTCCCACGGGGAGCCGTACCCAGGCACGGCCACCCGGTGACGACGTCGACAGCCCCGTTGCGCGGCTTCGCCGTGCCGGTCGCCGTGCCCGCTGAGGGCGGCGGCCCGGGCGGTCCATCCGGGGCGGAGCTGCTCGGCCTCGGCGCCTTCCTCGCCGCCGCCGTGGTCATCCCGCTGGTCGCCGGGCTGGCCTTGGACGCCGCCCTGCACACCAGCCCCGCCGGCCTCTTTATCGGTCTGGCGGTGGGCATCGCCGCCGCCTGCCTCGGCCTCTGGGGCCAGCTGCGGAGATACCTGTGACGCAGACGCCGGCCCTGCCCGCCCCGGGACCGTCCCCGCTCGCCCCGGGTGCCGACCCGGCGAGGGCGCTGCGGGTGACCGCCGTCGCCTGCGCCTGCGCCGCCGCCCTGGCCCTCGCCGTGTGCTGCGCCACCGGCCGGCCCGAGGCGGGCATCGCGCTGGCCCTGGGGCTGCTTCTCGGCGCCGGCAACGGCCTGCTCGCCCAGCGCCTCTTCGCCGTCGGCGTCCCCATGGTGGCCACCAGCCTGATGCGCCTCCTCGCCCTCACCCTGGTCGCCGCCGCCAGCGGCGTCTTCCTGGGCTGGCGGAACGTCGTCCTCGTCGTCGCCGCCATGGCGGTGGCCCAGCTGGTGCTCTCCGCCGCCGCCCTCCGCGAGATGCTGCGCCGCCGATGATCCAGCTGCTGGCCGAGGCGGCACCCGGCAACCACCCCACCATCACCATCTGCGGCGGCAGCGGCTACCTCTGCACCTACAACTACGACACGCTGATCTCCACGGCCATCGCCGTGGTGATCACGCTCGCCCTCGGCCTGTGGGTCGCCGCCACGCTCCGGCGCGGCACGCCGCGGAAGCTGCAGATGCTCTTCGAGCTGTTCCTCGGCTACGTCCGCAACCTCTCGCGCGAGACGGTCGGCAACGACGTCCCCGCCTTCGTCATGCCGCTCGCCGCCACCATCGGCTTCTTCATCCTGGTCAGCAACTGGATGGACTTCTTCCCCCTGGCGCAGCCCGTGGAGCCGCCCGCCGCCGACCTCAACTTCACCCTCGCCATGGGCCTGGTCGTCTTCGTGCTGGTGCAGGCGTATGCCATCCGGGTGCGCGGCCTCGGCGGCTACCTCAAGCACTACACGAGGCCGGAGGGGATGAACCCCATCATCCGCACCCTGTTCATCCCCCTCAACATCATCGAGGAGGTCGTCAAGCCGGTCACCCTGGCCCTCCGACTTTTCGGCAACGTCTTCGCCGGCATCCTCATGGTCTACCTGCTCGGCCTCTGGTTCGGCGCGTTTGCCGGCAACGGTCCGGTGGACAGCGCCCTCGCCGCTCTCCCCGTCGTCTTCCTCATCGTCTGGAAGGCGTTCGACGTCTTCTTCATCGGCACCATCCAGGCCTTCATCTTCATGCTGCTGACCGTCATCTACTTCGGCATGGCCCGCGAGGGCGTCGAAGCGCCAGAGCAACTCGAACCGGCCCACGCTTAACCGCAGAGGAGAACCATTCGATGCAGACGCAGGCACACGCGCTGATCCTGATGGGGGCGCTCATCGCCGCCGGTCTCGCCCTGGGAGGCGGAGCCATCGGCGCCGCCATCGGTGACGGCCTGGCCGGCAACGCCACCATCCAGGGCGTCGCCCGCCAGCCCGAGGCCCAGGGCCGGCTCCAGGTCATCATGTTCCTCATCGTCGGCCTGGTCGAGGCCATGTACTTCATCAACCTGGCGCTCGGCTTCTACTTCATCACCAGCATCGGCAAGCCCTGAGACCGATCATGCTGGCCGCCTCTCCGTCCGCCGGACTGCTCACCCCCAATGCGACGCTGATCGCCGAGATCATCGTCTTCCTGCTCATGGTCGGCGCCCTCTGGCGCTGGGTGTTCCCGGCGGTGATCCGCGTCGCCGAGGAGCGGCAGAAGACGATCGACCTGGGGCTGCAGCACGCCCAGGAGGCGGAGCGCCGCCTGGGCACCGTGAAGGACGAGGTGGACAAGATCCTCGACGAGGCGCGCTCCCAGGCCCAGCTGATCCTCTCCCGGGCGCAGCGCGAGGCTGTCACGCAATCCGAGGAGCTGCGCGCCACGGCGCGCGAGGACGCCGCCGCCTTCACGGCCCGCGTTCGCGACGAGATCGCCGCGGAGCGCGATCGCGCGCTGCGCGAGCTGCGCGCCCACGTCGGCGCCCTGGTGGTGGCCGCCGCCGGGCGGGTGCTGGGCGAGGCGGTCGACGCCGACGCCCACAAGCGACTCATCGACAGCTCCGTCGCCCAGATCGAGGCCCTGCCCCGATGAGGATGGACTGAGATGGCCTCCGCCCTGGGACGCCGGTACGCCGCCGCCTGCTTCGCCGTGGCGCAGGAGCAGGATCGCGTCGACGAGTTCGGCACCTCGCTGCAGCTGGCCCAGCAGGTCCTCAGCGCGCAGCCGGTGCGGCTCGCCCTGATCAGCCCCCAGGTGGGCATCCGCGAGCGCGTCGAGATCGTCCTCGGCGTCCTCCACGGCCTGGCCGCGCCGGTGCGCAACCTGGTCCTCCTGCTCGTCACCCGGCGCCGCCTGCGCCTTCTCGACGACGTCGTCAGCGAGTACGTCAACATGGCCGAGGTGGCGAGCGGCGTCCTGCGCGCCACCGTGGTCTCCGCCGTGCCCCTCGACGACCCCACCGAGAAGCGGATCGCGCAGGCTCTCGGAGCCCGCTTCGGGCGTCCGGTCCGCCTCCGGCTGGTCCACGACCCGAGCATCCTCGGCGGCCTCGTCATCCACCTCGGTGACCGGGTCATCGACGACAGCCTCCAAACGCATCTTCAGCAGCTTCAGGCCGTCCTGGCCTGATCGACGTCAAGGATTCAAAGACACATGGCAGTACGCAGTGACGAGATCGGCGACATCCTGAAGCAGCGAATCGCCAGCTTCGACGCTGCCGTCGTGGACGCGGACGAGGGCGTGATCACGTCGGTGAGCGACGGCATCGCCCGCATCTACGGCCTGGAGCACGCCATGGCGGGCGAGCTCCTCGCCTTCCCCCCCGCGCCGGAGGGGGGCGGGCCGGTGCTCGGCCTGGCCCTCGACCTGCGCGAGGACGGCGTCGGGGCGGTCATCCTCGGCCCCTACGAGCACCTCCAGGAGCGGGACCGGGTCCGCACCACCGGGGAGATCGCCCAGGTGCCGGCGGGCGACGGGCTGGTGGGCCGCATCGTCGACGCCCTGGGGGTGCCCATCGACGGCAGGGGGCCGATCACGAGCACGGCCACCATGCCGCTGGAGCACATCGCCCCCGGGGTGCTCGCCCGCCAGGGGGTGAGCACGCCGCTGCACACGGGCATCAAGGCCATCGACGCCATGTTCGCCATCGGCCGCGGCCAGCGCGAGCTGATCATCGGCGACCGGCAGACGGGCAAGACGGCCATCGCCATCGACGCCATCATCAACCAGAAGGGCGCCGACATCGTCTGCATCTACGTCGCCGTCGGCCAGCGCGCCGCCACCGTGGCGCAGGTGGCCGCCACGCTGCAGCAGTACGGGGCGATGGAGTACACGATCATCGTCGCCGCCACCGCCGCCGACCCGGCGGCCATGCAGTACATCGCCCCGTACGCCGGCTGCGCCATGGGCGAGTGGTTCATGCAGCAGGGCCGCCACGCCCTGATCGTCTACGACGACCTGAGCAAGCACGCCGACTCCTACCGCCAGCTCTGCCTGCTGCTGCGCCGGCCCCCCTCCCGCGAGGCCTACCCCGGCGACGTCTTCTACCTGCACAGCCGCCTCCTGGAGCGGGCCGCCCGCATGGCCGACGACCAGGGCGGCGGCACGCTGACGGCGCTGCCCATCATCGAGACCAAGGCCAACGACGTCTCGGCCTACATCCCCACCAACGTCATCTCCATCACCGACGGCCAGATCTACCTGGAGACCGACCTCTTCAACGCCGGCATCCGGCCGGCCATCAACGTCGGGCTCTCCGTCTCCCGGGTCGGCTCCGCGGCCCAGACCAAGTCGATGAAGCAGGTGGCCGGGCAGCTCAAGCTCGACCTCGCCCAGTACGGGGAGCTGAAGGCCTTCTCCCAGTTCGCCGCCGACCTGGACAAGCGGACCCGGGCCACCCTCGATCGGGGCCGGCGCATGACCGAGCTGCTGAAGCAGCCGCAGTACGAGCCGGCCAGCATCGCCCGCCAGGTCGTCTCCATCTTCGCCGGCACCAAGGGCTACCTCGACGACATCCCCATCGACCGGGTGGTCGACTTCGAACGCTCCCTGCTCCGCTTCCTCGACCAGAACCACGCCGGCCTGGAGGCCGAGATCACCACGTCGGGGGTCGTCTCCGAAGCGGTCGACGCCCAGCTCCGGGCGGCGATCGAGGACTTCACAAAGGGGTACGCGTAGGCGATGCCCAGCCTTCGGGACCTCCGCCGCCGCATCCGCAGCGTCACCAACACCCAGAAGATGACCAAGGCCATGGAGTTGGTGTCGGCGTCCAAGATGCGGCGCGCCCAGGAGCGGATGCAGATCGCCCGGCCCTACGCCGACGAGGTGAGCGGCGTGATGGCCGAGCTGATGCGGCGCACCCCGGAGTACCACCACCCCTACCTCACGGTGCGGCCGGTGAAGCGGCGCTGCATCATCCTCGTCACCACCGACCGCGGCTCGGTCGGCGCGCTCAACACCAACAGCCTGCGCATCGTGCTGCGCGAGATCAACGAGGGCGGCGTCCCCGTCCAGATCGTCACCGTCGGCCGCCGCGGCCGGGACGCGCTGCGCCGCCTGCGCAAGGACATCATCGCCGACGTCAGCGCCTACGGCGACCACCCCACCCTGGGTGACATCCTCCCCGCCATGCGGGTGGCCATGGAGCACTACGAGCAGGGCCAGTGCGACCAGGTCGACGTCGTCTACGCCCACTTCCTCAGCTCGGCCCGGCAGCAGGCCACGCTGCAGCGGATCATCCCCGTGGACCCGCCCCCGGCCGGCCCGAGCGCCGGCACCGACTTCGAGTACGAGCCCGACGCCCGGGGCGTCCTCGACGCGCTGCTGCCCCGCTACGTCGAGGCGCAGGTGCACCGCGCCGTCCTGGAGAACATCGCCTGCGAGCAGGCGGCGAGGACCCTCACCATGCACAACGCCAGCGAGAACGCCAAGGATCTCATCAGCGATCTCACCCTCACCGCCAACAAGGTCAGGCAGGCCTCGATCACCACCGAGCTGATGGAGATCGTCAGCGGCGTGGCCGCCCTGGAAGGCTGAGCTCACCAACAAGGGGTCAATGACACATGCCAGTTGCAGCGAAGTCCGGCAGCAAGGGGAAGGTCACCCAGGTCATGGGGCCGGTCGTCGACGTCGCCTTCGAGGGGGACCGCCTGCCGGAGATCTACAACGCCCTGGAGATCCAGCGACCGGGCGGGGCGAGGCTCGTCCTCGAGGTGCAGCAGGACCTCGGCGACGGCGTGGTGCGCACCATCGCCATGGACACCACCGACGGCCTGCGCCGCGGCGACGAGTGTGTCGACACCGGTGAGTCGATCACCGTCCCGGTGGGGGAGGAGACGCTGGGCCGGATGCTCAACGTCATCGGCGATCCCATCGACGGGCTGCCGCCCCTGAAGGGGGAGCGGCACCCCATCCACCGCAAGCCGCCGTCCGTCGCCGACCAGGACACCAGCCAGCAGATCCTGGAGACCGGGATCAAGGTCATCGACCTCATCTGCACCTTCTCCAAGGGCTCCAAGATCGGTCTCTTCGGCGGAGCCGGTGTCGGCAAGACGGTCATCGTCAACGAGATGATCCGCAACATCGCCGAGGAGCACGGCGGCTACTCGGTGTTCGCCGGCGTCGGCGAGCGGACCCGCGAGGGGCGCGACCTCTACGGCGACATGAAGGAGTCGGGCGTCCTGGAGCGGACGGCGATGGTCTTCGGCCAGATGAACGAGCCCCCCGGGGCGCGGGCGCGGGTGGCCCTCACCGGCCTCACCCTGGCCGAGTACTTCCGCGACGACAAGGGCGCCGACGTCCTGCTCTTCATCGACAACATCTTCCGCTACACCATGGCCGGCGCCGAGGTCTCCGCGCTGCTCGGGCGCATGCCCAGCGCCGTCGGCTACCAGCCCACCCTGGCGACGGAGATGGGCGACCTCCAGGAGCGCATCACCTCGACCCACAAGGGCTCGATCACCTCGGTCCAGGCCGTCTACGTCCCCGCCGACGACTTCACCGACCCCGCGGTGGCGACCACCTTCGCCCATCTGGGCGCGACCGTCTCGCTCTCCAGGGCGCTCACCGAGATCGGCATCTACCCCGCCATCGAGCCCCTCGACTCGACCAGCCGGGCGCTGGACCCGAGGATCGTCGGCGAGGAGCACTACCGCGTCGCCTTCGGCGTCAAGCAGGTCCTCCAGGAGTACAAGGAGGTCCAGGACATCATCGCCATCCTCGGCCAAGAGGAGCTGAGCGACGACCAGAAGATGACCGTGGCCCGGGCCCGGCGCATCCAGCGCTTCCTCTCCCAGCCCTTCAAGGTCGCCGAGGTCTTCACCGGCCGACCCGGCATCTACGTGAAGCTGGAGGACACCATCCGCGGCTTCGCCGACATCCTCGACGGCAAGTACGACGACCTCCCCGAGGACGCCTTCTACATGGTGGGCACCATCGAGGAGGCGGTGGCCAAGGCGAAGACGCTCTCCGACGAGCACGCCGACGTCACCACGGCGCCGCCCGCCGCCGCTGGCGCCCCGGTCCCGTCGGCGCCCGCCCCCGCTCCGGATGCGGAGGCCGTCCCTGTTCCGGCCGCGACGGCACCCGGCAAGGAGGGCTGATGGCCAAGCTCAACGTCGAGGTGGTCACCACCGAGGGCCGGGTCTTCTCCCAGCCGGCCGACTTCGTCCTGGCCCCCGGATCGGAGGGCGAGCTCGGCATCCTGCCGCGCCACACCCCCCTGCTCACCCCGCTGCGGACCGGCCAGGTCATGGTGCGCAACGAGGGTGTCGAGGAGTGCCTCTTCGTCTCCGGGGGATTTCTGGAGATCCTCCCCGACAAGGTGCTGATCCTGGCCGACGCCGCGGAGAGGGCGGAGAACATCGACCAGGCCCGCGCCCTCGCCGCCCGCCGGGCGGCCGAGGAGAGGCTGGCCGCCGACTCCAGCGACGCCCAGGCCGCGGCCAAGCTGGAGAGGGCCATCTACCGTCTCAAGGTCTCCGAGGTGCGGCGGCCGCACCGGGATCGGAGCGGGTAGGGGCGGCCGGACGGGCTGTCCCGGGTGGGGTGACATGGCGGACGACGTGGACCTCCTCCTCGAGCGCATCGAGTCGCTCGAGGAGAGGCAGCGGTTCGACGAGGCGCTGGCGGTGGCCCGCCAAGCCTGCTCCCTCCAGCCCGACGATCCGGTGGTCTGGGACGTGCGCGGGGAGATGGCGCTGCGCTCCGGCGACCCCGCCGAGGCGGTGACGGCGCTGCGGCGGCTCACCGAGCTGGAGCCGCGGTCCGCCGAGGCGTGGTTCAGCCTCGGGGAGGCGCTCCAGTGGGCGGACCGGATGGAGGAGGCGCAGGCGTGCTTCGTCCGGGCCGCGACGCTGGACCCGCGAGAGCACGTCACCCCCTTCCGCGTCACCGCCGGTGAGTTCGAGGCCATGGCGGGGGCGGTGCTCAGGACGGTGCCGGAGCCGGTCATCGACTTCCTCGAGGACACCGGCACGGAGGTCTCCGTGCGCCCCCTCCCGGCCGTCGCCATGGTCGCCGGCACCGGCCTCGACCCCCACGCCCTCGGCTACTGGCTGGGCAACGTCCACGGCGTCCCCGGCACCTGGGGCGGCATGAACCCGGCGGCCATCGAGATCTACCAGCTGAACATTGAGAACTGGTGCGCGGACCGCGCCACGCTCTCCGAGGAGATCCGGCGCACCGTCCTCCACGAGGTCGGCCACGCCCTTGGCATGGACCACGACGCCCTCAGCGACGACGGGTACTAGCGGTTTCCGACCGACTCCGCCTCGAGTCGCCTGATCGACGTCCGCCCTGAGGCACGGCCCGGGCCGAAACCGCCGACCGAGCAGGGCCGCATGCCTCTGGTGCTGTTGGACGCGATTCCAGCAGGGTTCGCGCTGTCATGAGATAACGGAAAGCTGTTTCTGGGTCAGTGCACTAGCAGTCCCAGGTGCCGCTGACATGCAGCGACTGACTCGAACCTCTAAGCGGTGCCAACGTGGCGTCGACGGAGCCGCGGATCGACCCATTGGTGCCTGAAGAGAGTGTAAGAGTGCCGCTGCTGGTTGGGCTCATTTGACCCGCATACCACTCCGAATCGCCGGAAGCCGTCTCCACAGTGACGAACCTCGGACCGGGAGTCGTCGTCTCCCCGGAGAAGGGAAGCGTGTTGGCGCCCGGAACCCCGGCGAATTCGAGGTAGATCTCCGAGAAGCCAGAGCCGAAGTCAACCTCGCCCTCCAGGTCGTTCGCGCCTTGGACCGAGGAGAAACCGGGCGACGGACATCCTGCCGCTGACCGCTGGGCGCCAAATGCTAGATTGCCGGTAAGTGCCCCGGTGAGCGTGAGCGAGCCGCTGCTCCCCGAACCGACCGCGCTGGGTGCGATCGATGGGGTGGGCGAACCGCGCTGTGCCGCCTCCGACGCGCAACCACCGGCGGTGAGCGCAACGAGGACTAGCCCTGCGAGCGCCGGCAGTCTACCCAAGATCCGGGCAACTCCCGCGCCGACTGCCGAGTCTGCACCCACGTCCCACCAGCGTAGCTGACCGGCGGCCTGTCAGAACCGTCGACATTGCAACGATCGTGGGGCCGTTCAAGGCAGATCGACGACACCCGCCAGCGAGAAGGTGGGGGCCAACCCATTGACGAGAGTCGTATGTGTTGCCATCTGCTGGCGAACCCAGGTCCCCACATCCACGTGGCTTGCCACAAGTGCGGACTCCTCGGTATTGATAACCTCGCTGCGTTGGAATGCATTAATCACCGGCGCCGACAAGAAGTACTGTTGCGGCGACATCCCCGCTGGCACGATTCCCGCGGCTTGGCCAGCAGCCGGGTCAGCCAAGTAGCTGCTGAGTTCCTGCTGAGCCACAGAACGCGCCGTCTGCAGCGATCCATTCGTAATGGTCATTCCTTGCTGATAGAGAAGCTCATTGCCGACGGCGCTGGCCGTCGCTTCTTGCTGGATGGTTGGCTCCTGAAGGGCGGCGATGACTGCCGCCTTCTGCGGCCAAGAGGAGCCGCTCGGCCGTGTCGCCAGTCCGAGCATGTCCTCGAGTATCTCCACCTGGCTCACACTTGTTCCGTCGACCGTGACTTGAGGAACGCACACGCGATTGCCCAGGAGGGTCGCGCACCCGCCCGGAAGGGAGCCGTCAGACGGCGCGGAGTGGATGACCTCGCCCAGAGCCGCCGTCCAAGGCGCGATGGGGTTCGCGATGCTGGGCGGGCTGGTCACAGGCACTGGAGCGGGCCCAATCGGGGGCTGCGGAGCGGTAACGGCACTTGCGATAGCCGGAGTGGCAAGGCCCACCGCCCCAGCGGCCACCAAGGCCGAAAGCAGCAGCCTGCGATGCAAGATACGTGGACGAAGTAGGTGCCTCACCTTCAATCCCTCACTTGACAAAGTACTCAGTCTGGTCACCGCAACAGCCGCTGCTGGGATACCCTTCGAAGACCTGCATGACGTGCATCGTGTCCCAGTAGCCGTAGTTGGGCGCATCACCGACGCTGGTGTAGCTATCAAGATAGTAAGTCGAAACGGGTACCCAGTACTGACCGGTCCAAGAATCCACGTAGTTGTATCCGGATTGGTAGTAGTTCAACCAGGTTGCAGTCAAGATCGGAGTGCCAAGCTGACTGGGGTCGGCGCCGCGATACACATCAACAAGGTCCTGGTCGCGAGTAACCTCATCCCACCCGCCATAGCTCGAGTAGGCGTCATACCAAACGGAGGCACTCGCGGTGACTGAGAAGTTGATCGGCGTGGCTCCTTCCCAGAACCACCAGGTTGTCGACGTGTGGCCGCCGCTGACAGTCGACGCTGAAGCCGAGGCGGTGCTGGACGCGAGAAACGCCATACTAGCTACCGTGAGTAAGGCGGCCAGTGCCACAAAGCGCCTCACACCAGTCACCCGGCGAAGGCTGCGCTGCGCGCCTGATTCGCTCATGGTCGTCCTCCCGGCGGGAACTCCGTCGCGAGAAAGGATGGCCGGTGCGGATCATCTCCGCCATCCCCCACTGGGGGAGAGTTGTGGTCCGGCGGGCAGAATTCCCCCATCGGGGGACGCTCGAGGGGGGGGGCAGTTCGAATCGGGAGCGCACTCCTAGCGTGCGGAATGCCTGGGACAGATGGCTCTTCACCGTCTCTCGACCGATGTGCAGGACGGTCGCTATCTCCGAGTTAGCGTAGCCGAGAGTAGCTAGGTAGACGGCCCGGGCCTGTTGGGGCGTAAGCCCCGTACGGCAACGTGAAGGGGCAGGCGGCATCTGGCGGACCACCTTGCTCAGCGCAGCACACTCGGCCTTGAAGTGAAGCAATTCCTGCTCCGCTTGATCGCAGAGGAGGCGGGCCCTCCGGAGGCGGCGGTCGAGACGTTCGGCGAACTCCAACTCCATGGTCGGCGCGGGTATGGGAGACTCGACACCGCCACGCGTCTTTTGAACGGTCTCCACGAACCCGAGGGGCTCTCCGACGAGGCTCGTGAGGGACATTGGCAGAACTCCACTGTGGGCTCGCCAGAGCGGCTGGGGCGAGACGGGCGCCGTGAATTGGCCAAGCGTGCGCTACCATGGCGATCTTCCGACACTCCCCGATGTCCCGGATCTTCAGGACATCGGGGAGTAGACGAAGGGAGTGGGAATCTGCTAAGAGGCTGCCTAGGCGAGATGCTCCCGCTCGCGCGGGTAGAAGCCTGAAACGGAAGGGCTGAGGGCCTGGATTATCTCAGCGCGTGGGGCGAGATCCCCCTTTCCGCCAAGCCAGCAGACCCGGTCGGTCGGCGCCGCGACCTCTCACCGTCCACCGGCCCGGTGTTGCGCTCGCAGCCTACCTCTCGTGTGGCCCTTGCTGCCGCTCCGCCCGCCGGCGGTCCCGCTCGGCGTCCCTGGTGAGCTGGTCGCCGCGCCGGCGGTCCTTCTCGCCCACGGCCTTCGGCGTCCGACTGCCCTCTGGCCGCTTCGCGCCCCCCATCGGGGCCTCAGATGGGAGGGGCTGCCGCACGCGGCGGTGCTGCTCCGCGGGCATCTCGACGACTGTCCGCGTGACCCGGCCGACGGGAGCATCGATGCTCGGGTGAGACCTCGGGCCGCGTCCCTGGTTGGTCTCGGAGGTGGCGGCGATCGCCGCGGCCGTCGTGACGGCGGGAGGTGCTGCGGCCCCCATCGAAGCAGTCTCAGCGAGGGTTCCGACCTCTCTGGCGGGGGAGCGACTAAGGCGACCAGCGGACGCTCACGGCGGTACCGCTCGGCCGCGTCGAGGCGCTCGCAGGGCTGGGCGGCCAGCAGCCGCTCGATAGCGCCGAGGTGCGGGTCGTCCTCGGCTAGCGGACGATCCCCGCGGGGCATGACAGATGCACGGGCTGCAGGCGCTGTGGACGACTGCTCCTCCAGGGCCGCGGCCACGCGGCGCCAGGCGTCCTCGATGGGGGACGCCGATCTGACCGAGCCAGGCCACCGCCTGGGTGCCGGGCACATGGCCTTGGGCTAGGTCGACCGCCGCAGAGGCCTCCAGCCATGTCGCGTCGGCAGCGACAGGGCGTCCGAGGCGCTTCACCATCTGAACTGCGCGGGCGTGCTTGTTGGGTCGAGACGCGGGGAGCTGCCACGATGCAGCGACGTGCTCCTGAAGGACTGCCCGCTCGGCATGGCCGAGGTAGACGAGGGTTGTGACCCTGCGCCGGCCGGACCAGGCTCTCAGGCAGGGTGTCCTTCACCCGTCACGCCGCTCCCCCCGGTCGCCGGGCGGATCCGTCATCCGGTGAGCCACTCAGTCCCGGGGAGGACCAGTTGTCAGGCCCGGTCCGATCGGAGCCGGCCCAGCACCCCCAGGGCGAGGTCCAGGGCGACACCGCTCCGGTGTGCCGGCCGAACCGGTGCTAGAGTGTGGGCGGTCCCATGAACGACGCTCAGGTGCCCCGGTGATGTCCAGGATGGCGGCGGCACTCCCGGCTCCCGCGACGCGCTGCCGATGATCGCAGAGCCGCGGCGCGAACGAGCCGTTCGCAGCGGTGCGGTGGCACTCATCGTCTTCGAGCCCCCCCACCTGCTCTTCGGCGACCCCTTCTTCTCCCGCCTCATCGGCGGTGTCGACGAGGTCCTCCACCAGCGGGGCATGCAGCTCGTCCTGCTGGCGCCGCAGTCGATGACCGACACCGAGAAGGCGGGCAACTACGTGGCCGCCGGCCACGCCGACGGGGCGATGCTGGTCTCCTTCCCGAGTGCGCACCCGCTGCCGGCTCAGCTCGCGGCGCACAACATCCCGGTGGTCATCGGGGGCCGTCCCTCGCAGCCGAGCCTCTTCAACTTCGTGGACGTGGACAACGTCGCGGGTGCCGCCCGCGCCATCGCCCATCTCGCCTCCGGGGGGCGCCGCTGCATCGCCACCATCACCGGGCGCAAGGACGTCCCGGCCGGGCAGGACCGTCTCCACGGCTACCAGCAGGGGCTGGAGGCGGCCGGCCTGCCGGCCGACGACGGGCTCATCGAGGCGGGTGACTTCACCCGCGAGGGTGGTGCCCGGGCGATGCGCTTCCTGCTCACCAAGCGCCGCCAGCTCGACGCCGTCTTCTGCGCCTCCGACCTGATGGCGGCGGGCGCCTACCCCGTGCTCGTCGAGGCCGGGCGCAAGATCCCCGCGGACGTGGCCATCGTCGGCTACGACGACGATCCCATGGCGCTCACCCTGCATCCCCCGCTGACCAGCGTCCGCCAGCCCATCGAGCAGATGGGGCGGGAGTTGGCGGGGATGGTGGTGGACGCCATCAACTCGCCGGACCGCCCGCCGCGCAAGGTCATCCTCTCGACCCGGCTCGAGGTCCGCTTCTCCTCCGCCCCGCTGACCGGTGGTTCGTCGTACGAGAACCTCGGGGGAGGCCGGACCTCGGCCTGACCCGGCGAGCCAGGCGGCGCGGGCCGTCTGGGATCATCGGCCGGGCACATGGCAGATTTCCATCCCGGGGCCGAGTTCCGCCTGCCGGAGCCACTGGACGTGGAGGCTCCGGCGGAGCCGCCGGCCGCCGGTCACCCGCCGCTCGGCTACCGCAGCCTCCTCCGCCTTCCCGGACTGCCCCGGGTCATGCTCGCCGCCCTCCTGGGCCGCACCGCCGGGCAGATGCTGTCGGTGGCGCTGGTCCTCTTCTCCCTGCAGAAGTTCCATTCCCCCGCCATCGCCGGCGTCGCCGTCTTCGCCAACGCCTTCCCCGGGGTGCTGATGAGCCCGCTGGCGGGGGCGATCCTCGACCGGCGGGGCCGGATCGGGCTGATCCAGCTCGACTACCTGGTCACCGTGTGCGCCCTGACCCTGCTCGTCATCCTCGGCGTGAGCGGTGCCCTGACCCCGGGCCTCCTCGTCGGCGTCGCGGTCGCCGGCTCTCTCACCGGGCCGCTGAGCGGAGCCGGCACCCGGTCCCTCTTCCCGGTGCTCGTGCCCCGCCACCTCTGGGACCGGGCCAACGCCGTGGACAGCACCACCTACGTCGTCGCCGCCGTCGTCGGCGCCCCCCTCGCCGCCACCATCGCGGGCCTGGTGGGCGGCAGCGCCGCGCTGCTGGCCACGGCCCTCGTCTTCGCCGCCGCCGCGATCTCCCTGGTCGGAACGCCGCCGCTCCCGCTGCCCGCGGCGCCCGCGCCCTCCCAGTCGGTCGTCCGCGACGCCTGGGCCGGGCTCGTCTACGTCGCCCGCAACCCGGCCCTGCGCGGCCTGGCCGTCAGCCTCTCGGTCCTCAACCTCGGCTCCGGCATCTTCATCATCGCCCTCCCCGTCCTCGTCCTCGACCACCTGCACCTGAACGCGGCCGTGGTCGGCGCCCTGTGGGCGCTGAGCGCCCTGGCCGGCGGGAGCTGCGCCATCCTCATCGGCCACCTCGGCAGCCACGGGCGGGAGCGGCGTCTGGTGATCGGGGGGATGGTCGCCTCGGCCGCCGCCCTGGCCGGGCTGCTGGTCGCCCCGCTGCTGGCGGTGGCCGTGGCCGCCATGCTCGTGTACGGCGCCGCCGGCGGGACCATCGACGTCGGCATGTTCTCCATGCGCCAGCGGCAGACCGACCCGGCCTGGTACGGGCGGGCCTTCGCCGTCAGCATGTCGCTGAACTGGGCCGGCAGCCCGGTGGGCTCGGCCGCCGCCGGGCCGCTGCTCGCCCCCGGGCTCGCCGTGGGCCTGGGCGCCGCCACCGGGTTCGCGCTGCTCTCGGCCGTCCTCGCCCGCGTCATGGTCCCGGGACCCGGAGCGAAGCCGGCCACAGCCTCCTAGCGGCGCCGGCCGCCCCCCTGGGTGATGGCGAGGATGCTCAGCAGGTTGATGAACAGGTTGAAGATGTCCAGGTAGATCTTCAGGGCGAGCCGGATCGAGTTGCCCTGGAGGTTCGCCGCGTGGGTCACCTTCTGGACGTCGTACACCAGGAACATGGTGAAGAGCACGCAGGCAGCGGCCGAGACGAGGATGGAGAACGTCGTCGACTGCAGGAACAGCCCGATCACCATGGCGACGACCAGCCCGATGAGGGCGGCGAAGAGCCAGCTGCCCCAGTGGCTGAAGTCGCGGCGCGTCGTCCTCGCGTACAGGGTGGCGCCGCCGGTCGCCGCGGCGGTCGCCCCCAGCGCCTGGTACACCACGTACTGCATGCCGTCGGACCCGAGGATCTGGATGAGCGGGGAGATGATCACCCCGGTGCTGACGCCGAAGGCGAGGAACAGCACCATGCCGATGCCGGGCCTGGCGGCCATCGCCTGGGCGCCGATGAGCAGCGCGATCTCGACGATGAACCAGAGGAAGTAGCTGCCCGAGACGCCTGCGGCCGTGGCCGTGTTCAGCCCCTGGTATCCGAGCACGACGCCGGCGATGGCGCAGGCGACCAGCAGGCAGGTGAGGCCGAGGACCTTCTCGGGGAGGCTGATCGCCCCCGCCGTGGCGGCGTCGAACATGCCGGTGTTCTGGCGGTATCCCTGGCCGCCGACGAAGGGGCCGGAGCTGTTGTTGAAGTTGAAGCTCATCGCGGGTCACTCACTCGAGGTGGACGGGGTCGGTTCAAGGGTACGGTACCCAGACGGGGTCGGGCTCACACGAGAGTGCGCCGGGGAACCTGACGGGGAGGTGGCAGGAGCCGGTTCCGCCTCCCTGGAGGGGGGACGGGGGTCCGGGCCGGCCCCCGGCATCCGGGGGTCCGGCCGGCCCGCCCCGCCTCGCGGGGCCCTTGCGTGCTTCGCTCAGGCGACGGTGACGCCCGGGTTGAGGTAGACGTCCTGGATGGCGTTGAGGAGCTGGACGCCCTCGGCCATGGGGCGCTGGAACGCCTTGCGGCCGCTGATCAGGCCCGATCCGCCGGCTCGCTTGTTGATGACGGCGGTGCGGACCGCCTCCTTGAGGTCGCTAGCGCCGGACGAGGCCCCGCCCGAGTTGATCAGGCCGGAGCGTCCCATGTAGCAGTTGATCAGCTGGTACCGGGTGAGGTCGATGGGATTGGGGGTGGTCAGCTTCTCGTACACCAGCTTGCTGGTCTTGCCGAACTTGAGGGCGGTGTAGCCACCGTTGGTCTCGGGGAGCTTCTGCTTGATGATGTCGGCCTGGATGGTCACGCCCAGGTGGTTGGCCTGGCCGGTCAGGTCGGCGGCGACGCCGTAGTCGACGCCGTCCTTGCTGAAGGCCGCGTTCCGCAGGTAGCACCACAGCACGGTTGCCATGCCCAGCTCGTGGGCCTCGGCGAAGGCGACGGCGACCTCCTGGATCTGGCGCGTCGACTCCTCGGAGCCGAAGTAGATGGTGGCCCCGACGGCCACGGCGCCCAGGTTCCAGGCCTGCTCGACGGTCCCGTACATGATTTGGTCGAACTTGTTCGGGTAGGTGAGCAGCTCGTTGTGGTTGATCTTGCAGATGAAGGGGATCTTGTGCGCCCATTTGCGCGACACCGAGCCCAGTACCCCGAAGGTCGAGGCCACGGCGTTGCAGCCACCCTCCACGGCCAGCTCGACGATCTTCTCGCCGTCGAAGTAGGCGGGGTTGGGGGCGAAGGAGGCGCCCGCCGAGTGCTCGATGCCCTGGTCGACGGGAAGGATGGACATGTAGCCGGTGCCGGCCAGGCGGCCGTGACCGTAGAGGGCGCTCAGGCTCCGCAGGACCTGGACGTTGCGGTCGCTGTGGGACCAGACCCGGTCGATGAAGTCGGGGCCGGGGAGGTGGAGCTGGTCGCGGCTCACGGTCTCGCAGCGGTGCTGCAGAAGGTCCTTGGCCTCCTCGCCGAGCATCTCCTCCAGGTGCGTCAGGGTGGTCGCCGGTGCCGTCGCCATGCTGTTCTCCAAGTGTGGGTGGACCCCGATTCTGGACCATCCGGTGGACCATATGAGGTGGGGCCCCGCCTCGCCGGGCCCCTGGACGCCCCTTCCCGGCGGTCCGGCGCAGGGGCTCCGGGGGGTGGGTCGGGGCGGTCGCCAAGCCCTCCTGTCGGGTACCTTAGGCAGGTGGATCTGCTGCGCATCCAGGGCGGTGTGCCGCTCACGGGCGAGGTCAGGATCTCGGGGAGCAAGAACGCCGCGCTGCCCGTGATGGCCGCCGCCCTGCTCACCGACCAGCCCGTCGAGCTGACCAACGTCCCCGACATCGAGGACATCGAGGCGATGGCCGAGATGATCCGGCACCTCGGCGTGGACGTGGACCGCCAGGCGGCCGACCGCTGGCGGATCCACGCCCGGACGGTGCGCGCCATCGAGGTCGGGGCCGAGCTCACCGGGCGGATGCGCGGCTCCCTGCTCCTCCTCGGCGCCCTGATCGCCCGGGCCGGGGAGGCCGCCATCGCCAAGCCCGGCGGCGACGACATCGGCATGCGGCGGGTGGAGCAGCACCTGGAGGGCCTCCGCCTGATGGGGGCGGAGGTGTCCGAGACGGCCACCATGTACGTGGCCCGGGCCCAGCGCCTGCGCGGCGCCCCCATCCACCTCGACATGCCGACGGTGACCGGCACCGAGAACCTGATGATGGCGGCCGTGCTGGCCGACGGCATCACCGTCATCAGCAACGCGGCGCGGGAGCCCCACATCTACGACCTCACCCGCTGCCTGGTGGGGATGGGGGCCCACATCAGCGGTGCGGGCACCGGCCTCATCGTCGTCGAGGGGCAGAGCGGCGCCCTCCTCCACGGCAGCCACCACCAGGTCACCTCCGACTATGTCGAGGCGGGCACCTACATGGCGGCGGCGGCGGCCACCGGCGGGGCGGTCACCGTGGTCGGCATCCGCGCCACCGACCTGCAGGCGCTCACCAACAAGCTCCGCGCCGCCGGCTGCGTCGTGATCGAGGGCGGCAACCATCTCGAGGTCACCGCCGGTCCGCTGCGCGCCGTCGACGTAACCACCTGGCCCTACCCCGGCTTCGCCACCGATCTCCAGCCCCAGTTCGGGGCCCTGATGACCCAGGCGACGGGCATCAGCATCATCAGCGAGGCCCTCTACGAGAACCGGTTCCGCCATGTCGCCGAGCTGGCCAAGATGGGGGCGAGGATCGCCGTCGAGGGGCGCAGCTCCATCATCACCGGCCCCACGCCCCTGCACGGGGCCCGGGTCCAGGTCTCCGACATCCGCAGCGGTGCCGCCCTGGTCATCGCCGGTCTCTGCGCCGAGGGGACCACCGAGCTGGAGAACGTCTTCCACCTCGACCGCGGGTACGAGAGCATGGAGGAGAAGCTCCGCTCGCTGGGCGCGGGCATCGAGCGCGTCGGCTCCGGTCCGGACGGGACGCCGAGGGACCTCTCCGGCGTCATCGGCGACTGAGGGGACCGTCCCCTCCCGTCCGCCACTCCCTCAGGAGTTGCCGCCCGCTCCCGGGCCGTCCCCGGGGTCGGGATGCGACGGCCACCAGAAGCCGCCGCCGATCTGCACCACCAGGGCCGGCACCATGAGCGACCGGACCAGGAAGGTGTCCACCAGGACGCCGAAGGCGACCAGGAACCCCAGCTCGGTCAGCGCCACCAGGGGGAGCACGCCCAGCACGGTGAAGGTGCCGGCCAGGACCAGGCCGGCGGAGGTGATCACGCCGCCCGTGGCGGTGAGCGCTCGCAGCATGCCGGGGCCGGTGCCGGCGGAGGCCTCCTGGCGGGCGCGAGCGGCGAGGAAGACGTTGTAGTCGATGCCGAGCGCCACCAGGAACACGAAGCCCAGCAGGATCACCGAGGAGTCGAGCCCGGCGAAGTGGAAGAGGGAGCGGGAGCACAGCACCGCCACCCCCAGGGAGGCGAGGAAGGAGATCACCACCGTCACCACCAGGACGAGCGGCGCGGCGAGTGAGCGCAGCAGGAGCGCCAGCATCAGGAAGACGATGACGAGGACGACGGGGATGACCACCAGGCGGTCCCTGGATGCGGCCTGGTCGAGGTCCACCTGGGTCGCGGTGACCCCTCCGACCAGCACGGAGCTCCCCACCGAGCGCTGCTCGGCGGAGCGCAGCGCCTCCACCACGGACTCCGCCTGGCCGCCGGACGGCGGGGAGCTGAGCGTGGCGGTGACGATGGCGACGCCGCCCTGGGTCTCGGGTTGGCCCACGGAGACGATCCCGGGCACCGCCTCGGCCACCGCGGCGGCCGCGCCCGCCAGGGACGGGGTGCGAACGGCGATGACGACCGGGCCGCTGATCCCGGGCGGGAAGGACTCGTCGATCAGCGCCTGGGCGGCGACCGACCCGGCGTGCCCGGTGAATCCGTCGGCGGCGGGGAGGCTGCCCTCGTACGCGGTCAGCCCGAACGTCATGGCGAAGAGCGCGAGCACCACCCCGACCCAGGTGCGCTCGGGGTGGCGCCCGACCCTCTCGGCGACCGCCCGCCAGCTGATCCGCGACGAGCGCGGGGAGCTGCCCAGCCGGGGGACCAGCGGCCAGAACGCCCGGCGCCCCACGATCACCAGTGCCGCCGGGACGACGGTGAGGGTGGCGACCAGGACGCTGGCGATGCCGATGGCCCCGACGGGGCCGAGGGCGCGGATGTCGTTCTCCTGGGCCAGCAGGAGGGTCAGCAGGCCCAGCATGACCGTGCCGCCCGAGGTGAGCAGGGTCGGCATCACCCGCCGCAGCGCCGTTCGCATCGCCAGGGCGGCGCTCTGCGTGTGCCGCAACTCCTCTCGGTACCGCGCCACCAGCAGCAGCGAGTAGTCGGTGCCGGCGCCGAACATGAGCACGGTGAGGATGCCGACGGTCATCCCGTTGACCACGAAGCCCGATCTCGCCAGGAGGTAGACGGCGGTCTGGCCGAGGACGCTGGCCAGCCCCACGCCGAGCAGCGGGAAGATCCACATGAGGACGCTGCGATAGGTGAGCAGCAGCAGCAGAGTGACGATCGAGACCGTGGCCAGTAGCAGCGTCCCGTTGATGCCGCTGAAGGCGTTCGCCGTGTCGGCCAGCGCGGCCGCCGGTCCCCCGACCCCCTGCTGCAGGCCACCCCGGGCGGTCCCCAGCGCGCCCGCGATGCGGGTGACGTCCGATCCGACGGTGAGGGCTCCCGTCTCCGACGCCAGGACCACGGGGAAGATCAGCCCGGTGCCGCTGGGGGAGAGGCTGGACGTCCCCACGCTGGTCACCCCGGGAAGGTGGAGGGCGGCGATCCGCCGCTGATCGGCGATGGCCGCCGCCTGGTCGGCTGCGGTGATCCCCGCCCGCCGGTACAGCACCACCAGCGCCGGCAGCGAGTTCAGGTCGGGAAACCGCGTCTCGTATGCGGCGACCTCGGTGGACGCCGCCCCGGCCGGGACGAAGCTGGACTGGCTGTTCTGCTCCACGCCGGCCAGCCGGCCGGAGATCGGCGCCAGGGCGCCCGCCGCCACCAGCCAGACGAGGACGACCAGCCACCTGGACAGGCGGTGGGTGGGGACCCCCGCCAGCCATTCCAGAACTGCCACAACGACCCCCAGTGCTGACCGGACCGCCCCCGGAGCGACGGCCCTTCCCGGGGCCGCCACAGTGATTGTGGCGGCCGTCCGGGCGTGTGGCGCAGGGGCGCGTTTCAGCTTCCCGATGGAGGGCGGTGGGCGCGGGCCGGACAGGCGACCTCCGCACTGTCCGCGCCGTGTCCGTCCAGTGCGACTACGGTGGTGTTTCCCCGAGCCAGCCAACCCGGGAACGCTGGATGAAGCCCTGTCGTCGTTTGTATGCTACGGCCTCCAACCAACCGAACTCGGCTGCTCGCCTGCGCCATGAGGAGAGATGACCGGCTCGCCGCCGGCCGCGCTCGCGCGTGACCGGCACCTCTCGCCCCGACACGGGCGGCATCGCCCGTGGCTCGCCGCGCTGACCGCTGCGGTCGGCCTGGTGTCGGCCTGCGGCGGCAGCGGAGCGACGTCCGCGGGAGTGCATTCGAGCACGGCCCGTCCCGGCGGGTCCCCATCGGCCACGGCGCAGCCGGCCGCCACCGGCCCGGCGGTGGCCGCAAGCTACTGCGCGACAGCGGACACGCCGATCCCCCACGCGTCCGACCTGCTGCAGGGCGTCCAGGTGCCGGGCCTCGTTCTCACGCCCGTGCAACAGGCGTGGCTGGCGATGGGCGCGACCATGGTGCCGGCCTGCTCGGAGATCACCCCTGACGCCCCACCCGTCCAGACCAGGAACCTGACCGATGGCGAGCTGAGCGACGCCGACCTCGCCACCTGGGTGCAGGAGGACCAGAAGTTCTGGGCTCTAGTGGAATGGGCGCAGCGGCACGACCAGCCGGGGTTCATCCAGTACCTGTACGGAGGCAGCGGGAATCAGTTGCTGAGCTTCGTGCTCGCGGGAGGAACTGTTGTGGACAGCCCGGGGTGCGAGTACCCGTCGAAGGTCGATGCGGTTGCCGTGACCGGCCAGCAGATGTCGGAGTTGACCGCTGGCACCGCCTCCACAGCTGGGGTCGTGTATCTGGAGGCGGCCGAGGGTCCGTGTACAAGCCTGTGGACGGCGGCTGACGGCACCGTCCAGCACCACGATCTGGCGCAGGGTCAGGAGGGACGCGAGCTGGATGTGTCCGCAGAGAGAAGCAACGCTGCTCTCGGATCGTACTTGGTCTTCGAGGATGGCATAGATCAGGGGGACAACCCTACCGCCGACGCGATCCTCCAGCAGAGCGGAATCTGACGAGTGACGCGACAGTCTCTCCTGGCGCTCCTCGCGGTGCCCCTTGTCATTGCTGCTCAGACGGGCTCCGTCGAAGCAGGGGTGGGTGGCACTGGCACCAACTCCCAATGTACGGCCACCGCGGGTCTGAACGTCCTGCAGTACGGGGCACCACAGGGTGGGGGGATCAGCGCCGACGGGTCGCTCACCCTGTTCTGCCCGGGCACCGCCGTCGATTCGGGCAACGGCAAGTACACGAGGGGATTCAACTCGGACGGCGTCGGCACCACCGCCGACGGCACGGCCTGCAGCGTGGACATCGCCTGGGAGCCGGTCCACTGGCTCGGTCAGATCCGGGTGACATTGCCGGAGGAGGGAGCGGCGTGGGCCGTGCCCGTGCAGTTCTGGGCCGGTTCCATCGATGCCACCTTCACCAGCGCCGCCATCGGGGACGGTACGGATGTCGCGCCCGGGCCGGCGAGCAGCCCCACCGCCTGGGGGCCGCCGCCGGCGGGCGATGGGCTGGGCGGCGGGCTTGGTGAGGGTCTCGTCTACTACGTTCCGACCGGTGGGGAGACGGCGTACGCGACGCTGTCGACGGTGAGCCCGGGGACGTGGACCGGGGCGCCGGACGCCCCGCTGTGCCGCGGTCCCCAGGTCGCGGTCGGCCTGACCTTCGTGGCCGACGACGTCCACGGGGGCGGCGCCAACATCCCGCCCGCGCCACCCGTGTGGGACACCCCGACCGAGCAGCAGGTGCTGGCCATGGCCGGCGCCACCCCGGGGCAGATCGAGTCGGATGCGAGTGCCGACTACGTGACCTTCGCGCCGAACTGCTTCTGGATCGACCCGGCACCCGAGGGACCCGGGGACCTGCCGCCGGACATCGTCTCGGTGATGGGAGCCCCGGACAGCAACGGCGTGTCCGTCGTCTACTCCTACTACCTGCAGGCGGCGCCGTCAGCCGTCGTCCACTGGAACTTCGGGGACGGCGTCGAGGAGGACGTGGACGCCGGCACCTCGGGGAGCTGCGTCGACCACGTCTACAAGCAGATCAGCGGTGTCGGCGGCGTGCCGGCCGCCGGGCCGACCATCAGCGCCACCCAGGACGTCGTGGTCACCGCGTTCGTCTACTGGTACGGCGGGGACGGGTCCACAAACTACGTCTGCGTCAACCTCGGCGGCGGCCTCGGAAACACATATACGAGCCAGGCTGAGGCGCAGGCCAACTGCCAGATCGTCTTCCCCGACGCCATCGACGACGGGTCGCTGCCGCCCAAGCCGATCTACCAGATCAGATCGATCCCGGTCACGTGACCGCGAGGCGGGGTGGCCCGGCGGGGCGAGGACGGGAGGGGCAGGCGACCCTCGAATTCGCCCTCGTCTTCGGGCTCTTCCTGCTCATGCTGATGGCGATCATGGACTCGTGGTTCTGGGTCGTCGAGACCGACGCTGCGGTCTCCGCGGTGGAGCAGGGTGTGGGCGTGGCGCTCGCCGCGAACGGGTCGCCGCTGAGCACGACGAGCGGCGTGCGGGCGGTGTACGCCGACGTCGCTCCCGCCTTGCGACCCGCTATGCCGGGAACCGCGGTGGAGGACTGGTACGCGACCGGATGGCGGTCGGACATCCCGGCCACCCGCTGTCCCACGGCCGACGAGGTGGCCGACCACGAGGGCGTCGGTCACGTCATCGTCTGTGCCACCGACGACGGCGCCGGCCACGTCATCGTCTCCGTCTCCGGCTACGCGAGCTCGATGATCCCGCCCGCCTTCGGGCCGTTCGACTGGCGGGGCGGCGGTCTCCCCGTCAGCGAGGAGTCCGCCGTGGCGTCGGGCACGTACGCACCATGACGCCGTGCTGGCGGCGGCGCCGCCGCGAGGGCGCCCAGGCGACCCTGGAGACGGCGCTGGTGATGCCGATCATGTTCGCCATCACCTTGGGCTTCATCGGCATGATGCTGCAGCTCCGCGCCGAGTGCGAATTCCAGAGTGCCGTGAACCTGGCCTCCCAGGCCGCCGTCCAGCCGGCGCTCGGGGATCCGGACGACAGCCTCTCCGACGCCCGCTACGCGTTCTCCCACACCCTCGACCCCTACGGCACCGAGAGTGGCTACGTGACCGTGACCCAGCCCCTCACCTGCTCGGGCCCCTATCTGGAGGGCGAGGTGAGCGCCCGTCCCGTCGTGTGCAGCGCCGGAGCGGACGTCGACTTCTCCAACTCCGTGGTCGGCGTCGTCTGGTTCTGGACCATCCACCTCAGCGCCACGGCGCAGGCGCAGCCACCGCCGTACCGGCGATGCGCCAACCCCTCGGCCGTCGACAACGGGCAACCCTCGTGCTGAGGCGAGGCCGGCGCCGCGGCTCGGAACGTGCGCAGACCCTGATCATGTTCGCCATCTCCATGGCCCTCTTCCTCTTCGCCATGTTCGCGGTTGCCGTGGACCTCACCGAGCTGTACGCCGCCCACGTCCGCTTCGCCGACGCGGCGGAGCAGGCGGCCATGGCCGGGGCGGGCCAGGTTGACTACGCCTCCGCCAAGGCGGGCTTCCCCCAGGTGTCGTCCACGTACCAGTCGGTCTGCACCGCCACCGGTGACAGCGACTCGGGTCTGCCGGGCTCGACCGTCTGCCAGCTCACCGCCGGCAACGTGGTGGTGGCCACCGTGTCGGCTCAGGTGTCGGTGCCCATCCCCCTCTTCGGCGCCGGCATCACCGTCACCGCGACGTACCGCGCCGCCCCGGTTCTGGGGGGTCTCCAGCCGGTGGCGTAGAGTGGGCCAGGTCGATGCCTGATCTCGCGCGTGGCGCCCGCTCCGGCGCGCCGGCCCACCGCCCGTGCCCCAGGACGGCGGGCTGAGCCGTGCTGGGCAAGAAGCTCTCTCTCGACCTGGGCACCGCCAGCCTCCGCGTGGCGGTGCGCGGCGAGGGGCCGGCCTTCTCCGAACCCACCGTCGTCGCCTTCCACCGTACCGGGGGCTGCGTGGCCGCCGGGCTCGCCGCCGCGGCACTGGACGGGGAGCCGGACCTGAGGCTGATCCGGCCGATGCGTGAGGGCGGGATCGCTGACCGCGACGCGCTCGCGGCCCTTCTCCAGCATGCGGTCAACCGGGCCGCCGGCAGGCAGCGGATCTTCCGCCCCGACGTGGTGGTGGCGGTGTCTCCCGCCATGACCGACGCCGGTCGCCTGACCATCCTTGACATCTTCGCCGAGCTGGGGACGCGCACCGCGTACCTGATCGAGAGCCCCTTCGCGGCGGCGATCGGCGCCGGCCACTCGCTCACCAGCGGGCGGGGGCACCTGGTGGCGGACATCGGCGCCGGCACGGTGGACGTCGCCTGCCTGGCATCGGAGGGGACGGTCGGCGGCCGGACACTCCGCGGCGCCGGAGACACCCTCCGGGCCGCGGTGGCGCAGCGCCTGGAGGAGAACCACGGGGTTCCCGTCGCCGCCCCTGCCGCCGCCGACGTCATCGCCTCGCTCGCCTGCGTCGGGCCACACGAGGAACGGCGGATGCTGGTGGAGGTCCCGGGGAGCGCCGAGCCCGTCCGCATCGCCTCCACCGAGATCGCTGACCTGGTGGATGAGCACGGCCGGCGGATCGCTGGCGCGACCGAGGAGGTGATCCGGGAGGTTCCGCGCGAGCTGGCTGACGACATCCAGGTCGGCGGCCTCACCCTCTGTGGCGGGGGCGCCAGGCTGGAGGGGCTGGACCGCTACCTGAGGGCGCAGATCGGGTGTCCCGTCCGCGTCGCCGCGGATCCGCAGAGTTGCACCATCCGGGGGACGCAGACGGCGGCCGAGAACCTCGACGTGCTCCGCCGCTCGTTCATGTACATCCGTTAGGCACGGGGCGGCGGGCGTCGCTCGGCGCCCTGTGGGGCGGGGAGCACTCCCCATTGCGGTCCACCGCAAGCTCCTGGTACGTTCCCGCCATCCCGTCGAGCACGAGGCGCCCGGGCACGAGGGGGACCGCAGAGGGCGCGGGGCCATCCCATGATCATCAGCGTCACCTCGGACGATCTGACCAGCGTGTCGTCGATGCTCCAGTCGGGGGCGACGGAGATCACCAGCCAGCTGCAGAGCATGCAGGCGCAGGTGAACAACCTCATCGAGGGCGGCTGGCAGGGTGCGGCGTCGTCGCAGTTCGGCACCATGTACCAGCAGTGGAACCAGGGGGCGGGCCAGCTCAACCAGGCGCTGCAGGGGATCTCGACGCTGCTCTCCAACGCCGCCACCACCTACGCGCAGACCGAGCAGGCCATCGCCCAGTCGATGCAGCAGGGATAGCGCTCACCAGGAGCCGTTGATCGGTGAGGACGGAGATGGCTGACAGCCCCGGCGTCACACCAGCGGCGGCCGCGCCGCCCGGGGTCGCTGCGATGCCGCGACCGGCCACTCCTCCCACCCGGCGGCCGGACGCCTGAGGCAGACGCCATGGAGACGACGTTCACCGTCGACCCGGACAAGCTCGAGGCGCTGGTCCAGCGGTTGCAGACCGTGCAGGACAAGATGAGCGGCATCGGGTCGACGGCGACGCAGTACTCGGCGTCCGACATCCAGGGATCGCCGCAGCCGGGACCGTCCGTGTGCGACAAGCTCCAGGACTTCCACAGCGACTGGTCGGACGGCCTGGGGAAGATCGAGACGCAGATCAGCGACCTGACGGCGCGGCTGAAGGGGGCCTCCAAGACGTACGGCGATACCGAGTCCGCGCTCCAGAAGGCGGCGACGCCGTCGGGCGGTTCGTCCTCCGGCTCGCCGGGTGGAGGCGCGGGATGAGCCAGACCCTCGACGTGCTCGGGGAGACCATGGTCCTGCCCGACCCCGACAGCGTCGACACCATCGCCACCGAGTTCCAAGCCGTCCGCGACGTGGTCGGGGACGCCAACAACGAACTGCAGGGGGTGAAGGGCGGCGCCCAGGACCTGGGGTGGGAGGGTTCGGCGGCCGAGGCGTTCCGGAACGCCCTGGGACCTCTGCCCGGCTACCTCGACAAGGCGTGGGCCTCCTACAACGGCGTCTACGGGGCGCTGACCAGCTACGCCGATTCCCTGCGGTCGTGGGCCGCGACCTTCCGCAGCGTCGCGGGACAGGCCAACGACGTCCTGCAGGAGGCGCGGCAGACCCAGTCGGCCATCGACCAGGCCTCCGCCCAGGGCCTGGACCACTCCGCGCTCTCCGCCAAGCTCAGCCAGCTGGAGGGCGAGCTGGGCCGCCTGCAGAACCAGCTCGGCAACCTGTGGTGGTCCGACCTCGCCGGGCTGGCCGGCACATGCGTGAACGCCATCGACAACGCCCAGAACGAGGGCATCAGGAACCCGGGGTGGCTCGGCGAGATCGCGAGCTGGGGCGGCGCGGCTCTCGGGGACGTCGGCAGCCTCGCCTACAACATGGTGATCAAGCCGCTGGCATCGCTGCCCGGGGACCTCGCCTACCTCGCCACCCATCTCACCGATCCGGCGGCCTGGTCCCACGTCCTCGGCGATCTCTCCGGCCTCCTGGCCCTGGCCTGCCTGATCCCCGGCGTCGGGGAGGTGCTGCTGCCGGTCATGATCGGGGTCACCGTCGCGAAGCTCGGCGTCGACGCCATCGGAGCCGCCGAGGGCGAGCAGGGCATGAGCTGGACGAACGTCGGCATGGATGCCGTCAGCCTGGCCATGCTCGGGCACGGCGCGCTTGGGGGCGACGCCGGCGACGCCGGCCTGGCCGACGACCTCCCGACGCCGAGCGCGGGTCAGACCGTCTATCGCGTCTGGGGTGAGACCGAGGACGACTCCGGCGCGCTCACCGGTGAGGGCGCCTCCCCCTGGGGCCATTCGTGGACGACGACGGATCCCAGCACCATGGACGACATGAGAGCCGAGCTTGGGCTCCCGCCGCAGAACCCGGCGCGCTTCGTCACGGTGGGGGTCCTGCGTGACCCCGATGCCGTCACCACGGTGCGCAATGCGCTGCAGGTGGGCGCCAACCCCGGTGGGGCGCCCGAGTACCTCATCGACAATCCCGAGTCGGCGATCCAGGTCACCGGCGTCTACGGTCTGAACCCATGACCGTCGACCGGTTTCCCGAGGAGATGTGGTTCACCTCGACCGAGCATCCGAGCTGGGCTGCGGTCCGCGCCGTCCATCCCGTGCGGATGCTGCGAAGCGTGGCCGGTGCCGAGTACCTACTTCTCCGCGTCGACCAGTTGCCGGCGCCGCTCCCCGACAACTGGGCCAATCCGCCCTGCCTGCTGGTGGGTACACGGTCTCCCGGGGGCCTCGTCGCCCCCCGGCCGGGTAGGCAGGATCTGCTGGACACCTGGGCGATGCCGCTCGCGGCGCTGACGGACCCGGACATCGCGCTGCCGCCTCGGCCCCTGCCCGACGCCTGGTGCAACCTGTGCTCGACCCGCGAGGATGCGGCGGCCATCGCGGCCCGTCCGTTCTCCTGATGCCGGATGGGGTAGCGTGATGACGACCGTGGAGGAGACGCCGTTCCTGCCCGCCGACAGCCTTCCCCGCAACCAGGCGCTGGCCGATGCGGTGGTGGCGGCAGGGCCGGAGCCGGCATCCCGGCTGCCCCTCTACCGGGCCCTGCTGGACGGGGTCGTGATCATTCCCACCCTGAATGCGCCCGGTGACCCCGGGATCCGCGTGCTGCTCACGCACAGCACAGACGGCGCCTCGCTCCTCCTAGGGTTCAGCTCGGTGGAGGCCTTGCGGGCCTGGTCGACCGAGATGCCCACCTGCGCCGTCTCGACCGGGCCCGACCTGGCCCGCATGGCTCGCGAGAATCGGGTGGGCGGTGCCGTCATCGACGCGGCCGGGCCCAACCCGGTGGCCCTGTCCCAGGGAGAGCTCGACATGCTCGCCGACTCGATGATCCCGGATCCATCCGGCGGACTCCGCGGCTTCGGCCGCCGCCGGGTCCGTCCGGCCACCGAGGATCTCCCGCCCGCCGCGGTCACCGCGCTGGAGGGCTTCCCCCGATCGCTTGTCGCCGCCTTCTACCACTTCTCGGTCTCGTACGACGGCGGTGCTCCGGCGGAGGCGGTCGGGGTCCTCCTGGTCCCGGGTGTCAACGCCGGCGACGCCCGTCCCGAAGTGGAAGCCCTGGTCGGCCGCCTGGCGAAGGCCCTCGATCGGGGGCGCCGGGTCGACCTGATCGTGGTGGACGACATCCTGGCGCAGGCCCTGACCCCCGCGATGCGCATCGCTGCGGCGGGTTCCGAGCCGGAGCCCGAGCGGCTCTTCCTGGCCATGCCCGCCGACTGGGTGGCCATGCGCCTGCCCTCCGCCGGCGTGGACGCCGACCGGCTCACCGAGCAGGTCCTGTCCGGACGGCCCGAGCTGGCGCCGCGCCGCGACCTGGTGGCGAGCACCATGACGGCCCTGGCCGAAGCGGTCTCCGCCACCCGGCCCCTCTACGCCGGTGGCACCTTCCTCGACACCCCGGGCGGGCTGCGCCCGGTGACGCTGCTCGTCAACGCCGTCCCCGCCGAGGCCGCCCGTGATCCGCGCACCGGGATCGCCGGGGCCGGTGGTGGTGGAAGGCCTGAGAGGCGCGACTGCTCCCAGGAGGAGGTCGAGCTCCCGGCCGGCCGGGCATCGCGCCTCTCCTGGCTTCAGACCACCCAGCTGGCCGGCTCGGAGAAGGCCGGCGACGTCCTAGTGGTGCAGTACTTCGTGTCCCTCGCCGCCCCTCGGCCGGGGCTGGTGCTCACCTTCTCGTCGCCGGCGGTCGACCTCAAGGCGGTGCTGCTGACCCTCTTCGACGCCATCGCCCGGTCGGTGGAGTTCCGCTGAGCGGTTGATCTCCGGGCCTGTGCTGCCAGCAGGAGCAGGGCGAAGAGCACCAGGTGCCGGCGAGGGGTCACGGTGCCTCCGATGGTCATCCGCCGGGTGGCGGTCTCACGCGTCGTTCAGCGCCCGCTTGCGGAGCTTGATCCGGGTGTCGGCGCTGAGGATGCGCTTGCGGATGCGGTATCCCTTGGGGGTCACCTCGACCAGCTCGTCGTCGCCGATGAAGTCGAGGCTCTCCTCCAGGGACATCTGCCGCGGCGGGGTCAACTTGACCGTGAAGTCCTCGGTCGAGGAGCGGATGTTGGTCTTCTGCTTCTGCTTGGTGACGTTGACGTGGATGTCGCCGGGGCGCCGGTTGAGCCCGACCACCATGCCCTCGTACACCGCCGTGCCGGGACCGATGAAGGGCTGGCCGCGCTCCTGCAGGCCGAGCAGCCCGTACGCCACCGCGGTGCCCGTCTGACTCGCCGTGACCACACCGTTGCGCGTCGTCGCCGGGAGCTGGCGCCAGGGCTCCCATCCCACCACGCGCGACGCCATCACGCCGGTGCCGCGGGTGAGGGTGAGGATCTGGCTGCGCACCCCGATCAGGGCGCGCGTGGGCGCGCGGAAGGTGAGCCGGGCGCCGCGACCGGCATCGGTGCGCATCTCGTGCAGCAGCGCGCCGCGGGCACCGAGGGTCTCGGTGACCGTCCCGGCCGCGTCGGTGTCGCAGTCGATGACGCACTCCTCGACCGGCTCGTGGCGGTGCCCGTCGACGTCGCGGGTGATGACGGCGGGACGCGACACCTCGAACTCGTACCCCTCGCGGCGCATGGTCTCGACCAGGATGGCCAGGTGCAACTCGCCGCGGCCGCTGACGTTGAACACGTCGGCGGTGGGACCGTCCTCGACGCGCAGGGCGACGTTGGTCAGCAGCTCGCGCTCGAGGCGGGCGCGCAGCTGCCGTGAGGTGCTGCTCAGCACCGCCTCCCGTCCCGCGAAGGGGCTCTGGTTGACGGAGAACTGCATCTGCAGGGTGGGTTCGCCGACGGAGAGCCGGGGCAGGGCCTCAGGGTTCTCGGGATCCGCGATGGTGTCGCCGATGGCGACGTCGGGGAGACCGGTGAGATAGACGATGTCGCCCGCCGATGCCTGCTCCACCGGGAGGCGCTGCAGCGCCTCGACGGAGAGGACGGCGCCGATCCTCTGCCGCGGCCCGGGCCCCAGCGCCGTGCAGCAGACCACGGCGTCGCCGGGGGCGAGGCGGCCACGGGCGATCCGCCCCATCGCCAGGCGCCCGCTCCAGTTGTCGTGGTCGAGGTTGCTGACCATGAGCTGCAGGGGGCCGTCCGGGTCACCCTCGGGCGGGGGGATGTGGTCGACGATGGCGTCGAGGAGCGGCTCCACCGTGGTCCCGGGGTGGCGCAGGTCGACGGTGGCGGTGCCCTCGCGGGCGTTGGTGTAGACGACCGGGCAGTCGAGCTGCTCGGGGTCGCGGGCGAGCTCGAGGAGGAGGTCGTGCGTCGCCTCCACGGTCTCCGCCGGCCGGGCGTTGACGCGGTCGATCTTGTTGATGACGATGATCGGCCTCAGCCCCAGCAGCAGGGCCTGGCGGAGGACGACCCGCGTCTGCGGCATCGGACCGTCGACGGCGTCGACCAGGAGCAGGCAGCCCTCCGCCATGCCCAGGACCCGCTCGACCTCGCCGCCGAAGTCGGCGTGGCCGGGGGTGTCGATGATGTTGAGCTTGATCCCGTGGTAGCGGATGGAGGTGGCCTTGGCGAGGATGGTGATGCCCTTCTCCCGCTCCAGCTCGTTGGAGTCGAGGATCAGCTCACCCACCTGCTCGTGGGCGCCGAAGACCCGCGACTGCTTCAGCAGCGCGTCGACCAGCGTGGTCTTGCCGTGGTCGACGTGGGCGATGATCGCGACGTTGCGCAGGTCGGGCCGGGACGGGGTGGGGGAGGATGCCATCCGGGTCATGATCGCGGAGCGGGGCATCCGGGTGGTGGCGCCAGGGCGCGTGGGTGGGCGCCGCGTGGCGCGCGGCGGAGCCTGGTCGGGGGCGCGTCACCGCGGACGTCGAATTCAGTGATGTCCCCATCATCCACCATCCGGCGGAGCTTAGGGCGCTGCGCCCAAGCCAAAGGCAGTCTACGCCCTGAAACCGTGGTCCTCCTCGACTGCAGTCAGTAGTTGAGGTGCGCGGCTTGTGCAGCCACGCCGGAAATCCATGTCGGATTGGCGGGGAAGGTGTACGCGAGTCACAATACTGTCCTGCCGCATGGTGGGACTCCCTCTGATCCTCACCTCGGCCCAGGAGAGAGAGACCATGCGCATCGACTACGACCCCAAGGCCGACACCGTGTACGTCAAGCTTCGCGAGGGCGCGGAGGTCTACGGCGAGGACATCGACTCCAACCGCGGCGTCGATTACGACGCCGAGGACCGCCCGGTGGGTGTGGAGTTCCTCAATGTGAGCGGCGGCGTGGACGTCGCCGACCTTCCCGAGCAGAAGGAGCTCGCCCGCCTCCTCGCGGCGCGCCACATCCGCGTCCTCAACTAGCCTCCACACACGTCGCTGGGCGGGGACGGTGCCCCCTCAGACGGGGTACTCGATCCCCGCCAGCACGTCGTCGACGCGAATCCGGTCCATCAGGGCCTGATCGGGCCAATCCTGCCGCCGACCCGGGGGGGGCAGCGCCTGCACCACGCGGTGCTCGCCTCCGTACGGGCCGCGACGCCGGCCGTCGGTGGGGCCGAAGAGCCCGACCGTTGGCGTCCCCACGCCGGCGGCGAGGTGGAGCAGGGGCGAGTCGCCGCTGACCAGCAGGTCGCAGAGGCGGAAGAGGGCGGCCACGGCGGCGGTGTCCAGCTGGCCGGTCACGTCGGCGTGGGGGACGGACATGTCGGCGGCGGCGGCGTGGACCGCCGCCTGGTCGTCGGCGGCCCCGACGAAGATGACCCCGGCTCCGTGGCGCGCCCCGAGCTGGTTGGCGAGGTGCGCCCAGCGCTCCGGCTCCCAGGCCGTCAGGCTGGGATCGAGGCCGCTGACGTCGCTGTGGCCCCACCCGGGAGCCATGGCCACGATCAGGCGGCCGTCGCCGATGCCGGTGCTGTGGAGCTGGATGAGGGCCTGCTGGGCGGCCACCTGCCCCGGTTCGAAGCGCGGGAGGTGGCGCTCGGCGTGGACACCGGCGAGACGGGCCAGACGGAGCCACGTCGCTGCCCGGTTCTCGCCCCTCTCGGCGTGGACGCGGCCGGTGAGCAGGACGGTGGTCAGGCCGCCGCCGGGCCCGAGACGGCGCGGCACCCCGGCCAGGTAGGCGAGCAGGCGCGTGGTCGGGGTCGTGCCGCAGACGAAGGCGACGTCGAAGCGGCGGTGCCGCAGGCGCGCCCAGGCGACGGTCCAGGCGAGGAGCGGGCCCTCCGGGTCGAGGCCCCGCAGCGGCAGCACCTCCTGGACCTCCTCGAGGCCGCGGGCGACCCGCGCCGCGTTCGGGGAGCAGGCGAGGGTGATCCGCGCCTCGGGGAAGCCGGCGGCCACCGTCCGCACCAGGGGCGACGCCTGGAGGGTCTCCACCTGGCGGCCGGGGACCAGGATCAGCACGTGCATCGGTCGAAGACTACCCCACCCGGCACGGCCCGATCGGGCCGGCGATCTCCGCTTCGAGGGGCCATCGACGCTCCCCTCGGCCGCCGGCGGTGCGAACATGGGGCCGTATGGCCTCTCTCGCCGGACGCGACCTGATCTCGATCGCCGACCTGAGCCGGGCGGAGCTCGTCGGCGTGCTCGACCTGGCCGACCGCCTGAAGGCGGGCGAGCCCTCGGGGGAGCCGCTCGCCGGGATGAGCCTGGCGATGATCTTCCAGCGCCCGAGCAACCGCACCCGGGTCTCGATGGAGGTGGCCATCCGCCGACTCGGTGGCAATCCCATCCCGCTGTTCAACGCCGAGATCCAGATCGGGGAGAGGGAGTCCACGGCGGACATCAGCCGCATCCTCGACCGCTACGTGGACGGCATCGTGGCCCGGCTCATCTCCCACCGCGACCTGGTCGCGCTGGCCGAGGCCGCCCGCGGCCCCGTCGTCAACGCCATGACCGACGCCGAGCATCCCTGCCAGATCCTCGCCGACTGCCTCACCGTGCGCGAGCTGCTGGGCCGCCTTGAGGGGGCCCGCGTCTGCTACGTCGGTGACGGCAACAACGTGTGCGTCTCCTGGATCTACGCGGCGGCCCTGCTGGGCATCGACCTCCGCATCGTCGGGCCGCCCGGCTACGAGCCGCCCCGCCACGTGCTGGACGCGGCCATGGCACTCGGCGGCGGAAGGGCCACCATCACCCCCACCCACACGCCCGCCGACGGGCTGGCGGACGCCGAGATCATCTACACGGACGTCTGGACCAGCATGGGCCAGGAGGCGGAGCAGCAGAGGCGGCGCGCCGACTTCGCCCATCTGCAGGTCAACGACGCGCTCCTCAGCCTGGCCGCACCCGGCGCCCGGGTGATGCACTGCCTGCCCGCCCACCGCGGGGAGGAGATCACCGACTCGGTGCTCGACGGTCCCCAGTCGGTGGTCTTCGACCAGGCCGAGAACCGCATGTGGGCGCAGGAGGCGCTGCTGGCGCTGATCTTCGCCCGGGGGAGCGCCGGCGGCGCCTCCCCGCCGTCCGGGGTATCCCGACCATGAGCTCGGTCCTGCACGATGCCTCGATCTTCCTGCGCGGCGTCGGCTGGCGGGACGTCGCCGACATCCTCATCGTCGCCATCCTTCTCTACCAGGTCTTCAAGCTCATCCGCGGCACGCAGGCCGTGCAGCTGCTGGTGGGTCTCGGCGTCCTCCTCGTCGTCGGCCTCCTCGCCGAGGTCTTCCAGCTCCGCCTGCTGCAGTTCATCTTCGCCAACGCCGGACAGGCGATCCTCATCGGCGTCATCGTTCTCTTCCAGCCCGAGCTGCGCCGCGCCCTGGACCGGGTGGGGCGCCTGGGGACGGTGGGCTGGACCGCCAGCCGCCATCCCAGCGTGCCCATCACCCATGTCATCGACGAGGTCATCCGCGCCGCCGGCAGCCTCAGCGAGTCGCGCCGCGGCGCCCTCATCGTCTTCCAGCGCGAGACCGGCCTGGAGAACGTCGCCCTGAGCGGCGTCCGCATCAACGGCGAGGTCACCGCGGAGATGCTGACCACGCTGTTCTTCGAGGGGTCGCCGCTCCACGACGGCGCCGTCATCATCCACGAGGGCCGGCTGGAGGCCGCGGGCTGCGTCCTGCCCCTCGCCGACGCGCTTCCCGGCGCGGGCCGCATGGGCACGCGCCACCGGGCCGCCCTGGGGCTCACCTTCCAGTCCGACGCGGTGGTCCTCATCATCAGTGAGGAGACCGGTTTCATCAGCCTCGCGTACGGCGGCAAGCTGTACCGCGGCCTCGACACGGCCAAGCTGACGGAGATGCTCACCAACCTCCTGCACCGGCCCGGCGTGCCCCGGCCCGGTGTCGCCATCCGGCCGCTGGTGCGCAGCGGCGCCGCGCTGCGCTCGCTGGGACGGCGGAGTCCGTGATGCCCGGCTTCGTCACCCGCAACTGGCGTCTCAAGCTGCTGGCCACCGTCATCGCCGTGGTCAGCTGGGCCGGCGTGGTGTACGCCGGCAACCCCCCGGGCATCAAGGCGGTGACCGTGGCGGTGCCGCAGGACCCGATCGTGAATCCTCTGCCCAGCCCCTACGTCCTCGTCGCCCCCATCCCCGACATCACCGTGGACATCGCCGGGACGCAGGACCATCTCAACAGCTACAGCGCGCGCAGCCTCCAGGTGAAGGTGGACTACGCCGCCATCCGGCAGGTGGGTTTCGTGAACCTGCCGGTGACGGTGATCAACACCGATCCCAACTGCGAGATCGACCACGCGCCGACGCTGGTCACGGCCGACGTCGACAAGACCGCCGTCTCCACCGCCAGCGTGCAGCTGATCATCAGCCACGACCCGCCACCGGGCTTCGCCGTCAGCACCGAGACGGTGACGCCGGGCACGGTCACCATCACCGGGCCCGAGCACGAGTTCTCCGGGCTCCAGGTGCGGGCCACGGTGGACCTGAGCGACCAGCGGGCCAACTACAGCGCCAGCGTCAACCTCATCCCCTATGACAGCCAGGGGCATCAGATCACCGACGTCAACGTGAGCCCCTCCAGCGCCGACATCGAGATCACCGTGAACTCCGTCACCACCGAGCGCACCACCGCCGTCACCCTGGGCACCATCCGCGGCCAGCCGGCCAGCGGCTACGAGATCGCCTCGATCAGCATCAGCCCCCTGGTTGTGACCCTGACCGGTTCCCAGGTGACGCTCAACGACCCCGCCCTCGACGACGTGGTCACCGACGCGATCGACGTGACCGGGCTGACGTCGACGCGGACCTTCAATGTCGGCATCGTCGTGCCGGGCGGGGTGACCGCCGATCCGACCACCGTCCTGGTGACGGTGACGATCGTGGCCCTGCCGCTGCCCTCGCCCACCCCGAGCTCGTCGCCGGCGGTGTAGGGGGGCGATGATCCGGCGAGCGGCGGGCGCTTCGACTCGTAACCTCGGGCCGGCCTGGGACGTTGGCCAGGATGTCGCCCGCCCAGCGTCCGTGGAGGAGGCCACCGTCTGATGTGCGGCATCATCGGCTACACGGGAGGGCGGCCGGCCGCCCCTGTGCTGCTCGACAGCCTGCGCCGGCTCGAGTACCGCGGCTACGACTCGGCGGGCATCGCCGTGCTCGACGGCCTCAACGGCGGGCGCCACACGGTGGTCAAGAGCGACCGCCGGGTCGAGGACCTGGCGGCGCGCGTCGAGCACGACGGTGTGCCGGTGGGGACGACGGGGATCGGCCACACGCGCTGGGCCACCCATGGCCGCCCCACCGTGGTCAACGCCCATCCCCACCAGGACTGCTCGGGGCGGATCCAGGTGATCCACAACGGCATCATCGAGAACCACCGCGAGCTCCGGGCCGAGCTCGTCGGCCGCGGCCACCGCATGGCCAGCGAGACCGACACCGAGGTCGTCGCCCACCTCATCGAGGACGTCTACGCCGGTGACCTGGCCGAGGCGACCCGGATGGCCCTGCGCCGGGTCCGGGGCGCCTACGCCCTGGTGGTCATCTGCGCCGACCAGCCCGGCACCGTCGTCGGCGCGCGGGAGCACGCCCCTTTGGTGGTCGGGGTCGGCGTCGGCGAGGTCTTCATCGCCAGCGACATCACCGCCCTGATCCCCTACACCAAAGAGATCACCCTGCTCGGCGAGGGCGAGGTGGTGGAGGCGACCGCCGGCAGCCTGGTCGTCACCGACCTCGACGGCACGCCGGTGACACCGCGGACCATCACCGTCGACTGGGACGTGGAGCAGGCGCAGAAGGGCGGCCACCCCCACTTCATGATCAAGGAGATCACCGAGCAGCCCGAGGCGGTCGAGAACGCCATGCGCGGCCGGATGGACGCGGAGGGCCACGTCGCGCTCACCGACCTGCTCAGTGACGCCACCGTGGCGGGGCTGCGCGACGTCCAGGTGGTGGGCTGCGGCTCCGCCTGGATCGCCGGCCTCTACACCGCCTACGCCATCCGCAGGCTCGCCCGCATCCCCTGCTCGGTCGAGATGGCCAGCGAGTTCCGCTACGGCAACCCCCTGGTGGACGCCGGCACCCTGGTCATCGCCATCTCGCAGTCGGGCGAGACGGCCGACACCCTGGCCGCGGTCCGCGAGGCCCGGCGCCGCGGCGCCACCGTCCTGGCGGTGACCAACGTCGCCGGCAGCGCCCTCTCCCTCGAGGCGGACCACACCCTGTTCATGCAGTCGGGACCGGAGATCTGCGTCCTCGCCACCAAGACCCTGCTCGCCCAGCTGGTCTGCGGCCTGCTCGTCGCGCTGCGTCTCGGCGAGGCCCGGGGGACGCTGACCCGAGAGGCGCACGACGCGCTGGGGATGGAGCTGAAGCAGGTCCCCGGGCGGATCCGGCGCTGCCTGGACCTGGAGCCTCAACTGGCGGAGATGGCCCACCGCTACGCCCTGGCGCGCAACGCGCTGTACATCGCCCGGGGCTTCAACGTGGTGACCGCCTACGAGGGGGCCCTCAAGCTCAAGGAGGTGTCCTACATCCACGCCGAGGGCTATGCCGCCGGCGAGCTGAAGCACGGGCCCATCGCGCTGCTCGACCCCGACGTGCCGGTGGTGGCGGTGGCGACCCGCTCCGCCACGCTGGCCAAGACGATCTCCAACATCGAGGAGGTCCGCTCCCGCGCCGCCCCCGTCATCGCCCTGGTCACCGAGGGCGACACCGACGTCGCCGACGACCTGGCCGAGGACATCGTCCGGGTTCCCGCCTGCAGCGAGATCATCTCGCCGCTCGTCAACATCATCCCGCTCCAGCTGTTCGCCTACCACGTGGGCATCGAGCGCGGCTGCGACGTGGACCGGCCGCGCAACCTCGCCAAGTCCGTGACGGTGGAGTAGGCCGGCCGCATGAGCACGCCGAGAGGCAGCGGGATGGACGCCGGCGGCCCCGGCGACCAGGGCCTGGCGCTGGGCGTCGACATCACCTCGATCAGCCGTATCGAGGGGGTGCTGCGCCGCCATCCGCGCTTCGCCGAGAAGATCTTCACCGAGGCGGAGCGGAACCGATGCGGCACCAGGGCGGAGCGCTTCGCCTCGCGCTGGGCGGCCAAGGAGGCGGTGATGAAGCTCCACGGCCAGCTCGGCCTGCGCATCCCCCCGTACCACGCCATCGAGGTGGTGAACCGCCGCGGCGGGGCCCCGGTCATCCGCATCGACGGGCGGGACACCGGCATCGCCGTGTCCCTGACGCACGACGCCGGGGTGGCCATCGCCGTGGCCGCCCTGCCGGCGCTCGGCCCGCAGGGTGCCCCGGCGCTCCCACCCCCCCGCGAGCTGCGCCTTCCCGACCGGCCCGACGACGCCCACAAGGGGACGTTCGGCCTGGTGGTCGTCGTCGCCGGCGCGATGGGAACGGCCGGTGCGGCGGTCCTCGCCGCCCGCGGCGCCGCCCGCGCCGGCGCCGGGCTGGTCCGCCTCTGCGTCCCCGCCGGCATCTATGCCGCCGTCGCCGGCCAGTGCCTGGAGGTGATGGTGCATCCCCTCGGCGTGCCCTGGGCGGCGGGGCTCGACCCCGCCCTCATCCCGACCCTGGCGGAGGAGCACCTGGCGAAGGCGTCGGCCATCGTCGTCGGGCCCGGCCTGGGACGGGCGGAGGACACCGAGACGGCGCTCCTCCAGCTGCTGCGCCTGGTCACCGCGCCCACCGTGGTGGACGCCGACGCCCTCAACATCGCCGCCGCCCGGGGCTTCGACTGGCGCCAGTGCCCCCGGCCCGCGCTGCTGACCCCGCACCCCGCCGAGATGGGACGGCTGGAGGGGATCCCGACCGCGGAGGTGCAGGCCGGCCGGGTCGAGGTGGCCCGCCGCTACGCCGAGGAGAACGCGGTCACCGTCGTGCTCAAGGGCAGCGAGACCGTGGTGGCGGCCGCCGACGGCCGGGTCTTCGTCGACGGGCACCGCACCGTCGCGCTGGCGACCGGCGGCACCGGCGACGTGCTGAGCGGGGTCTGCGGCGCCATGCTGGCCGCCGGGCTGGACGCCTTCGACGCCGCCGTCGCCGCGGTCACCGTCCACGCCGAGGCCGGCTGTCTGGCCCAGGCGTGGCGCGGCCGGGCGGGAGCCCTGGCCGGCGACGTCGCCGAGATGCTCCCGGCCGCCCAGGAGCGCCTGCGCCGTGCCCTCGAGCGCCGCGCCCCCCGATGACGGAGGCGGTGCCCGGATGACGCCGGACAGGCCCGTGCCGCGGCCGGTGGCGGCTCGGGAGGGGCAGATGCGCTGGGCCGAGGTGGACCCGTCGGCGATCCGGGACAACGCCGCCTCGATCCTCCGGGTGCTGGGCGGCGGCGTCGCCCTCATGGCCATGGTCAAGGCCGGCGCCTACGGCCACGGAGCGGTCGTGGCCGCCGCGGCCGCCTGCGCCGGCGGCGCCACGTGGCTCGGCGTCAGCTCGCCCGACGAGGCGCTCGAACTCGCCGCGGAGGGCCTCGGCGCCGACATCCTCACCGTCGGCTGGACGCACCCCGGCCGCCTCGCCGAGCTCATCGCGGCCGGGGTCCACCTTGCCGTGTGGGAGCCGGACCAGGTCGCCGCCGCCGCCGCGGCCGCGGCGGGGCGCCCGGCCCGGCTCCACCTCAAGATCGACTCCGGCATGGGGCGGCTCGGCTCCGCGCCGCGGTCGGTCCCGGACCTGATGCGTGCCGTCGAACAGGCCGGCCGCCGCGTCGAGCCGGTGGGCGCCTTCACCCACTTCGCCGACGCCGACGCCGCCGGCACGGACCACACCCTGGGGCAGGACCGGGTCTTCCTCGAGGCCGTCGGGCCGCTGCGCGAGCGGTGGCCCGGCCTGCTGCTCCACGCCGCCAACAGCGCCGCCACCCTCCGCCTCCCGCAGACCCGCCACGACCTGGTGCGCTGCGGCATCGCCCTCTACGGCTACCCCCCGGAGGCGGCGGCCCCCGGCCCCGCGCTCCGCCCGGCGATGGCCTTCAAGGCGCTGGTCACCCAGGTGAAGACGGTGCTCCCCGGCCAGAGCGTCGGCTACGGGCGGACCTGGGTGGCGGAGCGGGAGACCCGCGTCGCGACGGTGGCCGCCGGCTACGCCGACGGGATCCACCGGGCGCAGTCGAACCGGGGGACGGTGCTGATCGGGGGACGCCGCTGCCCCGTCATCGGCCGCATCAGCATGGACCATCTGACCGCCGACGTCTCCGCCGCAGAGGCCGTCCGGCCCGGCGACGAGGTGGTCCTCTTCGGCCGCCAGGGCAGCGAGTGGCTGGGCGCCGACGAGGTCGCCGCCGCCGGCGGGACGATCAGCTACGAGATCCTCTGCGCGGTGTCCAGCCGCGTGCCGCGGTTCCAGGTGGCCGCGGTGCCGCCGGTGCCGTCCGCGGCCTGAGCCGCCGGTCAGGGGGCCCGGAGCCGCCGGATGTCCCTGGAGGAACAGCCCTCTCGACACCGAGGGGGGAGGATGCCGGCGATCCTCCGGGGAGCCCGGTCGCTGGCGCGACTCCAGTCGGGCCACCCGTGGCAGGGCTGACAGTCCCTCCCCACCTCGTGTGCAACGGCCCTGGCGCGATCGCCGACCCCGATGCCAAGCTCCAGCCGCCGGGTGCGACACCCACGGGTTGGGGGCGTCGCCCGTCGGAGGTGAGCGACATAGCTGGGGCGGTGAGGTCTCAACGCGGTCGCTGCCCCATGCCCCGACGCCGGGGGTGGATCTGATGGGCTCCACCGCGGGTTGGGCACAGCGGAGGACGTCAGCCATGGGTTCGCGTGATTCGACGCAACGGTCTTCTGGGGGCACGGGTTCGCCGGGCAGGAGCCGGCTGCGCCACCGGCTCGTGAGCGTGGCCGCGGCCGCCGCCGTCGCCCTGGCCTCCTTGAGCGCCTGCGGGGCCGGCGGCGTGGTCTCGCCGTCGGTGTCCGCACCCACCTCGGCGACAGCGTCCGCGACCGCCCACTCCACGGGGTCCGCCTCTCCCGCCGCCTCCCCGTCCGCCACCGAGGCGGCCTGCCCGAAGGCGGCGGCGGGCGGCTGGTCCGCCCCCTGCCAGCAACAAGCTGTGTGGTTCGAAGGCGCCGCCCTCTCCTGTGCCAGCAGCACATTCTGCATGGCGACGGGCATCGCCGAGACCTTCACCTACAACGGCAGCGGTTGGTCTTCACCCGTGCAGATCAACGGCATCACCGGTGCTGACTACTCCATCCACTCGGTATCCTGCCCCACGACATCCTTCTGCGCGGCGGTGGATCAGGGCGGCAACGCCTACACCTACTCGAACGGGCAGTGGTCCGCGCCGGTGAACATCAACACGAACACCTCCTTTGCTTCCCTCGAGGTCTCCTGCGGGTCCCCCTCCTTCTGCGTGGCGATCGATCAGCTCGGCAACGCTTACACCTACAACGGAAGCTCCTGGTCGTCTCCCTCGGCGATCGACCCGACCGACGGGCTGAGCGCCATCTCCTGTCCCAGCGCCAACTTCTGCATGGCTGCGGACGGCGGCTACGGATACCTCACCTACAGTGGGGGATCCTGGTCTGCCCCGACCGTGATCATGACGCCCGCCCTCCTCCCCGGCCTGACCTCCGGCCCGCTTGACAACCTGTCGTGCGCGAGCAGTTCCTTCTGCATGGCCGAGGGGAGCCTCACCGGGACCGACGCCTTCTGGGTCTTCAGCGGCGGCAAGTGGTCCGAGTCCACTCTCCTCGGGACCGCGAGCAACAGCAACGGCATCCAGCCCGTTTCCTGCGCCTCCAGCTCCTTCTGCGTGATGGTCGACGGCAGCGGGAACGCCTACATCTACTCCAACGGGACCTGGTCCGCGCCTGACCCGATCGATCCGGGCAATGAGATGGAAGGTGTGTCGTGCCCGACGAGTTCCTTCTGTGAGGCGATCGACGATACGAACAGCAGCTTCACATACTCGGGAGGCAGCTGAGAACCGGCAACCCAGCCGCACTCGGGTGGCTGCCGGCGCACGGTGTCTGCCCATCGCCTTGGCTCGTCTCCCTCTCACCCGGCGCCGCTCGGTGTCACAGTTGTCTCGATCAGAGCCGTCGAGCTGGACCCACCGACCGCCCAGCACTCATCGGCCGCGACGCAGGCGACCGAGGCGGGGCTGCCAGCGGGTGGGGTCGTGACCGGCATCCAGGTGGCGCCGTTGTAGTACTCGATCAGTGAGATCGACGGCGACGGTGTCGGGGCGCCGCCAATGAGGTTCGAGATCGCGCCCCCAGCGTCAGAGCCGACAGCCCAGCAGACGCCCGACGAGAGGCAGGCGATCGAGCTGAGGGGCACGCTGGCCGGCTGCGCCGACCACGCTCCGTTGGTGTCGTGCGCGATCTGACCCGCCAGCCCCACCCCGCCAACTGCCCAGCAGTCGCTCTTGGTCACACACGCCACGCTGAGCAACCCGCCCACACCCGCCAGGAGATTGGACGAGGCCACCGTCGTCCAGACCCCACTGGAGTAGTGCGCGATCAGAGGGGAGCCGGTGCTGCCCCACCCAACCGCCCCCACAGCCCAGCAGTTCCCAGGGACTGGGCAGGCGATGCCGTCGAGGGTGCCGGCGCCTGGCGCACTCTCCGACATCCAGGTCCCGCCCGAGTAGTGATCGATGAGAGGGGGGTCCAGCTCGGCGTTGGGGGCGGTCAGAGAGGGCCCTCCGACCGCCCAGCAGTCGTCGGCGCTGGAGCAGGTCACGGCGTTGAGGACACCCAAGGAGTTCGGCGCCGTCACCTCCACCCAGGCTCCGCCAGTGTAGTGCTCGATCAGCGGAGTCCCCGGGCTGGAGAACAGCATCGGACCGTTGTCGACGCTGCCCACGGCCCAGCAGTCATACGCGCCCGCGCATCCGATCCCGAACAGGGTGCTGTCGGCGATCTCTGGTGCGGCGGCCGCACTCCAGCTCGTCCCTGAGTATCGTTCGATGATCCCGCCCCTCACCGCCCAGCACTCGGTGGAGCTGACACACGTCACGGCGTTGAACTGCCCCCCGGTGGCGCTGTTGAGGACCGAATCGAACTCGCTCGCGACCGACCATGTGGCGGTCGTCGGGATCATGGCAGCGGTCGGCAATGCTGCCGCGGGTCGGGTCCCCGCATGATCGGCGACGTAGACCACGAGCGCGACACTAGCCACAGCCGCCAGCCCGGCGATGAAGGCGACGCCAGCCGCGACGCGCGGGATCCGGAACCGCCGGCGCACCGCGAATGCGTACGCGAGAGCTCGGTCCTCGAGGTCACTGGGAAGAGGCTGCGCGCTGTGGTGCGCGGCGAAGTAGGCCGTAGCCAAACGCTCGATGTCGTCGTCGGAAAGCAACGGGTCAGACATCGGCACGCTCCTTTCTCAACTTGGAGACCGCCCGTCCCAGATGGCTGCGCGCGGTCCCCGGTCGGCAGCCCATCAGTCGGGCGCATTCCACGATGGTGAAGCCGTCGGAGAGATGCAGCACGACCATTGCCCGCTGCGGAGGCGACAGCGTCCGCAGGGCCCGCCCCATGCTGAGGAGCGAGTCTCGCAGGCCCTCCCGTTCCGGAGGCACGAAGGCTCCGGATCCTTCGTCGCCAAATGGAGACGGCCAGCGGTGAAGTCTCCTGCGTTGGCGAAGGCCCTGGTGGATGCAGATGCGCGTCAGCCACGCCGGCTGGGCGATCGGCTTCCGGAGCGAGGGCCACGCTCGCCATGCCGACAGCATCGTCTCCTGGACGGCATCCTCCGCCTCGCTACGGTCATCTAGGATGGCGAGGGCGAGACCGTAAAGCCGTCCTGTCTCAGGGGCGACGGACTGCTCGAAGGCCAGCCGACGCTCTTCCCGGCCACTTGGCAGAGTCATCTCAGGCGGGGTAACCTCCACACTTCATAAGAGACCCGCAATGGCGCCCTTTCTTACATCGGCGGCGCACCGACGGAATTGTGTACCTTTCTTTCGGGCTGGGGGTGGTGGTGTCGGGTGGGACGGTCCCGCCTGCCCGTTATCCGGCACACCCTGGTAGTGTGCGCAACCCGCCCCGCATGTGGTCGGCATGGAGGATGCGCATGATGCTGCTCTCGTTGGCGCGTCCCAGGGAGGCCGACCCCGGGCGAGGCATCGCCACCCGCTCGCGCGCGCAGAAAGGCGGCCTTGGGCAAAGAGTGCTGGAGGAACCCTGAGACTGCCCGTCTGCACTCCCACGCACCGACTTGCTGGCCGACCCAGAGTTGCTCGGCAACCGGTTCGATCAAACTCGGGATCCCGGAGCCTCGACGGAAGCCGGGGCGATCGACGGCCCTCCCGTCCCTGCACCATGTTCCAGAAGCGGGTCCCCACCAAGCGACGGCGAGCGCATCACGGCGTCCACCACCATCATCAAGACGCTCAGCTGATTATGGACTCCAAGCTTCCTGAAGACATGTTCGAGATGTTTGTGGACCGTCGGGACGCTTATTCTTAGCTGCCTAGCCGCCTCCTTAGCTCCCATCCCCTCCGTCAAAGTCAAGACAACCTGGGACTCTCGGGCGGTGAGACCGAGGGCCCTGAACTGCTCGACTGTCACTCGAGGTGGGACGGTGTTGAGACCAATCGTGCGGACGTCGTTAGGCGGGGCCAAACTGCGGCCAACCAAACTCGTGGGTCGGCCGTTCCGAGGGTAAGTGTGTCGATCAAGGCAGTCCATCGGCCTCCGCTCCGAGGCCATTCTTCCAGGCGAGGTCTGCGGTGTCTACTCCCGGATGTACCGAATGTGAGGGACATTGGGGAGTAGACAATCGGGATGCGAACGTGGTAACGGCACAGCCGCCCTCTGGCATCGGCGGAGGCTCCGCTGCGCGAGGATCAATGTGTCCCGAGGGAGTAGGCTGGCTCCTCGGGCGTCCTCGGTCACACCAGGCGCGAACACGGGGTCCCCAGAATATGGGCTCAGCCCTACCGCACCGGTGCCCACGGGGTTGAGTCGAGTGACTCCATGAGCGACTCCGTCTCCTCGCTCGGGTCCCGAACGGACCGCTCCGAGAGCTCGTTGGGAAGTCGCCGGTAGAGGTCGCGGACAGCCTCCTTCCCTCCCAGGCGGCGCTGCAAGACGATCTGCTTCTGGAACAGGCGCTCGCCGGGTCCAATTCGATGCTGAGGGCCTGGTCGAGGGCCTCTACGGCGGCGTCGAGGTCGCCGAAGTCGGTGTAGATCTCAGCGACCGTGCTGAGCGCGTCGATGCCCAGGCTGCGGGCGTACCCGTGGTGCTCCACCAGCCAGTTGTAGTCGGCGCGGGCGACGGGCTCGCCGCGGATGTCTTGGGTGGCGCGCGAGCGAATAGCCAGGCGATGCTGGGGATCCGACGTCTGGCTCGCGCGTGCCGTCCGGTGACCAGACGCCGTTAGTCGGAGCCCATGATATCGGGGTTGAGGCGGAAGACCCCACCGCGCACGGGATGGGGTCGACGCTGGAGCCGCCAAGCGCCTTGCGCAGCGTCGGCCTCGTCCCCGAGGTGCCGCGAACGAACCGTCTCCGCCACATCCGATCGGCGCTGCCGGCGCCGAGCGCCTGCCGCCTCCGCCTCGGCGAGCAGGACCTCTCGACCGTCGACGAGCACCCGGACGCGCCGGCGGATGCGCAGGTCCAGCGGGCGAAGCTCGCGGGCGGGCGGGAGCGTCAGCTCGGCGGCCCGTAGATGAAGCCGAGCATGGCGCCGCTGTCGCTGACGATGCGGTAGTCGACCTTGTCGTGGCCGCCGGGCGACTCGTACCAGTTCATCTCCGAGACCTCGTAGTACCCGGAGGGAACCAGCACCGCCCCGGCGGGGAGGTTGATGACCGGGGTGCCGTTGGTGTCCACCACCGGCTGCAGCCCCACCGCCTCGACATACCCGACATGGCCGTCGCCGTACGCGCCGCCCTGGTACGCGCCCCAGACGGCGACGGCGCCGACCACCGGGGTCGGACCCTCCTGGTAGTCGTACGGGGCCGAACCGGCCGCGGCGTACCAGTCGCCGGCGTTGCCGCTCCAGGGGATGCAGCGGCGGAGCGCCACGTAGTAGGTGCACTCGCCGAAGACGAAGTGGTCGGCGCAGGAGCTGCCCCCAAGCGTGGGCTCCGGGTCCAGCTCCGCGTCGATGGCGGCGATCTGGTCGGCGATCTGCAGGGCGGGCCCCTCCAGCTGGGAGAGGGCCTGGTCCCGGGCCTCCACCACCGCCTCCAGGGCGTTGGCCTGGTCGGAGATCTGGTTCTCGACCGATGCGGCCTGGCTGAGGTCGGCCTGGATCTGCTGCTGCGCGCTCTCCAGGTTGCTCTTGTCCTGGTCCAGGGTCTTCTCCAGGCCCTTGATCTGGGTGGTGACCTGGGAGGCGCCGGAGAGGCTGCTCATCGCCGAGCTGAAGTCCTTGGCGCTCAGCACGGCGGTCATCACCGTGTTGCCGGTGACGCTCTCGTAGGTAGCCCGGGTCAGGGAGGTCAGCGCCTGCTGCGCCGACTCCTCCTGGAACTGGTCGTCCAGGATCTCCCCGTTCAACGCGGTCAGCTGGGTGTTCAGGGAGTCGAGGGTGGTCTGCGTCTGATTCAGGGCGGCGGATTGTTCGGTGTACTGCTCCTCAGCCTCGGTCAGAGCTGCCTGCGCGGAATCGAGCCCCGGCGTGAGGGCGGCCAGCTCGGCGAGCAGGGCGGCCTTCTCCGCCTCCAGCTGCGCCGTGGTGTCGGCCTTCGCCGGGCTGCTTGCCAGCGGGCTGACGCCGACCACGAAGAGGCCGGCGACCACCGTGGCGAGCAGCCTATGCGTTCCCCGCAATACTCATCTCCCCGGATCGGGCGGCCAGGGCGGCCTCCCATGCCGCGCTGACGGACCGGGCGGACTGTACCGTGTCCGGCACACCGCGGTCAACCGCGAAGCCGTCCCGGCCCGGTGGCGCCGCCCGCCGTCCCGGTTCGCCGGAGTTCGCTGGGGAGGCCGCCAGGCCCGCTAGAGTCCCGGTCGTGGAGGCTCCGAGCGTCGCCCGGCGCCGCGTCTTCGGCGGCGGCGGGCCCACCCTGGCCGAGGTGGGGGAGGCCGAGCTGCTGCGCCGGCTCATCGTCCTGGGTGCGGCCACCTCCGGGGCCGCCGAGTTGGTGGTGGGGAGCGGCGACGACGCCGCCGTGTGGCGCCCACCCCCCGGCTCCGACATCGTGCTGAGCCAGGACGCGATCGTCGAGGGGGAGGACTTCCTGCGGGAGTGGACCGATCCGGAGGAGGTGGGGGAGAGGGCGCTCCAGGTCGCCCTCTCCGATCTCGCCGCCATGGGGGCGGCGCCGCGGCACTGCCTGGTGACACTGTGCGCCGCCGCGGAGACGCAGGTCGAGGACCTCCTCGCCATCCAGCGCGGCATCTGCGCCGCCGCCGTGGCCGCCGGCTGCCGCGTCGCCGGGGGTGACGTCAGCGCCATCGCCGGTCCCCTCGTCGTCGACATCGCGGTGATCGGGGCGGTGGTCCCTGGCCGGGCGCTCCGCCGCGACGGCGGCCGGCCCGGCGATAGCCTGCTGGTGACGGGGCGCCTGGGCGGCGCCGCCGCCGGCCTGCGGATCCTCATGGGACGCCTGGCGGCCCCGCCGGAGGCGGCGGCGCTCTGGCGGGAGCGCCAGCTGCGACCGCGGGCCCGCCTCGCCGAGGGCCTGGAACTGGCCGCGGCCGGGGTCCGCTGCGCCGGCGACCTCAGCGACGGGCTGATCGTGGACGTGGGGCGGATCGTGGACGCCTCCGCCTGCGGCGCCGAGATCTGGCTGGACAGCCTGCCGGTCGATGCCGAGCTGAAAGGGGCGCTGGGCGCCGGGTGGGCGGAGGCGGCCCTGGGCGGTGGCGAGGATTTCGAACTGGTGGCGGCGGTGGCTCCCGAGCTGGTGCCGGTGCTGCTGGCGGGCTGGCCCCCAGCCCTGCAGCCGCTGAGCGTCATCGGCCGGCTGGACGGGGGGCGGGACCTCCGCCTGCGCCAGGGCCCGGAGGGAGCCGCGGTGCCGCTGCCGCAGGTCCTCTCCCGCCACTTCCGGGCATGACCGGGGCCGCGACCCGGGGCGGACCCTGGGTGCTGACGGCGAGCCCCGCCGCCACGCAGGCGGTGGCGGCACGCCTGGGGGCCCGGCTCGCCCCCGGCGACCTGGTCGTCCTCGACGGGCCGCTGGGTGCCGGCAAGACCGTCTTCGTCCGCGGGCTCGCCGCCGGCCGGGGTCTCGCCCCCGAGGTGGTGCGGAGCCCGACCTTCGTCCTCCATCACGTCTACGGGTCGCCCCCATCGCTCCACCACCTCGACCTCTACCGCCTGGGGCCGGGCGCCGGGATCGCCCTGCTCGACCTGGACACACTGCTGGAGTCGGCTCCGGCGGCGGTGGAGTGGGGGAGCTACGCCGACCTCGCGGCGTGGCGACCGCTGCGCCTCACCCTCGACATCGAGGGCGACCAGGCGCGCCGCATCGGGGCGGCCGACCCCGGGACGGCGTCGCCGCGCCTGGCCGCGGCCTGGCGGGTGGCGGCGGAGGCGGGCGGATGACCGTCATCGCCATCGACAGCTCGGCCCGGGGTCGCCTGGTGGTCGTCCGCGCCACGGCGCTGGGGGAGCTGATCGAGGCTGTGGTGGACGAGGCGCCCTCCACCCTCCCGGCGCTGACCCGCGCCCTGCGCCACCTGGGGCTGGCGGGCCTGGAGGCGGTGGTGGTGGTCACCGGCCCCGGCTCCTACACCGGCCTGCGCGCCGGGATGGCGGCGGCCCTCGGTCTCGCCCACCCCCTGGGGCTGCCCCTCCACGGCCTGGGCAGCCTGGAGGTGGCGGCACGGTCCGCCTCCGCGGTGGAGGACGAGGTGGTCGCCCTGGCCGCCGCCGGACGGGGCGGCGTCTATGCCGGCCGCTTCCGGCGCGTGGGAGAGGAGATGCGGGCACTCGACGAACCGCGGCGGATCACCGCCGCCGAGGCCGCCCGGAGCGGGGCTCCGCTGGTCAGCCTCGACGCTCTCGGCGTCGCCGGCGCCCGCCGCGGCGACCCGGCCGCGGCCCTCGCCGGGGCGGTCCCCCTCGCCCTGTCGCGGCCGCCGCTCGCCACCGCGGGGCTGCGCGGGACCTATCTCGAGGACGGCGACCGACCGGGCGGGAGTCCGCGGGTATCATCGGAGTGATGAAGGTCGCCCCGAACCTGGTCATCGACCAGATGCGTCCCGCCGACATTCCGGCGGTCCAGGCGATCGAGCGGGAGATCTTCCTCTCGCCCTGGCCGCGGAACGCCTACGCGTCCGAGCTGACGCAGAACCGCCAGGCCCACTACATCGTGCTCCGCGACGGCGCCGAGATCATCGGCTACGGCGGGCTCTGGAAGGTCGTCCACGAGTCGCACATCACCACCGTCGGCGTGCGCGCCCAGAGCCAGCACCAGGGATACGGCACCGCCCTCTTCGCGGCGCTCATCCAGCGCAGCTACGAGCTGGGGGCGCGCTGGATCACCCTGGAGGTGCGCGCCGGCAACGCCCACGCCATCCGCCTGTACGAGCGCTTCGGTTTCCGCGCCATCGGCCGCCGCCGCGGCTACTACACGGACAACGGCGAGGACGCGGTGATCATGTGGAGCGACTCGCTGCACGCGCCCGCCTTCAAGAGCCGCTTCGTCGACATCCTGCTCGGCACGGACATCGCCGGCATCGGCGACCCGCCCTCTCCGGAGTACCCGCTGCCCTGAGCCGTCCCCTCCGTCCCGCCCGTCGCCCGCCGGAGTGAGGAGGCCGCCATGGACGCCGTGACCATCCTAGCCATCGAGACCTCCTGCGACGAGACGGCGGCCGCGGTCGTCCGCGGCGGCCGCGAGATCCTCTCCAGCGTCGTCTCCTCGCAGATCCCCCTCCACGCCCCCTACGGCGGGGTCGTCCCCGAGCTGGCGGCGCGGGCCCACCTGGAGATGATCGCCCCCGTGGTGGACGCCGCCCTCGGCGATGTCGACGGGGGGTGGGAGGCGGTGGACGCCATCGCCGTGACCCGCGGCCCGGGGCTGGTCGGCTGCCTCATCGTCGGCGCCGCCTACGCCCTGAGCGCGGCCCGGGCGCGGGGCCTGCCCATCGCCGGCGTCTCCCACCTGGCCGGCCACGTGTACTCCGCCTGGTTGAGCGACCCCGGGCTGGAGCCGCCGTTCGTCGCCCTGGTGGTCAGCGGCGGCCACACCGAGACGATCGAGCTGCGCCGCCACGGCGAGGCGGTGCACCTGGCGGGCACCCGCGACGACGCCGTCGGCGAGGCCTTCGACAAGGTGGCGCGGATGCTCGGCCTCGGCTACCCGGGCGGGCCCGCCGTGGAGCTGGCGGCCCGGCGGGGGGACGCGCGGGCCTTCAAGCTGCCGCGGACGCGGCTGGAGGGGGGATTCTCCTTCAGCGGGCTGAAGACGGCGGTCCGCTACGCCATCCGCGACCTGCCCGCCGTGGAGCGCGGCGACGGCGACGTGCCGCGCCGGGCCGAGGTCCGCGACGCCCTCGCCGCCGCCTTCCAGGAGGCCGCCGTCGCCCAGCTGGTGGACGGGTTGGAGGCCGCCGTCGAGGAGACCGGGGTGGCCTCGGTCGCCGTCGTCGGCGGCGTCGCCGCCAACCGGGCCCTGGCGGAGGCGGTGCGGAGCCGCTTCTCCGGGCTGCGCATCGCGGTGCCGCCGCTGCCGCTGTGCACCGACAACGCGGCCATGATCGGCGCCGCCGGCTGGCACCGGCTCGCCGTGCGCGGTGCCGACCAGGACGGCTTCGACGTCGATCCCTCGCTGGCCGAATTCGCCTGAACCGGGCCGGGATGTCACCATCGGGGACGCCATGGCGCAGAGCCCCGCTCCCGATGCCGGCCGCCTCAGCGAGACCGCCGGACGCTACCTGGAGGCGATCTACTACATCGTCCACGAGGGCGAGGTGGCGCGCCCGGGCGGGCTCGCCGACTGGCTGGGGGTCAGCCGCCCCACCGTCACCGTCACCCTGCAGCGGCTGGCGCGGGGCGGCTGGGTCGAGGTGGCCGGAGACCGCAGCATCAACCTGACTGCGGCCGGAGAGGCCGCCGCATCCCACGTCGTGCGCCGCCACCGGATCCTGGAGCGCTGGCTGGTGGACGTCCTCGGGCTCGACTGGGCGGCCGGGGACCGCGAGGCGTCGCTTCTCGTGCACGGCCTCTCGGAGGTGGTGGTGGAGCGGCTCGACGTGCATCTCGACCGCCCCCTCACCTGCCCGCACGGCAACCCCATCCCCGGGCGCAGCGCCGTCCCGGACGGCCTGGTCCGCCTCGACCTGCTGGCGCCGGGGCGGCCGGCGCGGGTGGTGCGGATCTCGGAGGTCGCCGAGCACGAGGCCCCGCAGCTGCTGCGGCTGCTCCACGACCTGGAGGTGACCCCAGGGCGGCCGGTCACCGTCCGCGCCTCCGGCACGCCGCTGCAGGTGGAGGTGGACGGACGGCCGGTGGAGGTGGACCGCGGCGCCGCCCGCGCGGTGTGGGTTGCGCCCGTCAGTTAGCTTAGACTAAGCTAACTGACGCCCGGCCGGGGGGATGAGATGGGCCGCCCCGATCACTCGACGCAGGCCCCGGAGACCTCCGCATGACCGCAGCCCATCCCCGCTCGTCCGCTGCCCGCCGCGGCGCGCTCGGGGTCGTCCTCACCGCCACCTGGCTGCTGGCGGGCTGCGGCGGGTCCGGATCGAGCCAGTCGATCACCCTCTACAACGGCCAGCACGTGCAGACGACCCAGTCGCTGGTCAGCGCCTTCGAGCGGGCGACCGGGATCACCGTCAACGTCCGCAGCGACGACGAGGACACCCTGGCGGACCAGATCGTCACCGAGGGATCGCACTCGCCGGCGGACGTCGTCTTCACGGAGAACTCGCCGGCTCTCGAGTACCTCCAGTCGAAGGACCTGCTGGCGGCGGTCGACCCCACCACCCTCGCCGGCACACCGAGCCGATACGACTCGCCCCAGGGGGATTGGGTGGGTGTCTCGGCCAGGGTCAGCGTCCTCGTCTACAACCCCGCGCTGATCGCCGCCAGCGGGCTGCCCACCTCCGTCCTCCAGCTCGCCGATCCGCGGTACCGGGGCGAGCTGGCCATCGCCCCGGGGGAGACCGACTTCCAGCCCATCGTGACCTCGGTGGAGCGCGCCGACGGAACGTCCGCGGCGCTCACCTGGCTGCAGGGGATCAGCAGCAACGCGGGCAGCCACGTCTACCCCGACAACGAGACGATCACCGACGAGGTGAACCGCGGAGAGGTCGCCTTCGGCGTCGTCAACCAGTACTACTGGTACCGCCTGCGGGCCGAGATCGGCGCCTCCGCCATGCACTCCGAGATCGCCTACTTCGCCCCGGAGGACCCCGGCTACGTCGTCGACGTGTCCGGCGCGGCCGTGCTCCGGTCGAGCACCCACCAGGCCGCCGCCCAGCGATTCCTCGCCTTCCTCGCCTCGGCGCAGGGCCAGGAGATCATCGCCCACTCGACGAGCTTCGAGTACCCCATCGCCTCGGCGGTGACCAGCGCCCAGCCGGAGACCCCGTTCAGCTCGCTCCAGCCCAACCCCATCACCATCGCCGAGCTGGGCGACGGGTCGGCGGCGATCTCGCTCCTGCAGCAGGCGGGACTGCTGTGACCGGGCGCTCCCCCGCCCGCGTCGGGCGCGGGTGCCCCGGGCGCCGCGACCGGTGACGGCCACCGGGATCATCGCCGCGCCGGGGGCCGGCCCCGCCATGGTGCCGGCCCGGCGGCGTCCCCGCCCCTGGCTCCTGCTCGGCGGCGGCGGGGCGGTCGCCGCCGTGCTCCTGGCGCCGCTCGCCTTCCTCCTCGTCGAGGCGGCCGGGTCGGGGGTCGGCACCGTCGCCCACCTCGTCTGGCGGCCGCTCACCGCCACCCTGCTGTGGAACACCGTTTCGCTGACGGCGGTGGTGACCGCCCTCTGCGCCGTGATCGGCACCCTGACGGCGTGGTGCGTGGAGTGCACCGACCTGCGGGCGCGCCGCCTCTGGGCGGTGCTGCTGGTGATCCCCTTCGCCATCCCCGACTTCGTGGTGAGCTTCGGATGGGCGTCGATCTCCACCTGGGTCCAGGGCTTCCAGGGTGCGGTGCTGGTCATGACCCTGGCCCTCTACCCCCTGGTCCACCTCCCCGTGGCGGCCAGCCTGCGGAGCGCCGATCCGGGCCTGGAGGAGGCGGCCCGGAGCCTCGGTCTCGGCCGGGCCCGGACCTTCCTGCGGGTGACGGTCGCGCAGGCCCGGGGGGCCATCCTGGGCGGCTGCATCCTCGTCGCCCTGGTCATCCTCGCCGAGTACGGCGCCTTCGAGATCCTCGGCTACCAGACCTTCACCACCGAGATCTTCACCGAGTTCCAGGTCTCCTTCAACGTCTCCACCGCCTGCGCCCTGTCGCTGGTGCTGGTCCTGCTCAGCTGCGTCATCCTGGGCGGCGAGGCCGCCGCCCGCGGCGGGGGCCGGGCGGAGCGCGGCGGTGCCCAGGCCCAGCGGCCGGCGCGCCGGCACCGGCTGGGACGGGCGGCGCCTCCCCTCCAGCTCGGCCTGGGCATCCTGGTCGGGCTGGCCCTGGGGGTGCCGGTGGCGAGCAGCCTCTACTGGATGGCCGAGGGCGGCGCCGCCTCCATCGGCGGCGTCTCCATCCTCGACGCGGGCTGGCACACGGCGCTGTACAGCGGGGTGGCGGCGGCCCTCGCCACGCTGCTCGCCCTCCCGGTGGCGCTCCTCGCCGTGCGCCACGCCGGCCGCGGCGGGCGGCTGCTCGAGCGCAGCACCTACCTGGTGCTGGCCATGCCGGGGCTGGTCATCGCCCTCGCCATCAGCTACTTCGCCGAGCGCTATGCGGGAGGCTACGGCTACCAGACGGCCGGGCTGCTCGTCGCCGCCTACGCCATCCTCTTCTTCCCCCTCGCCCTGGTCGGCGTCAGGGCCTCGGTGGCCCACGCACCCCGGGGCCTGGAGGAGGCGGCGCGGTCGCTGGGGCGGCGTCCGCTGGAGGCCTTCCTGCGGGTCACCCTGCCGCTCATCGGCCCGGGCCTCACCGCCTCCTTCTGCCTCGTCTTCCTCGCCTGCGCCACCGAGCTGACGGCGACCCTGGTGCTGGTCCCCACTGGTGTCCAGACGCTGGCCACCCAGTTCTGGGCCTACCAGCAGAACCTCTCGTACGGGCAGGCCGCCCCCTTCGCTCTGGTCATCATCGCCATCGCCGCCGTGCCCAGCTACGTCCTGGCCCGCTACTTCGACCGCCTGCCCAGCCGGGCCGGCGTCGCGTCGTGATGACCGAGCCCGACACGCCCGCCGCCGTCGAGGGCCTGACGGCCCGCGACCTCCACAAGGCCTTCGGAGAGCACGCCGTCCTCCGGGGTGTCGAGCTGACCGTGCCGGAGGGCGCCTTCGCCGCGGTGCTCGGGGCCTCCGGCAGCGGCAAGACGACCCTGCTCCGCATCCTCGCCGGCTTCGAACGGCCCGACCGGGGGGTGGTGGCCGTGGGCGGCGTGATCCTGGACGACGACCGTCACCACCTCCGGGCCGACCGTCGCCGCATCGGCTACGTCTCCCAGGAGGGGAGCCTCTTCCCTCACCTGACGGTCGAGGGCAACGTCGGCTTCGGCCTTCGGGTTCGCGAGGGCCGGGAGGCGGCGGTCACCGAGCTGCTCGAGCGCGTGGGGCTCTCCGGCCTCGAGCGCCGCTACCCGCACGAGCTCTCCGGCGGCCAGCAGCAGCGGGTGGCGCTGGCTCGCGCGCTCGCCGTCCGGCCCCGGATCGTGCTGCTCGACGAGCCCTTCGCCTCGCTCGACGCCGGGCTGCGGGCGACGGTCCGGGCCGACGTCCGCGCGGCCGTGCAGCGCTCCGGCGCCACCGCCGTGCTGGTCACCCACGACCAGGAGGAGGCGCTCTCGCTCGCCGACGTGGTGGCGGTGATCCGGGACGGCGCCATCGCCCAGGTCGCCAGCCCCCGCGACCTCTACGAGTCCCCCGTCGACCCCGATCTGGCCCGCTTCGTGGGTGAGGCCAACCTGGTCGAGGGCACCTCGTACGGCTCGACCGCGGAGACACCCCTCGGCTGGCTGGAGCTCCGCGACGGGCATCGGCCCGCCCGCCAGCAGGTCGTCGTGCTGGTGCGACCCGAGCAGCTTCGGGTCACCCCTTCCGAGGGGGGAGGCCCCGGCGTCGCCGCCCGGGTGGTCGAGACCGGCTTCCATGGCCACGACTCCCTGGTCAGCCTGGTCACGGAGGATGCGGCCGCCTCTCCGATGGTCGCCAGGGTGGTGGGCGGCATGCGCCTGGAGGCCGGTGCGCAGGTCACCATCAAGGTCGCGGGAAAGGTCCATTGCTGGTCACGGCCGCCGGCTGGCCAAGCCGCGCCGGGGGCGCTCGCGGCCGAGCCGGAGGGTGAGCCGGGCTGAGCCATGGGTCATCCGGGGAAGTCAGACGGACCGTTCGCCGCCGGATCGGGATCGTCCGGCCCGGCTCACGCTTCCCCGACCGGTGCCCGCCAGTTGCGGTCCTGGCACTCGATTCGCTAGAGTGTTAGCAGTCACCCGTCCCGAGTGCTAAAAGTGGAGGTCGCACCGTGGCCTTGAAGCTCCGCCCCCTGGCTGATCGCGTCGTCATCAAACCCGTCGAGCGTGAGGAAGTGACCAAGAGCGGCATCGTCCTCCCCGACACCGCCAAGGAGAAGCCCCAGGAGGGGATCATCGAGGCGGTCGGCAGTGGCAAGTACAACGAGCGCACCGGCGAGCGGATCAAGCTCGACGTCGCCGTCGGCGACCGGGTGATGTACGCGAAGTACGCCGGCAGCGAGGTCAAGATCGACGAGGTCGACTACCTGATCCTCTCGGAGAAGGACATCCTCGCCGTCATCGGCAAGGCCTAGGACCGACCGCAGAGGCCTCCGCCAGGCGGTGACTGCCGTGCTGGCGGCATGGCCGCACCGGCGCTCGCGCCGTCCACCGCTCGCAGAGGAGCTTGCAGGGAATGCCGGCTAAGCAACTTCGTTTCGACACCGAGGCCCGTCAGCTGCTCCGCCGCGGGGTCGACGCCGTGGCCGATGCCGTCGCCGTGACGCTCGGCCCGCGGGGCCGCGCCGTGGTGCTCGACAAGAAGTTCGGCCCGCCCCTGGTCACCAGCGACGGCGTCACCGTCGCCCGCGATCTCGACTTCAAGGACCACTTCGAGAACATGGGCGCCCAGCTGCTCCGCGAGGTGGCGGTGAAGACCAACGACATCGCCGGTGACGGCACCACGACGGCCACCGTGCTGAGCCGGGCCATGATCGTCGGCGGCCTCCGCCTGCTCAGCGCGGGCGCCTTCCCCACCGAGCTGCGAAGCGGCATGCTGGCCGCCTCCGAGGCCGCCGCCGCCGCGGTGCGGGCGCGATCCCATCCCGTCGACACCAACGACGACATCCGCCGCATCGCCACCATCAGCGCCGGCGACGAGGAGATCGGGGCCATGCTCGCCGACGCGTTCGCCAAGGTCGGCCGCGAGGGCGTCGTGTCGGTGGAGTCGGCCGACGGCATGGAGACGACGGTCGACGTGGTCGAGGGCATGCAGTTCGACCGCGGCTACGTCTCCGCCTACCTGGTCACCGATCAGAAGGCGATGATCGCCGAGCTGGAGAAGCCCTCCATCCTCATCACCGAGGCCAAGATCAGCGCCGTCAGCGACCTGCTTCCGGCCCTGGAGATGATCGTCACCGACCGCCGTCCCCTGCTCATCGTCGCCGAGGACGTCACCGCCGAGGCCCTCGCCACCCTGGTGGTCAACCGCCTGCGCGGCACCTTCACCGCCGTCGCCGTCAAGGCCCCCGGCTTCGGAGACCGGCGCAAGGCGATCCTCCAGGACCTCGCCACCCTCACCGGCGCGACCGTGGTCAGCGAGGAGGTCGGCCTGCGCCTCGACTCCGTCGAGGCCCGCCATCTCGGCCACGCCGACCGGGTGACGGTGACCAAGGACGAGACCACCGTGGTCGGCGGCGCCGGCGACCGCACGGCGATCGACGCGCGCTGCGCGGAGATCCGGCTGCAGATCGAGGAGACCGATTCGGACTGGGATCGCGAGAAGCTCCAGGAGCGGCTGGCCCGCCTGACCGGCGGGATCGCCATCATCAAGGTGGGGGCCGCGACCGAGGTGGCCATGAAGGAGCGCAAGGCCCGCGTCGAGGACGCCCTCCACGCCACCCGTGCGGCCCTCGAGGAGGGCTGCGTCGCGGGCGGCGGCGTCACCCTGGTGCGGGCCCGCGACGCCGTCCTCGCCCTGCCGCTCGAGGGCGACGCCCTCGCCGGGGCGCGCGTCGTCGCCGACGCGCTGGAGGCCCCGCTGCGGGTGCTCGCCGGCAACGCCGGCCTGGAGGGGGCGGTGGTCGTCAACAAGGTCGCGGAGCTGACCGGCGACCAGGGCTTCGACGTCGCCACCGAGACCTACGGCGACCTCGTCGAGCGGGGCATCATCGATCCCACCAAGGTGGTGGTGACCGCCCTGACCTCGGCGGTGTCGATCGCCACCATGATCATGACCACCGAGGCCCTCATCGCCGACGCCCCCGAGCCCGAGGAGGAGGAGGGCAACGGCCACGGCCATTCCCACGGGTCCGGCGGGATGGGCGGCATGGGCGGCATGGGCGGCGGCATGGACGACGACGACATGGACTTCTGAGCCGGGCCGGCACCGGCCGGGGGCTCGCCGCTCCGACCGGGTAGAGTTGCCCACCGTGCTCATGCTGGAGACGGCCCGCCTCCTCTTCGTCACGACGCCGCCGGAGGTCATGCGGGAACGGCTGCTGTGCTCCGACTTCGTCGCCGAGATCAGGTTGCCGGCCACCGGCACCGCCCCGGAGGGCAGCCTCCGGGTCCACTTCCCCGAGGAGTGGCCGGGTGACGACGCCCTTTCGATGTTCCCGCGGTGGCTGGAGCGGCAGGCCGCGGCCGGTTCGCCGCATCCCTGGGGCGACGGCATCCTCATTCTCAAGGGCGAGGGGCTGGCGGCGGGCAGCATGGGATTCCGGGCGGCCCCGGACGCGGCCGGCTCGGTCGAGCTGGGCTACGCGGTGAACCGGTCGCTGCGCGGCCGGGGCTACGCCACGGAGATGGCGGCGGCGCTGACCGCCTGGGCGCTCGCCCAGCCGGAGGTGCGCACCGTCACCGCCGAATGCCTCACCGGCAACGTGGCCTCGATCCGGGTCCTCGAGAAGGCCGGCTTCGTGCGCCATGGCCGCCGCACCGCGGACGACGGTGTCCTGCTCGGCTGGAGGCTCACCGCCGCGCCGGGCGCCCGGCCGCTGGCCGCCCGCGGCGCCCGCCGCGGCGAGGCGGGCTGACCATGTGCGGCATCTGCGGATTCTTCGGGCGCAGGAACCCCGGCGTGCTGCACGCCATGGCGGAGACGCTGCACCATCGCGGTCCCGACGACGACGGCTTCTACGAGTCCGACACCGCCTCGTTGGGCTTCCGCCGGCTCTCCATCATCGACCTGAGCACGGGCGCGCAGCCGATGTCGACGGACCGCGGCCGCCTCCACCTCGTGTACAACGGCGAGGTCTACAACTACCGCGAGCTGCGGGGCGAGCTGGAGGCGGCGGGGCGGAGGTTCCACACCACCTGCGACACCGAGGTCGTCCTCCACGCCTACGCGCAGTGGGGCCCGGCGGCCTTCGAGCGGTTCAACGGCATGTGGGCGATCGCGCTGCTCGACCGCCGCGGGGAGCGCCCGGAGCTGATCCTCTGCCGCGACCACTTCGGCATCAAGCCGCTCTTCTACGCGGAGCACGACCGCCGCGTCGTGTTCGCCTCGGAGATCAAGGCCATCCTCGCCGATCCCAGCTTCCCCCGCAGGGTGGACGAGCAGCAGCTCTACGAGTACCTCGGCTTCGGTCTCTACGACCACAACGACGGCACCTTCTTCGACGGCATCCGCCAGGTGCCCGCCGGCGCCTACGTCACCGTGACCGACGCCGGGATCCGCGAGACCCGCTACTGGAATCCCGTGCTCTCCGAGGACGCCGACCCCGATCCCCGCGAGTTCCGCCGCCTCTTCGAGCGCGCCGTGGAGCGCCGCCTGGTCGCCGACGTGCCGGTCGGCACCTGCCTCTCGGGCGGCATCGACTCGTCCTCGATCATCTGCGTCATGGACCGGCTGCTCAAGCGGCACGTCCCCGACTCGGTCTCCCTGGGGGACCGCCTCAAGACCTTCTCCGCGGTGTTCCCCGGCGACGCCATCGACGAGCGGCGCTACATCGACTCGGTGCTGGCCGTCATCTCGGCGGAGCCCACCTTCATCGAGCCGACCTCGGAGGCGTGGCTCAGCGACCTGGAGAAGTGGGTCTGGGACGTCGAGGAGCCGATGATCACCACGGCCCCGTACGCCATGTGGTCGGTGATGCGTGTGGCGCGCGAGAAGGTGACCGTCCTCCTCGACGGCCAGGCCGGCGACGAGCTGCTCGCCGGCTACGTCCCCTACCAGTACGTCTACCTCCGCCAGCTCCTCAAGGAGCGGCGCTACCGCGAGTTCGCCGCAGAGTCGGCCAAGGCGCGCGACACCGTGGGGCCGCTGGTGCGGCGCCGGCTCTCGGAGCGGCGCCGCCACGTCGACGTGCACCGCCTGCTGCGCCGGCAGTGGGTGGCCGGGCGGACGCGGCCGCACGACCCGCGCATCCAGGACAACCTCAAGCAGCGGCTGCTGCAGGACGTCACCACCTTCTCGCTGCCGTCCCTGCTGCGCTACGAGGACCGCAACTCGATGGCCCACTCCATGGAGGCGCGGCTGCCCTTCCTCGACCAGGAGCTGGTGACGTGGATCCTGCGCCTGCCCGCCTCGTCGATTGTCTCCGGCGGCTGGTCGCGCCGCATCCTGCGCGACTCCATGCGCGGCGTCATCCCCGACGACATCCGCGAACGGCGCAAGAAGATCGGCTTCACCACGCCGGAGTTCCGCTGGTTCCGCCAGCAGCGCGCCTCGCTCCAGTCGCTGATGCGCTCGCCGTCGTACCAGTCGCGGCCGTACTGGGACGCCGATGCCGTCGCCGACGCCTTCCGCACCGCCTGCGCCGGCGGCAGCGAGGAGTCGTTCTTCTTCTGGCGCACCGTCAACGTCGAGCTGTGGCTGCGCCTCTACTTCGACGGCCAGGCGCACACCGCGGGGGAGAGCTTCGAACCGTACGGGTTCGCCGCCCGCGGTGACCGGGTGGTGGCGGCCGCCGCCGGCGCCGAGGCGCTGCTCGCCGCGGCGCGTCCCAACCCGGGGCGGCACGTCTTCGTCCGCCACCGCGGCAAGACCTGGGCGCAGCTGCCCATCCACTCCGCGCTGGTGATGGTCGGCGACGACCTCCACGCGGTGCTGGCGGACGCGCTGGCCGCGGCGCGGGACCGGGGTGTGGCCCTCGAGAGTGGGGACGTCCTCGTCCTCAGCGAGAAGATGGTGGCGGTCACCCAGGGGCGCTCCTACGCCATCGTGGACATCAGGGTGTCGCGCCTCGCCCTCTTCCTCTCCCGCTTCGTCAGCCACCTGCCCATCGGCATCGGCATCGGCCGGCCGCAGAGCATGCAGCTGGCCATCGACGAGGCGGGGGTGCCGCGCATCCTTCTGGCCGCCCTCTGCGCCGCCGTCACCAGGCCGCTGGGGATCCGCGGCGTCTTCTACCGTGTGGCCGGCTCCGGCGTCTCCGCCATCGACGGCCCCGCCCACCACGTCATCGCCCCCTACAACACCCACGCCAGCAAGGCCCCCAGCGACCCCGACGGCGTCGCTACCCGGCTGCGGCGCTTCCTCCGCGACACGCTGGGGGTCTCCGTCGACGTGGCCGTGGTGGACAGCAGCGACCTCGCCTGCAGCGTCCTCGGCGCCAGCCCCGGGACGGTCCACGAGGATGTCATCGGCGTCCTCGCCGACAATCCCATGGGTCAGTCGGACGAGCAGACGCCGTTCTGCATCCTCCGGCGCCTTCCGGCCGCCGGGTGACCCACCCGTCCCGCCCCGTCACAGGCCGATCGGCCTAATGGGTGGTATTTGTGAGATCCGGGCCGCCCGGCTCTTACGACGCCGGTGAAACCGTGACGCGGACGCGACGGGCTCGTTCTGAGTCACGCGGGCGTGACGGTTACCCTACGTTGGGCATGGTTGAGCGGTTTCCTGCACGCGCGCTGAGGCCGTTCGCCCGCGCGGCCGAGGACAGCGACGGCACCGTGATGCGGGGCGCGACCGCCGGCTGGTTCCTCATCACCGGCCTCCTCCTCTCCCTCACCCCGCCCGGCTCACCCGCCGGCCGCCCCTGGTGGGCGGTCCCCCTCGTCCTTTTCTTCCTCGCCCTCTGCTCCCTCGCCACGCCCCTGGAGCGCCTGCCCAAGCGGGCCCAGATGGCGTGCCCCTACGTCGCCATCGTCATGGTCCTCGGCCTCATCGTCGGCTACGGCTCCGGCGGCGCCGCCGCCACCTCGATCGTCGTCGTCCTGCCGCTCGTCTGGCTTGCCTTGCGCCACGGCGGCCGGGCGCTGGCCTGGGGCATCTGCCTCGCCGCCGCCGAGTGCGGCGTGTCGGTGGTGATCGTCCAGCAGGGTGACGACCTGCAGCGCGCCGCCTACGTGGTGCTGGCCACGCTGGTGGCCATCGTCGTGGCCCTGGTGGCCAGGGTGCGGGGCCGCCAGACGGTCGACGCGGCGCGCCTCGCGTCGGTGGCGTACACCGACTTCCTGACCAACTGCCCCAACCGCCGCGCCTGGGACGATGCGCTGCCGCGGCGCCTGGAGGCCGCGGGCCGGCAGGGGCTGCCCCTGGCGGTCGCCGTCCTGGACCTCGACAACTTCAGCATCTTCAACGAGGACTGGGGCCACGCGGCCGGTGACCGGCTGCTCACCGACACGGCCACCGCGCTCCGCTTCGCACAGCGCGACGATCCCGACCAGCCCGGTCTGTCCTACATCGCCCGGGTCGGCGCCGACGAGTTCGCCATCGTCCTCGAGGGCCTCAGCACGGGCCGGGCCGCCGCCCGCGTCCGTGAGCTGGAGAACGACCTGCCGCACGGCTGCACCATCAGTGCCGGCATCGCCCTCTGGGACCGGCGCGAGACGGCCGAGGACCTGATGAACCGCGTCCTCCGCGCCCTGGACGTGGCGGGGCGGTCGGCGGGCCACGCCAGGGTCGTCGTCGACGAGGGCGCCGGCGCCCGTGCCGGGAGCTGGCTGGACTCGGTGCCCACCATCGTCGCTCGCGGCGAGATCGAATCCGTGTACCAGCCCATCCGCGGACTGGCGCAGAACGACCTCTTCGGCTTCGAGGCGCTGGCCCGGCCGTCGCTGGCGCCCGCCGACACCGAGGTGGACGGCATGTTCGTGGCCGCCCGCCGCCTGGGCATCACCCGCGAGCTCGAGGCCCTCTGCCAGCGCGCGGCCATGGACGGGGCCCACCTCCTCCTTGCCCCCGGAGGCCTTCTCTTCATCAACGTCAGCGTCGGCGCCCTGGTGGACCCCGACCGCGACCTCGACGCCATGGTCCACCAGCTCAGCGAGGCCATCCTCCGGCCGGACCAGATCGTCCTCGAGGTCAACGAGCAGATCACCCGCCTCGGCCGCTTCGCCGACGCCTGCGCCCTCTTCCGCAGCGCCGGCTTCCGCTTCGCCATGGACGACGTGGGCGAGGGGCTCTCCACCATCGAGGCCCTCGCCGCCGTCCGGCCCGAGTTCATCAAGATCGCCAAGAGCCTGGTGCAGACGGCCGACGACGTCGGCTCCGCCGCCGTCATCCGGGGCCTCATCGAGATCGCCCGCAGCCTGGGCGGCAAGGTCATCGCCGAGGGGGTCCAGACGGCCGAGGACTGCGTCCGCATGCGCGACCTCGGCGCCACGCTGGGTCAGGGCTGGGCTCTCGGCCGTCCCGCCCGGCTGCGCGACGTCCTCATCGCCGCCTGAGGGACACCCGCCCCGATCCGGAGGGCCGGCGCCCGCGGCCCGTATCATCGGCCGGTGGCCCCTCGCCCCCGGTCCCCATCCCTGGCAAGGTCGAGGTGAGCCCCGGCGCCGCCGCGGCGGACCTGCTGGCGTCGCTCAACGCGGCGCAGCGCGAGGCGGTCGAGGCCCCGGACGGCCCCCTCCTCGTCTTCGCCGGCGCCGGCAGCGGCAAGACGAGGGTGCTCACCCACCGCATCGCCTACGTCATCGCGACCCGGGGCATCCGTCCCCAGGAGATCCTCGCCGTCACCTTCACCAACAAGGCGGCGCGGGAGATGCGCGGCCGGGTCGAGGCCCTGCTGGGCGCACCCGTCAGCGGCATGTGGCTGGGCACCTTCCACGGCGTCGGGGCGCGGATGCTGCGCCGCGACGGCGACGCCGTCGGCATCCCCGCCAACTTCGTCATCTACGACGAGAGTGACCGCCTTGCGGCGGTGCGCCGCGCCATGCAGGCGATCGGCGCCGACGAGAAACGTGTCGCCCCCGCCAAGGTCGTCCACGCCATCAGCGCAGCCAAGAACGAGCTGCTCGACGCCGGCGCCCTGGCGGCGCGGGCCGGCGGCTTCTGGGAGAACGAGGTGGCGCGCGTCTACCGCGCCTACGACGAGGAGATGGCGTCGGCGTCGGCATTGGACTTCGACGATCTGCTGATGCGCACCGTGCAGCTGCTGAGCGACGTGCCGCCGGTGCTGGAGCACTACCGCAACCTCTGGCGCCACATCTTCGTCGACGAGTACCAGGACACCAATCACGCCCAGTACCTGATGGTGTCGCTGCTGGCGGAGAGACACCGCAATCTCACCGTTGTCGGAGATGACGACCAGGCGGTCTACCGCTTCCGTGGCGCCGACATCCGCAACATCCTGGAGTTCCGGCGCGACTTCCCCGACGCCCGCGTGGTGACGCTGGAGCAGAACTACCGCTCCTCACAGCCGATCCTCGACACGGCGCACTCCGTCATCCGGCTCAACCAGGACCGTGCCGCCAAGCGACTGTGGACGGAGCGCGGCGGCGGCGCCCCGGTGCGCCTCATCCCCGTCTACGACGAGCGCGAGGAGGCGCTCGCGGTGTGCTCGGAGATCGAGCGGCTCATCGGCACCGAGGGGAGTTCGCTCGCCGACTTCGCCGTCCTCTACCGCACCAACGCCCAGTCACGCGCCTTCGAGGACGTCTTCGTCCGCCGTGGCATCCCCTACAAGCTGGTGGGCGGCGTCCGCTTCTACGATCGCAAGGAGATCAAGGACGTCCTCGCCTACCTGCGCCTGGCGCTCAACCCCCGCGATTCCGTCGCCTTCGCGCGGGTGGTCAACGTCCCGCGGCGCAAGATCGGCGACCACACCGTCGGCGAGCTGGAGAGGATCGCCCGGCGGCGGCGCATCGCCCCCCTCGAGGCGGCCGAGCACCTGGAGGGCGAGTCGGCCCTCGGTCCCGCCGCGACCCAGGCACTGGCCGCCTTCGCAGCCCTCATCGACCGCTTCTCGGGGCTGAGCGGACAGCTGCCGCTTCCCCGCCTGGTCGAGCGGATCGTCGACGAGTCCGGCTACCACTCGATGCTGACGGCCGACGCCAGGGAGGGGGAGGAGCGCTGGGCCAACGTCACCGAGCTGATCGGCTACTCCGACGAGTACGCGGACGTGCCCCCGCCCGAGGGCCTGCACCAGTTCCTGGAGAACGTCGCCCTGGTGAGCGACGTCGACAGCCTCGACGAGAGTGCCGGCGGCGTCACCCTGATCACCCTCCACATGGTCAAGGGACTGGAGTTCCCGGTCGTCTTCCTGGCCGGCCTGGAGGAGGGGCTGCTGCCCCACCTCCGCGCCCTGGAGGAGGGCGACGAGGGCATCGCCGAGGAGCGGCGGCTCGCCTACGTCGGCATCACGCGGGCGCAGCACCGCCTCTACCTCCTCCACGCCTTCCGCCGCCACCTCTACGGCAGCGCCCAGCTCGCCCAGCCGTCACGCTTCCTCGCCGACATCCCCGCCGGCCAGCTGGAGGTCAGCCGCCGGCCGGGGAGCGCGCCGGTGGAGCAGCTCCGCGGGCCGGGCGCGGTGCGGGCGGCCGTCCACGCCCACGCGGTGCGTGCCAACCCCGTCGAGGTCGCCCCCCAGCGCTGGACCGAGGGCATGCGGGCCGAGCATCCCAGGTACGGGACCGGGACGATCCTCAAGAGCACGATGACCCGTGCCGGTGAGGAGGTGGTCATCCGCTTCGACGAGGCCGGGGTCAAGATCTTCGCCGTCGCCGAGGCCCGGCTCTCCCCGGTCGGGGGCTGAACCGCTCCCATCCCGCCTCGACCAGCGCGGCGAGCCTGGCAATGGCCATCCGCCCGCCCGTCTCGTTGTCGGCCGTCGCCACGCACCGGGTGTCCCCCCTCCCCAGACCATCCCAGACGTTGACCCGATTGATCCAGATGCCGCGCGGCGAGGTCTGCGGAAGACATGGAGACTTGCGGCCGCCGTCGACGGGCGGGGCCGGTTCCTTACCAGAACGCGCCTTGGCTCTGCAAGATGCAAACGTATCTGATGTGCGGGACATTCGGGAGTTGCGGAGGCTCCCCGTCGCTCCATAACCTCCTCCCATGGCACCTCGTCGCCCTGCCAGCGTCCCTGACGCCGAATCACCGCTGCCGCGCGGCGCAGCCGGCGAGGTTCCGCTGGTTGGAGCAGGTCGGCTCCTACGCTACTTCGAGGAGATCGATGACGAGATCGAGATTGCGAATTGGATCAATGGCGCACCGATGCAGCTGCTGATCACATGAGGGCGAACCCGCCCAGCGATGGGTTCACCTCGAGATAGCGCAGGGGATGGATACCTCGCCTCCGGATCGAGTTCAGGCGCGGATCGCGGCGGCCCCGCTCAGAACGGCCTCACCTTTCCCGATTGAGGACGTGGTGATCGGTTGCACACTGATCCTGCTCGTCGTCATCTCCTGTACGGGGGATTGGTTTCAAGTAACGGAGAGCAACTGCCCCGGCGAGCTGACCGTCGCGAGCCACAACTGCGTGTTCTCCGTGCCCACCGGCTCTCTGTGGTACGGCTTCGGAATGCTGCCGGCGCTGCTACTGGTTGCGGCGGCTCTGCTGTTCGCGACCAGGCGGGTCCCCCGACTGGCGGTTGCTCTGCCCGTGCGCGAATCAATCGTGTGGATGATGTTCGCCGGCATGGAGATCATCCTCTTCTGTCTCTACTGGTTGATCCCCAGTGGTGTGTACGTTACCGGTGTCGTTGTCGTGCCCGTCGGTGGGGTGGGGGCGTCCGTGGCCGGTTGGACGCTCTACACGGAGTGGCCGGGCTGGCCGTTCTTCACTGCCGTTGGACTGGCGATCGTGCTGGCCCTCGGCGGGTTGGCCAGATGCGCTCGGGGCGACCGAAGTACCCGAGTGCGGATGAGGGGACGGGAAGCTTCCGTCCCGTCGGCAAGGTCTCAGGACCCGGTCCCCTCACGGGCGGTCGTGGGCTACGTCATCATCGGCGTCTCCCTTGCTCTCCTCGTCGCGTTTTCCTTGGAGCAGTCATGGCTCAACGTGGGTCCACAGTGCTCAGGAGGCCTCTTCTGCGCCCTGGGAGGTGTCGATGCCCACACCTCCCTCTGGTACGGAGTCGGCTTTGTCCCCGCAGCCCTACTGGTCGCCGCGATCGTCTTCTTCGTCCTGCAACGGGTGCCGCAGCCTCACGTCGTTGGTCCCGTCGGCGAGTCCGTCGTTTGGATGGTCTTCGCGGCGGTTGAGATTCTTCTCTTCATCACCTTCTGGGCTATGGTCCGCGGCAGTTTCATCTTCGCGAGCATGACCGGAGCGGCGGCCTCTCCGGGAATGTCGCTCGAAGTCTCCGTTGTGCTGGCGATCGTGATTGGGATCGGTGGCGGCGCGGCCCAGATGGAGCGACGGCGATGATTCGGCAAACGTGACCTCTGAGGCCACAACTCGCGGCGGAGTTGCGCACTCCTCCTGGGGACGAACCTCAAGGAGGAGTGCGTGACGGCCAGATGCGCAGAGTCGGGCGCCGTTGGCATCGTCGGCCATCGGATCCGGGTCAGCGCCGACAGGACGCCCCTGCTGCGCGAGGATGAGGCAACCCGGCAGCACAGGATCACCATCCCCACGCGCACGCGGGGCCGGGTGAGCGCCGTCGACGTCGCCGCGGGGACTCTGTCCGTCCGGACCGACGCCGGAGGCCGCCGGTGGTGCCGCCTGGTCGTGCTCACCACGCAGGAGGCCGCGGGGGAGAGCCGGACGAGCCCGGTGCGGGCTCGGCCACGGCGACGCCACGACGGTGGCGATCGCCGAGGCCCGGGGATGGTCCGACAGGGGCCCGACCGCCGCGCTACCCGGTGGTCGTCGCGCGGGCGGTCGTCGGCGGCGCCCGCGGCGACGAGGAGGTCTACTACTCTGGCGTCGGAACGTACCCGGTCTGCGGGATGACTGGCGCTGCGCGAAGCAGCCCTCCGTGTCAACATGGGGACAGCGGTGGGCCTGCATTCGTCCGTTCCGGTTACTACGTGTATGCGGTCGGGACGATCGTAGGTGTCGCTGGCAACACCTGTTACGCGGAGACTGTGGGGTATGAAGCCACTGTGACGTCAGAGTTGGGTTGGGGTACTCTGAGCATTGATACTTGAGGAAGCCCAACTGGCGTTGATGAGTGGCGCGGGCGAGGAAGTGCAAATGGAAGTCGAACCGTGAAGGATAATCGGAGCATCCCCGCAAAGTCGCCTCGAGGCGCAGTGGCCGTTGAGCCTGTGGGGTGGGACAGCGTCCGCTTGGCGGCGGTGCTTGTCATGACAGTCGCGGTAGCCATCCTGGCCGCCGCTTGTGGGTCAACTCGGCTCTCTTCCCCGCCCAGTACTCCTGCACCCTCATCCATCGCTTTGACCCACTACCCCGGGTTTCCTCCCGGCACAGAGACGGCGGCGAACGGGCGGCCGCCGGACTCCGTCTTCTGGGCCGCAGAGGGTCAGATCGCGATCGTCACGTGGGGAAGCAGCGGATGCCCCGGCCTGCCGACCCACCTGCAGGCGAACATCGCTCAGAACGCCGTTTCGGTCACGATCACGGAGTGGATCCCGGACCCCACGGCCGCGTGCACCACGGATCTGGCGCCGACGACGAGCGTACTCCAGCTGCCCGCCAGCCTCGATCTCGAAGTCCCGCTGATTGTGAAGATAGTCGACGGCAGTTACGGATCCACAGTGACCCTGTCGCCCAGCGTCACTCCGAGTCCCACCTGACCCACGTCAGCGAACGTAGCCCAGACGCTCGCGCTGGATGGAAGCCCTCGGGACCTTGGGTTGCGGCATGAGCACCCGCGAGGTGCGTTTCCGCCGGCCGCCAGGCTTGTCCAGCGACACGGGTCTCCGATTCGGGCATCGAATTCGCGGATGTGGGCGCTCATCGCCTCCGGCACCCACCAGGCCGCGGCGGCGTCCGGGTCGAGCAGTGCTCGATAGACATCCGCGCGCCTCAGGTCGACGTGACAGCTGACCGGGGCTCCCATGCGGGCATCGTCGCCGCCGGGCATTCTCGGCCGGGCCGCCGCCCTAGCCGGTGGTCGCCGCGCAGGCGGCCGTCGCCGGCGCCCGCGGCGACGGGGAGGCTCCGGCGCGCAGCCGCTCGAGGCGGTGCTGCAGCAGCCCGACGGCGAGCGGGCAGACGGCGAGGGCGACGACCACGAGCCGTGCGGTGCCGGGGTCGTTGCCGTGGGCGAAGGCGAGCGCCATCAGTAGGAAGCTGACGACCCGCGCCCCTCCCAGGGCGATCTCCCGCTCGGCCAGGTGGTGGTACTTCGCCCGCCAGTCGCCGGGGAGGTCGTCCAGCGTGTCGTACACGATGCGGCCCACCGGGACGTCCTGGAAAGGCCCCGCTCCGCGCACCAGGAGGATGAAGGCCGCGATCTGGAGCCATCCCGGCCCCAGGCCGAAGGCGAGGACGCCGAGCGGGATGAGGACGGTGCCGATCCGCCCCGAGCGGGGGGATCGCCCCAGCATGCGGCCGGCCAGGAGGCTGGAGGCCGCGTACACCAGGGCGCCTGCGCCCGCCACGACGCTGACCAGCGTATCGCTGCCCATGGCGCTGAAGAGCAGCAGCACCCACAACCGTCCCGAAGGAGCTGTCCCACATGCCCTGGGCCACCTGCTGCGCCAGGACGGCGACGCGGACCCGTCCCCGCCGGTTGCGGAAGATGTCGCCGAGGGAGAAGCGCATGCCGCTGTATGGGGCCAGCCGCCGGGCGGAGAACGCCGCCGCGAGGACGATGACGCTGAGGCCGGCGAAGACGGCGCCGTACCCGGCGTCGCTGCGACCCATCGCCGCGGCCAGACCGATGACGAGGCCGCCCCCGATCGGGCCGAACGCCGAGGCCGCCTGGGTCACCGGGCGCAGCCGGGAGAAGAACACGGTGCGGGTGGCGACGCGGGTGTCGACGTAGACGACGACGTTGAGGCCGGACCAGAAGAGGCCCTGGCCGATGCCGCTGATCACCGCCAGGGGGACGAGCCACCGGGAGGCGCCCCGCCCCGCCACGAAGATGGCGCCGTACAGGACCCCCTGGAGCACCAGGCCTGCCTGGGTCAGATCCCGGGCGGAGAGGTGCCGGAGCAGGTAGCCGCCGGAGACGTAGACCAGGTAGAGGAGGAGCATGGCGACCGTCTGGTACGACACCACCGCCCGGAACCCGCCCTCGTCGAAGATGTAGAGGTTGAGGAAGATGCCGGCGATGGCGCTGGCCAGGGTGTACAGGCCCTGCACGCTGATCAGGGTCCGCTCGGATCGGGAGAGAAGGGACACCCGGGGCTCCTGGCCGCTCCAGACAATTAGTTAGTGAAGTTACCTAGTCTGAAGCAACCGGACACCGGGCGGTTACGGGCGCCGGCCCCGGCGGTGCGCCGTCCCGGACGGCTCAGGCCGCCAGGGTGATCAGGCCCAGGCCGTCGCCGATGGGGACGATGAGGGAGTCCGTCCTCGGGTCGGCCCGCACGTGGTCGTTGAAGCGGCGGATGACGGTGGTGCGCTGGTCGGGTGGTTCCGCGGCGGCGACCTGTCCCCGGCGGAGCACGTTGTCGACGGCGATCACCCCGCCCGGGGTCAGCCGGGGCACCAGCGCCTCGTAGTAGTCGACGTATTCGTCCTTGATGGCGTCGACGAAGGCGAAGTCGAAGAGGGGCTCGCGCGGCATCGCGGCCAGCGTCTCCAGCGCCGGCGCCAGCCTCAGCTCGATGCGGTCGAGCAGGCCGGCCCGCTCCCAGAAGCGCCGCGCCACGGCGGTCCACTCGGCGCTGACGTCGCAGCAGAGCAGGCGGCCGTCCGGGGGGAGGCTCTGGGCGATGCAGATCGAGGAGTAGCCGGTGAAGGTCCCGAGCTCGATGGCGGAGCGGGCGCCGGAGAGCCTCACCAGGAGCCGGAGCAGCCCGCCCTCGTCGGGGCTGACGGACAGGTCCGCGCCCGGCGCCACCCGCGCGGTCTCGGCGACCAGCTCGTCGAGCAGGGGATCGGCGGGCCGCACCTGCGCCGCCAGGTAGCGGTTGAGCAGGGGGTCGAGGAAGGCCGAGGTGCGCGCCATCGCCTCCAACCGTACCTCCGCCCCGTCGCCGCGCGGCTTCGGTGCGGCGATAATCGGCTGCGACCTCCACCGGGTGACGAGAAACCATGACCGACAGCCCGCCGACCACGCCCGAGCCGGCCCGCCGGCGCGCCGCCGACCTCCGCGCCCAGGTCGAGCACCACAGCCGCCTCTACCACGTCCTCGACCAGCCGGAGATCACCGACGCCGAGTACGACCGCCTGTTCCGCGAGCTGGTCGAGCTGGAGGAGCGCTACCCGGAGCTGCAGACGCCGGACTCCCCCACGCAGCGGGTCGGCGGGGCGCCCTCGGCCGCGTTCGCCAAATGGGTCCACCGCACCCCGATGCTCTCCCTCGCCAACGCCTTCTCCGCCGAGGAGGTGGACGCCTTCCGCAAGCGGGTCCAGCGCATCGTCCCCGGGGTGGACAGCTACGTCTGCGAGCTGAAGATCGACGGCCTCGCCGTCTCCCTGACCTACCGCGACGGGGAGCTGGTCCGCGGCGCCACGCGGGGCGACGGCGTGCAGGGCGAGGACGTCACCGCCAACGTGCGCACCATCCGCTCGGTGCCGATGCGGCTGCACCCCGTGGAGGACGAGATGCCCGCCGAGTTCGAGGTGCGCGGCGAGGTGTACATGCCCAAGCCCAGCTTCGCCGCCCTCAACCAGAGGCTGGAGGAGCAGGGCAAGGCCAACTACGCCAACCCGCGCAACGCCGCGGCGGGGGCGGTCCGCCAGCTCGACCCGTCGGTCACCGCGGGCCGGGGCCTGCAGACGTTCATGTATCACCTGGATCCGCCCGGCCCGGCGCGCTCCCAGACCGAGGCCCTGGACCTGCTCGCCCGGCTGGGCTTCCGCGTCAACCCGCACGCCGGGCTCGTCGTCGGCGACGAGATCACGGCGTACCTGGAGAGGTGGCGGGAGGAGCGCCACCACCTCGACTACGAGACCGACGGCGTCGTCATCAAGGTCAACCCGGTCGCCGACCAGGTGGAGCTGGGCGCGGTCTCGCGCTCGCCCCGCTGGGCCATCGCCTACAAGTTCCCGCCCGAGGAGAGGGAGACGGTGGTCCTCGACATCGGGGTCAACGTGGGCCGCACCGGGACCTGCACACCGGTCGCCTTCCTGGAGCCCGTCCGGGTCGCCGGCAGCGTGGTGCGCCGCTGCACCCTGCACAACGAGGACGAGGTGGCGCGCAAGGACATCCGCGTCGGCGACACCGTGGTGCTGCACAAGGCGGGCGACGTCATCCCCGAGATCGTCCGTGTCGTCCCGGAGAAGCGCCCCGCAGGGGCGGTGCCCTGGGCCTTCCCGCCGGGATGCCCCGACTGTGGCTCCACCCTGGTCCGGCAGGAGGGGGAGGTGGCCCGGCGCTGTCTCAATCCCCTCTGCCCGGCGCAGCGGCGGGAGCGGCTGACCCACTTCGCCGGGCGCTCGGCCCTCAACATCGAGGGGCTGGGCCCCGCCATCGTCGAGGCCCTCATCGAGGCGGGCTACGTCGCGGACGCCGCCGACCTCTTCTCGGTGACCCGCGAGCAGCTGCTGACCCTGGAGGGATTCGCCGAGCGTTCCGCCGACAACCTGCTGCGCAGCATCGCCGCGCGCAGGCGCGTCCCCCTCCACCGTCTCATCAACGCCCTCGGCGTGCCCCAGGTCGGCGAGCACACGGCGGCCGACCTGGCCACCCACTTCGGCTCCCTGGAGCGCCTGACCGAGGCCGGCGAGGACGATCTCACCCAGGTGGCGGGCATCGGCCCGGCGGTCGCCTCCGCCATCGCGACATGGTTCCGCAGTGACGACGCGCGCCTGCTGCTGCGCCGGCTGGCCGGCGCGGGCGTCGTCGCCGAGGGCGTCCCGGCGGGCGAGGGGCCGTGGTCGGGGCAGACCTGGGTGCTCACCGGGTCGCTGGAGGCGATGACCCGCCCCGAGGCCGAGGAGCGCATCCGCCGGCTCGGTGGCAACCCGGGGTCGAGCGTCAGCCGCAAGACGGCCGTCGTCGTGGCCGGCCCCGGCGCCGGCAGCAAGCTGGAGACGGCGCAGCGGCTCGGCGTCCGCGTCATCGACGAGGCGGCCTTCATTGAGGAGCTGGAGACGGCGGAGCGAGGCGTGACCGGGACGGCGCTAGAGTGAGCCGGTGGCCACCACGGTCCGTGCCGCGCGGCTGATCGACAACCCGGACCTGCTCCGCGCGCGGCTCCGCGCCGCCCCGCAGGGGCCGGGCGTCTACGTCATGCGCGACCTGGCGGGCAGGGTCGCCTACGTCGGCAAGGCGGCCGTCCTGCAGAACCGCCTGCGCTCCTACTTCACCGGCATCCCCAGCCTGCCCGAGCGCACCCGCCAGCTGGTGGAGAGGGTCTTCGACTTCGAGGTGATCGCCTGTGCCAGCCCCCGCGAGGCGCTGATCCTGGAGAACACCCTGATCAAGCGCCACCGCCCGCGCTACAACGTTCGTCTCAAGGATGACAAGAACTACCTGTACCTGAAGGTGCCGGCGCCGGGTTCCCCGGGCAGCTTCGCGCCGGGCACGGCGAGGGAGAAGCTGAGGGCACCGCGCGGCGAGGCGGGGCGGCGGGCGACGCTCTTCCCCCGCCCCTACTACACGCGCCGCGTGCAGCGCGACGGAGCGCGCTACTTCGGCCCCTACACCAGCGCCCAGTCGCTGCGCGGCACGGTGCGCGCGCTGCGCACCATCTTCCCCTTCCGCACCTGCAGCGACGAGCTCTTCCGCCGGGGGCGCGTCTGCCTCGACTACCACATCAAGCGCTGCGGCGGCCCCTGCGAGGGGCGCATCGACGAGGCCGCCTACGCCCGGCTGCTGGAGCAGGTGGAGATGTTCATGGAGGGCCGCAGCAAGGTCCTGAGCGACGACATGCGCCGGCAGATGGACATTGCCGCCGCCAAGCTCGACTACGAGCTGGCCGCCCGCTTCCGCGACCGGCTGCGCGCCATCGAGCGCATCGGCGAGCGTCAGGACGTGCTCAGCGGGCGGCGCGGCGACCACGACGCGGTGGCCATCGCCATCGAGGCGGGCCGGGGCATGGCGGCGGTGCTCACCGTCCGCGGCGGCCGCGTCATCGGCATGGAGACGCACGAGGTCGAGGGCATCGGCGACCGCTCCCCGGCCGAGTGCCTGGGCGCCTTCATCCCCCAGCTGTACGGCAGCGCACCCCAGGTGCCCCGCGTCATCCTCACCTCCGATCCGCCCGAGGACGCCGCCGACCTCGTCGACTTCCTCTCCGGCGAGCGCGGCGGCCCGGTGGACCTCCGCACCCCGCAGCGCGGCGAGCTCCGCCGCCTGGTGGAGCGGGCCCGGGAGACGGCGCTGGCCGCCCTGCGCCAGCGCCGCGTCGTCGAGGACTTCGACGCGGAGCGGACCGAGTCGCTGCTCAGCGATCTCGCCGCCCGGCTCGACCTCGACGAGCCGCCGCGGCGCATCGAGTGCTACGACATCAGCAACACCATGGGCACCAACTCGGTGGGCTCCATGGTGGTGTTCGAGGACGGGCGGCCGCGGCCCGACCACTACCGCCACTTCGGCATCAGGACCGTCGAGGGAGCCGACGACTTCGCGTCGATGGGGGAGACGCTGCGGCGGCGCTTCGCCCGCCACCTGCAGGCGAGGGACGAGATGGCCGGGGAGGCGCCCGGCGACATCCCCGTCGACGACCCCGACGGCGCCAACGGGGAGGAGGAGCGGCCCGGCGGCGCGCAGAGAAGCGGGCGCCGGGCCAGCGCCGCCTCCGAGGACAGCTTCGCCGCGCTGCCCGACCTCATTCTCATCGACGGCGGCAAGGGCCAGCTCGGCGCCGCCCACTCCGTTCTCGTCGAGGCGGGCCTGGGTGGCGTCGCCGTCTTCGGGCTTGCCAAGCGCAACGAGGAGCTGTTCCGGCCCCAGTCACCCGACCCGATCATCATCCCCAGGGACACGCCGACGCTGTTCCTCGTCCAGCGGGTCCGCGACGAGGCCCACCGCTTCGCCATCACGCGCCATCGCGCCCGGCGGGCGAAGTCGGCGCTGCGCTCCCGGCTGGACTCGGTGCCCGGCCTGGGGCCGGTGCGCAAGCGGGCCCTGCTGCGCCGCTTCGGGACCGTCGACGCCATCGCCGCGGCGAGTCTGGAGGAGCTGGTGGAGGTCGTGCCCGCCGCCGTCGCCCGCAGCCTCAAGGAGCTGCTGTGAGTGGAGGGCCCCGGCGCCGTCCGCCGGCCTCCCGGCCCGCCGTCCCCCGGCTCCGTACAATCGCGGCGAGATGACCCCGGAGCCCCCCGCATGGATCCTGAGCGGGATGAGCGGCGCCGGCCGGGCCACGGCCCGCGCGGCCCTGGAGCTGGCGGGCGCCGAGGTCACCGACAACCTCGGGTGTGACCTGGTGGCCGGCTGGGCGCGCCTGCCCAGACGGCGCACCGCGGTCGCCCTGGTGGACGCCCGGCAGGGCGAGGCGGTGGCCGGCCTGGTACCGCCCGAGGGGGTCCGGGTCCTCTACCTGACCGCCTCCGACAGGGTGCTGGCCAGGCGGCAGGGGGAGAGCTCGCTGCCCCATCCCTGCGCCGCCGCCGGGGCGCCGCTGGCCGCGATCCGCCGCGAGCGCGACCTCCTCGCCGGGCTGCGCGCCGCCGCCGACACGGTCATTGACACGAGCGACCTCGACCCGGCGGAGTTGCGACGCCGGGTCACCGGCCTGGTGCTGCCCTCGGGCACGGAGGCGGCGCTGCGCCTCACCGTCTCCTCCTTCGGCTTCAAGTTCGGCATCCAGGACGAGGCCGACTGGGTGGTGGACGTCCGCTTCCTGCGCAACCCGTTCTGGGTCCCGGAGCTGCGCCCGCTCACCGGGCTGGACGCCGCCGTGCGGGACCACGTGCTCGGCGACCCCCGGACGAGCGACCTGTCCGGGCGCCTCGCGGAGCTGCTGACCTGGACCCTGGAGCAGTACGCGGGGCACGGCCGCCGCCACCTCCACGTCGCCGTCGGCTGCACCGGGGGCCGCCACCGCTCCGTGGTCGTCGCCGAAGAGCTGGCCGGGCGGCTGCGAGGGGACGGCGTCGAGGTGGAGGTCCGCCACCGGGACGTCCACCGGCCCGACCCGCGCTGACCGGCGGGGCGCTGGACTGAGCCATGCGGGGCCCCACCTTCACCGAGCGCGTCGTCGCCGAGCTTGCGCCGCACACGCCGCCCCTGCGCTGCTGCCGCGCCGCCCTCATCGAGGGCATGCGCCAGGGCGGAGAGGCGGGGGTGGTGGTGACCACCCGGCCGGTCGCCGCGCGCGCGGCGCTCGCCGCCCTGCACGCCGAGGGCATCCCGGCGTCGGTGGAGCGGCTGGCGACGGCGCGGCGGCACCGCTACCGTGTCAGCGCCGAGCCCGGGCCGTCGTCCCCGAACCTGTGCTGCGCCCGGTCCCGGCTCCGCGGCCTGTTCCTCGCCGCCGGCTCGGTGGGGCGGGCGGACGGCCCGCCGCAGATGGAGCTCCTGGTCGCCTCCCAGGCGGCCGCCGGCCGGGCCAGGGCCGACCTGGCACGGCTCGGCGTCGAGGCGGTCGTCGTGGAGCGGCGCGGGCGCCCCCTGGTGGCGGTCCGCTCCGCCAGCGGGGTCGCGGTGGCGCTCAGCTCCATGGGTGCCCACCGCGGGCGCCTCGAGTTCGAGGGGGGAAGGGTCGTCCGCGATCTCCGCGCCGGGGTCAACCGGCGGCTCAACGCCGAGACGGCCAACCTGCGGCGCAGCCTGGTCGCCGCCGTCCTCCAGCTCGAGGCCATCGACCGGCTCCGCGAGGACGCCCTGCGGTGGGAGGCCCTGCCGCCGGCGCTGCGCGAGGCGGCCGGGCTCCGCCGCCGCCGCCCCCGCGCCACCCTGGAGAGCCTGGCCACGGCGGCGGGCTGCAGCCGCTCCGCCATGGCCGGACGCCTGCACCGCCTCGTCGCCGTCGCCGGAGGCGGGGCGGGGGAGGAGCCCCCGGGTCCTGTGGGGAACACCGGTTCTTGACAGACGGCCCTGGCGAGCCCCGCGGCGGGCGCGCGATGATGGGCTGGAACGACGTGGAGGATGGCCCAGTTGGTACCCTCCCCTGGGCTTCCGCCCCTACAACCCTGAGGAGTTTCCATGGCTGTCAAGGTCGGCATCAACGGTTTCGGCAGGATCGGGCGCAACATCGTGCGAGCGGCTCAGCAGCAGGGGATCGACCTCGGCCTCGTCGCCGTCAACGACATCACCACCCCGCAGACGCTGGCGCACCTGCTCAAGTACGACACCATCCTCGGGCACTTCCCCGGGACGGTTGCCGTCGACGGCGACTCGATCGTGATCAACGGGAAGCGCGTCAAGGTCCTCGCCGAGCGCGACCCCGCCAACCTTCCCTGGGGCGAGCTCGGCGTCGACGTGGTCGTCGAGTCGACCGGCAGGTTCACCGACGCCACCAAGGCGAAGGCCCACATCGACGCCGGCGCCAAGAAGGTCATCATCTCGGCCCCGGCCAAGAACGAGGACATCACCATCGTCCTCGGCGTCAACGACAAGGCCTACGACCCGGCCAAGCACCACATCGTCAGCAACGCCTCCTGCACCACCAACTGCCTGGCCCCGGTGGCCAAGGTGCTGAGCGACACCTTCGGCATCGAGACCGGGTTCATGACCACGGTGCACTCCTACACCAACGACCAGGTGATCCTCGACACCCCCCACAGCGACCTGCGCCGGGCGCGGGCGGCGGCGCTGGCGATCATCCCCACCTCCTCCGGTGCCGCCAAGGCGCTGCACCTGGTGCTCCCCGAGCTCAAGGGCAAGCTGACCGGCTTCGCTCTGCGGGTTCCCACCCCCGATGTCTCCCTCGTCGACCTCACCGTGCTGCTGGAGAAGGCGGCGACGGCCGAGGAGATCAACGCGGCCTTCAGCAAGGCGGCGGAGGGCTCGCTCAAGGGCATCCTCGGCGTCAGCGACGAGCCCCTGGTCTCCGCCGACTACCTGCACGAGTCGCGGTCCACGGTCGTCGACCTGCTCTCCACCCTGGTCATCGGGGATCGCCACGCCAAGGTGCTGGCCTGGTACGACAACGAGTGGGGCTACAGCTGCCGCACCGTCGACCTGGTCCAGAAGATCGGCGCCCTGCTGTAGGGCGACCGTGAAGGCAACCATCGACGACATCACGGTATCCGGGAAGCGCGTCCTGGTTCGTGTCGACTTCAACGTCCCCATGAAGGACGGCGTCATCGTCGACGACCGCCGCATCCGGGCTGCGCTGCCCACCCTGAGGACGCTCCGCGAGCGGGGCGCCCGGATCATCGTCGTCACCCACCTGGGCCGCCCCAAGGGCAAGGTCAACCCCGCGCTGACCACCGCCCCCCTGGCGGTGCGGCTCGGCGAGCTGCTGGGGACGACGGTCGAGCAGCTTCCCGCCGTCGTCGGCCCCGAGGTGGAGAGGGCGATCGCCCGTCTCGCCAACGGCGACGTGGCCATGCTGGAGAACGTCCGCTTCGAGCCCGGCGAGGAGGCGAACGACCCGGCCTTCGTCGAGAAGCTCGCCGCTCTGGCGGACGTCTACGTCAACGACGCCTTCGGCACGGCCCACCGGGCCCACGCCTCGACGGAGGGCATCGCCCACCACCTCTCGGCCGTGTCCGGGTACCTCATGGCGCGCGAGCTCGAGGTCCTCGGCGGGGTCCTGGAGGACCCCCGCAGGCCGCTGGTGGCCATCATCGGCGGGGCCAAGATCTCCACCAAGATCGGCGTCGTCGAGAACCTGCTGAAGCGGGTGGACACCCTCTGGATCGGCGGTGCCATGGCCTGCACCTTCTACCGCGCCCTCGGCATGGGGACCGGCACGTCCCTGGTCGAGGAGGAGTGGATCGAGACGGCCAGGGAGCTGCTGGCCAAGGCCGGCGCCTCCGGCAGGGAGATCAAGCTGCCCGTCGACTGCGTGGTCGTCGCCGAGGCGGTCGCCGGGGCCGCGGCCGAGACGGTGGCCTGGACCGCCATCCCCGACGACAAGATGGTGGTCGACGCCGGTCCCGAGACCTGCCGCCTCATCGCCCAGGCCTGCCAGGGGGCGGGCACGGTGGTGTGGAACGGGCCGCTCGGCATCTACGAGATCGCCGACTTCGCCCGCGGCACGCGCGCCGTGGCCGAGGCCCTGGGCAGGTCGTCGGCGACCAGCGTGGTGGGGGGAGGGGACCTCGCCGCCGCCCTCGACGCCGCCGGGGTCACCGAGAGCATCACCCACGTCTCCACGGGTGGCGGCGCGACGCTCGAGTTCCTGGAGGGCAGGGAGCTGCCCGGCGTCGCCGCCCTCGAAGAGAAGGTGCGTCTGTGAGCGCCCCGCATCCGAGCCCACTGGTGGCGGGCAACTGGAAGATGAACACCACCGTGGACGAGGGCGTGGCCCTGGCCCGGGCGCTGCGCGCCGAGCTGGAGCAGGCGCTGGTGGAGGTGGCCGTGCTGCCCCCCTTCACCCACCTCGTGCCGGTGCGGGAGGCGCTGCGCGGCAGCCGCATCCGTCTCGGCGCCCAGGACTGCTACGCGGAGGACCGCGGCGCCTTCACCGGCGAGGTCTCGCCGGCGATGCTGGCCGGCCTCTGCGACGACGTGCTCCTCGGCCACTCCGAGCGCCGCCACATCATGGGCGAGAGCGACGATCTGATCGCCCGCAAGCTGCGGGCTGCCCGCCAGCACCGGCTGCGCATCACCCTCGCCGTCGGCGAGACCGAGGACGAGCGCGAGGCCGGCACCACCATGGCGGTCGTCGACCGGCATCTGCGCAGCGCCCTGGAGGGCATCGAGGACCCGGGCGACGGCGAGTTCGTCATCGCCTACGAACCGGTCTGGGCCATCGGCACGGGCCGGACGGCGACGCCCGACCAGGCGGAGGAGGTCTGCGCCCACATCGCCAGCCGGCTCGACGAGCTCCTCGGCGAGGCCGCCAGCAGCGTGCCCATCCTCTACGGCGGCAGCGTGACCGCCGCCAACGCGGCGGAGCTGTTCGCCCAGCCCCACATCGACGGTGCCCTGGTGGGCGGTGCCAGCCTCCGGGTGGACGCCTTCAGTGTCATCGTCCGGGCCGCCGAGGCCCGTCTCCAGAGGTGACCGGCCAGACGCGGCCCTTCGTCCTCGTCATCATCGACGGCTGGGGGTACAACCCCGACGCCTTCGGCAACGCCATCCTGGCGGCGCGGACCCCCCACTTCGACCGGATGTGGGAGAGCTGCCCCCGCACGCTGGTGGCGGCGAGCGGCGAGGCGGTGGGCGTGCCCGAGGGCCAGCAGGGCAACTCCGAGGTGGGCCATCTCACCATCGGCGCCGGCCGCGTCATCTTCCAGCCATTGACCCGCATCGGCCGGGCCATCCGCGACGGCAGCTTCTACGAGAACCCGGCCCTCATCAGCGCGGTCGACACGGCGATCCAGCGCGGACGCGCGCTGCACCTGCTCGGCCTCGTCTCGCCGGGCGGTGTGCACAGCCACCAGGAGCACGCCGTGGCGATCTGCGAGCTGGCGCGGCGCCGCGGTCTCGACCGGGTCTACGTGCACGCCTTCACCGACGGTCGCGACGAGCTGCCCACCAGCGGCGCCGCCTTCATGGCGGAGTTCGTCGAGGCGCTGGCCAGGGTCGGCGTGGGCCGGGTCGTCTCGGTGGCCGGCCGCTACTACGCGATGGACCGCGACAAGCGCTGGGAGCGCATCGCCCGCGCCTACGAGGTCGTCGCCGGCAGCAGCGACGCCCGTGCCGCCGACCCCGTCGCCTACATCCAGGCGGAGTACGGGCAGGGCGTCAACGACGAGTTCCTTCCCCCGGTGAGCATCTGCGCCGCCGGCGAGGAGCCGGTGCGGATCGCCGATTCCGACTCGGTGATCTTCTTCAACTTCCGCCCGGACCGGGCCCGCCAGCTCACCCAGGCGCTCATCACGCCCGACTTCCCCCAGTTCGAGCGGAGCCGCGTTCCTCGCGATCTCCTCTACGTCACCATGACGGAGTACGAGAGAGACCTCCCCGTCGCCATCGCCTTCCCCCGCGACGACGTGCGCAACACCCTGGCCGAGGTGGTCAGCCGCAGCGGGGCGCGCCAGTTCCACGTCGCCGAGACCGAGAAGTACGCCCACGTCACCTACTTCATCAACGGCGGCCGCGAGCAGCCCTTCCCCGGCGAGGAGCGGCAGCTGGTGCCGTCGCAGAAGGCGGCCACCTACGACCTCGTCCCCGAGATGAGCGCCCGCGCGGTCACCGACGTCGTCGTGGAGCGCATCGAGATGGGCGTCGACTCGCTCATCGTCGTCAACTACGCCAACCCGGACATGGTCGGCCACACCGGGGTCTTCCCGGCCACCGTGACGGCCTGCGAGACCGTGGACGGCTGCCTCGGCCGCGTGGTCGCGGCGGCGCAGGCCAGGGGAGGCACCGTGCTCATCACCGCCGACCACGGCAACGCCGAGTTGAAGATCGACGCGCAGACGCAGAAGCCCCTCACCGCCCACACGCTGAACCCGGTGCCGGTCGTCATCACCGGTTCGCAGGCCCGCTCGCTGCGGGAGGGCGGCGGTCTCAGCGACGTCGCCCCGACGGTGCTGGAGATCATGGGCCTGGACAAGCCCGAGGAGATGACGGGGACCAGCCTCATCTCGCGGTGAGCGGAGAGGTCGTGGCGCGGCGCCTCCGGGCGCAGCGGCTCGCCGGCAATCCGCTCCCCGGGGCCGCCGAGGTGGTGGGCTGGATGGGCGCGGTGCAGGCCCAGGACTACGGCGCGGCGAAGTGGGCGCTGGCGCAGCGGGCCGGCGGCGTCACCGACGACCTGGTGGACCGCCTCGTCGACGAGGGCGCCATCCTGCGCACCCACGTCATGCGCTCGACCTGGCACTTCGTCCTTCCCGCGGACGTCCGCTGGATGGTCGGCCTGACCCGTGCCGGGAGAGGGCGGTCGTCTGCGAGCCGCTTCCGCGAGCTCGAGCTCGACGAGCCGACCGTGGAGCGCGCCTCCCTGGTCTTCCGGGCCGCGCTCACCGGCGGGCGGCATCTCACCCGCCCCGAGCTCGGGGTGGCGCTGGAGGCCGCCGGCATCTCCGCACGGGGTCAGCGGCTGCCCCACCTGCTGATCTGCGCCGAGACGGACGCGGTGATCGTCAGCGGCCCGCGCCGCGGCCGGGAGTTCACCTACGCCCTGCTGGACGAGCGGGTCCCCGCCGGACCCGAGCTGGAGCGTCCCGCCGCGCTGGCCGAGCTGGCGAGGCGGTACTTCCGCAGCCACGGCCCGGCCCGGGTGCGGGACTTCGCCTGGTGGTCCGGGCTCGCCGCGGCCGACGCGCGCGCCGCCGTGGAGCGGGCGGGGATCCCCGGGCGCACGCCGGCGGACGGTGGCGACCCCTGGCTCGACGCCGAATGGGAGCCCGTGAGGGCGCGCCGGAGGCCACCGCTCGCCCATCTGCTGCCCAACTTCGACGAGTACACCGTCGCCTACCGGGATCGGGAGGCGCTGGTCCATCCCGAGCACCCCCTGGAGCCGGGCCTCCTCTCCTTCGGCAGCGTCCTCGCCAACGTCGTCACCGTGGACGGCCTGGTCCGCGGTGCCTGGCGCCGGGCCCGCGCCCGCCGCGCGGTCCAGGTCGACGTCCGCCCCTTCGGCTGGCTGGAGGCCCCCGAGGCCGCCGCCGTGGCGGAGGCCGGTCGCCGCCTCGGCGTCTTCCTCGGCTGTCCGGTGGAGATGGAGGGTCTCTGAGCCGGCAGAAGGGCGGGAGGCGGCCGCGGCCGGCCGGGAGCTGGTCCCGCAGCAGTCCCCGCAGGCGTCCGTCCGTCCCTATGCGTCAGAGTGGATGCCAGCGCGTCACCCCAACTGGCGCAGGAGGACCGGCCATCAGCATCTTCAGCGACGAGGAGATCACCTTCATGGCGAGCCAGCGGCTCGGCCGCCTTGCCACCGTTGGCGCCGACGGCCAGCCACACGTCGTGCCGGTGGCCTTCCGCTACAACCCCGACACCGGGACCATCGACATCGGCGGCCACGGCGGCTTTGCCACCCGCAAGAAGTGGCGGGACGTCCAGGCGACGGGACGCGCGTCGATCGTCATCGACGAGGTCGTCGCGCCCTGGACGCCGCACGCCATCGAGATCCGGGGCACGGCGGAGACGCTGGATCGGGGCGGGGAGAGCGTTCAGCCCAGCTTCGACCCCGAGCTGATCAGGATCACGCCACGCCGCATCGTCACCTGGGGGATCCCCGGCAACCCGAACGCGGGTGGGCGCGACGCCGGCTGAACGGGGCTGATCCTCCGGCGGGGTCAGCCCGCTGTCCGTGACCGGCCGCCGTCAGCAGTGCACCGTGGCGGTGAGGGTGGTGGGGGAGTAGGCACCGGGGCCGCCGGCGGCCGCGTCGATGTAGTCGGAGGACGGCATGCCAACGTTGGTCTTCCACACCAGGGTGATGCTGTAGCTGGTGGCGATGGAGATGGGGATCACCGCCTCGACGTAGGCGGCGTTGGGCGAGAAGGTCCCGGCGAAGCCCCCCGACTCCTTCCAGGCCGCGATGGAGGGGCTTCCCCCGGCGGGCGTGACCTGGATGCCGATGTCCTGGTTGAAGCCCGCGGCATCGGTCCACAGGTCGACGTTGCCACCGACCTCCGCCTCGCATCCGGTTGCCCGGTTCACGGTCAGCGTCAGATGCGTGGCGTCGAGCACCTGCCAGGTGCTGCCGTTGCTGCCGTCCGTCATGCTGTACTGCTCGGCGCTGGAGGCGACGGCCGCCTCGCCGCCGCTGGCCGGGTACTGCAGCGCTACCAGCCGGGTGGGCGAGTAGGGGCCGGACCCCGCCCCGATCATGATCGTGTCGGTGCCGGGCATGGGCTTGTTGGCCTTCCACACCAGCGCCACCGAGTAGGTCCCGGCGCTCATCGGTACGACCGTCTGGGCGAAGGCGGCGTTGGGCGAGAAGGTCCCGGCGAAGCCCCCCGACTCCTTCCACATGATCACGTCCGCACTCGGGCAGCTGCCGGTTGGCAGGGTCGCCCCCGCAGCCAGGCAGATGCCGACGTCCTGGTTGAAGCCCGCGTCCTCGGTCCACAGATCGGCGTTGGCACTGAGCACCGTGTCGACGCCGCTCGCCGGGGTGAGAGTCAGCGCCAGGTTGGTGGTGTCGACGTACTTCCACGTCGAACCGTCGCTGCCGTTCATCGCGTACTGCAGCGTGCTCGACGCGCCGCTCACCGCATCGCTGGCGTCGGGCAGTGTCACCGTCAGCCGCACCGGGGAGAAGCTGGGACCGCCGCCCGCGCCGGCGGCGATGGTGTCGCCGGCGGGCATGAGCTTGTTGGTCTTCCAGACGACGAAGGCCGTCTCGGTCGTCCCCGCGGTGACCGTCGCCGTCGCCTGGACGTACGCGGCGTTGGGCGAGTAGGTGCCGGCGAAGCCGCCCGACTCCTTCCAGGCCAGCAGGTCGCCCGAGGGACAGCTGGTCGGCACCAGCGCCCCGGCCACCAGGCAGATGCCGATGTCCTGGTTGAATCCCGCGTTCTCGGTCCACAGATCGGCGTTGGCGCTGAACAGAGCGGTGCCCGTGGTGGCGGGCCTGAAGGTGTCGGCGAGCAGGCTGGCGTCCATCGGCTGCCAGGTGCTGCCGTCGCTGCCGTGGAGGAAGTACTGCTGCGTGCTCGGCACATCCTGGAGACTGGCCGAATTCACTCCGGTGACCACGTTGCCGTCGTCGTCCACGGCGACACAGAGGCCGCTGCTGGGACAGGACACGCCGAACAGTTCATTGGAGCCGTCCACGCTGGTCACCGTCCAGGCGCCGGTGGGGTTGGTCGAGGTGACCGAGTTGCCGTACTCGTCCACGGCGACGCAGAGGCCGCTGCTGGGACAGGAGACTCTGGAGAGCGCATCGGTCCCGTCCACGTCGGTGACCGTCCAGGCGGCGGCCCCCCCGGTGGGGTTGGTCGAGGTCACCACGTCGCCACTCCCGTCCACGGCGACGCAGAGGCTGGTGCTGGGACAGGACACGCCATGCAGGTACTTGGAGCCGTCCGCGTCGGCCACCGTCCAGGCCGACGCCCCCCCGGTGGGGTTGGCGGAGGTGACCACATTGCCCATGTTGTCCACGGCGACGCAGACGCCACTGCCGGGACAGGACACACCGTCCAGCAGATTGGAGCTGTCCACGTCGGTCACCGTCCAGGCCGCGGCCCCCCCGGTGGGGTTGGTGGAGGTGACCACGTCGCCCACGTCGTCTACGGCGACGCAGAGGCCGCTGCTGGGGCAGGACACTCCGTACAGGACGTACCCTTCCACATGGGTCACGGTCCAGGCCGACACGCCCCCGGCGGGGCTGGTGGAGGTGACCACATTGCCGGCAGCGTCCACGGCGACGCAGAGGCCGCTGCTGGGACAGGACACGCCCTGCAGCTGGTTGAGGCCGTCGACGCGGGTCACCGTCCAGCTCGCCGTCCCGCCGGTGGGGTTGGTGGAGGTCACCACGTCGCCCTCGCTGTCCACGGCGACGCAGAGGCCGCTGCTGGGACACGACACGCCGTCCAGCCAGTACGAGCCGCCGATGTGGCTGAGCGTCCAGGACGGCGTCGCCGCGGCGGGGTTGGTGGAGATCACCACGTTGCCACTCCCGTCCACGGCGACGCAGAGGCCGCTGCTGGGACACGACACGCCGTACAGCCAGTTGGTGCCGTCCTCGTCGGTCAGCGTCCAGGTGGGCGGGGTCGCGGTGGGGTTGGTGGAGGTGACCACCTCGCCGCCGTTGTCCACGGCGACGCAGAGACCGCTGAGACAGGAGACGCCGCGCAGGTCGTAGAAGGTGTCCACATGGGTCACCGTCCAGGTCGATCCCGTGGGCGTGCCGGAGGTCACCACATCGCCCTGGTTGTCCGAGGCGACGCAGTAGATGACGCTGAAGGGGCCGGTGGGGAAGCAGGACACGCCGAGCAGCGCCTTGGAGCCGTCCACGTCGGTCACCTTCCAGGCTGACGCTCCCCCGGTGGGGTTGGTGGAGGTGACCGTGTTGCCCGCGCCGTCCACGGCGACGCAGAGTGTGCTGGCGGGACAGGACACCGCGGACAGCGCGTTGGTGCCGTCCACGTCGGTCACCGTCCAGGCCGCGGCCCCTCCCGTGGGGTTGGTGGAGATGGCTACGTCGCCCGCGTTGTCCACGGCGACACAGAGGCCACTGCTGGGACAGGACACGCCGCGAAGAGAGTCGGTGCCGTCCACGTGGGTCGCCGTCCAGGCCGACGCCCCTCCGGTGGGGTTGGTGGAGGTGACCACGTTGCCCGCGTTGTCCACGGCGACGCAGAGGCCGCTGCTGGGACAGGACGCGCCATCCAGCGAATTGGAACCGTCCCCGTCGGTCACCGTCCAGTCCGCCGCCCCCCCGGTGGGATCGGTGGAGGTGACCACGTCGCCGGCCGAGCCCACGGCAACGCAGAGGCCGGTGCCCGGGCAGGAGACCCCGAGCATGGTGGGGGAACTGTCCACGCTCACCGGAGCCGCCCACGTCAGCGGAGGGGCGGCTGCCAGCGCCACCGGACTGACGACGGCCGCCCCACCCAGCAGGAGGGCACCGCCGAACACTCCGATCAGGCAGCGCACCATGCGGCGCTGATGCCGGGGATCGCCGCGGGGCGAGCCCATCCCCCGACGATGCCCCCCCGCCGGTCGACCAGCCGGGGTATCCCCATCGGGCCTGGCGAGCCACTCGTTATGCGCTGGATGCCACACGCCGCTCATGAGTACCGCCCCCACGGATTCGCGCCTGAACGATCCTGCGGGGATCGTGCGCCACCCAGCTTCCTGCATTCCAGGGCCAAATGACCCTATGCCCACCCCGTTTCCAGCCTGGTCGCGCGCTCCTCTGGGTGGGCCGGGAGTCCGCCGGCGCGCCGGGCTGCCCGGGGCGCTGTGAGCGGGGTCAGCGCCCCGGGCCGCCGATCACCGAACCGAGAAGCCCCCGTTCGGCGGCTATACTCGCCAGCGAGTCAACCCGGAGGCACTCTTGCGTGCGAACCATTCTCCTCGCGGTCCAGGTCGTGGTCGCGATTCTCGTGATGCTTGGCATCTTGCTCCAGACGCCGAAGTCGAGCGGGCTGGGCGGCACCATCGGCGGTGGTGGAGACCCTGGCGGCGGCTACCGGCGACGTCGCGGCCTGGAGGCGGGCCTGCTGCGCCTGAGCGCGGTGTTCATCGGCCTGTTCGTGATCGTGTCCGCCCTGAATCTCTGGGCCGGCAGCCACTGATCCACCGGCCGGCTCGCCGGCTGGAGATCATCGTCGCCCTGGTCCTCGCCGGCATTGCCGTGGCGGCGACGCTGGCCGCCGTCAGCGCACGGCTCATCGGTGACCTCACCCAGCCGGTCGTGAACTACCGGGTCGCCCTGGTCGCCGACCGGCTGCCCCTCTCCCTCGATCCCCTGGTCGACGCCACCGACCCGGCGGTCGCCGCCATGTCCCCGCTCCTTTACCGCAGCCTCCTGCGCCTCGACGCCAGCGCCTCTCCCGTCCCCGACCTCGCCGCCGGGATGACCACCAGCCTCGACGGGCTCACCTACCGGCTGACGCTGCGCTCCGGGCTCCACTGGTCGGACGGCACCGCCCTGACCCTGCAGGACGTGCTGGCCACCATCGACTGGGTGCAGTCCCACGGCTTCCCCGGCACCTCGCTGGCGAGTGCCTGGAACGGGGTGGACGCGACGGTGTCGGGCGCCACCCTGACCCTGTCCCTGGCCACGCCCCGGGCGTCGTTCCCGGTGACGATGAGCCAGCTTCCCATCCTGCCACTGGGGACCATGACGCACGCCGCCGTCGCCCGACTCGCGTCGGAGTCGGGGACCCCCCTTGCCACCTCCGGCCCCTACGAGGTGGCCGGGACGAACTCGAGCGCCATCACCCTGGTCAGCAATCCCTACGCGGACGCGAGGCCCCGCATGGGTCGCGTCGCGGTGCTGCCGATGGGGAGCTTCGCCGCCGCCGCCGCCGCCTTCGCCGCGGGGTCGGTCGACGCGGTGCTGGCCACCACCCCCGCCGAACGGGCCCAGCTCCTGCGCCGGTCGGGCTCGGTGGCGGAGGACGTCACCACCTTCGGTTTCGTCGACCTCATCTTCAACGAGCGCGTCCAGGGGCTGTCCGACCCGGTGGTCCGGTCGGCCGTGAACGAGGCCATCGACCGCACCCAGATCATCAGCGGGCCCCTGGAGGGCCTGGGGGTCCCGCAGTACGGCCCGATCCCGGCCGGCATCCTCTGGCTGGGCAAGGCGACGGCCAGCGCCCTCCCCAACCCCCAGGCGGCGGGTGCCGCCCTCACCGCGGACGGCTGGGCGGTCGGCGCCAACGGCGACCGGAGTCGCAACGGCGTCGCCCTCAGCTTCACCCTCAGCGTCCCCGACGCGGCGCCCCTGCCGCAGGTGGCGACCGGGGTGGCCTCCCAGCTCGACGCCCTCGGCATCGCCACCACCGTGGCGATCGTGCCCAGCGGCCAGTTCCTGAGCGGTGTGCTCCTCTCCGCCGCGTTCCAGCTCGCCCTCGCCGGCTGGGACAACGGCGCCGACCCCGACGTCAGCAGCTACTGGCTGTCCACGGCGACACCGCCCGCCGGTTTCAACGTGTCGGGCGGACCGGTCGACGCCTTCCTCGATCAGGACCTGACGGCCCTGGCCACGGCCGGCTCCGTGTCGCAGAGCACCGCCGCCGCCGTCCGCGTGGCCGCCGACCTGGCCGCGGACGTCCCCGCCGTCTTCCTCTATGCCCCGCAGGAGAGCCTCGTCGTCAGCCGGACGCTCGCCAGGGCGGTGGTCACCGAGGTGGGCAGCCCCTTCGGCGACGCCGCCGCCTGGTAGCGGCGAGGGGCGCACGGGGGAGCCGGCCCGGGGCCGGCCGGGGGGCGTCGATCCGGCCGTGACCCGGCCAGGGGCTGATACGATCGGAGCCCCAATCGTGCCGGGGTGGTGGAACTGGTAGACACGCAGCGTTCAGGGCGCTGTGAGCGTACGCTCGTAAGGGTTCGATTCCCTTTCCCGGCACCAGATTCGAGTACAGGATGGGTCTCGCTCCGGCGGCTTGACCCCTGCGCTGTCCCTACGGGGTGCTTGCAGCCTCCGCCGTACCCCCGCCGAGGCGTCCGTCGAGCAACTCGTGCCGCCTCCCGGCGCATCGCCGCTGACGGCGCCCAGGCTGTGGGGGAGGCTCCGCGGCGCTCCGCCGTGTTTCGAGTGGCCTCACCGTGCACGGGAAGCGGGTGAGCAACGGCCGTGTCGGGGTCCGGCTTCGGCAGGGCCGCGACGGGCTCTGGTATCTCACGGTCCGCCGCGCTGGGCGTCTGGAAGGTCAGTGACCCGCCCGCGGCGGACCCAGAACGGCTGATGGCGCTCGTCCCAGACCAGACTGCTGCGATCGCGCCAGCGCCACTCTCGAGGAGTGGGGTAGGGCGCTCTGTCCGTCACGCGCCACGTCACGCCGCTGGAGGTGCCGGCGAGGTCGTGGGCGGTCGCCGGCGGAGCGCTCGCCGGGCCGCGGTCAGCGTCCGGGATGAGTGACTCGGCCGGTTACGAAGTTGGAGGCGGCGGATCGAGCAGCCAGGCGGCGACCGACACCGGAACGGCCCAGACATCCCCTTCAAGATCAAGGACGCTGCGGGTGAGGATCACTCCCCGGTCTGTGAGAGCCCGCAGAGTCCGAGTCCCGCGCTTCCAGCCGGAATCAACGTACTTGCTCTCGAAAGCCACGTTCCTCATCCAGGGGCCGGTGAAGTCGACCTCCTTGCTGCTCGTACGAGCGTACATGACGGACGCGAACTGAGAGTAGGAGCCTGGCTGCAGGTGCTCCCTCTGTCTCAGGAGTGTCAAGCCAAACTGCTGCTCAGATAAGGCAGATGAGTCTGGGCATGGGATGTTATCCGGATCGCGCTGACAAGCAAGTCGCGCGAGGAGAGGGTCTGTGAAGTAGCACTTCGGGTGGGTCCCCAACGGCGCCCCATGGTCTGGATAACCTCGAGGCGACATCGGGTAGCATGGCCAGCACGTGAAAGCGGCGATGAGGTCTTCAAGGCGTTCGCGAGATGTGCTGCCCGTGGTACCGAGTTGCGCGCCGAGCGATGCCAGATTAGTGGACTGGGTCAGCGAGCCTGCTAAGAGCGCGAGCAGGAGCTGAGCCTTCGCAGGGGTGAAATCGCGAGCTCGGCGAAGCGCTTCTCCGCTGATGACCTCCCAGAGGGCATTGGTGAAATCAGGCTGGACGTCTGAGGTTCGCAGGAAGTCGCTCACAGCGCGGGGATACCCTCCGACGCTGAGATACGCTTCCCAATACAGGATGAGGTCGCCCAGCCACGGCACTACTTGTCCGATCGCCTCGCGGCAAGTCGGTTCACGGAACTCCCAGGCATTCACCCGGAGCTTCTCGTCTGGTGCTTGGCGGAAGCGGGCCGTGGCTTGCCAGAACTGCCGGAATCCCATCGGGAGGAGTAGTCGCTCACTGTTGGAAGCTGGTCCGCGGCGACCTGCGAGGGACTTGACCGCCTCGTCCAGACCGCGCATCGAGGAGCCCGTGAGTACGACGCAGTCCTGCTGAAAGCCTGGATCGTTGTCGCGGAGCCACTTGACGGTCGTCCACCATCTGCCGCTGGTTGCGGTGATTTCGTCCAGAAACCAGTAGCGGGGCTCAGCCTCACTCGCCGTGGCGACGGTGCGAGCCGCGGCGACCAGTTTGCTCAGGTCCTCCCCATTCAGCTCGTCACACGGGAAGTGGATGATGCGGCGGGGGGAGACGCCGCCCTCCAGCAGGCCGAGGATGGCTCGTTTCAGTTCGACCGACTTCCCGACGCGGCGCGGTCCGCGCAGGATGTAGAGGCCACCGAGTTCGAGGTTCTCCAGGGGCTTTGGCTCGTAGGAAAGCCGGGCGTCCTGGACGGCTCGGAGATCTGGATCCTGGTATTGCCAGCCGCTGGGATCGCGCCACCAGGGGCAGACCGTCCCGAGGCGGGCTAGGAGTTGGCTCGTATTCACACCACAATGCTAGGCCATTTCGAGAGGTGTGTCACCAGTTGAATGGCCATTTTACGCAACTGATCGCCGAAAAGGGCGCATAAAAGTGGATCACGCCTGCGATTGACGCCCGGAGAACTTGGTCTCCGTCTTGGAGGCCGCAGGTTATCTGGCCCGGCGCTCGGTCATGCCTCAGCCGGCCGCTCGACAGCAGCCCCGTGATTGTGGTACATTGGTACCATGATCACAGTGGAGCGTGTCCAGACCGGCGTCCGGATGGAGCGCCGACTGCTCAAGGTCCTGAAGGGGCTGGCCGAGTATCTCGACCTGTCGCTGGGCGACCTGCTCGAGGGCATTGTGTTGCATGCCTTCGAGCGGAAGGTCCCCTTCGATGACTCCAAGCTGGTGGTCATCAACCGGCTCAAGGAGGTGTACGGACTGGACCTCACCGCGGCCGACAGCCACCATCTGACCAGCCCCGACGAGGAGGCGACCAAGTGACCCCGTGTGAGCACGTGAGCCTGACCAGGAGCATCCCGGTGGCGCTGCCCCCAGATGAGGCCTTCCCGCTCTTCACCGCGACGGGCGAGCGCTCGTGGGTGGACGGCTGGGACCCGCAGTTCCCGAGCCCGCCCGGCGACGAGACAGCGCCAGGCACCGTCTTCACCACCGCCCATGGCGAGCACGGGACGACCTGGATGGTGGTGCGCCGTGAGGGCCGCCGCCTGCTCAGCTACGTGGCGACGAGCCACGGCGAGCGAGCCTCGCTCATCACAGTCAGCTTGGAGCCGTCGGCCGCGGGAACCACGGTCACCGTCACCCACGAACTGACCGCTCTGGTGCCCGAGGCGAATGCCGGAATCGTCGCCTTCGCGGCAGCCTACGGCGAGTACCTCGAGGGGTGGCGGGATCGGATCGCACGCCGCGGGGTCCCGGCCCTCTCCTAGATGCACCGGCTGGTCGGAGCCCGCCACGCCGCGCGCCCCGGCGAGCCTAGGATCATCATCGTGCTCGCCTGGATGGACCTGGAGATGACGGGGCTCGACCCCGCGAGCCACGTCATCGTCGAGATCGCGACGCTGATCACCGATGATGATCTCTCCGTTGTGGCGGAGGGCCCGGACATCGTCGTGCACGCGGATGGCGACCGGCTTCGCGACATGGACGACACCGTCCGCGCCATGCACACAGCCTCCGGTCTCCTCGCCGCCGTCGAGGCCTCGCCCATCTCCCTGGCGGAGGCGGGACGGCAGACCCTGGACTTCCTCCGCGCGCACATCCTCGAGCCGCGCACCGTCCCCCTCTGCGGCAACTCCATCGGGACCGACCGCCGCTTCCTGGCGGTCCAGCTCCCGGACGTCGAGGAGTTCCTCCACTACCGGTCGATCGACGTGTCGAGCCTCAAGGAGCTCTGCCGCCGCTGGTACCCCGAGCTGCTGGCGAGGGCACCGGCGAAGGCGGGGTCGCACCGGGCGCTCGACGACATCCGCGAGTCGATCGCCGAGCTCGCCTACTACCGATCGACCATCTTCGCCCCCCGGACGGCCCCGTGATGTCGGGCGATGCGCCTGGCGAGGTGCCAGCCGAGACCGCCGCGAGTCGCATGGTCCGCATCGCCGTCGCCCAGTACGAGCCCCGGATCGGCGACCTGGCCGGCAACCGCGCCCGCGCCGTGGCCTGGGTCGGACAGGCGGCGGGGGAGGGGGCCCAGCTCGTCGTCCTCCCCGAGCTGGCGTCCTCCGGGTACGTCGTGGCCACCGAGGAGGAAGCCGGGCGTCTCGCCGAGGACGCCGACTCCGGGGAGACGGTCACCGCCCTGGTCGACGTCTGCCGCCGTCGCCGTGTCCACGTCGTGGCCGGTCTGGCCGAGGCCGGCACCGGCTGCCGCCACAACAGCGCCGTCGTCCTCGGTCCCGCCGGCCGGCTGGCGACCTACAGGAAGCTCCACCTCTTCTACGACGAGAAGACCTGGTTCCGTCCGGGCATGGACCTGGTGGTCGTCGACCTGCCCTTCGCCAGGGTCGGCGTCGCGATCTGCTACGACCTCTGGTTCCCGGAGGTCGCGCGTGCCCTGGCGCTGCGCGGGGCCGAGGTGATCGCCGTCCCCACCAACTGGGTGGCCTCCTTCCGGTCGCGCCTGCACGACGAGCGCGGCTACTGCCAGGGCGACGTCATGGCCATGGCCGCCGCCGCCGCCAACGGGACCGCCGTGGCCTGCGCCGATCGGATCGGGGTGGAGCGGGGGGTGAGCTTCCTCGGTGCCTCGATCATCGTGGCACCCGACGGCTGGCCCGCCGCGGGTCCCGCGAGTCCCGACCAGGAGGAACTGCTCGTCGCCGACGTGGATCTTGTCGGCGTCGAGCGGGCGCGTCGGCGGACCCCGCGCAACCACCTTCTCGACGACCGGCGACCGGAGGTGTACGGGGGCGACCCCGGGCCCTGACCGGCACGTCCCGGGGCGCCGGCCCAGCGCGGCGGAAGCTCGGTGAGGCGGGGTCAGCCCTGCGACAGATGATCGACACGGCGGAGCATGGTGGCCCGCAGGCGAGCCTCGACCCTGTCGTCCAGTCCGATCTCGTGCAGCCTCGACGCGGCCGTTGCCACCGCCCCGCAGACACGGTCGAGCCGGCTTGCCGCGGAACGCTCCGGCAGTCCCACCGCGGCGGCGAAGCCCAGCAGGTGACGCCGTCCGAGGCTGCTGTCCTTGCCCTCGATCGGGAGTGCCAGCCGGTCGCCGGGAATGTACGGGAGGGTCGAGAGCATGTCGTACGTCGGTGTCAGCCGCAGCCTGCCGTCGGCGTCCTCACCCACGCTGAGGTTCTTGGCGTGCAGGTCGCCGTTTCCGATCAGGTAGCTGAGCGCCATGAGGGCGAAGGCCTGCCGCGTGTCGACCAGCGGATACGCGGAGGCCGTGGCCACCGCCGTCACCGCCCCTCGCGCGGTGAAGCGGTACTTGTCGGCGGGGTAGCGGCCGGCCAGCTGGCACACGTCCTCCTGGGCCAGGCGGATCAGCCGCCCCTCCTGGACGGCCCGGTCGAACCGCCGCACCAGCAGACCGGGACGGTTCCTCCGGTCACCGACCACCTCGAACTCCGGCACGGGGAGTCCGGCGTCGCGGGCCACGGCGAGGAAGAAGGCCTCGTTGCGCACGAGGTGTGGGTAGTCGGCAGGCTCGAGCTTGAGAAGGAATCGCCCATCACCCGCGGGGAATGAGATGACCTGCGCGGACACTTTGATCTGCACCCCGGGGATGGCGGACATCTCGACGCTCGCGCCGGAGACGGCCGTCGACGCGGCGGAGAGAGCGTCGAAGTCCTGTTGGTCCCATCTGCCGACGCGGGCGAGGGGCGCCGGTTCGCCGGGGACCTGCCCCTCGGGGACGACGCGGACATCGCCGATCGTGTCGGCGCCGACCGCGAGCAGGAGGCTGAGCTCGTCGTCCGCCGACGTCTTCAGCCTCCGCACCAGCGCGGTCAGGCGGGCACCTTCGGGAAGCAGCCCGGCGAAGAACGGGGGCACGGCGCCGGCGGGGGCGACCACCGGGTCTGCGGTGAGGGGCAGCGTCGTCGCCACCGCGGGTCCACCGGTGGCGAGGTACTCGGCGTGGTAGACGAAGGCGACCTGGCCGCCGCGCCGCGTCAGCCGGCCGGCCAGACGGTCCTTCTTGTGGACGTCGGCCGTGTCGACCGACCTCGGGTCAATCACCGGCGGTGATCTCGCCGTGGCCGGGTGTGAGGGTGAGCCCGAGCCCGAGGACGGTCAGGATGCGACGCAGCGTTCCCAACCCGACGCCGTCCGACCCGCGTTCGACGGCGATCACGGTCCGCTCGGCCACGCCCGCCAGATCGGCGAGCTCGCGCTGGGTCAGCCCCAGGCGTTTGCGCTGCGCCCTGAGCTGGGCAGCCCACCTCGGAGTGACGTCACCCGAGTGCAGTTTGTCACGGCTGGCGGGCCGCCCGTGCCGTTCCGTCGGCTGATTCTGCATGATCAAGCAGTTTGGTCGGCCCCGGACGGCATGTCAACCGGCGATTCGGCATATTCTGCATTCTCGTGACGTCGTCGCGGGCAAGCGCTCGCGTCGTGGGCAGCGGCGGAGCGGAGTGAACTCGATCGGTGAGCGGATAATCGCCGGGATTTGAGAACCCGCGGCGAGACCCCCACCACGAGCGCCGCCGGCCGCGTGCGACCGGCCCTTCCCGCCGCCGGGGCACCTGGCCCACCGGAGGCGAGAGGGTGACGGACACGGCGGACCCGGCCACGGGCGCTTCGGATTCCCTGGAGGGCGTGGCGTCGGACGGCGGCTGGACCTTCCGGGTCGACGGCCTGGTCAAGCGCTTCGGCGCGCTCGCCGCCAACGACGGCATCACCCTGCGTGTCGAGCCGGGTGAGGTGTACGGGCTGCTCGGTCCCAACGGCGCCGGCAAGTCGACCCTGGTCAAGCAGACCATCGGCCTGCTCAAGCCCACCGCGGGACGCATCACCCTGGGCCGCTTCGACCTGGTGGCGGACCCCGACGCCGCGCGCCAGCTCTGCTCCTACCTGCCGCAGGCCCAGATGCCCGTCGACGCATTCCACCTCCGCGAGGCGATCGAGCTGGCGGGCCGCATCCGGGGCGGCGACATGGCGCAGGTGCGGCGCCGGGCCGGGGAGCTCATCGACTCACTCGACCTCGGGGAGTGGAGGAACACCCTCGGCACCCGCCTGTCGGGCGGCGTCAAGCGCCTCGTCGGCTTCTGCATGGCGACCGTCTCTCCGGGCCACCTGGTCATCCTCGACGAGCCGACCAACGACGTCGACCCGCTGCGCCGCCGCCTGCTCTGGGAGGAGATCCGCGCCCTGGGTGCAGGCGGCTGCGCCGTCCTGCTGGTGACGCACAACGTCCTCGAGGCGGAGAAGGCGGTCGACCGCCTCGCGCTGATCACCAGCGGTCGGCTCGTCGCCGAGGGGACGCCGTCGTCGTTGAAGGCGTCCGACCGCACCCGGATGCGCCTGCAGGTGATGCTCACCCCGGGCGTGGAGACGCCCGCGCTGCCGGCGTGGTCGAGCTCCGAGGTCCGTGTCGGCAACAACCTGGTGACCACCATCGCCGAGACGGACGCGCCGGCCGGCATCGCCTGGGCGGCCGGGCTCATCGACGGCGGTGTCGCCGAGGAGTACGCGCTGGGCGCGGCCACCTTGGAGGACGCCTACATCCGCCTGACCTCGGACATGCCCGTCGACGGTCGCGATGGCGACGCTTGACGCAGCGACCCTGACGGTCCGATTCAGCGCCGTCGGACACGGGCCGCGGCACTGGTGGCGCGACTACGTGTCCATGCTGCGCTGGCACCTGGCCAGCCTGCGCATGTGGCTGATGACGTTGCTGGCGGTGCAGATCCTCTCCGGGGTCGGTTTCGTCCTCGGCATCTCGCTGTTCTTCCGCCACATCCCGGTCAGCGCCGCCCTCTACGTCTCGACCGGTGTCCCGGTCATCAACATCCTCATGGTGGGCCTCATCTTCGGGCCCCAGCTGGTCGCCAACCAGAAATCGGCCGGCAGCTACGAGTACCTGCGCACGCTGCCCGTCAGCCGGACCGTCACCGCCGCGGCGTGGTCCACGGTGTGCCTGGTCAGCGGCATCCCGGCGATGGTGGTGTCGCTCGTCGTCGCCCAGCTCCGCTACGACCTTCCCCTCCACATCTCACCGATGATCGTCCCCGCGGTCCTGCTCATCTCCCTGGCGGGGACGATGATGGGATACGCCCTCGGCCACGCCGTGGGCAACCCCATGGCGATCCAGCTGGTGACGCAGCTGCTCACCTTCGTCGTCTTCGGGTTCGCCCCCGTCCTCTTCCCCCTGTCGCAGATGCCCGGCTGGCTGGCGACCCTCAACTGGTGGTTCCCCTTCCGCCACATGGCGGTGATGACCCGCGCGGCGCTCACCTCGACGGGCGGTTCGACCGTGTCCACCGCCTACATCGTCGTCGGCGTGTGGGTGGTCGCCTCGGCGGCGGTGGCCGGCTGGGTGCTGGGGCGCCGGCGGTGACCGGGATGATCGCGGTCGTCGAGCCCCGCAACCGCCTCGTCCGCCCCCGCGACGTGCTGCGCTCCGGCCTCTCGTACTGGCTGTCCAGCCTCGCCGCCATGCTGCGCTTCGACTGGTGCCGGATGCGCCAGTGGGCCGGGATGATGGTCGCCTTCCAGACCATGATGGGAGCCGGCATGGTGCTGATCTACGGCTTCTTCTATCCCAGCATCACCGCCACGCGCGCCCTCTACATCGCCACCGGCGCCCCCACCCTGGCGCTCATCCCGCTCGGTTTCGTCATGGTGCCGAGCGGGGTGATCATGGAGAAGCTGGAGGGGACCTTCGACTACATCTGGTCGATGCCGGCGCCGCGGAGCGCCCAGGCCGTCTCCACCTTCGCCCTCTACACGGTGCTGGCGCTGCCCGGCGCCGTGCTGGCCCTGCTCGTGGCGGTGTGGCGCTACGGCGTGCACCTGTCCATCTCACCGGTTCTGCTGCCCGCCGTCCTGCTCTGCGCCTTCATGTCCATCACCGTGGGCAACGGCATGGCCCTGGCCATCAAGAACCCCATGGTCACCAACGTCGTCGTCAACGCGCTGGTGTTCGTGGTGCTGCTGTTCTCGCCGATCGCCTACCCGGCGTCGCAGCTGCCCGGCTGGTTCGCCGCCGTCCACCGGGTGCTTCCCTTCGAGAGCATGGCCACGGTGATGCGGGCGGGCCTCACCAGCGGCCTCGCCACCCAGGTGGGCACCTCGTTCCTGGTGGTGGGAGCCTGGGCCGTGGCCGGCTGCGCGGCGACGGCGTGGGTGGTGGGCCGGCGCCGGTGACGGGCCCGGCGTGGCCGGGGAGCGGGGCGAGAGGCTGACGGGATGAACGCCCTGATGCGCCTATTCCGCGTCACGTTCGCCGCGCTGGCCATCCCCAACTACCGCCGCTACGTCTCCGGCCAGGCGGTCTCCCTGATCGGCACCTGGATGCAGACCACGGCGCAGTCCTGGCTGGTGCTCAGCCTCACCCACTCCGCCGTCACGCTGGGCTTCATCGTCGCCCTGCAGACGGTGCCGGTGCTGCTCCTCGGCGCCTACGGCGGCGTCGTCGCGGACCGCGTCGACAAGCGCCGCATGATGATCGCTCTGCAGTCGATGATGGGGCTGCAGGCGCTCATTCTCGGCACCCTGACCCTCAGCCACCGCTTGCAGATCTGGGAGATCGCCGTGCTCGCGGTGGCGCTCGGGTGCAACAACGCCTTCGAGAATCCCAGCCGCCAGGCCTTCATCCTGGAGATGGTCGGCGGCAAGAGCCTGCGCAACGCGGTCAGCCTGAACTCGGTGATGGTCAACGTCGCCCGCGCCGTCGGTCCGGCCGTCGCCGGGCTCCTCATCGTCGCGGTGGGGACGGGGATCTGCTTCATCATCAACGCCGCCAGCTTCGTCGCCGTCGTCGTCTCCCTGCTCACCATGGACGTGGCCACGCTGTCGCCGAGCGAACCCGCGCGCCGCGCCGGGGGGCAGCTTCGCGAGGGCCTCCGCTACGTCTCCCACGTCGACGAGCTGGCCGTGCCGCTGCTGATGATGGCGCTGATCGGCACCTTCGCCTACGAGTTCCAGGTGGTGCTGCCGGTGGTGGCCACCAGCACCTTCCACGGCGGGGCCACGGCGTACGGCTTCCTGGTGGCGTCGATGGGGGTCGGTGCCGTCGCCGGCGGGCTGATGACGGCGGCCCGTGGCCACACCGGGCTCCGCCCCGTGACGCTTGCCGCCTCCGCCTTCGGGGTCGTGCTCTTCTTCGCCGCCTTGTCCCCCAGTCTGACCCTGGCCTATGTCGCGCTGGCCATGGTGGGCTTCGCCAGCATCTCCTTCGTGGCCCGGGGCAATTCCACCATCCAGCTCAGCGCCGCCCCCCAGATGCGCGGCCGTGCCATGGCGCTGTGGGCCATCGCCTTCCAGGGGACCACACCCATCGGGGCGCCCATCATCGGCTGGATCACCGAGAGTGCCGGGGCGAGGGTGGGGCTGGCCACCGGCGGGCTCAGCTGCGTCGTGGCGGCGGGGCTCGGGCTCCTCGCCATTCGCCGCCGGGGTCGGGCCGCGGCCGCCGAGCTCCCCGTCGAGCCGGTCGGGGAGGAGCTCGCCGAGCTGTCCGACTGACGCCTCAGGCGGCTCCGCCGAGGCTGCGGCGCACGTACTCCCGGAAGCTCGCCGGCGGGCGTCCCAGGAGCCAGCCGAGGACGTTCGGATTCCCCGTGATCCCGTACCGGCCGTAGTGGTCGAAGAGGCGCACCATCGCGTCCTCACGGTGGTCGTCGGCCTCCGACGCGCCGGCACCGGAGGTGGCCCGCAGCGGCAGCGCCGCCTGCTCGGCGGTGACCGGACGGCCGGACACGTCGGCGATGATCCGCGCCAGCTCGTGCGCGGTGAGGTAGTCGTCGCCGCAGAGCTCGTAGGTGGCGTAGTGGTGGGGCCCGCCGTCGCCCACGACCTTGGCGGCGACCTCGGCGACGTCCTCCAGGTCCACGTGGGCCAGGCGCGCATCCGGCGAGTAGGGCTGGCGGAGCACGCCCTCGGCGACCACGCGCGCCACGTCGATGTTCTGCATGTAGTGCATGGGCTGGAGGATGGTGAAGGGGATGCGGCTGAGCAGCACGACGCGCTCCACGGCCAGCTTGGCCTGATGGTTGAGCAGAGGCTCGAGCTGCGGGTGGGTCACCGAGAACTGGACGAAGTGCTCGACCCCCGCCTGCCGCGCCGCGCCGACGACGGCGTGCCCCATCTCGGTCTCCAGGGCGTGCATGGGAGGCCCGATGTGGACGACGACCCGGACGCCGGCGACCGCCCGGCTCAGGTCCCCCGGGTCGAGCATGTCGCCGCAAACGGCCTCGGCCGCCCCACCACCCACCAGGCTCTCCACCTGGGGATCGACGTCGAAGGCGCGGACGCGGTGCCCGGCCCGGCTCAGCGCGCGGATCACGCTGCGACCGGTGCGTCCGTTGGCCGCCGTCACCAGGATCATCCGGGCCCCTCGCCGGGGGTGGTGGACGCCGCCCCCCGGGGCGCCTGACGCGCCAGCAGGGCGCCCCACCCCTGATCGTCGCCGGGGGCGATGGGCCGGGGAGGGTCCCCGACGAGGACGTGCCCCTCCCCGGTGCGGATGGCGAAGGCGATCGCCGCGCCCACCAGCTCGGGCGGGTCGGGGGCGATGCCGCGGCCCCGGCCGGCGAAGCCGCCGGCGCGGAGGCTCTGGTGGAACTCGGTGGCGGTCACCGACGGGTACACCACCGAGACGGAGATGCCGGAGGCGGCGAACTCGACGGCGGCGACCTGGGAGAGGAGGTTGAGCGCCGCCTTGGTGGCGGAGTAGCCGCCCAACCCGGGGAAGATCCGCAGCGAGGTGGCCGAGCTGACGTTGACGATGGCCCCGCCCGACTGCGCCCGCATGACGGGGAGGACGGCCTGCATGCCGACCAGCGGCGCCACCACGTTGAGCTCGAAGACGGCGCGAAGGTCGTCGGGGACCAGCTCCTCCACCGGGACGTGGAGCCCCTGTCCCGCGTTGTTGACCAGGACGTCGACCCGGCCATGGGTGCCGAGCGTCCGGCTCACCAGCCGCCGCACCTGGTCGGGGATGGTGACGTCCGTGGTCACCGCCAGGGAGCCCGGCAGCTCCGCGGCCAGGGCGTCGAGCCGGTCCGTCCGGCGGGCGGCGAGCACCACCCTGGCGCCCATGCCGCTGAGGAGGCGCGCCGTCGCGGCGCCGATCCCGGAGGACGCCCCGGTGACGATGCAGACCTTGCCGTCGATGTCCATCGTGCCCTCCGCTCCCCGCTCGGGTGCTGCCGCGGGTCGACGGCATCGTAGAACGATCGGGCGACGCGCTCTCGATCCCTACTCCGCGCCCGACCCCTCCTGGCGCGGGGGGCGGCCGCGACGGGGCAGCTCACCGGCATTGGCCGGGAGCCGTCCCGCCGATGAGAGCGATCGCCGGAGCATGAACTCGATCTGGGCATTGCTGCTGCGCAGCTCGTCGCCCGCCCAGCGCGCGATGGCGTCGTACACGGCCGGATCCAGCCGCAGCAGGATGCTCTTGCGTTCGGTCACCGGTCAGCCCCACACGCGTCAGTGGTACAGCGAACCGGCGTTGACGATGGGCTGGGTGTTCTGCTCGCTGCACAGGACCACCAGCAGGTTGGACACCATGGTCGCCTTGCGTTCGGTGTCCAGGTCGACGATCTCGCGCTCCTTGATCCTCTCCAGCGCCATCTCCACCATGCCGACCGCACCTTCCACGATCGTCTTGCGGGCGGCCACCACCGCGCTCGCCTGCTGCCGGCGGAGCATCGCCTGGGCGATCTCGGGGGCGAAGGAGAGGCGGGTGAGCCGCGACTCGATGATCGTGACCCCGGCCGACGACACCCTCTCCGCGATCTCGCCGGTCAGCTGGGTGGTGATCTCCGTCGCGTTGACCCGCAGGGAGAGCTGGCCGTCCTCGTGGGCGTCGTACGGGTGGGTGCTGGCCACGTGCCGCACCGCCGTCTCCGTCTGGATGTCGACGAAGCGGGCGAAGTCGTCGACCTCGTACAGGGCCTGCGCCGTGTCCTCCACCTGCCAGACCACGACCGCGGCGATCTCGATCGGATTGCCGTCGGCGTCGTTGACCTTGGCCACTTCGGTCTCGTAGTTGCGGATCCGGGTGGAGACGCCGCGACGCTCGGTGAAGGGGTTGACCCAGCAGAGGCCGGGCTTGCGGATGGTGCCGAGGTAGCGGCCGAACAGCTGCACCACCCGCGCCTCCCCCGGGACCACCGGGGTCAGCCCGTGGAAGGCGATGGGGTCGCAGATGGTCAGCAGCACGGCGACGCCGATCACGATGCCGCCGGCGATCGCTCCCCCCGAGGCGCTGATCAGCATGGACCCCAGGATGTAGAGACCGATGGTGACCAGCGCCACCACGATGATCACGGTGACCGCCAGCCTGCCGTTGGCGGTCGACTTGGTCCGCTCTGTCATGATCGCCCGCGCAGCCGGCGGGGTCTCGGTCGGGGTCGTGTCGTCTGTCATCGCCGCTTCTCCTCGAGGTGGCCGTCCGGCGGCCTGACCTGATACTATCATAGTGATATCAGATTTACCAGGGGGAGACGAACCCGGCTGTCGGTGCACCGCGCCGGCTGGCCGGCCGCCCCGGCTCAGCCCGCCGGGCGCGCGCCCTTGGAGACGTAGTCGAAGAAGCGCTCGGTGATCCCGTCGCGCGTCCACGAGGCGCGGAGGCGGGTGCGGCGCTCGACGCGGCGCAGCGCCGAGAGCAGGGCGCGGTTGAGATCGCGGGCGCTCTCGCCGCGGGCGACGCCCTCGACGTGGAAGCCGTCCGGGGCCGGCGCCACCGTTCCGGTGACCAGGCTCGCGACCACGGCTCCGAGGCGTGAGGGGTCGTCGCTGCTGACGTCCGCCACCAGCTGGAACTCCACCTCGCCGCTCATCCAGGGGCCTCCGCGGTGCTGGAGCCCGCCACCGGCTTGTCGAGGGGGAGTTCGTAGGCGACGGCCCACCGCCCGGGGGCGAACTCGACCCGGCCGCGCGACAGGTAGCCGAGCCTCTCGTACAGGTGGCGCGCCGCCGTGTTCTCCGGCATGGTGCCGAGGGTGAGACGCCGCTTGCCGGCGGCGCGGGCCAGCGCCGCGGCGGCCTCCATGAGCCGGCGCCCGACGCCCCGTCCCTGCGCCTCCGGGGCCACCCCGAGGAGGCGGAGGTGGGCCTCGCCCGGCTCGAGCTGCCGGTCGGCATCGACCTTGGTCTCCAGCTCCACGGTGATCGAGCCGAGGATGCGGCCGTCCTCGACCGCCACCAGGACCGTGGTCCGCCCAGCCCGTCCGGCCACGTCGGCCGCGGCGTCCAGGTAGTCGTCGCGTCCCCCGTCCGCGTACAGGGCGGCGAACGCGGCCCGGGTGACCCGACCCGCCTCGGCGTGCTCCGCCGGCCGGACCGGCCGGACGTCGACCGTCATGCCCGGCGGTCCGCGGCCGTCCGCGCCGCCGGCAGGGGTCCGGCGTCACGACGCGCCAAGCTGGGTCTCCAGGGCGGCGATGGTGCTGTTGGTGCAGACGGCGGTCGGCTGGTTGCCGGTCATCTCGCAGATGCCCGCCGTCAGGTAGTTGGCGTTGCCGATGATCGCCTGTGCAACGTCGTTGGTCGGATCGCCCAGGTCGTCGGCGATCTGCTGCCAGCTCAGCCCCTGCAGCAGTCCCGCGTTGACGGCGCTGCCGCTGACCTCGAAGAGGTTGCCGAGATCGAGGTAGGGGAAGCTCTCCTCCCCCTGCGAGTCGGTGTCGTACTGGGTGAGCAGTGTCTGCTCCGCGCTGGACGGCGTCTGCAGCGGCCCCTGCGTCCTCGTCTCGGCCTCGATGGGGGCGAAGTCCAGGTACTCACTGGTGTAGCTCGCGCCATAGAAGGAGAACGTGTGGGTGTTGGGGTCGGTGTCGGTGGAGCTGGAGGTGGTGGTGCGCAGGTCGGTGAAGGTGCCGAACCGGCTGAGGGCGACCACCATGCTCCAGCGCTCGGCGGCGCAGATGGGGCAGAACTCGGCGCCGAAGAAGAACAGCTCCGGCTTGCCGTCCGGCCCGGTGAGCTTGGCGGGCGATCCCGGCACCGGCAGCAGCGGGTTGGAGACCCCTCCCGACCCGATGGTGGTGGCCTCGGCGAGGGTGACCCCGGTGACCTCGGAGACCACCGAGGCCGGAGCGATGGGGCCCTCGGCGGTGGAACCGGCCGGCTTGGGCGGCGAGGAGGTGGTCGCCACCAGGACGAAGATCAGGACGATGGCGACCACGGCCGCGGCGATGCCGCCGAGCGCCCAGGGGCCTCGCCACCAGGGAGGCCTCACCGTCACCTTCCGGGTGCGGTAGCGATCGGGGACCGGCCCCGGGGCCCGGCGCGGCGGGCGCCCGCCGGATCGCGCCGGCGGCTGCGCCGTGGGCCGCGGCTGCGCCGCGGGCCGCGCCGCGGGCTTGGCGGTGGCCGCCGCCATCTCCTGGCGGCGGCGCTTGGAGGGACGGGCCATGCTGCTGGAAACCTCAGATCCGTCCGGCCCGGGGCGTCGCCGGGGCCGGTCCGGGGGTGATGCGAGGCGCGCACTCTACTCGTTCCCGCGCTCGGCTCGCCGCCCCGCCGGGGCACCTCCGCGTCATCGCCACCCTATGGGGTGGTCGGCTTCAGGTCGAGAGCCGCCGAGTTGATGCAGTACCGCTGTCCGGTCGGCTGCGGTCCGTCGTCGAAGACGTGGCCCAGGTGGCCACCGCAGCGCCGGCACACCACCTCGGTGCGGACGGTCCCATGACTGGTGTCGGGGCGCAGTTCCACGGCCTCCCGATTGCGCGGCTCGGTGAAGCTCGGCCAGCCCGTGCCGGAGTCGAACTTGGTGTCCGAGCCGAACAGCTCGGCGCCGCACCCGGCGCAGTGGTAGGTGCCCTGCTCGTGGCTGCGCCAGTACTGTCCGGTGAAGGCGGGTTCGGTCGCCTTGCCGCGCAGGATGGCGTATTCCTCGGGGGTGAGGCGGGAACGCCACTCCGCCTCGGTGGCCGGCACAGGGTCAATGCTCTCCGTCATCGCCGTCTCCTCGATCTCCCCACGCATCCAGCCTACGCCTCCTCCTCCGGAGCACCGGTCTGCAATCGGGCCACGGTCACCAGCAGGCTGCAGAAGACGAGGACGTGGACGCCGGTGCACCACTCGCAGAGCTCGTGGAGCTGCACCACCTCGGCCCAGATGAAGTAGAGGACCGAGACCATGCCCAGGCCGGCCCAGACGGCGTGCCCCGATCGCAGCCACCGCGGCTCGGGGTGGCCGCCCAGGGTGCAGCGGAGCGCGACGACGGCCAGCGCGCCGCTCACGATGAACCAGATCATGCCCGGCACGGTGACCGGGATCGACGTGCCCGGCACGACGGAGTACGAGCTGCTGGTGACCGCCTCGCAGTTGACGAACCCGCCGGTGGTGCAGAGGGGCGCCACCCCGGCGTAGTGCACTGTGGTCAGGTAGGCCGACAGGCCCAGGCCGGCGAGGGCGAAGACGAGCAGCGCCCAGGGGCCGATTGGGACCCCGGGGCCGTCCTCGGCGTCACGATCCAAGCTGGCTCTCCAGCGCGGCGATGACGGTGTCGCCGCACACCGAGGCGGGCAGGTTGCCGGTCAGCTTGCAGATGCCCGCCGTCAGGTAGTTGGCGTTGCCGATGATCGCCTGCGCCACCGTGTTGGTGGGGTCGCTCAGGTCGTTGGCGATCTGCTGCCAGCTCAGGCCGGCCAGGTACTGCGGGTTCACCGCGGTGCCGCTGGCGACATACACGTTGCCGAAGTCCATGAAGGGGATGCCGCCCGTCTTCGACGAGTACGGCGAGGTGTCGTAGGTCTCGATGAGGACGTCCTGCGCGTCGGTTGGCGTCTGCAGCGTCTGCCCCTGGGTGCGGGTCGCCGTTTCGAGCGGGACGAAGTCCAGGTACTGGCTGGAGTAGCTGGAGCCGTAGAAGGAGAAGGTGTGGGTGTTGGGGTAGTTGTCGGTCGAGCTGGAGGTGAGCAGGCGCAGGTCGGTGAAGGTGCCGAAGCGGCTCAGCGCGACCACCACGCTCCAGCGTTCCGCCGCGCAGAAGGGGCAGAACTCCGCCCCCAGGTAGAACACCTCCGGATTGCCGTCGGCTCCGGTGAGCTTGGCGGCCGTCGCCGGCAGTGCCTGGAGCGGGTTCGAGATCCCGCCCGAGCCCACCGTGTCAGAGACCTGCGTGGTGACCCCGGTCACTGCGCTGACCACCGAGTCGCTGGCGATGGGGAGAGGGCTGATCGGGGCTGACGCCGACGACGACCCCAGGTCCGCCAGCACGATGAAGATGACGACGACGGCGATGACCGCACCCGCGGTGCCGCCGATCAGCGCTCCGGGGCTCCGCCACCAGGGACGGGAGACCGTCACCCGGCGCGGGCGGTAGCGGTCGGGGAGGGGCGCCGAGGCCCGTTTCGACGAGGTGTTTCGACTCGCCGCCAACTCCTGGCGGCGGCGCTTGGACGGCTGGGGCATGCTGAATCCTCAGAGCTGCCTGGTCGGAGGAGCCTCCGTGCCAGACCCGCAGTCACGGACGGCCCACACTCTACCCGCTCGCCCGGCCGCCGAACCGGGATGAACGCCTCCCACCATCGGCGCCAGGAGCTCGGGCGCCCGGCGAGGGCGCGACAAACGGGTGATTGCGGCCGGTCGGGAGCCGTAACAAGGCTGTTGTGACGGCGGTCCCGCAGCGCTGTTACTCCCTGTCGACAGATGCCGTGCCCGCGCGGGGCCTGGCTCACCATACCCTGAGGGCGATCCCTGCTCTCCGCTCCTCCCGCCCGGCTCTCGGCATGCCCCGGGCTTGCCCGCCACCGGATCGCCGCCCAATCATTGGGGAACCATGACCTGGAAGGCTCCATCCCGGGGAAGCGGGACAGGCTTGATCGGCAAGCTGACCCAAGCCAACATCGACGAGGTCGCCCCCGTCGACGACGAGATCGTGGCCGTCCGCGACGACGGACCGACCACGGGCCCCCTCCGCCAGCGGCTGGCGCAGAGCACCCGGTTGCGCGTCCGTGAGGCGACCGACCTCGCCGATCTCGCCGGGCTGACCGCGACCGGCCGCACCCGCGCCGTCGTCCTCTGCCGCTCCCACCTCTCCCTGGTCGATCTGCACCAGGCCGTCACCGCCGTCCGGCGCGACTGCCCCGACGTCGCCATCGTCGTGCTCGACGATCGGGGTGGGGCGGGCCGGGAGGCGGTCGCCACCCATGCCGGAGCGGATGCCCTGGTCGGACTGTCCGACGACTGGAAGACGATCGGCGAGTTCGTCCTCGACGCGGCCGACCGGCGTGCCGAGGACCGCGCCGTCGGCGACATCATCGAGGTCACCGGCGTCGACACCTTCGCCGGGCGCTGCGAGGAGGCCTGGCCGCTCGCCCTCCTCGTGCTCCAGGCGGACAACCTCGCCGCCGTCACCGCCCGCTACGCCGGCGGCGACGCCGACTCGCTGATGCTGGCGCTCGCCGTCCGGCTGCGCCCCGTGCTGCGACCCAGCGACATGATGGTGAGGTCCCCGGACAACTGCCTGCTCATCGCGCGCCGCGACGCCGACGAGCTGGCGACGGCGGCTCTCGCCGACCGTCTCCTCCGCGCCTGCCGGCAGCCCCTGTCGCTCGCCGTCGAGGGCGTCCCGGTGACGATCAGCATCGGCATCGCCATGCGCGGGCCTCGGGAGGACGACGTGGACTCGAGTGCCGCGTCGCTGCTCGAGCAGGCCCGCGTCGCCCTCCACCGCGCCCAGGGGCGGGGCCAGGCCTCGTACGAGCTCGGCGACAGCGGCGTCCAGGCCAGGGTCATGGCACAGCACCAGACAGAGATCGCCCTGCGCCATGCCCTCGACAACCACGAGTTCCGGGTCTTCTACCAGCCCGTCGTCGAGTTCGAGAGCGGTGCGCTCACATCGCTCGAGGCCCTGATGCGGTGGCAGCGGCCCCAGGTCGGCCTCTTCGCCGCCGCCTCCTTCGTCGAGGCGGCGCAGCGCAGTGGTCTGATGGCCAGGATCGGTCAGGCCATCCTCCGCGAGGCGGCCGCCGAGGCGGTGCACTGGGCCCCGCCGCCCTCCACGACGCCGGCGCTGTCGGTGAACCTCTCACCCCAGGAGTACTTCATGCCCACCCTGACGGCGAGCGTGAGCGGCATCCTCACCGACGTGGGGCTCGACCCCAGCCATCTCCTGCTGGAGATCCCCGCCCAGCTGCTGGCCGCCGACCCGCTGTCGGCCCGGGGCATCCTGCGCGACCTCGCCGGCATCGGCGTCACCCTGGTCGCCGACGACTACGACGGCGAGCTCGACGGCGAGCTGAAGCGCCTGCCGCTGCGCATGGTCAAGATGCGCATGGGCCTGCTGGGGGGCATCGAGGCCGACCCGGAACGGCGCCGGCGCGTCGCCGGCATCGTCGCGCACGCGCGCGAGGCCGGGTGGCTCTGCATCGGCAAGGGGGTCGAGGACCCGGCCCAGGCCACCATCCTGCGCGAGCTGGGCTGCCAGGGCGGGCAGGGATTCCTCTTCAGCGGGGCCCGACCCGCCGAGGAGCTGGAGCTGTTCCGCAATCCCGCCGGGGCGTGGGTGTGGTCGGCTCGGGCGCGCAGCCGCCCCCCCGCCTGAGCCGATCAGCCGGCGTAGGTCTGCTGGGGCGAGAGGCTGCTGTCGAGGTCCTTGTCCGAGCAGCCTCCCGAGGCGGCGAGGATCTCGCCGTAGCTGTCCCCGCTGTTCAGCACCTGGTCGTACAGGGTGACCGTCTTCCCGTTCTGCACCACGTCGACCTGGGTCGCTGCGGCGTCCACGCTGATGCTCCACGCCTGGCCCGACCAGGTGCGGAGGCCCTTGTGCCAGGCGCTGCCGTCCCAGTAGGCGATGACCTGCACGGTGCCGGCCCGGTCGATGGGCGATCCGGATGACGGCGGCGTGTCCTGGAAGGGGAGGACCACCAGGATGAGGGTGAGCCGCGGCGTGGTCGGCCCGACCGTTGTGCCCAGCGCGATGCTGACGTAGGGGGTCGAGAACCCGGTGTCGGGGTCGACGCCGATGCCGTTCGACGTCGAGCTGATGGAGAGCCCCGATGGCAGGCTGCCCGCCGGGATCGTCGTGCAGGCGTTCGCCTGGGCGAGCACGTTGGGGGCGGCGCCGCTGGGGGCGGCGCTGGCCGACGGCGACCCCTTGGTGGACGGCAGGGCGGCCGCCGCCGTCGGCCCCCCGTGGAGGAAGCTGTTGGCGGCCACGATGAGCCCGCCGGCGATGCCCGCGATGAGCAGCACGGCCACGATCACCGCCACCAGGGCGCAGCCGCCGCCCCCGGATCGCTTCGCGGGGGTCGCCCCCTTGCCGTTGCCCGAGGTGGTGGCGCCCCTGCCCCCGCGCACCGGCTGGGTCGGTCCGCCGAGGGGACGGGACGGGGCGGCGGCCTGCCCTGTGAGGACCCCGAGGCGTTCCAGCGGGATGGCGTTGACGCCGAATCGCAGTCTCGCGTCGGCGAGCGCATCGGCGATGTCGCCGCTGCTCGGCTCGCCCAGGCTCCGGGCGGCGCCGGGATGGGTGGCGAAGAAGGTCAGGCCGTCGGCGTAGAGGCGATGGGCCTCGACGACGTCTGTGCCGCCCAGAGGGTCGGGGTCCGCCTGTGCCGGCAGCCCGCCGTAGTCAGGGCGCCAGCGGCCGAGTGCGGCGTCCAGCCCGCGCAGCCCGCGGAGGAAGCGCAGGAGCTGGCGCTGCGGTTCGTCCGGCACCCCGAAGCCGGCGCTCGTGCTGTCGATCGGCGTCATCATCCCCTTGCTGGCGGCGGAGGACCCGATGATGCCAGCTAGGGACGGGGTGGGGTCGGCTCAGGAGCGGGGGCGCTGCGGAACGGTGTACCCGACCGCCTGCGCGGCCTTGGGCGCGTCCAGCGGCGCCGGGGCGTAGCCGGCGAAGACGCCACCCCGCCGATGCCCGGTCAGGTCCCGCCGCGGCTGGAGGCGGAATGCCCAGCGCACCTGGTTGAGGAGGAGCAGGCAGGTTGCCACCACCGAGGTGGTGAGGGGCAGGGCTGCGAAGCCGGAGCCGAGGGCCAGGGCGCCTGCGGTGATGACGATGGCGAACGACTCGACGAAGAGCACTCCGAAGCGGGCGATGCGCCAGCGGTCGGCGAGGCGGTAGACGAGGTAGAGCTCCACCGCCGAGAGCGCCGCCACCACCAGCAGGATCGCGTCGCGGTTCAGCCCGCTCACCGGCAGCACGGCCACATGGGCGGCGTCAAGGCGCACGAAGATCGAGGGGAGGACGGGGGGCAGCAGGCCGATGGCGAGGAGCACGCTGACGATGCGGATGACCAGCAGCGCCTGGCAGGTTCCGATGGCTCCCCTGATCCGGCGCTCGCGGTCGGCGGCGGGGGTGTGGTCGACCGCGGCGGCTGGGGCGGTTGCCATCTCCAACCTCGGCACGTAGCTCATCTGGTGTCACGGTAGTGGCACGGCCGTCACCACCCGTTGCGTCGCGGTAACAGCCGGGAAACAGCGCTCCGATCAGGGCGGTCATACCAACCATCCCGTCACAACGGGCACCTCCCGCCGTGCCACCTCCCGCACCGTCATCCCCTCCGCCCAGGTGGTAGCGTCGCCGTGATGTCGCTCATCGCCAGCAACTCGGCAGGCTTCGAGGCCCCCGCGGCGATGACGTCGGTCCCCGTCGTGCTGGCGCCTCTGGCGGGCCGCCTCCACGTCCTCCTCGTCCCCGGCGCCGATCCTCCGGACCCTGAGGCCTGGGCCCTCCCCGGCGGCTTCATGAGCCGTGCCGAGCCGCCGGAGAAGACCGCGCAGCGGAAGCTGACCGAGAAGACGGGCGTCGGCGCCATCTACCTGGAACAGCTCCAGACGTACGCCGATCCCAGCGCCGACCCGCGGGGGTGGATCCCCACCGTCGCCTACCTCGCCCTCATCGACGCCACGGTCCTGCGGGCCGACGAGAGCCAGGCTCGCTGGTGGCCGGTCGACGAGCTGCCGGGCCTGGCGCTCGACCACGGCCGGATCATCCGGGACGGCGTCCAGCGGCTCCGCGGCAAGCTGTGGTGGTCGAACATCAGCGTGGGGCTGCTCCCCGAGCGCTTCACCATGCCGCAGGCGCGCCACGTCTTCGAGGCCATCAGCGGCGTCCGCTACGAACCCAGCAACTTCCGCCGGGAACTGGAGCGCAGCGGCCTGGTCCGCGCCACCGGCCTCGTCGCCAAGGGCGCGCCGGGCCGGCCCGCCTCCCTCTACGAGTTCGTCTCGCGCCAGCCGGCCTGGTCGCTGCGGCGCTCGCGGCCGCCCGCCACGGTCGCCGAGCAGCCCCGGACCGGGTGAGCGCCGCCCCCCGATTCGCCGCCCGGCCCGCAAACAGGTAACCTCGCGAGCCATGGAATCGACCACCGCCATCGCCCGCCCCCGCCCCGCCGTCCTCGCCGACCTCATCCCCGGCGAGCGGGTCCGTGACGTCGCCCTCGTCCTGGGCGGCGCCGCCTTCGTGGGGCTGCTCGCCCAGATCTCCTTCCGGCTCTCCTTCACCCCGGTGCCGGTCACCGGCCAGACCCTCGGCGTCCTGGTCGCCGGATGTGCCCTGGGTTTCCGCCGCGCCCTGGCGGCCGCCGTCGTCTATGCCGGGCTCGGCCTGGCCGGCCTGCCCTGGTTCGTCGACCACACGGCGGGATGGCAGGGGGCGTCGATGGGGTACGTCGCCGGCTTCGTGCTGGCCGCGGCCGTCTGCGGGTGGCTGGCCGAGCGTGGCGCCGATCGCACCGTGGTCCGGTCGCTGCCCGCCATGCTCGCCGGCGAGCTGTGCATCTACGTGCCCGGCGTCCTCTGGCTCGCCGTCGACCTGCACGTCGGCCTGGTCACCGCGCTGTCGCTCGGGCTCGTCCCCTTCCTGATCGGCGACGCCGTGAAGATGGCGCTCGCCGCCGGGCTGCTGCCCGCCGCGTGGTGGGCCACGGGGACGCGGCGGTCGAGGAGCTGACCGGGCGGTGGGCCGTCTGGCCACCGAGCACTGCCAGGCGTGCCACGCAGGGACGCCGCGGGTGGAGGGCGCCGAGGCGGATCAGCTCCGCGCCGAGCTGGGCCCCGGCTGGCGGGTGGACGGAGACCGGCTGCGCCGGCGGCTCGCCTTCCCCGACTTCGCCACCGCCATGAGCCGGGCCACGGCCGTGGCGCTGATCGCCGAGGCCGAGGGCCACCACCCCGACCTGACGGTGGGCTGGGGCTACCTGGAGATCGAGATCACCACCCACGCCATCGGCGGCCTCAGCCGCAACGACTTCATCCTCGCCGCCAGGATCGACACCCTCGACGGCTGACTCGCGACGGCGCGGGTATGCTCGCCGTCATGGACTCCGAGGAGCGCCTCCCCCTCGTCCCGCTGCGGGACAACGTCGTCTTCCCCGGCCAGGTGGCGCCGCTGGCGGCGGGCCGGCCGCGGTCGGTCGCCGCGCTGGAGGAGGCGGCCCGCGGCGACGGCCAGGTCGTCCTCGCCGTCCAGCGCGATCCCGAGATGAACGACATCGGCCTCACCGACCTCTGCCCGATCGGCGTGCTGGCCCACGTGGGAGCCCTCCGGCGCCTGGGTGGCGGCGGCGCCCAGGCCCTGGTCGAGGGGCGCTCCCGCGTGCGGATCGTCTCCCTTGACAAGGCCGGCGACGCGTGGCGCGCCGGGGTCGCCCCGCTGGAGGACCCGGCCTCCGCCACCGGTCCCGAGGTGGACGCCCTGGTGACCACCGTGAAGGGGCTCTTCGCCCAGTGCGCGGGGGCCGGCACCGGGGTGAGCCCCGACGTCACGGTGACGATGTCCCGAGCCACCGAGCCGGGCCAGGTCGCCGACATCGCTGCGGCCGCTCCCGACCTGCTCCTCGCCGAGCGGGTCCGGCTGCTCGAGGAGATCGACCCCGAGCGGCGGCTGCGCGAGCTGGTCCCGCTGCTGGCCCGCCAGGTCGAGGTGGCCCATCTCCGGGCCAGGATCGCCGAGGACGTGCAGCGCACCATCACCCGGGCCCAGCGGGAGCACATCCTCCGCGAGCAGCTCAGGGTGGTGCGCCGCGAGCTGGCCGAGCTGGAGGGCGGCGACGACGAGGGCGGCGACCTGCTGTCGCGTGTCGACGCCCTGGCCATCCCCGACGACCTCAGGCAGCGCGTCCGCAAGGAGGTGACCCGGCTGGAGCAGATCCCCAGCGCCTCCCCGGAGATGAGCGTCGTCCGCACCTGGATCGACCTCATCCTCGAGCTCCCCTGGGGGGCGCCTCCCGCCGAGCACATCGACATCGCCGAGACCGCCCGCATCCTCGACGAGGATCACGACGGCCTGGCCACCGTCAAGGACCGCCTGTTGGAATGGCTCGCGGTGCGGCAGCGCATCGAGGACCAGGAGCCGGCGCGGGAGGTCGCCGAGCCGGCGGCGGGCCCGGACGTCGCCGTGGACACGGCCGCCGCCGGGACGGATGGCGACGCCGGGACGGATGGAGAGGCGGTCGTGGCGACGGAGCCGGAGGCCCCCCCGGAGCCGGCCGCCGGCACCACCGCGGTCGCCCCGGCCCCTCGCCGGCGCGTCCTGCAGACGCCGATCCTCTGCCTGGTCGGCCCGCCCGGCGTGGGCAAGACCTCGCTGGGCCGCAGCATCGCCAGGGCGCTGGGCCGGAGGTTCGTCCGCCTCAGCCTGGGCGGCCTGCGCGACGAGGCGGAGATCCGCGGCCACCGCCGCACCTACATCGGCGCCATGCCGGGACGCATCATCCAGGCGATGCGCCAAGCGGGCGCGGTCAACCCCGTGATCATGCTCGACGAGATCGACAAGGTCGGCACCGACTTCCGCGGCGACCCGGCGGCGGCGCTGCTGGAGGTGCTCGACCCCGAGCAGAACTTCCAGTTCAGCGACCATTACCTGGAGATCCCGTACGACCTCTCCCACGTCCTCTTCATCACCACCGCCAACCTCAGCGATCCCATCAGCCCGGCGCTGCGCGACCGGATGGAGATCATCCGGATGACCGGCTACACCGAGCGCGAGAAGCTCGGCATCGCCACGCGGCACCTCATCCCCAAGCAGCTGGAGCAGCACGGCCTCACCTCCGGGGAGCTGACCATCACCGATGAGGCGCTGGTCGCCGTCCTCCACGGGTACACCCGCGAGGCGGGCGTCCGCCAGCTCGACCGGGCCATCGCCGAGATCGCGCGCAAGGTGCCGCGCAAGCTGGCGGAGGGCTCGGCCCAGCGCCTCGACGTCGCCCCCGACGACCTCGCCGAGCTGCTCGGTCCGCAGCGCTTCGACTACGGGGAGACCCCCGACGAGGATCAGGTGGGCGCCGTCACCGGGGTCGTGGTCAGCGACGCCGGCGGCGACGTCATCACCGTGGAGGCGCTGGCCATCCCCGGGCGCAGCGACCTGGTCCTCACCGGCCAGCTGGGCAGCGTCATGGAGGAATCGGCCCGCGCCGCCCTCTCCTGGGCGCGCGTCCACAGCCAGGAGTACGGGGCCGCCGCCGACTTCTTCGACGAGAACGGGCTGCACATCCACGTCCCCGCCGGCGCCATCCCCAAGGACGGCCCCTCGGCCGGGGTGACCATGACCACCGCCATGGTGAGCGTCGCCACGCAGCGCAAGGTGCGGCGCGACGTCGCCATGACCGGGGAGATCACCCTGCGCGGCCGCGTCCTCCCCGTCGGGGGCGTCAAGGACAAGCTGCTGGCGGCCCACCGCGCCGGCATCGCCACCTTCATCCTGCCCCGCAAGAACCGGCGCGACCTCCACGACATCGACGCCGACGTGCTCCAGAAAGTTCAGGTCATCACTGTCGACAACGTGACGGACGTGCTGGAGCAGGCGCTGCTCCCCGCCGAGGCCGATCGCAGCCGCCGTCCGGTGGGCTTCCTCTTCCCCTACCCGCCGGGCGGGAGCACCAGCATCCCGACGGCATGATGGAGAAGCTCGCCGACCTCGTCGAGCTGCACGTCGTCGTCGACCCCTTCTTCGACCAGAACTGCTACGTGCTGCACCGCCGCGACAGCGACCGCTGCCTGGTCGTCGATCCGGGCCTGCAGGCGGAGGAGGCGCTGCACGTCATGGCGGCCCCGGCGCTGCGCTGCGATCGCATCCTGCTCACCCACGGCCATCCGGACCACGTCGTCGGCGTCCCCCTGGTGACGGCGGCGCACGGCTGCCCGGCGGCGATTCACCCGGACGACCGCTGGCTGCTCGAGGAGCTGACGCCCTTCCCCGGCATCCCCGCCGACGCTCCCCCGGTGCGCTGCGAGGAGGACCTCGCCGGCGGCGCGGTGATCGCCTGGCTGGGCCTGGAGATCGCCGTGCTCCACACGCCGGGGCACACCCCGGGCTCGGTGTGCTTCGTCGTGGGCCCCGACCTCCTCGCCGGCGACACCCTCTTCCGGCGCGGCGTCGGCCGCACCGACCTTCCCGGCGGCTCCCACGAGCGGCTGCTCTTCTCCATCCGGGACCGCCTCTACCCCCTGCCGCCGGGGACGGTGGTGCACCCCGGCCACGGCCCCGCCACCACCATCGGCGAGGAGGTCTCGGGCAATCCCTTCACCCGGGGTCCCGGCCCCCGCTGAGGCTGGGACGGCAGAGGGCGCCGCCCGGGCCTCAGCCGGCCGGCCCCTCCTCCCCGATGAGGGCGAGCAGGTCGTGGACGATCCGGCCGGTCACGCCCCACACGGTCCTCCCGCCGATCTCGTAGTAGTGGACGCGGCGTTCCGCGCCGGCGCCCGCGGCCGCCACGGCGACGCGGTGCGGGCAGGCGAGCAGGCCGTCGAGGGTGAGCCAGAAGGTCTCCGCCACCTCATGGCCGTCGCCGCGAACGGTGAAGGGGCGCCGCAGCAGCCCGACGACGGGCGTCAGCCAGAGCAGGGAGGTGTGGGTGAGACGGGCCGGCAGGCTGCCGGCGACCTCGACGTTCCCGGGGTCGAGGCCGACCTCCTCCCGGGCCTCGCGCAGCGCCGTGGCGACGATGTCCCGGTCCGAGGCCTCGACGGCCCCGCCGGGGAAGCCGATCTGGCCCGGATGGCGGCGCAGGAAGTCGGCGCGGCGGACGAAGAGGAGGGCGATGCCGGTCACGCCGGGATCCAGGAGCAGGAGCACCGCCGCCCGCCGCCTGCCCGCCGGCGCCGGGGCGGGCTCGCCGGGCGCCGCGAGGGCGCGGCGCAGCGCGTCGATCCGGGGGTCCGCCACGCTCTGACTATGCCTCGCGGGAGCCGTCCGGGGGTCAGTGGCGGGGAGCCAGGAGCCGCAGGGCGGTCTCCAGGCGGCACCTCGCCTCGGCACGGGCCACCACGTCGCCGAGGAGGGCGGCGAACTCGCGCTGGTGGATGTACCGCTGGACGGCGTCCGTCTCGGCGGCGTCGGCCGCAACCTGATCGGGCCTCCTGGCGTCCATGCCGGTCTCTCCTCGTATGCTTGCCACCGGTGCGGACCACCGGTGCCGTGTGGGTGCAACGTACGCCACCGGGGAGCGGATTCGGGTCACGTCACGAGCGAGGCTCGATGACGCCGGATCACGGCGGATGAAGGGAATGAAGACACCGCCACAACCGGTCACGAAGCGAGAACGTGGGGGATGCCCCGCCTGCGGCGGCGAGCTGCGGCGCTCCCATCGCGAGTACGCCGGCGCGCGGCGGTCGGTCGACGTCATGATCTGCCGCGCCTGCGGCACCCAGGTGCGGGGCGAGGCCAGGGACGACGCCGACCGCCCCCGCACCGTCCGCCGCACGGCGCGCCCCCTGCCCGCCGAGGGCCCGCCGGACAACTTCGTCCTCGACCCGGCCGCCGCTCAGCTCCTGCGTCAGGCGCTGGAGGCGGAGGAGCGGCGAACCGGGGACTGAGCCCCGGGCGCGCGGCGGCGGGGGCGCGCCGGCACCGGTGCTTCGCCGGGCTCCGGACAGTATTGGTCGAACCAGGCCGCAACCAGCCGCTGCACCTCGTCGCGGTCGATGTCCACGGAGATCCCGTGGCCGCTCCTCGGGAACATGTGGCGCTCCACGGCGCGGCTGCAGAGCAGCCGGCGCTCGATCTCGGCGGCGTTGGCCGGCGCGATGACGCGGTCGCGCTCGCCGTGGCAGATCAGCACCGGGGCGCGGACGCTGGGCAGCTCGTCGCGGACGGTGGCGACGAGCCGGGCCAGCTCGTGGATCGAGCCCCACGAGCGGCGGCCGTACGACCACAGCTCCTCGGCGCCCTCGCGACGGTACAGGTCGGTCTCCGTCCCGGGGACGTTCCAGCGCCGCAGGCGCTTCAGCACGGGGAGGAAACCGTCCTCCCAACCGCGGAGCCGCAGCGGGGCGGCGAAGCAGGCGACGGCGTCGATGGCCGGCTCGCGCGCGGCGAGGTGGAGGGCCAGGGCGCCTCCCCCGGACTGCCCGGCGACCACCACACGGTCGCACTCGCGGCGCAGCTCGTCGAGGGCGGTCATGGCGGAGTCCGCCCAGTCCTGCCAGGTGGTCCGGGCGAGGTCCTCCGGGGTCGTGCCGTGACCGGCGAGGAGGGGGCCGTAGCAGCGCCAGCCGGCGGCGGCCAGGTGGTCTCCGAGGCGCCGCAGCTCCGGGGGCGTGCCGGCGAAACCGTGGAGGAGCAGCGCCCCGCGGCGGCCGGAGCCGATGCGCCAGGGCGCCACCACCTCGGGGTCGAACGGTGCCATGGTCCGGGCGGTCACGCCGTCGAGTATGGCCCCTGGGCGGACGGTGATAACGTGCCGCTGCGATGGCCGATCCGCTCGTCAGCGCCCTGAATCAGCTCGTCGAGGGCGAGGACCTCGACATGGCCACGGCGCGCGGCGTTATGGACCGGATCATGGAGGGTGCGGCCACCGTCGCCCAGGTCGGCGGCATCCTGGCCGCGCTGCGCCTCAAGGGGGAGACCGTCGAGGAGCTGTGCGGCATGGTCGAGTCGATGCGCGACCACGCCGTCGTGGTGCCCCTCACGGTCCCCGCCGTGGACACCTGCGGCACCGGCGGCGACCGCTCCGGCACCTTCAACATCTCCACCGCGGCGGCGCTGGTGGTGGCCGGGGCCGGCTGCGCGGTGGCCAAGCACGGCAACCGCGCGCAGTCCTCGCGCTGCGGCAGCGCCGACGTGCTGGAGGCGCTCGACGTCGTCATCTCCCTGTCGCCCCAGGGCGTGGTCCGCTGCATCGAGGAGGCCGGGATCGGCTTCATGCTCGCCCCCGACTACCACCCGGCGATGCGCCACGTGTCGTCCGTGCGGCGGGAGCTGGGCATCCGCACCGTCTTCAACATCATGGGCCCGCTGGCCAATCCCGCCCGGGTGCGCCACCAGCTGATCGGCGTCCCCGACGCCGCGCTGGCCGAGAAGATGGCCGCCGTGCTGCTCCGCCTCGGCCACCGCCGCGCCATCGTATTCGCCGGCCCCGACGGCACCGACGAGCTCGGGCTCCACGCCCCGGCCCGCGCCTTCGTGGTGGGGGAGGGGCTGGGAGAGGGTGGCCGGCCGGGCACCGAGGAACTGCTCATCGACCCCGCCAGGCTGGGCCTCGCGCCGGCGCCGCTGTCCGCCCTGGCCGGCGGCGATGCCGCCGACAACGCCCTGCGGATGCACGCCGTCCTGGGCGGCGAGCCCGGCCCCATGCACGACGTGGTCGTGCTCAACGCGGGCGCCGCGCTCTACGCCGCGGAACGCGTCCCCGACATCGCCGCGGGCATGGAGGAGGCCGAGCGGTCGATCGCCGGCGGAGCGGCGGCCGGCTGCCTGGCGGCGCTGGTGCGCGTCTCGCAGCAGGTCGCCACCCCATGAGACGGCGTCCCGCGGCCGGATCGCCCCGCCCATGACCGGGAGGGATCCTCGATGAGCCGCGGCGGCGACCTCCTCACCCTGCAGCGCCTCGATGAGCGCATCGGCGCGCTGCGCACGGAGATCGCCGATCTGGAGGCCGCTCTCGCCGGCGATCCCGAGCTCGACCGGCTCCGCACCGGCACGGCCGGTGCCGAGGCCGGGATGCGGGCTGAGGAGCTGTCGGCGCGCCGGGCCGAGCAGGATCTCGCCACGGTGCGGACCCGCGCCCGCCAGCTGGAGCGCCGCCTCTACGACGGCTCGGTGCGCAACCCCCAGGACCTCCTCGGCATGCAGCGCGACCTCCAGGGCCTGCAGCCGCAGATCCTGGCCCTGGAGGGGCGGCTCCTCGAGGCCATGGAGGCGGCCGAGGAGGCCGGAAGCCGGCTCGGCGAGGCTCGGGCCGCCCAGGGGGAGCGCGAGGAGGGGCGCAGGACCCAGGAGGCTCCGCGCCGCGAGCGCCTGGCCGCGGCGCGGCGGACGCTGGAGGAGACCGAGGCGGCCCGGGCCGCCGCCGCGGCGGGGGCGGGGGCGGCGGATCTGCGCATCTACGAGCGCGTGGCGGTCCACCGCCGTCCCGCCGTCGTCCGCCTCGAGGGCGAGAGCTGCGGCGGCTGCCGTCTCCCGCTCGGCATCCGCGAGGCCCACCAGGCGCGATCCGGTGAGGCGCTCGTCCAGTGCAGCAACTGCGACCGCGTCGTGGTCGGATGACCGGGACGCCGCCGCCGGCCCCGACGACCGGGACGGCGGGTCGGACGGTCATCGCCTACACCGACGGGGCCTGCTCCGGCAATCCCGGTCCCGGGGCCTGGGCCTACCGGCTGGAGTGGCCGGACGGGCGGGTGGACGAGGCGGCCGGCGCCGAGGCCGCCACCACCAACAACCGGGAGGAGCTGAAGGCGGTCCGCGAGGCGCTGCTGGCGGTGCGGCGGCGCATCGGAAGCGATCCAGCGTGGATCGTCGTCGTCCGAACCGACAGCCTGGGGGCCGTCAACTGGCTCACCGGCGGCTGGAAGCGCAAGGCGAATCTCGACCTGTTCCCCGGCATCGACCCGCTGGTGGACCGGCGCGTGCGCTTCGAGCACGTCCGCGGCCACGCCGGCCATCCCGGCAACGAGCGGGTCGACACCCTCGCCGTCGAGGCCACTCGCCGGCTGATGGAGGCCGTCGCGGCGGGGGCTGCGGGTGGCGATGGGGGTTCGGCGCCGGACCGCGGAGGGAGCCCGTCCGGTGCCTGACCAGCCCGGCGCACCGTCGGAGCGCCTGCCCCGGCCGGACCTCGCGGGGCCAACCCACGGTTTCACCGTCGTCCATCAGATGCGGGCGTCCGCGGCCGGTGTCTACCGGGCGTGGACCGCGGCGTTCGACTCCTGGTTCGCCAAGAGCGGGGTGATCCGCATGCGCCCGGTTGTGGACGAACCCTTCTTCTTCGAGACCGAGCACCAGGGCAGCCTCCACCCCCACCACGGCCGGTTCCTGACGCTGGAGCCGGATCACCTCGTCGAGTTGACCTGGATGACCGGGCGCGATGGGACGGGTGGAGCCGAGACCGTCGTGCGGGTCGAGCTGCTCCCGACCGGATACGGGACCCTGGTCCGCGTCACCCATTCGGGCTTCTACGACGAGGCCGCCGCGGCGCAGCACGCCGCCGCGTGGCCGATGCTGCTGGCGCATCTCGACGAGCGGCTGGCAGAGACCTCCGGGTCGGCGGGCAAGGACGCGTCTCCTCAGGGTTGAGCCAGAGCGGAACGGCTGCGAGGCCGCTGGACACCTCCGGCGGGACGTGGCACGATCTCGCGGGTGAGCAGCAGACCCGCCGCGGCGCGGCAACTGCGCGACCCCGCGCGGCGGCGCCGCGTCCTCGACCGGACCGACCGAGAGTGCGAGGCCGCTTGACGTCGAGGCGTTCGTCTTCAGGGCAAACGATCCCGACCAGACCCGCGACCTCAGGAGTGACCATGACCGGCTCTTCCACGACCTCGACCCAGCGGGGTGCGCACCGTCCATGAATCCGTCCGAGACCATCGATCAGTACATCGCGGGCCTGACGGACTGGCGCGGCACGATGCTGGCCACGCTCCGCAAGACCATTCTCGATGCTGACCCCGAGATGATCGAGGAATGGAAATGGATGGGCTCTCCGTGCTGGTATCACGAGGGGCTGGTCTGCCTGGCCAACGCGCACAAGGACAAGGTGAAGGTGACCTTCGCGCAGGGGGCGAGCCTTCCCGACCCGGGCAAGCTCTTCAACAACGGCCTCGACGGCAACCGATGGCGCGCGATCGACCTCTACGAGGGCGACAGGATCGATCAGCGGGCGCTGAAGAAGCTCGTCGACGCCGCCGTGGCTCGCAACCTTGCCGCGCGCAAGCGGAAGCCCCCGGCCGCCGCTCGTGCGACCCGGCCCAGAGCACGCGGGGAGTAGAGGACACCTTCCCTCGGAAGCGCGATCCGCAGCACCCACGTTGGCCGTCGGATACGGAGCCGCGCTGTCGGGGGAGGCCCGACCGGCGGCTGCGCGCTACGCCTCCTCCACGAGCCCCATGGCGATGTCCATCGCCGCCGCCCGCATCTCCTCGGCGGTCATCTCGATGCCGAGACCCGGCAGCGCGCCCGTCGGCGCCGCGATGTTGCCGAGGTAGACGGCGACCAGGCCGAGCAGGGAGCGCACCTGCTGGCGCGGGTCGGCGTGCGGATCGACGACGACGGTGAGGAGCGCGAGCATCCGCGGCTGGAACCGGTCGCCCTCCGCGCGGTGGGAGCGCATGGCGGGCTGGTTCTCCTGCACGAAGCGGATCCACCGGCTCCACGGCCCCTGGAGGAGCGCGGCGATCCGCCGGAGGACCTCCTGGCGGGTCTCGGCGCTCCGCGGCTGCGACTGGCCCCAGGCGACGAGCTCGTCGACCGGGGCGAGCAGGCTCTCCATGATCCCGGCCAGCAGAGCCTCCTTGGAGGGGAAGTGGTAGTAGAGGGAGGCCTTCTTGATGCCGAGGCGCTCGGCGATCTCGCGCAGCGAGGTGCTGTCGTAGCCCTGCTCGGTGAAGAGGTCCAGGGCGACCTCGATGGCGCGCTGCCGGGTGTCGGTGCGCCGGGGGCTCATCGCGGGCCCATCCTACCGCGTTATGGTCCGGCCAACCTACTTGACGGCAGGTTGTCCATCGCTCCCCCCGGGGACGACGGCGGCTCCCGGGAACTGCCACCGTCGCGACCTTCGACAAGCGTGAAGGATGCGGCCACCTCCGTCCTCCAGATCTCCTCCGGGACCGTCCCCCAGCGCCTCGCCACGTACAGCCCTCGCCGACGGCGGTACGGCCTATGACTACGTCGTGGACGGCCACGACGCAACATCCAACGTCCCCCCCGCGGGCTTCAGCGTCGCAACAGCAACCTCCTCGGAACTAGCGCTCTACGGCATTCCGCCCGATCCCCCTGCAACGTCCGGTACCCAACGGGCCACCTGGCAGGAACTCTTCGGCAATCCGCAGCTGCACTTCCTGACGCCTCCGTCGCAGCTCCACTCAGTTCCAACCTGGTCGCCCTCAAGGGATAACAACAGCCAGAATTGGTCGGGCTTCGTCGCCTACAACGGAGGCTACTCTAACGTCTCCGGAGACTACACCGAGCCTTCGCTTGGCGCCTCTCGCTGTGCAACCAACTCGGTCTCGTTCTGGGTTGGCCTCGGGGGCTTTGGAACTGGGGTACCACTCGCGCAGGATGGGACTGCCGAGAACGTTGGAGGGTTGGGCCAGAATCAGGCCTGGTTCGAGTTCTTCCCGCAGGTGGGAATGATCGACTTGAATCTGTACGCTACGCCCGGCCAGGGATTCTACGCCGCGACGACCTACGACTACAGCAACATCTACACGTTCTTCCTCATGAACGTGTACACGGGCGCCGTAGAGGACTTCAACGCAGCGGCCAATCAATCGTTCAACGGATCCACCGCCGAATGGATCGCCGAACGACCATGCTCAGCCAACTGCACGTCGGGTAATCCAACGTTCACGAACCTCAGCAACTTCCAGACCATGTACTGGAATCTGACGGGCTACAATAGCGGCGCGGGGAATGCGTATCAGACGAGCAACTACCAGACCTATATGGAGGATTCCAGCTACAACACCCTGGCTTCGCCGAGCAGCTTGGCGTCAAATGGGTCCTTCTCAATCACTCAGAACAGCTGCAGCTGATCGGCGGCCTAGGAAATCGAACCGTCATAGGGGGAGGGAGTGCGGCGCGATCCGCACTCCCTCGCGCGTTGCCAAGCGGGCAACCGCCGTTCCGCTTGCCACGCTCAGCTTTGGTCATGACTCACTTTGAGGGAGGAATAGGGGGCCATGGATCCACGACCATCGGGTAGGGATGCGACGATTTCAGATCGGGAAACCTCGCGTCCCGAAGCTGGTCGAGGACGCGCTTCGGACGGGGTGATGGGGCTCCTCTTGTTCCTCCTGTGGGTCTGCTCCTTCGTCGGCGGTTGGTCCCAGGTGCCGTGCGGGACAGGGTCTGAGGTTCCCTGTCGCCAGGCCATGTATCAGCTGTCCCTGTGGGACGGCTTCGGCGTCGTGCCCGGGCTCTTCCTGGTGGCGGCCACATGCTTACTGGTGGGCGGGAGGCGGTCCGAGCTGCAGGTGCGTCGCCCCGTTCTCGAAGCGGTGGTCTGGGTGGTGTTGGCCGTGGTGGAGATCGGCCTCTTCTTCCTCTACTTCCTAATCGGGCGCGGCGGCTACGCCTTCACCAACCTCGACGCCTCGTCGTACGCGGTCCCCGGTTGGCCGTTGTGGGTCGCCGTCGCACTCGTCGCCGCGATTGGCGTGACCGGTGTCGTCCGGCTGCTCGCGGCTGGCGCGGTTCCCGCGCCGGAGTTGGGTAGAGGAACAGAAGCAGTTCGGATGGACGAGGGGGCAGCGCCGCCGACGCACATCACCGTGCAGATCGACGTCGTGGCGGCGATTCGGCACTTCGCTGCGCACGTTTCTATTGCCGAAATCATCATGGCGCCGGCCCTGTTCCTACTGCTCGTCTGCTCGTTTCTCGGTGGCTGGTTCCTCGAAACTGGCACGTTTTGCCTGAACTCCCCGTGCGCGAGCCCTTCCAGTGGCATTCTCTGGGACGGCTACGGAATCCTGCCCGGGGTGTTGCTCGTCGCGGCGTTCATCGTGTTCGTGGTGGGGCACGCACGCTTCGCACCGGCCGCCCCGCGAGCACTCGGATCCCTGCTGTGGATCGCCTTCGCCGTGGTGGAGGCCGGGCTGCTCCTCCTGTACTGGCAGATCGGCAGGAGCTACCCGGAGTACAACGAGTTCAACCTGGGCGGGCCGCCCTCTCCGGGGTGGGCGTTCTGGGTTTCGATGGGCCTGGCCATCGTCCTGGCCGCCGGCGGCTGCGTTCGGTATGCCAAGGGCGACACCCGGGGCGCGCCGCCGCCCGGTGAGATCGCCTCCTTCAGGGAGTCAACGTACTCCAGGGAGGTTCGCCAGTCCATGGTCTCCCGGGCCCGTCTGGGAGACTCTGTCATCGGAGCGTCCCTCGCCCTGATGTTTGCCGTCACCCTTGTCTACGCCTGGTTCCAGGTGAGCACCCAGTGCGTCCTCGGGCTCCCGTGTGTGCAGGGGTTCCTCGATGGTTCCCTCTGGGACGGCTTCGGCGTGTTGCCCGCGCTCTTGCTGATAGCGGCGATCGTGCTGTTCGTCATCGGGCGAACGCCGCAGCTCTCCCTCGCCCTCCCCGTGCCGGAGTCGCTCATCTGGGCCATCTTCGGGCTCGTCGAGATCCCCCTCCTCTTCCTCTACTGGTTGCTCGGCTCCGGCTACTACCAGGGCACGTTCGAAGCGGAGACGCCCACGGGGGAGACCACCACGGTCGCCCCTGGGTGGGCTCTCTGGGCGGCTGTCGTGCTGGCCTTGACAGTGGGCGTTGCCGGGGGCCTCAGGTACGTCAGAGGGGGAAGCATGAGTCGCCGGAGCTCCCGAGTCGCTGGACTCTCGCCCGACTGAAGGCGACCGGGGAGCAGAGTGCCCCTGCCAAACTTGGGTAATAACATACTTGACGCAGCACTTGACCGCTCCGCTCCGCGTAGACTTCTGAAAATCAGTCTTCCAAACCTGGGAGGAATTGAGAAGGTGGCCGACCGCGAGTACCACACCATAGTGCCTGAGTACGGGCAGCCCGACGTCTACCACGACCATAAGGACTGCCGCGAAGGCAAGAAGATCAAGCCCGAGCACATCACTTGGGGCCGCGGGACCGGCCGCCGCCTCTGTGAGGTGTGCCAGCGCATGCCGTAGCCGGAGCCTGGCGGAGAACAATCTCCCACTCCGGCCCCGTAGGCTCGCCCTGAGGCGTCACCGCCCAATAACGTCGGAGGCTGCGGACGTTCCAGCCGTGATCAAGGCATACGGCGAGGGCCTTCCAGCCCGCCGCTAGGTTGCCTCCGAAGCGGACGGTAGGCGACGGGAAGGCGTGACCCTGGCCACCCTGGCAGGACTCGAAGGTCTCCACCCCGGCGGCCCGGAGGACTTCCACGGCCTCACGGATGCCCACGTCGAGGCCGGGTATCTCGTTGGCAGGACGTGCGGCACTGGCCACGCTCAAACTGACCCCACTGCCGTGGGGCTATGTACTTGACACAGCCGGAGTAAGGTAGTAAACTCAGTGGCATGGAGACCACGAGGCACTACCCCGAGACCCTGGTCGACGCGATCCGCTACTTCGCGGACTCCGACCGGGCGCTTGACTTCATGGTCAAGCTGCGCTGGCCTGACGGCGTGGTGCGGTGCCCCCGTTGTGGCTCGGACGGGGTGACCTTCATCGCCTCGCGGCGGCTCTGGCAGTGCCACGAGCGCCACGAGAGGCGCCAGTTCACCGTCAAGGTGGGGACCATCTTCGAGGATAGCCCCCTGGCACTGGACAAGTGGCTCACGGCCATCTGGATGCTCGCCAACTCCAAGAACGGCGTCAGCTCCTACGAGCTTCACCGCTCGATCGGGGTCACCCAGAAGACCGCGTGGTTCATGCTCCACCGCATTCGGCTGGCCATGCAGGACAGCGGCACCCACGGCGGACTGTCCGGTCAGATCGAGGTCGATGAGACCTTCATCGGCGGCAAGGCCCGATTCATGCACCAGGACAAGCGGGCGGCGAAGATCAAGGGCACGGGCGGGATGGGGAAGGTCGCCGTCATGGGCCTTCTCGACCGCCACGGTCCCGATGGGCACAGCACCGTCGCTCTCAAGATCGTCCCCAACACCCGCCGAAGCACTCTCGCGGCCGAGGTTAGGGCGCGGGTTGAACCCGGCTCCGAGGTCTTTACCGACGCTCTGATGTCCTATAACGACCTTGAGGCCGACTACGTTCACGGGGTCATCGACCACGCCGAGAAGTATGTCGAAGGGACGGTCCACACTAACGGACTGGAGAACTTCTGGAGCCTCCTCAAGCGGGCGATCAAGGGCACCTACGTCAGCGTCGAGCCCTTTCACCTCTTCCGGTATCTGGACGAGGAGGCGATGCGCTTCAACACCCGCAAGGTTGTGGACGGCGAGAGGTTCCGCCGAGTGGCCCGAACCATCTCCGGTCGTCGCCTGACCTACAAGCAACTCACCGGTAAGGAGGTGCCTCTTCCGACATGACGGAACCGCGACCACAAGAGAAGGACGAGGCAAGCCCAGAGCACCTGCCGGGTGAGCCAGAGGAGTATCAGCGCTTTGAGCGGCTGGCGCGGCGGGTCCTGTCCGTGCCCCGGGCAAAGAGGGATCGGCCACCGCCCCAGCACGCGTAGCGGGTCTATTCATGCAAGCCCGTCGCTAGTTGCTGCATGAACCCGCGCACCGACTCCCATATACGCCTCGACTGCTCGTCCGTGTACGTCTTTTCCATGTGCATCGTGGGGTTGCGCCATGCGGTCTTGACCGCGATCAGCATCGCGATGGCATCTGACAAGAACGCCTCGTCTCTAATCCAGTCCGGGTCCTTCTTGTCGTTTGGAAGCGTCATCTGGCCATGGGCTTTCTTAAGGACGCCTTCCCATCCGGGCTTGTGCGCCATAGGTACGGCTAGACGCGCACCCAGGACCGCTAACCCAATCTCCATGACGCGCATCAGATGGAAGACGCAGGCCGTGGTTCTCCCAAGTGCGAGGCACTTGGCCGCCTCCTCACTGTCGTAGAGCGCCGAGGGGAACGCGTCGGCAACGGCAGCCGTGAACGCCCCTTCCGCTGATGCCGACGCATACAACTCGCCTTCTCGGGGAGTGAGAACGAAGAACGTGGGAAGCTTCAGGTCGTCGGCGAGGCGCCCTCGAAGTTCCTTGACGCCCTCGCGAAGGGCCGTCGTGTCAAGGGCTTCTGGCCTACCGGCGAGTCCGATTCGCCTTGCGCTTGCGGCGGAACTCTCGCAGCCCATCTGCGACAGGCTGTCGGCGAACCGCTGAAAGGTACCCTGCCACCCCTCCATTGCCGAGGCGATCTGCGCCCTGACCGCAGCGTCCATGCCCGGCGGGGGGTTTGAGACGTCAATTCTTGGCATGTCTGGAAGACCCTCCATGGCCGCCAAATGCGCCAGGGCCTCAAACCAATTGCCAACTAGGAACTTCTCCATCACGTCTCCCAGCGTTAGGACGCGCTGGGAGCCAACGCATCCGGGGTTGGCGTAGGCGCTCACCCTACCGCCCCCCTGGACGCTGCGTCAAGTATGTTATTACCCAAACTTGGGTGTCAATACGTCAATCTGCGTATACGCGGCCTCGGCCTCGCCTGCGGGCGCCGGAGCGAGCCCTGACCTTCGGCCCGCCTTGCCGATCTACTCGTCGAGGCCGACCTCTCGGCGGAGTTCGTCCATGTAAATCGGCTCGTCAGGAGGGCGTCGCCGCTCGAGATGGTCGTAGAAGGCGTTGAGGTCGGGAAACGTCCGGCGCATGTCCAGGAGGAGCGGCCGATCCTCCACCGGTGTCTCTCGGATCAGCTGAGCCTCCGCCTGAATCACGCCCTCGCGGGCTTCGACGTCGGGGGACCGTCGACCGCGAGCGTACTCCCGCGGCGCGCAGCATCCGCGTGAGGTCGACGGCAAGCTGTGCGAGCAGGCCTTGGACAGCGTCCTCGAACGTCGTCCCACGCCTCATGGCGAGCGCGAAAGGGCCGTCGCTTCGCCCCCCGTAGCTCTATCCTACGGCCACGGTTTACCAACCGGGCGACAGGTAGAGGAGAACCAGACATGGCTGTGACGCCATCGGCCCGCCCCTCCCGTCGCCCGCCGGCCTCCGCCGCGCGCGCGACGGCCGATGACGTACCTTCCCTGCCGTGATCGCTCCCGCCATCTCGGCTGACCACCTGGCCCGCTCCTTCGGGTCCACCCACGCCCTGGTGGACGTGAGCCTCTCCGTGCCGGCGGGGAGCGTCTGTGCCCTGCTGGGGCGAAACGGTGCCGGCAAGACGACGACGGTGCGCATCCTCACGACACTCCTCGACGCCGATGGCGGCCAGGCCCAGGTGGCGGGGTTCGACGTGGCGACGCAGGCGAACGATGTCAGGGGCAGGATCGGGGTCACCGGGCAGACGGCGACCATGGACGAGTTGCTGACGGGGGTGGAGAACCTCGAGACCATCGGGCGGTTCTGCCACCTCGGAGCCGCCGAGTCGCGGCGGCGTGCGGACCGGCTTCTCGAGCAGTTCGATCTCGTCGAGGCGCGCAAGCAGCTGGTGAAGCGCTACTCGGGCGGCATGCGGCGCCGCCTCGACCTGGCCGCCAGCCTCATCGGCGAGCCCGAGGTGCTCTTCCTCGACGAGCCCACCACCGGCCTCGACCCCGTCGGTCGCGGCGAGATGTGGACGTCGATCCGCAGCCTCGTCTCCGGCGGCACCACGGTGCTCCTGACCACGCAGTACCTGGACGAGGCCGACCGTCTCGCCGACTCGATCGTCGTCATGGACCGCGGCCTGGTGGTTGCCCGGGGCACCCCGGAGCAGCTGAAGGCGTCCATCGGGCGCCCCTTCGTGAGGGTCACGCTCGCCACCGCGGATGCGTCGACCCTGAAGCAGGTGAGTGATCTGCTGGGCACAGAGGCGGAGGTCAGCGGACGGTCGGTGAGCGCCCCGGCCCCCGGTGGCCTGACCAGCCTCGGCGACGTCGTCGCGCAGCTCCGCCGGATCGGCATCCCCGTCCACGAGGTCGGCCTGGAGTATCCGAGCCTCGACGAGGTCTTCAGCACGGTCACCGACCACTCGGGCGCTGCGCGACGCCCGGCGGTGGACGCCGGAGGTGAGGCATGAGCCAGGCGGCCGTCGTGGTCGAGCGCAGGTTCCAGCAGGGGCTGCTCGACGCCTACACCGCCACCCGGCGGTTCCTCATCCGGGGCAAGCGGCAGCCCGACGTCATCTTCGGCAGCCTGCTGACCCCGGTCATCTTCGTCGTCCTGTTCGGCTACGTCTTCGGCAGCTCCATCAGCGTGCCGGGCGGCAACTACCGATCCTTCCTGATGCCGGGGCTCTTCGCCATGTCGGTGCTGTTCAGCGCCGCCAACGTCGCCGTCGCCGTGGCCACGGACATGAGCGAGGGCGTCGTCGACCGCTTCAAGACACTGCCCATCGCGCGCTCGGCCATCGTCATCGGCCGCTCCCTCTCCACTCTCATCCTGGGGATCCCCGTCCTGGTGGTGATGATCGCCTGCGGCCTGGCCGTCGGCTGGCGCGCCGACAACGGACTGGGCAACGCCGTGCTCGCCTTCCTCCTCTTCGAGCTGTTCGGCTTCGCCATCGGCTGGCTGGGTGTGCTCATCGGGCTGCTGGCCGGATCCGCGCAGGCCGCCGACGTCATCATCAACATCCCCATCTTCCTCATGGGATTCATCTCCAGCGTCTTCGTCGATCCGGCGAACATGCCCGTCTGGCTGCGCTACATCGCGTACTGGAACCCCATGTCGGCACTGGTGGGGGCGGGCCGCCAGCTCTTCGGGAACACGTACGGGCCGGCACCGTCAGGGGTCTGGTCGCTGCAACATCCGGTCGTGACCACCGTCGGGCTGGGGCTGATCATCATCGTCGTCGTGGCCCCGATCTGCGTGCACCTGTACAGCAGACGCTCGCGCTGAGACGGCCCGCCGCGCCGGGCGTCGCGGCGGTGGGCGGTGGCGGGTCGGGTGAGGGTCGGCAGCGCCGCGTACACTGAGCCCGGCTGGCGGCTCTCGGGGGTGGAGGTGCGGCGGGTGTTCGAGAAGCATCGGGAGAAGGAAGCCGAGAAGGCATACGAGCAGGCCCTCGGTGAGTGGCAGGCGCGCCGGGACGGCTATGCGGAGCTTCTTCAGGTGGCGGAGACGTTCCATGGTGCGGGCTCGGATCAGCTCATCCTCAAGGCCGGCGAAGCGGTCTTCCTCACCGTGACGGCGGTGGCGCTGATCGAGGAGCGGCGCGGGCCCGGCCAGTGGAAGGGGTCCTCCCAGGGCTTCTCCATCCCCGTGGCGAGCATCCACGGCCGCTCCATCCGCTACCGGGTGGGCGCCACCCGGGGGCACATGATGCAGGGTGCCCCGGTCGCCACGGCCATCGACCGCGGCACGCTGTACATCACCAACCAGCGGGTCATCTTCCAGGGCGATGCTCAGACGCGCGAGTGCGCCTTCGCCAAGCTGATCGGTTTCCGCCATGACGACGACGGGTCGACCACATTCTCCGTGTCGAACCGCCAGAAGCCGACCACGGTCCACTACGGCCCGGCCGTGTCCCCGGTGTTCGACTTCCGGCTGGATCTCGCCCTGGCGCACTTCCGGGGGACTCTCGGCGACCTGGTGAGCGGCCTGCGGCAGGACCTGGCGCAGATCGACGCCGCACGGCCCTTCCCTCCGCCGCCTCCCCCTCCCTGACCGGTGGGCGGCGCCGGCTCTCCGCCGGCGGGCCGGGGTGCTCTCTGGAGGAGGTGATGCAAGCCGGTCTGTAAGCCGGATTCTGTCCCCACCCGAGGGTGGGGGACGGCCATCCATCTGGGATGCCGGTTGCCCGGCACCTCGTGCGGTCTGACCCGGGACCTGGGACGAGCAGCCCCTGGATGCGGCGGACCGCGTCCGTCCCTGTTCGACCTTGCTCCGGGCGGGGTTTACCTGGCCGGCCGGTCACCCGGCCGCCGGTGGGCTCTTACCCCACCATTTCACCGTTGCCGCGGCCACGAAGACCGCGGCTGTGTCCTTTCTGTTGCACTCTCCTTCGGGTCACCCCGACTGGACGTTATCCAGCGCCCTGCTCTGTGGAGTCCGGACTTTCCTCAGGCGGAGAACCGCCCGCGGCCGTCCGACCGGCTTGCCGGGCGAGTGTACCGCCGGCGCGGCAGGCGCACGGGCAGAGAGGCCGCCCGGCGAGCCCGGCGGCCGCGCCGCGAACGCTCCGACCGGAGCGCACGGGCACCGCTGCAACAGATCGGTCGCGATGTACGAAAACGAACATCCGTGCGCTTGACGCGTGCGAGGCGCCGCGGCACAATGGCGCCCTTAGTGGTGAAGAGTGGTGAGAAGTGGTGCAGCGTCCCATGACCCGACCCAGTCCCGGCGACCTGCCGGCGGCAGGGGTTGAGCCACCATGTTCGAAGGCAAGTATGACCACGCCGTCGACCCCAAGGGCCGGGTGGCTGTGCCCAGCGACTTCCGGCGCGACCTGGCCGGCGGTTCGGTCATCTCGATCGGACCGGAGGGCCGGCTGGTGATCTGGCCGAATCCCGCCTGGGAGATCCACCTGCGCAGCCTCCCGGTCGTCGCCGGGACGCCCTCCGAGCAGCGCACCTACTTCCGCCAGGTCCACGCCCGCACCCGCCAGGTGGAGCTGGACGCCCAGGGACGGCTGCTGCTCAGCCAGCCGCACCGGGAGTTCGCCGGCATCGCCGATCGCGCCACCTTCGTGGGCATGGGCGACTACGTCGAGGTGTGCTCCACGGAGCGCTGGGAAGCCGACTCGGCCCACGTCACCGCGGACTTCTTCACCGAGCTGACCGATCGAATCAATCCCCTGGGCGCCGCCGCGCCCTCTGCGGCGCCGTCGTGACCGGCGCCGGCTTGACGGAACACGCTGCCCATGCTGATCGTGGCAGGCATGGACGGAGCCGACGACGCCACACCCGGGGAGCCGACGCCTGAGTCGGTCCACCGGCCGGTCCTCCTACATCCGCTCATAGAAACCCTGCAACCCCGTGAAGGCCAGGTCGCCGTCGACGGCACCCTGGGCGGCGGCGGTGTCACCGCCGCGCTCCTGGAACGCGTCGGCCCGACCGGGCGGGTGCTCGCCGTCGACCGCGATCCCGATGCGATCGCGGCGGCACGCCGGCGTTTCGCCGGCATCGGCGCCCGCCTCGTCCTCGCCCACGGCAACTTCGCCGACCTGGACACCATCGCCGCGGAACACGGGATCGCCGACGCCCACTCCATCTCCCTCGACCTGGGTCTTTCCTCCCATCAGCTCGGCGATCCCGCCCGCGGCTTCAGCTTCCGGCTCGACGGGCCGCTGGACATGCGCATGGACCCGACCGAGGGCACGGTCACCGCCGCGGACATCGTCAACGGCTGGGAGGTCGCCGACCTGGCGGCCCTGATCCGCAGCTACGGCGAGGAGAGTTTCGCGACTCCCATCGCCAACGCCCTGGCCCGCGCCCGGCGGCTCCAGCCCCTCACCACTACCGCCCAGCTGCGCGGCATCGTCGAGCAGACGATCCCGCGCCGCTACTGGCCGCGGCGGATTCATCCCGCCACCAGGACCTTCCAAGCTCTTCGCATCGAGGTCAACCACGAGCTCGAAAGCCTCCAGTTCGGGTTGCAGGCAGCCATCTCGCTTCTCAGGCCCGGTGGGCGTCTTGGGGTCATCGCCTTCCACTCCCTCGAGGACACCATTGTCAAGAACGCACTCCACGTCGCAGCACAGAACTGTCTCTGTCCGCCCCAACAGCCCTACTGCACCTGCGCTCACCGGGCCTCGCTCTTTCTTCTCACGCGGAAGGCCATCCGGCCCGACGCCGCCGAGATGGCCGTGAACCCCAGAGCCCGCTCCGCCCGTCTTCGGGTGGCGGAACGCCTCGACCCGCGCCCCGACGGCGCGGGTCACCCCCAGAGAGCCCCCGCACCGTCCGACCCCGCAGCCTCAGGCCCCACACCTTCATAGCCCCCCCTTCCCAGCGGAGGAGGTCGAGATTCTCGGCCTCCTCCCTCTGTCCCCACCGCCGTCCTCGCATCCGTCCCTCTCAACGTCCCAGCAAGAAACGATGCACTCCTCCCATTTCCGTCTCCGCTCCCGCAACGCCGAACGCAACGCCGCCCTGCCTCCCCACGAGACTCGCCGGCGGCGCGATCGCGGCCGGCACGGAGGCCCGCGCACCCCGCTGCCGCTGCTGGCGCTGATCGCCGCCGCCACCGGGATGGGCATCGCCTACGTGTCGCAGACGGCCACCGCCACGCAGACCACCTACGACGCGACCTCGCTGATCGCGACCCAGCAGCAGCTGACGGTCCAGGACCAGCAGCTCGGCGACAAGCTGAGTCAGCTCCTCGCCACCGAGCGCATCATCACCCAGGCTCGCGGCCTCGGCATGGTCGAGGGCGGGTCCTGGCTCTATGCCACGGCGTCGCCGGTGCAGGTGGTGCCCTCGCCATCCGACCAGATCGTCGACGCCTCCAAGCCGACCTCGGACTCGGCCGTGGCCCAGCTCATCGGCCTCCTGAGCGGCGACTTCGTGGGCAGCTCCGGGCGATGAGCCGCCGGTCCCCGTCCGGGATCGCCGCCAGCGGTGCGCGTCCTCGCCACGCCGACATCGGACGCCGCCACTCCCTGCGGACGCCCGACGACGAGGGGGCCGGGGCTCCGCCGGCGCGGCCCGCCCGCGGCTGGTTCGTCGGCGAGGGACCGCGCGTCCGCGGCCGCGCCATCTGGCTCATGCTCGCCTTCGCCGCCATGGGCATCACCCTGGTGGTCCACCTCGTCGACGTCCAGGTCGTGGAGCACGCCGGCCTCTCCGCCGCGGCCGCCCGCGACCACGAGATGAGCTTCGTCCTGCCCGCGCACCGCGGCGAGATCCTCGACAGCAGCGGCGGGGTGATCGTCAGCACCGAGGCGACCTACTCGGCATACGTCGACCCCGCCCTGATCCAGGCCGCCGACCGCGCCGATGACGCCGGGCAGATCGCCCAGGTGCTGGGCCTGACCCAGTCCCAGGTCGCCCTGATCCTCGCCCAGCCCAACCAGTACGACTACCTGGCCAGCGATCTCTCGCAGAACGTCAAGGAACAGCTCGCCAATCTGAAGGTGCCGGGCATCATCATCCAGGAGCAGGACCAGCCGGTCTACGAGGCATCGCCGGTCGCCGGGGAGTCGTTCGCCGCCAACCTGCTCGGCTTCGTCAACGCCAGCGGCGACGGGCAGTACGGCGTCGAGGGCTACTACAACGGCCTGCTCAGCGGGACGCCGGGGTCGGCCTCGGAGATCAAGGACAGCCAGGGCAACGCCATCTACCTGAGCCAGGAGCAGAAGGTCGCCCCGCAGAACGGCGACAACCTCGAGCTGGGGCTGAACTCCCAGGTGCAGTACTGGGCCGAGCAGGCCATCGCCCAGGCGGTGACCGCCGACAGCGCCGCCAGCGGCGAGATCCTCATCATGAACACCAAGACGGGGTCGATCGAGGCGTGGGCCGACTACCCCAGCTACGACGCCAACGACTACGGCAGCACCCCGCTGGCCGACTTCGCCGACCAGTCCATCGACGGCCTCTTCCAGCCCGGTTCGCTGATGAAGACGGTCACCTTCGCGGGCGCCCTGGAGACCGGTGCCATCACCCCCGGCTACACCTTCGACGAGGGGCCGACGACGGTCGACGGCGTCACCATCCAGGACTGGGATGGCGAGGCGCACGGTGAGATCACCATGCAGAAGGTGCTCGACGACTCGCTGAACAACGGGGCCATCAAAGCCATGCAGCTGGAGGGAGAGAATCCCTTCTACGCCAACATGCTCGACTTCGGCATCGGTGCCCCCACCGGGGTCGACCTCGCCGGTGAGACCAACTCGCCGATGGCGCCGCAGAGCCAGCTCTCCGCCCTCGACTACGCCGAGATGTCATTCGGCCAGAGCGTGGTGGTGACGCCGGTCGAGATGCTCGCCGCCGTCAACGCCATCGCCAACGGGGGTGTGTGGGTGCAGCCCCACGCGGTCGACGCCATCGTCAATCCGACCACCGGTGTCTCGACGCCGGTCGTGCCGGTGACGCGGCGGGTCATCCCGCAGACGACGGCGCAGACCCTGACCACCATGCTGACCGGGGTCGTCGACGACGCCGGCGGTGAGGGGTTCATGGCCCGCATCCCCGGTTTCCAGGGCGAGGTCGCGCTGAAGACGGGGACGGCCCAGGAGCCGACCAACGGCACCTACCAGGGTGACCTCGCCGACTCCGTCGTCGGCTACCTGCCCGCCAGCAACCCGCAGTTCACCATGCTGGTGGACATCAACGATCCGCACGTCCCGGCTGACGACAATTACGGCTCCATCCTCGCGGCGCCGGTCTTCACGCAGATGGCCGAGGAGATGATCGACCTGTGGCGGATCAATCCCTGAGGATGGCCGCCGCCGGCGCGTCGCGGTGAGGCGGCATCCCAGGTCGCGCCGCCGCGGCGACTCCGGCCCGGGCCGCTGATCGCAGTGGCGCCCCCGCTGCCGGTGTGTCACCATCCGCCGGTGCTCCGTGCCGACCACCTCGCCGGTCTCCTCGACGGCCGCCTGGAGGCCGCGGGGGGGGCCAGCCTCGACGTCACCGAGCTGGTCAGCGATTCCCGGGCGGTCACCCCCGGCGCGGGGTTCGTCGCCCTGCCCGGCGAGCGGATGGACGGACACGCCTTCGTCGCCGAGGCGGCCCGCCGCGGCGCCGTGCTCGGCGTCGTCGGCGAGGGCTTCGCCGGCGCCGAGGCACCCCCGGTCCTCATCCGCGTCCCCGACACCGCCCGGGCGCTGCGCGCCGCCTGCCGGCGGCGGATCGACGAGCTGGGCTGCGCCGTGGTCGGCGTGACCGGATCGGTGGGGAAGACCACGGCCAAGGAGATGTGCGCCCTCGCCCTGGCCGGACGGCCGACCGCCAGGACGCCCGGCAACCTCAACACCTGGACCCAGATCCCCCTCTTCGTGCTGGGCCTCGAACCGCCCGTCGAGCGCCTCGTGGTGGAGATGGCGATGACCGCGCCCGGCGAGATCGCCGACCTCGCCTCCTTCACCGCCCCCAGGGTCGGGCTGCTCCTCAACATCGGGCTGGCCCACATCGGACGACTCGGCTCGGAGGAGGCCATCGCCTCGGCCAAGGCGGAGCTGCTCGACGCGCTGCCGGCGGACGGCGCCGCCGTCCTCAACGCCGACGACCCGCGCGTGGTCGGCGTCGCCTCCCGGAGCCGGGCACCCGTCGCGTGGTTCGGCCTGACCAACCCCCTCGCGACCTGGCGCCTCGAGGACGTCGAGGCGGACGGCCTCCTCGGCTGCCGGGCCTGGCTGGTGGGGCCCGACGGCCGGGCGCGGCTCCATCTGGGCACGCCGGGCCGCCACCTCCTCGCGGACGCCGCCGCCGCCGCCGCGGTCGCCGCCGCCTGCGGGGTCGGTATCGCCGAGGCCGCGGAGCGCCTCGGCGCCTTCACCCCGCCGGACCACCGCGGCCGGATCATCGCCGGCCGCTCCGGCTCGACCATCATCGACGACGCGTACAACAGCAGCCCCGCCTCGCTGGCGGCGGCGCTGGAGGTGCTGGCCGGTAGCGGTGCGCCGCGCCGCCTCGCCATCATTGGCGACATGCTGGAACTGGGGGAGCGGACGGAGGACGCCCACCGGGAGGCCGGCCGCCTGGCGGCCGGCGCCGCCACCCTGCTGATCGCGGTGGGCGACCAGGTGGCCATCATGGGCGCCGCCGCCGTCGCCGCCGGGCTGCCCAGCTCCGCCGTCGCCTACGCCAGGGACGCGGACGCCGCCGCCGACCTCGCCGGCCCGCATCTCGAACCGGGCACCGCGGTGCTGGTCAAGGCCAGCCGCGGGCTGGGCCTGGACCGGGTGGTGGAGCGCCTGCGGCGATGAGGGGCGGGTGCCCAGGGCGCCGGGGGCCCGCCGCGTGATCCACGTCATCGCCGTCGGCGTGATCTGCTTCGCGGCCGGCGTCGCGCTCTACCCGCTGTTGGTGACCGCTCTGGTCCGGGCCGGCGCCGGCCAGAGGGTGCGCGAGTACAACCCCAGCAGCCACCGGGTCAAGGCGGGGACACCGACCATGGGCGGGATCCTCTTCTGCCTCATCGCCGTCGCCGCCTGGCTGATCATGGACCGGGGCCGCGCCGGCTTCGCCGTCGTCTTCGCCCTGGTCGCGGGCGCCGGGGTGGGACTGCTCGACGACCTCGCCAACGTCAGGGGGCTCGGGCCTCTCGGTCTCGCCGTCCGGCAGAAGCTGGTCCTCCAGGGGGTGGCCGGGGTGCTGGTGGGCTTCGCCGTCCACGCCGCCGGGGCCACCGCCCAGAACCTCCCCGGATTCGGCCTGGTGGACCTGGGATGGACCATCGTTCCCATCTGCGCCATCGCCGTGGTGGCGACCACCAACGCGGTGAATCTGACCGACGGGGTCGACGGGCTGGCGGCGAGCTGCGTCGCCATCGCCCTCGCCGGCACCATCGCCGTCGGCCTGCAGGTCCGAGCTCCTGCGCCCACGCTGCTGGCGGCGGCGCTCCTCGGCGGGCTCGCCGCGTTCCTCGTCTACAACTGGCACCCGGCGCGGATCTTCATGGGCGACACCGGGGCTCTCGCCCTGGGCGCTGCGCTCACCGCCATCTGCGTCGAGGTCCGCATGCTCTGGCTGCTGCCCCTGCTGGGCATCGTCTTCGCCGTCGAGACGGCGAGCGTCGCCGTCAACGTCACCGCCATCACCCGCTTCGGCCGCCGCATCTTCCGCTCCAGCCCCATCCACCACCACTTCGAGGAGCTGGGAATCCGCGAGGAACGGCTGGTCCTGCTCTTCTCCGGCACCGCCCTGGTGGCCACGGTGCTCAGCGTCCTGCTCATGCACGGAGTCGCCGGAAGCCCCTTATCTCCGTGATTTGGGCGAGAATAACCGCCAGGCCTGATCCCCGCACCCGTTCCCCCCACGTCGCTGCAACGCAGGAGCACCATGGCCTCGTCTTCGGTCACCCCGCGCACCCTCGACCTGCCCATCCGCCGGGCACGCGTCGAGCTGGTGCCGGAGACACGCGGATTCCGGTCGGTGGACGGCTGGCTGCTGGTCGTCATCGCTGCCATCTGCGCCTTCGGCCTGGTGATGGTCTACAGCGCGTCGGAGGTGCTCGCCTACCAGACGACGGGCAATCCCAGCTACTTCTTCGAGCGCCAGCTCGTCTTCCTCGGCGTCGGCGCCACCGCCCTGCTGGTCCTCGCCCGTGTCGACTACCACCGGCTGCTGCGCTGGGCCCGGCCGCTGGCCCTGCTCTGCGTCATCCTGCTTGTCCTCGTCCTCGTCCCCCACATCGGCGAGGAGTCCAACGGCTCGCGGCGCTGGTTCGCCGCCGGCCCCTTCTCCTTGCAGCCGTCCGCCCTCGCCATGGTGGTGGCGATCGTCGTCCTGGCCCGCTGGCTCAGCGAGCGGAACGCCCTGGTGCGGAGCTGGCGCGGCGTCCGCGACTACTCCATCGTCCTGGCCATCCCCATCGGCCTCATCCTGCTGGAGAAGGACCTGGGCAGCGCCATCATCGTCGCCGCCGTGGGGCTGCTGCTGCTCTTCCTGGGCGGGGCGCGCAAGCTCCATCTCGCCGTCATGGTCGGCCTCGGCGGCGCCGTCTGCTGGGGGGCCATCCTCATGGAGCCGTATCGTCTCTCACGGCTCACCTGCATCGGCCAGCCGCTGACCAACGACCCGCTCAACGCCTGCTGGCAGGGGGTGCAGGCCCTCTACGGCCTGGGCAGCGGCGGCATCTCCGGGGTGGGACTGGGCAACTCCATCCAGAAGTACTCGTGGCTCCCCGAGGCGCACACCGACTTCATCTTCGCCATCATCGGCGAGGAGCTGGGGCTGATCGGAACCGTGGCCGTGCTCCTCGCGTTCACCTTCCTGGCCTGGCGCGGCATCCGCGCGGCGCTGCGCGCTCCTGACAGCTTCGGTTTCCTGCTCGCCGGAGGCATCACCGCATGGATCTGCATCCAGGCCTTCATCAACATCGCCGCCGTCACGGTGCTCATCCCCACCACGGGCATCCCGCTCCCCTTCATCAGCTACGGAGGATCGTCACTGGTCGTGAACCTGATGGCGGTGGGGATACTCTGCAACGTGTCGGCGCAGGGCCGACGACAGGGGACGATGCGCCGTGCGAACGTTGATCGCCGGGGGAGGGACCGGGGGACACCTGACGCCGGCTCTGGCGGTCGCCGAAGAGTTGCGCGCCTCTGACCCGGCCGGGGCGGTGCTCCTCGTCGGGCGCCGCGGCGGCATCGCCGAGGCCCTGGTGGAGCGGGCGGGCATCCCCCTGGAGACCCTGGACATCCGGGGTGTGGACCTCACCCGGCCGCTCAGCGTCGCCGGCTTCGGGCTGCGCCTCCCGCGCGCCGTGCGCGAGGCGCGCCAGCTGATCCGGCGCTTCGCCCCCGACGTCGTCGTCGGCGCCGCCGGGTACGTCTCCCTGCCCGTGGTCATGGCCGCCGAGCGCGAGAGGATCCCGGTCCTCCTGCTGGAGCAGAACGCCCTCCCCGGACGCGCCACCCGACTCCTCTCCCGCCGGGCGGCCGGGGTCGCCGTCTCCTTCGAGGGGACCGCGCGGCGGCTGCCGGGACGTCCCGTCACCGTCACCGGGAACCCGGTGCGCCGCGAGTTCCGCGCCAGCCCCCCGGCGCTGGAGGGGGAGTGCCGGCGGATCCTCGTCTGGGGTGGCTCCCAGGGTGCCCGCCGCATCAACCGGGCGCTCGCCGCGTGCGCCGGCCCGCTGCTGGACGCCCATCCGGATCTGGAGCTGACCCACCAGTGCGGCCGGCTGGACGAGGCGGAGATGCGCACCGCCCGGGACGCCCTGGATGCCGACCTGCGCCGCCGCTGGCAGATCCAGGCCTTCTACACGGACCCCGCCGAACGCATCGCCTGGGCCGACCTGGTGGTGATGCGCGCGGGGGGTTCCTCGCTGGCCGAGGTCAGCGCCCTGGGCCGGCCCATGATCGTGGTGCCCTACCCCCACGCCCGCGACCATCAGAGGCACAACGCGGCGCCGTACGCCGACGCCGGGGCGGCCGCCGTCGTCCCCGACGCCGAGTGCGACGGCCCGCGGCTGCTGGCGGAGATCGAGGCGCTGCTCGGCGATCCCGGACGGTGGCGGGCGATGGCCGGGCACAGCCGTGCCATGGGGCGGCCCGAGGCCACCGAACGGGTCGCGGCGCTGGTGGCCTCGCTGGCCGCGAACCCGCCGTCGCGTCGCTCCCGCCGGGGGCGCCGGTGAGCCAGGGAGCGGCGGGCGCCCGCCGCCACGTCCACTTCTTGGGCATCTGCGGCTACGCCGTCAGCGGAGCTGCCCTGCTCGCCCAGCAGATGGGCGACCTCGTCACCGGCAGCGACGAGGAGGCCTATCCCCCCGTCTCCGACATCGTCACCGAGGCGGGCATCGCCTGGGTGAACTTCCACGACCCCGCCAACCTCGACCGCTGGGGGGTGCCCGACCTCGTCGTCGTGGGCAACCAGGTGCGGCCCCACAACCCCGAATGGCTGGAGGCCCAGCGCCGCGGCCTCCCGCTGCTCAGCGAGATCGCCTTCTTCGTCTCCCTCACCGAGGACCGTCTCCGCCTCAGCGTCTGCGGCACCCACGGCAAGACGACCACCTCGGCGCTGCTCACCCGGATGCTCGACCAGGCGGGACTGGACCCGGGATTCCGCCTCGGCTCGACCTCCCTCGACTTCGGGGTGAGCGCCCGCCTCGGCTCGGGGCCCTTCGTCTTCGAGGGCGACGAGTACACCACCTCCCCCTGGGACCCGCGCCCCAAGTTCCTCCACACGCGGCCCATGGCGGCGTGCGTGACCCGGCTGGAGCTCGACCACCCCGACGTCTACCCGACCCTGGAGGCGTACCGGGCACCCTTCATCACCCTGGCGGAGGCGATGCCCCCCGCCGGCCTCCTGGTGCTCTGCGGCGACGACCCCGAGGCGCTCGAACTGCGCCACCATGCCGCCTGCCCGGTGATCGTCTACGGCACCACCGCCGCCAGCGACTGGCGCGTGTCGGTGGTCGACGACGACGGGACGGTGCAGCGCTTCCGGGTGGCCGCCGACGTCGAGGTGCCCGAGGTGTCACTGACCTTCCCGGGGCGTCACAACGCCCTCAACGCCACCGCCGCCCTGGCCCTGGCCCGGTTCGCCGGCGCCCCGATGGCCGACGCGGTCGCCGCCTGCGCCGGCTTCCGCGGGCCGGCCCGGCGCTTCGAGATCCTCGGGGCGCCCGGCGGCATCACCGTCATCGACGACTACGCCCATCACCCCACCGAGGTGTGGGCCGCCATCAACGCCGCCCGCGCCCGCTACGGCCGGGCGCGGCTCATCGCCGTCCACACCCCCCACACCTACTCGCGGACCCGCACCCTCCTGGAGGACTACGGGCGGAGCTTCGAGGACGCCGACATCGTCGTCCTCGGGCCCATCGAGGCGGCCCGGGAGCGGCACCTGCCGGCCACCGTCTCGTCGGCCGACGTCGCCGCCCGCGTCACCGGCCGCGAGGTCCTGCTGGTGGACAGCAGCCAGGCGGGGGTGGACCTGCTCACCGCCATGGCCCGGCCCGGCGACGTCGTCCTCATCCTCTCCCTGGGCGGCTTCGACAAGATCGCGCGGCGCGTCCACCACGCGCTGGAGGAGGCCAATGGCCAGCGCTGATTGGCTGGCCTCCTGGCCCGGCGCGCTGCGCGACGAGCCCCTCGCCCGGCACAGCCAGTACGGCATCGGAGGGGCGGCCGACTGGTTCGTCCGCGTCAGCGACCCCGGCCGCCTCGGCGAGCTGCTGCACCGCTGCTCGGAGACCGGGGTGCCGGTCACCGTCGTCGGCGCCGGCAGCAACACCCTGATCCTGGACGGCGGTGTGCGCGGCCTCGTGGTCAAGCTCACCGACCGCCGCCTCCGCGTCCTGGACGGCGAGGTGGTCGAGCTGTCGGGGGGCTACCTCATGCCGCGGGCGGCGCTCGACTGCGCGAGACGGGGGATCGCCGGGCTCGAGTTCGGCATCGGCATCCCCGGCACCTGCGGCGCCTCGGTGCGCGGCAACGCGGGCGCCTTCGGAACGGAGATCGGGGACGTCCTCGTCGACTGCGACGCGCTCGCCCCCGACGGCTCGGCGCACACCCACCCCGCCGGTGACCTGGGCTTCGCCTACCGCGACTCGAGGTTCAAGCACGACCTCGCCGGACACATCGTGGTGGCGGCACGCCTCCGGGGCCGCCCCGGCGACCCGGCCGAGGTCCGCCGCCGGACGGATGCCATCCAGGCCTCGCGCAAGGCGACCCAGCCGTACGGCCAGCGCAGCCTGGGGAGCATGTTCACCAACCCGCCGGGCGACCACGCCGGGCGGCTGGTGGAGGCCGCCGGCCTCAAGGGGCGGCGGATCGGCGGCGCCGAGATCTCCCCCAAGCACGCCAACTTCGTGGTCAACCAGGGCGGCGCCACCGCCGCCGACGTCCTCGCCCTCGCCGGGCTGGCCCAGCGCACCGTCGAGGAGCGCTTCGGCGTGCGGCTGGAGCTGGAGATCGCCGTGATCGGCGAGGCGGAGCGGAGCCCGGTGCCATGAGCCTGCACATCGCCATCGTCTGCGGGGGGCCGAGCCCCGAGGCCGACGTCTCGCGTGCCAGCGCCTCGCAGGTCGCCGCCGCGCTCGGGTCGCGGGGGCACCGCTGCTCCGTCCTCGAGGTGGACGGCGAGCTGTGGCCGGCCCTGCAGGCCGGCGGCTTCGACTGCGTCTTCATCGCCGTGCACGGCCGCCACGGCGAGGACGGGACCGTCCAGGGCGCGTGCGAGCTGCTCGGCCTGCCCTACACGGGCAGCGGCGTCCTGGCCACCGCCCTCTGCTTCGACAAGGCCATGGCCAAGCGGCTTCTGGTCGCCGAGGGTCTGGCCACCCCGCCCTGGACGCTGGTCGCCCCGGTCTTCGCCGAGCCCGCCCTGCTGGAGGCGGCGATGGGGCGCGCCGCCACCGACCTGGGCCTGCCCCTGGTGGTGAAGCCGCGCCACGGCGGCTCCACCATCGGCCTCTCGGTGGTGCGCGACCGGTCGGAGCTGGCCGCCGCCCACGCCCTGGCCGCCCCCTACGGCGACGTCCTCTGCGAGAGATTCGTCGCCGGCATCGAGGTCACCGTCGGAATCGTGGGGCATAATCCCCCCAGAGCCCTTCCCACCCTCGAGATCGTCTCCCAGCGTCCCCTCTACGACTATGCAGCGAAGTACACCGCGGGCCAGAGCAGCCACGTCATCCCCGCCCGCATCCCCGAGGAGCAGCGGCGCGCCTGCGCGGATGCGGCGGTGCGCGCCCACGCCGCCCTGGGCTGCCGCGACCTGTCGCGGGTGGACGTCATCGTCGATCCGTCCGGTCTCCCCTGGGTGCTGGAGGTGAACTCCATCCCCGGTCTCACCGCGCTGTCGCTGCTGCCGGATGCGGCCCGCACCGCCGGCATCGAGTTCGGCGACCTCTGCCAGGGCCTGGTCGACGCGGCGCTCGCCCGCCGCCCGGGCGAGAGCACGTGAGCGGCGCCCCGCTCGACCCGAGGACCCGGCACCGGGCCCGGGTGCGGGCCGTCGCCAGCTCCATCGCCGACCGGCCGTCGCTGGCGCGGCGCTTCCAGGCCCCCACGGCCTCGACGCTGCGGAGCACGCAACGGCGGCGCCGGCGGTCCCATCCCGGCGCGGCGCTCCCGCCGCCGCCCCGCACCGACCACCGCCGCCTCCTCACCGGCCTGGTGCTCGCCGTCGAGGTGGCGGCCCTGGCGGTGGCGCTGTGGGCGCCGGGGTTCCGCATCGGCTCGGTGAGCGTCACCGGCACCCAGCTGCTCAGCCCGGCCGCGGTGCTGCGGGCCGCCGCCGTGCCCTCGCAGAGCATCTTCACCCTGGACGGGAACGCGGTGGCCTCGCGGGTCCGCTCCATCGGCTGGGTGGAGGACGTCACCGTCACCACCGAGCTCCCCGGCACCGTCCGCATCGCCGTCACCGAATGGCCGCCCATCGTGCGCGACCTGCGCGACGGCACCCAGTTCGCCGTCGCCGCCGACGGCGCCAGCCTGCGCCTGACGGCGGCGCAGAGCCGGGAGGTGGCCTCCCTGCCGCTGCTGGTGGACCTGCGTCCGGCGGTGGCGCGGACCCCCATCTCAGCGCAGCTGATGGGCCTTCTCGCCACCGCCGGGGCCCACTTCCCGGCCATCTTCGGGGTGCAGATCATCGCCTACGAGTGGGACGCCAACTCCAGCTTCTCGATCTGGACCAGCGGCGGCTGGCGCGCCATCCTCGGCGACGTGGACAGCCCCAGCGCCATCGCGGCGGTGCCCGGCCAGCTCGCCGACCTCAGCGCCCTGCGCGCCGACCTCGACTTCCCCGACCCCTCCTTCGGCTACGTCGACCTGGAGGACCCGACCAACCCCGCGGTGGGCGGAAGCCCCGGCGTCCCGGCGCAGGTCCTCGCCGCCCTCTCCACCCCGGGCGGCACCACCCCGCTGGGCATGACCCCGACCCCGCCGCCCACACCGACGCCCACGCCCAAGCCGAGCGCGACCCCGTCGCCGAGCCCGAGCGCGCCGGCGACGGCCAGCCCCTCGGCGTCCGCCCCGGCCTGACCGTCGGCCGGCCCGGGGGAGGCCCCTGCGGTCAGCCGGCCGCCACCCTCCCTGCGGCGGGGTCCGGTGCCTGGGGCACTGCGCCGGCCGGCCGGTTCTCCCAGGGGCGGGCCGAACGCAGCGCGGTGAGGATGGCCCGCGTCGAGGGGGAGCGGTTCATGGTGAAGAAGTGGATGCCGGGGGCGCCGCCGCTGAGCAGCTCGGCGCACTGGAGGCTGGACCAGGCCACCCCCAGCTCGAGCACCGCCTGCGGATCGTCGCCGCGCGCCTCGACGGCGGACAGCAGCGGCTCCGGGATCCTCGGCCGCAGCTTGGCGATGAAGCCGTGCAGCTGGGCGGTGCTGGTGAGGGGGATGATGCCGGGAACGATGGGGACGGTCACCCCGGCGGCGCGGGCCTCGGCCACGAAGCGGAAGTACGCCTGGTTGTCGAAGAAGAGCTGGGTGACCAGGTACTCGGCACCCCGGTCCTGCTTCTCCCTGGTGTAGCGGATGTCGTCGGCCGGGGACGCCGACTCCAGGTGGGTCTCGGGGTAGCAGGCGGCGCCGACGCAGAGGTCGTACGACTGGGTGATCAGGGCGACCAGGTCGGAGCCGTGGGCCAGCCCGCCCGGGGCCGGGGTGAAGGTCGCCTGACCGCGGGGCGGATCGCCCCGCAGCGCCATCACGTTCTCGACCCCGGCGTCGACGATCCGGGCGAGGACGTCTCTCAGGTCCTCCCGATCGGCGCCGACGCAGGTGAGGTGGGCCACCGGGGTGATGTCCAGCTCGCGACGGATCCGCCCCACCAGCTCCACCGTCCTGGTCCGGGTGCTGCCGCCGGCCCCGTACGTGACCGAGACGAAGCCGGGGTCGAGGTCGCGGAGCTGGGCGATGGTGGCGAAGAGCGAGGCCACCCCCTCGTCGTCGTGGGGAGGGAAGAACTCGAAGCTGAAGGTGGGGGTGCCTGAGGTATAGAGCGAGGAGACCCGCATGGTGGAGCCAATGGTGGCAGACGGACGGGGCTGCGGAGGCCCCCGCGCAGTGCACGGAACTTCTCGGGACGCGGGGAGCGTCGCCGTGCGCGGCGGACAGGGCGCCGGCGTGCGATTGGGCGGAGGAGATCGAGGCGCCAATCGGGAAAGCCGCGGCGACTGCCGTCCCGGAGAGCTGTGCGGCCTCCCCGGGGGCGCCCGGAAACCGGCCCGGCATTAGCCCATCCATTGGCCCGCCGGGGCAGTCGAGGACAGCCCTGGGAGGCTCGTCCGACCCCGGCGCGATCGACGCGACGGCAGCCCTTGACAGTCCCCGGTCCGGCAACATATTGTGTCGTCCGGTCGGGGCAAACCCGACATCTTGCGGTTTCGCGGGCGAAAACGCTTCCCTCGCACCACCCGCCGAAGCTATACTGCAATCTCAATGTGAGCCGCCCTCGCCGCGTCTTTGCACTCGACATGGGAACGACGAAGGTCTGCTGTGCCGTCGCTGATCTCGAATCCGCGGGCCTGCGCGTCCTCGGAGTGGGCGAGGCGGTCTCCCGCGGCATTCGCAAGGGAGCCGTCATCGAGATCGATCGCGCCGCCGAGGCCGTCGCCGAAGCCGTCGACCTCGCCGAGCAGATGTCCGGCGTCGCCATCGATTCGGCCGTCGTCGGCCTCGCCGGAGGCCATATCACCTCGCAGAACAGCCGCGGGGTCGTGGCCGTCGCCGCGGGCCGGCGCGAGGTCGGCCAGCAGGACGTGGGCCGCGCCATCGACGCGGCCCGCGCCGTCGCCGTGCCCAGCGACCGCAAGATCCTCCACATCCTGCCCCAGCAGTTCACCGTGGACGGCCAGGACGGCGTCCGCGACGCCGTGGGCATGGCGGGCAGCCGGTTGGAGGTGGACGCCCACATCGTCACCGGCGCCAACACGGCGATCCAGAACGTCATCAAGGTGGTCCACAAGGCGGGCCTGGACGTCGACGACCTCGTCCTCCAGGTGCTCGCCTCGGCCGAGGCCGTGGTCAACGAGGACGAGCTGGAGCGGGGCGTCATCGTGGTCGACGTCGGCGGCGGCACCAGCGACGTGGCCGTCTTCACCAGGGGCAGCATCGTCCACACCGCCGTGCTCCCCGTCGGGGGCAACCACGTCACCGGCGACCTCGCCGTCGGCCTGCGCTGCGACCTCGACACCGCCGAGGTGGTGAAGCGCAGCTTCGGCCACTGCCTCCAGCTCACCCTGCCCGCCGACGCCGAGGTCGTGCTCACGCCGATGGGCTACGACGAGCCCGTCAACGTCCCCCAGCGCTACCTGGCGGAGATCATCGGGCCCCGGGCCAGGGAGATGGCGCAGCTGATCGGCGCCCAGATCGAGCTCGCCGGCCCGCCCGCCATGTTCCCCGGTGGCATCGTCCTCACCGGCGGCGGCTCGCTGCTGCGCGGCTTCGCCGAGATGGTCCAGCAGGTCACCGACCTCCCCGCCCGGGTGGCGGCGCCGCAGGGCATGAGCGGCATGAACGACGAGCTCCAGGGGCCGGACCACGCCACCGTCGTCGGGCTGCTGCGCTGGGCGGCCCGGTCCCGGGGCCGTGTCGCCCGCCCCGCCAACGGGGTCGCCGCCCGGACCTCGTCGGGGGAGCCGGTGGGCGAGCGTTTTGGACGATGGCTGCGAGAACTCTTCTGATGCGCATATGGTGGGACCAGTGAGATGAACGATCGAGAGCGCGAGCTGCGCCGCATGACCCAGCAATTCCTGGCCCACGCGGGGGGCGACAACATGAGGCAGCGCGAGGAGGGCGTGATGGCAGACCTGGACCGGACCCTCGAGGGGAACGCACGCATCCGCGTCGTCGGAGTCGGCGGGGGCGGCAGCAACGCCGTCAACCGGATGATCCGCAGCAACCTGAAGGGCGTCGAGTTCATCGCCGTCAACACCGACCACCAGGCACTGCAGCAGTCCGGCGCCCACAAGAAGATCCGCATCGGCGGCAAGCTCACCCGCGGCCTCGGCGCCGGCGGCGACCCCCAGAAGGGCCTGCAGGCCGCCGAGGAGTCGCGCGAGGAGCTGACCAAGGCGCTCGCCGACTCCGACATGGTCTTCATCACCGCCGGCATGGGCGGCGGCACCGGCACCGGCGGCGCCCCCGTGGTGGCCGAGATCGCCAAGGAGAGCGGAGCCCTGACCATCGGCGTGGTGACCAAGCCCTTCCGCTTCGAGGGCCTGCGCCGCCAGCGGGCGGCCGAGGAGGGCATCGCCAACATGCAGGACAGGGTGGACACCCTGATCACCATCCCCAACGAGCGCCTCATGCAGGTCGTCGACAAGAAGACCCCCATCACCGAGGCCTTCAAGGTGGCCGACGACGTCCTCCGTCAGGGCGTTCAGGGCATCAGCGACCTGATCGTCTTCCCCGGCCTGATCAACCTCGACTTCGCCGACGTCAAGACGATCATGAGCGGCCAGGGCGCCGCCCTCATGGGCATCGGCTTCGGCACCGGCGACACGCGCGCCGCCGACGCCGCCCGCGACGCCGTCGCCAGCCCGCTGCTGGAGACGACCATCGCCGGGGCCAAGGGCATCCTCCTCAACATCACCGGCGGACCGGACCTCACCCTCTACGAGGTCAACGAGGCGGCTCAGCTGGTCAGCGAGTCCGCCGACCCCGACGCCCACATCATCTTCGGCACCGTCATCGACGACAGCATGAAGGGCGAGGTCAAGATCACCGTCATCGCCACCGGCTTCACCGGCCACATCGACGTGCTCGGCACCCTCGCCTACGAGCCGGCGGCGCGGCCGGTCGCCTCGGCGGAGCGTCCCGCCTTCGTCATCCCCCCGCGCGGCTCCATGCCCCTCAACCCCGACGACCTCGACATCCCCGCCTTCCTCCGGGACCGGCGATAGGGGCCGCACTCGCCTTCGGGGGCGGCCATGAGGTGCCCATACTGCGCGGCGGTCGAATCCAAGGTCGTCGACTCGCGCGACACCGAGACGGGGATCCGCCGGCGGCGGGAGTGCCTCGTCTGCGGCCGCCGCTTCACCACCTATGAGCGCATCGAGGCCACCCATCTCATCGTCGTCAAGAAGGACGGCCATCGCGAGGAGTTCAGCCGGCAGAAGCTCCTGGCGGGTCTGCTGATCGCCACCACCAAGCGCGGCATCACCCCCGAGGAGCTGGAGGCGTTGGCCGAGGAGGTGGAGAACCGGCTGCGCGGCGAGCGCGTCGCCGAGGTCGCCTCGCGGGTGATCGGGGAGCGGGTCATGGAGCTGCTGCGCGACCTGGACGAGATCGCCTACGTCCGCTTCGCCTCCGTCTACCGGTCCTTCAAGGATGTCGCCGACATGCGGGCGGAGATCGAGGACGTCCTCGCCCACGCCCCGGAGACGCGTCGCGGCGCGGTGCGGCGGCCCAGGCCGCAGGGCGGAGCCGAGGAGCTGCCCCTCGATCTCGGCAAGTAGCCGGCCCGATCCTTCACCTCCTGAACGTGCCCGTATCGGGCTCGTCGCTGGCCGTTCCGCGGGGGATCGGTCAGACTCTCCCCGTGACGGATGCCCCCGCCGTTCCGGACACCGGGATCGGAGGGCGCCTCGACCGGGTGCACCGTCAGATCACCGGCGCCGCGCTGCGGGCCGGCCGCGATCCCGCCTCGGTCCGGCTCATCGCCGTCACCAAGACGGTGCCGGCGGCGGAGATCTGCGAGGCGGCCGCCGCCGGGGTCACCGACATCGGCGAGAACCGGGTGCAGGAGGCGCGGGCCAAGTACGCCGCCATCCCGTTCGGCGTGCGCTGGCACCTCCTCGGCCATCTCCAGGCCAACAAGGCGAACCTGGCCGCCACCTTCTTCGACAGCGTCCAGACGCTCGATTCCGAGCCCATCGGGGCCGCCCTCTCGCGGCGGCGCGACCCGGCCCTGCCGCCCCTCTCCCTGCTCGCGGAGGTCGACTTCACCGGCATCCCCGGCCGGACCGGGCTCCCCCCCGAGCAGGCGGAGGCGGTGGTCGCCGCCGTGGCCCCGCTGCCGGGGATCCGGCTGGAGGGGCTGATGACGGTCGCCCCCTACGGGGCCCCGGCTGCCGCCCGGGACTGCTTCCGGCGCCTCCGCGAGCTGCGCGACCGACTCCAGGAGCGGCTCGGCATCGCCCTCCCCGAGCTGTCGATGGGGATGACGGACGACTTTGAGATCGCCATCGCCGAGGGGGCGACCATGGTCCGGATCGGCCGCGCCCTCTTCGGCGAGCGTCCCGCGGGCGCCGACGCCGCCACTCCGTCCCAGCGCGGATCGCTCCTCTGACCTCCGTTCCGCAGCCTGGACCGGGCCGCTGGGTATCCTTCCCGCGATGACGCGCCCGCCTCGCTTCGCCGCCGTCGACAACCGCGCCCAGCTCGCCGAGGGGGAGCGCCGCATCCTCGACCTGTGGAAGCGCACCGACGTCTTCCGGCGCAGCCTGGAGCTGCACAAGGACGGCGACCCGTTCGTCTTCTACGAGGGCCCTCCCACCGCCAACGGCTCCCCGGGCATCCACCACGTCCTCGCCCGCAGCTACAAGGACCTCTTCCCCCGCTACCGCGCCATGTGCGGCGACGCCGTGGACCGCAAGGGCGGGTGGGACACCCACGGCCTCCCCGTCGAGCTGGAGGTCGAGAAGGCGCTCGGCATCAGCGGCAAGAAGCAGATCGAGGACTACGGCGTCGCCGCCTTCAACACCCTCTGCCGGAAGTCGGTGCAGGAGTACATCGACGACTGGGAGGTGATGACCGACCGGCTCGGCTTCTGGATCGACATGGAGCATCCCTACCGCACCCTCGACGGCAGCTACATCGAGTCGGTGTGGTGGAGCCTGCGGCAGTTCTGGGACCGCGACCTCCTCTACCAGGGCTACAAGGTCACCCCCTACTGCCCGCGCTGCCAGACGACGCTCTCCTCGCACGAGCTGTCCCAGGGCTACGAGGACGACGTCGCCGATCCCTCCGTCTACGTCAAGTTCCGCGTCAGCGGCATGGACACCTCGCTGCTGGCCTGGACCACGACGCCGTGGACGCTGCCCGGCAACGTCGCCCTCGCCGTCCACCCCAACAGCATCTACGTGGAGATCGAGCAGGCGGGCGAGCGCCTCATCCTCGCCCGGGATCGCCTCGAGGTCATCGACGGCGACTACCAGGTGCGCGCGGAGATGACCGGGCGGGACCTGGTCGGCCGCTCCTACGACCCGCTCTTCACCGACCTCATCCCTGACGGCAGGGCCTTCGTCGTCCTGGCGGCGCCGGAGCTCGTCTCCATGGAGGAGGGGACGGGCATCGTCCACACCGCCGCCGCCTACGGCGAGGCCGACCTGGCGCTCTGCCAGCGCGAGGGCATCGCCATCCGCCACGTCGTCGGCCTCGACGGCCGCTTCCTCGACGGCCAGACGCGCTACCGCGGCCTCTTCGTCAAGGACGCCGACCCCCGGATCATCGACGACCTGCGCGCCGAGGGCCGCCTCTACAAGTCGGGCACCATCCGCCACAGCTACCCGTTCTGCTGGCGCTGCAGCACGCCGCTCCTCTACTACGCGCTCACCTCCTGGTTCATCCGCACCACCGAGGTCAAGCAGCGGCTCATCGAGAACAACCGCAGCGTCGCCTGGCAGCCCGCCCACGTCCGCGACGGCCGCATGGGCGACTGGCTGGAGAACCTCGTCGACTGGAACCTGTCGCGCAGCCGCTACTGGGGCACGCCGCTGCCCATCTGGGTGTGCGACGCGTGCGACGCGCGCCGCTGCGTGGGCAGCGCCGCCGAGATCGGCCTGACCGCCGCCGACGACCTCCACAAGCCGCACATCGACCAGGTGACGCTCCCCTGCGAGGCCTGCGGCGGGGTGATGCGCCGCGTCCCCGACGTCATCGACTGCTGGTACGACAGCGGCGCCATGCCCTTCGCCCAGTACCACTACCCCTTCGAGAACCAGGATCTCTTCGCCCGCCGCCATCCCGCCGACTTCATCTGCGAGGCCATGGACCAGACGCGGGGGTGGTTCTTCTCCCTGCTCGCCGAGAGCACCCTGCTCTTCGATCAGCCGGCCTACCGCAACGTCGTCTGCCTCGGCCTCGTTCTTGACAAGGATGGCCGGAAGATGTCGAAGCGCCTGGGCAACAAGCTCGACCCCCAGGCCAGCTTTGACGAGTTCGGCGCCGACGCCACCCGCTGGTACTTCTACAGCGCGGTGACCCCCGGCGGCGACTACCGGGTGGGCCCCGACCTGATCAGGGAGGTGGTCCGGCGATTCGTCCTCACCCTCTGGCACACCTACAAGTTCTTCTGCGAGTACGCGCGCCTCGACGGCTACGACCCCGAGGCGCCGGCGCCCCCGGTGGGGGAGCGCCCCGAGCTGGACCGCTGGTGCCTGGCCCGGCTCGCCGAGTGCGTCGACGCGGTCCGCACCGCCCTCGACGGCTACGACGCCACCACCGCCACCCGCCTGATCGAGCTCTACGTCGAGGACCTCTCCACCTGGTACGTGCGGCGGTCGCGGCGCCGCTTCTGGAAGTCGGCGGAGGTCTCCGACGCCGACAAGCGCTCCGCCTACGCCACCCTGTTCACCTCGCTGCAGGTGGTGTCGCGCCTGATCGCCCCATTCATGCCGTTCCTCAGTGAGCGGATCTACCGCAACCTGAGCGGCTTCGAGACCGGCGCCCCCGCCACCGGCGCCCCCGACTCCGTCCACCTCACCGACTACCCGCTCGCCGACGCCGCCTGGCGCGACGCCCCCCTGGTGGAGGAGATGGCCCGGCTGCGGCGCCTCGTCGAGGACGGGCTGGCGGCCCGCGAGACCGCCGCGCTGGGGGTCCGCCAGCCCCTGGCGCTGGCCACCATCCAAGGCGAGAGGCTCGCCCCCGAGCTGGAGGCGATCTTCGCCGAGGAGCTCAACGTCAAGGCGGTCGCCTACGTCCCCGGCGAGGGCCAGCACGAGGGGGTCGTCCTCGACACCGCGGTGACCGACGAGCTCTACCTCGAGGGGCTGGCCCGCCACCTCTCGCGCAAGATCAACGACCTCCGCCGCCAGGCGGGGCTGGCGCTCGACGATCGCATCCGCGTGCGCGTCGAGTCGGACGGCGACCTGCGCCGTGCCGTCACCGCCCACCGCGACCACCTCATGGGGGAGGTGCTGGCCACCGAGATCAGCTTCGGGCGGGGCGAGGCAGGGGCGCTCAGCGAATGGAGCGGCAACCTCGGCGGGGAGACCTGCTGGGTGGGGGTGGAGCGCTGACCGCCGCCGGGACGCCCGGGGACGCGGAGACCGGCACCGCCGCCGCGCCTCGGGAGGACGCCGCGCCCGCCGGCCGGCACGCGGTCACGGTCAGGCGGCGCTTTGCCGTGCTCTTCCTCACCGCCGCCTTCGTCGTCGTGCTCGACCATCTCACCAAGTGGTGGGTGTCGAGCGCGCTTGCCCTCGACACCCAGGTGCCGCCGAGCGGGCCCGTCACCATCCACTACATCCAGAACTCGGGGGCCGCCTGGGGCATCCTGCCCCAGTTCACCTACTTCTACGTCGTGGTGGCGGCGGTGGTGGTCGCCGTCATCCTCGTCGCCGTCCCCCACATGGGTGGCGGGCTCTTCCGCCAGGTGGTGCTGGGCTGCGTTCTCGGCGGTGCCGTCTCCGACGGCGTCGACCGCCTGCTCTTCGGCCACGTCACCGACTTCATCGATTTCCACGTCTGGCCGGTGTTCAATGTCGCCGACATGGCCATCGTCGGTGGCATGCTGGTCGTCGTGTACTGGCTGACCTTCCGGCAGCCGCGGGACGTCTCCGCGGCGGCGGAGCCGTGACGGCCGCCGTCGAGGGCGCCCCCCGGCTCGACGTCTGGATGTCCCTGACGCGCGGCATCACCCGCCATGCCGCCCAGACGCTGATCGCCAGCGGCGCGGTTCGCGTCAACCTCCGCCCGGGGAGGCCCGGACAGCGGATCGGACCGCACGACAGGGTCGAGGTCGAGGTCCCCCTCCCCGTCGCGGCCGCGGCGGTGGCGCCCGGTCCGGCGGTGGATCTGGTCGTCGCCTACGAGGACGAGTGGCTGGCGGTCATCGACAAGCCGGCCGGGCTCGTCGTCCACCCCGCCCCCGGCCATCCCGGCGGCACCCTGGCCGACGGGCTGCGCCAGCGCGGCTCCACCTGGTCTGTGCTCGGCGGCGAGGAGCGGCCCGGCATCGTCCACCGGCTGGACCGCGACACCTCCGGGCTGCTGGTGGTGGCCAAGACCGAGGCGGCGCACCGTCACCTCGCCGCGCAGCTCCAGCGCCGCAGCCTGGTCCGCGTCTACTGGGCGCTGGCCCACGGCCATTTCGCCGAGGCCACCGGCACGGTGGAGGCGCCCATCGGCCGCGACCCGCACGACCGCAAGCGGATGGCGGTGGTCGACGCGGGCCGGCCGGCGATCACCGACTTCCGCGTCGCCGCCCGCCACCCCCGGGTGACCGAGCTGGAGGTGCGGCTGCGGACCGGGCGCACCCACCAGATCCGGGTGCACCTCGCCTTCACCGGCCATCCGGTCGTCGGCGACACCGTCTACGGGCGCCGCCACGAGGAGGTGTCGCGGATGGCCCTCCACGCCGCCACCATCCGCTTCGCCCATCCCGCGGACGGCCGCGAGATCACCGTCTCGTCGCCGCTCCCGCCGGAGCTGGTGCGGCTGCAGCAGGACGCCCGGGAGGGACGCCTGTGAGCCCGCGCACCCCGGTCTCGGCCACGCGGGGCCGCCTCGTCGTCATCTCCGGCCCCAGCGGCGTGGGCAAGGACACCGTGCTGCGGGAGCTGTTCCGCATCGCTCCCCGGCTCGGCTACTCCATCTCCTACACCACCCGGCCTCCCCGCCCCGGGGAGGTGGACGGCACCTCGTACTCCTTCGTCGACGAGGCGACCTTCCTGCTCATGGCGCAGCGCCGCGAGTTCCTCGAGTACGCGCAGGTCCACGGCCATTGGTACGGGACCGCGGAGGCCCGGGTGCGCGAGGGGCTCGACCGCGGCCTCGACATGGTCCTCAAGATCGACGTCCAGGGCGCCGCCTGGATCCGGCCGCGGGTGGAGGGGGCGATCTTCGTCTTCCTCCTGCCGCCCAGCCTGGAGGAGCTGCGCCGCCGGCTCACGGAGCGGGCCACGGAGAGCCCGGACACGCTGGAGCTGCGCTGGCAGAATGCCCAGCAGGAGATGGCGCAGCAGGACCTCTACGACCACCGGGTGGTGAACGGCGACGTCCACGAGGCCGCCCGCGCCATCCTCGACATCATCGATCGCAGCCCCCGCCCGGGGGATGCGGCCAGGAGCGGCGGCGCACCGTCCGCTCCCACCGAGGTGACCAAGCCATGAGCCCCACCGCCCCGACCCCGGCCGGCCTCGACGGCCGCCGCATCCTCGTCTACGTCGGCGGCAGCGTCGCCGCCTACAAGAGCGGCGACGTCGTCACCCAGCTGCGCCGGCGCGGTGCCGAGGTGAGGGTGGCCATGACCGAGGCGGCGACCCGGTTCATCGGTCCGGTGACCCTGCAGAGCCTGTCCGGGCATCCCGTCGTCACCGACCTCTGGCACAGCCCCGAGGGTGGCCACGGCATGGAGCATCTCAGCCTCTCGGCGTGGGCCGAGCTGCAGCTGTGCGTCGCCGCCTCGGCGGACCTGATCGCCCGTCTGGCCCTGGGCCTGGCCGGCGACGCCGTGACCGCCACCGCCCTCGCCTGCCGGGCGCCGCTGCTCATCGTCCCGGCCATGGAGACGGCGATGTGGGACCACGCGGCCACCCGTGGTCACGTCGAGACGCTGCGGGGGCGGGGCGCCCTCTTCGTCGGGCCGGTGCCGGGCCGCCTGGCCAGCGGCCGCGAGGGGATGGGCCGCATGGCCGAACCCGGGGACATCGTCGAGGCGGCGGTGTCGGCCCTCCGCTGAGGGCCGAGCGCCTCACCGCCATGACGGTTCCCCCCGGCGCCCCGCAGGCCTCCCGGCTACGCCTCGACGGCGTCTCTGTTGTGGTCACTGCGGGGGGCACGCGCGAGCCCATCGACCCGGTGCGGTTCATCGGCAACCGCTCCAGCGGAAAGATGGGCAACGCCCTCGCCGCCGCCTGCCTGGAGGCCGGCGCCATCGTCGAGCTGGTCACCGCGGCAGCGCCGCCGGCGCCGGCTCCGGGCCTGCGCGTGACCGAGGTGGAGACGGCGGAGGAGATGCGCGAGGCCGTCTGGGCCGCCCTCAGGTCCGCCGATCTGCTGTTCATGGCCGCCGCCGTCGCCGACTACCGGCCGCGCCAGGCGGCGGAGCGGAAGGTGAAGAAGGACCCGGCCGGGATCAGCCTGGATCTGGTCCCCACCACCGACATTCTGGCATCGCTGCGCCATCATCCCCGGCGCAGCGCCGTGTTCCTGGTCGGCTTCGCGGCCGAGACCGACGACCTGGTCGCCAACGCCCGCGACAAGCTGCACCGCAAGGGCCTGGACCTGATCGTGCTCAACGACGTGCGGGCTCCCGGCATCGGCATGGGAGCCGATGACAACGCCGTCACCGTCCTCGACGCAGAGGGTGTGGTGGCCGCCGTTCCGCGCCGTCCGAAGCTGGAGGTGGCCCGGGCCATCGTCGTCGCCGCCGCTGCTCGCCTTCCGCTGGCGTCGGCCTGATCCGGTCAGGAGCGCTGCCCGGCGCGGGCGCTGGCCACGCGTCCGGTGCGGGACGAATGGCATTCACCGATTGTGGCCCACCCTTGGAAGCCATTCGCCAGAGGCTGGACACCGGCTCACCCCACCGTGATAGTCCTGCGCGGAAGCAGGGTGTGCTGATAGCATCGAGTCGCTCGATGCTATCATAGTGCCATGCGGCAACTGATCACCCGGATCGACGACGACCTTCTGGCCAAGCTCAAGGATCTGGCCGCGGCGGAGAAGCGGTCGGTGAACGCCTTGGTCACCGGCATCCTGGCCGCCCAGGTGGGCGGTCGCTCGGCCCGGGCCGAGTTGCGGGTTCGGGCGGCCGGACGCCTGGTTCTGCCCCCCCGCCCGGGCCGGGTTCCCTCGCCGGCGAGCCTTCGAGACGCCTCGCGCGGCTCCGGGGCGGCCGTCGGCGACGCCCTCATGGAGGAGCGGGGGGCGCGGTGACCATCCTCTACGCGGACACCAGTGCTCTGGTGCGAGCCTACTTTCCCGAGGAGCCCGACCACGACGCGCTTCACGACCGCCTGCTGGATGGCGGCGAGCTGGTCGTCTCCTCGGAATTGGCCCGGGTCGAGTTCGCGAGCGCGGTGACGGCGGCGGCGAGGGCCCGGAGGCTGCGCCGGCCGCACCTGTTCATCGACCGCTTCGACGCCGACTGCGGCGAGGATGGGCCCATCGCCTTGGTGAGGCTGGAGACGGAGACCGTCCTGCCTCTGGCCCATCGGCTCGTGATCGAGCACGGACTTCGAACCCTGGACGCCATCCACCTTGCCGTCGCCGCCACGTCCGCTGGCGACTTGGCCGCCGGTCAGCCGCTGATCTTCGTCACACGTGACGACCGGCAGGCCGCCGCCGCGGTCGCGATGGGGCTGGACACGGCCTGATCAGGTGCGCATCCGGCCGGTTCGACGTCGACGATGAGAGGCGGGACACCGACCTCGGGGTGGCGAGCCGCATCTCGACGCCCACTGTTCCGGGCCCATCAGAGCCATCGGCGCGCCCGGGAGCGGTACCGGCTATACGCGTCGCCGAACTCTCGCAGCGACGCCTCCTCGACGGGGATGACGAAGCAGTTGACGTAGACGAGGGTGAAGACGAGCAGCGGCAGCGGCCAGAACTGGACGAGCAGCCCCGCCTCGCCGAGGTAGGCGAGGGTGAGGCCGGCGTACATCGGGTTGCGGGTGAAGCGGTACGGCCCGCGGGTCACCAGCCGCTTCGGCGCCTCGCCCGGGGTGGTGGTCGTCTCCGCCCGGCGGAAGATCAGCAGCCCCCATCCGGCGAGCCACCAGCCCGCCACGAAGAGGACCAGTCCCGCCGCCTGGGCCGCCAGCGACAGGGCCGTGGAGGCGAGGGTGACCGGGACGACGAATTGCAGACCGACCCCGACGAGGTAGGCGAGAAGGTAGACCCAGGGCACCGGCATGTGCAGGAAGGGGGTGCGCCCCGAGCTCGCGGGCGGGCCGGCTGCTGGGCTCACCTCCCTGCGCTCTCCTCTCGACCGCGTCCGGGCCCCGACTCCATGGTGGCTCGCGCATCATGCTCCAGGTGAGTGGCGCCTTCGTCTCGGTCGTCCCCGACACGGTGGCGATGCTCCCCCGCGAGGGCTACACGTACGCGGTGCCGGAGGGGATGCGGGAGGCGGTGGTCCCCGGGATGCGCGTGCGCATCCCCTTCGGCAGCCGGTCGCTCATGGGCATGGTCGTCGGCACTCTGGAGGAGGCGGATCAGCCCGGCGTCCGGCCCATCGAGGGGGTCGTCGACACGGAGCCGGTGCTCTCCCAGGAGCTGGTGGACCTTGCCTCATGGACCGCCGCCCGCTACTGCGCCCCCCTCGCCGAGGTCCTCAAGGCCATGGTGCCCAAGGGGGTTCGTGGCGCCCGGCCGGAGACCGCCGGCCGGCGCAAGCCACGGTCCACCTCGGCCGCCCTCAGCGCCGCCCGGCAGGTGGCCCCGGCCCTGAAGCCGCCTCAGCTCACCGCGGCGCAGCAGGCCGCCGTGGCCCCCCTGCTCGAGGCCATCGCCTCGAGAACGCACCGCCGCGTCCTCCTCCACGGCGTCACCGGCAGTGGCAAGACGGAGGTCTACCTCGCCGCCATCGACAGCGTCCTGGCTAGGGGCCTCCAGGCCATCTCCCTGGTCCCCGAGATCGCCCTGACGCCGCAGATGATCCGCCGCTTTGCCGCCCGCTTCCCCGGCCGCGTCGCCGTCATCCACTCCGGCCTCACCGACTCCGAGCGCGCCGTCGAGTGGCACCGCGCCCGCTCGGGAGACATCGACGTCGTCGTCGGCTCGCGAAGCGCCGTCTTCGCGCCGCTGCCCCGCCTCGGCCTGATCGTCATCGACGAGGAGGACTCCTCCGCCTACAAGCAGGACCGCGTCCCCCGCTACCAGGCCGTCGACGTCGCCCTGGAGCGCGGCCGGCGCCGCGGGGTGCCGGTGGTACTGGGCAGCGCCACGCCCCGGGTGGAGACCTACTACCGCGCCCACACCGGGGACCTGGAGCTGGTCACCCTGCCCGATCGGATCACGGGCCGGGCGCTGCCGCCCATCGAGGTCGTGGACCTGCGCGAGGAGCTCCGGGCGGGCAATCGCGGGCCCCTCTCCCACTCCCTGGTCCGCGCCATGGAGGAATGCCGCCGCGACGGGGGCCAGGCGATCCTCTACCTCAACCGCCGCGGCACCGCCACCGTCGTGCTCTGCCGCAACTGCGGGGAGCCGCTCACCTGCCCCAACTGCAGCGTCTCGCTCGTCTACCACGCGGGCCGCGCCCGCTGCGACTGCCACTACTGCGGAGCGTCGCAGCCCGCGCCGGAGCGCTGCCCCAAGTGCGGCTCGAGCGCCATCCGCGGGCTGGGCATGGGCACGGAGCGGCTGGAGGCGGAGGTGGCCGAGCGCTTCCCGGGGCTGCGCCTGCTGCGCATGGACCGGGACACGGTGCAGCGTCGCGACGCCTACTTCGAGATCTACGAGAAGTTCCGCAGCGGCGCGGCCGACTGCTTGATCGGCACCCAGATGGTCGCCAAGGGATGGGACCTGGGCCGGGTCCGCCTGGTCGGGATCGTCAATGCCGACACCTCGCTGCACTTCCCCGACTACAGGAGCGGCGAGGTCACCTTCTCCCTGCTCACCCAGGTGGCGGGCCGGGCGGGCAGGGGCGACGAGCCAGCCCGGGTCATCCTGCAGACGTACACCCCCGAGCACTACGCGGTGCGCCACGCCGTCGGCCACGACTACCGGGCCTTCGCCCACGACGAGATCCGCTTGCGCAAAGCCTTCCGCTTCCCCCCCTACAGCCGCCTGGTCACCTGCACCGTGAGCCACACGGAGGACGCCGCCGCGGAGGCGGCGGCGCGGTCGTCCGCCGAGAGCCTCTCTGCTATCCTCGATCTGGGTGACGGGCTCGACGTCCTCGGCCCGACCCCCGCTTTCCTGCACCGGCTGCGCGGCCAGCACCGCTGGCAGGTGACCGTCCGGGGGGAGAGGATCGAGAGGGCGTTCCCCCACCTTCCCAGGGGCCGGGGGTGGAGCATTGACGTCGACCCGGCGATGTGAGGGTTCGTGATCCGTGGCCATTCTCGAGATCGTCATCAATGACCATCCGATGCTGCGGCGCAAGGCGCCGCGGGTCGCCGTGGTCGACGACTCGGTGCGCCGCCTCATGGACGACATGACCGAGACGATGCTGGGGGCGCCGGGGGTCGGCCTCGCCGCCACGCAGGTGAACGTGGCCCTGCGGGTCATCGTCATGAAGGTGGACAACCAGCTCTTCCAGCTCGCCAACCCGGAGATGGTCAAGGCCGAGGGCGAGCAGATCGGCTACGAGGGCTGCCTCTCCGTCCCCGGCATGGTGGGCGAGGTGGCCCGTTTCGACCGGGTCATCGCCAAGGGGCTGAACCGCCACGGCAAGCTGGTGCGCATCAAGGGCAACGGCCTCCTGGCACGCTGCATCCAGCACGAGATTGACCATCTCGACGGCATCCTCTTCACCGACCGTCTGACCCATGGATCGACCCTGCGCAGGGTCAACGAGCTGACCGAGGAGGAGGTCGAGCTGGTGGGAGGGGAGGTCGTCCCCGCCTAGGGGCCCACTCCCGGCAGAGCGTGCGCATCGTCTTCTGCGGCACCGCCTCCTTCGCCCTCCCCAGCCTCCGCGCCTGCGTCCTCGCCCACCAGGTGGCGGCGGTGGTGACCCAGCCGTCCCGCCCGGGTAGCCGGGGCCGGCCCGCTCCACGGCCGCTGGCCGACGCGGCACGGGAGATGGCCCTCCCCCTGCTCCAGCCGGAGCGGATCCGCACCCCCGAGGCCGTCGCCGGCATCCTCGACCTTGGCGCCGACACGCTGGTGGTCGCCGCCTACGGCCAGATCATCCCCACCGCGCTGCTCGACGGCCACCGCTATGGCGGCGTCAACGTCCACGCCTCGCTTCTGCCCCGCTGGAGAGGGGCCGCCCCGGTGGCCCGGGCCCTGCTCGCCGGCGACCCGGAGACCGGGGTGTGCGTCATGCGCATGGAGGCGGGCCTCGACACCGGTCCCGTCTACGCCAGCCGGCGCATCGCCGTCGAGAGGGGCGCGACCGCTCCCGCCCTGACCGAGGCGCTGGCCGCCGCCGGGGCGCAGGAACTGCTCGAGGTCCTGGGTGCCCTGGAGCGGGGAATGGCCACGGCGACGCCGCAACCGGAGGCGGGCGTCACCCTGGCCCCGCGGCTGGGCCGCGACGAGGGACTGGTCGAGTGGGTCGACCACTCCGCCCTCCAGGTGGATCGCATGGTCCGCGCCCTCGACCCCTGGCCCGGGGTGCACGCCCCGCTGGCCGGCGTCCGGGTGCGCATCCTGAGCGGCGAGGGGCCGGTGAGCGGCAACATCCCCGCGGACGGCCGACCCGGGACCGCCGTCCGCTCCCAGGGCGAATCGGTCGTCGTCGCCACCTGCGACGGCCTCTACCGCATCGACACGCTCCAGCCGCCCGGCCGCCGGCCGATGACGGCGGCCGCCTTCCTGCGCGGCCGGCGGTAGCGGGGGCGGCGAGCCCGACTCAGCCCACCGCGGGCGGCGTCGACGGGAGGTGGAACTCCAGCCGCGACCAGGGGTCGATGACGATGGTGACATCGTCGCTCACGTGCTCCAGAAGGCCCTGTCCCTGCACCTGGAGCACCGCCAGGGTCTGCCAGTCGGGATTGCGGGCGAGCGCCTCGCGCATCACCTCGGGGCGGGTGAAGACGGGCAGCATGACGCGCTCGACTCCGCCGGCGTCATCCAGGGTGAAGTGGAGGAGGTCGGCCTCGTTTCCCATCTGGGGCGTGGACATCCGGCCGGCGGGCTGGCCCAGGCAGTACACCTCCGCCCGGCTCAGCTCATCGCGGATCTCTGTGGCGGACCCCGGCCTGTCGCCGCGCAGCGCGATGGCCAGCTCCAGTGGGTTCACGGCTCCCTCCTGCGCGCGACAGCATAGAGAAACGCTACAACGGCGCACATGCCCGAGCCGATGCGAGTGAGGAAAGGCGATCCCGTCCTGGCCCGGCACCGCCAGGCCAGCCACGAGTATCACCTGCTGGAGACCTTCGAGGCCGGCATCCAGCTGACCGGCACCGAGGTCAAGGCCCTGCGTGCCGGGCGGACCCAGCTCCGCGAGGGGTACATCCGCATCGAGCACGGCGAGGCCTGGCTGCTCCAGGTCCACATCGGCCAGTACGAGATGGGCAACCGCCAGAACCACGATCCCGAACGCCGGCGCCGGCTGCTGCTGCACCGCCGGGAGATCGGCTATCTCGATGCCAAGGTCAGCCAGGGAGGCCTGACCCTGGTGCCGCTGCGCCTCTACCTCAAGGGGAACAGGATCAAATGCGAGGTCGCCCTGGCGCGCGGCAAGCGGCAGTGGGACAAGCGCGAGGCGATCGCCGAGCGGGACGCCCGCCGCGACGTGGAGCGGGCGATGTCCAGGCAGATCCGGGGCCGGACCTGATCCTCAGCTCGCGGCCCTGGTGCCGTCAGGGCTCTCCGCCCCGGCGGTCTTCGCCCGTGCCCCCGCCATCCACTCCTCCGCCTCGGCGTCGGCCGCCAGATTCGGCCGGTTGGCCCGGGTCTCGGCGACCAGGCCTGCCGCCAGCGCGTCGATGGCGGTGCGCAGCTCGCGCAGGCCGGTCTCCTTCAGGGCGGAGATGCGCAGCGCCCGGCACTCGGCGACCCTCTCCAGCCGCTGCACCGCCTCGTCCAGCAGGGGGGCGGCGAGGCGGTCAACCTTGTTGGCGACGAGCAGAGCGGGCTGCTCGCAATCCATGGAGGCGAGGGTGGCGAGGACCGTCCGCAGCTGGGATTCGCACTCGGGGTGGGAGACGTCCACGACGAGGACCAGGAGGTGGGCGCGGCGGACCTCCTCGAGGGTTGCGGCGAAGGCCTCGACCAGCTCCGTCGGCAGCGCCTGGATGAAGCCGACCGTGTCGGTGACGATGACGCGGCGGCCCGAGCTCAGGCTCAGCAGCCGCGAGGTGGGATCGAGGGTGGCGAAGAGCAGGTTGTCGGCCAGGACCTGGGAGTTGGTGAGGTGGTTGAGCAGCGTGGACTTGCCGGCGTTGGTGTAGCCGACCAGTGCGCAGGAGGCGAGCGGCACGTCGCTGCGCGCCTGGCGCCGCGTGGCCCGCTGACGCTCCAGGTCCTTGAGGCGGCGGCGGAGCTTGCCGATGCGCTGGCGGATGAGGCGGCGGTCCACCTCGATCTGGGTCTCGCCCGGACCGCCGCGCAGCCCGACGCCGCCGCGCTGCCGCTCCAGGTGGGACCAGCCGCCGGCGAGGCGGGGGAGGAGGTGGTCCAGCTGCGCCATCTCCACCTGGATCTTGCCCTCGGCGGTCACCGCGCGGCGGGCGAAGATGGCCAGGATGACCTCGGTGCGGTCCAGCACCGGCACGCCCCAGGCCTCCTCCAGGTTGCGCTGCTGGCGCGGGGTGAGCTGGTCGTTGACCAGCACCGCCGGGTTGCCCACCTCGGCCAGGTGGGTCGCCATCGCCTCCACCGCGCCGCCCCGGAAGAAGGTCGCGGGGTGCGGCTGGCGCACCGAGATGGAGCTGCGCTCGACGACGGTGGTGCCCAGGGTGCGGGCGAGCTCCTCCATCTCGTCGAGCTCGATCTCGGCGCGCTCCCGGCCGTCCCGTCCGCTGTGGGAACCGATGATGTAGACGTCGTGGAGGGTCTGGCCGGTGCCGGGGTCGGCGCCGGATTGGCGCTGCGCGGAGGGCATGCACGGCTAGCTTACCGGCAACGTCCCGATAACCGGTGGCGCATCCGGGTCGCCCCGCCGACAGTGCATCATGGGGGCGAGATGACCTCGGACACGACGATCACCGGCGACTGGGACGACACGACGGCCGAGGCGGCCGCGCCGCGGCGCCTTCACCTGGCGCTGATCGCCCACGACGGCAAGAAGGCCGACATGCTCGCCTTTGCCACCTTCAACCGCGGCACCCTGGCACGCTTCCGGCTCGTCGCCACGGCCACCACCGGCCGCCTGCTGCGCGAGAAGGTGGGGCTCGACGTCGAGTCGCTGCAGTCGGGCCCCATCGGCGGCGACGTGCAGATCGCCAACCGGGTGGTGGAGGGTGCCATCGACGCGGTGATCTTCCTGGTCGACCCGCTCGACAAGCATCCCCACGACCCGGACATCCAGACCCTGCTGCGCATCTGCAACGTCCACGACGTCCCGCTGGCGACCAACGTCGCCACCGCCGACATGGTGATCAGCTCGCCCTTCCTCGGCAAGCGGGGCCCGCTCGGCCCGCCGACCGCCATCGACTGACGCCCGCCGGGCCGGCGCCGTCACCGGGTCAGGGCTGCGGGAACTCCGGGTCGGGGGCGTCGAGCACCGAGCTGAGCAGGCCGGGGTAGCGGCGCTCCATGCCCTCGCGGTCCAGGCTGGTCATCCGCCGCGTCCCGTCCTCGCGCTGGACGATGAGGCCGGCGGCGCGCAGGACGTGGAGGTGGTGGGTGAGGGTCGACTTGCTGACCGGCACGCCCAGCGCGCCGCAGGCGCACTCGCTGCCGGCCGCGAGGCGCCGGACGATGGCCAGGCGCACCGGATCGGCCAGCGCCTGGAGGACCCCCATGACGCCGGGATGCAGGTGGACCTCGTCATGGGGATGCTCGGCGTGATCGCCGAAGGCGCCGCACGCCTCGACCGGACGGGCGCAGCCCTCGGCCTCCCCGAGGACCGCGGCATCAGCGGTGCCCGGGCCGGTGGCGTGGAGGAGGGACCCCGTGGCCGCTTGTTTGACAGTCATCGAACTTTATTGTACGCTCCACATCGAACGTTATCACGCAGGCGAGGGAAGGGCATCCATGGAACCGCAGGGACTCATCCGGCCGTACGTGGCCGGTGGAACGCGCCGCGAGCGCGGGGCTCCCCGGCTGCGGGTGGCGCCGGGAGTGATTCTGCTCCTCGTCTGCCTGGGGCAGTTCATGGTCATCCTCGACGTCTCGGTGGTGAACGTCGCCCTGCCGTCGATCCGAAGCGACCTCGGTTTCTCCGCCGGCGGGCTGCAGTGGGTAGTCAACGCCTACGCACTGACCTTCGCCGGCTTCCTGCTCCTGGGCGGCAGGGCCGCCGACCTCTTCGGCCGCCGCCGCCTCCTGCTCATCGGCCTCGCCCTCTTCTGCTTCGCCAGCCTGCTCGACGGGCTGGCCGTCACCCAGGGCGAGCTGGTCGGCGCCCGCGCCCTCCAGGGCTTCGGCGGGGCGGTGCTCACCCCGGCGACGCTGACCATCCTCATCGCCACCTATCCCGAGGGCCGCGCCCGTGCCCGGGCGCTGGGCGTCTGGAGCGCTGTGGCGGCCGCCGGAGGCGCATCGGGCGCCCTTCTCGGCGGTGTCATCACCCAGTTCCTCACCTGGCGCTGGATCTTCTTCATCAACCTCCCCGTCGGGCTCGTCGTCCTCGCCGGCGCCGCCCTGGTCGTCGCCGAGTCGAGGGGCACCCAGACGGCGCGCCGCCACCTCGACGTCGGCGGGGCGATCACCGTGACCCTCGGCGTGGTCGCCCTCACCTGGGGCATCGCCCGCAGCCAGGCGGTCGGCTGGGGGTCGCCCGAGGTCGTCGGTGCCTTCGCGGCTGGCGCCGCCCTGCTCGCCGTCTTCGTCCTCCTCGAGGCGAGGGTGAGCCGCGCGCCGCTGGTCCCGCTGCGGCTCTTCGCCTCGCGCTCGATCACCGGCGCCAACCTGGTGAGCTTCGGCGTCGGCGCCGCCATCTTCTCGGTCTGGTACTTCCAGTCCCTCTACCTGCAGAGCGTCCGCGGGCTGAGCCCGCTCGCCGCCGGCCTCACCTTCCTGCCCCAGACCCTGGCCATCGCCATCGGGGCCCAGATCAGCTCGCGCCTGATGACCCGCTACGGAGCCCGGCCCTTCCTGGTCGCCGGGCCCGCCCTCATCGGCCTCGGCCTTCTCTGGCTGGCCCAGATCTCGGTGGTCCCGGCCATCTGGTCGGCGGTGATCCTCCCCGGCGCCGTCATCACCCTGGGCGCCGGGCTGGTCTTCCCCGCCATCACCGTGGCGGCGACCTCCGGCGTGTCCCGGGGGGAGGCCGGCCTCGCCAGCGGGGTGGTCAACACCACCCGGCAGGTGGGCGGCTCGCTGGGCCTCGCCGCCCTGGCGACGCTGGCCGCCGACCATGCCGCCAGCCTCGCCTCGCTCGGGCACCCGGTGCCCGTCGCCCTGACCGGTGGCTTCGGCCTCGGCCTGGCCGGTGGCGCCGCCATCGCGCTGGCCTCCGCGGCCGCCGGGCTGATCGTTCCCGGCCGGTCCCGCGTGCCGCGTCCGCAGCGCATGACGGTCATCGTCGACGCCGAGGAGCTGGAGGCCGAGGCGGTCGCCTGACCGGCTCCGGTGGCGCCTTCCACCCTCGGATACAATCGGAGCACGCCCCGGCGCCGCCGGCGCCGCGGGCCTCACCTCTCATGGGGGCGTATGGATTCGACGGGATCGTGGGTCGTGCGATGGCGGGCCGAGCCCCGGGCTCGTAAAACCGGGAAACATATACGTGCGAACAACAACGCACAGCTCGCTCTTGCTGCGTAAGCGGTAAGGACGGCAACGCTCAGGCTACGGCCTGACGTCGACCAGCTCCTCGGTCGTGGGAGCGGGAACCGACGCTAATGTGAGCGGCCTCGCCGTCCGGTGGCGTCACGGCGCCGGACGGGACATCCACCGTGACTGGCTCCCAGCAAGCCCGGTCCCAGGGCGTGCCGGTGGCGAGACGAAAACCGGGACTACGCTCGTAGAGGTCGCGCGGAACGCGGTTTCGGACCCGGGTTCGATCCCCGGCGCCTCCACCAACCCCGCGCCGTGATCCGGCTGTGACGGTTGCGTCTCTCTCGGGACCACGCCTCGGATTCGGCGGAGGGGCGCTGCCGGCCACGATGTCCACCTCCGCGAGGCTGCCGCGCCTGATCGTGCCCGCGCTCCCGCCCCGCGCGGCCCGGCTGGCGCTGCGGGTGCGGGTGAGCCCCGCCTGGCTCGCGGTGGGCCTGGTGGCGGGCGGCCGGCTCGTGTACGGCGGCTTCGCGGCGCTCTTCGCCCTAACCCCACCGCTGCGCAACGGCATCGGCCTGATGCCCCTCTCCGCCTCGCCGCTCATCTCGCCCTGGCAGCGCTTCGACGCCCAGTTCTTCCAGTCGATCGCCACCCACGGCTACCACGTCTGGGGCACCGCCGCCTTCCCGCCCCTCTACCCGCTGCTGGAGGCGGGGGCGGGCCGGCTGGCGGGCGACGCGCTGGGCGGGCTGCTGGTGAGCACGGTGGCGCTGTTCGCCGCCCTCCTCCTCGTCACGCGGCTGGTCGAGCCCCTGCTCGGCCCGGCCGTCGCCCGCTGGTCGGCGCTCCTCCTGCAGGCCGGTCTCAACCGCAGCCTGGCCGACGCCGGGCTGGGCGAGCTCCGCCGGATGCTCGGGTACAAGTGCCGCTGGTACGGGGCCGAGCTGGTGGTGGCCGACCGTTTTCTCCCCAGCTCGAGGACCTGCTCGCGGTGCGGGATGGTCCGGATGCATCTGGATCTGGGCGAGCGGACCTTTCGCTGCGGCGCCTGCGGGCTCGCCATCGACAGGGACCTCAACGCCGCCATCAACCTTGCCGGGCGGGATCATCCGAACGTCGCCGGCAGTGCGCCGGAGACGCAAAACGCCTGTCCGAGGGGCGGTCAGCCCGGGCTCAGCCCGGCACGCCCCGTTGACGCAGGAACCGGGATCGCCCCGGAGCCCGCCGGCATGACCGGCGGTCGTCGGCAGCTGGACGTCCCTTCTGTCCGCTGTTGACGAACGGTGGTGATCGCGGCCGCCGCCCTCACCCAGCGCGCGCCCGCTGCTCCGCGTCGCGCTGGTGGCCGTGGCCCTGACGATGAGCGTCGAGATCCTCGGGCTGTTCGTCGGCGGCACCTTCATCGGCTGAGGCGGGCGGCCTTCGAGGTCCCGCCCCGCACCGCTGCGACGGGACGCGATGCGGGAGCTCCTGCCTAGGCCTTGCCTCCCACCTTCGCCACCAGGGCGGTCAGCAGCTGGTCCTGCTCCTTGAGGTGCGCCTGGATCTGCAGCGCCTCGTGGAGCACCGCCTCGGAGTCCTTGTAGGTGTCCTCGGCCCGCTTGTCGCTGGCCGCCGACTGGATGTTGGTGCCGACGATGATGATGGAGAGCAGGACGAGCTGGAGGAAGGTCTGGGCGATCCAGGCGACGATCCCCTCACCGTTCTTGGCCAGTGCCGCGGGCAGGCCGATGAGGGCGAGGATGCAGAACAGCCAGGCGCACGTCATGCTGCCGACGCCCTGGGTGATCTTCACCGCCAGCCAGCTGTTGACCCGGGTGTAGGGGTTGCCGTGGGGCAGCTGCTCCAGGGTCTTCACCGGGTGCACGCGCCCCTCCAGGATGGCGAGGGTGCGGGCATGGGGTTTGTGCTCGTAGGCCATGGTCGGGTGCTCCTCTGCTGCAGGGGTGAGGGGGGACGGCGGGCGGGAGTGCCGCGCCGCCGTCCGTCGCGTGTCAGTCGGCGAGCTTGCCGTGGATGTACTGGTCGTAGGCGGAGAGGTCGAGCAGGCCGTGCCCGGAGTAGTTGAAGAGAATCACCTCTTCCTTGCCCCTCTCCTTGGCCGCCAGCGCCTCGTCGATGGCGCCCCTGATGGCGTGGCCGGTCTCGGGAGCGGGGACGGGGCCCTCGGTGCGGGCGAACATCATCGCCGCCTCGAAGACCGCCGACTGCGGGTAGGCCTTCGCCGTCATCCGGCCGGAGCGCACCAGCGAGCTGATGATCGGCGAGTCGCCGTGGTACCGCAGCCCGCCGGCATGGATCGACGGGGGCACGAAGTCGTGTCCCAGCGTGTACATGGGGAGCAGCGGCGTGAGGCCGGCGGTGTCGCCGAAGTCGTACTCGAACTTGCCCTCGGTCAATGTTGGGCACGAGCTCGGCTCGATGGCGACGAGGCGGATGTCCTTGTCCTCCACGAAGGGCAGGCTGATGCCGCCGAAGTTGGAGCCGCCGCCGCAGGAGCCGATGACGACGTCGGGGCGCTTCTCCCCGGCGAGCGCCATCTGCTGCTTCGCCTCCAGGCCGATGACGGTCTGATGGAGGAGGACGTGGTTGAGCACCGAGCCCAGCGAGTAGTGGGTGTCGGCACGGGTCACCGCGTCGCCCACCGCGTCGCTGATGGCCATGCCCAGAGAGCCGGGATGGCCGGGCTGGTCGACGGGCGAGGGCACCACCTGCCCGCCCCAGGTCTCCATGAGGATGCGCCGGTACGGCTTCTGGTCATAGGAGGCGCGGACCATGTAGACCTTGCACTCCAGGCCGTAGAGGCCGGCCGCGAAGGAGAGGGCGCTGCCCCACTGGCCGGCACCGGTCTCGGTGGTCAGCCGCTTGACCCCCTCCGCCTTGTTGTAGAAGGCCTGCGGCACGGCCGTGTTGGGCTTGTGGGAGCCGGCGGGGGAGACCGACTCGTCCTTGTAGTAGATGCGGGCCGGCGTCCCCAGGGCCTTCTCCAGGCGGGTCGCCCGCACCAGCGGGGTCGGCCGCCAGAGGCGGAGGATGTCCAGCACCTCGCCGGGGATCTCGATGGTGAGCTCGCCCGACATCTCCTGGGCGATCAGCGCCATGGGGAAGAGCGGCGCCAGGTCGTCGGGCCCCACCACCTCGCGCGTCGCCGGGTGCAGCGGCGGCTGGAGCGGCACCTCGAGCCGCGGGAGCACGTTGAACCACGCGGTGGGCAGGTCGGCGGGCGGAAGGTTCCAGCGCATTGGCGTTCCCCGTGGTGGATGCAGGTGGATCGGTCGGCCCGGCGACCCCCGGCGGGGCCTCCGCGCTTGCACGGCATCCTAGGGGATGCGGGTCGCGTCCGTCATCCCAGCCGATCCTCGGGCCGCCGCGCCGGCGCCTCGTCCAGGCGGGTCCGGACCCCCCCGCGCCCGCGACCTTGTGCGGCGCGCCCAAGGAACTGGCACGCCGATTCATGCATGGCGGACCCTGATTGTCCCGATCGCGTCCCGGTAGCGTCGTGGCCGCAGGATCAGATCAGGCACGGAGATCATCCCTTGCGTCTGTACGCGCGCGTCCGCCTCGGCAGCAGTCTCGCCCTCGCCGCCGCCACGCTCCCCCTGGTGACCCTGGCCGCCGGCGAGTCGGCCGGGCAGCGCGCGGGTGTCGCGGTGGACACCGTCTGGGTCGTGGTGGCCGCCGTCCTGGTGCTCTTCATGCAGGCCGGCTTCGCCATGCTCGAGGTCGGCTTCACCCGCATGAAGAACGTCGGGACGGTGGTGGCGAAGATCGTCGTCAACCTCTCCATCGCCTCCATCGTCTACTGGGCCGTGGGCTTCGCCGTCGCCTTCGGCGCCGCCAGCGGCTTCCTCGGCCACCTCATCGGCGGCTCCGGATTCGCCCCCTCCTTCCTGCCCGGGTCGACCATGAACCTGCCCGCCCTGCACGGCTCGGACGCGCCGGCCGCGGCCAAGTTCTTCTTCGAGTTCGTCTTCTGCGCCGTGTCGCTGGCGATCGTCTGGGGGACGATGCTGGAGCGGACCAAGTTCATCGTCTACATCCTCTTCGCCGTCCCCTTCTGCGCCGTCATCTACCCATTGATCAGCCACTGGCTGTTCGGCGGAGGCTGGCTGGAGACGAGCTTCGGCGCCCAGGACTTCGCCGGCTCCACGGTCGTCCACCTGACCGGCGCCACCGCCGGCTTCGCCGGCCTGCTGCTGCTCGGCCCCCGCATCGGCAAGTTCGGCCGCGATCGCAAGCCCAACGCCATCCCCGGCCACAGCATGCCGCTGGCCCAGCTCGGCGTCCTCATCCTCTGGTTCGGCTGGTTCGGCTTCAACCCCGGCTCCACCCTGCAGGCCATGAACCTGCACTTCGCCGACATCGTCGTGGTCACCAACATCGCCGCCGCTGCGGGTGCCCTGGGGGCGATGGCCACCAACTACCTCACGCAGAAGAGCCTGGACGTCGGCATGATTGGCAACGGCGCCATCGCCGCCCTCGTCGCCATCACCGCCCCCTCTGGCTACGTGCAGCCGTGGGCGGCGGTCATCATCGGCGCCGTCGCCGGCGTGATCGTGGTCTACGGTGTGCTCCTCATCGACAGGATCCTCGACGACCCGGTCGGCGCCCTCTCCGCCCACGGCCTGGCGGGCATCTGGGGCACCCTCTCCTGCGGCCTCTTCACCGACCCGGCGCTGGCCAAGTTCAACGGCGTCGGCCACGGCGGCCTCTTCTACACCGGCAGCTTCGCCCAGCTGGGGGCGCAGGCGGTGGCGGTGAGCTGCTGCTTCGCGACCGTCTTCTGCCTCTCCTTCGGCATCTTCTGGGTCATCAGGAGGACAGTGGGGCTGCGCGTCAGCGAGCGCCACGAGATCGACGGCCTCGACATCAGCGAGCACGGCATGTGGGGCTATCCCGAGACCTTCATGCCGGTGCCCGGCGGCGCCTACATCCATCCCGACGCGGTCGCCGGCGCCGCCCGGCGCATCGCCGTGGTCGGTGTCGAGTCGGTGCGATGACAGCAGCCCCCTCCCGGGCCCGCCTCAGCGGTCCCGGCTTCCGGCCAGCTCCGCCATGATCGCCCCCAGCGGCTGACCGGTCCCGGCCAGGTCGGCCATGCGCTCGAGGTGGGGGAGGGCGTGCTCGAAGAACCGCCGGTACCCGGCGCAGAGGTGGTTGAGCCCCGGCTCCCCCCCGGGGGCGGTGTCGAAGCGGTCCTTCGGGCAGCCGCCCCGGCAGAGGAACAGCACCGGGCAGGACCGGCAGAATGCCGGCAGGGCGTCCTGCTTGGCGTTCCCGAAGGCGGTCTGCGCCCGGGAGCTGACGAGGGCGCCGAGCGAGTCGGTGCGCACGTCGCCGAGGCGCCGCGCCGGCTCGACGAAGTGGTCGCAGGCGTACACGCCGCCGTCGTGCTCGACGACCAGGGCCCGGCCGCAGGTCGGCGCCATAACGCAGAGGTTGGCGGGCGCACCCGCGACGACGAGGAGGGCCTCGAGGAAGTTCTGGATGCCGATGCGGTCGACGTCGTGCCGCACCCACCGGTCGAAGACGGCGCAGAGGAACTCGCCCGCCGCCCCGGCCCCGACCGACCAGGGGGAGAGGTCCCCGGCGGCGTCGCGGACGACCACGGGGAGGAACTGGAGCCAGAGGACGCCCTGCTCCAGGAAGAAGTCGTACACCTCCAGCGGCGCCGTCGCCGTCCTGGCGTTCAGGGTGCAGAGCACGTCGGGCTCGACGCCGTGGGCGCGCAGCAGCTGCAGCCCGCGCAGCACGCGCTGGTGGGTGGGGCGGCCCCGGCGGTCGGGACGGCCGGCGTCGTGGATGCGGGCCGGGCCGTCGAGGCTCAGGCCGACGGAGAAGTTGCGCTCGGCGAGGAAGGCGCACCACTCGTCGTCGAGGAGGCTGCCGTTGGTCTGCAGGTTGTTGAGGCAGATCCAGCCGGGCGGGAGGTGGCGTTCCTGGAGGGCGACCGCGTCGCGGTAGAAGTCGAGGCCCGCCGCCATCGGCTCCCCGCCGTGCCAGACGAAGTGGACGACGGGGCCCGGGCTCGACTCGATGAAGGACCGGACGTACGCCTCCAGCACGTCGTGGCTCATGCGGAAGCTCTCGCCGGCGGGGAACAGGTCCCGCTTGCGCAGGTAGTAGCAGTAGCCGCAGTCCAGGTTGCACACCGGTCCCACCGGCTTGGCCATGACGACGAACGGCTCGGCGACGCGCACGGACGGCGCCGGCATCGTGGTCGAAGCACTCATCCCCATGGCCTCAGCGAACTCCTGGCGGTGGGGTGGCGAGCTCCGCCAGGCGAAGGTCGGTGATGCGCACCGCCTCCGGGTTGCTGTCCACGGTGAGATAGCGGCGGCCCAGCCGCGCCGCCGCCACGGCGGTGGTGCCGGAGCCGCCGAAGAAGTCGGCCACCAGGTCGCCGGGGTTGCTGGAGGCGCGCACGATCCGCTCCAGCAGGCGCAGCGGTTTCTGCGTCGGATAGCCGGTGCGCTCGTGCCCTCCGGTGGGCACGATGGTCATCCACCACACGTCGGTCGGCAGCTTGCCCCGCGCCGCCTTCTCGGGACCGACCAGCCCCGGCGCGAGGTAGGGGAGCCGCTCGACCTGGTCGGGGTTGAAGGTCCACCGTGCCGACTTTGCGTACCAGAGGATGTTGTCGTGCTTGCGCGCCCACCGGTCCCGTGCCCGGCCCCCGAAGTCGTACGCCCAGATGATCTCGTTGAGGAAGCGATCCCTGCCGAAGATGTCGTCGCACAGCAGGCGGGCGAGGTGCACCGCGTGGTGGTCGAGGTGCAGGTAGAGGCTGCCCTCGTCGGCGAGGACGCGGCGCATCTCCAGGAGGCGGCAGCCCAGGAACGCCAGGTAGCCGTCGGGGTCCATGGCGTCGGCGTACTCGTGCGAGGACACCGTCCGCCACCGGTAGGTGCGCCCGCCGAAGCCGGTGCGCGTGGCGGTGCCGGACCCGGTGCGGATGGAGTCGAGGCGCTGGCGCCTCCCGGTGCCGAAGGGCGGGTCGATGTAGATGAGGTCGACGCAGGCGTCGGGCAGCCCGCGGAGGACGTCGAGATTGTCCCCGAGGACCGAGCCTTCCAGCTCTCCCAGGGGGTCGGCGGCCCCGCGCACGCTCACCGGCTCACCTCCTGACCCTCCCCCGCGGCCCATGGTAGCCACCGGGCGGGCGGTTGGTGAGTGAGGCTGCCCGGGCGCGGCCACCCCGCGACGGCCCCGCCCTGTCGCCCCGCTCCGGACAGGGCCGAACGGGGCCATGCTTGATATGACCTTCGGCCTGGTATACCAGGAGGGCAACGCCGCTCACCCGCCAGCCAGAGGATTGCCGTGCCCGCCGTCACCGCCCCCGACCTTCTCGTCCTCCCGCGGATTCCGAGCCCCGACCGTGCCCGCGCCGCCGCCCGCCCCGTCGCCTCGGTGACCTCGGCGCCCAGCGCGCTGGAGGGGGAGGGGTTCCCCGTGCGGCGCGCCTTCGCCGGCGTGGACCTCGCCGCCCTCGACCCCTTCGTCCACATGGACCAGATGGGGGAGGTGGAGTACGCGCCCGGGGAGCCCAAGGGCACGCCGTGGCATCCCCACCGCGGCTTCGAGACCGTCACCTACATGATCGACGGCACCTTCCAGCACCAGGACTCGACCGGTGGCGGAGGCCTGATCACCAACGGCGCCACCCAGTGGATGACGGCCGGCTCCGGGATCCTCCACATCGAGACCCCCCCGGAGGACCTGGTGGCCAGCGGCGGCCTCTTCCACGGCATCCAGCTGTGGGTCAACCTCCCCGCCGCCAAGAAGTGGGTGGAGCCGCGCTACCAGGACATCGGCGCCCAGCGCGTCACCCTGCTCGCCGCGGCGGACGGCGGTGCCCTGGTGCGGGTCATCGCCGGCGAGGTGGGGGGCCAGGACGGGCCCGGCGTCACCCACACCCCCATCGCCATGGTGCACGCCACCCTCGCCCCGGGTGCCACCCTGGAACTTCCCTGGGAGCCCGGATTCAACGCCCTCGTCTACGTCCTCTCCGGTCTCGGCTCGGTGGGGGAGGAGCACCGTCCCGTGCGCATGGGGCAGCTCGCCGTCCTCGGCGCCGGCGACTTCATCACCCTGGCCGCGTCGGAGCGGCAGGAGAGCCGCGCCCCGTCGCTCGACGTCCTCGTCCTCGGCGGACAGCCCATCGGCGAGCCGGTGGCCGCCTACGGGCCCTTTGTCATGAACCGTCGCGACGAGCTGGTCCAGGCCTTCGAGGACTACCGCGCCGGACGGCTGGGCACCATCCCCGCCAACCACATCGGGCACTGACGGGTCAGCTGGCTTCCGCCCGGGTGAGGCAGCGGTCCACGTCGGCCGCCAGACGGCGCTCGGAGTCGGTGAGGTCGTCGAGGAGCTCTGCCCGCATCGCCGCATCCCAGCTCGACCAGGCGAGGCCGATCATCTCGAGCTGGGCGAGCACCGTCTGGGCGGCGGACCGGACGTCGTGGCGGAGGTCACGGAGCGGGTCTTGAGTGCCGCCCGGCGGGCGCAGCGACGCGGGGTGGGCCTCGAAGCGACGGAAGCTCCGCACCGCTGCGGAGGCGGCGCGCGCCACCATCTCCTGCTGCCGCGGGTCGGCGCCCGGGGCGCCGGCCATCGCCGCCGCCGCCTCGGCCATGGCTCGCTCCAACTCGGCCACCTCGGACACGGCGTGATTGTGCCAGCCTTCGACGGCCCGCGGGTGGGAGGGTGCGCCGTCTCGTGGCGGACGCCCCCGGTCCCCGCCGGCGGCCCGCGGAACGCCTACGCTTATGCGGAGATGGCCCTCCCGCCACGGCGCGCCGCGCTGCCCCAGCCCGTCCGGCGGGCCCGGGCCCGGTTCCGCCGCCTGATCATCCCCGCCATCGGCAGCGTCACCCCGGTGGGGCTGATCGTCGTCAACATCGCCGTCTTCATCGTCAAGCACCTGGCGGCCTTCCGCTGGTCCATCACCATCCTCGCCTTCGCCAGCGGCATGATGCTGAACAGCTGGATGGGCCTGAAGATCTACCGGATCTTCCAGCGTCGGTTCGGCAAGCACCCGCTGGCCTCGGAGGGCAACCAGGACGTGGTGCTGATCGCCGGCATGGCGGTGATCATCGCCATCAGCTTCGTCACCGCCCTGTTCTGCTACATGGGCCTCTCCGACGAGCGCACCCTGCCCAACGCCACCACCTTCCTGACCGGGGTGCTCGCCATCTGCGTCCCCTTCGGCCTGCAGTTCGTCTTCCAGCGGGTGCTCGGCCCCGGGACCGGCAAGGAGGACGCCGAGACGCTCCCGCCGCCCTCCACGACCGTGCTGCCGCCCCCGCTGCCACCGCTGCCGCCGTGGGCGCAGCCCTCGGCGCCGACCCCCGAGCGGCGCCGCTGATCCGGCGCCGGGCAGGGGTCTGGCGCCGTCCGCCGACACCTGACACAATCACTCGCCAGATGAGGGGCCAGCGCAACCGTGCGAAACCGGCTGCGTCGATCCGGCAGGGGATCGCCCTCGAGGGAGGAACCAGCCCATGAGCTACGCGCCCACCCCACCCCCGGCCGGGTACCCGGCACCGCCCCCTCCAGGCGGAACGGTCGTCATGCCCCATCTCGTGCACCTGACGATCGACCGTCAGGACAAGTACTCGCGCGGTCTGGGGTGTCTCGGCGTTCTTGCCTTCCCGCGGTACATCGCCCTCATCCCGGTGCTGATCTGGCTCGGCATTCTGTCCTTCGTCGCAATGATCGTGGTCTGGTTTATGCAGATCGCGGTGGTGTTCACTGGCCACTATCCCAAGGGCCCTCATAGCTTTGTCACCGGCGTCCTGCGGCTTCTGGTCAAGACCTACGCATGGATGTTCGGACTGGTCGACAAGTACCCCGGCTACAGCACCAAGCCCTGACGGACTGACCCGCGGCGCCCGCCGGCAGCGAGCCGGCGGGCGTCGCGGGTCTCCGGGCTCCGCTCAGAGGGTGCCCGTCGCAGCCAGCGCCTCACGGATCGTCTCCGCCGCCCGCTCCAGCTCGTCCGGGCGCGTGGTGAGGCTGGCCTCGGAGAGCCGCAGGTTCCTCTCCGTGCGCATCGGCACCAGGTGGAGGTGCACGTGCGGGACCTCGAAGCCGGCGATCATCACCCCCACCCGCGGTGTCCCGAAGCCCCGCTGGAGGGCGCGGCCCAGCCGCTGCGAGACGTCCATGAGATGCGCCAGCAGGGCCGGGTCGAGGTCCAGCCAGTCGTCGACCTCGAGGCGCGGCACCACCAGGCTGTGGCCCGGCTGCAGCGGCCGGATGGAGAGGAAGGCAACGCACTGGTCGTCCTGCCACACGAAGTGGGCGGGCAGCTCCCCGGCGATGATCCGGCTGAAGACGCTGGGCATGGGGCCGATTGTGCCGCAGGGCGGGACGGGGCGGGCCGCTCCGCTCGCGGCCGTGGCCGGGGGCGCCGGTGCGGCGGCTGCGAATGCCGCGCGATCAGTGCCGGGCGGCCTGGACCGCCTCGACGAGGACCCGCAGCGCCTCGGTCTCCTGAGGCTCGACCCACCAGCTCTTGCCGATCGTCTCCAGCCCCGACCGGTACCGCAGCGTGAGCGAGGGCCGGCCGAGTTTCGGCGGCTTGGCGCCGATCTCCATGACGTCGCGCACCGGGACCCGGATGGAGTCTCCGAGCGTCACCTCGAGGACGCCATCCGCGAATCTCGCCAGCCCGCTCGGCCAGAGATCGACGTCCATGCGGGGAGATGGTAGCGCCGCGGTGCCGGGCGTTTGCAGGGAGGCACGGCGCGTCGCCGTCCCTGCGACGCGCCGTGCTCGACGGGCGGTCTGTGCTCAGACCTCCTTGAACTCGGCGTCCACGACGTCGTCGCCGCCCGATGCGGTGCCGCCGGCCCCGGCCTCCGGCGGCGCGCTGCCGCCCTCCGGTTCCGGCGCCGGTCCGCCTCCGGTCGGTCCGCTGCCGGCCGAGGCGTACACGGCCTCGCCGATCTTCTGGATCGACGCCTGCAGGCTGTCGTAGGCGACCTTGGTCGCGGCCGTGTCGTTCTTGGCGATGGCGTCCTTGATGGCGGCGACCTTGGCCTCGATGTCGGTGCGCAGCTCGGCGGGGACCTTGTCCCCGGCGTCCTTGAGCGCCTTCTCCGCCTGGTAGGCGAGCTGCTCGGCGCGGTTCTTCGTCTCCACCGCCTCGGCCCGCTGCCGGTCCTCCTCGGCGTGCGCCTCCGCCTCCTTGACCATGCGCTCGACCTCGTTCTTCTGCAGCGTGGTGGAGCCGGTGATGGTCACCTTGTTCTGCTTGCCGGTGCCGCGGTCATGGGCGGTGACGTTGAGGATGCCGTTGGCGTCGATGTCGAAGGTGACCTCGATCTGCGGCAGGCCCCGGGGTGCGGGGGGGATGCCGTCAAGGGTGAAGGTGCCGAGGATGCGGTTGTCCCGCGCCATCGGCCGCTCGCCCTGGAGGACGACGATCTCCACGCTGGGCTGGCTGTCCGACGCCGTCGAGAAGACCTGCGACTTGGCGGTGGGGATGGTGGTGTTGCGGTCGATGAGCTTGGTGTTGACCTCGCCCTCGGTCATGATCCCCAGCGACAGCGGGGTGACGTCGAGGAGCAGGACGTCCTTCACCTCGCCCTTGAGGACGCCCGCCTGGATGGCGGCGCCGACGGCCACGACCTCGTCGGGATTGACGCCGCGGTGGGGATCCTTGCCCGACATCTCCTTGACCAGCTGCTGGACGACGGGCATGCGGGTCGCACCGCCGACGAGGATGACCTCGTCCAGCTTGTCCACGCCCATGCCGGCGTCCTTCAGCGCGTCCTGGAACGGCTTGCGGCAGCGCTCGGTCAGGTCGGCGGTGAGCTGCTCGAACTTCGGCCGCGTCAGCGTCATGTCGAGGTGCTTCGGCCCCGACGAGTCGGCGGTGACGAAGGGGAGGTTGACCTGCGTCTCCTGACGCTGGGACAGCTCGATCTTCGCCTTCTCCGCGGCCTCGGTGAGGCGCTGCAGGGCCTGCGCGTCGCTGCGCAGGTCGATGCCCTGCTCACGCTTGAACTCGTCCGCCAGCCAGTCCACCACCCTGCGGTCGTAGTCGTCACCGCCGAGGTGGGTGTCGCCATTGGTGGACTTGACCTCGAAGACGCCCTCACCGACCTCGAGGACGGAGACGTCGAAGGTGCCGCCGCCCAGGTCGAAGACGAGGATGGTCTCGTTCTCCTTCTTCTCCAGGCCGTAGGCGAGGGAGGCGGCGGTCGGCTCGTTGATGATGCGCAGCACGTTGAGGCCGGCGATCTGGCCGGCGTTCTTGGTCGCCTGGCGCTGCGCGTCGTTGAAGTACGCGGGGACGGTGATGACGGCGTCGGTCACCTTCTCGCCCAGGTACGCCTCGGCGTCGGTCTTGAGCTTCTGCAGGATCATCGCCGAGATCTGCTCGGGGGTGTGCCGCTCGCCGGCGACCTCGACCTCGACGCGGCCGTCCTTGCCGGCCACGACCTTGTAGGGCACCTGGCGCGCCTCGGTGCTCACCTCGCTGAGGAGGCGCCCCATGAAGCGCTTGATCGAATACACCGTGTTGGCGGGGTTGACGGCGGCCTGCCGCCGGGCCAGGGTGCCGACCAGCCGCTCGCCGGTGCGGGTGAAGGCGACGACGGAGGGGGTGGTGCGACCGCCCTCGGCATTGGCGATGACGACGGGCTCGCCGCCCTCCATCACGGCCACCACGCTGTTGGTGGTACCGAGATCGATTCCGACGGTCTTGGCCATGGGTCGGGTCCCTCCAGAAGCTGGAATGCGTCAGATGCGGGGTCGGGCGCTGCGTCCGCCCGGTGTGATCGGGTTGGGTATACCGCGAACGCCGCTCATGCTAAACGGAGGTCACGCCCGGTACGCGTCTTCGCCGATGAGCGGGACGAAGCGGCAGGGACCGAGGCCCTCGCTCACCCAGCGTCCTGCGGTGACGCGGACCCGGGTCAGCTCCTCGCCGTCGGGCCCGGTGTGGATGGGCACGACCAGGCGCCCGCCCTCCTTGAGCTGGCGGGCCAGCGCGACCGGCAGGCGGGGGGCGGCGGCGCCGACGGCGATGGCGTCGAAGGGGGCGCGCTCGGGGAGGCCGACGCTGCCGTCGCCGGCGACCACCTCGACGTCCACGCCCAGCCGTGCCAGCCGCGCCGCGGCCTCGGCGGCCAGCTCGGGGAGGCGCTCGACGCTGATGACGTGGGCGCCGGCGGCGGCCATGACGGCGGCCTGGTAGCCGCTCCCCGTGCCGATGTCCAGGGCGAGGTCGCCACCGTGCAGCTCCAGGGCCTGCACGATGATCGCCACCATGAGGGGCTGGGAGATCGTCTGGCCGGCGCCGATGGCGAGCGCCCGGTCGGCGTACGCCTCGATGCGGTTGCCGGGCAGCACGAACTCCTCCCTCCGCACCGCCGCCATCGCCGCCAGGACGCGCTCGTCGGTGACCCCGCCGGTGCGGAGCCGCAGCATCATCTCGACGTCGCTCATGGCCGGCGGCTACTCCTCGCGGTAGGTGCGCTCCCCCGTGCGGCTGTCGAACCAGACCCGCATCACCCTGCCCGTCTCGGGATCGATGAAGCGCTCCGTGGTCGGCTGGCCGCCCGGTGGCGGCACCACCCCGTCGACACCCCGGGGCCCGCCCCGGTACCGCTCCCAGCGGAAGAGGGCGCTGCCCACGATGAGCACCAGGACCACCACGGCGCCGGCCAGCTCCAGGAGGCCCAGCACCAGGATCACCGTCCCGCGCTCATGGCCGGAGCCCGCTCAGGCGGGCGCCACCGGCTGGATCACCACCGCCGTGCCGTAGGCGACGATTTCGCTCATCGACTGGCCGATCTCCGAGGAGTCGAAGCGCATCATCACGACGGCGTTGCCCCCCATGGCGGTCGCCGATTGGACCATGCGGTCGACGGCCTGGCGTCGGGCGTCCTCCAGGAGCTTGACGTAGGCGCCGACCTCGCCGCCGACGATGCTGCGGAAGCCGGCGGCGATGTTGCCGCCCAGCCCGCGGGTGCGGACGGTCAGGCCGAAGACCTCTCCGAGGGTCTGGACCACTCGGGCGCCGGGGATGTTCTCGGTGGTGGTGACGATCATGCTCCGAGCATAGTCCGTCCGCCGGGGGGGTGTGAAGCCGGCGGGCGCCTCAGCCGGGCGTCAGGTCGAGGTCCGGCGGCGCCGTGTCCGGCAGCTTCCAGACGATGAAGCCCTTGTCCCAGCGCCGGTGGAATTCGTTGGCAGCGTCCACCGCCCCGGACACCGCGCGCTCGAACGCCTCGAGGTCCGCGGCCGCGATGGCGGCGGCCAGGGGCTCGACGTCGGCCTCGATGTACTCGGCGATGTCGTCGGTGTACTTGGGCCGGGTGATCGTGCACAGGAGGAGGAGCTTGCGCATCTCCGACACCTGCCAGCGGGCCAGCCTCCAGTTGCCGGCCCGGGCGGCGTAGACGGCGCGCCACAGGCGGTTGGCGATCTCCGGCATCAGCCGGGCCAGGCCCGGCTGGAGCCGGGTCAGGTCCTCCAGGTCGAGGCGCTCGGGATTGGCGGGCTGGGCCGGGTCGGGCATCGGCAGCGAGTGTATCGGCCCGCGGGGTTCGGTGCCCGGCGGACGGCGCCACGCTGAGTCATCATCCTGGCTGCCGCCATGCGCTGTCTGGTCCGATCGGAGCATCGCACGCCGCCTGCCCCATGGGGGAGGGTTCCGATGACGGCGCTGATGGCAGCCACCGCCATCGCGGTGGCGGGATGCTCGTCATCCGCCAAGCCCACACCCACCCCGATCGCGTACGGGGGGCCCGCCTACTCCCTGGTCGAGGTGGACGCGGCGGGGGTCGCATTCACCGGTGACTTCAACCCCTTCGACGCGTCGTCCATGGCGTCGCAGTTGAGCTTGCGATCGCTCACCTACGAGCCGCTGTTCGAGTTCAACACGCTGAACCCGGCGCAGATCCATCCCTGGCTCGGCACCGCCTACAGCTTCGACGGCAGCGGTCGCGACCTCACCGTCACGGTCAGGAAGAACGTGAGGTTCAGCGACGGCACGGCCCTCACGCCCGGTGACGTCGCCTTCACCTTCGAGCTCATCCGCAGCCATCCAGAGGTGGGCGGCAGCGGTGTTCCGCAGCAGTCCGCCGATCCGACGATCTCCGGCCAGACCGTCACCCTGCACTTCGCCGCGCCGGCGTTCGCGGACCTGTACGGAATCCTTGGCGAGACCCTCATCGTGCCGCAGCGGATCTGGTCCACCATCACCGACCCCACGACCGCAACCATCACCGATCCAATCGGCACCGGCCCCTTCGTGTTCTCGAGCTTCTCCACCCAGGTCATCAAGTTCGCCCCCAACCGCCACTACTGGGGCGGCACTCCGCCGGAGGCCGAGATCGACGTTCCCGACTGGACGAACGCCGCCGCCGGCAGCGCCTGGGAAGCCGGCACGCTGGATTGGAGCGGCATCGCCCCGTCCTCCACCGGGTACTGCCAGGAGGGGTGTGGCGACGGCAACCCGGCGATCAACCACGCCTGGTTCGCCCCGGCCGCCACCACGACCCTGTGGTTCAACCTGTCCGGTCCCGACGCCGCGCCGGCCATCGAGGACCCACAGGTCCGGCTGGCCATCAGCGCCGGCATCGATCGCACCGCCCTCGCCGAGCTCGGGGAATCCGGGTACGAGCAACCCGCCACATCCTCCAGCGGCCTCATCCTTCCCGCCCAGTCGGCGTACCTCACCGCGGCTCAGACAGGTGATCTCGAAGCGGAGAGCGATCCAGCGAAGGTGGCGAGCATCCTCACCGCCGACGGCTACACGGCTCCCACCGATCCCACCGGCACGTGCACATCGATCGGCGGCGCCGCCCCCACCGATCTCGCCGCCTGCTACACGAAGGAGGGGCAGGCGATCGTCTTCGCCGTCGAGGGCCCGGTCCCCGTGCCGGACGTCTGGGAGGACGACCAGCTCATCGTCTCCGAGCTGGACTCCGAGGGTATCGCGGCGTGGCCGGACGGCGATGGCACGGTGGCATCGTGGACCGCGGACTACCAATCCGGGGACTTCCAGTCCATGGTCCACGCGGGCGCGGGCGGCCCGACCCCGTACGTCCAATTGCAGAACTGGCTCGACGACGGCCAGCCGATCAGTGCGGGTGACTACGGCCGGTACCAGAGCGCCGCGGCGCAGACGGCCCTCGCGACACTCCAGGACACGAACCCCGACGACACGGCCGCGGTCACGACCGCGGTGCAGGTGCTGACGAACATCGTCTCGACGCAGGCGCCCGTCGTCCCCCTCCTGTACGGCGTCGACTGGGACCTGTACAGCACCGCCCGCTACACCGGCTGGCCGGACGCCGCGAACCCCTACATGGACCCGTCACCGGGCGACCCGCAACTCCCCTACATCCTCATGCACCTCCGGATGGTGGAGTAGACGAGGGGCCTCCCCCGGTCGGCCCGCCGGCATCGCGTCCGACGTGGGTGCCCCCTTCTGTGCTTGGATCGACCGGTGACGACGCCGCCGATCCGCATCGAGATCCTCGACCGCCCGGACGACGCCGACGTCCACCGCCTGCTGGTCGAACTGGCCCTCGAGGATCAGGAGGGGTACGCGCACCCCGCCGAGTCGCGGGAGGAGGTCGACGAGAGGACCGGCCCCGTCGCACGGCGGTTCATCGGGGAGAACCGGGTCTTCGTCGCCCGCGACGCGGGCGGCCGGGTCGTGGGCCTCTGCTGGTGCGTCATCTTCGACCCGGGCACCGGCCTGGAGGGTGAGGTGGCCGAGCTCTACGTCGAGCCCGCGGCCCGGGGTGCAGGCGTCGGCAACGCCCTGGTGGGGGAGGCGATGCGGCTCTTCCGTGACCGCGCCGTGAGCTTCGCCTCGGTGTGGACCCGGCCCGACAACGCGGCGGCCCTCGCCGCGTACCGGCGTCACGGCTTCCGGCCCACCGAGCAGGCGGTGCTGACCTGGCTGCCTCTGACCGGCGCCGGCAGCGGGGAAGCGGGCCCCGACGGCGAGCCCGATGGGGATAATCACGGGTCGTGACCGGCCGGAGAACGAGATGACGCTGTCCACGGAGCAGGTCGCCCACGTCGCCATGCTCGCCCGCCTCGGCCTCTCCGACGAGGAGATGGAGCGCTACCGCGAGCAGCTCGACGCCATCCTGGCCCACGTCGACCGCCTGCAGCAGGTCGACACCTCACAGGTCGCCGAGACGGCCCAGATCGGCGGGCTGGTCAACGCCTGGCGCGAGGACGTGACCGGGGAGTGCCTGCCCAAGGAGGCGGCTCTCCGCAATGCGCCCCGGCGGGTCGGCGACCACTTCGAGGTCGGGGCCATCCAGGAATGAGCGAGCTGACGACGGCCGGCCTGTCGGTCACCGCCATGGCCGGGCTGCTCCGGTCGGGGCAGGCGTCACCCCAGGACCTGGCGGCGGCGTCACGCGGCGAGCTGGACCGCATCGAGGGCCTGCACGCGGTCCTCCGCCGCACCGGCGAGCTGGCCGAGCGCCAGGCCGCGCGGGCCGCGCGCCTGCTCGCCGAGACGCCGGAGGCGGCCGGCCCGCTCTGCGGCATCCCCTTCGCCCACAAGGACGTCATCTGCCTGGAGGGCGTGGGGACCAGCGCCGGGTCGAAGATCCTGGAGAGCTTCGTCCCCCCCTACACCGCCACCGCCCTGCAGCGGCTCCTCGACGCCGGCGCGGTGCCGCTGGCGGTGACCAACTGCGACGAGTTCGCCATGGGCTCGTCCAACGAGAACTCCGCCTACGGCCCGGTGGGCAACCCCTGGGACCCGGACCGCGTGCCCGGCGGGAGCAGCGGCGGCAGCGCCACGGTGGTGGCGGCGGGGGCCGTCCCCTTCGCGCTGGGCTCCGACACGGGAGGTTCGATCCGCCAGCCGGCCTCGTTCTGCGGCGTCGCCGGATTCAAGCCGACCTACGGCCGGGTCTCCCGCTACGGCCTGATCGCCTTCGCCTCCTCCCTCGACCAGATCGGGCCGTTCGCCCGCACCGTGGAGGACGCCGCCGGCGTCTACTCCGCCATCGCGGGCCACGACCCCCACGACAGCACCTCGTCGCCGGCGGCGGTGGAGCCGGTCGCCGCCGAGCTGCGCCGCGGCGTCCAGGGGATGCGCCTCGGCATCCCGAGGGAGTACATGGGCGAGGGCCTGGAGCCCGGCGTCCGCCAGGCGGTGGAGGCAGCCTTCGCCCAGCTGGAGAAGCTGGGTGCCACCCTGGTGGAGGTCTCGCTGCCGACCACCGACGCCGCCCTCAGCACCTACTACATCATCGCCCCCGCCGAGTGCTCGGCCAACCTGGCGCGCATGGACGGGGTGCGCTTCGGCCTCCACGTCGACCGCGCCTCGCTGACCGACACCTATCTGCAGAGCCGCGACCAGGGCTTCGGGCCCGAGGTGAAGCGCCGCATCATGCTGGGCACCTACGCGCTGAGCAGCGGCTACTACGACGCCTACTACCGCAAGGCGCAGAAGGTGCGCACCCTCATCGCCGCGGAGTTCGACTCGGCCTTCGAGACGGTGGACGCGCTGGTCTGCCCCACCTCGCCGGTGGTCGCCTTCGAGAAGGGGGCGAAGAGCGACCCCCTCTCCATGTACCTGTGCGACGTGCTCACCATCCCGGTGAACCTGGCCGGGCTTCCCGGCATCTCCGTCCCCTGCGGTGTCAGCGCGGGCCTGCCCGTCGGGCTGCAGGTGATCGGGCCTCGCTTCCAGGACGGCCGGGTGCTGCGCGTCGCCCACGCCTACGAGCAGGCGACGGACTGGCACAGCCGGCTGCCGGGACCCGTTCCGGGGGTGACGGCATGACGCAGACCAGCGCGGTCGGCCTCATCGACGCCATCCTGGAGCGCTACGAGCCGGTCATCGGCCTGGAGGTCCACGGCCAGCTGCTCACCCGCAGCAAGATGTTCTGCAGCTGCAGCGCCGAGTACATCGACGCGCCGCCGAACAGCAACTGCTGCCCGGTGTGCCTCGGGCTCCCGGGTGCGCTGCCGGTGATGAACCGCGTCGCCGTCGAGTTCACCGTGCGCACCGCCCTCGCCCTCGACTGCGAGATCCCCGAGTTCACCAAGTTCGACCGCAAGAACTACTTCTACCCCGACCTGCCCAAGGGCTACCAGATCTCCCAGTTCGACATGCCCATGTCGCACGACGGCCACCTCACCGTCAGCGTCGATGGCGAGGAGGTCCGCTGCGGCATCACGCGGGTGCATCTGGAGGAGGACACCGGGACCCTGCAGCACGCCGGCGACATCCTGCAGCAGGCGCGGAGCTCGCTGGTCGACCTCAACCGATGCGGCGTGCCGCTCATGGAGATCGTCGGCGAGCCCGACCTGCGCAGCCCCGAGCAGGCGCGCGAGTACCTGGTCCGGCTGCGCCAGATCCTCGTCTACATCGGCGTCAACGACGGCAACCTGGAGCAGGGGTCGTTCCGCTGCGACGCCAACATCTCGCTGCGGCGCCGCGGTGACACCGGCCTGGGTGTCAAGGTCGAGGTCAAGAACATGAACTCCTTCCGCGCCGTGCAGCGGGCGCTGGAGTTCGAGATCGTCCGCCAGGGACGCCTCCTCGACCAGGGCCAGACCATCGCCCAGGAGACGAGGGGCTGGGTGGAGGCGCGGGGCGCCACCATCGGCCAGCGGAGCAAGGAGTACGCGCACGACTACCGCTACTTCCCGGAGCCCGACCTGCCTCCGCTCCAGCTCAGCCGCGAGTACGTGGAGAGGGTGCGCGCCGGCCTGCCCGAGCTGCCCCAGCAGCTCGTCGAGCGGCTGCGCAGGGAGCACGGCCTCTCCGCGTACGACGCCGCCCTCATCACCGCGGAGCGTGACGATGCCCGCAGCTTCGAGGCGCTGGTGGCCGCGGGCGTCCCCGCCAAGGCGGCCGCCAACTGGCTGATGGGGGAGGTGGCCCGGCTCAGCCGCGAGACGCGCACGGCGCTCTCGCAGAGCGGTCTCGGCGTGCGGGGGCTGGCGGCGCTCATCTCCCTGGTCGAGGCGGGCAGCATCAACGGCCCGACCGCCAAGCAGCTGCTCGAGGAGCTCTACCTGCGTGGCGGCGACCCCGGGGCGGTGGTCAGGGAGCGCGGGCTGGCGCAGGTCAGCGACACCGAGGAGATCGGCCGCATCGTCAGCTCCGTCATCGAGGCCAACGCGGCGGCCGCCGCCGATTTCCGGGGCGGCAAGGAGCAGGCGCTGCACAGCCTGGTCGGCCAGGTCATGAAGGCGACGCGTGGGAGAGCCGACGCCCGGCTGGTGAACCGGCTTCTCCGTGAGCGACTCTCCGGCTGACGGCGTCCTCCGCCGCGGCGACCGCCGGGTGGTCCGCTGCGAGGGCATGGTCCACGGTGGTCTCTGCCTCGCCCATTCCGATGAGCGGACGCTCTTCGTCAGCGGGGCGATCCCCGGCGAGCTGGTGGAGGTGTCGCTCACCTTCACCAAGGGCAGGAGCTGGTTCTGCCGCACGGAGCGGGTGGTCGAGGCCTCTCCCGACCGCGTCGCCCCGCCCTGTCCCTACGTCCCGGACTGCGGCGGATGCCAGCTCCAGCACATCGCTCCCCACCGGCAGCTGCTGCTGAAGCGCGACGTCGTCCTCGACGCCATGCGGCGGGAGCGGGTCGCCGTCCCCGAGCCGCGGCTCCACGGCATGGCCGATCCGTGGCACTACCGGTGGCGCGGCGAGTTCCACGTCGTCCGCGGCAGGGGCGGGACCGCCGCCGCCGGTCTGGGATTCAACCGCGCGCGCAGCTGGCACCCCATCGCGGTCGAGAGCTGCCTGATCCACCACCGGAGCATCACCGACCGGATTCCTCGGCTCCGCGAGCTGGTCCGGAATGGCGGCTCCGAGGCCATGACGGTCCTCCACGTCACCGCCGGGGAGGACGGCGACGAGCTGCTGCTGCGCGCCAAGCCCGAGTCGGGGCTGGACAGGGCGGAGATCGACCGGCTGGCGGCGGATCTCCCCGCGCCCGAGCGCTGGAGCACCGACCTGACCACCCTGCGCTGGCGGGGGAGGTCCTTCCGTGTGTCCCCCGATTCCTTCATCCAGGTCAGCTGGGGCCACCTCGACACCCTCTACGGCTGCGTCCTCGACGCACTGGGCGACCTCGGCGGGCAGCGGGTCGTCGACGGCTACGCGGGGATCGGGGTGCTCGCCGTCGTCATGGCAGCGCAGGCACGCGAGGTCGTCTGCATCGAGAGCAATCCCAGCGCCGTGCGCATGGGCCACCTCAACGCCCGCATCAACGACGTCGCCGGCCGCATGAGCTACATGGCCGAGCCGGTGGAATCGGCGCTCCCCCGGGTGGCGGCGGCGGGGCCCGTGGACCGGCTCATCCTCGACCCGCCCCGGGCCGGCTGCGGCGGCCAGGTCACCGGCTGGCTGGCGCTGGCCGGGCCGGCCCGCCTCGTCTACGTCTCCTGCGATCCCGCCACTCTGGCCCGCGACCTCCACGTCCTGGTCACGGCGGGTCCGTATGCCGTCGAGTCCTTTGACCTCGTCGACATGTTCCCCCAGACCAGCCACGTGGAATCCGTGGTGGCGCTGCGCCGGGAGAGCTGAGATCACCCGGTATCATCCCGGCATGCGATGGGGAGGGGCGTCGAGTGGCGGCCGTGAGCGCATGAGGGCGCCATGCCGCCGATAACGCTGTCGTCGATCGACGGGGTCCCCGTCATCGCCGCCGGGCTCGACGGGCCAGTCCTGGCCGCGCTCTCCTTTCCGGTGGGGGCAGTGAACGAACCCCTGGCGCAGCGCGGCATCAGCCATATCGTCGAACACCTCGCACTCTCCGGCTTGGGCTCGCGGCCGTACCAGTACAACGGTCAGGTCTCGCCGACGACCACGACCTTCTCCGTGCAGGGGACGCCGGCGCAGGTGGTCGAATTCCTCGCCCACGTCTGCCACGCCCTGCGCGACCTGCCCCTCGACCGCTTCGATGACGAGGTGCGGATCCTCAAGGTGGAAGCAGCGGGGCGGCGGACCGGACAGGTCGACCTCGATCTGATCACACGGTTCGGCGCCGTCGGGCCCGGCGCGGTGGGGTGGCGGGAGTACGGCTTGCAGTCCACGACGGCCGCGGCGGCGCAGCAGTGGGCGGACCGCTGGTTCGTCCGCTTCGGCGCCGTCCTCATGACCAGTTCGCCACTTCCCGATGGGATGACGCTTCCGCTGCCGCTCGGCGAGCCGGCTGCGGCCGCCGCGCCGCGTGAGGTCCTGCTCTCCGGCCGGTGCTGGCTGCCGGTGGACACGAAGCTCGTCTCCGTGTCCGTGGTGCGTGACTCGACCGACATCCCAGGAGGGACACTGGGAATCGAGGCTGCGCGGGAGCGCGCCTATGCCGCGCTCCGGACCAGGACCGCGCTCAGCTACTCGGTGAACGCGATCCAGCTTCCCATCGCCGACCGGCGGCTGCTCTGCCAGCTGGTCGCCGACGGTGATCCCTCCGCTTATGCGTCCGTCCTGGAGCAGATCGCGTCGGCCCTCACCGACGTGTGCGAGCACGGTCCGACGGAGGAGGAACTCGCCTTTCTGCGGGAGCGCCACCAGCTGAGCGCCCAGGATCGGGGGGCGATCCTCTCCATGCTGAGCCTCAACGCCTCGCGGATCCTGCGCGGCCAGGGAGTAATCCAGCTCGAGGAGTACATCGACAGCATCAACGCGGTGACGCCGCAGAACGTCGTCGACATCCTCGCGCCCAGTCTCGTGGCGGTCCTCGCCATCGGGCCCAAGAGCCTCGGCGACGCCCTGCCCGGGTGGCGGGAGGTCTCGGGGTGGTCCGGTCACCGGGTGACGGGCGAGGTGTTCCTGCCGCGGCTCGGGCGTGAGCGGGGCACTCTGACCATTGGGCCGGACGGCGTCACCTGGGCGCTCCACGACCGGGCCTGCCGCACGGTGCGCTGGGACGAGTGCGCCGCCGGGCTCTGCTGGGACAACGGGGCGCGCCGCGTCATCGGGCCCGACGGGCTCGGCGTCGTCGTGCACCCGTGGGCGTGGATCGACGGCGAGCGGCTGCCGATCCTGGTGGATCAGTACCTTGGCGCCGGTGTCCGGGTCGTGATGGACCCGGGCACGGGTCCGAAGCCACCCGTCGACACCGGGCCTCCGGCTGCCGCATCAGGGGGGCGACGGCGGCTCAGGAGGCTGGTGTCCAACCCCTGGTTGGTTCTCTCCGTGTGCGCGGTGGTCTTGGTGGCCTGCGTCATCGCCGGCGATCAGTACCTGCCCTCGTCGGATGAGTCGTATATCTGGATTCTCTGTGTCGGGTTGGGCGTGTTGTCGGTTCGGAGCGCACGCCGGGTCCGCCGGTGACACCGAGGCAATTGGCCGGGTCCACGGCCAGGAGGGATTGACGTGAGGCTGTTCTCTCGGCCCCAGCCCCCCCACGGCCCGGCGACGCCGCCTCCGCCGCCCGTGACCTTCGATCCGGCGGCCGGCGATCCTCAGGGGCACCAGATGATGCGCTGGGTCGCCGCGGGCGACTGGCGGTCGGCCCACCAGTTCCTTGAAGGCGTCACTGGATGGGACGATCGCAGCTACTTCCTCCGCCTCATCTCCCGATGGGACCCCTTCCCGGAGGAGTGGATCAGCGCCACGGGTGGGTCGCAGCTGGCCTTCCTGGCCCGGGGGATGCAGAGGGTGCAGGCGGCGTGGCGCGCGCGAGGATCGGGCAAGGGCGAAACCGTCACCGAGCAGGGCTGGAAGGAGTTCTTCGCCGTCCTCAACCTGGCCGAGGACGACCTCGCCAGGGCCGCCGAGCTCGTGCCGGAGGATCCGGTCCCGTGGACGAGCCGGATCACCGTCGCCCGTGGCCTGGAGATGTCCAAGGAGGAGGTCCTGCGGCGGCTCGGCGAGGTCAACGCGCGCGCACCCGGCTTCCGCCCGGCGTACGTCACCGCCGTCGTCAGCGTTGCCCAGAAGTGGAGGGGCAGCCACGCGCTCATGTTCGACGTGGCCCGCGAGGCGAACCGCACCCTGCCGGCCGGCAACCCGGGACGGGTGGCCATCGCCTGGGCCCACGCCCTCCGCTTTCAGTACTACCTGGGCTGGGAGAAGGCCCGCGACACGGCCCTGGGGTACTACAAGGACCCGGCGGTCGGGGCCGAGATCCTCGGCGCGGCGGAGGCCTGCGTGCTCTCTCCGGGCTTTCCTGAGACGCTCGACTCTCCGTGGCCGAGAGCCGACTTCGCCCTCAGCCTCGCCCTGGCCGGTGACGGCGACATCGCATATCGCCACCGCTCCGCCGCCCTCTTCCCGCCGCTCGGCGACAGTCCCCCGGTGGACACGCTCTGGCGGGAGCGGTACGGAGGCAAGGAGGGCGAGCAGTTCGCCCGCATCCGGCAGCTGTCCTTTCGCGCCGCCGCCGCGGGGCCCACTCAGCCGGCCCCCGCCTCCCCATCGCAGGGCTGAGCGCGGGGCCGCACCAGCTCGGGTGAGGCCCGGCAGTGTCGCTCGCCCGCGGCTGGGCATCGGCGCCAGCCAGGAGCCGCGCCCCGGCCCCTGGCCGGATGTCTGGCGTCGCGGCTCAGAGGGTGATCGTCACGACGGGGATGGCCTGGTCGCCCGCGGTGTTCAGGAGGCCGTGGATGGTGTAGGTGCCCGGGCCGGGAGGGGTCGGGATGTCGGCGCTGAACGCCTTGGTCGCACCCGCGGCGACCGGGATCAGGGCGATGGCCATGCAGTGCATCTGGCCGCCGGAGGGCGTCGGCGTCGGCACCGGGGAGCCGTCACCGGCGTCGGCCCACGCCGTCAGGGAGGGGATGCAGCCCCCCTCGACGGTGAGCGGACCGGTGACGGTGACGGTCACCTGGAGCTGGTCCTGAGACTCCACCGTCACCCTCGTCACCCACCCCTGCGCACCGGTCGTCGCGCCGAGCTGTTCGCCAGCGGAGATCGGCGAGGGGGTGGCGGTGCCACCCTGGGCAGGCGCCTGACCGCAGCCGGCCATCGCCGCCACCAGGACGGCTGCCGCGGCCACCAGGGCTCTCCGCATGGCCCCTGACATCCCCCTCAGAATACGACCATCCTCGCCGTTCGACTCACCGTGCGGCGGTGGTACCGTACGTGTGTTCGAAGGCGGGACGGCAGGAGGCGATGGCGGACGAGGAGGCGGCGACGGCGGGAACTGACGCCTTCGTCCACCTCCACTCCCACACCGAGTACTCGCTGCTCGACGGGGCCTCCCGCATCTCCGAGCTGGTGGCCCGGGCCGTCGCCATGGGCCAGCCCGCCGTCGCCGTCACCGACCACGGCGTCCTCTACGGCGCCGTCGAGCTGTACAGCGCGGCCAGGGCCGCCGGCATCAAGCCGATCATCGGCTGCGAGGTCTACATGGCGCCGCGGTCGCACCGGGACAAGGAGGGGAGGGCGGACCGCGATCCCAACCACCTCGTCCTGCTCGCTCGCAACGCCAAGGGCTACGCCAACCTCATCTCGCTCTCCAGCACGGCCCACCTCGACGGCTACTACTACAAGCCGCGAATCGACAAGCAGCTCCTCGCCGAGCACGCCGAGGGGCTGATCTGCCTCTCCGGCTGCATCAGCGGTGAGCTGCCCCAGGCGATCCTGGCCGGCGACCTCGCCGCCGCCGAGCGGGTGGCCCGGCAGCACCAGGAGATCCTCGGCGCCGACAACTACTTCCTGGAGCTGCAGGACCACGGCATGGAGGAGGAGGCGGCGATCCGCGAGGGGCTGACCGAGATCGCGCGGCGCACCGGCCTCCCCCTGATCTGCACCAACGACTCGCATTACATCGATCCCGAGGATGCCGAGGCGCACGACATCCTCCTCTGCCTCCAGACCGGCTCGCGCCGCGAGGACGTGGGGCGGCTTCGCTTTCACGGCTCCAACTTCTACCTGGCGGGCGCCGACGAGATGCGGCAGCGCTTCCGGGCCTACGGCGAGGCCGCCGCCAACACCGTGGCGGTGGCCGCCCGGTGCGACTGGACGCTGACCCTGGGGAAGCACCACCTCCCCGCCTACTCCCCGATCCCGCAGGGGTACGACGCCGACTCGTACCTCGCCGAGCTGTGCGACCGCGGCCTGCGCGAGCGCTACGGCGAGGCCCCCTCCGCGGCGGCGCGGGAGCGGCTCCACATGGAGCTGGACGTCATCCGCCAGACCGGCTTCGCCGCCTACTTTCTGATCGTCTGGGACCTCATCCGCGCCGCCCGGCTGGACGGCGTCGTGGTGGGCCCGGGGCGGGGGAGCGCCGCCGGCTCGCTGGTCTCCTACGTGCTGCGCATCACCGGCATCGACCCGCTCCGCTACGGCCTCATCTTCGAGCGCTTCCTCAACCTGGAGCGCGTCGAGATGCCGGACATCGACATCGACTTCGACGACCGCCGCCGCGACCGCGTCCTCCAGTACGTCACCGAGAAGTACGGGCAGGATCGCGTCGCCCAGATCATCACCTTCGGCACCATGGCGGCGCGCGCGGCGATCCGCGACGTGGGCCGGGTCCTCGACGTCCCCCTGCCCGACGTTGACCGCCTCGCCAAGCTGGTCCCCGCCTCCATCGGCATCACCCTGGAGCGGGCCATCGCCGAGTCCCGCGAGCTTCGCGAGCTGTACGACGGCGAGGCGTGGGCGAAGAGCGTCATCGACATCGCGCGGCGGCTGGAGGGCATCTCGCGCAACGCCTCGACCCACGCCGCGGGCGTCGTCATCGGCGCCGAGCCGCTCAGCACCATCGTCCCCCTGGCCCGCTCCACCTCGGGCAACGAGGGCGTCGTCACCCAGTTCGACATGAAGGGGGTCAGCCAGATCGGCCTCCTCAAGATCGACTTCCTGGGGCTGACCAACCTCACCGTCATCGACGAGGCGGTGGAGAACATCCGCAAGGTGCGCGGCGTCCACGTCGACATCGAGACGCTTCCCCTCGACGACGCCGCCACCTTCGAGCTGCTCTGCAGGGCCGACACCCACGGCGTCTTCCAGCTGGAGGCGACCTTCGCCAAACGCATCCTCCTCGACATGCAGCCCGCCTCCCTGGAGGATCTCGCCGCCGCCAACGCGCTCGACCGCCCCGGCCCCATCGAGGGCCACGTCGTCGAGATGTACATCCGGCGCCGGCGGGGCGAGGAGCCGGTGAGCTACCAGCTCCCCGAGATGGAGACGGTCCTGGCCGAAACGTACGGGACCATGATCTACCAGGACCAGGTGATGCAGATCGCCTCGGCGGTGGCCGGCTTCAGCCTGGGCGAGGCGGACCTGCTGCGCTCCGCCATGGGCAAGAAGGACAAGGCGAAGATGGGCCGCCAGCGGCAGAAGTTCATGGCCGGCGCCGCCGCCCGCGGCGTCGACGAGAAGACCGCCGTCGAGATCTTCGAGCTGATCGCCTTCTTCGCGGGGTACGGGTTCAACAAGTCACACGCGGTGGCCTACGCGCTGATCGGCTACCAGACCGCGTACCTCAAGGCCAACTACCCGCTGGAGTTCATGGCGGCGTTGCTCAACAGCCGCGCCGGGGACTTCGACAAGCTGAAGCAGACCATCCTCGACGCCCACAATCGGGGTCTGACGGTGCGGCTGCCCGACGTCAACCGCAGCGAGGTGGGCTTCTCGGTGGGCGACCCCGCCAGCGGCGAGATCCTCTACGGCCTCGCCCACATCAAGAACGCCGGGGAGAAGGTGATCGAGCAGCTGGTCGAGGAGCGCCGCCGCGGCGGGCCCTTCGCCAGCCTCTACGACCTCTGCCTGCGCGTCGGCGGCCGCGACCTCAACCGGCGCCTGCTGGAGGCGCTGATCCGCAGCGGCGCCTGCGACACCCTGGGCGAGCGGGGCATGCTCCTCGCGTCGGTCGACAGGGTCATGGACAAGGCTTCCCAGGTCCGCCGCGAACGCGAGCTGGGCCAGGGATCGCTGTTCGGCGATGGGGCCGCCGCCGAGGGGGCCGTCGCCGACGTGCCGACGGACGGGTTTGGGGCGGTGACCGAGGTGCCGCCGGTGCCCGCCGACGAGCGGCTGCGCTGGGAGCGCGAGTACCTCGGCATCTACCTGAGCGACCACCCGCTGCGGCGCGTCGCCGAGCAGCTCGGTGAGCGCGTGGACACGACGATCGGCGAGCTGGGCAGCCATCTGGACGGCCTCTACGTGCAGGTCGGCGGGGCCATCCGCGACCTCCGCGCCTTCATCCCGCGGCGCAGTAGCTCCGGCCAGCGCATGGCCTTCATGACCCTGGAGGACCTGAGCGGCGCCTGCGAGGTGGTCGTCTTCGCCCGCACCTTCGAGGAGTGCTCGGAGCTGCTCCGCCTCGACCAGGTGGTGGTGGTGCGGGGCCGGGTGCAGACCGGCCGCGGCAGCCTCGGCGCGGCGGGGCGGTCGGCGCCGGTCGCCGCCGAGGAGGAGGAGGAGCACGCCGACCAGGAGCCGGTCAACATCATCGCCGAGGCGGTGTACGCCTTGGACGACCCCCAGCTCGCCTCGTGGCGGCGCAACAGCCGGGTGCGGCTGCGCCTGCACCCCGGCCAGGACGATCTCCTCCCCGCACTGCGCGAGCTGCTGGAGCGCCACCGGGGGGACGCGCCGACGACGCTCCAGGTGCAGGGCCCGCGCGCCGTCGAGGAGGTCGTGCTCGGGGAGCGCTGGGGCGTCGAACCCAGCCCGGCGCTGGAGCGTGCCGTCGAGTCCCTGCTCGGCGACGGCGCCTACCGCGTCGAGGTCGAGCGGCAGAAGGCGCCGGAGCGCGAGGGCGGCCGCCGCCGCTGACCCCGGCGGCGGTGCGCCGGCGCGCACGCGCCACCGCGCCTGATCAGAGCAGCAGCTGGGCGAGCTGGTTCAGGGCGGCCTGGGCGACGAAGTACAGGATCAGGTAGGCGATGAAGGCGAACAGGGACGCCGTGTCCACCGACACGCTGCGGCTCATCATGCCGGTGAAGGGACGCACGAAGGGGCGCGACATCTCCCGGATGGCCATGGTCATGGGATGCCACGGGTCGGCGTGGAACAGCGAGATCACCAGGCGCAGCAGCACGATGATGCAGACGATGATGATCAGGGTCAGCACCAGCTGCTCCACGGCGCTGACCACCACGAAGCCGATCGAGAGCCCGTAGTCGTATGCCAGCGACTGGAAGACCTGCGCCAGCGACTCGAGGATGATGATGGCGATCAGCGGCGAGAGGTCGAGCATGCCGGCGAAGGTCGGCAGCATGCCGCGGAAGGGGGCGATGATGGGGTCGGCGATGGCCCGGATCACCACCACCAGCGGGTTGTGGGGATTGATGTTGGGGAACCACGAGAGGAGGACCCGCACCAAGACGATCAGCGCCAGGATGTTGAGAACGGTCGCGATGAGGTTGAGCACGGACACGCCGCGAGTATAGGCAGGCCCGCTCCCCATGGCGGGCGCCCGGCGCGGCCGGCCCCCGTCCTCCGGCGGGCGACGGCTCCGGGCCGGGCACCGGTCAGGTGTGGGCGATCAACGTCTGCGTGTTGTCGTCGGCGGTCGTGTACGAGCCCACCGCCCAGCAGTCGGAGGCGCTGGCGCAGGCCACCGCCTGGAGGGCGCTGCCGGGGCTGGAGGCGGGATCGGGGCTGCTGACGACGCTCCATCCGCCGCCCGACCACTGCTCGATCAGCGTGGGCGAGCTGCTGCTCGTCTGGGTCGAGGACCCCACCGCCCAGCACTCGCCACCGCCGGCACAGGCGACGCCGTTGAGGTCGTCGGCCGCGCTGCCCGAGGGCGCGGGGGTGGAGACGATCCTCCATCCGCTGCCGGTGTTGCGCTCGATCAGCGCCTGCGAGTTCCCGTTCGCGCCCGCCGAGGAGCCGGCCGCCCAGCAATCGGAGGCGCCGGCGCAGATGACGCCGGAGAGCTCGCTCTCGGTGCTGTGCGCCGGGCTGGGGCTGGAGACGGCCTTCCAGCCGTCGCCCGTGTCGTGCTCGATCAGGGCCGCCGAGGTGCCGCCCGTCGTGCCGGACGAGCCGCCGACCGCCCAGCAGTCGCCGGCTCCGGCGCAGGTCAGGCCGAACAGCTCGCCCGGGGTGGCGGGGGGGCCGGCGACGGTCCAGACGCCGCCCAGGTCCTGCTCCACCAGCGTCTGGAAGTTCTTCGAGGCGTCGGTGTACGAGCCGGCGGCCCAGCAGTCGTTGCTGCCGGAACAGGCCACGGCGTCGAGGCCGACGTTGGTGGCGCCCGATGGGGTGGGGCTGGCCACCACGCTCCAGCCGCTCCCCGTGTCCTGCTCGACCAGCGTCTGGGTGTCCCCGCTCTGGTCCGTGGACGAGCCCACCGCCCAGCAGCCGGTCCCGGCGCAGGTGACCGCGTAGAGGAGCGCGCCGGAGGCGCCCGCCGGGCTGGGACTGGGCACGATCGCCCATCCGCTTCCCGCGTTCCGCTCGACGAGGGGCAGGCTCTCGGTGCCCGACCCGGCGGCGATCTGGTAGAAGCCCACGGCCCAGCAGTCGCCGGAGGGAGCGCAGGCCACGCTGTCGAGGTCGACGTCCACGCCGCCCGCCGGGTTGGGGCTGGAGACGGTGTTCCAGGAGACCGCCACCCCCTGGGAGCCGCACCCGGACAGGGCCCCGGCCAGCAGCATCCCGACCGCGGCCGCGATGGCCGAGGCCACCGGCAGACGCCGACCCGGGTCGCTCAGGTGGTCGCCGCCTGAGGCGCGTCCGCCTCCGCCGGAACCGCCGTGGCGGGATCGCCCTCCGGCGTGGCGGCGTCGCCCGGGGAGCCGCCGCGGCCCTCGGTGCGCCGCCAGACCAGGACCAGCAGCGGGACCCCCACCACCAGGGCGACGATCGAGGTCAGCTGCAGCTGCTTCAGGCCGAGCCAGATCACCGGCTCCGACTGGCGGAGGAAGTCCAGCAGCAGCTGGCTCAGGGCGTAGAGGGCGACGTAGCTGATGATCACCACGCCGGGGCGCACCCTCCGCCGGCGCAGCAGCACGAGGAGGAGGCCGATGACGATGGTGCCCAGCGCCTCGTACACCGCCGCCGGCTGGTAGGCGACCCCGAGGTAGTAGCCGGCCTGCAGCACCGCGTGGGGGTTGGTGTACGCCGTGGCCCAGGGGAGGTTGCTGGGGCCGCCCAGGATGTCGCCGTTGATGACGTTGCCGATGCGGCCGATGGGCTGGCCCACCACGGCGAAGAAGGCGCCGGCGTCCAGCACCGTCCACACCGAGAGCTTGTACCGCCAGGAGAGGACGGCGAGGGTGAGCAGGGCTCCGATGATGGCGCCGAAGAAGGCCATGCCGCCGTCCCAGACGGCGAGGATCTGGAGCGGGTTGTGGAGATAGGTGCTCAGGTTCTGCTGGACGACGTAGTAGAGGCGGGCCCCGACCAGGCCGAAGAGGATGGCCCAGCCGGCGATCCTCTCCGCCTGCTCGCGGCGCACGCCGCGGTGGAGGAGATAGGGGAGGGCGGCGAACTGGTAGGCGATGGCGAAGGCGACGACGTACATGACGCCGTACCAATGCACGGTCAGCCCGCCGATCTTGAAGGCGACGGGGTCGATGCCGATCTTGATGATGGAGAGCACGGTCGTCAGGGATGATGAGGCGTCGGGGTGCCCGCGCGCACGTCGAGGATGCGGTAGCCGTGCTTGGAGGCGGCGCGGCGGACCTCGAAGCCTGCCGCGCGCAGCCGGTCGGCGAGCGAGTCGGCCCCGAGGTGGCGCTGAACGACGAGATGGGCGTGGCCGTCCGGTTCGAGGCGGGCGCACCACGACGTCAGCAGCTCGAGAAGCGGCCCCCTGCCCACCCTCACCGGCGGGTTGCTGTAGATGGCGGCGAAGCGCAGCGCCGGGTCCACCTCGTCGGGCTCACGGACCTCGACGTTGGCCGCCCCGTTCTCGGCGGCGTTGGCCCTGGCCAGGTCGAGGGCCCGCCGGTTGACGTCCACGGCGACGACCCGGGCGCCGGGGGCGCGGCGGGCGAGCGCCACGGCGATCACACCGTGGCCGCAGCCGAGGTCGAGGACGGCGCCGCCGGGCGGAGGAGGCGGCGCCTCGCGGAGCAGCAGGGCGGTGCCGTCGTCGAGGCCATCGCCGCTGAAGACGCCGCGGTCGGTGTGGAGGACCAGGTCCTGGTCGGGCAGGTGCACGGTCACGGTGCGGGGCCGCGACGCGACCGCCGGCGTGGCGCTGAAGTAGTGCTGAAGCGGGGGCCGGCGATCCGCCATCGGTGGGGCAGTCGCGCCCCTATCGACGGTGAGAGGGGAGGGCGAAGGTCTTGCCCACCGCGGCGCTGGCGGTGAGGTACGCCAGCCGCGTGTCGGGCCGGAGCAGGTCGAAGTTGACCTCGAGACCCTCGGCGAGGTGGGGATCCCAGGGGACCTTGACCACCGCCCTGCAGCGCCGGGCGAAGTGCTGCGTCACCGATTCGAGCTCACGGCGGGCGTTCTTCCGCACCGAGTTGATGACGACGACGGCGTCCTTGACCAGGTCGCGATAGCCGTGCTCGTCGAGCCAGTCGAGGGTCAGGCTGGACGCCCTGGACGCGTCGATGCCGGGTGCGGCGCAGACGACGATCTGGTCCGACATCCGCAGGATCCCCTGGGTGGCGGGGTCGAGGATGCCTGTCCCCGTGTCCATGAGGATGAGGTTGTAGTGACGCTCCAGGACGTTGAGGACCTGCTGGTACTCGTTCTCACCGAGGGCGACGCTGATGGTGGGGTCGTCGTCGGAGGCCAGCACCTCCAGCCGGGTGGGCGACTGGCTGGTGAAACCCCGCATGTCGCTGTAGCGGTGGAGGCGGTCCGCCGCCTGCATCAGCTGGGTCACGGTGGCGTCCGTCTCGCGACGCACGCGGTACGCCAGCGAGCCCGCGTCGGGATTCGCGTCCAGGGCGATGACGCGGTCGCCGCGGTGCATGGCGAAGGTGTGCCCCAGCATCAACGTGGTCGTGGTCTTGCCGATGCCGCCCTTGCGCGAGAGGATCGACACCCGGCGGGAGGTGGCGATGGGGGTCTTGGCGCTGGCGATCAGCTCCCGTTCCAGGCGCTCTGCGGCGCCCGGACCGGGAGCGATGTGGTTGAAGGTGACTGTCTGCACCCGGTGGCGCCAGCCACGGGTGGCGGGAGCGGCCTTGGCCGGACCGCGCACCCGCTCCTGGGCGAAGTCCTGAGCGGTGCTCGGCGGCATCACCCCCCGGCCGGACCGGAAGGGCTCCGGCTCCCGGTCCTGGACGGTGGCCCCATCCCTGCCGACCACGCCGCTGGGGAGGGGGCGCCGTGGCGCGGGGGCGGCCGGTGGCCGCGGCGCCAGGGTCTCGCCGGGTCGCGGAGGTGACATGGGAGCGGCGAACCCCGACGGGGCGGGCCGCGCGGCGGGGGAACGCGGGGCGGATGGGACCTCACCCGGGGCCGCTGGCCCGTAGGGGCCGGCCGGCGCGGAGGGGGCGCCGGTGGGGGGCACCTGGGCCTGGCGCGCCGGATCGAGCACGTACGGCGGGCCGCCCGCGTACGCGGGGCGATCCACGGGCACCGGTCGAGCCGGAGACGAGGGCCTGACCATCGGCGAGGAGCGGTCCACGGGCTGGAGGCGGTCCAGGGGCGAGGGGCGGTCCGTCGGCGCCGGCAGCCCCGTGGGGGCGGTCCGGTCCATGGGGGACGGCCGGTGCATCGGCGACGCCGGGCCCGCCGGGGCGGTGGGAGACACCGGCCGGCCGGCGCCGTTGGACGGGGCCGGCATGGCGCGGTAGGGATCGGCGGCAGGGTTGGGGCGGCGGGCGGACGCCGCATCAGCGGCGGCCGGCCCCCCAGGGTAGGCGGAGCGGGCCGTGTCACCCGGGCCCGCGGGGCCCCGCGGAGCCGGCGGCTGCGCCAGGCGAGCCTCTCCGTTGGCGGGAGCGGGCATCGCCCGGTACGGCGCCGCCGGCGCCGGACGGGTCGGAGCACCCGGACTTGCGGTGAAGAGGGGATCGCGCCCGTACGGGGCGCTTCGCGGGTCAACCGGAGCGGCCGGAGCGGCCGGGGTCGGCGCCGGGCGCCCGTTCGACGGGGTGGGCACCGTCCGGTACGGAATGCCTGCGGGCCCGGGGTGGCCGGGCGAGCCGGGATCGCGGCCGTATGCGGCACCACCCGGGCTCCGGGGGTCGGCGGACGGGATGGGGCGCGTCAGACCGTTGCCCTGCGCCGGGCGCGCCGAGGACCCCGCCTCGCCGGCCCGGCGAGGCGGCTCCGTGGCGGGGCCGGCCGCGCCCGGCCGGTCGCCGGGCACGCGGCCGGTGCCGCGGGCCTCCAGGGGGCGCGGGGGAAGGAAGCGGTGCCCGGGGGGATCGCTCGGCAGCGGGCTGCGCGCGAGGGGCGCCGCCCGCCAGTCACGGATGGTGGATTCGATGCGTTGCTCCGGCGTGTAGGCCGGGCCGGTGCCCGGGCCGGTCGTCGGCGAGAGGCGGGAGTCCGGTGGCGGCACGGGCGTCCCGAGCGCGCGCTCCCCCAGAGGCGGGCGATGGCTCTCCTGCCGGTTGGCGGCGGGCGCGGAGGGGACGACGGCGCCGTCCTCGGTGGGCGAGGCGGGCCAGAACGCCTCCTCGTAGGCGAGGTCGTCGACGGGGCCGCTAAAGGTCGGGACTGCCCCCGGCTGCGACGGCCGGCTGGCGTGCCCGACGATCTCCACCGGGGGCACCTGCCAGGGTGGCCGTCGTGTCTGGGCGGAGGGCGGGGTGTGGCCCTCTGCCGGCTCTTCTGTCAACGCCTCTCCCCGTTTCGAGTGTGGGTCAGTGTAGCGTGACGTCGTCCATGGCGAGGCCCCTGCGGCCTGCCGACTCCTGGTCAGCCTACGCCCTTGCGAGGGCGTTCGGTTCGTTGGGTGCGTCGATACGGCGAAATCGAACTCGGAGGAACCCCTGGGATGACCCGCCCGATCGTCCTTCTCGGCCTCATGGGCAGCGGCAAGACGACGGTGGGCCGGGCCCTCGCCCGTCAACTGGGGCGCACTCTGTGGGACAGCGACGCGGTCCTCGAGGAGCTCACCGGGAGGACCGCGGCCCAGCTCGCCGACGAGCGCGGCATCGAGGTCCTCCACCAGCTCGAGGTCGAGGTTCTCTCCCGGGGGGTCTCCGAGAAACCGGCAGCGGTCGTCGCCGCGGCGGCGGCGGTGGTCCTCGACCCCCGGCTCCCCACGCTCCTCGGTCCGGCCTGGGTGGTGTGGCTGCGGGCCGATATCACGGGCCTCGCCGCCCGCCTGCGTACCCATGGCGGAGATCACGGCCACCGTCCGCTCCTGGCGGGCGACACCCTGGGCACGCTGCGCGAGATGGCACGCGTCCGCGATCCCCTCTTCGCCCAGGTGGCGCACCTCACCGTGGACGCCGGGCGCCTGGCGCCGCCCGTCCTGGTGCGCCGCATCGTCGCGGCGATGCCCCCGGGCGTCTGAGCCGGACGCCAGGCCATCTTCTTCGGGGCTTAACCCAGTCCTGCCTGTTCTTCACCACCGAACCGGCATCCTGTCCCCCGGAAACGTTCTCGACCAGCCGGGCGGCAACTCTCCCCCAGGACGGGCCGCGACCCCTCCGCCTCCACGGGCCGCCCCTCAACCTCGACCCACTCCCTCCGTGCGCACCCGGGTCGGCCAGCCGGCTCGGGTGTTTTCTTTCCTCCCGGGCGCCGGCTTCCGGCGGCTACCCGGGCGGTGCGGCGGCGCGCCGGGCGATCGTCGCCGGCCTCATCTCCATCTCCAGGAAGGTGAAGAGCCGCTGCCCGGGGAGGAAGGGGCGCGGCGCCGCCACCAGCCGGTGGGCACCGGCCGACTGGGTGCTCCCGGGCACGGTGGCGAAGGCCAGCTCGGTAAAACCGGCCTGCTCGAACCATCCCCGGATCGCCGGGGTGAGGTCGGGCGCGAAACGGCCGCGCGTCCAGATCACCGTGGCCCCGGGGGCGCACAGCTCGGGGAGGTGTTCGACGGTGGTGCGGACGTCGGCATCGGTCACGTTGCCCCAGACCCCGCAGACGAGGACCAGGTCCGCCGGGACGGCTCCGGCATAGGCGTCGGTCAGCGACGCGTCGCCCTGCGCGACCTCGACGTCGAGCTCCAGGCGCTCCGCCTCCGCACGGGCTCGCTCTACCAGCTCGGGGTCCGCCTCGACGAGCAGCGCGTGAACGTCGGCGCGCCGGGGGTGGGAGGCGAGGACCTCGAGGAGGTCGCGCCCGTCGCCCGCGCACATGCTGATGATCGCGATCGGCCCCGCCGCCCGCGCGTCCAGGGCGGCGCGGATCATCTCCTGCACCAGGCGCAGCCGGGCGATCAGGCCCGCGTCGCTGTCGTAGCGCCGGTGCCACTCCACCCACTCGCTCACGGCGCCCGAGGCTACCACGCGCGGCGGCCCCGTCTCCGCTCAGGAGGCGTGCGGCGGCTCGACCCGGAAGGCCGGGTGGTCGGGCGCGATGCGTCGCAGATCGGCGTCCGGTGAGTCCGGGCCCACCCCCTGGAAGAAGGCGCCCACCTCAACCTTCCAGCGGCGGAGGTAGGCGCGCACCACCGGCAGCTTCTCGTCGTCGGTCAGCTCCACCAGGGAGACCGCCTCGTGCCGGCGCCCGATGCGCAGCTCGGCGTCGCCGCCGGCGCGCACGTTGCGCACCCATTGCGTCACGCCGCGCGGCGCCACCAGGTAGCGTTCGCCCTCGAACGCGAGCATGTTCACGGGAGTGGTGCGCCAGAGCCCGGAGGTGCGCCCGCGCGTGGCCAGGACGCGCGATCCGAGGACGCTCACCCCGATGTGCGTCAGCCCCGCCACCAGGCGGTTGAAGACGTTGGTGGTGAACCAGCCGGGGCGTGCGTAGCGGGTGCTCATCGGGCCATTGTGCGGCGGCGCGCGGCCGCCACTGGTGCCGGGAGTGGGAGTCGAACCCACACGGGGTTGCCCCCGGCGGTCTTTGAGTTCGTGGTAGCCCCGTTCGGACCGTCGTCTATCGGCCTCGCCTGATCTCAAAACCGTGCGGTTAGGTCGGGTTGCGTCGGTTCCTGTCCGGTCGCGCTGGCTTTCAACTTGGCTGTCAACCGGGGCGGCTGAGAAGCCGCTCAAACTGCTCCGCGGCCTCCCGCTTGAGCGCCGGCATGAAGGCCGCGTCGACCACGATTCAGAAGTTCCTGATCAGCTCGCCGCGTGTCGCCTTCGGGTTGCTTGATCCCCTCTTCGGGGTGATCCTGGTGAATAGCTGAGGCGGCGGCGCTAGGACCGTGAACCCAGAGGGCAGATACCACCATGACCCGGATGGACGCCGCTCCGCTGTTATTCCTTGCGCTGGCCGCCCTGGGGGGCGCGGCGGGGCTGGTGAGGCGATTGCAACTCCTAGTCAGCACGAAGCCTTTGGGGCGCGAGCGTCCGTCCGGGACTAAACTGCTGGCCTGTGATCGACGACCAGGCCAACTCGGGACTTCGTCCCATTCGGGTTCGGCTCAAGAGATACGTCCGCGATCTCGACGCGACCAGATTAGAGGGGGGAGGAAGCCAGCCCAAGGTATTCGCCGCCGAGGACGAAACGCTCTGGCTCGTGAAGGCGATGAACAATCCGCAGGGAATCAGAACCCTGGCCAACGAGCTCGTCGGGACTTCGCTGGCCCGCCGGATCGGCGGCACCGTGCCGAGGCCGGCCGTCTGCGATCTGCCCACGGAGTTGGCTACGGACGTCCGTTTCAGTAGCGGCCAGGCGTGGCAAGCGGGGCCGTCATTCGGCTCCGAGCTTCTGGACTCCAGTTGGCAACCGACCCATGAGATGCTTGAGAGAGTGATCAACCCGGGCGCATTGTTGGCCGTGGTGGCGGCCGACACATGGCTTGGACAGTTCGACCAGAGGCAGGCCAGGGCGGTGGCGGACGAACATGGCGGATATACAATCTGGGCTGTCGACTTCGGGTATTCGATCGGGAACCCAGGGTGGTCTGCTGCGGAACTGGCGCAACGGGGGGAACCTACGGGTATCCATGATCCTCAGGGCTGGGTCCGGCTCGCCCCCTCCGGAGCCGCGTCCGCCCTCAGAGCTACTATCGAGGGCGTGCTGGATACTAGCCTTCGGGCGTTGGTCGGCGTCATTCCCCCCGAGTGGCGCGTTCTCCCTGACGAAAGCGAGGCTCTGGTGTCCTATCTGACGGTCCGTCGCCGCTCGGTCTCGTCGCTGGTGAGCAACTTGGGTAGACTGGGGTCAGCACCATGAAGATGCGCTATTCCGTGGTTCGGTATGTACCATCCCTTGTGCGCGATGAATCGCTGAACATCGGAGTGATCATCGAAAGCGAGGGCGGGTCCACCATGGCTAGGTTCCAGGGTGCTCTTTCGCGCATCCGGTCTGCCTTTCCCGATGCGGACGTTCACACGCTGAAACTGATAAGGGACTACTTCAAAGACGAGTACCGTATCCCGCGGGACTACCAGTCTGAGCTACCGCTGAGCACCGGCGCGCTAGACAAGATCTTCCGCGAGCAGGCCAATACCATGCTTGCTGTAACGCCACCTCGCACCACCCTCGCAGAAGATCCGATCGAGGAGTTGTCCCGCCTCTATCAGGTGTTTGTGGCCCCCAGTTCCCTGACGCCGCGACCGATCAGTCGGGTCCAACTGGCGCCGAGTGCACTCCGCCAGCGCCTGACGCGATGGATGGAGCGCAAGGAACTTGTCGGGCTGCACAAGTATCAAGCTGCCTTCGAGATCCAAGGCAGCGTTTCACGCTGGACGTTCGACTACGGCACAAGGAACGGCGTCATTCGAGCGCTACAGACTGTGTCGATGGTCGGCCCATTCGACTTGGCCATGAGCCGGGCAGCACTGCTATCCGCGGAAGTCAAAGATCTCCGGGACGTCCAGCGCAGCAAGGATGCGGTCCAGGTCGTTGCAATCGTCGACAACGAAGAGCCTGCCGAGCCCCTGAACTTCCTCCGAGCCCATGATGTTGACGTCGTTCCCTTGAGCGACGGTCCGCAACTAGCGGCCCGTCTTCATCTGGCGCAAACGTCGTACGCCTAGCCCGGCCGACCCCCCTAATCTAGTGCCTTTGTTCGGGCCTAGGACGCTCGGGAGGAGATGCCTCTCCCATCCCACCCTGGACGCTGCATGGCCCCGCCATGCGGGCCGGCCACTGCTAAGGCGCTTCCGAATACGGATTGCGCCTTGTCGCCGGACGCCTTGACGCCTTCCACCCCGGTCACGAGCTGGGGATGCTAAGCGGGTTCGGCGGCGGGGTAAAGGAGGGGACGTTATTCCAGTTGGAGAAGTCGAGGGTGGCGCTGGTTGCACCGGTCTCGGAGAGTCGCAGCGGGTAGGCGGTGCCGGTGGTGGCGACGGCGACGACGCCGCCGGTGCTGGTGTCCTTGACGAACACCACGGACTGCCCGTCGACGGTGCCCGTCCCGCCCGAGGCCAGCGCGCCGTGATCTGACAGGTCGCCGGCGATGTCGGTGATATCGCTGACGCCGCTGAAGTCCGATGCCGACGATGACCCGGCGGGGATCTCCACCCACTTGCCGGCGTACTGGGAGACCTCGGCGCCGGAGGCCCCCTGGGCGGTCCAGTACGCGGCCGGGGCGTTGAAGTAGACGTTGCCCCCGATGTAGTCGAAGCCCACGCTGTCGCCGTCCAGGGTCATGGAGCCCTCGAGGTCGCTGCCGTGGACCGCGAAGTCCACGGCGGTGACCCCGCCGCCGAAGTTGCCGCTGCCCTTCATCTCGAACCCGGTAGCGCTCTCCACGGCGATGGTGGCGTCCTGGATGATCTGATCCGGCGATTCCGCGGCGAAGGCGGCCTGAGCCGCCGCCGCCGCCTGCTGCCGGAGATGGCCGAGAGCCGTGTCGTAAGCGCTGGGCTGAGAGGGGTCGAGGCGAAGTGATGCCAGGGAACCGTTGCTCTCAGTATAGGTGACGAGCAGGTCGGCGCCTTGGATTGTCCCGTTTTCAGTGGTCTGGCCATCCAGCCAGCTAGGGCCCACGCTGAAGGTCAGGCTGACGCTGTGGCCGCTGACCGTCCCGGTGACGTCAGCGTGCACGGTCGTGACCGAATCGCCCGAACTGACGATGCTGGCGGCGTCCAAGGTGCCGTGCAGGGAAGTTCCGCTGACGGTGAGTTGCAGAAACTCGATGGAGCTGCTCGTTTGGCCCAGGTATCCGCCGGAGGCCAGCGAGCCGCCAGAGGCCAGCGAGCCGCCGCAGCCGAGGAGGGCGAGACATGCAACCAGTCCGCCCAGAACTGCAGCGACGCTATACGGACGCTCATGAACCGGCATCTGCGGCGACCGTCGGTCGACCGACCGTAGTCTCCGTCCTCGGACGACGACAGCCCGGACCTCGGCTTCTGTCCCAGTACGACCGCCCATCACATGATTCTCGTTTCGTGAGCGTAGCACGCCAATTCGGGCAGGAAGAGGCGGCCCGGAAGACCCCCACCGTCGTGTTTAGCCAGGCAAGCCCTCAATTGGATTCCTCACCAGCCTGCTAGTGTCCTGTACCGGAGATTCGTAGACAAAACCGTTCGATGCTGGCCAGGATCTCATCGGCGGTCTTGACCCACCGGGATGGTAGTCTGAAGCGCGCCATTGTGCGGGGCTGTGAGGCCCGGGAGGAGATGCCCTGGGTGTGATGGGACCTCGCCGAGTCCCGCCCTGGCCGGGTCTTTCCGCCGCCATGCCCGGATCACCTTGCACGCCGCCTGGTCGCCGAGGTGGGACGGGCGAGTCCCAAGCCGGCGCACCGTGCGGTCCTTCGCGCCGCCAGAGAGGTCATAGCTCCACCGCCGCACGGTTGCACCGACGCCGGGGCCATCCCCGCATAGGTACTCCGACTCCAGCCGGCGCTGTACCTGGGTTGGGCTGAGGACCGGGAAGCGGTCGAACGCGGGCCGGACCCGTGCGGGGTCCGCCAGGAGCGCCGCGGCCAGCCATACCGCCGCCGGGTCGGCTGGCCGGGAGCGTGAGAGCGCGGGGAGCGTCGCCACCGGGAGCCGATTCTACCCCGCCAACCGCTCATCTGTTCGTTGGGACGGGTCTCTCAGCTTCCACGGACTGTACCTGCCTAACAGGGTGCGGAAGAACCCGCGGAGGGGCTTGCCGGGTTAAACACAGGTAT
>CAZUDL010000002.1:0-244794 GCA_964618935.1 uncultured Actinomycetes bacterium
TGCTCGGCGTCATGGTGAAGGCGAGGTTGCTCTCGTCCATCACCTGCCAGGTCGACCCGTCGCTGTTCGGCAGCTGGTATTGCTGCGTGCTCACCGCCGTCGTGCCGGCCGCGGGAGCGACACCCGACAGGGGGGTGACGGAGTTGGACCCTCCAGGGGGGCCCGTTCCGACCTGGTTGACCGAGGCGAGGGTGAAGAACCACGGAGTGCCATTGGTGAGGCCGGTGACGGTGGCCGATGTCGTCGAGACCCCCGATATCGGCTGCGGCGTCCCCACCGGCACGCCCAGGTCGCTGTACGTGGTCAGCGTGTACCCGGTCACACCCTCCACGGCCGCGTCCGCCGGGGCGACCCAGGTCAGCTTCGCCTGGCCGGCCGCGGTGCTGGTTGCGGTGATATGGGTGGGCGGATTCGCCACCGAGGTGACGGCCAGCTGGATGTCGTCGACGAACCACTCCGTGCCGTCCCCGGTCGGCGTGGTGCCGATGGCGAAGACGTCGTAGGCCTGCCCGCCGGCCGCCTGGAGGAAGGCGGTGGTGTCCAGCGAGTACTGGGTGGGCGGGTAGTCCGTGTACAGACCGGGCACCGCCTTGGAGGTGAAGTCCTGCTCCACCGTGGTGCCGGCGGCCTGGTCCCAGAGACCGACCCGGAGCTCGCCCCCGGAGCACGAGGTCGGCAGAAGGCACTCGTAGGCCACGTCGAAGGTGAGCGTGGCGGCGGAGACGTTGTCGGGGGCGATCAGGGTGACCGGTGGGTCCGCCACGTACCCGCCCTGGTCCGCCCGGTCGTCGCAGTCCGAGTAGCCGCAGAGGTCGGCCGTGTACTCGCCGCCCGTCCAGCCTGTGGACCTCACGTACGAGTTGTCGATGGTCGCGAACTCCCCCGACGACGACTGGGTCCAGTACGGGTTGGTGAAGCCCCCGTCGCCGGTCTGCACGGTGGCCGCGAAGCCCGGGTCCTGGATGGGCATCAGTGGCGGATCGTCAGCCTGTGTGGAGCCGGCCGCCGCCGCGCTACTCACCGAGCCGGATGCCCCCGCGGTCACCTGCGGTGCGATCACATGCGGTCGGCCGGCGGTGGGTGCGGCGAGCGCCGGCGGCGGGGCTGCGCCGGCAAGCGCCACCAGAGCGAGAGCCGCACCGCTCACGAGCAGGCGCACAGGGCGCCCTCCCAACCGTTGCATCAGCGCATTCCTCGAACTTGAAGCGGGGGCACCGCCCGGGGGGCCGCGATCCACCGGCGGCCCCCGTCCCCGCCATTATGGGAGCGCAAACCGCGCAGCGATCATGCGAGGAGAGGATCTCCATGAACCGCCGCCCGGTTTTGGAGCCCTGACTGAGGCGGAGAGAGGGTTGGGGGCGGTCGCGTTGCTCCCCTCCGGACCGGGGCATAATGCCGGGACTGCCGATGACAGAGGATCCCGTCCCCGAGGTAGAGCCGTCCCCTGAGCCACCGGCCGGGGGCGCGGCCCGCGACGATCCGCTGGCGCTCGTCGACCTGGCGATCGCCTCGCTCGGCCGGCCGCGGGTGAGGGCGGCCTCACGGCGACCGCTGGGCAAGCAGGTTCACCGGGCCGTCGGCCGGCTGGTCGCTGTGGACCTGTCCGAGGTGCGTGACGAGCTGCGCGAGGTCACCCGCGCCCTGCGGGACGCCATCGCCCGGGTCGAGTCGCAGGTTCAGGGCACGGTCGACCCGGTCAGCGAGCTCGCCACCGGCCGGTCGGGCCTGGCGCGCTGGCACGACGACGTCCTCGATCGCATGCTGGCGCTGGAGGCGGCCCTCGGGGCCGGGCCGGAGTCGATCGCGGTCCTCCTCGAGCGCGTCGAGCGGCTGGAGCAGGAGATGGCGCGCCGCCGGCCCGACACCCCGGCCGGCGCCGGAGGATGACCCCGGGTGCGGCTCCTCTACGTCACACCCCGATACGGCCCCGACGTCTACGGCGGAGCGGAGCGGGCCGTTCGTGAGATCGGCCAGCACCTCGCCGGACGCGGTCACGAGGTGCACGTGCTCACCACCTGCGCCAGGTCCTACGCCAGCTGGGAGAACGTCACCCCCCCGGGCGACTCGGACGAGGAGGGGATCCGGGTCCATCGTTTCACCGTGGACCACACCCCCCCACCGGCGGCCTGGCCCGCCGGGACGCCGGTGATGACCTACTGGCGCAGGACGAGGTGGGCTCTCGCCGGGTTTCCGCTGGAAGGCGCCGGTGAGTGGCTGCAGCGCCATTCCCAGGGATTCGACGTCACCATCCCCTACACGTATCAGCACCACACGACGTGGGACGCCGTCATGCTGTCGCGCGCCCCGGTCCTCCTCCACCCGGCAGCGCACCCGGAGGCAGCCCTGAACATGGACATCCTCGACGTGGTCTTCCGTCGCGCCACCATGCTCTCCCTGCACACTCCGGAGGAGAGGGATCTCATCCGCAAGCGGTTCCGGCTCGACCCGTCGCGGCTCCAGGTGAGCGGGATGGGGGTCACCCCATTGAGCACCACCGACGCCGACATCGCCGGCTTCCGCTCCTCGCAGGGGCTCGGCGAGGACCCCTACGTCGTCTGCGTCGGCCGCATCGACCCTGGCAAAGGCATCCCCGAGGTGAGCCACCAGTTCGTCCGCTTCAAGTCCCGGCATCCCGGTCCGCTGCGGCTGGTCCTCGTCGGCGAGGAGGTTCAGCCGATCCCGGCGCACCCGGAGATCGTCAAGACCGGCTTCGTCCCTGAGAGCGTGCGCAACGCCGCGATCGCCGGCGCAGAGCTCCTCCTCCAGCCGTCCCTTCACGAGAGCTTCTCCCTGGTCCTGGCCGAGGGCTGGCTGCTGGGAGTGCCGGTCCTGGCGCAGGGCCGGTCCGCGGTGCTCCGAGGCCAGGTGGCGCGGAGTGGCGGCGGGCTCACCTACACCGACGACGCCGGGTTCGAGGCGGGTCTCGACCGACTGCTCGGCGACCCGGCCCTGCGGCGGCGCATGGCACGCTCCGGCCGCCGCTACATCACGGAGTCCTGTGCCTGGCCTCGTTTCCTCGACGCCTACGAAGACCTCCTGGGCCGGGTCGTGGAGCGCTCGCCCCGTCGCTCGAGGCCGCCACAGCACGCGGCTCCGCTGCGGGCGGAGCGCTCGGCATGAGCCGCGTGAAGAGGGCGCTGTCCCGTCTCCGGCGGCGCTTCGGCTTCGGGCCGTTGAGGGTGGCGGAAAGGCTCGATTCGTCGCGCTGGCGCCGGCTGAGATCCCGCCGCCCCCAGGTCGCCGCCGGCGTGGTCCGCGGGCTCTATGTCGCCATCCTCGAGCGGGAACCGGATCCCGAGGGTCTCGCCCTCCATGCGAACCGCCTGGCCCGGGGCCTGCCGGTGGAGATCCTCATCGCGGAACTGGCGGAGGCCCGGAACACCGAAAGGGGCCACCCGGCGGCGGGCGTCGGCGACATCGGCCCGGAGGTGCGCGACCTCCTCCTCGCCCAGCAGCGGACGCTCCGGGCGCTGGCCCGGCGGCTGGCCGTGCTCGAGGACCGGTTTCTCGTCGAGGACGGGGCGCCGCCCTCGGCGACGGGCGATACCAGCCGGTGAGCCGGGCCATGCACGTGGCCTTCACCACGCCAGCGACCTTCAGCGACATCCGCGGCGGGGGGGAGCGCTATCCCCTCAATCTCGCCAGGGGAATCGCCCGAGCCTCCCCGGGGAACGTCGAGGTCGAGCTGCTGGCCCCGGCTGAGGAGTCGTCGCGCCACCCGGTGGAGGCCGGCGTCTGGGTCCGCGGCTGCCGCACCGATCGACGCGGCGTCTCGGGGGGGGCGGCCGTGTCGTGGGAGTTGATCGAAGCCGTCACCGACGCCGACTTGGTGCATGTCCACCAGGTGTTCACCCTCCTCGGGGAGGCGGCCGTCCTGGCGGCTCGGATCGCCCGGCGGCCGGTGTGTGTCACAGATCACGGAGGGCGCGAGTCCACGGCCGGCCTCCAGCTCGGACTTCTGGACCTCGCCGACGCCCTGGTCGCCTATTCCCGCTTCGGAGCGGCCTCCCTGGGAACCACACGGCTGGTGACCGTCGTGGAGGGTGGCGTCGACACCCGCTTCTTCTCCCCGCCGCCGGCGGGAACCGCCCGCCGCCATGTCCTCTTCGCCGGGCGGATCCTCCCCCACAAGGGTGTCGATCTGCTGGTCAGCGCGTGTCCACCGGGCATCCCCCTGGTCATCGCCGGGACCCCTGGCGATCCCGGCTATCTGGAGGAGCTGAGGCGGCTGGCCGGAGATCGCGATGTGACGATCGTCCTCGACCCTCCGGACGAGCAGCTGCGTGACCTGTACCGAACCGCCCTGGCGATCGCGGCGCCGTCCGTGCACTTCGACCTGCATGGAGCGTACTGGGCGCATCCGGAGCTGATGGGGATGACCATGCTCGAGGGCATGGCCTGCGGGGCGCCGGCCGTCTGCCTGCGCACCGCGGCCCTGCCCGAATACGTCGACGACGGCGTGACCGGATTCGTCGTCGACGACGCCGCCGGCCTCGCCGGGCGCCTGACCGAGCTTGCGGGCGATGCGGAGCTCGGTCACAGGATGGGGGCCGCCGCCACGGAGAGGGTCCGCGCCAGCTGGGACATGGAAGTGGCCGGCCGCCTGATGCTCGACCTGTACCGCGGACTGGTGGGAGGCTGATGCGGGTCCTCACCGTCACCAACTTCTACCCGCCCGACGCGGTCGGCGGATACGAGGTCGCCTGCGCCCAGATGGTGGCCGAGCTGCGAGGCCGTGGTCACGCGGTGCGGGTGCTGACGGCGACGCCGCCAGCGCCCGTGCGGGATGACGACCCGGAGGTCCGGCGGCTGCTCCGCCGCGACGAGACCGCCAACCCGCTGCTCGCGCCTCCGAACTGGCGCGCCACGGCCACCCGGTCCTTCATCGTGGACAGTCACAACGTGGAGCTGCTCCGTCAGGAGGTGGAGGCCTTCGCCCCCGATGTCGTGCACCTCTGGAACCTCACCGGGGTCGCCGGGGTGTCTCTCGCGCTGGCCGTCGAGCTCCGGGGGCTGCCATGGGTCTGGCATCTGGGCGACGCGGTGCCGATCTGGCTCACGGCGCTGGGGGTGGCGGGGGACCGATCGTTCGCCCGGCGCTTCACCCGCAGCCTCACCGGGACCTGGGTGGCCAACAGCCAGGGGCTGGTCGATGAGATCGCGGCCGGCGGGGGCGAGCTCCAGGGCCGGGTGACCCTGATGCCCGACTGGATCGCGCAGCCGCCAGCGCCCCGCCGCCGGGAGTGGTGGGATGGAGGCCGCCCCCTGCGCTGCCTCTCCGCCGGACAGCTCGCCTGGGAGAAGGGGGTGCACATCGCCCTGGAGGCACTCGGCCTGCTCCGCGACGAGGGGCGCACCGACGTCGAACTCGACATCGTCGGGGACGGGCCGGAGCGCTTCGGCCTGGAGGCGCGGGTGGGCAGGCTGCGGCTGGAGGGGCAGGTGAGGTTCCACGGCCGGCTCACCCCGGCGCGGACGCGGGACTGGTTCGACACGGCGGACGTCCTCCTCTTCCCCACCGCCCCGCGGGAGCCGTTCGGCTGGGTCGCCCTGGGAGCCACCGACCACGGCTGCGTCCCCATCGTCACCGCCGGGTGCGGTGTCACCGAGTGGCTGATGGACGGCGTGCATCTCATCACCGCGACGCGGGATGCGGAGGGCTTCGCGGCGGCGCTGCACGACGTGCTGACGGGCCGGACGGACCTGGGTGGACTGGGCCGCCGCGGTCAGGCGGCGACCCGCGACTTCCACCTCGACCGCGTCGCCGACCGGCACGAGCGGGACCTGCTGGATGCGGCGGCGTCCCCGCGCCCTCCGGCCGTCTCCTGGGAGGACATCCTGCGCATGGCGAGGATCGGCGAGACGATCGCCTACCGCGTCTTCGTCGCGCCGGCCTGAGGCGTCCCCCGGGGAGCCTCGACCACCTCGTCGCCGTCGAGGGACGCCGGCGCGGACGGGCCGGCGCGGCGCACCTCGCGACGGAGCCGCCACAGTTCGCGGAACGCGTGGGCGATGACGCCGATCCGCGCCCCAGTCGGCTTGCCGGTGAGCCGCGGGTGGTGGGGTACCGGCACGTCGACGATGCGCAGACCGCCCGCCCGCGCCCTGACCAGGAGCTCGGTGCAGATGACGGCTCCGTCGGTGGTCAGCCCCTGACCCGCCGCGCGGGGGAAGAGCTTGAAGCCGCAGTTGATGTCGCGGGCGGTGCGCCCGAACAGCAGGTTGACGACGCCGAAGAAGGCGTCGTGATTGAGCCGGCGGATCAGCGGGTCGACACGCTTCACCCGCCGGCCGCAGACCACCGTCGCCCCATCCCACTCGGGCAGCAGGAGCTCGATGTCGGCTGGGTCGAATTGGCCATCACTGTCCATAACGAAGAGGGCGTCACCGCCGGCCGACTCGAACCCGCTGCGCAACGCCCCGCCGTAGCCGCGGTTTCTCGCGTGGCTGACGACGCGGACCTCGGGGAGCTGAGCGGCGACCTCGTCGCAGCGCTCCCGGGTGGCGTCGGCGCTGCCGTCGTCGACCACGATCACCTCGAAGCGGGGGATTCCCGTGGCGGCCAGGGCGGCGTGGGTGCGCCGCAACGTTTCGGAGATCACCGCCTGCTCGTTGTAGGCAGGGAGGACAGCGCTGAGGCTCAGGGGACGACCGCGCCGCTCCGCACGGGGCGGGAACTCGGACACGGGGCGCATCCTACCGTCTCGGCGATTACCGCCGCCGGAGGGCGGACCGCAAGATCCGGAGAGGGCTGCCGGGGTGCCTCAATTGCCGCCCTGTACGATATGCGGCGCCGTCAGCCGGATCGGAGTGGGGACGAGTGCAGGAAGACCAGCCGCCGGAGCCGACCGTGCCCAGCGGCGCCGCGCCGGACCGGAGCGTGGAGGGCCTGGTGCGGTCCGCGGTCACGTGGGCGCGTCCGGCCCTGATCCCCGTCGTCGCCTACCTGATCTCACGGGTGATGGTGCTCGCCGCGGCCGGTCTGGCCACGTGGATCCATCCCGACCTCACCATCGCCCGCGTCATCGACGGGTGGGACGGCGGGTGGTACCTGACGATCGCCGCCCACGGCTACCCCGCCACCCTGGCCCAGGCCCAGGGGGGCGGCCGCTGGGCCTTCTACCCCGGCGTGCCCGCGATCCTGCACGCCGCCGTGGTGGTGACCGGCATGTCGTACTTCAGGGCCGGCGAGGTGGTCGGCTTCGTCCTGGGCCTGACGGCGGTGCTCTCCGTGTGGCTGGCGGCGCGCCAGGCTTTGGGTGCCGTCGCGGCGGACCGCACCGCCATCTTCCTGTGCTTCTTCCCCGCCGCCTACGTGCTCAGCATGCCGTACTCGGAGGGCCTCCTCCTCACCGCCGTGGGCCTCTGCCTCTACTTCCTGGGACGGCGCAGCTGGCTGGCCGCGGGGCTCGCTGCCTCGGTCGCCGGGCTGTCCCGGGACCCCGGCGTCGTTCTGATCCTCGTCTGCGCCGTCGTCGGGGTCAGGGAGGTGGTCGCCACGCGCTCGTGGCGCCCGCTGATCGCTGTTGTCACGGCTCCGCTGGGCTTCCTGGCCTGGCTAGTCATCCAGTGGCGCGAGACCGGCAACCCCCTCGCCTTCCTGCACGCGGGGAGCTACTGGGGCCAGGGGCTCCAGTGGTTCGGCTATCCGGTCGAGGCCCTCTGGCACCTGGTCAGCATCCCGGCGATCTGGGGCCAGGCCAACGAGGTCCTGGGGGGCCTGTCGGTGCTCTTCGTCCTCATCACCGCCGGGATGATCGTCTGGGAGTACGCGCATGGCCGCGGCATCCCGCTCTCCTGGTCCCTCTACGCGGCCGGCGCGGTCCTGGTCGCGCTGGGCACGCACTGGGGGGGCAGCGAGCCCCGCTACGTGATGGCGGCCTTCCCGCTGCTCGCCATCGCGGCGGTGCGCATCCCGCGGCGCTTCGAAACGCCCGTCATCGCCGGCCTGGCCATGCTCGAAGCGGCCCTCGCGGTGGTCGCCTTCACCACCCTGGCGACGTCGGGAACGGCTCCCTTCGCCCCCTAGGCTCGGGGCCGAGGGCCGTCACTGGTCGGCTGGGGCGACGAAGTCGTGGGCCACCCAGCCCACCCCCGACAGGTGCCACCAGAGGGTCCCCATGGGAAGCCCGATGGAAGGATCCGTCTCGGCCACGTAGTCGGGGCCGCCGTCAACCCCGGCCAGCGTGCCGCCGGCGACGCAGGTGGACACGGTGGCGGCGTGGCCGGGATCCACGTGCGCATTGGCGCAGCCCCCGCCGGGCACGGTCACGGTGACCGTGGCGCCGATGGCGGGGGCGTCCCCGGCCTGCGTGCAGACGGTGTCCAGCGGGTGCCACCCCGCGGCGTCCTGGTAGACGTAGCTGGTGCAGGCGGCGACGGGGTCCTGGAACTGGGCAAATGCCGCGTCCTCGCCGCCGGTCACGTGGCCCCCGGTGAGGCATCCCTGCGTGCCCGTCGGGGTGCAGGGGCCGGCGGAGTAGGTGAGGCCGGTCGCCTTCTGGACGCCGTCCTCCGCGGCGGCGAGGGCGTCCGGGAAGGTGCCGGCCGTGGCAGGCTGGGCGAGCGGCGTGAGGTCGACCTCGCCGCCACACGGCGCCACGCTGCCCGCGCTCAGGGCACCCAGGCCGTCGGTGATCTCGCCCCCGGGGAAGTTCAGCCTCACCTCGCCGGCGGCCGGGGCGGTGGTGGAGCACACGCCCGGCTGCTGGTCACCGGTGTGCCACGTGATGGAGAGGTCGGCCTCGCCGGGCTGGGGTTCCCACGGGTCCAGGGCAACGCGGTCGGGGACCAGCCACGCCTGGCCGGTGGTGGCCGGACCCTGGTGGGTGGCCAGCGGCGCCCCCTGTGAGGTGAGCATCTGGACGTCGATGGGCCCGCTCAGCAGGCAGGCGCTCCCAGAGCCGTCGGCGATGAGCGCGACCACCCCCTCCTGGCCTCCCGAAGCGGATGTGAGGGCCCCGACCACCAGGTTGAGATCGGCGGCCGGGCAGGTGTCGGCGGGGCTCGCCGTCGGGCTGGGCGTCGGCGTCGGTGTGACCGATGCGACGCTGCTCGCCGTCTGATGTGACGATGCGGACGCCGGGGCGGGCGAGCCGCCATGGAGACGGACCCTCACCCCGAAGCCCGGCACGAGCAGCACGGCCGCCGCCGCGGCGCCGACCAGGAGCAGGGCGGCGACGGCGGCGATCAGCCCGCGTCGCATCGGCACCGGCCCGCCACAGTCACGGGCGGATTGTGCATCGGGGCGCCGGTCCGTGAGCACCGTGGGAATCAGGAGGGCCCCGCCAGGACGGGGACGCCGCTGCGGGGTGGGGGCTCCCGCCCGTCACGATTCGCCCCCGGGGATTGCCGCACCCCCGGGAACGCCTGATAATCCGCCCCGCCCACACAACGACAGCCGGGTCCGTCTCGGGTGAGCTGTCGGAGACTGGGCTCTCGGAGGACGTCGGAGCATGTCGACCGCGCGAGTTGCCGTCCCGGGAGGGAGGAAGCCCCGAGGCCCACGCCCGGGCAGCCTCGGCCGCCGCGTCGCCGTGTCCGCCGCGATCGCACTTCTCGCCCAGGCGGTGGTCGCTGGCAGCATGCCGGCCCGGGCGGCGGGGCCACCGCCGCTCCGCCACCATCCGATGATCCAGGTCGAGCCGACGACCCCCGTCGAAGGTTCGGCCGCCACCTTCCTCACGGCGACGAACTGGTCCGGTTACGCCGTCGCCGGCGGGACCTATACCTCGGCCACCGGCTGCTGGACGGTCCCGACCGTGACGGGCGGCGGCGGCAACGGCTACTCGTCGTCGTGGGTGGGCATCGACGGGTTCGACAACCAGGATCTGATCCAGACCGGGACCGAGCAGGACTGGTGGGCGGGCGTAACCTACTACCAGGCGTGGTGGGAGATCCTGCCCGCCGAGGAGACGGTCATCACCGGGATGACCATCTCCCCGGGGGACGAGATGTGCGGCAGCGTCGCCCAGGTCAGCGGAGACGTGTGGACCATCAGCCTGCAGGACGTCACCCGGAGCGAGACCTTCAGCCAGGAAGAGAGCTACGGAGGCTTGGAAGCCTCCGCGGAATGGATCCAGGAGAGGCCCTACGTGTGCGACCCATCATGCGGGTTGGCCAACCTGGCGGACTACGGGGAGACCACCTTCGACAGGCTCACCCTGAACGGCGGCAACCCGGGGCTGTCGGCCTCGGAAGGCATCGAGATGGCGGCAGGCAGCACGGTCCTGTCGATCCCCTCGTACCCCGACCTGACGCGGGACGGTTTCAACGTCGCCTACGGTTCGACCCAGCCGTCACCGCCCTCGGAGACGACGCCCGAAGGTCAGCCCATCGAGGTCTCAAGCACACAGCAGTACACGCTGCACGGCAGCGACGGCGTCGCGTGGGTGCCCATCGACGCAGGCGACCTGGGAAGCACGTTCAATCCGAGCGTCGACTCCATCGCTGTGTCGGTGGGCAACGCCGACCTCTGGACGGCGGTCGCCGGGTTCAACCAGGACATCGGCATCGAGGTCACGCCCTTGGGCGGCTCGCCGACAGTGGTCGCCTGGAAGGAGTCGGGTGGCTTCGCCGGCACCTTCTCCCCCAACGCCGCCGCGGTCCAGGGCACGTACAGCGTGACCGCCGGGACCACCTACACGGTGACCCTGGTCTGGAAGACCAACCGGCCGATGCCGTGGACGGACCAGATCCACGTCGCGGCCGGGCAGGCGGGGGCGTTCTCCCCGACCACCCTGATCACCACCCTCTATCCCGCCGCGACTTCGCCGGTGACGGCCGCGGGGAGCACACAGCAGTACGACCTGGCGGCCAGTGGCGCCGATAACGGCACGGCGTGGCGGGCCGTGGACGCCGGCCAGCTCGCGATGACCCTGGCCCCGTCGGCCAGCTCGGTGGCGATCATCAGCGGCAACGCGGACCTCTGGACCGCAACTGCCGGCATCAACCAGGACATCGGCATCCAGGTGACCCCTGACGGCGGGTCGCCGGCGGTGGTCGCCTGGAAGGAGTCGGGCGGCTTCGCCGGCACGTTTTCGCCCAACGCCGCCTTCGTCCAGGCGCGGGTGCCGATGACCACCGGCATCCAATACACGATCACGCTGGTGTGGAGAAGCAACGTCGCCATGGCGACGGGCGACGCCATCCTGATCGGGGCGGGGATGGAGCCGGCCTTCTCGCCGACCACCCTCTTCTCCGTGCTCTACCCGGCGGCGGCGGCGCCGGCACAGGTCGCGTCCTCGAGCCAGTACACGCTTGCGGCCACCGGCTTCGACAGCGGGACCGCGTGGCGAAACGTGGACGCCACCGGCCTCTCGCAGAGCGTGACCCCGTCGGGGACCTGCCAGGTGCTGATCACCGGCAACGCCGACCTCTGGACCGCCAACGCCGGCATCAACCAGGACATCGGCATCGAGGTCACGCCGTCGGGGGGCTCGACGACCCTTGTCGCGTGGAAGGAGTCTGGCGGGTTCGCCGGCACCTTCTCGCCCAACGCCGCGTTCGTGCAGGGCCTCTACACCATGTCGGCGGCGACGACCTACACGGTGACCCTGGTGTGGAGAAGCAACGTCTCGATGGCGACGGGCGACGCCATCTGGATCGCCGCGGGCTCGACCGGGGCGTTCTCTCCCACGACCCTCTTCGTGGACGACCAGGGCTGCTGACCCTGACGCAGCGCAGCGGCTACACTCGCCCCCGACATGGGTGAGGTCTACTTCGGCATCCCCGGACCGCTGGCCCGGACCCTGGTGGAGGGGTTGCGCCTGGAGTTTGCCGTCGAAACCGGGACCCACCTGGGGGACACGGCCGCGCTGCTGGGCACGATGGTGGAGCGCGTCTGGAGCGTCGAGCTGTCCCACACCTATGTCGAGCGCGCCCGTGCCCAGCACGGCGACGACCCACGGATCACCTTCATCGAGGGCAGCTCGCCCACCGTACTCACCGAGCTCGCCCCCTCCCTCGACCGGCCCGCCCTGTTCTGGCTCGACGCCCATTGGTGCGAGGCGGACACCGCGGGGTACGAGGCGCAGTGCCCCGTGCTGGCGGAGATCGAGGCGCTCGACGCGTCGCCCGCCGCAGCCCGGAGCGTCATCCTCATCGACGACGCCCGGTTCTTCCTCGGCTGCCCCTGGCCAACATACCGACGTTCCGACTGGCCCACCTTCATGGAGGTGGTCGACCGCCTGCGCGCGCGGCATCCGCGATACGTGACGACCCTTCTCGACGTGATCATCGCCGGGCCGCCCGAGGCCCGAGAGGTGGTCGAGCGCTTCTGGCAGGCCAAGGTCTTCGCCGACCTGCAGCAGAGCAAGGAGGGGGCCTGGCAGGAGGTGGAGGCACTCCGCCTTGAGTTGAGTGCGGCGCGGGGACGCCCCTCTGCCGGCCGTTCCGGGGTCAGCAGGCCGAGGCGACTGGCCCGCCGGCTGCTCCCGACCGGGCTGCGGCGCGCTCTCCTGCGGTTGCGGCACCCGGGCTGAGCCGGAGCGACGGGCGGCCGCCGAGGAGGCCTAGGCGGCCGACGGCTCGACCGGGTGGGCCCTGGGCGACGGCGGGGCGGCGGAGCCGCCGGTGTCGGGGAGGGGGAGCTTGAGGAGCGCCGCCGGTGACGTCTCCCCGGAGGCGACGGCGTCGAAGATCGCGAGGGAGTAGGGGTGGGGGGCGAAGGCCGCGCGCTCCGGCATCAGCGGCGGGCCGCTCTGCTCACGGGTCCCGGTGATCACCGATCTCAGCAGGCAGAGCAGGGCCACGGCACCGTTCTCCTTCGCCACCGGGTCGCAGATCCCGAAGTCGATCAGCCTGACCGCCGATCCCAGCATCACGTTCCACGAGCGAAGGTCGTTGTGGAAGAGGCCGTGAGCCTCCAGCACCGCGAGCGATTCCAGGATCTCACGGGCGAGACGGTCGACCCCGTAGGCGCGGGCGGCCGGCCGGTCCTCGTCGAGCAGCCGGCCGTCGACAAGCTTGGTCACGATCACCGCCCGCCCCCGCTCGATGCAGTAGTCGACCAGTTGCGGGAAGCGGTCGTCGGACCAGCGTTCGAACCGCATGAGCAGCGCGAGCTCGTTGACGATCTGGCGCTCGTTCTCCCGCCGGTCGCGTGCGTCGATGACGTATTCCTTGACGAAGTGGCCCGGGCCGCGGTAGTAGCGCCGCCGGAAGGGCGTTCGCCGCACCGGCGAACCCCGATACGCCTCGAAGGCGGGCTCGTCCACCGCGTAGCGCCGGCCGGCCACCTCGACATGCCTGCGAGTGACCTTGAGGAGGATGCGCGGAACCGGGGACAGGTGCGTGGGGAAGGCGCCGAGCTCCTCGATCTGGACCTCCAACCCCTCCAAGACGGACAGCGAGTCGGCCGGCTGGGAGCCGTTCCAGACGAGGTCGGGATCCTCACCGGCCCGTCCCATCTCGAGGATGAGAATGGGGGCCCGCTGCAGCAGCGTCTTCACGATGTCTCGCGCCGCCTCCAGACCCTGGAAATGGACGACGTGGTGAAGCAGGCTGAGCAGGAGGACGACGTCGAACTGATCGGGGTCGATCCGGGCGGCTGACGCCGGCGTGAGTTCCCGCACCACGAAGCGTGCTCGGAGGCCGTTGATCTCCTGTGTTAGGCGGGCGATCTCCGAGGTGGCCGGATCGATGTCCCAGCCCTCCGTCTCCGCACCCCGCTCGGCCAGGTAGAACGACATGTAGCCGAAGGAGCAGCCGAGGTCGAGCACGCGGAGGCCATCGACGCGATCACCGAGGGCCATGGCGATCCGGTCCGCGCGGTCACGGGAGACGCGGCGCGGCGCGGGGACGAGTTCGGGCTGGCCATAGATGGGCTGATAGGGCTCCACCGACGCGACCAGGGCGGAGAGGCGGGCCAGCCGCGTGTCGAGAGCCATGGCCGCCTCGTGCTCGGCGAGGAACATGCGGATCTCCCGCGTATCGTCGGCTGCCCTCTGGCTCGCCACGGCGGCCCGGCGTACCTCGTCACGGGCTTCGAACACCGACGGAGCCAGGCGCCGCAGGGTTCTCTTGACCCCCCGCTTCAGCACGAGATCACCCTCCCCCCTCGCCGTCCCATGGGAAGGGGCCAGGTGCGGCACCGCGATGGACTGAGGTCCCTTCCGTGGGATCAGCCCAGCTCGAGCCGCTCGATTCGCCCCTGGCGGCGGTCCACGGTGGCGCGCAGATGGTGGCTCAAGGTGACCGCCGGGAAGGGCACCAGGGCGGGGCCCCAGACAACCTCGTCGTCGGCGACCTCCAACTCCACCTCGACCTGGTTGGAATCCTCCTCGGGCCAGTACGCGGTGGTGACGCAGCGGTCGCCGGCGTCCTCCAGGGACGAGGCGGCCCGTCCGATCAGGTAATAGGTGTCGGGGTCGCTGCGGACGGCGTCGAGGGCGGCGGGATCGAGGTAGTCGAGACGGGGGTGCTGGGGCGAGTCGAGGCGCGAGAGATCTCCGAGCAGGCGGCTGACCAGTTCACCGACCCTGGTCGTCTCGGACGCCCGGACGGCCGCGTCCTTGCTCCAGCCCTCCTCCCGAACGGGGGCCACGTGGATGAAGCTCATCTCTCTCCGTTCCGTGCCCGGCCTGCGCCCGCCCAGTCCAGGGGCGAAATCATGCCAGGTTCGGGCGGCTCTCTGCTCCCTCCTACACTGGCCGGATGGAGCCGATCTACCTCGATCACGCCGCCACGACCCCCCTCGACCCCGACGTGCGCGAGGCGATGCTGCCCTGGCTGGGAGACGGATACGGCAACCCGTCGTCGGTCCACAGCCTGGGGCGGAGAGCCCGCGCCGCCGTCGACGAGGCTCGCGACCGCGTCGCCGCCGCGGCCGGATGTGCCGCGCGGGAGGTCGTCTTCACCTCCGGCGGCACCGAGGCGGACAACCTGGCGCTGCGGGGCATCCTGGAGAGGTGGGGCCCCGAGCGCGGGCGCCACCTGGTGGTCAGCGCCGTCGAGCACGAGGCCGTCCTGGCCACGGCCCGGAGTCTCGCGACATCGTCGGCCGCCGCACTGACCGTGGTCGGCTGCGACCGGCTGGGCCGGGTCGACCCCGCCGAGGTGGCGGCGGCGGTGCGGCCGGACACCGTTCTGGTCTCCGTGATGCTCGCCAACAACGAGGTGGGAACCGTCGAACCCGTCGCCGAGATCGCCCACGCCGTGCGAGCCCGCAATCCCAAGACCCTGGTCCACACCGATGCGGTCCAGGCGCTCGGCCGGCTCCCGCTCGAACTGGCCGGGTTCGGCGTGGATCTCCTCAGCGTCAGCGCCCACAAGGCGTACGGACCGAAGGGGGTGGGAGCCCTGGTCGCTCGGCAGGGTGTCTTCCTGACGGCGCAGATCTCCGGCGGCGGGCAGGAGCGTGACCGGCGCAGTGGCACCGAGAACGTCGCATGTCTCGCCGGTTTCGGGGTGGCCGCGCAGCGGGCCCACGAGCGCCGGGATGCCGACGCCAGGCACGCGATCGATCTGGCTGGTCGGTTGACCAACCTACTTACGGGGCTGGTTCCTGGCATCCAGCCCACCGGAGACCCGGACCACCGCCTGCCGGGCCTGGCGAGCTTCGCCGTTCCCGGCTGCCGCAGTGACCTCCTGCTTGCGGTGCTGGACGAGATGGGGATCTGCGCATCGGCGGGGAGCGCCTGCTCCAGCGGGGCCCCGGTGGCCTCACATGTCCTCGGCGCCATGGGGTACGGCGACCTGGCGGGGTGCGCGCTGCGCCTCAGCGTGGGCCGCTCGACCACGGCGGCCGACGTCGCGGAGGCTGCTCGGCTGGTGGCCGCGGCGGTGTCACAGGTCCGTGGCGGAGGCTCCGACCACGCTGCCGGGCGGGCTCGGGCGACCCCTTCCGTCGACCGGCTATAATCCTGACCATGACGGTCGGGATTTCGCTCTCCGCCCCCTTCAGCATGCGGGTGAGCTCCAAGGCTCACTACGGCCTCCGGATGATGACCGAGTTCGCCAAGGCATACGGCGACGGCCCGGTGAGCCTCGCCGAGGTCTCCAAGAAGGAGCACCTCCCCCTCGCCTACCTCGAGCAGCTCGCGGCGCACCTGCGGCGGGGCGGCCTCGTCGAGTCGACGAGGGGGGTGCGCGGCGGCTACCAGCTGACCCGCAGTCCCGCGTCGATCTCGGTCCTCGACGTCGTCAGGGTGGTGGAGGGCGAGGTGGCTCCGGTGGAGTGCGTCGCCCACGACTACGTCCCCGGGACCTGCGTCCGCGAGGACGACTGCGCCTCCCAGTCCCTGTGGCTCCGGCTCAAGCAGTCCGTCGACGCCGTGCTCAGCCAGACCACCCTGGACGAGCTGGTCGCCAGCCACACCCTGGCGGACACCTTCGCCCCGCCTCCTAGCCTCCAGCACGTCACGCGGCTTCGCGAGGTGGCCCATGTCTGAGAACGCCGAGCTCCGGGTCGACGGGCTCCACGTGGCCGTCGAGGGCAAGGAGATCCTCCACGGCGTGGATCTCCGGGTGCCCGTGGGGGAGGTGCACGCCCTCATGGGGCCCAACGGCTCCGGCAAGTCCACGCTCGCCTACACCCTGATGGGACACCCGAAGTACACCGTGACCGGAGGTGCCGCCAGCTTCGACGGGGAGGACCTCCTGGCCCTCACCCCCGACAAGCGGGCGAAGCTGGGCATCTTCCTCTCCTTCCAGTACCCCACCGCCATCCCCGGCGTGACCACCGTCAACTTCCTCCGCGCCTCGCTGCGCTCGCTGGGCCGGGAGCTCCCCGCCCGGGAGTTCATCCAGCGCCTCGGCGAGGAGATGGAGGCGCTGCGCATCGATCCGAGCTTCCGCTCCCGCTACATCAACGACGGGTTCTCCGGCGGGGAGAAGAAGCGCGCCGAGATCCTCCAGCTGGCGATGCTCGAGCCCCGCCTGGCCATCCTCGACGAGACCGACTCGGGCCTGGACGTGGACGCCCTGCGCACCGTCGCCGAGGGCGTCGGGCGGGTGATGCAGCGGAAGGAGCGCCGCATGGGCGTCCTCCTCATCACCCACTACTGCCGCATCCTCGACTACCTCACCCCTGACCGGGTGCACATCCTCCACCAGGGGCAGGTCATCCTGAGCGGTGGCCCGGAGCTGGCCCAGCAGGTCGAGCGCGACGGCTACGACCCCTTCATCGGCGCGCTGAGCGCCGTGGCACAGGCGGGCTAGGCATGGCTCTCAAGGCTCACGAGCTGACCAAGGACTACAAGTACGGCTTCCACGACGTCGACGTCTCCGTCTTCCGCACCGAGAAGGGGATCTCGCCGGAGGTGGTCGCCGCCATCTCCCAGCACAAGGACGAGCCGGCGTGGATGCTCAAGTTCCGCCTCAAGGCGCTCGAGCACTTCTTCAAGCGGCCGATACCCACCTGGGGGGCGGACCTCTCCGGCATCGACTTCGACAACATCTACTACTACGTCAAGCCCGTCGACGAGATGGGGCGGAGCTGGGACGAGGTCCCCGTCTCGATCCGGGAGACCTTCGATAAGCTGGGCATCCCCCAGGCGGAGCGGAACTTCCTGGCCGGGGTGTCGGCTCAGTACGACTCCGAGGTCGTCTACCACAACATCCGCGAGGACCTCGACAGGCTGGGTGTCATCTTCAGCGACTGCGACACCGGGCTGCGCGACCACGAGGACATCTTCAAGCGCTACTTCGGCACCATCATTCCGCCCAACGACAACAAGTTCGCCGCCCTCAACAGCGCGGTGTGGTCGGGCGGGTCGTTCGTCTACGTCCCCGCCGGGGTGCGCGTGGATGTCCCGCTGCAGGCCTATTTCCGCATCAACAGCGACAACATGGGACAGTTCGAGCGGACCCTGATCATCGCCGGGGAAGGCTCCTACGTCCACTACATCGAGGGCTGCACCGCCCCCACCTACTCCAGCGACTCGCTGCACGCCGCGGTGGTGGAGATCATCGCAGAGCGCGGCGCCCACGTCCGCTACACCACGATCCAGAACTGGTCGGACAACGTCTACAACCTGGTGACCAAGCGGGCCGTCGCCAAGGAGGACGCCACCGTCGAGTGGATCGACGGGAATCTGGGCTGTCTTGCCGGCGGCACCAGGGTGTTCACCAACAACCAGGTGAAGACCATCGAGCAGATCTCCCCGGGTGACATGGTCTACAGCCTGACCCCCGAGTTCGAGTGGACCCGCCAGAGGGTCGTCGCCACCCGCGAGAATCCGCCACGCCCCACCTGGCGGATGACCACCGTCGACCACCGCGAGGTCGTCGCCACCGACAATCACCCCTTCCTGGTCCTGCGCAAGACGGGCCGGCTCCGGTCCGTCCAGTGGCTGCTGCTCGACGGCATTCACGTCGGCGACGAGATCGCCATCTCCGGACTGATCCCGGACAGCGGACGCCCGTACGAGCTGCCGGTGATGGAGCGGGTCAAGCGGTCCCGCAACCCATTCCACGCGCCCGGGGCGACGGAGCCGGATCTGATGTGGCTTCTGGGCTTCTATCTCGGGGATGGGCTGACCGAGCCGGCCCGCGCCATCTTCTGCGTGCCGGAGGAGGATCCCGCCGAGCCCCGCGTCCGAGAGGTCCTCGCGTCGCAGTTCGGTATCGACTCGACGACCCGGCACGGTGTCCAGTTGCGAGTCAATTCCGCCGGTCTCGTCCACTTCCTCGACGCCATCGGTTTCGGCGGCAACGCGCTCACCAAGCGGCTGCCCGAATGGGTCTACGCCATACCCTTCGACCAGAAGCGCGCCCTCGTCGATGGCTACATCGCTGCCGACGGCCACGTTCGCGACAATCACAAGAACGTCTCGCTGACGAGCGCGAACCGCGGGCTGCTCGAGGACATCAAGGCGCTGGCTCTCTCCTGCGGCCTCAACCCGCTCAAGATCTCCAAATGGTCGCGCCGGGAGCGCAAGCCGCTGGGGAGCGAGGAGAAGCTCTATGAGCACTACTTCCTGTACTTCGGCGAGCGCCTGCCTGAGGCGCCGGTGTACTTCTCGGAGGTCATGAGGATCGAGGCGGGCGACGTCGTTCCCACCTTCGACATCGAGGTGGAGGGCACGGCCAACTTCATCGCCAACGGAGTGGTGGCGCACAACTCCAAGATCACCATGAAGTATCCGAGCATCTACCTGATGGGGGAGCGGGCCCACGGCGAGATCCTCTCCGCCGCCTTCGCCGGCAACGGCCAGCACCAGGATGCCGGCAGCAAGTGCATCCACGTCGCCCCCAACACCACCAGCAACGTGGTCAGCCGCTCCATCTCCAAGGGCACCGGGCGCACCTCCTATCGCGGCCACATCAAGGTGCTGGCCAAGGCGACCAACGTGAAGGCCAACGTCCGCTGCGACGCGTTGCTCCTCGACGAGGAGTCGCGGAGCGACACCTACCCTTACATGGATATTGACAACCCTGACGTGAACTTTGGGCACGAGGCGACGGTGTCGAAGGTGGGCGAGGAGCAGATCTTCTACCTGCAGTCGCGCGGCATCGACGAGCAGGAGGCGACCGCCCTCATCGTCAACGGCTTCTTCGAGCCCTTCGTCAAGGAGCTGCCGATGGAGTACGCCGTCGAGCTCAACCGGCTCCTGGCGCTCTCCATGGAGGGATCCATCGGGTGACCTGGGGGCCGCACCGATGACCGAGGCCACCGCCACCACCGCCGCCGCCAGCCGCGAGACGCTGGACGCCCGCCTGGCCCGCAGCCCCGGCTGGCTGGCCGACCGCCGCAGTGCCGCGTGGGAGAGCTTTACGGCCCTGCCCCTGCCGTCGTCCACACGCGACGAGGACTGGCGGCGCACCGACATCGCGGCGTTGCACCTGGACCGGTTCGGTCCCCCCGGGCCGGCGGGTGCCGACCTGGTGGCCCTGGCGCGCCGGCGCCACGCCGAGGCGCTGCCGGGGGCGGCCCTGGTCCTCAGCGGCGCCGACGGGTCGATGTCGATGGAGAATGCGGAGTCGCTGCTCGCCCAGGGCGTGATCATCTCCTCCCTGGACGACGCGGCCACCCGCCACCCCGAGCTGGTGCAGCGGGGGCTGGCGGCCATCGGGATCGGCGAGTCCTACTTCACCGCCCTCTGGAACGCCCTCTGGTGCGGCGGCGTCTTCGTCTACGTCCCCCGGGGGGTGGAGGCGATGGCCCCGCTGTGGATCAGCCACCTGGCGGCGGACGAGGGGGCGGCCGCCTTCCCGGCCACCATCGTGGTGGTCGATGACCACGCCTCGCTCACCCTCGTCGAGGACCTCGTCGCCGTGCGCGACTCCGGCCCCAGCCTGAGCGTCGCCATCACCGCCCTCAACCTGGCGACCGAGGCCCGGGTGGACGACATCCCGGTCCAGCAGCTGTCAGCCGAGGCCTGGCACTTCGCGACCCGCCGGGCCAGCTGCGACCGCCTTGCCCACTACCGCCTCTTCGGCGCCACCCTCGGGGCCCGCACCCAGAAGGCGTACTGGGACGTCCTGCTGGACGGGGACGGTGCCGAGGCGGACATCTTCGGCGTTTGCCTCGCTGGCGCCGACCAGCACATCGACCACCAGTCGCTCCAACTCCACCGCGGCCGCGACACGCGGAGCAACCTCCTGCTCAAGGTGGCCGCCAGGGACCGCGCCCACAGCGTCTACAGCGGGCTGATCGACGTCCTGCCCTCGGCGGTTCACGCCGACGGCTACGTGGCCAACCGCAACCTGCTGCTCAGCCACGGCGCCGGCGCCAGCGGAGTGCCCCGCCTGGAGATCAAGGCGAACGACGTCCGCTGCGGGCATGGCACCACCGTCGGCCACGTCGACGACGAGGAGCGCTTCTACCTGATGGCCCGCGGCGTCCCCGCCGACGAGGCCGAGCGGCTGATCGTGCGCGGCTTCTTCGTCGACGTCCTCGACCGGGTCCCGGTCGAGACGGCGAGGGACTGGCTCATCGAGCTGATGAACGCCGAGATCGCGCAGGGGGCGAGCCGGCCCGTCGAGGCGCCGGCATGATCGTCCGCGACTGGGTCGAGGTGGGGCGGATCGAGGACCTCCCCCCCGGAGAGGCCCTGCGAGCGGTGATCGGCGATGTGCCGGTGGCCGTCTTCAACGTCCTCGGCACGCTGCACTGCGTCGACGACACCTGCACCCACGAGCTGGCGTCGCTGAGCGACGGCGACATCGACATCGAGCGCGGCACCGTCGAGTGCCCCCTGCACGGCTCCGCCTTCGACCTGCGGACCGGCGACGCCGTCAGCCTGCCGGCGGTGGAACCCGTGCGCGTCCATCATGTGGAGGTCGCGGATGGGATGATCCGCGTCTGCCTTGGCGAATGAACCGGCCGTGACCACCCTCACCCACCCCCTCTCGGAGTCGGCGCTGGACGTCCAGCGCATCCGGGCCGACTTCCCGATCCTGGCGCGGGAGGTCAACGGAAGGCCCCTGGTCTACCTCGACTCGGCGGCGACGTCGCAGAAGCCGGTCCAGGTCATGGAGGCGGTGGACGGCTACTACGGCCGGAGCAACGCCAATGTCCACCGGGGGGTGCACCAGCTGGCCAGCGAGGCGACCGACGTCTTCGAGCAGTCGCGGGAGAGGGTGGCGCGCTTCATCGACGCCGACCCGGCGGGGCTCGTCTTCGTGCGGAACACCACCGAGGCGCTGAACCTGGTGGCGAGCTCGTACGCGCGGGAGCTCCTCTCCCCCGGCGATCGCCTGGTGCTGAGCGTCACCGAGCACCACAGCAACCTGGTGCCGTGGCAGCTCGCGGCCCAGCGGTCCGGTCTGCAACTGGCCTTCATCGGCCTGGGCGACGACGGCCGCCTCGACCTCTCCAATCTCGACGAGCTGCTCGCCCCGCCCACCCGTCTGATCAGCCTCACCCAGCAGTCGAACGTCCTGGGCACCGTGAACGACATCGCCTCGATCACTCGGGAGGCCCACGCTCGGGGCGCCCTGGTCTGCGTCGACGCCGCCCAGTCGGTCCCCCACATGCGGGTCTCCGTGCGAGAGCTGGGGGTCGACTTCCTCGCCTTCTCGGGCCACAAGATGTGCGGGCCCATGGGGATCGGCGTTCTCTGGGCCCGGCCCGAGCTGCTGGAGCGCATGCCCCCCTACCAGGGGGGTGGGGGGATGATCTTCAAGGTCGACCTTGAGAGCTCGTCATGGGACGAGGTCCCCCATAAGTTCGAGGCGGGGACCCCCGACGTTGCCTCGGCCGCCGGCCTCGCGGCCGCCTGCGACTACCTGGACGCGGTGGGCATGGAGAGCATCCAGGCCCACGAACGGGCCTTGGTCGGGCACATGCTCGACGTCCTCGACGAGTCGGGCGCCACCGTCTACGGGCCGCGCGACCTGGCCATCCACGGCGGCGCCGTCAGCTTCAACGTCGCCGACGTCCATCCCCACGACACCGGCACCATCCTCGACCGCCAGGGCATCGCCGTCCGGGCGGGGCACCACTGCTGCCAGCCGCTGATGCGGCGTCTGGGCGTGGCCGCCACGACGCGCGCCTCCGTGTACCTCTACACGACCCACGAGGAGATCGACCAGCTCGGCGAGGGGCTGGCCGAGGTCCGCCGGGTCTTCAGGGTCTGAGGGACCGGTCGGTGAGGCTGGGTACAATTCTGAGATGACAGTCGGGTTTACGCCGGTCGACGACGACCTCTACCGGGAGATCATCCTCGACCACTATCGCAACCCCCGCCGCCGCGGCGAGGTGCAGCCGGCGGACGGCGCCCTCGAGGCGGACAACCCGCTGTGCGGCGATGAGATCCACCTGACCTGGCGCCTCGACGGCGAGGGGCGGGCGGAGGTCGCCTTCACCGGCAGGGGCTGCTCTATCAGCCAGGCCGCGGCGAGCATGCTCTGCGAGGGCTGCAATGGGAGGAGCCGCGAGGAGGCGGTCAGCCTTGCCCGCCGCTACCGGGAGATGCTGGTGGCGGACGGCGACGCCGGCGAGCTCGGCGATCTCGAGGCTCTCCAGGGGGTGCGGGCGTACCCCGTCCGCGTCAAGTGCGCGACCCTCGCCTGCAACGCGATCCTCCGCGCCCTGGACACAGCGAGAGAAGGAGACGCCGCATGAGCGACATCCGGACCGACACCGCTCCGGCCGTCCCGCCGGACACGACCGCGCCGGAGGGGGACCCGCTGCGAGCCTCGGAGGAGATGATCCGGGACGCGCTCTCCGAGGTCTACGACCCGGAGATCGGCATCGACATCGTCTCCCTCGGGCTCATCTACGGCACCGAGATCGACGAGGCCGGCCTGCTCACGGTCGACATGACGCTCACCTCGCCCTTCTGCCCGCTTGGCAGCATCCTCCAGGCCCAGATCCACGCCGTCTGCGCCCCGCTGCCCGGCGTGGAGGACGTGCGGGTGAACCTGGTCTGGGTTCCGCCGTGGGACCCCCGGACCATGGCGTCGGACGAGGCCAGGCTGGAGCTCGGCATCTATTGACCCGGCGTCGCCCGGCCGTGAGCCGCCGCGGTTAGGGACGGGGGATGTCCGCGGTGCCCGACCACCTCTTCGGCAAGCGCGAGGCCGATGGGCTGCTTCCCCGGCTCCGAGAGCTGATCGGAGCTCTCCAGACGGCGGCGACCTCGGATGCGGCCCAGGCCGCCCGCGAGCACCTCGCCTCCGCGGGCCGGTCCAACGGCTCGGCAGGGGCGGCGGCGGCGGCGAGCCGCGCCGCAGCCGAGATCGACACCGCTCTCGACGAGATCGATCGTCTCGGGGTGATCCTCCGCGACGCCGCCACCGGCCTGTGCGACTTCCCGTCGACTCGGGACGGGCGGGAGGTCTACCTGTGCTGGAAGCTCGACGAGGACGAGGTCGCCTGGTGGCATCCGCGGGACGTCGGCATCGCCGGGCGCCGGAAGCTGTAGCCCCGGCCTCCACGGTCCCGGTACACTGTCCTCAGCGTCTCCGGCCCTTCGTCTCACCGCACCTTCCGAACGACGCTTCGCGGTCCTGAGGCGATGCGGCACTCCCAGAAAAGGAGGGTCATGCCGATGAATGATTGCCCAAGTACAGGCTTACAGCCGACCAGCGCCGGAGGCGTCTGCTGATCGCCGAAAGCCGGACCTTGTGAGACGCGATCGCTGACAGCGATCGGGGCGTCTCCGAGCGCTCGACGGGGTGTCCACCACTCGGGTGGGCGCCCCGTTGTCGTCTCCGGGGCTCGCCGGGCGGAAGCCGGGCCGCAAGCCGTCAGACGAAGCGGGCCGCCTCCAGCTGGGCCTCTCGCGTGGCCGCTCGTGGAGCGGCTACGATCTGGTCCGTCTCCACATAGCCCTCGGTGCCATCCGCCAGGCGCACCCGGGTGAAGGGCCCTGTCCCTCCAGGCACCGCCTCGACGGGGCTGGCTGTGAAGATCCGAGCTCCACGCGGCGCGTTCCACTCGGGTTCTGTGAAGAGGTGGTATGGCATGCCGGCCCACGAGGCCACGAGGCTGACGGGGCCGGGCGGCACCCGCCTGTCGCGGTAGACGGTGCGGTCGTCCGCAGCGCCCCGGGTCAGAAGCTGGACCAGCTGGAGGGCGCGCGGCGTCGCGCCACGGCCGGCGCTGGCCGCGACCGTGACCAGGGTCCCGGCCGGCGTCACCTGCGCCTCGCAGGTCACCCACCGGGTCCTGAACCAGACCCGCTTCGACCACTGGCCGATGAGGCCCTTGCGGCGGAACTCGACGATGCGGGCCCGCCCCTCGGCAAGGACCTCGAAACGGAAGGGGAAGGTGCCCAGCATCTGCTCCATCACCGAGAAGACCTCCCGCGGGGGGACGGCGGCCAGGAGCGTCCAGCGATGAGCCTGCTTCGCCCGGAACATGATCGAGATTGTACGGACCGGCGGTGCCTCCGACGCCGGCCAGGCGGGGTCAGGCGCCGGCCGCGGCGCCTCCGGTGACGCGCCGCCGCTGCGGGCGGGGCGGAACGGCGGGGAGCGGAGCGGACGCGGGACCACCGGGGAGCGCCACGGGGTCGACCGGCGGCAGGGCCGGCCGTGTGAACACCTCGATCTCATAGGTCCGGCACATGGCGTCGAACCGCTCCCTGGCCGGGGCGTCCAGCCACTCCCGGTGCTGGGCCAGGAACGGCACGACCGCCCGCCTCAGATAGGGGCCACGGGCCATCCACTGGTAGTAGTCGCGGCCGGCGTGGTGGTACGGCCCGTAGAGGCTTCCGCCCGGGAAGCGCGAGGTCAGCCACCGGAAGATGCCCTCGTGGCGGACGTGCATCCGGAGCGTGATCTGGGGCTGCCTCCCGTCGCCGCCGAAGTGCGCCTCCCCGGCGAGGAGGCCGAGGAGGTAGCCGGTGCTGATGCCGTCCACATCGCGCAGGAGGCTGTCCATGGCGGCATCGTACCGCGTTGTTTCACCGTAGGTTGTTTCCCGTGAATCATCGAGGGCGCCCCGGGGTGGCGTCAGCGAGCCCCTCCCCCGGCAGCACACCGCCGGCTGACCGCTGCGGCAGCCATAATCCAGAGCCGTGCCCGCCCTCATCATCGCCGTCGCCAACCAGAAGGGCGGCGTGGGCAAGACGACGACGGTGATCAACGTCGCCGCCATCCTCGCCGAGATGGGACGCCGGGTCCTCCTCATCGACTGCGACCCCCAGGCCAACGCCACCTCGGGCCTGGGCGTGGCCCGGCGGGACATCGGCGCCAGCATCTACGACGTCCTGGTTCTCGGGCGCCCACTCTCGGAAGCCAGGATCCCCACCCGCATCCCCGGTCTCGAACTGATCCCGTCCGACATCGCCCTCGCCGGAGCCGAGATCGAACTGGTCGCCGTCGCGCGGCGGGAGAAGCGGCTCACCTATGCCCTCGAGGCGCTCGCCGACGATCCCATCGACTACATCTTCCTCGACTGCCCGCCGAGCCTCGGGCTGCTCACGGTCAACGCCGTCGTCGCCGCCCAGGCCCTGCTCGTGCCCATCCAGTGCGAGTTCTACGCTCTGGAGGGTCTCGGCCTGCTCACCCACACCCTCCAGCTCCTGCGCCGCGAACTCAACCCGGACCTCGCCATCGCCGGCATCGTCCTCACCCTCCACGATGCCCGGCTGACCCTCGCCAACCAGGTGGTCGACGAGGTCCGCGCCCGTTTCGGCGACGACGTCCTCGATCCGGTGATCCCCCGCAACGTCCGGCTGAGCGAAGCCCCCAGCTACGGCCTCGCCATCACCGAGTACGCGCCCACCTCCCGCGGCGCCATCGCATACCGCGAGCTGGCCGCCAATCTCGACGCCCGCCTCCAGGCACGCGCCGCCGGCCTCATCGCGGGTTCCCTGGCATGACCGCGGCGGCCGCCTCACAGACAGGGGGAGCATCCCGATGACCCCACCACCCCGCCGCGGTCTCGGCAGAGGCCTCGACGCCCTGCTCGCCAGCAGCGACCCCGGACGCGATCTGGAAGGCGGCTCCGCCCTCATCGAGGTCGATCCCTCGCGGGTCCGTCCCAACCCCGAGCAGCCCCGCCGCCACTTCGACCCGGTCTCGCTGGCCCCCCTCGCCGACTCCATCCGCCGTGACGGCCTGCTGCATCCCATCGTCGTGGAGGCCGATGCCGACGGCTACCGCCTGGTCGCCGGCGAGCGCCGGCTCCGCGCCGCCCAGCAGGCGGGCGTCACCAGTCTGCCCGCCATCGTCCGCCCCGCCTCGGAATCGGCGCGACAGGCCCTCGAGCTGGCGCTCACCGAGAACCTCCTCCGCGAGGACCTCAACCCGCTCGACGAGGCCGCCGCGTACGCACGCCTCGCCGACGCCTTCGGCCTCTCCCACGAGGCCATCGCGCTGCGCCTCGGACGCAGCCGTCCCGCGGTCACCAACGCCATCCGACTCCTCCAACTCCCCGCCCCACTCCAGGCGTCGGTCGCCTCGGGGGAGCTGAACGCCGGCCAGGCCCGCGCCCTGCTGGCCCTGCGCGACGAGGCGGAGATGATCGCGCTCGGCCGCCGTGCCGCCCACGACGCACTCACCGTGCGCGCCGTCGAGGAAGCTGTCCAGCAGCTTCAGGCCGAGCCGGCGCCGTCACCTCCGCCGCGCCCCGCCGCGGCCGCCACCCCTCTGGCCCCCGACGACGAGCACCTCCGCCGTGGCTTCGAGCAGGCTCTGGGCCTGCCCGTCACCCTCCAGCGGCGGCGCACCGGTGGACGTCTCATCGTCGACTTCGCCGACGACGAGGACCTGGACGGCCTCTACCACCGGCTCGGCGGTCCCCGCCTCTAGACGGCCCCGAGCCTCGGACCCGCCGCCCGCGGGTCAGCGCATCGGCGACCGCCTTCTCGCCACGGGCGCAGCCCGTCACCATCCGCCGCGCCGGCGGCCGACCGGCCCCCCAAGACGGCCTGGCTCAGCCCACGGGCCGGTCCAGCGATCCGGTGAGCCTCCCCTGGCACGTGACCACGTCCAGGTTCTGCACGAACGCCTCGATGTACTTCGGCCGCTCCGCCGGCTTGTAGTCGAGCAGGAAGGCGTGCTCCCAGACGTCCATCACCACGATCGGCTTGAAACCGGCGATGTTGCCGTCCTGGTGCAGCGTGATCCAGTGATTGGAGAGCCGGCCCGTCGCCGGGTCCAGATAGGTCACCGCCCAGCCCACGCCGCGCATGCCGCCGATGGCGGTGAAGTCGCGCTTCCACGTCTCGATGTCGCCGAACGACTCCCCCAGGGCCCGACCCAACGGCGACGAGCTTGAGATGTCGCCGCCGCCCTTGGCGGTCATGTTGCCGAAGTACCACTCGTGGAGGACCATGCCGTTGTACTCGAAGGGCAGCCGCCGGGTCAGCTCGGCGTAGGCCGGCGTCCCCGCCTGACCCTTCTCACCCAGCTCCACCAGCTGCTCCGTCAGCGTATTTGTGTTTTTGACATACCCGGCATAAAGTCCGAAGTGAATCTCCAGCGTGTGGTCAGAGATCCCCTGCAGGCCGCTGAGGCCGAACTCCTTTGCCTTGTATGGGGAGCGGGTCAAGAGAGCCATCGACGTCCTCCGCCTGGGTGATGACCGCGGGCCGGTCCCCCGGCCGCTGACACCTTCCATTGTGGCGCATCGCCGCCGCCGGAGCCAGACCCGGCCCCGCCGCCGCCTCCCCGGTGCCGGACCACCCCACCGCCGGGCAGCCGTGCCGCTCGCCCGTATAATCCCGCCGCAGGGGGCGCCGGCACGGTTCGCTCTCATCCGGCCCGCCACCGGCCGCGAGAGGTTCGGGCGCTCCGCACAGCGGTCCGCAGGCGACCATCCACGCGACGACACACGGGCGGTCGGTTCCCGCCAGCACCCCCATGCAGAAGCCCACACCGGCCTCAGAGCCGCCCCCTCCGCTCGACACGGACGGCGCGCCCGTCTCGTCACTCGGCGTCCACCCCGCCGCCCGCGCCCCCTCGGCTCCGCCACGGAACACCTGGTTCCGCGACCTCGTCGAGGTCCTCCTCATCGCCCTCGTCCTCTACGGCGCAATCTCGACCTGCCTCCAGACCGTCCGGGTGGACGGAACCAGCATGGTCAACACCCTGCAGGACGGCGACCTCCTCATCGCCAGCAAGATCTCCTACGTCATCGGCAGCCCCGAGCGTGGCGACATCGTCGTCCTCGACCCTCCGCCCTACTGTGGCGGCTCCGTCTGTGCCGGGACGATCCCCTACGTCAAGCGCGTGATCGGCCTCCCCGGGGACAACCTCGAGATCGACGGCAACGACCACCCCACGGCCATCCTCATCCAGCCCGGCGGCACCGGGCCGTGGAGCCGGCTTGCCGAGCCATACCTCCCCGACGCGTGGGATGAGGTGACCGACTGCTGCACGGCCCACGGCATGTACACCGTCGACCAGCCCGAGGTGATGCACATCCCCGCGGGCATGTACTTCGTCCTCGGCGACAACCGCAACGCGTCCAACGACTCCCGCTTCTTCGGGCTCGTGCCCCGCAGCAAGATCCTCGCCAAGGTGATCCTCAGGATCTGGCCGTTCGGCAGCTTCGGCAGCCTGGGCCCAGGCCCGACGCTGGTGACCGCGCCCGCCCCCGGCGTCCTCCTCCTCGGTTGGGGCCGCCGGCGGCGCCGCCGGATCGCCCGAGAATTGCGAGTCCTGCGGGCCGCACCACCGGTGCGGGCGGCCTGACCTGCCGGCGTCAGTTCAGCTGCCGCCGTCCACCCAGCCGCCCAGGTCGCTTCCCCAGTCGACCAGTTCGGAATCCCGGAAGAACAGCGCCACCTCGACCTCGGCCCGTTCCACTGAGTCGCTGCCATGCACGACATTCGTGCTGATGGCGACGGCGAGGTCGCCGCGGATCGTCCCCGGCGCTGCGTCGACCGGGTTCGTCGCCCCCATCGTCGACCGCACCAGCCGCACGGCCCCGCGGCCCTCCCAGACCATGGCCACCACCGGCCCCGAACTGATGAAGTCGACCAGTGACGGGTAGAACGGCTTCCCCACGTGCTCGGCATAGTGCCGGGACGCCAGGGACTCGTCGATGCGCATGAGCTTGAGGCCGGTCAGGTGCAGCCCGCGCCGCTCCAGACGGCCGATGATCTCGCCGACCAGGCCACGCTGGACCCCGTCGGGCTTCACCAGGACGAGAGTGCGCTCCGCGGTCATGCCTTCTCCTGCTCTTCGTGGTCCGACCGCGCCGCCGGGGCCGCCTCGGCGGTCACGACGCGCGGGCCAACGCCTGCTCGAAGCGCTCGGGCTTCGAGAATGGACCGATGACGGCGCCGCGCAGGCCCCGGTGGCAGATCTCCTCCGCCAGCTGCCTCACCTGCTCGGCGGTGACCGCCTCCAGGGCGGCGACGACCTCGTCGGCGATCATGATCGGCCCGGCGAGGAGCTCCTGCTGCCCGAGGAACTGGCTGAGGGCGCCGGTCCCCTCAAGATGGAGGAGGAGACGGCCCTTGGCGTATTCCTTCGCCTTGCGCAGCTCCTGCTCTCCCACCGCGGTGCCGGCCACCCGCACCAGCTCGCCGACGGCGGCATCGACCGCCCGAACCGCCCGGCGCGGCTCGCAGCCGATGTAGATGCCGAGGTACCCGGTGTCGCTCAGCTTGCTGGTGAAGGAGTGGATGTCGTAGGCGAGGGCCTTCACCTCGCGCAGCTCCTGGAACAGGCGGCTGGACATCCCCTCGCCCAGGATCACGTTGAGCAGGTCGAGGACGAAGCGCCGCTCGTCGCGGTAGGAGCACGCGTGCGCCCCGACGATGATGTTGGCCTGCTCGCTGGCCTTGCGCAGGAACCGCAGGCTGGGAGCGGGGCCCTCGTCGGCGCCCGCCGGCTCCGGCACCTCGCTGCCCACCGGCTTCGCCGGCACGGACGCGACCAGCTCCGTGACCGCCTCGTGGTCGATGGCCCCGGCAACGCTGACGACCAGCCGCTCCGGCCGGTAGTGGCGACCCAGGTGGCCTCGGCACGCGCCGGTGTCGAAGCTGCGCACCGTCTCCTCGGTGCCCGCGACGTCCCACCCCAGCGGCTGCCCCGGGTACATCACCTCGTCGAACAGGGTGCTGACGTGCTCCTGCGGGTTGTCCAGGTACATCCGGAGCTCCTCGATGACCACCTGGCGCTCCTTGGTCACCTCATCCGCATCGAGGGCCGGCTCGAAGAGCATGTCGGCGAGAACGCTCACCGCCAGCGGCAGGTGCTCCGCCGGCACCTTGGCGTAGAAGACCGTCGCCTCCTTGTCCGTGGCGGCGTTGATCGCTCCGCCAACGCTCTCGATGGCCTCGGAGATGGCTCGCGCGGTGGGGAAGAGGCGGCCCCCCTTGAACACGATGTGCTCGATGAAGTGGCTGAGGCCGCAGTTGTCCGGGCGCTCGTGGCGCGACCCCACCCCGAACATGAAGGCGACCGATGCGGAGCGCCGCTCCGGCATCGGCGCGGTGATCAGCCGGACGCCCCCGGCCAGCCGGGCCAGCCGGTAGCCGCGCATGCCCGGGGTCGTCCCCGCGGTGGCTACCACCGCTCCCGCCGGGGCCCTCGCTCGTGATCGCGCGGCCGGTCGCCGCCGCCCCGGCCGCCCGGGCGGAGCGGCCGCTCCGGCAGCTCGGGAAGATCCGGCTGCGCCGGTCCGGTGGGATGGATCACCACCCGGCGCGCCGGCTCGACGCCGATGCTCTCGGTCCGAACGCCCTCGTCACCGTTCAGGGCCAGGTGGATGGCGCGCCGCTCGTAGGGATGCATGGGATCCAGGGTGGAGCGCTGCCCGGTTCTCTTCACGCGGTTCGCCAGGCGCAGCGCCAGCTCCCGCACCTGCTCCTCCCGCCGGGCCCGGTAGCGCTCGACATCGATGATCACCCGGCGCCTGGTCCGGCCCTCGTCCTCGCCCATCATCAGATTGACGGCGGTCTGCAGGGCGCGCAGGGTCTCCCCGCGCCAGCCGATGAGCAGGCCCAGGTCGTCACCGCTCACGTCCAGCACCGGCGGCGCACCCGGCCCCGCGGCGGCCGGCGGCCGGCGCACGGCGATCCGCGCGGGGATCTCCATGCGGCGCAGCAGGTCGACCAGCGTGGCGCGCGCACGCGCGGTGTGCTCATCCAGCTTCGACACCCGCACCCTGGCCTCGCCCGCCCCGGAGACGCGCTCCCCGGGCAGGGCCTGGGCGGGACGCGCCAGCACCTCCACCGTCGTGTCCTCCGGCGCCGCTCCCAACTCCCCAAGGGCGGCCTCGATGGCGGCTTCCACGGTTGCGCCCGTCGCCTCGACGGTCTCCCACTCCTGCTGGAGGATGTCAGCCTCGATCTCTGTCACCATTCCCTCCCCGCCTAGCGGCGGCGCTTGCCTTTCCTCTGGGCCCGGGCCGGAACCCGCCCCGTCCCCGGCGCCGTCGGCCCGGATGGCCGCCCCGCCCTCGCCCCCGGGCGCGTGCTGCGCGGGGGCACCGCGCCGGAGCGCGCCGCGCCGTTCCTGCCATTCGACGAGGCCACCGGAGCGTGACCCGTCCCCCTCGCGGCGGGCGCGCTGAAGTCACTCTTCGGGTAGGACAAGGGGGTGGTGCGGCCGGCGCCGGGCATCCAGGTCGGGATGCGCAGCGAGCCCCAGCCCATGAGATGGAACTGCTGGACGATCATGGCGATCGCGCGCGTCATCCAGTAGATGGCCAGCCCCTGGGGCCAGATGATGGCGAAGACCAGGGTCATGATCGGGAACAGGTAGGCCATGTTCCTGGTCATGCCCGACATCTGACGTTCCGTGTCGCTCATGTCCGGCCGCATCGGCGGCGTCACCATCCGCGACTGGATGAACTGGGCCGCCCCGGTGATCAGGGGGACGATCAGCAGGGTCAGATTGAAGGGGTGGGTGAAGAGGTGGCCGAAGTTGTTGCCCACCGCCTGCCCGACCGTCTTGGAGACGTCGGCGATCCAGAGAAAGTGGGGGTCGATGCCCTTGGGCAGATGCGACGTCACATTCCTGATGGCGTAGAAGAGGCCGTAGAGGACGGGGAGCTGGACCAGCAGCGGCAGGCACCCCGACATGGAGCTGAAGGGGCTCACGCCGTGCTCGGCGTAGACCTTCTGCATCTCCTCCTGGGCCTTGCGGGCCTGCCCCTTGTAGCGCTTGCGGATCTCCTGGATCTGCGGCCCGACCAGCCGCTGCTCCTGCTGGATGCGCCGCTGCGTCTTCAGCTGCCACCCGTAGAGGGGGAAGAGGAGCACCTGGATGATCAGGGTGGTGGCGATGATGGCCAGACCGACGGCACCGATGGCGGCGAGGACGCCCACCCCGGCGAACGCCTGGGTCAGCAGCGAGAGCAGCCAGCCGATCGGATACTTGAGGACGCTCAGGATGTGGATCGGGTTGAGGTCGAGGCCGGCGACAGGCATCACGAGGATCCGTGCTCGGAGAGCCGGCGGTCGCCGCGCCGGCGTGCGCGGGCCTGGCGCCAGGTGACGTACTCATCGGGCACCGGGTCGTACCCGCCCGGGTACATCGGCTGGCACCGGCTGATGCGCCGGATCCCCAGCCACCAGCCGCGCCGTGCCCCGAAGCGGCTGATCGCCTCCGCCGTGTAGTGCGAGCAGGTCGGCTCGTAGCGGCAGCTGCTCATGGCACCGAAGACGTGGCTGAGGGTGGCCTGGTAGACGCGGATGACGGCGAGGCTGAGCCGCTTCATGGTGCCAGCCGGCCTCCGGGTCCGCCCGGCGCGGGGTGGGCGCGCGCCACCGCCAGCCTCGCCGCCTCGTTCACCTGGGCCCGCAGTTCGCCGAAGGGCAGGCGGAGCACCTCCTCGCCGGCACTGACCACCAGGTCGAAGCCCTCATGGGCGGTCAGCGCCACGCCGGCAGCCCGGAGCCGCCGGCGGATCCGATTGCGCGAGACGGCGCTGCGGACCCGGGGCACGGCAAGACCGATGCGAGCCGTCCCCACGGGGTTGACCGCCGCGTGGACGCGGATGATGCCCACCCTGGCGAGGCGACCTTCCGAGCGCACACCGGCGAACCTGCCCCGTCCACGCAGAACGTTCTCGCGGCTCAGCGTGGCCCGGTCGGGGTCAGCCGCTGCCGCCCCTTGAAGCGGCGGGCCTTCAGGACGTTGCGGCCGCCCGGCGTCGCCATGCGCACGCGGAAGCCGTGGGTCTTGCGGCGATACGCCTTCTTGGGTTGGTACGTCCGCTTGATGGCAGCTCTCCTGCACGAACCTTCCAGGAATCACGTCCGGGGGCACCAGGGCGGCCACAGTCGGACGGCGGAATGGCCGCCAGTATAGCCGCCAACCCCCTGGCCCGGCCCATCGCCGCCGCCCCGTGACCGCCGCCCGCCCGCCACGCGACATCCCCGCGGGGGCGTGCCGAACCCGAAGACCGGCGGTCCGGGCCGCCGCCATTGTGGGTCACCACGCCCATTGGTAGACTGGCGAGTGCTCCGGCGGGACGCGCCCACCAAAGTCCCCACCCCCACCCCGACCGGCAGCATCGTCCAGGTTATCCACTCCTGTTCACATCCTGTGGATAAGTGGGAAACCACGACGCGCCTCGGAGGACAGATGTGGCTGTGGCGTCCACCGCGACGGCGGATTTGGAGTGATGATCGACACTGACGAGAGTGCCGTCCCAGGCGAGGGCGGCCGCAGCCCGGCGGAGCAGACGTGGCTCGTGGCCCAGGAGGAGCTGCGCTTCCAACTCGCCCGCCCCAGCTATGACACCTGGCTGGCGACCGCCACGCTGGTCGCCTGTGATGGCGATCGCTTCACCATCGGCGTCCCGACCCGCCTGGCCCGGGACTGGGTCTCCGAGCGCTTCGTGTCCGTCATCCAGGAGGTCCTCTCCGGGGTCGTCGGCCGGGAGTGCGCCGTCGAGGTCACCGTCGATCCGCACGCCAGACCGCCCCGCGACGAGCCCTCGCCCCTCACCGACTCCGACCTCGCCCCCGACAACGACGGCATCTCTGCCGGCGACTCCCGCCTCAACCCCAACTTCACCTTCAGCAGCTTCGTCGTCGGCAACTCCTCGCGGTTCGCCCATGCCGCCTGCCGGGCGGTCGCCGACTCCCCGGGCAAGGCCTACAACCCGCTCTTCCTGTACGGCGGTGTCGGTCTGGGCAAGACCCACCTCATGCACGCCATCGGCCACGCCGTGCGGGAGGGTCACCGCCGCCCGCCCAAGGTTGCGTACATCACCTCCGAGAAGTTCACGAACGAGATGATCGGCGCGATCCAGGAGAACAAGACCCACGACTTCCGCCAGCGGTACCGCACCGTCGACGTCCTCCTCATCGACGACATCCAGTTCCTCGCCGGGAAGGACCGGACCCAGGAGGAGTTCTTTCACACCTTCAACGCCCTGCATGAGATCCAGAAGCAGATCGTGGTCAGCAGCGACCGCCCGCCGAAGGACATCCCCACCCTGGAGGACCGGCTGCGCAGCCGGTTCGAGGGCGGGCTGATGGCGGACATCCAGCCGGCCGACTTCGAGACCCGCCTGGCCATCCTCAAGAGCAAGCTCGGGCCGCACAGCCAGCTCGTCCCCGACGAGGTCTGTGCCTTCATCGCCCACAAGATCCAGAAGAACATTCGCGAGCTCGAGGGTGCCCTGATCCGCGTCCTCGCCCACGCCTCGATCAACGGCCACGCCATCACTCTGGAGACGTCCCAGAGGATCCTCCGCGACATCATCCCGGTCGCCGATGCCCAGCCGGTGAGCATCCCCTTCATCCAGGAGGACGTCGCCGAGTACTACGGCATCGGCCTGGAGGAGATGAAGGGCAAGCGGCGGGACAAGCACATCGTCTTCCCCCGCCAGGTGGCCATGTATCTCATCCGCGAGGAGACCGACTCCTCCCTCCCCGTCATCGGCGACGCCTTCAGCGGCCGCGACCACACGACCGCCCTCCACGCCATCGAGAAGATCACCGACCTCCTGCGCGAGGACACCCGCCTCCAGAACGACATCCGCCAGCTCCGCCAGCGCCTCCACAGCCGCGGCTGAGCGCACGGCTGTGGACATCGCCAGGCGGGGCTGCGCGCATCACCGGATCCTCCTCCATGCCAGCGTGGAACCCTCCGGAACCCCCTCGGTTCCGCACAGGGGGGCGGCTGTTGTCCCCAGCCCCCCGTATTCACCCCCGGCACTTATCCCCCGTCCGCCCAGCCCTATTGACGACTTCTTATCTATAGACTCTTCGTGCTCTAGGAGTCCCATGCAGTGAACAACTGGTCCAGTCCCGCCGGAGGCCACTCAGCCATGAGATGCACGGTCTCGCCGTCCGCGCTCAGCACCTGTCTCGCTCTCGTCTCGCGAGCGGTGTCCCCCCGTTCCACCCTGCCGGTGCTCGGCAACGTGCTCCTGGAGACCGAGATCGAGGGACTGCGGGTGACGGCGACCAACCTTGACCTCACCATCAGCACCCTTGTGCCAGCGACGGTCCTCGAGGAAGGCAGGGTGACGGTGCCCGCCCGGCTGCTCTCCGAATACGTGGCGTCGCTGGAAGAGGCCCCCTGCACGATGGAGGTCGATCCAGCCACTCAGATCATTCACATCACATGCGGCATTCAGCACACGAACCTCCACGGCATCGACGCCGTCGAGTTCCCACCACTGCCCATGCGCGAGACGCAGGCAGTCATCGAGGTGGACGCAGCGGCCTTCCAGCAGGCCATCACGCAGACCTCGATGGCGGCCTCGGGAGACGAGCAGACCCCCGTGCTGACCGGCGTCCTCGTCCACGTCGACGGCGGCCGGCTCACCATGGTGGCCACCGACCGCCATCGCCTCGCCGTCAAGACGCTCGATGTCGAGAGCAAGGGAGACGGCGCCCCGGCCGGAGCCGTCATCGTGCCCGCGCGGCACCTGAGCGAGGTGGCCCGGGCCATCAACCCCAGCCGCCCGCAGGTTGGCATCGCCTTCAGCGACGCGCGAAACCAGGTCTTCTTCGTCCTCCGGGACGTCGAGATCTCGTCGCGGCTGATCGAGGGCAACTACCCGAATTACGCGCAGGTGATCCCGGCGCAATCCACCACGACCGCCCAGCTTCCCACCGCGGTGCTGATGACGAACGCCAGGACCGCTGCGGTGCTCGCGCGGGACGCCGCCAATCCCCTGCGCCTGCGGGCGCACGACGGGGAGCTGGAGGTCCAGGCGCAGGCCGCGGAGGTCGGCGATCACGACGCGGCGCTGCCCGCGCGCATCGAGGGCGACGAGGTGCAGGTCGCCTTCAACGCCCGCTACCTCTTGGACGCCCTCCAGGCCATCGACTCCGACGACGTCTCGCTGGGTTTCAACGGTCCCCTGCAGCCGGCGGTTCTGCGCCCGGTCGGGCGCGACGACTTCCTCTGCATCATCATGCCCGTCCGCGTTCCCTGAGCGTGCTCGCGGACAGCCTGCGGCCCGCGGTCGAGGGGTTGCCCTCCCCCGCACGACGCCTGCTCCGTCTTCTCAGAGCGGACCTTGAGCCACGCCCCGTCCAACCGTCCTGGGCCCGCTTCGGGATCGCGGTGGTGCTGGCCAACGCGGCATCGCTGGCGTCCGACGCCATCCTTGCCGCCCTCGCCATGGCGATCTTTCCCTCGCTTCGCGGCTTTCAGCACTTCCAGCCGCTCGACTACGGCAAGCTCACCGTGATCGGAGTCACCGTCGCCTGCGTCGCCTGGCCGATCGTGACGCGGATCTCCTCGCAGCCCCGCTGGCTATTCCTGCGCCTCGCCGTGCTCGTCACCCTCGTCTTGTGGCTTCCCGATCTCTGGATCCTCATCCAAGGTGAGCCGGCGCGCGGGGTGCTCACCCTGGCGCTGATGCACCTCGCCATCGCCTTCATCACGTACAACGCGCTGGTCCGGATCGCCCCGGCGGGACCGGCGGCCGATGCGCCTGCGAGCGTGCGGATCAGCCCATCGCCGTGAAGCGCAACCGCTGCACCTGATCGCCCCCCAGGCGCTCGTTGAGGGCGGCGATCACCGTCGGCATCTCCATCTGCAGCTGCTGAGCCAGCGCGCCGGTGCGCGTGGCCACCAGAAGAGTGCCCCGGTCCAGGGAGAGGGCCTGGCACATGGGGGCGACGGCGGGACCGACGACGGTGGCGAACACCTGCTGGAGCTGCACGTTGCGGACCTGCCGCCGCACACCGAGACGCTGCAGCGCGGCGTCCATGATGTCGGTGATGTGGTCCGCGCCATGCTCCGGGTCGCCGTCGCGCCGCCGCGGCCGGCCGGGCGGGCCGCTCACAGGGCCACCACGGTGCCGCCGCGCACGCGGTAGTGACGAGCGGGACGGCCGCCGAGATCCTCGTCACTGCTGCAGGTGACCAGCGTCTGCGGTCCGCGTCCGGCATCGTCGACGGCGTCGAGCAGGCGCTGCCGCCGGCCGCTGTCGAGCTCGCTGAGGACGTCGTCCAGGAGCAGGATGGGGGTGCGCGCCGAGCGACGCCGCAGCAGCTGGACCTCGGCGAGTTTCGTCGCCAGGACGGCGCTGCGCTGCTGTCCCTGCGACGCCGTGCTCCGCGCCGGACGGCCGTCGATCTCGTACTCGACGTCGTCGCGATGCGGGCCCACCAGGCTGACGCCGCGGGCCAGCTCCTCGTCCGAGCGAAGGGCGAGGACCTCGCGAAGGCGGGCCGCCACGGCGAGCGCGTCCTCCCCTCCCCCCCCGCCGTCGGGGAGGTAGCGCAGGGTCAGCTGCTCCCGCGAGTCACTGATCGCCGTCATGGCGACCGTGGCCAGGGGGGAGAGCGCCTCGACCAGGGCCGCCCGGGCGACCTGGATGCGCGTGCCGTGCTGGATCAGGGCGTCGTCGAAGGCGGCGAGATCCCCTCCGCGCCGGCCGCCCGTGACGCGGAGCCGGCGCAGCAGGGCGTTCCGCTGTTCGATCACCCGCCGGTAGCGGACGAGGTCGTCGGCGAGCCGCCGATCGAGCTGGCTGAGCAGGATGTCGAGAAGCCGCCGCCGTCCTTCCGGGCCGGCCTTGACCAGCTGCAGGTCGTCCGGCCAGAAAAGGACGGCGGGGGAGCGCCCCAGCAGCTCGCGGGCGGCGATGTGCGTGCCGTCGAGCAGCGTCGTCCTCACCACACGGGTCGCGGTGGGGGCCTGCGACCCGAGCGCCGCCAGGCCGCCCTCCGGCCGATCGACCTGGCGGTGCAACCGGAGGCTGAGCGCCTCGGTCGTCTCGTGGTGGGCGATGACCCCGTCCACCGCCGCCTCGCTGGCCCCCCAACGGATGAGATCCTGGGTTGCGGCGCGCGGCGAACGGGTGAGGACGAGCGTGGCCACGGCCTCGAGAAGGTTCGTCTTGCCCTGGGCGTTCTCCCCCGTGAAGATGTTGAGTCTCGGGCCCAGCTCCAGGGCCACCTCCGCGTAGTTGCGGAAGTCGTACAGGCGCAGCTGTGTCAGCGCTGCCCGAGCGGCCGGCGCCACGCCGTCCGCGAGGCTCATGCCGAGCGCAGGGCGATGGAGCGGATCAGCTCGCCGATGGAGGCGGTGGCCTGGGGCCGGGCCAGGTGCCGCACGGCGGCCCGCATCGCCGCGAGGGTGGGCGAGTCGGGCTGGGCGAGCTCGGCGACCTCGTCGACCAGCTCCGTGTCACCCGGGACGTAGCGGCCGGCGCCGGCGTCGACGAGCCACTCGACATTGCCCCGCTCCTGGCCGGGAAGGAACCAGGTGATGAGCAGGGGAAGACCGGCGCAGAGGGCCTCGCTGATGGTCGCCGGGCCCGCCTTGGTCACGATCACATCGGCCGCCGCCATCCACTCGGCCATGTTGTCGACGAAGCCCAGGACGGTGACGGGGCGGCCCGAGCTGTCCCGGAGGCCACGCACCCGGTCCTGGGCGTGCCGGTTGTGCCCGAAGATCACCACCAGGGAGACGTCCAGGCCGCTGCGGGCCAGCACCTGAGCCCTGTGGTCGAGGCGGCCCGACCCGTCGGCGCCGCTGCAGATGAGAACGGTGAAGCGCTCCGGGTCCCCCAGGCCTAGCTTGCGCCGCAGCGCGGTCCGGGCCTCGGCACTGAGGGTTGGCGAGGTGAAGTCGGGGTGGACCGGCAGGCCGATCTGGACCAGCCGGTCCGCCGGGACGTGGTTGCGCCGGCACCGGTCGACACCTCCGGGCGAGGGGACGATGACCAGGTCGACGCCCGGCACGGCCCAGAAGGCATGGACGTCGACGAGGTCGGTGACCACCGTGATCAGGGGGACGTGGACCTTCAGGTGGCGGCGCACCCGGTCCGCGGCGCGGTTGAGGAGCGGATGGAAGGAGACGATCGCCACGGGGTCGGTGGCGCGGATGACCCGGGCCAGGCTCCTGTCGATGGCGCGCAGGACGCTGCCATCCAGGGCCCGGACCATGGCCCGCGAGTTGGTCGTGTGGAACAGGGCACCCCAGAGCCAGGGGGCGTGCTGGATCAGGGGGCCGTACAGACCCGTGGTGCGGCCGGCGACCCGGGGCGCGGCGGTGACGAAGGGATCGACGATGTGCACGTCGAACTCCCCCGGGTGGCGCTCCGCGAGGTGGCGCGCGACGGCGGTCGCGGCGGCCCGGTGACCGCCGCCGGTGTCGGCGATGAGGAACAGCAGTGGCTGTGGCATGCGGGGAGAGTCTCCTCCTCCCCGGCCTCAGCCGCCGAAGGTGACCGAGAGTGCCTCGGTGGCCCCGGTGAAGGCGGTGAGGGGAAGCGCGCCCGTGCCGTCCGCGTTGGCGATGACCGCCTGGAGGATCCCGTTGCTCCCCGCCGCGAGGTAGGCGATCTGGCGGCCGCTCGGCGACACCACCACGGTGTCGAGCTCGATGTCTCCCGTGGACTCCGTCAGCGGGGTGATGTCGCCGCTGTCGACGCTCACGCTGACCAGCTGCGGGGTGGCCGTGCTGTCCACCGCCACCAGGGTGCCGGCATCGGTGAAGCCGACCGGGGTCAGCCCGTCGGGCAGGCGGATGGGCCCCTGGCCGGTGGCCAGGTTCACGACCCAGGTGACGAGCGTGCCCCCGGGCCCGGTCGTCTCGACCGCGAGCTGCTCACCCTCCGGGGCGGCCACGGGGTGGACGGCGGCGCCGCTCAGCCCCGGGATGGCGGAGAGGGCTGCCACGGCCGGGGTCGCCAGCTCGACATGGGCGGGCTCGGTGGCGGTCGCGGCCACGGGGAAGGCCAGGGTCACGGAGTCCGCCGTCCACACCGGTCTCCCCGCCGCCAGCGAGCCGCTGGGCAACGAGCTGAGCGCGTCCGTGGCCGGCTCGTAGAGCCGGACCGTGGAATCCGCCCCCACGAAGGCGAGGGTGGAGCCGTCCGGAGACCAGGCCGGCCATGCCGCCCCGGTGACGTCCTTCACCTCGCGATCCGACTTCAGGTCGATGACCTGAAGGGACGTCGGCGATCCCGGGACGGTGAGGTCCGACTCCACGACGGCGAGCCACCGGGCGCCGGGCGCCAGCGCCGCGTCGTCGATCACGGCCGTCGGCTGTCCCGTCGCCACGGCACCGCAGCCCACCGGGTCGGCGCAGAGCGGCATCTGGTCGACGATTTCCACCGGGATCGGCTCACCGCTGCTGGGAGGCGTGAGCTGGGCGGAGAGCAGCATGGTGGCGCCGGCGGCCGTCCCGGCCAGCACCAGGGCCTGCCCTCCGGTCGACATCTGGCCGGTGCGGAAGTGAATGGTCACCGGCGCCTGGAGGGGTTGGAGATGGGTGTCGGTGGCGACCGTGCTGATGGTGAGGGTGTACCCGGCCGAGGGCTGCAGGAGATCCGCCGGCACCACCTCGAAGTCGGACGGATCGTTCCTGTCCTGCACCACGTCCAGGGCGGATCCGGAGGGGGAGAGGCTCACGGCCGTCGCCAGCGAGGTGAGAGCCATCGGCGCCGAGAAGGCGAGCGTGATGGGCGCGTCCCGGGCGACGGTGCTGCCCTCCGACGGCGTCGCCGCCACCAGGACCGGCGCGGGCGCGCTCTTCACGTCCCACACGTGATCGAGCGAGTTCACCGTGCCGTCGGCGTCGGCGACGCCGGCGCTGAGCCGGAACTCGTACTTGGTCACCGGGCTGAAGATGGCTCCGGGGTGCTCGAGGACGAAGCCCGACTGATCCGTCAGCCAGACCACCCAGCAGGCGGAACCGGCCGCCGCGGTGAAGGCGGCCTTCAGGTCGGCGCATCCGGGCAGGGCGGGCGTGACGCTGAAATGCTCGGCCACGCTGCGATGGTTGACGGGCCGGTCGAAGACGACCCGGACGGGCATGTCGGCTGCGACGTTGACGGCGCCGCGGGCGGGGTCGATGGCGATGATCTGGGCCGGGCCGCTGAAGCACCCGGCGATGAGCGGGCAGGTGACGGCCAGCCCCAGCCACATGGCGGCGGTCCTGCCGCCGTGGCGCGAGGGGCGGCTCAATAGCCGCGGGACAGCGCGCTCTCGAAGTCGATCGGCGAGACGGTGCCGGCGCCGCTGTTGACCTCGATCCGTGCGGTCTTCTCCCCGGCGATCCGGGCGACACCGCTCGTCGCGGTGCTGAGGGCGGGGTTGCTCCGGGTGAACGCCCCGAGCACCTGCCCCTGGCTCAGCAGGACGACGCCGATGTCGTCGGCGCCCACCACGACCACGGCGCCGTCGACCTTCTCCTCGTTGAGATGGCCGAGGAGGGCGTCGAAGTTGATGAAGCGGCCGAGCAGCCCCGTGTACATGAGGGGGGCGCTGAGCAGCCGCGCCAGCGCATCGACGGTGTCGACGGCGAGGTCCACGACATCGAGGCTGCCGTTGCCCGCCTCCATGCTCCTCCGGAAGGCCTGGAAGGCGGTCGGCCCGGACCGGGCGGAGGGGTCGCTGGAGAGCGCCTCGAGAAGCCGTCCCTTGTGAAAGAGCAGCATCCCGGAGAAGTTGCCTCCAGAGAGGCGGACATAGCCCGTCTGCTGATCGCCCCGCAGGGTGCGGAGCAGCTTGGGAAAGTCGACGAAGGCGCTCTTCAGCCCCTGGTACTGCGCCCGCCCCGCAGGGAGCGGGTAGACGATGTCGAGCGGTGGCACGGCACGCGCTCCGAGAACGGACGGCTCCGGTGCCGCCGGGGCGGGGGCCGGTGCCGGCTGCTGATAGCGGGGGGCCTCGACCGGTGCCGGCTCCTGGTAGCGGGGGGCCTCAGCCGGGACCGGCTGCTGGTAGCGGGGGGTCTCGGCCGGCGCCGGCTCACGCCCGAACGGATAGGGACTCGGAGGCGCGTACGCCGGCGGGGGCGCGGTCGGCTCCGGGACCGGGGCGCTCCATGCCGAATAATCCGGTGCGGGCGCCTGGGTGGCCGGAGCCGGCCAGGGATAGCCCGGCGCGGGCTGGTCGTCGTAGGTGGGGTTCTCGTACTGCGCCGGCTCGGGCGCGGCGTACGGCGCCGGGCCCGGCTGCCATGCCGGGGCCTGGCTCGGCCCGGCGCCGGGCGAACGCCGCTCCGCCTCCGCGATCAGGTCGGCGGGCGAGGATTTGATGGTCTCCTCGGGAGGGAGCTTGGCGCGAGGGTTGAAGCGAAAGCTCCCCTGCTGCCAGGAGAGGGCGCTCAGGACGACGTCCTCTCCCTGCCCGCCGGCGCCGTCGGCGTGGAAGAGATGCCCGAAGAGGAAGTACAGAGACGCCGTCTCGTCGTCGCTCTCCAAGGCGAGCGCGCCAGTGGCACGTTCGGTCTGCATGGTCTGGAGCAGCGAAGCCAGACTCGATTCCTGCAGCGAGCCCTGAGTCTGCACAGGCCCTTCTCCCGGGTGATTCTCCGTGTCTCGCAGAGGGACGTTGATCGCCTGATCGGCCCGTATAGTAACAACCCCGCGCTCGATGCGCCGTGGTTCGGGGCGGTCGAAACGATCGAACCGCCGATCCCGCGCGGCGGCCCGGGGACCGGTGGAGCACCCTCAGCCGAGTTGGCTAGGCTAGGCCCGATGGACGAACCCAGGCCCAAAGTGCTCGTCGTCGAGCCCGACGCAGCCGTCCGGCTGGTCGCCCGGGCGGCCTGCGAGGGCGAGGACTTCCTCGTCAGCGAACTGGATCACGGTGCCGGGGCGGTCAGCCGCGTCGAGAGCTTCCAGCCCGATGTCGTCCTCCTCGATCTCAGCCTGCCCGACACCAGCGGCTTCGATGTCTGCCGCGATTTGCGCCGCAGGGGTCACCGGATGCCGATCCTGATGCTGAGCGCGCGCAATGAGGAGATCGACGCAGTCCTCGGACTGGAGATCGGTGCAGACGACTTCATCGCCATTCCATTCCGGCCGCGCGAGCTGCTCGCCCGCATTGCCGCCAGCCTGCGCAAGACCGGGGAACGCGCCGTCCGGACCACGCCCGCCAGCGAGGCCCGGCTGGCCTTCCGGGGCCTGGTGGTCGACCTGGAGGAGCGGCGCGTGATCCGGCCGGAGGGGGATGTCCGGCTCACCCACACGGAGTTCGACGTCCTCGCCCTCCTGGTCCGGCACACCGGACAGGTCATCTCCCGCCAGGCCATGACGGACGCCGTCTGGGGCTTCGGCCATCCCATGGACAGCCGGGTCATCGACGTCCACATCCGCAATCTCCGCCGCAAGATCGAGATGGACGCGGCCAGCCCGCGCCTGATCCTCGCCGTGCCCGGGGTCGGGTACCGCTTCACCGGGGTGAGGCTGGCCGACGCCGGCTGACAGGGGACGGGCCCCGCCGGCCGGCGTCGGCCCCGGAGCGGTGCGCCCGCGCATCCCCGTTCCAGGCCACTAGACTGAGAAGGTGGCCACACCCCCCAGGTTGCGCACGGTGGGCGGGCGGGCACCCGGTGGCTGAGCACCACGTTCCCGAACCGGTGGAGCAGTCGGGCCACGAACGCGGCGGCTTCCCCTCCTACGAGGAGATCTCCGCCGATGTGATCGAGGCGCTCGACGAGACCGGCCTCTCCATCGAGGACATCCGCCACCACATCGAGCCGTCCACTGGCGAGCGCCGCTTCGAGTGCACCATCCGCCTCTCGGCGGCCGATCCGCCGTCGCGGTACCACGTCCACCTCAGCTTCGCCTGGGACGCGCTGCTCACCTACGTCGCCGCGTACGGACCGGGTGCCGACTGCGAGCTGTACCACGACGACGACGAGTCCCAGGAATGCCCGCATCACCAGCTGACCCCCCAGCCCTTCATCGAGCTGGAGGCCGAGTTCGTCCTCGGGGACGGCGGGTACGAGCTGCACGAGCTGAGCGAGGTTTCGACGTGGGTGGAGACCGTGCAGGGCCTCCTCGCCAAGGCGTTCCGGGAGGACGACCGCCCGTCGGTGCACGTCGGCTTCGCGGCCCTCGGATCCACCACGCTGGTCGAGAAGTTCACGGCGGAGCACTCGTGGCTCGTCGACTTCGAACGGCCCCCCGACTTCGCCGGGATCGCCCGGCAGATCCAGGCGGCGCTGCGCCTGGTGCCTCAGCTGGCCGACCGGCTCCCCATCTGAGCAGCCGCGGGGCCGGGCGGCGCGGCGACCGCGGGGTCGATCTCGGCGATCAGCCGCAGCCAGAAGGGCCTCCGGGCGAGCTCCGGATGCGGCACGGTGGGGGCGCCCGCGCTCACCACCTCGCCATGGCGGCCGAGGAGAACGATGTCGGCGTCGGCCCGGCGCGGCCCCCAATGGAAGGTCGGCCGGCGCCCGCAGGCCGCCTCCACCTCACCGCACACGCGCAGCCAGCGGGTCGCCGTCCACGGCTCGGGAGCGCGCACCAGGACGACCTGGTTGTGGAAGTCGCCCTGGTTGGTCACCCCGACCGCCCGCGTCAGGATCTCGCCCGAGGCACCCTCCACGGCGGCGCCGGCACGGCCGAGCGAGTCGCGCAGGCAGGCCAGGGCGAGGCCCCGGTTGCCCAGGTTCACCCCCAGGGCGATCCACGCCCAGGAGGACGCCGGCGGCCCGGGTCCCCGGCTCACCCCGTCGGTCCCGGCGCCGCGGCCTCGCGCACGGCATCGGGGATGCCCCGCAGCACGGCATCGCTGACGCGCAGCCCCCGGCGGATCGCCGCCACGTCGTGGACCCGGACCATGTCGGCACCGGACGCGGTGGCGAGCACGCAGAGGGACAGCGTGCCCTCGATCCGCTCGCCCGGCGGGGCGCCGTCGAGGAGCAGGCCGATCGTCGATTTGCGCGAGGGGCCGATCAGCAGCGCGCGGCCGATGCCGCGCAGCTCGGTGAGGCGCTGCATCAGCTCCAGGTTCTGTCCCGGCGTCTTGCCGAAGCCGAAACCGGGATCGATGACGATCCGCTCCGCGTCGATGCCGTGGCGAGCGGCGATGAGCAGGGACTCGCGCAGGTCGCGGGTGACATCCGCGCCCAGGTCGGCGTAGCCGTGGCCTCGGCGGTTGTGCATGGCCACCACCGCCACCCCCGGGTTCGCGGCCAGGAGCGGTGCCATGCCCGGGTCGCCGCGCAGCCCCCAGATGTCGTTGACGACGGTCGCCCCGGCGGCGATGGCGGCGGCCGCCACCTCCGCCTTCCGCGTGTCGACGGAGACGGGCACATCCAGGCGCGCGGTGAGCGCCTCGACGACGGGGATCACCCGACCCAGTTCGGTGACCGCGTCCACCGGTTGAGAGTTCGGCCGCGTGGACTCCCCGCCCACGTCGATGAGGTCGGCGCCGTCCGCCACCATCCGCTTTGCCAGGGCCAGGGCGGCGGCGGCGTCCCCCCCCACTCCGTCACCCGAGAAGGAGTCGGGGGTGACGTTGACCACGCCCATCACCAGCGTGCGGTCGCCGAACTCGAGAGCACGGGGGCCGCAGCGCAGCGGGGGCCGCGGGCCTCCCGCGGCGAGGGCCGCCGAGAGAGCCAAGCCCAGCTCCTCCGCCGGTCGCCCCGCCTGGGCGAGGCGGGTGGCGACCGCCGCCAGGGTGGCCGGCGACCCGACGAGGACGGCCCTGCCTCCCGACACGGCGGTGACGGCGTCGCCGCCCTCGCCCCGCGCGCAGCGCTGCAGCACCAGGGTCTGGTCAGGATCCAGACCCTCGACGGCGAGACCGCCCGGCGCCGTGGCGGAGACCGGCCCGGGGAGGGGTGCCGACCATCCCACCGACTTCAGCGCCCGGAGCAGGCCGGCGGCGTCGAACGGAGCCAGGGTCCGCACGTTGTAGCGCAGCGCCGCCTCCGCGGCGGCGGTGTCGGGAGAGGTCATCCCGGGCCAGGATAAGCGTGCGGGCGGCGACCGGTGCTCCCCGGGCGCGGCGGATGCGAGCGGCTCGTCACTGCCTCTCCAGCGGGTCCACGCCGGTGGCGAGGTAGGCGGCGCACCTGTCCCGCGCCAGCGCGACGGCGGTGGCGCTGACGTCGCCTCCCAGGAAGGAGCAACCGGCGGCGAGGGCGGCGACGCCGGAGCTGCCGCTGCCGGCGAAGGGATCGCAGACGGTCATGCCGGGCTCCACGCTGCCCAGCAGCATCTGCGCGAAGAGTGCCACCGGTTTCTGCGTCGGGTAGGCGCCGCGGTGGATCCGCTTGATGCGCCAGACGTCGCCGAGGTCGCGCCGGGAGAGACGGCGCCGCCCCTTGCAGGCGAACACGATCATCTCGTGCTGGCGACGGAAATAGTGGCCCATGCCGATGTCCACCTTGTCCCACACGATCAGCCCCTTGACGTCGAAGTGCGTGCGCATGACCGCACCCAGGCTGAGCAGGGAGAAGGAGTCGAACATCACGTAGACGTGACGATCCGGACGGAGCACGCGGTGGCATTCGTCGAGCAGCCGGGAGAATGTCGGCGGGTCGTCGTGGAACTCCTGGAACCACTTCGGATTGGCGGCGTCGCCATAGCGGCCCACGATGCGTCCCCGGCCGAACTGCATGTGCTGGTTCATGCCCGAGTAGGCGGGATCGGTGACGATGCAGTCGACCGACGAATCCGCCAGTCCGCCGAGGAACTCGAGGCAGTCGGACTGCTCGACGCGCCACCCGGGCGTGCGGTCGGTGGCGGCGGCGACGGCCATTCCGCAAAGCTAGCTCATCGGGCCGCCGGCTCAGGAGGGCGGCAGATCCGCCTTCGGTGGCCCGGGCTCCTCAGGGCTCCCGCCGTGCGCCGGGGGAGGGGTGTCGCCCGGTCCGGGGCGGTCGTCAGCGGCGCCGGGGCGATCGTCATACGGAGTCGGACCCGGCGCCTTGCCGGGCCCGAACGGCCCCTCCGGCCCGAGGAGGCCGAATCCCCGGAGCATCCGCTCCAGTTCCGCGGGCCCGCCGAGGTCCTCCTGCACGCGCTCGGCGAAACGCGCCATCAACTCGGAGAGCTGCGGGTCGCCGGTGAGCATCTCCTGGAGGCCGCCGAGCTGGCCGAGGAGATCCTTGGCCGCGGCCTCCTGGGCCACCTGCATGAGCACCGGCTGCGACGCCGCCGCGGCGACGGCCTGGGCCTGCTCCCGCACCACCTCGAAGCCGCGGCAGCTCAGGCAGGTTCCCTGGTGGTTGCAGCGGCACAGCTTCGCCTTGAGGGAGTCCAGCTCGCGGTGGAGGCCGGAGAGGTCGACCCCGGACTGCTCGGTGCTCACCCCGCGATCCTACGGCCCCGGGCGCCCCGGAGGTCGGATCCAGCACCGGGCACCCGGCCTTGCCGCTACATTGACCGTGATGGCCGAGACGCGCCGCCGCGCCCTGATCACCGGTGTCGCCGGCCAGGACGGTGGCTATCTCGCCGAGCACCTGCTCGACCGGGGCTACGAGGTGTTCGGCCTGGCACTGCCCGGCGAGGAGGTGGCGGGGGGCCTCGACGACGGCGACCACGTCCTGCGCGGGAGCCTCACCGACAGCGCCTCACTGGAGGCGGCGCTGCGACGCAGCGGCCCCGCCGAGGTCTACAACCTGGCCGCCGCCACCAGCGTGGCGGCCTCCTTCCTCGACCCCTTCGCCGCCGCCGAGGTGACCGGCCTGGGTGTCCTCCGCCTGCTCGAGGCCGTGCGCCGGGTGGACCCGACGATCCGCCTCCTCCAGGCCACCAGCTCGGAGATCTTCGCCGGCGCGGAGGTGTCGCCGCAGGACGAGCGCACCCCCCTCAGTCCCCGCTCCCCGTACGGGGTCGCCAAGGCCTTCGCCCACCAGATGATGTCGGTGTACCGCGAGAGCCACGGGCTGTTCGCAGCCACCGCCATCCTCTACAACCACGAATCGCCGCGGCGGGGGCTGAACTTCGTGACCCGGAAGGTGACCGACGCGGCCGCGCGCATCTCCCTCGGCCTGCAGGAGGAGCTGCGCCTCGGCAACCTCGAGGTCTCGCGCGACTGGGGCTACGCGCCCGACTACGTCCGCGCCATGCGCCTCATCCTCGCCGACGACGTCGCCGACGACTTCGTGGTGGCGACGGGAGAGATGCACTCGCTCCGCGAGCTGCTGGACATCGCCTTCTCCGCCGCCGGCCTCGACTGGCGGCGTCACGTCGTCTCCGACCCCGACCTGTTCCGCCCGGTGGAGCCGGTCCATCTCTGCGGCGACGCCTCGAAGGCGCGGTCCCACCTGGGCTGGGCGCCCAGCCGGGCATTCGACGAGGTCATCCGGGAGATGGTCGCCGCCGACCTCGACAGGCTCAAGGGGGCGGCACCGCCACCGCCCGCCCGACCCGGGCCGGCCGGGCCCCCCGCCAGCCTTCCGCGGCCGGGCGGCTATGATGCGGGCTCCTCGGCAACAGCCCGCCGGGCCGGCCCGCCGCCGGACCCCGACGCTCCCCACGGGAAGAGATGAGATGTCCAGAACCGCGCTGATCACCGGGATCACAGGGCAGGACGGCACCTACCTGGCGGAGCACCTCCTGGCGGAGGGATACGAGGTCCACGGCATGGTGCGCGGGCAGAACAACCCGCGGATCGCCCTCGTCAAGCAGCTGGTCCCCGACGTCCGCCTCATCGAGGGAGACCTCCACGACCAGTCGTCGCTCATCGCCGCCCTGGAGAGCAGCCAGCCGGATGAGGTGTACAACCTCGCGGCCATCAGCTTCGTCGCCCTCTCCTTCAAGCAGGCCATCAACACCGGGGAGATCACCGGGCTCGGCGTCACCCGCATGCTTGACGCCATCCGTCTCGTCAACGCCGGCATCCGCTTCTACCAGGCGTCGAGCAGCGAGATGTTCGGCAAGGTGCGAGAGACACCGCAGACCGAACTGACGCCGTTCCATCCGCGCTCGCCCTACGGCGTGGCCAAGACATACGGGCACCACATCACCGTCAACTACCGGGAGAGCTACGGCATCTTCGCCTGCAGCGGCATCCTCTTCAACCACGAGTCGCCGAGGCGCGGCCTCGAGTTCGTCTCCCGCAAGATCACCCACGGCGCGGCCAGGATCAAGCAGGGTCTCGACACGCAGCTCTCCCTCGGCAACCTCGACGCGCAGCGCGACTGGGGCTTCGCCGGCGACTACGTCCGGGCCATGCGCCTCATGCTGCAGCAGGACGTTCCGGACGACTACGTGGTCGCCACCGGCGAGACGCACTCGGTCCGAGAGCTGCTCGAGCTCGCCTTCGGCCACGCCGGTCTGCGCTGGCAGGACCACGTCGTCGTCGACGAGCGCTTCCTCCGCCCCGCCGAGGTTGACATGCTGATCGGTGACGCGTCGAAGGCGCACCGGGTGCTGGGTTGGCAGCCGACGGTGTCCTTTCCCGAGCTGGTGGCGATGATGGTGGAGTCCGACCTCCGCGCTGTGTCGTCGACGGCGCCGCGGGCGACCCTCCCCTAACCCGCCGCCGGGCTCAGCCCGAGGGGGTACCCCGCGGGCGCCGGCGCCACCACTCGAAGAGGCCGAGCGCCACAACCAGCGCCCCGAGCAGCACAGCCGAGGCGACGAGGGTCAACGGGACGCCGTCCTGCTGCGCCCTCGCGCCGGCCGGCCGGGAAGGGGGCGCGGATGCGCCCGAGGCCGCGGGGGCCGCGAAGTCGACGCGCCTGCCCGTGCCGAGGCGGCCGAGGGCTGGTCGACGACGCGGCCGGACCCGATCGGCGCGCGGCCCGCACCCGTCGACGGTCTCGCCTCGCCCATGGCGTTATTGACGCGAGCGGGCGAGCCGGGTTACCCGGATAGCGGGATCTGACCGCGAACGGTCGCATGAGCTCCGAGGCGGCGAACCAGCGCCAGCCCCATGACCGCGCAGGCGACGCCGACGCCGATGCAGAAGGCGACCTCGACGCGGAGCAGGCTGCCCGGCAGGATGACCATCGCCGCCACCACGCCCACTGTCCCGGCCACCCAGCCGGCGGCGGCTCCGCGGTACCCGCCGAGGGCGATGCAGGCGTATGCGAGGACGAGGGCCACCATCATGGATTCGCTGCCGAGGGCGAGCAGGGCGAGGTCGAGCCTCCCGAGGGGGATGAAGCGGTGGCCGAAGAGGATCTGCAGCACCGGTGGTCCGAGCGTGGCCATGCCGACCACCGAGACCGCCACCAGCCCGGCGACCAGGATCAGCAGCCGCCGGAGGGTGGCGCGGAAGTCGTCCATGCGCCCGGCGGTGGCGTCGGAGGAGAGCTTGGGCATCAGCGCCGCCTGGATGCCCTGGAACAGGAAGAGCGGCACCCGGGCGATGATCAGGCCGTTGAGGACGCGTCCCGCCGCCGTCGGGTCGCCGGCGCTGAAGAAGGCCTGGACGGCGAGCGGCGGGATGTTGAGGAGCAGCTGGGAGAGGAGCGAGCCGGTGAGCAGCCAGCCGAGGGCCACGGAGATCTCGCTCCAGGGTGCGGCGGGGCCGGGGGCGGCGATGCCGCGCTGCCGCGGCACGACGATGGCGATGCCGATGACGCTGGGAAGGGCGATGGCGAGGCTGAAGACTCCGGCGTTCCGCACGCCCAGCCCCCAGAGGACCGCCGCGGCCACGACCCTGACCGCCCCCTCGACGAGGAGGACGGCCGCGTAGGCCCGGAAGCGCCCCGCTCCCGCCACGGCTCCCCGGGCCAGGTAGTAGATGGCGTAGCACGGGATCGCCACCAGGAAGCCGAGGAAGAGCAGACCCTGGCCGTCGAAGAGGCGGCTGATCAGCGGGCCGGAGCCGGCTCCGGCCAGGATCATGACGGCGGCGGCCATGGCACCCCCGACCAGCGCCGCGCGGGCGATCACCGGCCGCGCCCCCAGGCGGTGGACGCGGCGGGCGGAGGCCGCCCGGCCGACCTCCTGCTCCAGCGGCAGGAAGATGCCCGGCGCGGCAACGAAGGTGAGGGCCCAGAGGACGCTGAAGGGGGAGTACCGGGCCGGCCCCAGGGCCCTCGCGGCGATGATGAGGAAGCCGTAGGTGGTGAGCCCCTGGATGCCCAGCGAGATCGCGATGGTCGTGGCTCCCCGGGGGAGGAGGCCGACCAGATGCCCCAGCCGCCCGGCGGGTGGGGTCGCGGCGGGCGGCGTGAGGGGGCCGGCTTCTGTCATCAGGGTGCTCAGTGTGTTGCAACCGGTCGCGGTTCCGGTATAGTCGCGACAGGCGGGAGCTTACGAGAGCCGCTGCCCGCGGCCGTCCACCGGCCCATTGACGACGCGTTGACGCCGCGACCGCGTGCCTCCGAAGCATCCCGAAGCTTGTCTGCAACGCCGTCCAGGCATCTCCTGCGGCGTATCGAGGTTGACAGTCCGCTGATCGCCCCGGACCTCGCGCTCGACCGTCTCCACCTCATCGTCCCCGATGACAGTGATGCCATGGTCGTGCTCACCACGCTGGCCCACGGTGCCACTGGCATCGATGCTCGGGCTCTCTTCGCCTCCCGTTTGTCCGAGGTCGGCCACCTCACCGCGTCGTTCACGGACGACGAGCCGCCGCAGGTGCGGCTCGCCCTCCCGGACCTCGCCCTCCAGTGCGTCCTCCAGCCGGCTCCGGGCGGCGACCCCCGCCATCTGGCGCTTCGCGTCCTCTCTCTGAAGCCGGTGAGCGACCATCCCGAGGGGGCCAAGGTCCTCACCCTGACCACCCGCGAGCCGGTGGTCACCGCCGCCAACGGTGTGCCCAGCGACACCTTCCGGATCTTCGACTGGCGCGACGCCGCCGCCAAGGCGGCGAAGAGCGAGCGCCTCTACGCCACCCTGAAGCTGGTCGAGAGGCTGGAATCCGCGGAGAAGGGCAGGGCGCAGACGCAGCGGACCCGGTACGCCTCCGCCCGCGAGTACTGGCGATGCAAGACCTGCCGGGCCCTGTGGCGCCCGGCGGAGCACACCCGCTGCCCCTCCTGCGGGCGGGAGTTCGGAGACGCCGACCGCCGCCAGCCGGAGATCGCCAAGGTCGAGTTCACGGTTCCCGAGGGCGAGCCCATCAATCTCGCCCCGGACGCGGCCGTGCTCGTCGAGCCGGAGGACGAGCCGAACTTCGTGGGCCGTGTCTCCCGCATCGACCACCACCGCCACACCGTGGAGGTGACCACCCGCACCTTCGAGCACGCGGGCAGTGAGGGCTACATCACACCGTCGTTCAACCGCGCCCTCTACCAGGCCAAGCGCTCGGTGCTCGCCGCCATCGCGACGCGGGACTTCGGCGTCGGGCTCCTCGCCCAGGTCTTGGTCGCCCCCGAGACGATCCAGGCCCCCGTCCACATCCCGGCCGATCTACCCAGCGGCTGGCTGACCGACGGCATGCAGGCGAACCCCCCGCAGGACCGCGCCGTCGCCCTCCTCTCCGGGCTCCAGGCGGGCCAGGCGGTCTTCATCCAGGGCCCCCCCGGGACCGGCAAGACCACCGTCATCGTCGAGGCGGTCAAGCGGCGCCTCGCCGCCGACCCCGACGAGCGGATCCTCGTCACCTCCCACTCCAACCTCGCCGTCGACAACGCCCTGGAGCGTCTCGCCGGGACCCCGGGGATGCGGGCGGTCCGGGTGGCCCGCGCCGAGCGCGTGCATCCGGCGGTGGAGCGCTTCCGCTGCGACGACGAGGACGACCCCCGGCTGCTCGAGGCCAACTGCTACTTCGCCACCTGCGCGACCGCCGCCACCTCGGCGATCACGGATATGAACTTCGACGTGGTGATCCTCGACGAGGCGAACAAGGCGCGGGTCGACGAGGCGCTCCCGGCGCTGCGCCTCGGCTCCTGCCTCGCCCTGGTCGGCGACCACAAGCAGCTGCCCCCCGTCGAGGACGACTCCCTGTACGGCATCGTCGAGACCGACCCCTTCCTGGAGGAGCTGGTCAACGACTCGCTCTTCGAGATGGCGTGGGAGGGAGGCCTCCCCACCGACGCGCGCTGCCTTCTGACCATCCAGCACCGCATGCATCCCCAGATCGCGGCCTACGTCTCGCGGGCCTCCTACGAGGGCCAGCTGGAGGACGCCCCGGAGGTGCAGGCCTACGACTTCATCACCCGCCGGCCCTTCCCCGTGGCCCTCCATTTCGTCGACACCGACGGCATGCGGGGGAGCCGGGAGCGGCGCGGACCGGGTGGGGCGCTGCGCAACGAGACGGAGGTGCGCGTCGCCGCGCACGTCGTCAGGCTGCTCGACGAGCGCTGCCCTCGCGACCTGAGCATGGCGGTCATCGCCATGTACGCCGAGCAGGTGGAGCGTCTGCGGCAGGCGCTGGGCCGTCGCAAGTTCAAGCGCTCCGTGAAGATCGACACGGTGGACTCCTTCGAGGGCAGGGAGGAGGACATCGTCGTCATCTCCCTGGTCCGCTCCAACGAGCGGGGCCGCATCGGGTTCCTCCGCGTGCCCAACCGTCTCAACGTCGCCATCTCAAGAGCCAAGCGGCTGGTCGCATGCATCGGCGACGCGGACACGCTCCGATCCGGTGAGGAGTCCATGTATGGGGTCCTCGTCGAAGCCGCCCGCGCCGGCGGCGGCTACATGCACGCGGCCGACGTGGTCTCACCGCCGAAGCGGCGCAGCGGGGGGCAGCATGGCGAGGAGGCCGCGCCCGCCGCAGGCGAGGGCACACCGGGCCGTCGTCGCCGCCGTCACCGCCGCCGCGGCCAGGGGCCGATCTCCGGGGTTGGCCAGCCGCGGCCGCCGGCGGGCCCGGAGGGGGAGCACCCGCAGGGGACGCCCGCGACCGGCGATACGCCGGGCGCCGACCAGGCCCCGCGCCGCCGGCGCCGGCGCCGGCGCCGCCACGGGCCCCGCCCCGAGCTGGGCGCCGCCCCCGGAGCGCAGCCGGGCTCCGCCCCGGGCACGTCGGAGGGTCATGTCGCGACCGGTGACCCCGCCTCCGAGGCGGTCGGCCTGCACTTCGAGGCCGAGGGGACGATGAGCTTCCGCCCGCGCCACCACCGCCGCCACGGGCCGGGGCCCGGCGGTGCGAACCCGGGTGGGACGCCCGATGGAGGCCCCGAGGAGCCGCCGTCGCCGCTGGCGGCGGAGGCATAGCCGGAGCGGGCCATGGGCGACCAGGTGACCGTCTTCGTCCGCGCCGGCGATCCGGACTGCGCGGCGGCGATCCAGTACCTGACCAGCCGGGGAGTCGCCCACCGCGTCCGTGACATCCTCACCGACCCGTCGGCGAGCGCCATCCTCCTCGGACGGGTCGGCCGGGTTGCCGTCCCCGCCTTCCAGATCGGCGAGCGCCTCATCGTCGGCTTCGACCCGGTTCAGCTGAGCCGCTACCTGCCGCGCCCCGAGGGCGAGGCGGGGCCCGGTGTGAGCTTCGGAGCCGGCGTCCGAACCGTGAACGCCGCCATCGCGGCGGCCCACAAGCTGCCCGCCGCCTACGGGGTGGAGGTGGGGCCGGTGCGCGAGGGCTCCCCGGCCGCCGCCGCCGGGATCCGTCCCGGGGACGTCATCACCGCCATTGGCGCCTACACGCTGACCGGCGGCGAGTCCCAGTTCCGCACCGCCATCGCCGCCCGCCATCCCGGAGACGGCATGGCCATCACGGTCTGGCGCGACGACGGCATCCACGAGCTCGCCGTGCAGTTCCCGGTTGCCGAGACGGAAACCGGCGCCCCGGTCGGGGGAGACGGGGCGAACCGCACGGCCTGAGCGGAACGGCCCGGGCCGCGACTACCAGCCGGGCGGGGGCTCGGAGCGGTTGAGCAGGCGCAGGAAGTCCTCGGCTCGCGCCACCGCCTCCCAGCGGCGGGCGAAGAAGTCCTGGCAGATGCTCCGGCCGTCGGCGAGGCTCGTCACCGTCACCGCCCACTGGTTCAGGGCCTTGGCCACCTCGACCTCGTGCGTCCCGGCGTCGTTGCGCATCAGGAGGCCGGATGGCGCCGGGCGGCGCGTGGTCCGTTCATTGCGTCGAGGAGATGCCATGGCCATCGCAAATGCCTCCACGGACGATCGGACCGGCAGAGCCGGCGGCGGAACCTCGGTGCTGATGTCCATCGCGGAGCGACGCCGAGCAGGGCACGCCGCCCGGCGCCCCACCGTTCATATTCTCGCGCATCCGCGCAGCCGAGAGAAAGTGCGGCACAGGACAGGCGCCACGTCCGCCGGCGCCGCTGCCCCGTCCCGCTCAGACGTCGAGGTGAAGCTGCCCTGAGTGTGACACAGACCGGTCGTCCGCCTGCCCCGGGGGCGGGACGGGCGCCGGCGGCTCGGGCGCGGCGGGCACCCAGTCCGGCAGGGCGCCGTCGCGTGCGGCCATGCGGCGCAGGATGGGCTCGGGCGGCCGGGGCAGGCTGGCGCCCAGCAGGTGGCCCATGTCGAACCCGTTGACCACGGCGTCGTTGCTGCGGTTGTTGTTCATGAGCACATGGACGGGGACTCCGCGGGCGGCGGCGGCCCTGATCGCCGGCACCCACTCGCTCAGCTCCGCCGGGGTGTAGAGGTAGTCGAAGCGCTCCCCCGTCGTCTTCACGCTCGCGTACCAGGTCCGCCGGTTGCGGCCGTGGAAGCGGACCAGGGCGAGGCGCGGCGAGGTCACGGCCAGGAAGGGGGGCACCGTGCCGCTGCCCACCTGGGGCGCGTCCACGCCGACGAGGCTGCAGTCCAGCTCGGTGAGGAAGTCCTCGGTCCGGACCCCCGGCGTGTCGTCGAACCAGGAGCGGTGGCGGAACTCGATGGCGACGATGTCGTCGGGATGGCGCTCCCGGACCCTCAGCAGCTCGTCGCGGGCGGCTTGGGACTTCACGAACCAGGGCGGGAACTGATAGTGGAGGGCGCCCAACCTCCCGGCTTCCCGGAGCGGCCGCAGCGCTTCGAGGAAGTCCCGCTCCTCCTCCGCGGTGGGCGGCCGGGGCCTCCCCTGCTCCCGGTCGTGGCCGGTGAGGCTGCGATACGCCTTGACGTTGAAGCGGAAGGCGTCGGGGGTGCGCGCCACCCATCCCGCCACGGTGCGCGGCGTGGGGATCCCGTAGAAGCTGGAATCCACCTCCACCAGGGGGAAGTACCGAGCGTAGAAGGTGAGGCGCTCCTTCTGGCGGGCTCCACGCAGCTCCTTGGGATAGAAGTCCTCGTGGTCGAGCCAGTTGCAGGTGCCGATGAGGATCTCCGCCGGTGGTGCGCCCTCGCTCACGAGCAGACACCGTACCTCCCGCGGCCACCCCGGGGACGGCGGGCGGTTCTGGCCCTGCAGTCCTATCCGGGCGCGTCAGACTGGCCACCGAGGCGCATGGGGGCCGACATAACGGATCATGAGCGCCGTGAGTGCCCCAGCCTCGGCCCCGGCGCGCCGTTCCACCGACCTCCTCCATCTCGCCATCGCCGCGGCCGAGGCGGCCGGGCGTGTGATCACCGGCACCCGCGCCTCGGGCCTTCCGGTGACCGCCGAGTCCAAGGGCCTCGGAGACTGGGTGACCAGCGTGGACCGGGACGCCGAGGCGGCGGCCACCTCCATTCTCCGCGTCGCCACGCCGGAGATCCCCATCCTCGCCGAGGAGGCGGGGGGCCGGCGCGCCGAGCGCCTCTGGGTCGTGGACCCCCTCGACGGGACGACGAACTTCGTCCGCGGGTTCCCCATGGTCGGGGTCAGCGTCGCCCTCATGGAGGCCGGTGAGCCGACCGTCGGCGTGGTGATCGCGCCGGAGCTGGGAGCCCGATGGGTGGCGCAGCGGGGCCTGGGCGCCTTCGACCGCTCGGGTCGCCGCCTCGACCTCCGCGGCAGCCCCGCGGCAGGGGTGACGGCGACCGGCTTCCCCTTCCGCCATCCCGAATGGCACGGGCGATACCTGACGGTGATGAACGCGGCCCTCGGCGAATTCGAGGACCTGCGCCGGGCGGGCGCCGCCTCCCTCGACCTCGCCTACTGCGCCAGCTCCGTGTGGAGCGGCTACTTTGAGCTGGGGCTCGGGCTGTGGGACTTCGCCGCGGGGGCGCTGCTGGTTCGCGAGGCGGGCGGGGTGGTGAGCGACTGGAAGGGGGACGAGAGAGCCGTCTTCGACAGCGGCGACATCGTCGCCGGCAATCCCGACTGGCACGCGCGGATGCTGGAACTCATCCGGCGGGTGGAGGAGGAGTGATGCGCGATCGTAACCTGCCCCGGCCCCGCCGATTCAACCAGCGACCGTGAGGGACGCCGCCGTGACCACCCCGACGCTGCTTGCGGGCAAGCGCATCCTCGTGACCGGGGTGCTGACCCCGAAGAGCATCGCGTACGCCGTCGCTGACGCCTGCGTCCGGGACGGGGCCGAGGTGGTCCTCACCTCGTTCGGTCGGGCCATGAGCCTGACCGAGCGCAGCGCCACGCGGCTCGGCCTGACGGGGCCGGTGCTGGAGATGGACGCCACCCGGGCCGATCAGGTGGCCGCCGCCGCCGAGGTGGTCCGCGAGCGCTTGGGCGGCGTCGACGGGGTCGTCCACGCCATCGGCTACGCGCCCGCCGACGCCATGGGTGGGAACTTCATGTCGACGCCCTGGGAGTCGGTGGCGACCACCATCCACACCTCCGCCTTCAGCCTCAAGACGCTGGCGGACGCCTTCGCTCCCCTCATGCCGGAGCGCGGAGGGTCCTTCGTGACCATGACCTTCGACGCGACCGTCGCCTGGCCCGTCTACGACTGGATGGGCCCGGCCAAGGCGGCTCTCGAGTCCATCGTTCGCTACCTCGCCCGCTACCTCGGGCTGCGGGGCATCCGCATCAACTCCCTGTCGGCAGGGCCGCTGGACACGGTGGCGGCGAAGTCCATTCCCGGAGTCGGGGACATCAAGGACGCCTGGGGCAGGGTGGCGCCGATCGGCTGGGACACCTCCGACGCCAGCCCGGTCGCCGACACCACCGTCTTCCTGCTCAGCGATCTCGCCCGGGCGATCACCGGGGAGATGATCCACGTCGACGGCGGGTTCCACAGCCAGGGAGCGCCGGTCCGCCCGGCTCCCGGCGAGAGCGTGCCGTGAGCCGCGACGCCGGCGGGCGGGTCCGCGTCGTCGTCACCGGGTTGGGCGCGATCACCCCGATCGGCAACGACGTCGCCGCCAGCTGGGAGGCATGCCGGAACGGCCGGTCCGGCATCGTCCCCATCTCCCTGTGCGACGTCTCCGACTTCGCCACCCAGATCGCCGGCGAGGTGAAGGGCTTCGATCCGGCGGACCACCTGGGTCTCAAGGAGGCGCGCCGCACCTCGCGCTGCGTGGCCCTGGCGCTGGCCGCCGCCCGCGAGGCAGTCACCGACTCGGGCCTCGACGTCCGCGCCATCTCCGACGACGTGGGCGTGCTGCTCGCCTCGGGGATCGGCGGCCTGGAGTGGCTGGAGAACGCCGTCCTGCGTCTCAACGAGATGGGCCCGCGGCGGGTGTCCCCCTTCACCATCCCGGCGATGATCCCGGATATGGCGGCCGGGAGGGTCGCCATCGAGTTCGCCGCCCGCGGTCCCAACTTCGCGGCGGTCTCCGCCTGCGCCTCGGCGGGCAACGCCATCGGCGAGGCGTCGGAGTGGATCCGGCGGGGCGACGCCACGGCCGTGATCACGGGCGGCACCGAGGCGGCGATCTGCCGCATCGGCATCGCCACCTTCAACGCCATGGGGGCGCTCTCCACGCGCAACGCCGAGCCGGAGCGGGCCTCGCGGCCCTTCGACAAGGGGCGCGACGGCTTCGTCATGGGGGAGGGCGCCGGGATCCTCGTGATCGAGGAGGAGGAGCACGCGCGCCGCCGCGGCGCCCACATCTATGCCGAGGTGGTGGGGTACGGCGCCACCGACGACGCCGTGGACATCGTGCAGCCCGACCCCAAGGGCGGGGGAGCCTGCCGCAGCGTGCAGCGGGCCCTGGCCCGGGCGCGGCGCACCCCCGACGAGGTCGACTACATCAACGCCCACGGGACGTCCACCCAGCTGAACGACGCGGCGGAGACCCGCGCCATCAAGATGGCGCTCGGTGAGCGCGCCCGCACCGTGCCGATGAGCTCGACGAAGTCGATGACGGGGCACCTCCTGGGCGCCGCCGGCGGCATCGAGGCGATCTTCTCCATCCTGGCCATCCGCGACCAGTACGTCCCGCCGACGATCAACCTGGACGACCCCGACCCGGAGTGCGACCTCGACTACGTCGCCAACACCGGCCGGGCAGCCCGTGTCGATCTCGCCATCAGCACCAGCTTCGGCTTCGGCGGGCACAACGCCTGCCTGGCCTTCGCCGCCGCCGAGGACTGAGCCTCCCCGGGCACCGGCCAGCCGCCGCGGCTGAGGGCCGGGCGCGGGCCGACCGGGGCGAGGACCCGAGGGTCGCCCCGCCCCGCGTTGTCGGCCCGTGGCGCAAGAGACGCCGCGCTCACGTCCACATCCGATCTCCAGGCGGGGGATCGAACAGTCGCGGGGACCGCTGGCACTCTGTCACAGGGGAGACTTGAGACCGTCACGACGGGAGGAGCAAGGGCTTCCTATGCTCCCCTCAGATGCCTAAGCCCACCGCTCCCGTCAAACCTATCTTCCGGTACCTCGCCAGGCCGGCGTTCGGCGTCGGGGCCCTGGCCACCGCCGCCGTCAGTCTTGGGGTCTTCTGCGTCGTCCTCGGCCTGAGGGGCGCCGCCAACGCGGGAGCCGTCGCCGGCATCGTCGGCCTGGCGCTCGGGCTCGCCGCGGCAACCCTCCACCTCCAGCGCCTGCACGCCGAGCTGGCGCGGCACCGGGGTGAGATGGAGGGCCTGGGGAACATGGACGCGCTGACGGGCGTGGCCAACCGCACCGCCTTCGAGCGCGAGCTGGACCGGCACTGCAAGCCGGGTGCCGACCTGGCGCTGATGCTCATCGACGTCGACAACCTCCGCTCCGTCAACGACAGCCTCGGGTACGGCATCGGCGACGCCGTCCTCCAGGGCACCGCCCGCCGCATCCAGGCGTGCGTCCGGACCACCGACATGGTGTGTCGGCTGAGTGGCGACGAGTTCGCGGTGCTCCTGCCGCGGGTGGGTGGAGTCGCCAACGCGGAGACCATCGCCCGGCGCATCGTGGACGCCGTGCAGCGGCCGCACGCGGCGGCGCTCCACAACTGCACCGTCGGGGCCAGCATGGGTGTCGCCATGGCGGGGACCGACCCGCACGCCGGCGAGCTCCTCCGCAACGCCGACGTCGCCCTTCTGTCGGCCAAGCAGGCCGGGAAGCGCCGCTACGTCGTCTACTGCCCCCAGCTGCATTCCAGCGAGATGGAGCGCCTCACCTTCGAGCGAGAACTGCGCACCGCGCTGGACCAGAACCAATTCGTCCTGCACTACCAGCCGATGGTCGATTCGGCGAACGGCCGGATCCTCGGCGTCGAGGCGCTGGTGCGCTGGCATCATCCTGACCGCGGACTGGTGCCACCCCTCGACTTCATCCCGGTCGCCGAGGCCACCGGGCTGATCATCCCGCTGGGCGCGTGGGTGCTCCGCGAGGCCTGCACCCAGGCACAGCGCTGGCGGACGGCCAACGCCCGCTTCCAGGACTTCCTGCTCAGCGTCAACGTGTCGGCGCGCCAGCTGTTCGGCACCCAGCTGGAGAACGACGTCGTCGCCGCCCTCGCCGAGTCGGGTCTCGACCCGCACTGCCTGGTGCTGGAGATCGTCGAGTCGCAGATGATGGCCGACATCAGCGCGGCGCTGCGGCAGATCGCCTCCCTCAAGCAGATTGGCGTGCGCATCGCCATCGACGACTTCGGCACCGGCTACTCGTCGCTCGGCCAGCTGCAGAACTTCCCCGTCGACTTCCTCAAGCTGGACAAGAGCTTCACCGACAACATCACCGAGTCCGCCAAGAGCCAGGAGCTGATGCGCACCGTGGCCCAGTTGAGCCGGTCGCTGGCCATCGCCACGGTCGCCGAGGGGGTGGAGACGGTGGAGCAGGCGGATGTGCTCCAGGCGCTCGACGTGAACCTCTGCCAGGGCTTCTTCTTCGCCCGGCCGATCGACGCGGAGAGCATCTCGTTGATGCTGCAGCGGGTCCGCCGCCTGCCCGAGCGCACGCCGGTCCGGGCCTCCGCACCCGCCCGCGGCGGCCAGCTGCTCAGCGTCCCGGTCCCCAAGGCCGCCCAGGTGGCGACACCCAACTCCCCGAACTGAGCCGCTCGGTGGCGGGGGTTCTCGGCCGCGGCCGGTTGCCGAAACGTCAAAGCTCCGTCACGCGGTCAGATCAACGCCGGGCCGCCCCGCACCGTAGCGTGACCTTCCGTGCCTGACATCCCCGCGATCCTTCCGGCAACCCCCTCCCGGGCGCGCGGCCGGCGCGTCCTCCTCAGCATCTTCAGCCTGGGCCTCGCCGTCGCCCCGCTCGTCGTCTCGATCGACGCCCCGACGCGGGTCGGGGCGTCGGGCCTCCCGAACATCGGGCTGGCGGAGAGCGCGCCGCAGACCGTCCTCTACGGCACGACCGCGTCCGTGTCGCTGACGGCCAGCAATCCGGGGGGCGGGAGCTGGGGGTACAACCTCAGCTACGAGGACGTTCTCCCCCCTGGGGTCAGCTACGTCGAGGGGTCCACGACCCCGTCCTCCGTCGGCGATCCTCAGGTGCTGACCAACGAGCCGGGGACCCACCAGACCACCCTGATCTGGAGCAACGTCTCCGACCTCTCCCCCGGCTCCAGCAACCAGCTCGGTTTCACCCTGACGGCGGCGACGGACCAGGATCCCGTCCCGAACTTCCTGCCCAACGACAGCTACACGGACAGCGCCTCCGCCTACGTCAACACGGACCCGCGCGAGGTGCCTCAGTTCAGCGCCACGGGGACGGCGAGCAACGACACCGGCTGGGCGGCGAGCAGCGCCACCACCACGCTGTCACCCCTGGCCATCACACAGACGCCCGCCGGCGACCAGCTCCGAGGTGTCCACGACCACCAGTTCGTCTCCACCATCACGGTGACGAACAACTCTGTCCACGCCACCGACGGCATCACCGTGGACGACTGGCTGCCGGCGGGGATCGAGTACCTGCTCTGCGGGCAGACCGACAACACCACCGACGCCCCCACCAACCTCGGCAGCCGGGACGAGTACCCCGGCAGTCCCCTCATCCTCGGCCAGCTCTCATCGCCCGCCAACTGCGTGACGCCGACGACGGTGGCCACGGTCAGCGCCGACCCGGACGGCGCGGGCCCGCTGCCCACCGCCGTCTACACCCATGTCGAGTGGCTCGACGTGGCCAGCCTGGCGCCCTCGGCGACCGAGGTCATCGAGTTCGTCGCCGCCATCCCCATCCGGGAGAACACCCTGACCTGGTCGTCGGGGTCGGCACCGGCCGGCCTGGGCCAGGCCGCCGACCTCGACAACAACAGCGGGGCTGAGACGACCAACGGAGAGGCTCTGACCGCCTACGCCACCGCCAGCGGCGTCTACCAGGGAAGCCTCGGCAGCGGGTCCAACCCGGTCAAGGCCACGGGATACGACGACATCGTCGCCCGCGACCTGGTCACCAGCAAGACGGTCTCGGACGGCACCTTCACCCAGGGCCAGGACGTCAACTACACCATCACGGTGAGCACCTCCGAGTACCGCTACTCGGACCAGACCACGGTGACCGACACGCTCCCCAGTGGGCTCTGCCCGCTGGGCGACGCCAACTACGACGCCCACTCCGCCCTCGAATGCGACCCGACGGGTGCCGAACCCGACCCCGCCTACAACTCCGTGGTGGAGAACACCGACGGCACCTTCACCCTGGTCTGGGATCTCGGGCACATCGCGCCGTCGACGACGGACACGATCACCTTCCCCGCCGCCGACCGCATCTCCTACCAGGCGCACGACGTGGACACCACGCCGACCGTCGGCAACGACACCCTCACCAACACGGAGACGGTGGTGGGCAACCTGTCCGTGCGCTGCGGCGAGGGCGATCCCAACTGCACCGGCGCGGGGACGCCCATCTCCCACGACGGCCCGCTCACGGTGGACGGGGTCACCGCCACCGCCACCGCGTCCCAGGCGGCGGCCGGGCCCACCCTCACCGTGTACGTGTCGCAGAACGTCCCCGCCGGTGATCCCATGGACTGCTCGACGGCGACGTACCTGGACGCCGCGTCATCCGGCTACCCGCCCACCTACCAGAAGGGCGATCGCGTCTGCTTCCAGATCGACGTCAGCTACCCACCGGGCACCGACTTCAAGAATCCCACGGTCACCGACTTCATCCCGCCCAACACCACCTACGAATCCGGATCGGCGACGCTGACCAACAACAGCACGGCCAGCAACGTCGGGTTCGCCCTGACGTCATCGGCGCAACTCACCTGGACGATGGGCAGCCCGCTGCCATCCCCCGACGGCAACCTCTACGAGGATCCGGCGACCCTGTTCGAGGTGCAGTTCTCCGTCATCGCCAGCGCGGACCCCACCGTCGGCAACACCTTCGATCTCACCCAGGACCTGGCCAAGCTGGTCACCTCGAACACGCAGGGCACGACGTTCACCGCCCGCGACCTGGTCACCTACCAGCTGGCGGCGCCGGTCGTGACGCTCACCAAGGCGGTGTCGACGATCAACACCCTGACCGCCCCCCAGCCGAAGAACGACACGGTGAGGGGTGCCGACGACATCGGCTACACCCTGACGGTCGAGGACACCGGCGTCGTCGACGCCTACGACGTCGAGGTGTGGGACGTCCTCCCCGCCCAGGAGAACTGCACCGAGGTCAGCGCCATCGTTCCCCTGTCGGGGAGCTGCGCGTCGGGGGTCATCGAGTGGCCGCCGTCGGCCGTCCCCGACCTGGCGCCGGACGCGACGGCCCAGCTCACCTTCACCATGGAGGTCCGCCCCGACGCGGGCGCCGGCGAGACGTTCGCCAACGATGCCGGGGTGCGGAGCTTCGTGGGCGTGCACAACGACTCGGGGCAGCCCGACAACCTCTACTACCCGCAGAGCAACATCGATCCGACCGTGACCTCGGGCGAGGAGAACACGTCGCCCGCGAATGACAGCGCCGACGTCATCACCGCCGGGGCCACGGTGACCAAGACCGAGGTGAGCTCGATCACGACGCCCGGGAACACCAATGCCGACGCCACCATCGGCGAGACGATCGCCTACACCGTCGACGTGATCGTGCCCCACAACACGACGTTCTACACGGCGTCGCTGGCCGACCCCCTGGGCACGCAGCAGACGTATGTCGCCGGGAGCGGCGTGGTGACGCTGCCCGACCTCACCACGTTTGACGAGGGATCCTCGGCGGAGGGCTTCACGTACGCCTACACCGCTGGGACCAACACCGTCAGCCTGACCTTCCCCACGCCGTACGCGAACCTGACCTCCAGCGACGAGACCGTGTCGGTCGCGTTCAGCGTGCTGGTGGCGAACGTCGTCGGCAACGCCCGCAACGACGACATCACCAACACGGCCACGCTGACGGACCATTCCTCCGTCGGCACCCTGATCACGGCGGCCAACACGCCGCTCAAGACGCTGGTGGTGGAGCCGGACGTCACCATCGCGAAGTCGGTGAACCCGACCAAGATCCAGCCGGGCGGGACCAGCACCTTCACCATCACCGTCACCAATCACAATCTGGCCGGGGTGAGCAGCGCCTTCAACCTGATCGGGACGGACACGATCCCCGCCCAGCTCTTCTACGTCGCGGGGAGCCTGGCCACGTCGGGCCCGGGGATTGGCGTGACCGCGAGCGAATCGGGCGGCGTGATCACCTGGAGCATCGCCGAGCTCGACCCGGGCCCGGCCGAGACGGTCACCTACAAGGTGAACCCCGACCTGCCCGCGAACCTGACCAGCGGCCAGACCTTCATCAACACGGCGACGCTGACGTCGTGGCAGGGGGTGAACGGCGGGGGGACCGGAACCAGGCCGTACGGCCCCGCGTCGGCCAGCGCCACGCTGACCGCCGAGTTCCCCACCCTGGTGACGACCAAGAGCATGCCCGACGGCAGCGCCGCCTTCGCCGGTGAGCCGTTCACCTGGCAGGTCGTCGTCAAGAACAACACCAGCGTGGCGGTCGCCGACACGCTGGCCGTGACCGACACGCTCCCCGCCGACTGGTCGTACGACCCGGGCAGCACGACGATCACCTTCCCCTCGGGGCCACCGTCGACCGCCGACCCCACGATCACCCCCCAGGCGGGTGGTGACATCCTGAGCTGGTCGGGGCTGGGGACGCTGCAGCCGGGGCAGACGCTCACCGTCGTCTACCAGGCCACACCGTCGATGGCGCTGCAGACGCCTGCCACGACCGGACCGAGCTATCCGTACCCCAACTCTGCCTCGGCCTCGGCGACGGACAACACCGGGGCTTCACAGAACAAGACCGGGCCCTACGTGAGCAACACCTCGACCGTCGATGCGTACATCGGGCGCGCCGATCTGCAAATCGTCAAGAGCCACAGCGGTGACTTCAGCGCCGGGGCCGACGGGACCTACACGCTCACGGTCACCAACAACGGACCGTCCACCGCCGGTGCGCCGATCACGGTGACCGACCCGATGGTCTCGCCGGAGAGCTTCGTGTCGGCCGGGGGCAGCAACGCGCTGAGCACCTGGAGCTGCGGTCTCAGCGGCTCCACGGTCACCTGCACCCTGGACGCCCTCGCCGGTGGCGCCACCACCCTGGCCAGCGGCGTCACCGCCCCTGCCATCAGCCTGGTGGTGAAAACACCGTCGAGCACCCCCGACGGCACCCCCGTCACCAACACGGCGTCGGTGTCGTCGCCGACCTACGACGCGATCCCCGGCAACAACACCTCGAGCGATCCCACGGTCATCGACGCCAACGCCGACCTGGCGGTCACCAAGAGCCACAGCGGGAGCTTCATGGCCGGGGGCCAGGGCACCTACACGGTGTCGATCGAGAACCTCGGGCCGTCCGACGCCGTGGGGCCGCTGACGGTGACCGACACTCTGCCGAGTGGCGAGTCGCTGGTCTCCGCCACGGGGACGGGCTGGAGCTGCGGTGCGGCCTCCGGCGGGATCTTCACCTGCCAGACCGCGTCGGGCCTCGTCAGCGGCGCCTTCGCGCAGCCGATCGGCGTGGTCGTCGACGTGGCCGCATCTCAGCTGCCGGGGACGATCACGAACTCCGCGTCGGTGAGCTCCCCCACGAACGACCCGGTGTCCACCAACAACACGTCGAACGACCCGACGACCATCGTCACCTCCGCTGACCTCGCCCTCACCAAGGTGCATTCCGGCCCCTTCCTCGCGGGCAGCGACGGGACCTACGACTTCACGGTCACCAACGACGAGGGGCCCTCGGACGCCGCCGGACCGCTGACGGTGACCGACGTGCTCCCCAGCGGCGAGAGCTTCTCGAGCGGCGGTGGCGACGGCTCCGGCTGGACCTGCTCGGCGTCGGCGGGGACGGTGACCTGCACCGACCCGACCACCCTCGACGTGGGCGACAGCACCTCCTTCAGCATGACCGTGGCCATCGCCTCCGGCGTGACCGTCGCGACGCTGACCAACACCGCCACCGTCGGCTCCCCCACCAACGACCCGTTCCCCGACAACAACACCAGCACCGATAATGCGGGGACGACCCAGTCGGCCGATCTGCAACTGGTCAAGACCCTGACCAGCCCGCTGATCGCCGGGCAGAGCGCCACCTACTCCCTGGCGGTGAGCGACGCCGGCCCGTCGGACGCGGCTGGGCCCGTGATCGTGGTGGACACCCTCCCGGCCGGTGAGACGTACTCCGGCTACAGCGGAACCGGCTGGAGCTGCGAGAACGCGTCGGGCACGGTCACCTGCACCCACAGCGCGTTCATCGTCGCCCTTGCCCCGGCGAGCGTCATCACCCTGACGATCGAGCTGGCCAGCGACGTGCTGCCCACCTCGATCAGCAACACCGCGACGGTGAGCTCCACGACGCCCGACCCGGATGCCGGCAACAACACCAGCACGGCGACCGATTCGTCCACCACCAGCGCCGACCTCGGAATCGTGAAGACGGACGACGGCCCGTTCACGGCGGGTGGAGTTGGGGAGTACTTCATCGCGGTCGGCAACACCGGGCCGTCCGACGCTCAGGGCCCGATCGTCGTCACCGACACGCTGCCGTCCGGCGAGACCTACTCCGGCGCCGCCGGGAGCGGCTGGTCGTGCTCGGCCAGCGGGCAGGTGGTCACCTGCAGCGATGACACCGCCCTGACGGCGGACACCTCGGAGAACACCCTGACCCTGACCGTCGCCATCTCGCCGTCGCTGACGTCGGACAGCGTCACTAACGACGCCGGTGTCTCCAGCCCCACCTCCGACCCGAACTCCGCGGACAACACATCCCAGGACACCACCACGGTGGACACCTCCGCGGACCTGAGCATCGTGAAGGCGCACACCGGGGACTTCACCGCTGGAAGCGACGGGACGTACACGCTGACCGTCACCAACCACGGTCCCTCGGACGCGGCGCTGCCGCTCGTGGTCACGGACCCGGTTCCCTCGCCCTTCATCCTGCAGTCGGCCGGCGGCGGAAGCGGCTGGTCCTGCAGCGTGGTGTCGAACACCGCGACCTGCGACCTCGTCGCGCCCCTCCCCGCGGGAGGCACGGCACCGGTCATCTCCATCGTGGTGAGCGTACCGTCGTCGCAGACGGCCACCACCATCGTCAACACCGCCTCGGTCGAGTCGGTGACCCCCGACCCCAACCAGGACGACAACAGCGCCAGCGACTCCACGGGGGTCACGACCAGCGCTGATCTCTGGGTGACCAAGGTCCATCAGGCGACGTTCACCGCCGGGAGCGACGGCATCTACCTGCTGACGGTGGGGGACAACGGTCCCTCCGACGCTGCGGGGCCGGTGACGGTGTCCGACACCCTCCCCTCAGCCGAGACCTATGTCTCCGGGATGGGTGCGGACTGGTCGTGCTCAGCCGCCCTGCAGGTCGTGACATGCACCGACGCGGACGGTCTGGTGAGCGGTGCCTCGGCGCCGGCGATCACCCTCGAGGTGGGGATCGCATCCGGGGCCAGCGGCACGGTCAGCAACACGGCGACCGTGTCGTCGCCGACCGCCGACCCCGACTCCGAGAACAACAGCGCGACGGATGTGGCACCGCTCTCGCTCAGCTCCGACCTGTCGATCACCAAGACGCACGGCGGCGACTTCACCGCGGGACTGGACGGGACCTACACCATCGGCGTTCACAACGCGGGACCCTCGGACTCCGGGACCGGGGTCGTGGTGAGCGACACGCTGCCCGCCGGTGAGCGCATCGTCAGCGCCGGCGGGACAGGGTGGGCCTGCGGCGCCAGCGCCTCCACCGTCACCTGCACCCTGTCCACGCCCATCGTGGTGGCCGAGGACGCCCCCACCCTCACCCTGACCGTGGCCGTCGCCTCGGGGGCGGTGGGCACCCTCACCAACGTCGCCGTCGCCCAGGGGCCTGAGACCGACCCCGTCCTGTCCAACAACACCGCCAGCGATCCCACCACCAGCGACCGGGTGTTCGACCTGTCGCTGACCAAGACGCTGACGACCGTCCTCTCGAGCGGGGGGTCGGCCTCCTATGAACTCGCCGTCACCAACAACGGGCCGTCGGACTCGCCGGCGCCGGTGACAGTGACCGACCCGCTCCCCGCCGGCCTGACCTACCAGTCCAGCACGACGGGAACCGGCGCCGGGTGGAGCTGCTCCGCCGCGGGGCAGGCCGTGACGTGCATCGACAGCCTGGCCATCGTCGCATCGACGACGTCGAGCTTCGGGATCACCGTGGGCGTGAACGCCCCGATCGGCACCTCGATCACCAACATCGCCACGGTGGCGGCGGTGGGGGATGTGGACGCCGCCGACGAGATCGGCACCGCGGACGGAACCGTCGCCGCGCCCGCTCCCACGCCGGACACGGGAGCTCCGGCCGGCCGGCCGCTCCCGCTCACCGGCGGGCTGCTCCTCCTCGGCGCGGGCCTGGCCCTGGTGCTGGCGACCTGGCGGCGCCGGCGGCGGGGAGTGGGGGCGTAGGACCGCGGCGACGTCTATCTTCGGATGGCACGGCGCCATCGCGGCACGACGGTCGTTACACCCGTATCACCACAGGGCTGTGGTACCCGCTACAGGGGTCGAACCTGTGACCTTGGGATTAAGAGTCCCCTGCTCTACCAACTGAGCTAAGCGGGCACGATCGGGGCCGGGCCCGTGGGGCCGGCCGCAGACACGCCGCGATTCTACCCCGTCCCTGCCCGGGTCTCAGCCCTGGCCCTGCCCCACCTGGCCGCGGAACCGCTTCAGATTCAGCTCCACCAGAGAGCGCCTCTGCTGGCCCAGCCGCATCGTGAAGGGAGGGCCGGCGGTTTCCAGCCCGCGGAGCGGCGAGGTCGTCCGCGCCTCGATGGCCCGGCGGAGGTCGGCGGCCCCACGTCCCGGGTAGACGCTGACCAGCCGCCCCAGGTCGTGGGCCCCGAAGTGGCTGTCCCCCGCAGCCACCAGGGCGCCGACCCGTTCCCGGTGAGCGGAGCAGAAGTCGTCGAGGCGCCTCCATGTCCCGGGGAGCACCGGCGCCGTGTGCCGGACCTCGATGCCGTCGATCGACCTCGTCTCCAGCAGCCGCCGCAGCCTCCGCTCGGTGATCGAGGCGAACCAGGTGGGCATGAAGGGGTGGGCCACCACGGCGAGACCACCCTCGTCGTGGATCGCGTCCACGGTGTCCTCGACGGACAGGTGCATCCTGATCGGCCGGCGGATGAAGAGCGCCACCACGTGGACTCCCGGCGGGAACGAGCAGGTCACCTCCTCCCCGGTCACCACGTCGACGCCCAGCCGGGCGCCGGCCTCGACGGCCTCCTCCATCGGCCCCACCGTGTCGTGATCGGTGATGCAGATCGCCGACAGGCCGATGTCGGCGGCGGCCCGCACCAGCTCCGCCGCGCTGACCATGCCGTCGCTGGCCGTCGTGTGGCTGTGGGTCTCGGCCGCGCCCAGGCCCTCGGGGAGGGAGAGGCGGCCGTCGGCCGGCGGGTCAGGCACCGGAGGTCTCCGCAAGGCGCGGGGCGGTGGCGAGGATTGGCCGCGCGCTCTGCAGGATGGTGGCGCGAGGGACCACGAACCGCATCATCGCCCACCACGCGGCGGCGGCCAGGAGCACCCCGCCGATGACGTCGACGACGTAGTGCTCGCCGAGGAACACGACGCTGAAGAAGACGAGGAAGCTCCACCCCAGGGCGATCCAGGAGGCACGTGGGTAGACGCGGCGGAGTGCCAAGAAGCAGAGGAAGGGGAAGGCGGAGTGCAGTGACGGGAAGGCGGCGGTGGGGTTGGGGTTGAGCGTCTGGTAGAAGGGGCTCACCGCACTGGGCAGGGTGTTGCTGACCAGGTCCCGGACCCCGGGCAGGACACCGGCCTGATTCGCGTACCAGGGCGGCGCCGTCGGCACCAGCATGAAGAAGACGAACGCCACCAGGCACATTCCGAGCAGGGCGGTGGCGAAGCGCAGGTACTGGGTGCGGTCCCGCAGCCAGAGCACGAGGCCGACCAGCAGAGGCACCACGAAGTGGCAGAAGTACACCAGGGTGGCCATCACGGCCATGACGTGCAGGAGGTTGCCGCTGACCATGTGCTGCAGGACCTCGGACGGGTCGTGGCCGAAGAACAGCCACTTCTCGAGGTTGGCGAGGCTCGCCACCTGGGGTGTGATGCCGTCGTTGTGGACGATGCCCCGCATCGCCTCGTAGCCAAGGAAGATGGCGACGAACGGCACCCAGTCGCGCAGGAAGCCGAAGAAGTGGCCGCTGAGCAGCGCCACGGGGACGAAGATCGCCAGCAGGTAGTCGGGCGAGACGGAGATCCCGCGCCAGATCATGATTCCGGAGAGGATCAGCACATAGACGAGGCTGATGATGACCATGGGGCCCGGCCGCCGGATGTCGGCGAGCAGGCCCGAGCCCGGGCGTGCCGGCGCGGGAGCCGGCGTGACCGCCGCGTCCGGCCCGCTGGCCGGGCTCCCGGTGTCCCCCTGCGGCTCTCCCACCGTGGTCAACTCGGGAGCCATGGCGGGCAGTCTACCCATCCGGACCGGGCCCGCCGCAGCAAACCGGCGACGCTGAGAGCTCGATGAGAAAGCCGCCGTGGCGCGGGATGTCCGTCGAAGGCCCCATATACTCGGGGGAGACGCAGAACGGCGCCCCCTCCGGTGCGCCGCCGGGAGTGCTCCCTTGAGCTCGCTGGCTCGGATCCTCGTGGTCGACGACGAGCCGTCGATCACCGACTTCATCGCACTCGGGCTCCGGCACGAGGGGTACGAGGTCGCCACCGCCGCCGACGGCCGGGCCGGGCTCCGCGCCGTCGCCGAGTTCAAGCCGGACCTGGCGATCCTCGACGTCATGATGCCGAACCTGGACGGGTTCGAACTGTGCCGGGCCATCTCCGGCGAGCCGCGGCGCGGGATCATCATCCTCAGCGCCCGGGACGAGACCACCGACCGCATCCACGGCCTGGAGCTGGGCGCTGACGACTATCTGGTCAAGCCGTTCGAGTTCGGCGAGCTACTGGCCCGGATCAGGGCCGTGCTCCGGCGCCGCAATCCCGAGCTCACCCGGGTCCTCAGGGCCGGCGACCTCTCCATCGACACCGCCACGCGGGAGGTGAGGGTCGGCGACCGGCTCCTCGACCTGTCGGTGCGCGAGTACGACCTCCTCCACTACCTCACCCTCAACGTCGAGCAGGTGCTGCCGCGTCAGCGGATCCTCGACGAGGTCTGGGGCTACAACTTCTTCGGCGACGAGAACAACATCGAGGTCTACATCCGCTACCTCCGCCAGAAGCTGGGGGATGCGGACCACGAGCGGATCCAGACCGTGCGCGGCGTCGGCTACCGGCTGCGCGCCACCGGTGGGGGCCCCGGCGCGTGAGCCTCCTGCGGCGCGCCGGCGTGGCTCTGAGGAGCCTCCGCTGGCGCCTCACCCTCTCCTACGTCGGCCTGATCGCGGTGCTGCTCGCCGGACTCGGGGTCTTCCAGTACGAGACGCTGCGGGACAGCCTGATCAACAGCCATGTCTCGGAGCGCAGCTTCGACCTGACCACCGCGGAGAGGCTGTACGCCGCCTCCGGCGAAACTGGCCAGACGGATACCCAGAAGGTCGCCCTGCTGGCAAGCCTGATGAGCCAGGCGTCGGGGGCGCGGGTGGCGGTGGCCGTGTACGGTCCCGCCGGGGCGATGCTCCTGGTCCGCCCCGCCGGGAGCACTCCCCCCTCCCTCGCCGCGCCGGTCTTCCAGGCGCTGGTGAGCCAGGGCGTCCAGCGGCACGAGGTCGTCTCGACCTCGAGCGGCGACGAGCTGGTGGCCGGTTTCCCGCTGGGGAAGCTCGCCCTGAGACGGACCGCCGCCGTCCTCGAGACCTCGGAGCCGATGACCCCCATCGACAACGTGCTCTCGGGGGACCTGACCATGCTCGTCCTCGGCGGCGCGGCGATGCTCCTCCTCGCCCTGATCATCGGCCTCCTCCTGACCGGGCGCACACTCCGGCCGCTGCGCCGCCTCACCGCGACGGCGGGCCGGCTCGCCGGGGGCGACCTGCGGGCCCGAACGCAGCTCCTGCCGCGCGGCGACGAGGTCGGCCAGCTGGCCACCGCCTTCGATCACATGGCGGACCGGATCGAGGGTGCCTTCGCCGCCCAGAGCGAGTCGGAGGCGAAGGTGCGGCGTTTCATCGCCGACGCGTCCCACGAGCTGAGGACGCCGGTGACCGCCCTGAGCGGGTACCTCGAGGTCCTGCGCCGCGGCGCCGCCCACGACCAGGCGACGCTCGCGTCGGCGCTGGCCTCGATGGCGCGAGAGGCTGAACGGCTGCGGCTGCTGGTCACCGATCTGCTCACCCTCGCCCGCGTGGACGCCCAGGGCGCCCACACGGCGGAGGATTTCGACGTCGTGCCGGCCCTGGGCCGGCTCCTCGACGAGGGTGTGCCGGGGATGCCGGAGCGCCTCGACCGCGACCTCCCGCCGGCGCCCGTCGTGGTCCGCTGCGACCGGACCGCGCTCACCGCCATCGTCCGCAACCTCCTCGTCAACGCCTGCCGGTATGCCCCCGGGGCGCGCCAGCTCTGGTCGGTGACGAACGACGGTCGCAGGGCCCGGATCGATGCCCACGACGACGGCCCCGGGATCCCCGCCGCCGATCTGCCCCACGTCTTCGAGCGCTTCTATCGCGGTGAGAAGACCCGCGTCCGCGTCGAGGGGGGCACCGGTCTCGGTCTGGCCATCGTCCAGGGCCTGGCTCGTGCCCAGGGTGGTGACGCGGCCATCACCAGCAGCGAGGGTGCCGGGACGACGGTCACCGTCTGGCTCCCCCTGGCGCCGGTGGGCCGGCCCGCCGCCGGGTGACCGGCGCCCCTCCGGCGATTCCGCTGCGATCCCGCTAGGGCGGACCGTCGACGTAGTAGTGGCGGCGCCAGCGGACCCAAAGGAACACGAGCAGGGCCACGAAGAGGACCTCGAAAAGGAGCGGAATCGGGAAGTGGAGGACAGCGCCGCCGATCCGGCCGATGAGGCTGGTCTGCGGCTTGGCGGTGGGCGTCGGCCCCGTCGCCTGCGCCGTCGGCGTGGCGACGATCGGCGTGCTGCTCCCCGGGGGCAGTGTCGCCACAGCACCGGAGGCGGTGGCGGCCGGGGGTGGGGTCGGAGCGGTGATGTCGACCTCCCGATAGATCACCGCGGCGCCCTCGTAGGTGTCGATCGCCGCCAGCACCGTCGGCTGTGGCGAGGTGGCGGCGACGGCGATGCTCTCCACCTCTCTTGAGGGGGCGTCCCCCGCCCCCTTCGTCGAGGGCAGGCCGGCATCGGCGACGCTGAAGGTCTGGCCTCCATCCGCCGAGCGGAGCAGGTCGCCCCCGCTGCTGCCCCCGGAGTCCGCCCCCGCATAGACGAGGTCGGGGTCGAGCGGGCTGAAGGTCGCCGTGGTCAGGTACAGATCGCTGGGGATGCCGGAACTCGCGTTCCACGCCGTGCCGTCGTCATCCGAGAAGAAGGTCCCCTTGCTGGTGGTGACGAGGAGCTGCTGCTGGCTCACCGTCGCCGCCAGCGGACCGGCGCTGATCCAGCTGGCGATCGCGCTCTTGGGGAGCCCGGCGGTCATCGGTGTCCAGACGCCGGCGGTCGGGCCACTCTGGAAGAGGAAGCCGTGGCTCAGGTCGCCGTCGTCGATGCCGGCGACGAAGACCGGCGTCGGGATGTAGGCGGACACCGCCAGCGAGCTGACGCTGTCCCCGTCGAGGCCACCGTCATGCCAGGTCTGCCCGTTGACGGAGAGTGCGACTCCGTCGTCGGTTCCGGCGGCGATGCCCCCTAGGCTGAAGGCGAAGCACCGCACGTTCCGGTTCTGCAGCCCGGTTGACACGTCGGACCACGTCTTGCCGCCGTCGGCGGAGTCCCGGATCCCCTGGTCGAAAAGGCCCGCATACAAGGTCGGCGTCGCCTGCCGGGTGTCGAAGCCCACCGCCCAGACCCGGACGCCGGTCAGACCGGAGACGGCCCACGTCAGGCCCCCGTCCTGGCTGAGGTAGACCCCGGTGTCGGTGGCCGCCGCCGCCAGCGCCGGGTTGGCGGGGTCGAAGACGACCTGCCAGATCCTCCCCGAACCGAGGTTGGGAAGCTGCCCGGTGAGGACGAAGTCCGCCCGGGCTGTCACACCGAATCCCCCGCAGAGCAGCAGGACCGCCGCTGAGCCGGCCAGGAGGAGGGCGGCGAACCGTCGGGGCCACGATGGCCGCAGTGCCGGTTCCGCCGCTCCGACAACGATGGGAATCCGCATGGGTCCTCGGGAGCGGGCGCTGGGAAGATGATGGCAACGGAGGGCGCCGCCGCCCTCGCCGGCCCTGGAGCCGGTAGGCGCGGCCCAGGATACCAGCGCCATGCCCTGTCGGCCCACCCTGCGCGACCTCGGGCTCAGATCAGCGGCCGCCGGACCAGCGTGTGCTCACGGTCGGCCCCCACCGAGACGACGTCGACGGCCGCGCCGGCGAGCTCACCGAGGCGTTCGATGTACGCCTGGCACTCACGGGGAAGGTCCTCGAAGCGCCGGCAGTCCCGCGTCGACGACCGCCACCCGGGCATCTCCTCGTACACCGGTTCGGCGTGCTTGAGGTGGGAGATGTTCGACATCGGGTGGTCCCAGTACTCGCCCTTGCTGAGGTAGCCGGTGGCGATCTTGAGGGTCTCGACCTCGTCGAGCACGTCCACCTTGGTGACGACCATAGCGTCGATGCCGTTGGTGGCCACCGAGTACCGGGCGACGGCGGCATCGAACCAGCCGACCCGGCGGGCACGCCCGGTGACCGTGCCGAACTCCGCCCCGGTCTCGCGGATCCTCTCGCCCACGTCGTCGCGGAGCTCGGTTGGGAAGGGTCCGTAGCCGACCCTGGTCGTGTACGCCTTGAAGACGCCCACCGTCTTGGTCACGCGTGATGGGGGGATGCCGCTGCCCGTCAGGGCCCCGGCGGCGGTGGGCGAGGACGAGGTCACGTAGGGATAGGTGCCGAGGTCGAGGTCGAGCATGGCCCCCTGGGCCCCTTCGCAGAGGATGTTCCTGCCCTCGCGCAGTGCCGACTGGATGATGGGGTGGACGTCGCGGATGTACGGTTCGAGACGCTCCGCGTAGCCGAGGTACTCGGTGAGGATGGCCTGCTCGTCGAAGGGCGCGTGGCCATAGAGGCGGACAAGGGATTCGTTCTTCAGGCGGAGGACGAAGCGGAGCTTCTTCTCGAGGAAGGCGGGCTTGGTGAGATCCCCGATGCGGAACCCGACGCGCCGGACCTTGTCCTCGTAGGCGGGGCCGATGCCGCGATGGGTGGTGCCGAGGCGGTCGTCGCCACGCTGCTGCTCGCCCAGCTCGTCGAGGACCGGGTGATAGGGCATGACCATGTGAGCCCGGTCGCTGATGATGAGGTTGCGGGTGTCGATTCCGTGCCCGTTGTGCTCGTCCAGCTCCGCCAGGAAGGATTTGGGGTTGACCACCATGCCGTGGCCGATGACGCACATCGTCGTCGGGGAGAGGATCCCGCTGGGGATGAGCCGGAACTTGTACTGCGTGCCGCCGACGACGACCGTGTGACCGGCGTTGTCGCCGCCGCCGGAGCGCACCACGAGGTCGACGGAAGCGGCGAGGAGGTCGATGACCTTGCCCTTGCCTTCGTCGCCCCACTGGCCGCCGACGAGGATGGTGACGCTGATGGCCGGTGCTCCAGAGGCGCGGATCGGACAGCGGCAGAGTAGCCGATCACCGGTGGGCGCGGCCCGCGGCGGGGAGCCTGCCCCGGTGCCGCCTCAGGCGCGCCGCCAGAGGTCGAGCGGGTCGGAGCCGCGCCGGAAGCCGGCCGCCTCGGCGACCTCAACCGCGATGGCGAAGCCGGCGGCGAGATGAACCGGGCTGTGCGCGTCGCTGCCGAAGGTGATCGCCTCCCCACCCGCCTGCCGCCACCAGCGCAGCGGGACGAGACCGGGGCACAGGCCTCGGGGCGCTTCCATGGCGCGGCTGGTGTTGACCTCCAGGGCCCGGCCGCTCGTCGCCAGGGCGCGCAGGACGGCTCGGTACTCCTCCTCGAAGGCCTCCTCGTCGAAGACCAGCCGCTCGTGGGGCCAGTACCGCTTGGGGTAGTCGAGGTGGGCGAGGATGGCGAACGGCGCCGGGCTCTCGACGAGGTCCAGGGTTGCCGCCAGGAAGGTGCGGATCCGGGAGGCGGCGTTGGCGGGGAGGAGCAGGCCCGGCGAGCTCATGTCGACGAGCTCGCCGTCCACCGCGATGCAGTGCATCGATCCCAGCACGCGGTCCGGTCGCCGCTGCCCGAGGACGGCCGCGGCCTGGTCGGGGAAGAGATTGGGCTCCCCCAGCTCGATGCCGCTCTCGATCCGGAGGCGCGGGTGGGCTGCCCGGCAGCGTTCGAGGGCCTCCCAGTAGCCGGCCATGTCCAGGTCACCGCTGCCGGCCGGATTGACGGGCACGCGCACCGGCCAGGTTCGACCGGCCGGCAGGGCCTCGTCCGGCGGGACCGACGTGGCCGAGGCGCCGGCCCGGGCCGCGGCCTCCAGACCTTTGCTCCGCTGCCAGACGGTGAAGTCGGCGTGGTCGGTGAAGGCGACGGCGGGGAGGCCGAGCTCCTCCGCCCTGGCGCACGTCGCCAGCATGTCCCCCCGGGCCGCGTCCCACGACCACTCGGTGTGGACGTGTCGATCGGGCACCGGTGGGGCGGCCATCGGCGGCAATCCTAGAATCCCACCGTGGATGCGTGAGGTGGAATCCGCCGGGCCACTCCCTGACGAGGGTGCCGTCCGTCCCTCCGGGGGGGACGCCGCCGGCGCGCACCGCGCGCTGGTGCGCGTCGCGGAGATCGCCGAGGAGCGGCGGCCCCACGACCCTCCGGAGATCCCCCTCCACCTAGCCGGCGATCCCGGGACGGTCGGGCTCCAGCTCCGCACCACGCTGCGCCGGGTGGCGATGAGCGGCGGGCTGGCCCGCCGCGAGGATCTGGTGAGCGCGGTTCGCGCCCTCCCCGGCCTTCCCGGGCTGACGACCAGTCCCGTCGGTGGGACCTTCATGGTCGGTGGGCCCGGCTGGCTGGGGCTCTGCGCCGTCGGCGTCCCCCCCCGGGGACGGGGGATGCCCCTCGACTGGATGTCCGCGGCGCTGGGCGCCTGGTTCCGGCTCGCCCTCGGAGGCTTCGGCCTGGCCCCCACCACGGGACGGGTGGAGGGTGGATGGTGCCCGGGATTCAGCGACATCGCCGTCGGGGGCCGGAAGCTCGTCGGACTCGGATACCGGGTGACGCGGGACTGGGTCGTGATGCGCGGGGCCATGCCCGTCCGGCCGATCGCCGACGCGGACATGACGCTGCTCGTCGCCTGCCACCGGCTCATCGGTGTGGAGGTCGTCCCCGGTGCGAACGTCTCCCTCGCCGAGGCGGCGGGCGAGGCCGACCTCACCGTCGCCGAGGTCCTCGAGGGCTGGCGCCATGTCTCCACCGGCTGATCCCGGACCGGCCGGGGCGACCCCGGCTCCCCCCGTGTCGGGGGAGGGGCCGGAGCCCGCCGGGATGCCCGGAAACGGCACCTCCGCCCTGGGGCGCGCGGCCCTGGCGCCCTTGACGCCACTCCTCGTCGTCCTCGCCGCGCTCGCGGCGGTGGTGCTCATCCCCAACCTGTACAGCGACGTCAACGGCCTCGATCCCTACCAGCTGCGCGCCAGCGGGGTCGCCCTCGCCCTCCTCGCCGTCGTGTTCCTCATGCCGGGCCTGGCCCGGGCCCGCCTGATGCTGGTCGGCATCGTCACCATCACGCTGTCCTGGTCGGCCTTCCAGGCGACCCCCCAGCTGCTCGCGGATCTGGGCGTTCGCCAGACCGGGGACCAGGCCGGCCTCTACTCCTCGGTGGCGTGGTTCGCCGTCACCGCCGCGGTCCTCCTCCTGGTGCGGCTGGCGCCGCGCGACGCCCGGCCCCGCCTGCGCCTGCTCCATTTCGGCTGGCCGGCGGCGGCGGTCGCGGCCGGCGGCATCCTGCTCTTCCTGCTCGTGACGCTGGCCATCCCCGCCGGTCTGCTCGGCCGGGAGGGGTTCGCCATCCCGGCCCTGGCCCGCGACTCCGTCTGGCTCGTGCCCGCCAACATGCTCCAGGCGGCCGCGCAGGAGCTGCAGTTCCGCGGCCTGCTCCTCGGCAGCCTGGAGAGGTTGACGGGTCCGCTGGCCGCCAATCTCGCCCAGTCGGCAGTCTTCGCCCTCGCCCACCTGGCCATCGTCTACCAGGGCCCCGAGGCGCCTCTCGTCGTCATCACCGCCTTCCTCGGCTTCCTGCTCGGCCTGGCGACGCAGAGAACCAACTCGCTCTGGCCCGCGATGGCGGTCCACATGGTTGCCGACGTCGCCGTCTTCGCGGCCGTCCTTCCCGGCCTCTACGGCTTCTGAGGACCGGGCACGCCGGAGCCGGCCCCGGAGCGGCTACGGCGTGGGGGGCAGCCAGGCGGGGGCGACGAGTGTGCCCGTGGCCGAGCTGCGCCGCGCCGCCTCCACCACCGACAGGACGTCCACGCCCGCCTCTGCCGGCACCGGCACCGGCGCCACCCCGCGGATGGCCGCCGCCATGCCCGCGTAGAAGTCCGCGGCGCGACCTGCTGGCAGCGGCAGGTCCCCGCCCGAGCCGCTCCACTCACCGCCGGTGACCAGCATGGCGCGCTGCCCCCCGTCGGGCGCGCCGAAGCCGGGGCTTCCCGGCCGTGCTCCTGCCCGGATCTGGGACTCCTGCGGATCCAGGCCCCACACCTCGAGGGTCGCGGCGCGTCCCCAGGCGCGCCATCGCGGTCCCACCGCGGGGGCGAGATCGCTCATCCAGAGGTGCGCGTGCGCCCCGCCCGGGAAGTGGAGGGCGAGGAAGCAGTCGTCGTCGGCGATGGCGCCGGAGCGCACGGAGGCCACCTCGCCGTACACCGTCTGCGGCCTGCCGAGCAGGACCAGCGCCTGGTCGATGAGGTGGCTTCCCAGGTCGAGGAGGAGCCCGCCTCCCTGCTCGGGGGTCGCCCCGGCGCGCCAGCTGCCGGAGCTCACCTCCGGCCGGTACCGCTCGAAGCGGGCCTCGAGGCGATGCAGACCGCCCAGCCGGTCCTGCTCGACCAGCTCGCGGAGGAGGAGGAAGTCGCTGTCCCATCGGCGGTTGTGGAAGACGGCGAGAAGGCCCCGCGTCCGCTCCGCCGCGGCCAGCATGGCGCCCGCCTCGGCGGTGCTGAGGGCCAGCGGTTTGTCCACGACGACGGCGAGGCCCAGCTCCAGCGCGGCGATCGCCTGGGGCGCGTGGAGGTGGTTCGGCGTGGCGACCACGACGAGGCCGATGTCGCCGGCATCCCCCCAGAGCTCGTCGGCGGTGGCGGGCAGGCGGGCGTCCGGGAAGTCCTCCTGGGCCCGCCGCCGGCGTTCGGGGGAACCCGTGACCACGGCCCGGACCCGCAGGCCCGGGGTGGCCGCGATCAGGGGGGCGTGGAAGACGGCGCCGGCGAGGCCGTAGCCGATGACGGCGACCCCGATGTCGCTCACGTCCGGGAGTCTGCCACGGTCCGGGGGGGGTGATCGCTGGTACTCTCGCCGGAGGGGTCCGCTCAGACCGGAGGAGGCGCTCGATGACCGACCCAGGCTCCTACCCGCCTCCCGGCGGGCCGGCGGGCGCCTCGCCGGGCTCTCCGCCGCCGCCCTCCGGGCAGCCGCCGGAATGGTCCCGTGACGGCGGCCGCGGCGCGGCGCCGCCCGGCTATCCCAGGGGTCCGGGGTACCCCATGGGACCGGGGTACCGGATGCGGGGCCGGTACGGGTACGGCCGCCCCATGATCCACGCGGCGATGCGGCGGCGGGGCCTGGCCCGCATCGGCATCGGCGTCTTCCTCCTCGCCATCGGCATCGTCCTGACCCTCGCCGACGCCGCGACCTTCGGCACGCGCGGCGGGTTCCTCCTCGTCCGGTGGGGGTTCATCGTCTTCGGGGTGCTGGGGATCGTGCGCGGCGGCATGATCCTCTCCCGGGCCTCCCGGTTCCGCTGAGCTCCGGCGTCGCCGGCGGACAGGCTGGGCAGGGCGGGCCACCCTCGGGTACGGTTGGATCCTGATGGAGCGCACCGCCGAGGCGGGACCTGGCCCGCCCCCCCGCCGGCTCGCCGGATTGGGTGCCCTGGCCGCCGTCGCGGCCTGCTTCCTCTGCGGCCCTGTGACGGCCGACGCCAGCGCCCCGTGGTGGCAGCTCGCCGGGTTCTCCGGCCGGGCGGTGTCGAGGGTCGGGGTGGTGCAGGGACGGGTCGTGGCCATGGTTGACGGCCAGGCCATGATCGCCACCGGGGCGGGATTCGAGCCGGCGGCGACACCGCCGCCGGCGCAGGCGGCGAGCGTCACCGCCGCCGGGACCACCTGGTCCATCGACCCCGCCGGGCGCATCGTGAGCTCGCCGAACGGCTCCTCGGCGCGGGTCGACCCCGGCAGCCCGGCACTGGGGACGGGGGCGCATCTCATCGCGGCTCCCGCCGCGCTGCCGGGGGTCGTCCTCGCTGTCAGCGTCTCCGGGCAGGTGTGGCGCCGCACCGCCGGCGGCTCCTGGTCCCTCTCCCTGGTCCTGCTGCCCAACACCCTGGTCACCGGGACGCCGGCCGTGACGGCGATCACCGCGTTCAGCTCGAAGCCGGTCAGCGACGTCGTCTACCTGGGCACCGACGGCTACGGGACGCTGCTCACCACCGATGGGGGCGATGACTGGGTGCGCGCCGATCCCGGGCTCCCCGACGGCGTCCTCAGCCTTGCCGCCGACACCTCGGGGCCGGTACCGGCGGTGTGGGCGGGAACCACCGGGGGGCTCTACGTCCACCGCCTGCAATCACTGCCCGCGATCCCCGCCTACTCCGGTGGCAGTCTCACCGGCAAGTGGCTGATCACCGGCGCGGTGTGCCTGGTGGTGACGCTCCTGGCCGCCCTCGCCCTCGCCGGCTGGTCCCGGCGCCGGTCCAGTGACAGAACAGCTACATGACCGAAACCTTGCGGCCTGAGAATGGTACACTCCATGAAGTAAATGGCATCCATCTCCCTCCCCCACGTGCCGGACGCCCCGCGCACCGACCTGCTGGACCGCCTCATGGTGGTCCTGCCCCAACTCCGCCGGCTCTTCGCCCGGGCTCTCCCCGCCGATCTGACGCAGGTGATCGGGCCGGTGACCGTGCACCAGATGCAGGCGCTGCACACCGTGGCCCGGCGCGGCAGCATCTCCATGGGGGAGCTGGCCGGCTGTCTCGACGCCGCCTCCATGAGCACGGCCACCCAGATGGCCGATCGCCTGGTGCGGCTCGGTCTGGTGGACCGGAGCGGCGACCCTGACGACCGCCGCCTGGTCCTGATCACCTTGAGCGACAGGGGCAGGCGGCTGCACGAGGAGATGGAGGAGGGCTGGCGCCGCGGCATCGGCGACGCGCTGGCCGGTCTCAGCGACGAAGAGTGCGCCACGCTCATCGGCCTCATCGAGCGGGTCGTGACCACTCCGATGGAGGGGGAGCACCACTCGGCCGCGGCCCGGGCGGCTGCGACAGGCGCCGCGACGGTCGAACCCCGCGGGGAGGAGCCCGGATGAGCCTGATGCGCATGATGGGCGTGCGCCTGCGGCCGTACCGCCTCCAGGTCGCCGTCGTGCTGGCGCTGATCATCGGCCAGACGGTGCTCGGGCTCTACCTGCCGAACCTCACCGCCGACATCATCAACAACGGCATCGCCAAGGGCGACGTCTCGTACATCTGGAACACCGGCGCTTTCATGCTCGGGCTCACCCTGGCCTCCGGGATCCTCGCCGTGGTGGCCACGTACTTCGCGTCGCGCACCTCCATGGGCGTCGGCCGGGACCTGCGGGGGGCGGTGTTCGGTCGCGTTCTCGGATTCTCCGCACGGGAGATGAACAGCTTCGGCACGGCCTCCCTGATCACGCGCAACACCAATGACGTGCAGCAGATCCAGATCTTCCTGCAGATGGCCCTGACCATCATGGTCGCCGCCCCGATCATGATGATCGGGGGCGTGATCATGGCGCTCCACGAGAACGTGACGCTGTCGCTGCTGCTGGTGGTGGCCGTCCCCCTCATGGCCGCGGTCGTCCTCACCATGCTGTTCCTGGCCGTGCCCCAGTTCCAGTCCATGCAGGTCAAGATCGACCGCATCAACCAGGTGCTGCGCGAGCAGATCACCGGCGTACGCGTGATCCGCGCCTTCGTCCGCACCGACTACGAGGAGGACCGCTTCGCCTCCGCCAACGCCAGCCTGACCGCGACCGGACTGCGCGTCAACCGCCTCTTCGTCATCGCCTTCCCCATGCTCATGGGACTGATGAACCTCAGCAGCGTTGCCGTGCTCTGGTTCGGCGGTCACCTGATCGCCTCGGGACAGATGCCCATCGGCAACCTGACCGCGTTCCTCGCCTACATCCTGCAGATCCTGATGTCCGTGCTCATGGCCGTGATCATGGTCATCCTCGTGCCCCGTGCGGAAGCCAGCGCCGAGCGCATCGGGGCGGTGCTGCGCGTCGAGCCGCGCATCGCCGCGCCCGCGAATCCCGTGACCCCGGCCAGCTCCAAGGGGATCATCGAGTTCCGCCACGCCACCTTCGGCTACCCGGGAGGGGAGCAGCCGGTGCTGCGCGACCTGTCCTTCCGCCTCCTTCCCGGCGAGACGACCGCCATCATCGGCGGCACCGGCTCCGGCAAGACGACCCTACTCAACCTCATCCCCCGCTTCTTCGACGTCACCGACGGTGCGGTGATGATCGACGGGGTGGACGTCAAGGAGCGCTCGCTGGAGGAGCTGTGGTCCAGCATCGGGCTGGTCCCCCAGCAGGCCTACCTCGTCAGCGGCACGGTCGCCGACAATCTGCGTTTCGGCGCCGAGGAGGCGACCGAGGCCGAGCTCTGGCACGCCCTCCAGGTGGCGCAGGCGCGCGACTTCGTGGCCACCATGCCGGGGCAGCTCGAGGCCCCCATCGACCAGGGCGGGACGAACGTCTCGGGGGGCCAGCGGCAGCGGCTCGCCATCGCCCGCGCCATCGTCAAGCGGCCCCGGATCTACCTCTTCGACGACTGCTTCTCCGCCCTCGACGCCACCACCGACGCACGGCTGCGGGCGGCCCTGGCAGATCAGACGCGCGATGCCACGGTGGTGATCGTGGCCCAGCGGGTGAGCACGATCCTCAACGCCGACAAGATCATCGTCCTCGACGAGGGCGTGGTCGTCGGCTCGGGCACGCATGAGCAGCTCATGTCGACCTGCGAGGCGTACCACGAGATCGTCGTGTCCCAGCTCGGCGAGGCCGCGGCATGATGGCGCGCGGCCCGGGGGGCCGACAGGGCCGGGGCTTCGGCGGCGGGCCGGGGCGGATGATGATGGCCGGACCCCCGCAGAGCGGCAAGGACCTGCGGCGCGCGCTGCGCCTGCTCCTGGGACGGCTCCGCCCCGAAATCCGGAAGATCAGCGCGGCCGCGGTGCTGGGATCGGTGGGCATCGCCCTCGTCGTCGCCGCGCCCCGGATCATCGGTAACGCGACCAACATCATCTTCGACGGCCTGCTCGGGAGGAACCTCCAGGCGGGCACGACCCAGGCGCAGGCCGAGGCGCTTCTGCGGGCGCACGGACAGGGACAGCTGGCGCAGATGCTCTCCGGGACGACCATCAACCCCGGTCACGGCATCGACTTCACGCAGCTCGGCTGGACCCTCGGAGTCGTGGCCCTCCTCTACGTCCTCGGCGCCGTGTTCAGCTGGGCTCAGGGGTACATCATGGCGGGGGTGGCGCAGCGGACGGTCTCCGGCATGCGCCGGGACGTCGAGGCCAAGCTGGCCCGCCTGCCCCTCAAGTACTTCGACAGCCATCCCCACGGCGACGTGTTGAGCCGCGTCACCAACGACATCGACAACGTGACCACGACGCTGCAGCAGGGGCTCAGCCAGCTGCTCACCTCGGTGCTGACCATCGTCGGCGTGCTGGCCATGATGCTGTGGATCAGCCCGCTCCTCGCCCTCATCTCCCTGGTGATGGTCCCCATGTCGATCGGCGTCACGCTCCTCATCGCCCGCCGCTCGCAGAAGCAGTTCACCGCCCAATGGGCCCGCACCGGAACCGTGAACAGCCTGGTCGAGCAGACCCACACGGGCCACTCCCTGGTGCAGATCTTCGGGCGGAGCCGCCGCACCAAGGAAGAGTTCGATCGTGAGAATCAGGCGCTCTACGAGCCCAGCTTCCGGGCGCAGTTCCTCTCCGGCATCATCCAGCCGGCCATGATGTTCCTCTCCAACCTCAACTACGTGGCCATCGCAGTCATCGGCGGGTACTTCGTCGTCTCGGGATCCATCTCGCTCGGTGACATCCAGGCCTTCATCCAGTACTCGCGCCAGTTCACCAACCCGATCATGCAGATCGCCAGCCAGATGAACATGCTGCAGTCGGGCCTGGCCTCGGCCGAGCGCGTCTTCGAGTTCCTCGCGTCGGACGAGGAGGGCCCCGATGCCACCGGTTCGCCGGCACTCCCCTCCCCGGCCGGGCACGTCGTCCTCGACCAGGTCTCATTCCGCTACGAGCCGGACAAGCCTCTCATCGAGGACTTCGACCTGGATGTCCAGCCGGGTGAGACGGTGGCCATCGTCGGCCCCACCGGGGCGGGGAAGACGACGGTGGTGAACCTGCTCATGCGCTTCTACGAGATCGACTCGGGTCACATCTACCTCGATGGCGTGGATGCGCGCGAGATGCCCCGCGAGACGGTCCGCTCCATGTTCGGGATGGTGCTCCAGGACACCTGGCTGTTCGCCGGCAGCATCCGGGACAACATCGCGTACGGCAGGGAGGGGGCCAGCCTGCAGGACGTGATCGACGCCGCCACGGCCGCCCATGTCGACCACTTCGTCCGCACCCTCCCCGAGGGGTACGACACGATCCTGGACGAGGACGCCTCGGCGATCTCCGCAGGTGAGAGGCAGCTGCTGACCATCGCGCGGGCCTTCCTCGCCGACCCGGCCATCCTGATCCTCGACGAGGCGACGAGCAACGTCGACACCCGAACCGAGGTGCTCATCCAGCAGGCCATGGCGCGCCTGCGCAAGGGCCGCACGAGCTTCGTCATCGCCCACCGGCTGTCGACCATCCGCAACGCGGATTCGATCGTGGTCATGAACGCCGGCCGCATCGTCGAGCAGGGCAGCCACGCCGAGCTGATGGAGCGCCGCGGCTTCTACCACGACCTCTACGCCAGCCAGTTCGCCAACGCCCTCGAGGAGGCGAGCTGAGCCGGATCGGCCGGCGCGGCGCATCCTGGGTGGTGGCGGGGAGCCCCTTCCGGCGACCCTGCCCGGCCGCCCGAGGGAGAGGGCACCGTGCCCCGGACGCCGTCCGCCGGATCGTCCCCGCGCGATAACCGCCGAAACCACCGTATCTCTGGGATCATCGGTGGTGGTGATGCTCGCCCCTGATTCCCCCGGCATCCAGATCCGGCCGCCGCGGGTCTTCTCCATCGTCCTCGCCGGCGGCGAGGGGAAGCGCCTCTGGCCTCTGACCAGGGATCGAGCCAAACCGGCCATCCCCTTCGGCGGGGTGTACCGCCTCATCGACTTCGTCCTCAGCAACCTGGTCAATGCCGAGTTCCGCCGCATCGCCGTGCTCACCCAGTACAAGAGCCACAGCCTCGACCGGCACATCAGCCAGACCTGGCGGCTCTCGCCGCTCCTCGGCAACTACGTCACGCCCGTCCCCGCCCAGATGCGGCGCGGGCCCCGGTGGTTCGCCGGCTCGGCGGACGCGATCTACCAGAACTTCAACCTGCTGGGCGACGAGAATCCCGACTACGTCCTGGTCTTCGGCGCCGATCACCTCTACCGCATGGACCCGCGGCAGATGCTCGCCGAGCACATCTCGCTGGGAGCGGCGGTCACCGTGGCGGCCGTCCGCGTCCCCCGCGCCCAGGCCACCGACTTCGGCCTCATCGAGGTGTCGGGCGACCGCATCTCCACCTTCCGCGAGAAGCCACAGCGGGCGGAGGGTCTCGACGACGATCCCGACAGCTGCCTCGCCTCCATGGGCAACTACGTCTTCACCGCCCAGGCCCTCATCGACGCCCTGGTCGAGGACGCCGCCACCCCGGGCAGCAAGCACGACCTGGGGGGCGACATCATCCCCCGCTTCGTCGAACGCGGGGACGCCGCCGCCTACCTCTTCGACCGCAACGTCGTCCCCGGGGGGACCGAGCACGAGCACGGCTACTGGCGCGACGTCGGCACCCTGGACGCCTATTACGACGCCCACATGGACCTGGTCTCGGTGACCCCGGTGTTCAGCCTCTACAACATGGAGTGGCCGATCTACTCCTTCTACGGCCCGCTGCCCCCCGCCAAGTTCGTCTTCGACGACGAGCAGCAGCGCGGCACCGCCCTCGACTCGATCGTGAGCCCCGGGGTCATCGTCTCCGGGGGCACGGTCCGCCGGTCGGTGCTCAGTCCCGGGGTGAGGGTGGCCTCGGGGGCCCTGGTCGAGGGCTGCGTCCTCATGGACGGGGTCGAGGTCGGCAGCGGGGCGGTCGTTCGGCGGGCGATCATCGACAAGCAGGTGGTGGTTCCGCCGGGGGCGGTCATCGGCGACGACCCGGCCGGCGACCCCCGGTTCACCGTTTCCAGGGGCGGTGTCGTCGTCATCGGCAAGCACCAGGTGATCGAAGCGGGTCCCGGCTGATGCGGGCCGGCATCCTGACGCGCGAGTACCCGCCCGAGGTCTACGGCGGGGCCGGGGTCCACGTCGAGTACCTCACCCGTGAGCTGGCCCGCCACATCGAGGTGGCGGTGCACTGCTTCGGTGCCCCCCGACCCTCGGACCTGGTCGCCGCCACCTACCAGCCGTGGCCCGCCCTCGCCACCGGCCGGCCGGCCGACGCGGCGCTGGAGGCGATGTCGGTCGACCTGGCCATGGCCTCCGCGCTGTCCGGGGTCGACCTGGTGCACTCGCACACCTGGTACACGAACCTGGCCGGACACCTCGCCAAGCTGCTGTGGGATGTCCCCCATGTCTGCACCACGCACAGCCTGGAGCCGCTGCGCCCCTGGAAGGAGGAGCAGCTCGGCGCCGGGTACGCCCTGGCCGTCTTCTGCGAGCGGACCGCCCTGGAGGCGGCGGACGCCGTCATCGCCGTCTCGGAGGCGATGGGCCGCGACGTCTGCGCCTGCTACCCCTCGGTGGACCCGGCCCGGGTCCACGTCATCCACAACGGGATCGACGCCGGCGAATACCATCCCGACCCGGGGACCGATGCGCTGTCCGCCCTCGGCGTCGACCCCGATCGGAGGCTGGTCGCCTACGTCGGGCGCATCACGCGGCAGAAGGGCCTGCCCCACCTGCTCCGGGCGGCCCCGTCGCTCGACCGCTCGGCCGAGCTGGTCCTCTTCGCCAGCGCCCCCGACACCGCGGAGATCGCCGCCGAGGTTCGGGATCTGTACGAGGCGGCGCGGAGCGCCGGGGTGTCGATCGTCTGGATCGAGGCGGCGGTGCCCCGCGCCACGGTGATCCAGCTGCTGAGCCATGCCGCCGCCTTCGTCTGCCCGTCCGTCTACGAACCCTTCGGGCTGGTCAACCTGGAGGCGATGGCGTGCGGGGCGGCGGTGGTCGCCAGCGCGGTCGGCGGCATCCCCGAGATCGTCGTCGACGGGGAGACCGGCTACCTGGTGCCCGGCCCGGCGGAAACCGGAGGTGCGCCCTCCGGTCGCCACTTCGAGGCGGACCTCGCAGACAGGATCAATCAGCTCGTCGCCGACCCCGTCCTGGCCGCTGACATGGGCCGGGCCGGCCGCCGCCGCGTCCTCGAGCGCTTCAGCTGGGAGGCCGTGGCCACACAGACCATCGACCTCTACGAATCGCTGCTGACCCGGGTCGCCCCATAGCGGTCGGCGGCGGGGCCGGCGGGCGCCGTCCGCCGGTCGGAGCGGACGTGGCGTGTAGCCTGAGCTGCCGTGGCCAACCGCCTCGCCGCCGAGTCGAGCCCCTACCTCCGGCAGCACATGGAGAACCCGGTCGACTGGTTCCCGTGGGGCGACGATGCCTTCCGGGCTGCCCGCGACCTCGACCGCCCCATCCTCCTCTCCGTCGGCTACAGCGCCTGCCACTGGTGCCACGTCATGGCCCACGAATGCTTCGAGGACGCCGAGATCGCGGCGCTGATCAACCGGCTCTTCGTCAGCGTCAAGGTCGACCGCGAGGAGCGCCCGGACGTCGACGCCGTCTACATGCAGGCGGTCCAGGCGCTGACCGGCCAGGGCGGCTGGCCGATGACCGTCTTCCTCACCCCCGGCGGGGCACCGTATTTCGGTGGCACCTACTTCCCGCCGGTCGAGCGGGGCGGGCTGCCGGGCTTCCCGGCGGTGCTCCGCGCCGCCCACGACGCGTACCGCGACCGCCGTGACGACGTCGAGCGCGCCGGCCGGGAGGTCGCCGGGGCGCTCGACGCGCGCCCTGCGACGGCGCGGCACGAGGCGTCGCCCCAGGCCGTCACCGAGGCCATCGCCCGGCTGGTCGAGGAGACCGACCACCGCCACGGGGGCTTCGGCGGCCCCCCCAAGTTCCCTCACCCCGGCGCCATCGAGCTGCTGCTGCGCAGCTCGCGCCACCCCGGCCCCGCAGCGCCGCTCGAGGCGGCGCGCGTCAGCCTCGACGCCATGCTCCGGGGCGGCATCTTCGACCAGATCGGCGGCGGCTTCCACCGCTACTCCGTCGACGGGGAGTGGTCGGTCCCCCACTTCGAGAAGATGCTGTACGACAACGCCCAGCTGGCGCTCGTCTACCTCCACTCGTACCAGTTGACGGGGGATGGTGCACATCGTCTTGCGGTCGAGGCCACCCTCGACTACCTGGTCCGCGAGATGCAGGTCCCGGGTGGCGGTTTCGCCTCCTCCCAGGACGCCGACTCGGAGGGGACGGAGGGCCGGTTCTTCACCTGGACGCCGGACGGGATCGCCGGGGCCCTGGGTGGCGGCGACGACGCGGTGCTCGCCTGCCGGGTCTTCGGCGTGTCCGAGGAGGGGAACTTCGACCACGGCGGCACGGTCCTCTCCATGCCGCGGCCGCTGGAGGAGACGGCCGGGTTGCTGGGGGCGCCGGCGCCGGAGCTGCGGGCGAGGGTTCGGGGGATCGCCGCGCGGCTTCTCACCGCGCGCGGGCGGCGTCCCGCCCCGGGCCGGGACGACAAGGTCATCACCGCCTGGAACTCCTTGGCGGTGCGGGCCTTCGCCGAGGCGGGCACCGCCCTCGACCGCCGTGATTATGTCGATGTTGCCCAGAACTGCGCGGGCTTCCTGCGCCGGGAGCTGGTGGTCCAGGGCCGGGTGCGGCGGAGCCGGCGCGGTGGCGCGCTGGGGGTGGGGGGATTCCTCGAGGACGTGGCCGGGCTCGGGGACGCGCTCCTCGCCCTGTACCAGGCGTGCGGTGATCCGCGGCTGGTCGAGGAGGCGCTGGTCCTCGCCGCCGGGATCCCCGTCCACTTCCTGGTCCCCGGCACCGGCTACTTCGACACCGCGGACGACGCCGAGTCCCTGCTCGTCCGCCCTCGCCGGCTGGAGGATACACCCCTCCCCTCCGGCCAGTCGACGGCGGCCCGGCTCTTCCTCGGCCTCGCCGGCCTGACCGGGGACGCCCGCTGGCGGCAGCGTGCCCTGGAGATCATCGAGCCGTTCGTGCCCGCCATCGCCCGCGCGCCGCTCATGCTGGCGAGCCTGGCCGGAGCCCTCGACCAGGCCGTCTCCCCCCCGCGCGAGATCGCCATCGCCGGCGCCCCCGGAGACCCGGCGACCCGCTCCCTGCTGGCGGTGGCCTGGCGCCGGTACGACCCCGACCGGGTGCTCGCCTGGGGCCCGGCCGGCTCGGTCCCCCTGCTCGCCGGCCGGCAGTCGCCCGATGGCCGTCCCGTCGCCTACGTCTGCGAGCACTTCACCTGCCGGGAGCCGACCGGCGACCCCGCGGTGCTCCGCGCCCAGCTCGAGGCCGCACCGGCCTGGTGAGCGGCGGCTGAGGGGGCCCGACCCGCCGTCAGGGCGCCGGGGTTCCGCCGTCCAGCGTCGGAGGCGGCTGGCCGCCCTCCGTCGGAAGCGGGCGCCCGGCGACGGCGGGGGGATCGCCGCCCGTCTCCAGGCCCTCCGCGGTGCACTGGTACAGGTAGTGGTCGTGCCACCTGCCCTCGACGAGGGCGAAGCCGCGGATGACCCCGACCCGCTGGAAGCCATTGGCCTCGAGGGCCCGCCAGGAGGCCTGGTTCTCCACGTCGACGGTGGCGTGGATGCGGTGGAGGCCGAACCGGGTGAAGGCGTGGATGACGGCGAGCCCGATGGCCAGGGTGGCGACCCCTCGGCCCCGCTGCGACGGAGCCACCCAGTAGCCGATCCCCGCGCTCTGCAGGACGTCCCTGCGGATCTCGTCGAGGACGATGTGGCCGGCGATGGCGCCGGAGGCGGTGATGACGAAGCCCTCCACCGCCTCGTCGTCGAGGGTCAGCGAGATCCGCGTCCGCTGGCCCGCCACGGTGAACCACTCCGGTCCTCGCCACGGCCCCTCCGCCACCAGCTCCGAGCGGGCGGGCGCGTACAGGGCCGTCAGCTCGTCGGCGTCCGAGACCGTCCAGGGCCGGATGCCGACGGCGACGAGCCGACCCCGATGGGGGGTGCGATCCACCGCCTCACCGTAGCACCGGCCGGTCGTCGCCGACCGCGTGGTCGGCCCGGGAGACGCTCGGCCTCGGCGGCCTGACGTGGGTCCGCCGCCTACCCTTGGATCGATACATCGCCGCGTCCGCGGCGCGCAGGAGATCGTCTGGCCGCTCGAGGCCCGTCGTGCTCAGGGCGAGGCCGATGGCGGCGGTGACCCGCACCGCGTCGCCGTCGAGGTCGAAGGGGGCGGCGATCCGCTCGGCGAGGTCGGCGGCGATCCGGCGGGCGGCCTCCTCGTCGCGCACATCCTCGAGGAGGACCGCGAACTCGTCGCCTCCGAGACGGGCCGGGGTATCCGACTTGCGCAGGCGCTCCCGGATCCGGCCGGCCAGCTTGGTGAGCAGCAGGTCTCCGGCCAGGTGCCCCAGGCTGTCGTTCACCTCCTTGAATCCGTCGAGGTCGAGGAAGAGGAGGGCGATGCGGGTGCCGGGGCTCCTCGACGTCCGGGTCAGCGCCTGGGTGAGCCGGTCGACGAAGAGCGTGCGGTTGGGAAGCCCGGTGAGACCGTCGTGCAGGGCGCCGTGCCGGAGGCTGTCGTGGAGGGCGCGCGCCTCGGTGACGTCGGTGATGGAGCCGACCAGCCGTGTGGCCCTCCCGTGGTCCGAGTTCCTGACCCCGAGGGCCTGGCAGAGCACCCACTTGTAGCTGCCGTCCGCAGCCCGGAGGCGATGCTCGTTCTCCAGGCGTTCGGTCTCCCCGCCGATGCAGGCCGCGATGGCGGTGCGGAGCCGGTGCAGGTCGTCGGGATGGACCCGGTCGAACCACTCTTCGGGACCCGTGCCGATCTCCGAGCTCTGGTGCCCGAGCAGCGCCTTCCAGCGGTCGGAGTAGTAGATGGCGGACGACCCCACCTCCCAGTCCCAGAGGCCGTCGTTGGTCGCTCCCGCCGCCAGGCCGTAGCGCTCCTCGCTGGCCTGGATCTCCTTGACGAGGTCGCGTTCCCGGTCGTAGGCATGGGCCAGCGCCTCCCGCTGCGAGCGCAGCGAGTTCAGCATCATCTGGCGCTCGACGGAGACGCTGAGCAGGGCGTCGTCCTGGAAGTAGAGGTCCCACCCGGTGACGTCGGCGGGTTCCACCGGGCCCACCATGGCGATGACGCCCGCGTCCAGCCCGCTCGTCCTCACCGGCAGGACGAGGGCAACCTCCCCCGGGCCCCACGCCACGTCGTCGAGGAGGCTGCGGGGAGGGAACTCCTCGACCCGCATCCGCTCCTCCACGGCGCCCCCCGGCCCGCCGTCGGCGGGGAAGGAACTCACGACCTCGACGATCCCGCTCCGGCGGTGTTCGCCGGTCGGCCAGAGCCCCAGGCAGGCGGCCCGTGCACGGGTGCTGGCCAGCCACCGGAGGGACCGGGGGTCCTCCGCGTGCCCGCTGAGCAGGGACATGCTCAGCGCGTACCCGTCGCGCAGTGCCCGGTGCAGCACGGTCCTGGCGCCCATGTCGCGCTGGGCCATGGAGCGGGAGAGTTCGACCACCACGTCGGTGATCCGCGCGTCGACGCCGGCGGCGGCTTCTCCCCCCACCGTGCCCGCCGCCGCCTCGCGGGCGGAGGCGCGCAGGCACGCGGCCACCGCGGAGACGGTGGTCCAGCGTGGGGCGAGCAGGCAGAGGGCCTCGGCCGCCCTCTGGATCTCGGCCGGCCCAGGGTCCTCGCCGGCGGGGTCGTCGACGACCCGGGCGAGGACCATGCCGGCGGTGTCGAGGGCGATCTCCTCCTCCGGCGTGGGGTGCTCGCCGACCTGGAGGAGGTGGGACAGGCGGAACCGCATGCGCTCCCGCACCGAGCCGCCCGCCGAGGCGTCGGGCTCACCGGCGGCGTCGAGCGTCGTCGCCGCCGAGCAGCCGCAGGATTCGCGGGGCAGGAACGCCGTCGCCACCCGGTGGGGGCCGTCATGGACCCCCCGTCCCCAGATCATCTCGAGGAGCAGGCGCGCCGCCTCCCGGCCGAGCTCCTCGCTCCCCATGTGCACGCTGGATAGGGCGGGACGGAGCGACGACGCGGCCTCGGCGTCGTCGAAACCGACGACCGCCTGGTCGCGGGGGAGGACCAGGCCGGCGGCGCGAAACGCCCGCATCAGCCCGATCGCGTTGAAGTCGGTGGCGGCCAGCACGGCGGTCGAGGGCAGGCCGGCGGCCAGCAGCTGCCGCCCCGCCGCCTCCCCACTGTCCTCCAGGTTGTCGGCGGTCTCGATGAGCAGGTCGGCCTCTGGCTCGATGCCGTGGCTGAGAAGGGCTTCCCGGTAGGCCTCGTAGCGTTCCCGGACGTCGGTCTGAAAGAAGTTGCCCACGAAGGCGATTCGGCGGTGCCCGTGGTCGATCAGATGGGAGGTGGCGGCGAAGGCCCCTCCGCGGTTGTCCGGCTGGACCATCGGGCATTTGAAGCCCGCGACCTCGTGGCTGACCATGACGACGGGCTTGCCCTCACGACGCAGATGGTCGAGGTACTGGCGGTTCACCGCGTTCAGCACCACGACGAAGCCGTTCACCCGCTCCCAGGCGGCGTGCAGCTCGTACCTCGGAACCCGGGCGGTGTGGCCGCCCATGCTCAGGTCGAGCGTCTGGATGGCCACCACCCGGGTGCCCGCCTCCTCTCCCACCCGGGCGACCCCGGCCAGCACCCGACCGAAGAACGTGCCGCCGAGCAGCGGCGAGAGGACCCCGATCCTGAGAGATTCGCCAGCATCGGCCGCGGGGACCGTCTCCGAGGTCGAGGTGTCGCCGGTCACGTCGTGGCTCCCGTGGTGGCCTGACCGCGATGCCGGCGGCCGGTCGGTCCCGCCCCCTGCCGGCAGAGCGGTCCGGCACAGGTTCCGGGACGTCGACGCGCCACGAGATCGATTGTGATCGGCGCCGGTGCGCCCTAGGCGACGGTCCGTTCGCGGCTTGGCGACACTGTCGCCCGGCGGGGAAGGGGCCGGCCGCCGGCGACGGCCGCGGGGTGCGCCGCATCCCCGGCCGGGGCCAGGAAGCGCTGCAGGCCGGCGGCGGCGAGAACGGCCAGCAGGCACACGCCGCCGGCGACGAGGAAGGCGAGCTCGGTGCCGCCGACGGCGCTGAGCCAGCCGGCCAGCAGCCCGCCGAGCGGGGCGCTGCCGATGAACACGTAGCCGTAGACGGCCATGGCCCGTCCCCGCAGGCGGTCCGGCGCCGCCAGCTGGACGGTCGCGTTGCTCACCGAGGTGTAGGTGGTGAAGGCGGCGCCCGTGGCCACCAGGGCCACGCCGCAGGGGGCGACCCAGTGGAGTGGGGCCAGCGCCAGCAGCAGCACGGCGAAGGCGAGCCCGCCGCCGAGCAGGAGCTTCCAGCTCGGCCGGCCGACACTCGCTGTGAAGAGGGCCCCGAGGAGTGCTCCGGCCCCGAAGCATGCGGAGAGGATGCCGAAGGTGACCGGGCCGGAGTGCAGCGTGACCGAGGCCAGCACCGGCAGGAGGACGCTGAAGTTGATGCCGAAGGTGGCCACCACGAGCATCAGGCCGCAGGTGAGCCACGCCGCCGGGGTGTGGAGCACCCAGGCGACGCCTTCCCCGAGGCTGCCGAGCACATGGCGGCGCGGGCCCGCCTCGACCGGGAAGAGTTCGTCCCGCCGCATGAGGACCAGGCTGGCGATCACCGCCAGGAAGCTGACGGCGTTGATGGCGAAGCAGAGGGCCACCCCCAGCGCGGCGATGATGGCGCCGCCGATGGCGGGCCCGGTGACCCGGGCGGCGTTGAACAGCGAGGTGTTCAGCGATACGGCATTGGGGATCTCGCTGGGGCCGACCATCTCGTAGACGAAGGCCTGCCGGGCGGGCCAGTCGATGATCTGGACGGCCCCGGTCAGCGCGGCCAGGAGGTACACCTCACCGACCGTCGCGCTGTGGGTGAGGGCGAGCCCGGCGAGGACGGCGGCGGCCACCATCTGCGCTGTCTGCGTGCCGATGATGGTGCGGCGCGTGTCGAGACGGTCGATGAGGGGTCCGCCGATGAGGCCGGCGACGGTGTAGGGCAGCCCCTGGAAGAGGGCGAGGATGCCGAGCGCCATCGGCGACCTGGTCAGTTCGACGACGAGCCAGGCCTGAGCGATGTTCTGGACCCAGGTCCCGGTGACCGAGACGCCCTGGCCGGCGAAGAAGAGGCGGTAGTTGTAATGGCGGCGAAGGCTGCCGAAGGTCCGGGCTGAGGCGCTGCCGACGCTCACCGGGTCGTCCGGCCCCGGATGATGGCGTCCAGCGGCTCGATGGCAGCTTCCAGGGCCGCCAGCTGCTCCGCCGTCAGCTCCTGCAGCTGACCGGCCAGCCAGGCCGTCCGGCTCGTCCGCGCCGCCCGCACGACGCCCGCTCCCTCGGCGGTCACGCTGAGACCGACCCGTCGCCGGTCCCCGGCCGTCTCCCGGGTGCGCACCGCCAGGCCGGCGACCTCCAGCTTGTCGATGGCGTTCGACATGGCCGGGGCGGAGATGCCCACCAGTCCGGCCAGCTCGTTGACGCCCACGCCCGGCCGTCCGCCGATCAGGGTGAGGATCTCGACCTGACCGGCCGTGACCGACGACCCGAGGGCGTGCACCTCGCGGCGCAGGTGCCGGGCGAGGTGGAGGACGATCGGGCGCAGCCGGCTGGCCAGCGCCAGCGTGCCGCCACCGGCGATGCCGGGCGGGGCGTCGCCACCGCCGGGCCGGCGGCTCACCGAGCCGCCTCGGGCCGGAGAGGTCAGCGTTGTCGGCATCTCGCCGATGATTATATATGCTAACTATCCATCTGTGACGGCGCGGCTGGCGGCAGCCTCTCGGACCGTCCCCGTGGCGCGTGAGCCGTCCCGGCGGCCCGTGGCCGGCCACGAGGCGCCGTGCGAACGTCCCGTGGGCGCTCGCGCGGCGCTTTCGTTGATATGCTGTTCGTGGGGCATCGAATAAAGGGAGCCGGGAGGAGTGTCGATCCGAGCACCGTCGCAGCCTCCGCAGGTGCCGGATGTGGCCGGGGCCCGCGCTTGGTCGCTTCTCTCGAACCACGGGCACGTCCTGCTCTGCATCGCCCAGGACCCCGCCATCCGGGTCAGGGACGTCGCGCGCACCATCGGGATCACCGAGCGGGCCTGCTACCGGATCGTGGGCGATCTGGTGCGCGCCGGCATCATCGAGCGCGAGAGGGTCGGCCGCAACAACCGCTACACGATCCACCCCAAGGCCCGCTCGCCGCTCCCGCTCTGGGCCGAGGTGAGCGTGGAGAATCTCCTCACCACGGCTCAGCGGGCGATCCAGGAAGGCTGACCGCCCCGGCGGGGCGACCGGATCAGGAGGTGCTGACCCGATGGAAGCCCTCGGCGGCCGATCCCTCGGGCAGCCCGGCGGTCTCGGCGCTCGCCCGCAGCCAGCCCCGCACCCGCTCCTCCAGCGGCTCCCATCTCTCGTACTGGGAGCGATGGCAGCGCAGGGCCTCCAGCTTGCGGTCGGCGGTGGCGGTCACGTCGATCCAGGTGTTGACCCGCTCGGGGATCCCCATGATCCACAGCTCCGAGACGGTATGGGGCTCGAGCCCCTCGTCATTCAGCAGCTGCACGTGGGCGAAGGGGTTCCGCGAGTCCGGGTAGACGGCGCAGACCGCCGCCTCGGCGCAGGCGAGATGGTCCGGGTGCGAGGCGAAGATGCGGCCCCAGCTCCGTTCGGGTGACTGCGCGACCACCCGATCAGGCCGGATGCGGCGGATGACCCGGGTGATGTCACGGCGCAGCGCCAGGGTCACGCTCAGCTCCCCGTCGGGGTAGCCCAGGAAGCTGAGGTCACTGACGCCGACCACCTGGGCGGCGGCGGTCTGCTCGGCCCGTCGGATGCCGGCGACGCTGTCGCGCGGGACGCTGCGGTCGTATCCTCCGGCCTGGCCGTCGGTGACGATGCAGTAGCTCACCTGGATCCCCGCGGCCGTCCAGCGGGCGGTCGTCGCCGCGCAGCCGAAGTCGCAGTCGTCCGGATGGGCGACGACGATGAGGACCCGTTCGATCCCCTCGATGTCGGAGGCGCTGGCGGCCACGGGGTGAGATGGTACCGGCTGGCACGGCCGGCGCCCCCTCGCGTTGCCGCCGCGGGGGCGGACCGCCACCTCCGGGCCCTGCCGGTTTCACGCCCGCCGTGGGGAGCCGGGGCTCCCGCGGGTTCCGACATTCGCGAAACGCCACGGGAACGGTCCTCTGAATTCCCGCAGACAGAGCGGTCCAGGGCCTACGCGAGCGTGTAGCTTTTGGGCCAAGCGCGGGAAACGCAGCAGACCTCTCCGTCGGAGCTTCGATCGCATGCAGATTGGTATCGGGATGGCGGGCGCCGGGGCGCAGGGGCCCGGCGCCGGATCCAGGCCGGCCTGGCCCGGCGGCCTCACCGCGGCGATGCCATCGCCGGCCTCTCCGCCCGCGTACGCGCCGATTCCCCCGATGCCGAGACCCCCGGAGTCCTTCGGCGGCGAGACCGAGCCTGCGGACGAGGCGCTCGCGGCGCCCGAGCCGGCACCGGCCGTTCTCGTCGTCGACGACAACGTCCGGCTGGCGCGGACGGTGGCCTCCTTCATGGAGATGGAGGGCTTCCGCACCCAGACCGCCTACAGCGCGGAGATGGCGCTGCAGGCGGTCGAACGGGCTGCCTTCGATCTCGCCCTCATCGACATCAACATGCCCGGGATGGACGGCATCGAGGTGTGCCGCCGGCTGCTCGCCATGTCCCCGGGGGTGCGGGTGCTGATCTTCACCGGCCGGGAGGCGGGGGACGACCCGCAACGCGCCGCCGCCGCCGGTGCCCGCCGCCTCCTCATCAAGCCCATGTCCCTCGCCGCCCTGCGGGACGAGATGCGCAAGGCGCTCGCCAGTTGAGGCTCGCCGGCCCGGGACACTAGAGTTCGCGGGTGCGTGAACTCGAGAGGCGATCTCCCGGAGCGCGCGGACTGAGCCTGTTCTGGCGGCTGTGGCTGCCCGATGAGGCATCGACCCGCGGCCGGGTGCTGCTCGCCCACGGGTACGCGGAGCACGGGGGGCGGTACCTCCATACCGGGGAGCGCCTGACCCGGGCGGGATGGGAGGTGGTGGTCCCCGACCACCGCGGTCATGGCCGGTCGCAGGGCAGGCCGGTGAGCGTCGTCCGCTTCGACGACTACGTCGAGGACCTTCACGCGATCGCCGCCGAGGTCGCCGCCGAACGCGGGAACGCCCCCACCGTGCTCCTCGGCCACAGCATGGGCGGCCTCATCGCCGCCGTCTACGCCCTGCGCCACGCCGGCGAGTTGCGCGGCCTGGTCCTCTCCGCGCCGGCGGTTCTCCCCGGCCGGGTCTCGGCGATCTCGGTCGGCGCCGGCCGCCTGCTGGCGCGCGTCACCCCCGAGCTGGGCGTGCTCAGGCTGCCGCTGGACAAGATCTCACGCGACCCCGCCGTGGTCGCCGCCTACCGGGCCGACCCGCTGGTGCACGCGCGGCCGGTCCGCGCCCGGCTCGGCGCCGAGATGCTCCGGGCCATGGACGAGGTCGGGGCCGGCCTGCCGGCATGGACGCTGCCGATCCTGGTCATGCAGGGAAGCGCCGACCGGCTGGTCGACCCGGGCGCCGCCGGGTACGTCCACTCGCGGGTGGGCAGCCGCGACCGCACGCTCAGGGTCTACCCGGGGCTCTACCACGAGATCCTCAACGAGCCGGAGCGGGAGCAGGTTCTCGACGACCTCCTGGACTGGCTGGATCGGCTCGTTCCGGTCACCACCGCGGTCGGCGGCTGACACCGGCGATGGCACGGCCGACCGCCAGGACGCCCGGGATTCTCGAGGCATGACCCCCGCTTCGCATCGCGCACTCACCCTCCACCTCCTCCGTCACGCCAAGTCGAGCTGGGACCCCCCGCACCTGGAGGATGGCGACCGTCCCCTGGCGCCCCGGGGGGAGCGGGCGGCGCGCAAGCTGGCCAAGCACCTCGCCGCCCTGGGGATCGCCCCCGAGCTCGTTCTCTGCTCGCCTGCGCTGCGGGCCCGGCAGACCTTGCAGATGATCGGTCCGGCCCTGCCCAGGGGCGCCGCCATCGTCATCGAGGACGAGCTCTACTCCGACGGCGGCCGGGAGCTCCTCGAACGGCTCCGCCGCCTTCCCGCGGGCATCCGCGAGGCCATGCTCGTCGGCCACAATCCGGCCATCCACGACCTCGCCCTCACACTGGCCGGAAAGGCGGCACCCCGGTCGCTCGCCGAGAGGCTCCCGACCGGAGCCCTGGTCTCGCTGAGGGTGCGCCCCTCCTCGTGGGACGGGCTCGCGCCCGGCGCGGCCGAGATCATCAGGATCGTCCTGCCCCGCGAGCTGTGATCCGGCCGCCCGGCGGCCGCCCTCCCCGCCGCCCTCAACCGGCGGTGCGCGCCGTCACGCGAGGAGGAATGGCGACCCCGATCGGATTCGAACCGACGATCTCCACCTTGACAGGGTGGCGTGTTAGGCCAGGCTACACCACGGGGCCGTAGGGCTCCGAAGTCTACCAGCCCACCTCCGCCAGCTCCGTGCACCGGCGCGCCTCGGGGGGGCGGCTATGCTCACGGCAATGGGCTCCGTCGCGTGGATCGGCTTCGCCGCCGGCGTCGTCATCCTCCTCATCACGGCCGGCAGCGTGCTGGGAACCCTCATCGTGCCCCGCGCAACGGCTCCGCGACTGACGGTGCTGGTCACACGGACGGTGCGCCGCGCCTTCCTGCTCATCACCGATCGCGTCGACGCGTACCGGACCAGGGACCGCATCGACGCCCTCGCCGGCCCCGCCCTCCTCATGGCTCTGCTGGCGGCCTGGGTCGCCCTCGTCTTCCTCAGCTTCAGCCTTCTCCTCTGGCCGTTCGTGGGTGGCTTCGGCAATGCCGTGGTGCTGACCGGGGCGTCCATGTTCACCCTCGGCTTTGCCACGCCTCATGGTGCGGCGCCGACGGCGCTCGTCTTCCTCTGCGCCATGAGCGGCCTGGTGATCGTGGCCCTCCAGATCGCCTACCTTCCCACCCTGTACGCCGCCTTCAACCGGCGCGAGACCCTCGTCACCATGCTGGAGTTCCTCGGTGGGGTTCCGGCCTGGGGCCCGGAGATCCTCATGCGGCACGAGCTCATCGACAACACCGATCGCCTGGGCTGGCTCTATGAGCGCTGGACCGAGTGGGCGGCGGACGTGTCGGAGTCGCACACCACCTACCCGCAGCTCGTCTACTTCCGCTCCCCCAACCCGTACCGCTCGTGGGTGGTGGGCCTGCTGGCGGTGATGGACGCCGCCGCCCTCCAGCTCAGCCTCTCGCCGCTCTCGGCCCCGGGCGCGGCCCGGCCGCTGCTGCGCATGGGCTACGTGGCGCTGCGCGAGCTGGCGGAGGCGGTGGGCGTGGACATCGACCCGGACCCCGATCCGGCCGACCCCATCCAGCTGACCAAGGCGGAGTACGACGACGCCGTCGCCAAGCTCCGCGCCGTGGGCTGGAAGATCGAACGCGATGCGGACATCGCCTGGACGCACTTCCACGGCTGGCGCGTCAATTACGAGGCGGCCGCCTACGGCCTCTGCGCCTACCTCAACGCCCCGCCGGCGCTGTGGTCGGGGCCCCGCCGGCGCGGCCGCAACGAGGTCATGGGGCCGGCGCGCCCGGCCCACCGGGTCCCGCTGATCGCCGAGAAGGACAAGCTCATCCAGGTTCGCACCAGCCGGCGCGCAGCCCGCCATGCCAGCGCGCATGCCGGCCACGGCCCCGGCGGTGGGGCCGTCCACGAGCTCGGCGCCGCCCACGACGGGGGCTCCGGGCTGCCGCTCCTCGTCGAGGACGCCGGGGAGGAGGGGGGGTGATCCGCCTCTACGACACCGCCACCCGGGCCCTCCAGCCAGTCGCCGGCAGCGGCGCCCGGGTGGGCCTCTACGTGTGCGGCATCACCCCGTATGACGGCGGCCACCTCGGACACGCCTTCACCTACCACACCTTCGACGTGCTCACCCGCCGCCTCCGCGGTCTGGGGGTGCCCGTCCGCAGCGTCCGCAACGTCACCGACGTCGACGACGACATGATGCGGGTGGCGGCGGAGCGCGGCATCGGCTGGGAGGAGCTGGCCGAGACGGTGGTCCGCGACTTCGACCGCGACATGGCCGCCATCGGCATCCTCGACGTCGATGCCGCCCCGCACGCCAGCCGACATGTTCCGGCCATGGTCGACTGGATCTCAACCTTGGCAGGCCGCGGCTTCGCCTACGCGGTGGGTGGATGGGTCTACTTCGAGGTCGCGCGCCTCGCCACCTACGGCCGGCTCTGCGGACTCGGTGAGGCGGAGATGATCCGGCTGTCCCGGGAGCGGGGCGCCGACCCGGACGACCCGCGCAAACGCGGTCCGCTCGACTTCGTCCTCTGGCAGCCGTCGCTTCCCCCCGAGCCCGGCTGGGCCTCCCCGTGGGGCGTTGGCCGGCCCGGCTGGCACATCGAGTGCTCGGTGCTCGCCGCCCAGGAGCTGGGCACCCCCATCGACGTCCACGGCGGCGGCGACGACCTCATCTTCCCCCACCATGAATCGGAGATCGCCCAGGCGGCGGGCGCCGGCATCTCCCCCTACGCCCGGGTGTGGGCGCACGTGGCCATGGTCGGCTATCGCGGCGAGAAGATGAGCAAGTCGATCGGCAACCTCGTCTTCGTCAGCCAGCTTCTCCGCAGTACGCACCCCGCCACCGTGCGGCTGCTGCTCGCCGCTCACCACCACCGGACGGCCTGGGAGTACACCGAACGGGATCTGCAGGTCGCCGACGGACGCCGGGAGCGCTATGCGGAGGCGGTACGCCGCGGCGCGGCGGTCGGCGCTGCGGAGGCCGCCGGCTGGCGCCGCGACTTCCATGACCGCATCGACGACGACCTCGACACGCCGGGCGCGCTGGGGGTCGCCGACGCCCTGGCGGCGCGCCTTGCGGGCACCGCCGGCACCGCGGGAGACGAGGGCGGCGAGGCCGGCTCGGCCCTGCTGGGCGAGTTGCTCGACCTGCTCGGCAGCGCGTCCGCTGTCGCGCTGCCCGTCGCCTGAGACCTCGGGGGCCCCGGCGGCGTCCCGCGCTCAGCGGCCGCGCAGCTGCGCGTCGGCCTCCCGGTTCGCCCGCACCGCGGCCAGGATGTGCTTCTGGAGGAAGGCGTAGAAGAGGGCGCGCTGGGTGCGGTCGACCTCGGGTGACACCTGCAGGCCCCGGCGGCGGCGCTCGATCCACGGAGGGACACCCTCGGCGACAACGTTCGAGCCGACCTTGACCCGGACGGTCGCATCGTCCGCCTCGTAGATGAGGACCGAGACGCTGATGCGCAGGCCGGTGTGGTCCACCAGCTTCCAGCTGCGCTCGTAGCGCCGGCCGGTGGTGTGGTCGTTGTGGATCGTCACCAGCGGTTCGCGTACGAAGGTCTCGCCGGGGAAGGCGCTCTGCATCAGGGTGGCGGCGATGAAGGAGTCCAGATCGCGCGACACCCAGTGAACCAGCGAGGGGGCGCGGTTGTCCACGTCGGGCATGCCGAGGGGATGGTCGAAGTAGCCGATGGCGGCGAGGGTGCCGGCGTGGCGGCGGCAGTAGACGATGCCGCCGACGCTGGCCCAATGGTTTGGGCACCAGGCCGTCTGGCACCTCCGGCCTCTCCGATCCACGTAGTTGCAGAGCACGCCGTTCTGGTTGGGGCAGCCGCGATCACGGCAGGGAAGATTCCCCTCCGTGACCGGGAAGTGTGCCGGCGCTCCCATCGGGGTCACGGGAGGCTCGCCGGCGACGGCACCGGCTGAGGCCGGAGAGGGCGGTGGCGGCGCGCCCGGGCGGGACATGGCGGGAGGGGGCACGGTCGGGAGCTGTGCCGGTCGTTCTGACGGAGGTGCGTCCACGGGCGCCGCCGGGGGCGGCCGGTTGGTGCGATGGAAGAGCGGCATCACCCCGCCCCCATCCGCGAGCGCATGGCGCCATCGTACGCCGGCTCCACCGGTCTGTTCATGGCGGCGCCCAGACGGCGAACTTCCTGCATCAGCGCGCTGAACTCGGCGAGATTCAGGGATTGGGGGCCGTCGGAAAGCGCCTGGTCGGGATCGGGATGCACCTCCACGAGCAGACCGTCGGCGCCGGCGGCCACCGCGGCCAGGGCCATCGACGGGACGAGGTGACGGTGACCGGTGGCGTGCGACGGGTCGACGATGATGGGGAGATGCGACAGCGAGTGGATCAGCGGGACCGCACTCAGGTCCAGGGTGTTCCGGGTCGCCGTCTCGAAGGTCCGGATGCCCCGCTCGCAGAGGACGACGTCGCTGTTCCCGTGGCTGACGATGTACTCGGCGCTCAGCAACCACTCCTCGATGGTGTTGGAGAGCCCGCGCTTGAGCAGAACGGGCCGGCCGGCCGTGCCCACCGCCTCGAGCAGGGCGAAGTTCTGGGCGTTGCGGGTGCCCACCTGCAGCATGTCGGCCACCGCCGCCACCTGTTCCACGTCGGCCGGGGTCAGCACCTCGGTGACGACCGGCAGGCCCGTCTCATCCCGGGCTTCGGCGAGCAGGCCGAGCCCCGCCGCTCCCAGCCCACGGAACGAGTACGGCGAGGTGCGCGGCTTGTACGCTCCCCCGCGGAGCAGGGAGGCGCCGGCCGCCTTCACGCCCCGCGCGGCGGTGAGAAGCTGGTCGCGGGACTCGATGGCGCACGGGCCGGCCGCGACGGCGAAGGCCGCATTCCCGCCGATGCTGACGCCGCCCACCTCGACGACGGTCGGCTCCGGGTGCCACTCCCGCCCCACCTGCTTGTACGGCTTGCTGACCGGCACGGCGTCCATCACCCCGGGGAGCACCACCACCGCGTCCCGGATCTGGCTGGGGTTCGTCCCCAGGACCCCGATCGCGAGACGGTCGGTCCCGGGCAGCTCGATTGGTTGGAAGCCACGCTCCGTCACATGCCGGATGACGTTGTCCACCTCGTCGCGAGTGGCCTGGCGGTTCATGAGGATGAGCACGACGGAGCCCCCTGATCTGCGGGGAGGTTCCCGCGGGCGCGGGTTCCCGAGAGGATACGGCGCCGTCACAATCCTGGCATGGGCCAGATCACCGGGGAGGAGCGGGGCAACCTCAGCCGCCTCGTTCCCGCCGACCACGCCGCTCTCTCGCGGCTCCTCGATCAGGACCCGGTCGCCACCGTCTTCCTGCGCAGCGAGTTGCGGCTGGCCCCCAACGTTCTGAGCTGGTGGGGGCTGACCTCGAACGGCGGCCTCCGCGCCGCTCTGCTGGGGGGGCCTCTGGTGGTGCCCTGGATCCCCGTGGCGAACGACGCCCTCGCCCTCTCCGGAGCCCTGTGGCACGAACCCCCGTTCCGGCTCATGGTCGGTCCGGCGCCTTCGGTGCGGAGCCTGGCGGCGGCGATCACCGCGCGGCAGCGGCCGGTCGAGGCGCGCGACCCGCAGCCGCTCCTGCTCCTCGACCACCCCTCCCCCGTGCCCGGCGGTGTGCACGTCCGCCTCGGTCAGCGCGGCGACCTCGGGCAGCTCACCATCGCCGCCGCGGCCATGCACCGGGAGGAGATGGGCATCGATCCCATGGCGGTCGACCCCTCCGGGTGGCGGGCGCGGATGGCGACACTGGTCAACCGGGGCTGGTCGTACATCTGGCCCGAGGGTGGGGAGATCATCTTCAAGGTCGAGCTGTCGGCCTGGACGCCGGAGGTGGTCCAGCTCCAGGGGGTGTGGACCCATCCCAGCCGGCGTCGCCAGGGGATCGCGTCGGCCGGGCTCGCGGCGGTCTGCGCCGCGGTGATGCGAGACGTCCCCCTCTGCTCGCTCTACGTCAACGCGTACAACAGCGCCGCCCTGCGCCTCTACGCCAGGCTCGGCTTCCGCCAGGTCGGGGAGTTCGCCACCGTGATGTACTGAGGCCGCGCTCCAGACGGGCGGTGCGGGCATCGTCCCCATCGGTGGCCGGCGACGGTGCCGGCGGTCGATCAGACGAGATGGGCCTTCCAGGCGATGAGCACCGCGGCGGCGCGGTCGCTGCAGCTGAGCTTGGCGAAGATGTTGCTGATGTGGGTCTTCACCGTGTTCTCGCTGACGAAGAGGCGCTTGGCGATCTGGGCGTTGTTGCAGTGCTCGGCCATCAGGCGAAGGACGTCCATCTCGCGGCTGGTGAGGTTGTACTCGGGCCGGTTCATCGACATCAGGGCCGGGTCGAGGAGTGACTCCCCCGCCGCCACCTTGCGAATGGCGCTCGCCAGCTCCTCGCGCGAGGCGTCCTTGAGCAGGTAGCCACGGGCGCCGGCCTGCAGCGAGGGGAACAGGTAGTCCTCGTTGCGATAGGTGGTGAGGACGATGACCTTGGCCTCCGGGTCCTCGGCGCGGATCTGCCGCAGGGCTTCGATGCCGTCGACGTTGGGCATCTGCACGTCCATGAGGATGATGTCCGGCTTCGTCTCCCTCGCCTGGGCCACGGCCTCGGCGCCGTCGGCGGCCCGGGCGACCACGCGGATGTCGTCCTCGATCTCCAGCATGGTGCAGAGCCCGTGGAGCACCACGGGGTGGTCGTCGGCGACCAGGACCCGGATCATGCCGGGGCACCCGCCGGTTCCGGCGTAACGACGGTCACCGGCAGCCGGACGGTGATGGTGGTTCCCTGCTCGGGGGCGCTCTCGACGGTGAAGCTCCCGCCGGCGAGGCGGACGCGCTCGGTCATCCCCACGATGCCGAAGGCGCCCGGCCGCACCCCGTGCGGATCGAACCCATGACCGTTGTCCCGGATCGTCAGCTCCACGTCGCTCTCCAGATGGCGGAGGCGCAGCGTGACCCGGGTGGCACCGCTGTGGGCGGCGATGTTGGCCAGCGCCTGCTGCGTGATGCGGAGAAGCGCCACCTCGCCGGTCGGGGCCAGGGCCGGCGGCGGAGCCATCCGCTCGGCGCGCAGCCGGGCGGCCAGACCCGTGCGCTTGCGGAAACGGTCCACCTCCATCTCCAGCGCCGCCACCACGCCGGTGGCGGTGAGCGGCGCCGGCCGCAGGTCCCACACCGATCGGCGCGCCTCGGCAAGGGCCGATCGGGCCAGCTCCTGGGCCGAGGTGAGGGCCGGCACGGTCCGTTCCGGATCCCTCCCCACCAGTGCCTGGGCCGTCTCGAGCTGGATGACGATCCCCGTCAGCTGCTGGGCGAGGGTGTCGTGGATCTCCCGGGCCAGCCGGGCGCGCTCCTCGAGAACCGCCATGTCGCGGCCCTCCTCGGAGAGGCGAGCGGTGGAGAGGGCCAGGGCCACCTGGTTCCCGATCGCCATAAGCAGCGCTGCCATCTCCACGCCCGGTGCTGCCGTGCTGCGCAGCCCGAGGGCGCCCAGTGGGCCGCCGCCAGTGGCGATGGGAAGGCCGATCAGAACGTCACCGCCGTCGGCACGGGTGACCAGGTGGTTGTCGTCCACCGCTGCGGTGGCCAGCTCCTCCAACCCGGTGGCGCGACCGTCGCCTTCGGGGGTCCCCGCGACAAGGCGTCCCTCCCGGTTGAGCACGAAGCCGCGGCCGGCGGTGATGGGCAGCACGGCCCGCACGGCGTCGAGGGCGCCCGCCATGATCGCCGTGGGGTCGAGGGAGCGGGTGAGGGACCCCGCCAGCTCGTTGAGTGCCAGCAGCTCCTCGTTGCGAGCGCGCAGCTCGCTGGTGCGGATGGCAACTTGCTGCTCCAGCTCACGGCTGGCGGCGAGGATCGCCTCCCGCGAGACGTTGATCTCGCGCCGCATGCGCTCGAGGGAGTCGGCGAGATCGCCGACCTCGTCGTGCCCCTGCGTCGGGACGGCCTCGTCGGTGCCGCCTTCGGCGAGCTTCTCGGCGGCCCCGGTGAGCGCCTTGACCGGGGCGACGATGCGGCGCGCGAAGAGCGTCGCCAGCAGGAAGCAGGCGGCAACCAGGACGCAGGCGATGGGGATGGCGCTGCGGAAGAGGCTGCCAAGCGCCGACTGGATCCCCTGGGTCAGCCCGGCGACGTCGGGCTCAAGGTTCTTGGTGGGGACCACGTCGAGGAGCACCCAGGGTGGGTCCATGGGGCCCACGGTGGTGGCGAAGCCGAGCTTGTCGACGCTGCCGACGCTGAACTTGATGGGTTGCGATGGCCCGGAGCCGTTCACCTGCGCGGTCACCTGGTTGAGGAGGTCGTGCCCGCCGTGGAGGGAGGGGAGCCGGGCGCCGACGGCGAGCTGGCCCGGGGAGAAGTCCTGGCCCGGATCGCCGAAGCCGATCACCGCGGCGCTCTGTGAGGCGGAGCTGAGCAGCACCGGATAGGAGTTGACCTCAGCCGGCGACAGAGCGCTGGTAATGACGCCGCTGAACTGCTGCAGCGGGATGTCGGCGCCGACCAGCAGGTTGCTGCCCGCGTCCTCCCACACCGTGACCTCGGTGTCGCCGTGGAGAAGGTTGTAGTACGGGGCGGTCCAGAATGGGCTTCCGACCACCGCCGCCGGCGACGGGGCCAGCGGGCTATGGCTCTCGCCCGGCTGGAGAAGCAGGTCCTCCTCGACCCCCATCGGGCTTCCCCCCTGGAGCGTGCCCACGGCCGCCGTGTTGGCCGGAGGGCTGATCATCGCGGCGTTGGCATCCTCGTCGAGGACCCACACCCCGTCCGGTACGACGATCCCCTGCGTGTTGACGATCTTGTCGAGCGCCGCCTGGAGCTGCGTCAGCTGGTTGAGACGCTCGGCCCGCACCGCGGCCGGCTGGGTGTTCGCCGCCGGGGCGGCCCCCACCACCAGGTCGAAGGTGTCCGCCGTGGTTCCCGAAGCGGTCACGGCCCAGACGTTGCCGATCTCCTCTCCCTGGGGTGCCGTGGCCGACGCCGGCACCTGGGAGCCGGCGGCCAGGCCGGGAACCAGCTGGGCAAGGTCGTTCTGGATCCCCGTCATGGCCTTGTCGACCTGGCCGGCGGCCTGCCTGATCTCCTGCTGCACCCGGTTCTCCTGCTCGTCGAGGTAGGCCTGGTGGGTCTCGTCGACGGTGGTGCGGGTGATGTTGGTCAGCTCCGTCACCGTCAGTAGGGTGAAGACGCCCAGGGGCAGCAGGGCGACCACCAGCATGGCGGCGAGCAGGCGGTCGCGGAGCCGGCGCCGTGGATTGAACAGGGGCAGCGCCAGCCGAGGACGCTTCATTCCCACCTCCGAGATCGCTCTGAGTATACGGCCGTGCGGCTGACGGCAAGAACGCCCCAAACGCGCTGGGGCCGTCGCACTCCTAGAATGGGGCGCGGCCAGCGCCCGGCAGGCACCCCACGCCACACTGCCGTCCCAGATCGTGCCCACCCCCACCCCCCAGTCATGAGAGAGATCGCCGAGGTCGCGCTCGACGTCGCCAGCGGCGCCGGCGCCAGCTACGCCGACTGCCGGGTCGTCCAGCGCGGCATCCAGTCACTCGTGGTCAAGGACGGCGCCTTCGCCGAGATCTCCTCCCTCGAGGACGAGGGGGTGGGGATCCGCGTCATCGTGGACGGTGCCTGGGGCTTCGCCGCCGTGGATCGGGTCGACGCGACCAGCCTCACCGACGCCGCCCGGCTGGCTTGCCGCATCGCACGCGCCTCGGCTCGGGTACGCCGCGAGCCGGTCCGCCTCGCCTCCTGCGCGATCGCTATCGGGCACTACGTGACCCCCCTGACGCTGGACCCCTTCGAGGTCAGCCTCGAGGACAAGATGGCCCTGCTGATCATGGCCGACGAGGCGATGGGCTCGGTGCCCGGCGTGACCACGCACGAGGCCTCCCTGGAGTTCGTGCGCGAGCATCGCTACTTCGCCAGCACGGAGGGGTCCCGGATCGAGCAGACGATCATCGAGTCCGGAGGCGGGATGGACGCCACCGCCACCAGCGCCGACGACGTGCAGACGCGCAGCTACCCGAACAGCTTCGGCCGCCACCAGCTCTGCGCCGGCTACGAGGCCATCATGGCCATGGACCTGGCCGGCAACGGCGAACGCATCGCCAGCGAGGCCGTGGCCCTGCTCTCCGCCAGCGTCTGCCCGACAGGCCGGATGACCGTCATCCTCGACGCCACCCAGGCAGCGCTCCAGGTGCATGAATCCTGCGGCCATCCCACCGAGCTGGACCGGGCGCGCGGCGACGAGGCGGCGTTCGCCGGAACGTCGTTCCTCACCCCCGACCTGGTCGACACCTTCCGGTACGGCAGCGAGCAGGTGACGATCACCGCCAACGCCCTGGCGCCGGGCGGACTGGGCACCTTCGGCTGGGACGACGAGGGCGTGCCGGCGCAGCGCACGGTCCTCGTCGACCGGGGCGTCTTCCGCGGCTACATGTCCTCGCGCGAGACGGCGGCGGACCTCGGCTGGTCGAGCACCGGGGCGATGCGCGCGGAGTCCTGGAACCGCATCCCCATCATCCGCATGACCAACGTCAACCTGGAGCCCGGCGGGTCGAGCCTGGAGGAGATGATCGCCACCACCGAGCACGGCGTCTACCTCGAGACCAACCGCTCCTGGAGCATCGACGACCGGCGCCTCAACTTCCAGTTCGGCACGCAGAACGGTTGGGAGATCAAGGACGGCAGGCTGGTCCGTCTGGTCAAGAACGCCCTGTACTCGGGCCGGACGCCGGAGTTCTGGCGCTCGTGCGATGCGGTCGCCGGCTCCGCGGAGTGGGCCATGTGGGGTGTCGTGAACTGCGGCAAAGGCCAGCCCGAGCAGCTCATGCATGTCGGTCACGGCGCCGCCCCCTGCCGCTTCCGCGACGTGGTCGTCGGCGCGACACCGGCATGAGCCTGCGCAACCCGGACGACATGGTCGCCCTCGCCGACTCGGTGCTCGAGGCCGTCGGGCACGAGGGCGCCGAGGTCGCCGTCATCGGATGCGAGGAGGCGCTCACGCGCTTCGCCGGCAACCGTATCCACCAGAACGTTGCCGAGTCCTCGCAACGCCTCCGGCTGCGGGTGATCAGCGATGACCGGGTCGGGGTGGCCGAGATCAGAGGCGAGATCGAGGACGCCCCGCGTCGGCTCGCCGCCGCCGCCGAAGCTGCGCGGCGCCTCTCCCCGCCCGGCGAGGTGACGCCGCTGCCCCGCCCCGATGCCGGCGCCGACGATCCCGTTGCCCACAGCCCCGCCACCGCCGCGTGCACCCCGGAATGGCGCGCGGCGCAGGTCGAGAGGATCGTGTCCGTCAGCATGGCGGCCGGGTTCGAGGCCTTCGGGGCTCTGGAGACGTCGCTGACCCACACCGTCGTGGTCAACGGCCGCGGCGTGCGGCGCCATGCCCGGAGCACGTCGGCCGGGCTCGTCTGTGTCGTCCGAGGAGCCGGAGGGTGGGGATACGCGGACCGCCATCACTTCGACACAGCCAGGCTCGACGTCGAGGGGCTCGCCGCCGAGGCCGTCGACACCTGCGGGCGCAACCAGGGCGCGGAGCCGATCGACCCGGGCGTCTACGCGGTCGTCCTCTCCCCGTATGCCGTGGCGGAGCTGATCGCCCACCTGTCCGACCTCGGCTTCAGTGCCCTCGCCCGTCAGGAGCGCCGCAGTTTCATGCGGCCCGGTGAGCGCCTGATGAGCCCGGGGGTCACGGTGACGGACGACGCCAGCCATCCCGACGCGATGCCCTTCCCCTTCGACGACGAGGGGGTGTCGACGCGCGGGGTCAGCTGCATCGAGGACGGGGTGTGCCGGAGCTTCCTCCATGACAGCGCCACCGCTCTCCGGGAGGGGGTTCCGTCGACGGGCCACGCCGTCCCCATGCCCAACACGTTCGGCCCCTGGGCCAGGCATCTCATCGTCGGCGCCGGCGACCGCTCCGGCGAGTCGCTCGTCGCCGACTGCGAGCGGGGTCTCTACGTGACCCGGTTCTGGTACGTGCGCGACGTCCATCCTCTCCGCACCGTGATCACGGGGATGACGCGGGAGGGGACGTTCCTCATCGAGAAGGGGCGCCTCGTCCGGCCGGTGGGCGATCTCCGATTCACGCAGAGCATCGTCGACGCCCTCTCGGATGTCCGCGGCATCGGCCGCGAGCGCTCGATCGAGATCGACGAGGGCGGCCGTGCCGTCCTGGCGCCCGCCATGCACCTGGGGCACTTCGCCTTCTCGTCGTGACGCGGAGGCGCCCGCAGGGGGCGTCGGCGGCGGCCGGGAAACCCGCCACCCGGGTCAGCCCGGCGTTCCCGGCCCATCGCGTGCCGCGCCGCCACCCCCCTGGTGCGATTGCATCATGTGGTCTGGGGACACCTGCGTCTGGGCCGGTGGCTTGCGAAGGATCACAGTCGAGCCATGGAGATCACCGGTCGCGAGCAGCCCACACGCTGGCTTCCAGAGACCGTCCTCGTCGTGGAGGACGACCCGGCATTCCGTGACGCCCTCGCCGAGCTGATCGACACCGATCCGAAGCTCCGCGTCGCCGGCTGCGCTGCCGACGCCCGTGAGGCGGTCGCCATGGTCCGGTCGCTCCGGCCGGACGCCTGCCTCTGCGACGTGCGCCTCCCGGGTGGCGGTGGCGAGTTGGTGGCCAGCGAGGCCCGGCGGTCGGCGCCGGAGACGCGGGTGGTGGCGCTGTCAGCCTGCGACGACCTGGAAACGATCCTGGGGATGATCCAGGCCGGTGCGGTCAGCTACATCGTCAAGGGAACGCCGGGGGACGAGGTCCTCGACGGCGTCCACCGGGCGCTGCGCGGCCAGAGCTCGATGCCGACCATCGCCACGGCGGAGGTCGCCGCCCGCCTGCGCGGGCACGACACCCGGTCGGAGGAGAGGGTGGCCCTGCTCCGCAAGGTCCTCGACCACAACCTGATGAGCATGGTGTTCCAGCCGATCGTGGCGATGCGGACCGGCGTGCCCATGGCCTTCGAGGCACTCTGCCGGATCAGTGCCCCGCCGCCCCGCACCCCCGACCTGTGGTTCGAGGACGCCGCCTGGCATGGCCTGGGCCTCGAATTCGAGTTGAAGGCGATCCGCCTGGCGCTCGAGCATCTTCCTCATCTGCCCGGGCGCTGCCTCCTCCACGTCAACGCCTCGCCCGCCGTGGCGATGACGCCGCAGCTCGCCTCGACCCTGCTCACGTCGGTCGATCCGGGAAGGATCGTGCTGGAGCTCACGGAGCACACGGAGATCCTCGACTACGCGGCCCTGACCGCCGCCCTGGCCCCCCTCCGCCAGGCGGGCGTGCTGATCGGCGTCGACGATGCGGGGTCCGGGTTCTCGAGCATGAGCCACATCGTCAACATGGAGCCCGACGTCATCAAGCTGGACATCTCCCTGGTGCGGGACGTCCATCTCAACCGGATCCGCCGCTCCATGGTGGGCGCCCTCGCCGAGTTCGCCCGTCAGGCGGGCCCGATGGTCGTCGCCGAGGCGGTGGAGGTGGAGGAGGAGCGGTCCACCCTTCTCTCCCTCGGTGTGAACGCCGGGCAGGGGTATCTCTTCGGCCGTCCCGCCCCCTGCGTCTGCGCGGTGGCGCCGGTGGCGGATCTCGAGGCGGTGGCGATCTCCGCCTGATCCGTCCGAGGACGGCCCCCGGAGGGCCGCTGCTATCGTGTCGGCAGCCGGGGAGAAGGAGGGAGATGCACGACGTCGTCATTGTCGAGGCGGTGCGCACGCCGCTCGGGCGTGGCTCTCCGAAGAACGGGGCCCTCCACGACGTGCATCCCGTCCTCCTCGCCGCCCACGTGCTGCGCGAGGTCACCGGCCGGGTGAACCTCGACCCGGCGCTGGTGGACGACGTGATCTTCGGCTGCGTCACCCAGACCGGAGAGCAGGCGTCGAACATCGCCAGGCAGGCGGTGCTCGCGGCGGGTTTCCCGGTCGAGGTGCCGTCGGTCACCGTGGATCGGCAGTGCGGCTCGTCGCAGCAGGCCATCCATTTCGCGGCCGCCCTCATCAGCTCCGGCGAGTGCGAGATCGTCGTCGCGGCGGGCGTCGAGTCGATGAGCCGTGTGCCCATGGGCAGCAACGTCGAGCAGGGACCGGGAACCCCCTATCCGGCCGAGCTGCTGGGGCACCATCCCATCGTCGCGCAGGGTCTGGCGGCGGAGATGATCGCCGAGCGGTGGGGGATATCCAGGCGGGAGGCCGACGAGCTCGCCGCCTTGTCGCAGCAGCGTGCCGCCGCGGCGCAGGCCCAGGGGCGCTTCGACCGCGAGATCGCCCCCATCGTCGTCGGCGAGAACGGAGACGGCCGGGTGGTCTCCTCCGACCAGGGGATCCGGCCGGGCACCACCGCCCTGCAGCTGGCGCAGCTCCCCCCCTCGTTCAAGCCCGACGGCGTCCTCCACGCCGGCAACTCGTCACAGATGACCGACGGCGCCGCGGCGGTGCTGCTGATGTCGGCCGAGCGCGCCGAGCGGCTGGACCTGCGGCCCCGCGCCCGGATCAGGGCCCAGGCAACCGTCGGCGTGGACCCCGTCAGCATGCTCACCGGGCCCATCCCCGCCACCCGCAAGGTGCTGGAGCGGGCCGGGCTCCGTCTCGCCGACATCGACCGGGTGGAGATCAACGAGGCGTTTGCCCCGGTGGTGATCGCCTGGGCGCGGGAGCACGGGCCGGACATGTCCCGGGTCAACGTCAACGGCGGCGCTATCGCCCTCGGCCACCCGCTCGGGGCCTCCGGGGCACGGCTGATGGCAACCCTCCTCCACGAGCTGGAACGGAGCGACGGCCAGCTGGGCCTCCAGACGATGTGCTGCGGCGGCGGTCTCGGCACCGCGACCGTGATCGATCGCGACGTGGCGTGAGCGGGGGCCGGCGGCCGGAGCCGCCAGGCTCGAGTCGCCACGGGATGCGGATCGGGCATACGATGCCAGGATGCAGTTGACGCCGACCCGGCTGGCAGCCCGCGGCGACCCCACCCCGGTGAGCCGATGAAACGAGTGCTGATCATCGAGGACTACTACGCCCTGGCGGACATCGAGTCCCTGCTCTGCACCATGGAGGGCCACGAGGTCAAGGTGGCCAAGAGCGGAAGCGAGGGTCTGGCCCTCTTCGACGAGTTTCACCCCGACCTCGTGCTCCTCGATCTCATGCTCCCCGGGGAGATGAGCGGCACCCAGGTGCTGGAGAAGCTCCGCGCCGACCACGGCGTGGAGCCCAAGGTCCTCGTGGTCAGCGCCCTGGTCAACCCCACCACCGCTCCCAAGCTCAAGGCCTTCGGCAACGTCCAGACCCTGGCCAAGCCCTTCAAGATCAAGGATCTCGCCGCCAACATCCAGTCGATGCTGGCGTCGTAGGCGGCCGAGACCTGGGTCGGGAGAGCGGGCCGCCCGACCGGCCGCCGAGCGTGACCGGAACGACGCCGCTCGCCGGCGGCGACCCGGCCACCCCCCCGGCCGGGTGGATGCGGCTCCTCCACGAACCGGCACGGCCGCGTGGGATCGCCACTCGCCCGAACGCGCACTGGTACGTGGTGGGCACCGTCTGCATCGGCGCCTTCATGGGCCAGCTCGACGCCAGCATCGTCACCCTCGCCTTCCCCACCCTCCAGCACGCCTTCAACGCCTCGCTCGGCGCCGTCACCTGGGTGGGCCTCAGCTACCTGCTGGTGCTGGTGGGGCTGGTGACGGCGGTGGGCAGCGTCGCCGACATGATCGGCCGGAAGCTCCTCTACATCTACGGTTTCGGCGTCTTCATCGCCGGCTCCGCCCTCTGCGGGCTCGCCCCCAACCTTCCCGTGCTCGACGCGTTCCGGGTGCTCCAGGCGGTGGGGGCGGCCATGCTCCAGGCCAACAGCGTGGCCATCATCGCCCTGGCCATGCCCCGCGACCGGCTGGGCCGGGGCATCGGCATCCAGGGCGCGGCGCAGGCGCTGGGCCTCGCCCTCGGCCCCGCCGCCGGCGGCCTGCTCATCGCCCTCGGCGGCTGGCGGCTGATCTTCTTCGTCAACGTGCCGGTGGGTGCCGTCGGAGCCGTTCTGGGCTGGTTCCTCATCCCCCGCAGCCGGCACCTCCGCCCCCGCCACCGCTTCGACTGGGCGGGGTTGTGCATGTTTCTGCCCGCCGTGGTCGCCCTCCTCTACGCCGTCAGCTTCGGCGACGCGGACGGCTGGGGATCGCCCCTCATCATCGGGCCGCTCGCCGCCTCCCTGGTGCTGGCGGCGGCGTTCGTCCGCCATGAGCGGCGCTCGCCCGGGCCGATGCTCGACCTCTCCCTCTTCCGCAGCGTGCCCTTCTCGGCCGGGGTGCTGAGCGGCCTGCTGGCCTACGCCGTCATGTTCGGCACGCTCTTCGCCGTCCCCTTCTACCTCGAGCGGTCGGTGGGGCTCGGCGCCGGGATCACCGGTCTGGAGCTGACCACCGTCCCTGTGGGACTGGGGGTGGTGGCGGTGCTGGCCGGGCGCGCGGCCGACCGCCTCGGTGCCCGGCCCCTCACCGTCCTGGGCATGCTGCTGGCGGCGGCGATGCTCGCGTTGCTCGCCGCCGGCCACCCCACCGGCGTCGCCCTCCTCCTTCCGCTGGCCGGGCTCGGCGCGGGCCTCGGCCTCTTCGTCCCGCCCAACAACGCCGCCATCATGGGATCGGCGCCCCGGCTCCACGCCGGGGCCGCGAGTGGCGTCCTCAACATGACCCGGGGTCTCGGGACCGCCATGGGCCTGGCCTTCGTCGGCCTCGTCTTCGACCTCGGCGCCGGGGTCGATGCCGCCGCAGGTGTTGCCCGGGGTTTCACCGACGCTGCCGTCTTCCTTGCGGTCGTCGCCCTGGCCGCCGCCGCCGTGGCCGCGGTGCGGGGCGGCGGGAACCTGGAACGGCGCGCCACCCCGCAGGGGGAGTGACGGCCGCCGGGCCCCCGAACGTCCGCGCCGTGACGCTGGTGCCGGCGTAACGTGGTCACCCTGCCCCCGTTGCATTGCTGGACGCGATAGCGTCAGCGCCAGAATCAGAGGAGTCCGGACATGCGGTGGCCGATCGGCACCCTGGCGGTGGTGGCGGTGGTCATGGCCGCCTGCGGCCCGGTGACGCAGTCGTCGATCGGGAGCCCCGGTCCAAGCAGCCCCTCGGGCACCGCCACGCCGATGTCGACTGCGACGGCGACGCCGGTGGCCTCGGGGCCTCTCGCGGCCTGCCTCAGTGCCCCCCAGGCCTCCTCGGCGGCACCGGTATTCGTTATCGAACCCCCGTCGGGTTCGGAGGTCGAGTTGGTCAACGCTGAGGGAAGCATCCTCAACCAGACGGCCATCGCACAAGTGCCAGACAGCGGCCCGGAACCGGTGGCGCATGGCGCCGACGGCGAGTACCTGTTTGACCCGACCACCGGGGAACTGACGCTTCTTGGCCTCCAGGGGCCGCCTGAGAAGCTTGCACAGGTGACGCCCGTCAGCGATGCCGACGACATCAGCCTTGCCGAGTCACCGAACGGGCTGTGCTGGATCCTCTCCGATACCTCGTGGGACTCCAATCAGAACGCGACCACCAAGCTGTACGTCGGCGTCAGCGGCGGTTCTCCCGCTCTCCTCACCACACTGACCCGCGCCAACAGCTTGAACGGCACCTATGCCGGCGGCTACTCGGCGCTGCGATGGGATTCGTCCGGAGTGCTGCTGGGCACTGATCCCACCGGTGTTGGCGGCGGAGGCCCGTTCCTCAGCGAAAGCTACTCGCTCGCGAGCGTCGTGCGGCTGAATCCCGTCTCCCTGTCGGTGACGGCGTCGCTCTGCTCTGATGGGCGATTCGCGGACGTGGCCGCGGACGGCACGTTGGCCTGTCTGGTCGGGCAGAACTCAGACGCTCAGATCGTCGTCACTCCTCCGAGCGGGCCGTCAGTGACCATCGACACGGATCAATCGGGGGCAGGACGCGTGGAGTTCGCGACGCCCTCGACCCTCACCTACTGCACCACGGATCCCACCGTGCCCACAGATGGGGCCGAGTGGGCGGAGACGCTCTGGGAGGCTCCGATCGACGGAGGCCAGGTCGCGGAACACAACCTCATGAGTGGCGACGGAAGCTGGTGCGAAGCGGGGGCCATCGTCAGCGGCGACTCCATCGCCGAGTTGACTCCGTGGGTGAGTGGGACGAGCGAGCAGTCCCTGGTGACCATCGATCTCACCACGGGGCAGTCGACGACGATCACCGTCGCGAATGAGTTCCTCGGGGTGCTGTGAACGCAAGCGGGAGGATCGGCGCGCTGGCGGGAGCGGCGATCACGTCCGCCGTGCTTCCGCGCCTTCTCGGGGTGCTCTGATCGCGCGGCCCCGTTGAACCGCTACGCGGCGGCCTCCGGGGCGCCGGGCCCCGGGTCCTCGGAGAAGCGGCTCGCGTAGACGGCGAAGTACCGCGCCTGCGGGTGGTGCAGGACGATGGCGGCCGTCGACTGCTCCGGCACGAGCTGGAAGCCCTCGGTGAGCGTGACGCCGATCCGGTCGGCGGGCACGAGGCGGAAGAACACCTGGTGGTCCTGCAGGTCGGGGCAGGCCGGGTAGCCCCAGGAATAGCGGCGGCCCTGGTCGGGGGCCAGGCCCAGCTCGCGGCGGATGTGGGCGTGGATGTACTCCGCCGTCGCCTCCGCCATCTGCGTGGCGAAGCCATGGATGCGGAGCATGTCATCGTAGTCGCCCTCCGCCTGGAGGCGGTTCGACACCTCGCTCGCTCGCGGTCCCGTGGTCACCACCTGCAGGGCGATGACGTCGCGCTCGCCGGGCGCGGCCAGCTCGCGGGGCCGCACGTAGTCGGCGAGGCAGAGGCGGTTCTGCTCGCTCTGCCGCGGGAAGGCGAAGCGTGCGATCTCCCGCTCGTGGTCGGCGGGGTCGAAGACCACCACGGCTTCGCCGTCGGCCAGCGCCGGCCAGTAGCCGTAGACGGCCTGCAGGTCCAGCCAGCCCTCGCGCTGGGCCTCGCGCATCGACCTCTCGAGGCGCGGCTCCAGCTCAGTGCGCACCAGCTCGTCCCACCTCTCGGCGTCATGGACGCCGCGGAACTGCCAGCTCATCTTGAAGAGGGAATTGCGGTCGATGTGCGGGTACACGCTCTGGACGTTGATGCCGGTGACGACCTGCGGGCCCCAGAAGGGCGGTGCCGGGATCGGCACATCGGTGCGCGTCTCGCTGCGCGCGCTCACCGCGACGGCCGGCAGCTCGGCCTTGGCGGCCGCCTTCGCACGCTCCTGCTCGCGGAAGGTCTGCGCCTCCTCGCGGATGCGCAGCAGTAGCGGCTCGCGGCGCTCCGGGTCGACCAGCTCATCGCACATCGCAAGGCCTTCGAAGGCGTCCTTGCAGTAGAAGACACCGGGCGCGTAGAGGCGGTCGTCGTCGACGTAGAGAATGCGGCGGCCGAAGCCGCGGTTGATGGCGGCACCGCCGATGATCACCGGGTAGTTCATCCCGCGGCGATCAAGCTCCTGCAGCATCATCGGCATCTGCTTGCTGGTGCTGACGAGGAGGGCGCTCAGGCCGATGACATCGGCGTCGACCTCCACCGCCTTCTCGACGATGGTGGTCAACGGCACCTGCTTGCCGAGATCGTGGACGGTGTAACCGTTGTTGCTGAGGATGGTTTTGACCAGGTTCTTGCCGATGTCGTGGACGTCGCCGAAGACGGTGGCGAGCACCACCTGCCCCTTGGTGTACCCCTCCACCCTGTCCAGGTACTGCTCGAGGTGGGCGACGGCGCGCTTCATCACCTCGGCGCTCTGCAGGACGAAGGGCAGGATCAGCTCGCCGGCGCCGAAGCGGTCGCCGACGTCCTTCATCGCCGGCAGCAGGACGTCGTTGAGGACGCTGATCGCGTCGCGATCCCGCAGCGCGAGGTCGATCTGCTCGTCGATGCCCTCGCGCTGGCGATGGAGGATCTGGGCGTGGATGCGCTCAGCCGGCGCCATACCAGCATACGGATCGGCCTTGGCAGCGCCGACCCGCTCCGTGCTCCCCGAGAAGTGCTCGATGAAACGGCTGAGCGCATCCTCGCGGCGGTTGAAGACGAGGTCCTCGGCGAGGTCGCGCCGCTCCTGCGTGATCTCGGCGTAGGGGACGGTCTGAGCCGGGTTGACGATCGCCGCGTCCAGGCCGGCCTCGACGCAGTGGTAGAGGAAGACGCTGTTGAGCACGGCCCGCGCCGGCGGCGTGAGGCCGAACGAGACGTTGCTCACCCCCAGTGAGGTGAGCACACCGGGGAGCTCCCGCTTGATGAGCCGGATGCCCTCGATGGTCTCCACCGCGGAGTCGATCCATTCCGCATCGCCGGTGGCGAGGGTGAAGGTGAGGGCGTCGAAGAGGAGCTGGTGCGGAGCAAGGCCGTACTCGTCGCAGGCGATCGCGGTGATCCGCCGGGCGACCTCCAGCTTGCGATCCCTGGTCCTGGCCATGCCCTGCTCGTCGATGGTCAGCGCGATGACGCACTGGCCGTGATCGCGGACGAGGGGGAGGACGGCGTCACAGCGGGTGCGCCCGTTCTCCAGGTTCACGGAGTTGACGATGCCCCGACCCGGGTAGGTCTCCAGCGCCGCTCGGATGACGGCGGCGTCGGTGGAGTCGATGACGAGAGGGGCGTCGACGGCCTGCTGCAGCGCCTTGACGGCGGCCGCCATCTGCTCCGCCTCGTCGTTCCGCTCGGTGAGGGCGACACAGACGTCGAGGGTGTGCGCGCCGCCCTCGACCTGGCCGCGTGCCACCCGCACGATGCCGTCGTAGTCGTCGGCGAGGAGCAGCTCCTTGATCTTGCGCGAGCCCTGGGAGTTGACGCGTTCGCCGATGAGCAGTGGTCGCGGCTCCTGGTGCAGGTCGATGGCGCGGATGCTGGAGGCCAGCCGCGGCGACTCGTCCGGCTGCCGGGGGCGCGGCGCCGTGCCGCCCACGCGGCCGACCAGGAGCGCGATGTGCTCTGGTGTGGTGCCGCAGCACCCGCCGATGACGTTGACGCCGAGGTCGCGGACGAACTCCTCCAGCTGGTCGGCCATGGGCCCGGGCTGCATCGGATAGCAGGCGACGCCGCCGACGTTGATGGGCAGCCCCGCGTTGGGGATGCAGGAGACCGGCAGGCGGGTGTGCTCCGTGAGGTAGCGGATGGGTTCGCGCATGTACTCGGGGCCGGTCGAGCAGTTGAGGCCGATGACGTCCACCCGCAGCGCCTCGAGGATGGCCAGGGTGGCGGCGATGTCGGTGCCGAGGAGCATCCGCCCCGAGACGTCGAGCGACACCTGCGCTTGGATCGGGACGTGGCGGCCGGTGCCTGCGAAGGCCTCGCGTGCTCCGAAGATCGCCGCCTTCACCTCGAGGATGTCCTGCCCGGTCTCGATGATGATGAGGTCCACGCCTCCGGCCAGCAGCCCCCGCGCCTGCTCGGCGAAGGTCTCGACCAGGGCGGCGAAACCGACCCGGCCCAGGGTCGGATCACTGGATGCGGGCAGGAAGCCGGTCGGCCCCATGCTGCCGGCGACGAACCGGGGCCGGTCCGGCAGCGAGTGCTCGTCGGCCAGGCGCCGCGCCAGACCGGCCGCCCGCTCGTTCAGCTCCAGGGTGCGGTCGGCCGCGCCCCATTCCTGCAGCCGCAGCCGGGTCGCCTGGAAGGTGCACGTCTCGATGACGTCGGCACCGGCCTCGAGGTAGGAGCGGTGGATGCGCTCCACCAGGTCGGGGCTGTTCAGGACCAGGCCGTCGATCCAGCCCTCCAGCTCCGGGCCGCCGAACTGTGCGGCGGTGGGCTCGAGCGACTGCAGGCTCGTCCCCACCGCTCCGTCGAAGACGAGGACTCGCTCCGTCAGCGCCCGGAGGTACGGGGACGTTTCGGTGGGGGTGGAGGCATCCATGGTGTGCTCTGCGGGCGTCGCCGCCTCTCCCGCGGGGGTCCCGGCGACAGCGGCCGTGCTACTCTCAGCAATTCCGGCCGATCTGGTGGATCCGTTGCCGGAACTATAGAGGAGAAGCCTTGGCGAGACGCCCGTTTCGACCCGGCGCCACCCGGCGCCGCTCTCCCGCGCGCCGCAGGGACAGCGCCGACGGCGCCGTTCAGGAGGCGGTGAAGGAGGAGACCATCGAGATGGACGCCACGGTGGTCGAGCCCCTGCCCAACGCCATGTTCAAGGTGAAGCTCCAGACCGGGCAGGACGTCCTCGCCTACACCTCGGGCAAGATGCGGAAGTTCTACATCCGCATCCTGATCGGAGACAAGGTCCGCGTCGAGCTCAGCCCCTACGATCTCGGCCGGGGCCGGATCACCTTCCGCTACAAGTAGGCCGCACCGCCCGCCGCGTGCCCGGCCACCCGGGCAGCGCCGGACAGGACGGCGCCGAGCGGGTCAGCGGTCGCCGGGGTCGCTTCGGAAGTACTCCACCGTCAGCCGCAGGCCCTCGTCCAGGGTCAGGCGGGGGGACCAGTGGAGGCTCGAGGCGGCCAGGGTTGGATCGAGGCAGGAGCGGCGCTGCTCGCCCGCCTTCGCCGGTCCGTGGGTGGCGGGGGCGGTTCCGCCGATGATCGCCTGGAGCCGCCGGTGGAGCTCGTTCACGTCGCACTCGACCCCGGTGCCGACGTTGTAGGCGCCGGGCGGCCCGTCGATCGCCACGAGGTTGGCGGCGACGACGTCCGCGACGTACACGTAGTCCCTGGTCTGGCTCCCGTCACCGTTGATCGCCGGCACCTCGCCCCGCAGCATCTTCTCGCTGAAGATGGCCACCACCCCGGCCTCGCCGTGCGGGTCCTGGCGCGGCCCGTAGACGTTGGCGTAGCGGAGCGAGACGAAGTCGATGCCGTAGAGGTCGCCGTAGACCCGGCCGTACAGCTCGGCCGCCACCTTCGCCGCGCCGTACTGGGAGGCGGGTCGCAGCGGTGCGGTCTCGGGGGTGGGCAGGACGTCGGTGTCGCCGTAGACGGTGCCGCCGCTGCTCGCGAAGACCACTCGCCGCACCCCCGTGTCGGCCGCGGCCTGGAGGACGCCGACGGTGCCGAGGACGTTGACGCGCGTGTCCAGCAGAGGATCGGAGATCGAGCGGCGGACGTCGATCTGGGCCGCAAGGTGGAACACGACCTCGGCGCCGCTGCCGGCGAACACCGCGCGCAGATCGCTGGCGACGTCGGCCTGGATGAAGCGCGCCGCGGTGGGGACACGGGATCGGCGGCCGCGGGAGAGGTCGTCGACGACCGTCACTTGGTGTCCCGCCGCGAGCAGGGCATCCGCGAGATGCGAACCGATGAAGCCCGCCCCGCCGGTGACGAGAGTCTTCATCCGACCGAATTCGTCACGGGATGGCTGTCGACGCGGCCGGCCGGCCCCGCCGGCTCGAGCGGCAGCACGGCGGCGGGCTGGGACGTTCTGATGTGGGTCACCGCGAAGGTGATGAAGCCGAACACCACCAGGCTGCCGTAGCTGATGCTGCGGTCGAGCAGGGTGATCGAGACGGCGGCCGTGCTGCCGATGCCGGGGACGATGGCGATCATCACCCCCACCATGCCCGCCTCCACCAGGCCGATGCCGCCCGGGGTGAACGGGACCGTGGTGAGCAGAGCCGCCACCAGGGCGATGATGACGAACTGGGACGGGCCCACCTGGTGGCTGTAGCCGAGGGCGGCGACGACGAGCCCGAGCCGGCCGGACTCGCACGCCCAGACGCCCACGGTCAGCACGATCAGCCGGGGCCACTTCCTGCCCAGCGAGGTCACCGCCCCGCCGCGGAACTGCTCGTAGCGGCGGACGATGCCGCCGGGGAGGAGGCGCAGGATGCGGGTGCCACGACCGGCCCGCATCAGGGCGATCGCCGCGATGCCGGCGGCGCAGATGGCACCGCCGATCGCCACGTACGGGATCAGCTCGGAGGGGGCGTCCTTGTGGAACACCCAGGCCCCGGCGACGAGGAGGAGCGCCATCAGGACGCAGAGGTCGAGCAGGCGCTCGGCGACGATGGTGCCGAAGGCCCTGGTGGCGGGGAGGCGCTGCTTGACGCGGCCGAGGTAGGCGCGATAGACGTCCCCCAGCTTCGCCGGCACCACGCAATTGACGAAGAAGGAGGTGAGCACGATGGGGATGAGGGGTGCCGTCCGGCGCTTCATCCCGGCGTTCTCCAGGAGGACCTGCCAGCGGATTCCCCGGACCGCGAAGGAGAGGTAGTAGACGGCGAGGGCGAGGAGGTAGAAGGCCAGATTCGCATGGCGGATGCGGGTCCAGGCCTCCTGCCAGTTGATCGGAGCGCGCCAGACGGCGACGGCCACGATCAGGAGTGCCACCCCGATGGAGATCAGGGTTCTCCTGCTGAAGATCCGGTGGCCGAGTGCGGGGTCCGGCGCCGGCTCGGGCCCGAGCTCCTCGACGCCTGGTGCGGGCCTGCTCACGCTCATGGCCACCCTATCACGGCCCACCTGACGGCTTGGTGACAGGGCGGTTGCCGGGAGGCGACGCCGGTCCGGGAGGGGCGGGATGGACCCGGCTGATCAGCGGATGGTGGCGCTGGGGGTGCGCTTCCGAGCCTGCGTCGCGTTCAGCCAGGGTCCTGGCCAGGCGATCGGCCCGGGAATCCGCCCCGGCTCGGGAGCCGACCGGGCGGCTGTCCCAGTGGCGCAGCTGGTAGACGCCCTTCAGGGCCGTGTACGGGATGCCGATGGTGCGCATGTCCGGTGTTCCCGCCTCGACGACCCGCCAGACGCCGCCGAACCGCCCGAGGGTCGCGTCCGGGGCGATCGAGGCGCGAAGCACCTGACCGTCGGCGAAATGGAAGGCGGCACGGTCCCAGGTGGCGGCAGCCGCGGGAGCCGGCTGGGGATGGCCGATGACGATCTGGCGGATGGCGCTGACGGGGAACAGGGCGCGATCGTTGTTGGGATCGGCGCCTCTGACCTCGCCTTCGAGAAGGAGGTGATCGAAGCTCAGGTCGTCGATCTCGGCGTGGACGATCTCGCCGTCGAGGAAGCTGATGAGGACCAGGGGCACGCGCGCAGCCTACGACAGTCGGTGACCCTCGGTGCTGATCCCGATGGGGCAGCCTCCGGCCCGCGGCGGGCGAGGGCTTCCCCCCAAGCTGCGGCGAATCGAGGCCTCAGACGGCGACCCGGCGCGAGGACCTTCGTCCGGAGGCCCCGACCGTCCCCCACCCACCCCGCGATCCCATGTTACTGTCAATCTTGACTGCAACAGCCGCGTGACTGCGGACCCGGCGCAAGGGGGTGGGGGTGGCGGGGCCCTGGACGCAGAAGGACCCCGGGGGGAAGCCCCCGGGGTCCTTGGCTGAACCGATGACGGACTCAGGGTGCGGGCGGTGCCGCGGGCGTCGCCGGTGCCGCCGGTGCCGCCGGGGCGCGCTTGACGGTGCGCCGGGTGACGGTCCGCTTGGCCGTGGTCGTCCTCTTGGCCGCTACCCGCTTGGCGGGTGCGCGCTTGGCGACGGTCGTCCGCTTGGCCGCTGCCCGCTTGGCGGGTGCGCGCTTGGCGACGGTCGTCCGCTTGGCCGCTGCCCGCTTGGCGGGTGCGCGCTTGGCGACGGTCCGCTTGGCCGCTGCCCGCTTGGCGGGTGCGCGCTTGGCGGGTGCGCGCTTGGCGGTCGCGCGCTTGGCGGTCGCGCGCTTGGCGGTCGCGCGCTTCGCCGTCCTCTTGGCGGCTCCGCCGCGGACGGCGGCGCCGACCCGGGATGCCGCCTTGCGAACCTCGGCCTCGAGCTGCAGTACCGACTTCTCCAAGCCGGCCAGCCGCTTCTCGAGCTCACCGACGGGGAGTGCCTTCACCAGGCCCTGCACCGCCCTGAGGAGATCGCCGCCCGGACTGGCAGCGCGCCGCGCCGTCGACGGGGCACGCCGGGTTGTGCCTTTCACAACTCGTTTTGCGCCGCCGCTCTTGCTTCGTCTAGTCCTGGCCATAAGCTGGAAGCCTCCGTTGCGGTGCCAGCCGGCGGTGTGCCGGCTGTCGCTGCTGCGTTTTAGACAGGAAGGGAACAATCCTCCCACTACGCATCGGGGCATAGCATGCCGCCTGCATACGCGGATGTCAACGTATGTGAGCGACGCGCAGCTCCTGGGACGGCGACGTCCGTGCCTCCGGCGAGCCCGTTTGCGCGTTTGGGCCACCACCGGCAGCTACGCCTTCGGAGCCGTCGCCACGACTCCGGCGCGTGGTCGGCGGCGCCCGAGGCGCGATCGCGGTGCGACGAGGACGTGCGCCGGGCCGACGCCGGGCGACCGCGTTTCCCCATCCGCCGCGGGTGTCGTGCGCAGCGCGGTGCTGCCCGCGATGGCTCCCCCTCCGCGCGACGAACCGAGATCCTGTGAAGCGGATACCCTAACCCGGGTGTCCCTGACCCTCGCCCTGAGCGCCGCCGTCCTGTGGGGCGTCGGCGATTTCTGCGGTGGCCTCGCGACCCGTCGCAGCCCGCTGCTCACGGTTCTGCTGTTCTCCCATCTGCTCGGTCTGGTGGGGATGATCGCCGCCTCCCTGCTGCTGGGAGGATCGGTGACGGCGGGCGATCTCCTCCTCGGTGCCATCGGCGGGATCGCCGGCGCCCTCGGCGTCGCCATGCTCTACCGCAGCCTGTCGGTCGGCCTCATGACGCTGATCGCTCCGGTGACCGGCGTCATCGCGGCCGGTTTGCCGGTCATCGTCGGCATCCTCATCCTCCCCGAGCGGCTCTCCATCACCACCGTCACCGGCATCCTCGTGGCCCTCGCCGCGGTCGGCCTGCTCGGTGGCGCACCGGCCTCGGTGGCGGCGCGGATCGACCCCGTCCACCTCGCTCTTGCCGTCGGCGCCGGGATCGGCTTCGCCGGCTTCTACATCGCGCTCTCCCGAACCAGCGGAGACGCCGGCCTGTGGCCCCTGGTGGCGGCACGCTGCGCCTCGGTGACCATGTTCGGCCTGGCCACCGTCGCGGGCCGCCACGTCCCCCGCACGAATCGGCCCGGTGGCGCGCTGATCCTCGCCGCCGGGCTGTTCGACGTCACCGCGAACGCTCTCTACGTCGTCGCGGTGCACGGCGGCGTGCTCAGCATCGTCGCCGTCCTCGTCTCCCTCTACCCGGGCGCCACCATCGCCTGCGCCCTCATCCTGCTCCGGGAGAGGCTTCAGGCGACGCAGATCGCCGGAGTCGCCGCCGCCCTCGTTGCGGTGGTTCTCATCTCCCTCCGCTGACGGCGGCGCGGCGCAGCCGCTTCGGGGAGAGGCCGGCGCATCAGTCCAGCCGCCGGTACCACAGCGACGTCGGTCGCAGCCCCGAACCGTCGGGGCGCATGGCGTAGTCGGGGTACACCCCGACCCGGATCCATCCCATGTGGGAGTAGAGGTGCTCGGCGTCGCTGCCGGTCTCGGTGTCGAGGATGAGCAGGGTGCGACCGAGGGCGCGGGCCTCCGCTTCCAGGCGCTGCAGCAGGAGGGCGCCGACGCCGCGCCGGCGAGCCGAGCGGTGAACCAGCATCTTCTGCACCTCGGCCCGGTGCGTGGCGTTCGACTGCCAGGCGAGGACGAGCTGCACGCACCCCACCAGCCGGTCGCCCAGGAAGGCGGCGAGGACGACACGCCGGCCCAGGTCCATCTCATGGAGCACGCCGGCGAACCAGTCGCGAGCCTCGTAATGGGCCAGCGGCGCCACGAAGCTCACCGAGGCGCCGCCCTCGACCGCGTCCACCAGCAGGTCGGCGAGGTCGTCGAGGTGGCGCCGCGCGGAAAGGGCGTCGAGGCGACGGACGGTCACCTCGGGTCGCGTCGTGCCCGACGGCTCCGGCATCGCGCTCACCACCGAAGAGTACCGCGCGAATTGGTGCAACCGGTCCATCCCGGGGCGGCGGCCGCCGGGGGCGTGCGGTGCGGCGGCGGCACAACCCCATCCGATGCCGCTCCCAGCGTTCCCTGCAGCCGGCCTGCGCGGGGCGCCATCATCGAGGCCGATGCCGGCCGACCTCCCCCCCACCTATCGGGCCATGGTCCTGCCCCGCCGCGGTGCGGCGCTGGCCGCCGCGGAGCGCGCGACGCCGCGGCCCGAGGGGCACGAGGTCCTCCTCCGGGTCGCCGCGTGCGCGATCTGCCGCACCGACCTCCACGTCGTCGACGGCGAGCTCGGCCGCGGCATCCTTCCCGTCGTCCCCGGGCACCAGATCGTGGCAACCGTCGTGGCCGCCGGACCCGACGCCGCCGAGGTCAGGGTCGGAGCCCGCGTCGGGGTTTCCTGGCTGGCGTCGGCCTGCGGAACCTGCGACCAGTGCCGCGCGGGCCGGGAGAACCTCTGCGCCGCGGCGCGCTTCACCGGCTGCGACGTCGACGGCGGCTTCGCCGAGTACGTCATGGCCGACGCCCGCTTCTGTCTCCCCCTCCCCGACGGGTACGGCGATGTCGAGGCGGCGCCGCTGCTCTGCGGGGGCCTCATCGGCTACCGGGCGCTGCGGATGGCGGGCGAGCCGCGGCGGCTCGCCCTGTACGGCTTCGGCAGCGCCGCGCACATGCTCATCCAGGTGGCCCGCCACCGCGGTGCGAGCGTGTACGCCTTCACCCGCCCCGGCGACGAGGAGGGTCAGTCCTTCGCGCGCCGCCTGGGTGCGGCATGGGCGGGCGACAGCACGCTGCCCGGCCCAACGCCCCTGGACGCGGCCATCATCTTCGCTCCCGTCGGGCAGCTCGTCCCGCTGGCCCTGGCCGCCGTCCGGCCCGGCGGGACCGTCGTCTGCGCCGGCATCCACATGAGCGACATCCCCTCGTTCCCCTATTCCCTGCTGTGGCAGGAGCGCTCCATCCGATCGGTCGCCAACCTGACCCGGGAGGACGGTCTGGAGTTCATGCGCCTGGTGGGAGAGACGCACATCGACGTGGAGACCGAGGTCCATCCCCTCGTCGACGCCGATCTCGCCCTCTCTCGGCTGCGCGGCGGCCAGGTCCGTGGTACCGCGGTCCTGGTCCCCACGGCCCCGGCCGGATGACCTCGCCGTGAACCGGCGCCCCGGCACGGGAAGGTCCGGGAAGCGTGTCCGCCGATGTGTGAGATCAGCGCGTCCGGGTACAAAGACCCCATGACTGAACCCAAGGCCGAACTGCTGCCCGTCCTCCCCCTCGACGACGTGGTCGTCCTCCCCCACATGACCGTGACCGTCGGCGTCCAGGGGGACGCTCAGCGTGCCGCCATCGAGGCGGCCCAGCAGGGCAACCGCCTCCTCCTCCTGGTTCCGCGCATCCAGGGACGGTTTGCCAGCATCGGCACCGTCGCCCGTCTCCAGGAGTCGGGCAAGCTCTCCACCGGGGCCGAGGTGTCCATCCTCACCGGTCAGTACCGGGCCCGTCTCGGTGCCGGCCAGGCGGACGTTGGCGGTGCGCTCTGGGTGCAGGTGGACCCCGCTCCCGACAGCGAGGACTCCTCGGAGACCGTGCTGGAGCTGGCGCGCGAGTACCGGGCCCTGCTGGAGAACCTCCTCGAGGTCCGGGGCGTCAGCCAGGCCATCCAGTTCCTGCGCGAGGCGCGGACCCCGGGACATCTCGCCGACCTGGCGGGGTACTCGCCCGACCTGAGCCTCGAGCAGAAGCTGGAAGTGCTCGAAACCCTCGACATCGAGAAGCGGCTGACCCGTCTCATCGAGTGGACCAAGGAGGATCTCGGCGAGGCCGATCTGAAGGATCGCATCCGCACCGAGGTGGCCGAGGGGATGCAGAAGACCCAGCGCGAGTTCATCCTGCGCCAGCAACTGGAGACCATCAAGAAGGAGCTGGGGGAGGGTGGCGACGACGTCGTCGCCACCTATCGCAAGCGGCTGGCCGAGGCGGGGATGCCGGAGAAGGTGGCCGCCGAGGTGGAGCGCGAGATCGACAGGTTGGAACGGACCAGCGAACAGAGCCCCGAGCACGGCTGGATCCGCACCTACCTGGACTGGATGCTCGACATCCCCTGGAACGTCCGCTCCGACGACAACTTCGAGCTCAAGGAGGCCCGCGCCGTTCTCGATCGCGACCACACTGGCCTCGACGACGTCAAGGACCGCATCATCGAGTTCCTCGCGGTGCGCAAGCTCCGCCAGGAGCGCGGCCTGGAGGTCATCGGCGGCCGCGGTTCGGGGGCCATCATCACCCTGGTCGGTCCTCCCGGCGTGGGCAAGACCTCGCTCGGCGAGTCGGTGGCGCGCGCCCTCGGACGCAAGTTCGCCCGTGTGTCCCTCGGCGGCATCCGCGACGAGGCCGACATCCGCGGCTTCCGCCGCACCTACGTCGGCGCCCAGCCGGGGCGGATCGTGCGCGCCCTCAAGGAGGCGGGCACGAAGAACCCGGTGATCATGCTCGACGAGATCGACAAGGTCGGCAGCGACTGGCGGGGCGACCCCTCGGCCGCCCTCCTCGAGGTCCTCGACCCGGCCCAGAACAACACGTTCCGCGACCACTACCTGGAGGTGGACCTCGACCTCTCCGAGGTGCTCTTCATCCCCACCGCCAACATCTCGGAGACGATCCTCCCGCCGCTCCTCGACCGCATGGAGCTGATCCGGCTCGACGGCTACACCGAGCAGGAGAAGCTGGGCATCGCCCGCGACCACCTCCTGCCGCGGCAGGTCGCCCAGGCGGGCCTGAGCACCGAGGAGGTCGAGATCGGCGACGACGCCATCCTCAAGGTCATCACCGACCACACGCGTGAAGCCGGCGTCCGCAACCTGGAGCGTGAGCTGGGGAGGATCACTCGCAAGGTGGCCACGCGGATCGCCACGGGCGACGTCGCCACCCCGGTCGTGGTCGGTTCCGATCAGGTGCGGGAGTACCTCGGCCGGCCGAAGTTCGACAACGAGGTCAAGGAGCGGACCTCCGTTCCCGGTGTCGCCACCGGGCTGGCCGTCACCGGGACGGGCGGGGAGGTGCTCTTCGTCGAGGCGACGACCAGCGGCTCCGAGGGGAACCTGACCCTCACCGGACAGCTCGGCGACGTGATGAAGGAATCGGCGCAGATCGCCCTGTCCTACGTGCGTTCCCACGCGGCGAACCTCGGCATCAGCCCGGAGGCGACGGCCAGGGGTTTCCACATCCACGTCCCCGAGGGTGCGGTCCCCAAGGATGGCCCGTCGGCGGGGGTGACGATGACCACCGCCATCGTCAGCCTGCTCACCGGCCGGCCCGTGCGCAGCGCCGTCGGCATGACCGGGGAGGTCACCCTGCAGGGTCTGGTCCTGCCCATCGGCGGCCTCAAGCAGAAGGTGCTGGCGGCCCATCGCATGGGCCTCACCGAGGTCATCCTGCCCAAGCGCAACGAGCAGGACCTCGAGGACGTCCCCGAGACGGTGCGCCAGGCCATGACCTTCCATGCCGTCAAGCGGATGGAGGACGTGCTCGCCGCCGCCCTCGAGCCGGCGGGTGGCGAGGCCGGCCAGGTCGCCTGACCTCCCGCCCGCCTACACTCGTCGGTGCCGATGGGCGACGTGGACCTGACAGCGACCTGCTTCCACGGTGACGTCATGTCCTGGCCGCGGGTGTGACCGGGGACATCGTCGTCAGCGACTACGACCCGGAATGGCCTCGATGGTTCGAAGAGGTGCGGGCCCACGTCTGGCCCTTGGTCGAGGAGATCGCTCTCGGCGTCGATCACGTCGGTTCCACCGCCGTGCCGGGGCTCGCGGCCAAGCCGATCATCGACCTTGACGTCGTGGTCGCCTCGGACGATGACATCCTGCCCGTCATCGAACGCCTGGCCGGGATCGGCTATCGATGGGTAGGTGACCTCGGTGTCGCCGGGCGCGAGGCTTTCTCCCTTGCCGGCGACGTGACTCTGCCACCCCACCACCTCTACCTGGTCGTGAAGGACAACCGGGCCCATCTGAACCACTGGCTGCTGCGTGACCTGCTGCGGGCCGACGCCCGCGCCCGGGACGACTACGCGGCGCTCAAGCGCCGCAACGCGGAGCTGGCCCGGGGTGACATCGACGTCTACACGGCCGGCAAGGCCGCGTTCGTTGCCGGGCTGCTGAGGCGGGCTCGAGCGGAGCGAGGCCTGCCGCCCGTCACCTACTGGGAGCCCGGCACCGGCTGAGCCGGGGAATGCCCCCGAGGGCCGTTTCGGTATCGGCGAGCGGCCCGGCTCGCACGGTGCTCATCGACCGGCGGCTCGGCAGCCCGCCACTCTCGGCTGCTCCCCGGCGCCCACTAGACTCGTCGGGTGCCGATGGATGCCGCGGGCGGCCCCGAACCGGACATGGACATGGTCATGGCGAGCATGCTCGCCGACGTCCGCGACATCCGGGTCTTCTTCCCCGTCCTGGTCTCCAGGCTGGCCGCCGCCCTCCCCGAGGCGGTCGAGGTGGAGCGCGAGGGAGGCCTGCTCAAGAGGAATCACCCCGTCAGGAAGGTGACGGTGCGAGCCGACGACGAGGTCTTCGACGCGGAGCTGACCCCGACCGGCCTGGTGTGCCGGAGCAGCCACGCCCTCCAGGGGGTGATGACGGAGATCACCTTCGAGGCGTGGCTGCGGCTCCTCCTCGTCAGCCTCCGCCGCCAGGCCGCCGGGAGCGCCTCGGTGAGCGCCGCCCTCCGCTCCTTCATCGTCTGACAAAGGACGCCGCGGGCGTGGCCGGCGGGCCCCGCCCCGTCCCCAGCACCCATATGTGGTGTCTCCGCCCGCGCCACCCACAAGATGGCGGCCATCCCTCCAATCGCCTCTGCTACCATTCAGTGATGGGAGGTCACCGGGCGTTTCGACGCCGGCGCGGGAGGGGTGATGGAGATTGAGTTGGGCCGGTCGAAGCGCGCCCGCCGGGCCTATGGCTTCGACGAGGTGGCCCTGGTTCCCGGGCGCGTCACGGTCGATCCGCAGGAGATCGACGTGAGCTTCCGCCTCGACGGCACCGAGCTCCGCATCCCCTTCCTCGCCGCGGCCATGGACGGTGTCGTCGATGTCGGCTTCGCCGTCGAGATGGGCCGCCTCGGAGGCCTGGCCGTCCTCAATCTGGACGGGGTCCAGTGCCGCTACGAGGACCCCACCGACGTCCTGGAGGCCATCGCCGCGGCTCCCGTGAACGAGATCAACGTCCTGCTGCAGAAGATCTACCAGGCCCCGGTCCAGGACGGTCTGATCGGCCTGCGGATCGAGCAGGTGAAGCGGGCGGGCGTGCCCTGCGCCGTGTCGACGGTACCCTCGGCGGCCGAACGCCGTGCCGGCATCGTGCAGGAGGCGGGCGGTGACTGCCTGGTGGTCCAGGGGACGGTGCTGACCGCCCGCCATATCAGCAGCTCCGTGAAGCAGCTCTCCTTCCGCGACCTGACCTCGCAGGTCAGCATCCCGGTGATCGTCGGCAACTGCGTCGACTACGCCACCGCCCTGGAGCTGATGGACACCGGCATCAAGGGCCTCCTCGTCGGGGTCGGGCCGGGAGCGGCATGCACCACCAGGGCCGTCCTCGGCGTCGGCGTGCCCCAGGTCACTGCGACCAGCGACTGCGCCGCGGCGCGCGACGACCACGCGCGCCGCAGCGGCGAGCGGGTGGCGGTCATCACCGACGGAGGCATGCGCCGTGGTGGCGACGTCGCCAAGGCCTTCGCCACCGGGGCCGACGCGGTGATGATCGGCTCGGTGTTCGCCGCAGCCCGGGAGGCGGCCGGGAAGGGCAATCACTGGGGCATGGCGACACCCGACGCCAACCTGCCGCGGGGCACGCGCATCCGCACCGGCATCAAGGGGTCGCTGGAGGAGATCCTCTACGGCCCGGCGCACGTCGACGACGGGTCCATGAACCTCGTCGGGGCGCTCAGGAACGCCATGGGCGTCTGCGGCGCCCGCAACCTCGCGGATTTCCAGGAGACCGAAATGGTGATCGCGCCGGCGATCACCACCGAGGGCAAGGTGCAGCAGCGAGAGCAGCGCGTCGGGATGGGGGTCTGAGCGGAGTGGCGACGGCGGCAGGCGTGGCGGGGATCTCGTCGCCGCCGCTGCCGGCCGCGCAGGACACCATCCTCGTCCTCGACTTCGGAGCCCAGTACGCCCAGCTGATCACCCGCAGGGTGCGCGAGGCGCACGTCTACGGGGAGCTGGTGCCGGGCACCATCACCGCCGCCGAGATCCGCCGCCGCGCGCCGCGCGGGCTGATCTTCAGCGGCGGGCCGGCGTCGGTCTACGAGCCCGGTGCGCCACATCCCGATCCGGCCATCTACGACCTCGGTCTCCCTATCCTGGGCATCTGCTACGGCATGCAGCTCCTCGCCCTCGACCTGGGCGGCGAGGTGGAGCCGGCCACGCGCCGCGAGTACGGCGCGGCCCAGCTGGAGATCGACGAGGCGCACGGGATCTTCGAGGGCTTTCCCTCCGAGACCGCGGTCTGGATGTCACACGGCGACATCATCACCCGTCTCCCGGAGAGCTTCCACCCCATTGCCCATTCGCTGAACTCGCCCTGCGCCGCCTTCGCCGGGCCCAATGGCCGCTACGGGATCCAGTTCCACCCGGAGGTCGTCCACACGCCGGCCGGCAAGCAGATCCTGGCCAACTTCCTCACCCGCGTCTGCGGCTGCGCGCCGACGTGGCAGCCGGCATCCTTCGTGGAGATGGCGGTGGCCGGGATTCGCGCCCAGGTGGGATCCGGCCGCGTCCTCTGCGCCCTCTCCGGGGGCGTGGACTCCGCCGTGGCGGCGACGCTGGTCCACCGCGCCGTCGGCGATCAGCTCACCTGCGTCTTCGTCGACAACGGCCTGCTGCGGCGCGAGGAGGGCGAGCGCGTGGTGGAGGTGATGTCCCACCAGCGCCACATCAACCTCGTCCACGTCGACGCCGCCGACCGCTTCCTCTCCGCCCTCGCCGGCGTCATCGATCCCGAGGAGAAGCGACGGCGCATCGGCCGCACCTTCATCGAGGTCTTCGAGACCGAGGCGCGCAAGCTCGGCGACATCGGTTTCCTGGCCCAGGGAACCGTGTATCCGGACGTGATCGAGTCGACCTCGCACGGCACTGGACAGGCCCGCACCATCAAGACCCATCACAATGTCGGTGGCCTTCCCGCCGACCTCCGCTTCCAGCTCGTCGAGCCGCTGCGCTTCCTCTTCAAGGACGAGGTGCGCCGCGCCGGCATGGAGCTGGGCCTTCCCGAGGACCTGGTCTGGCGCCAGCCATTCCCCGGCCCGGGGCTCGCCATCCGCGTCATCGGCGAGGTCACCCGCCAGCGGCTGGACGTGCTGCGCGCGGCGGACTGGATCGTCATGGACGAGGTCAAGCGCAGTGGTCTGTACCGCAAGGTCTGGCAGTCGTTCGCCATCCTCACGCCGCTCTCGTCCGTGGGCGTGATGGGCGACGGGCGCACCTACGCCAATGTCGTCGCCATCCGCATCGTCGAGTCCGACGATGCCATGACCGCGGACTGGGCGCGCGTCCCCTATGACGTCCTCGGCGACATCAGCCGGCGGATCGTCAACGAGGTGGCCGGCGTCAACCGCGTCGTCTACGACATCTCCAGCAAACCGCCCTCCACCATCGAGTGGGAGTAGCGGACCGAGATCGATGCGCGTTCTCGTGGTCGGCTCCGGCGGTCGCGAGCATGCCCTCGCCTGGGGCTGCGCCCAGCATCCGTCGGATCCCGACATCGTCTGCGCGCCGGGCAACGCAGGCACAGCCCAGATCGGCGTCAACGTGAACGTCGCCGTCACGGACGGCGCCGCGCTCGCCGCCCTGGGGCGTGACAGCGAGGTCGACCTTGTCGTGATCGGGCCGGACGCCGCCCTCGCCGCCGGGGTCGCCGACAGCTGCCGCGAGGCCGGCCTGGCCGTCTTCGGGGCGTCGGCCGCCGCTGCCAAGGTGGAGTGGAGCAAGCGCCACGCGAAGTTGCTGATGGACCGCGCCGGCGTCGCCACCGCGCGCTGGCGCGCCGGCGACCGTGAGCATCGCACCGATCTCGTCGACTTCATCCTCGAGCGGGGCGGGCGATGCGTGGTCAAGGCGGACGGGCTCGCCGCCGGCAAGGGGGTGACCGTCTGCGACACGAGCGAGGAGGCCACGACGGCGCTGGCGGAATGCCTGGACGAGCGCCGCTTCGGCGCCGCCGGAGACGTCGTCGTCGTCGAGGAGCGGCTCGACGGTCCCGAGCTGTCGGTCTTCGCCCTCTGCGACGGGACGCGCTACCACCTGCTCGCCACCGCCCGCGACTACAAGCGGGCCGGCGACGGCGACGAGGGCCCGAACACGGGTGGCATGGGCGCGTACGCCCCCGCCGAGGAGAACCCCGCCCTTCTCCAGGAGATCGCCGCCCGGATCATCCAGCCCACCCTCAGCGCGCTGGGCGACGCCGGGACGCCGTTTGTCGGCTGTCTCTACGCCGGGCTCATGCTCACCCCGTCGGGGCCCTCCGTCCTTGAGTTCAACGCCCGCTTCGGGGACCCCGAGACCCAGGCGATGGTGCCCCTGTGCGGCGACACGCTCCTCGATCTGCTGCTCGCCGCCGCCCATGGGGACCTCTCGGGCGCGGCGCCCGCCGTGGCGCGAGGTTCGTCCGTGGTCGTCGTGGCGGCCGCCCAGGGCTACCCCGGGTCCCCGCGTGTCGGCGACCTCATCAGCGGCCTCGACCAGCTCGACGACGGCGTGACCTGCTTCCACGGCGGCACGGCGCGCGACGCACGGGGGCGCCTGGTGACGTCCGGAGGCCGCGTCCTCGGCATCGTGGGGCGCGGCGTCGACGTCGCCACCGCGAGGGGCCATGCGTATGACAACCTTGGGCGAGTGCGTTTCGACGGCATGTGGTCCCGTTCCGACATCGGCGTGATCCCGGCGAGGGCGCCGCGATGAGCGCGGCGCGCGTCGGCATCGTCATGGGCAGCCCCTCCGACCTGCCCGTCATGCGGGCGTGCGGAGAGGTGCTCGACGGCTACGGCATCGCCTGGGAGACGGCGGTGATCTCCGCCCATCGCTCCCCCGATGCCGTCCGAGCCTACGGCCGGCAGGCGGAGGCCCGCGGCCTCAGGGTTCTCATCGCGGGCGCCGGCGCCGCCGCCCACCTCCCTGGCGTCCTGGCCTCCTTGACCACCCTCCCGGTGATCGGCGTCCCCCTGGCGGCCACCCCCCTGCAGGGCGTCGACTCGCTGCTCAGCATCGTCCAGATGCCACCCGGGATCCCTGTCGCCACCGTCGCCGTCGGCGACATGGGCGCGCGTAACGCCGGCCATCTGGCGGCGCAGATCCTCGCTCTCGGCGACCCGGACGTCGCCCGGGCGGTGCGCGAGCAGCGGCAGGCGATGTCCGCGAGGATCCAGCTCCCCGACGGGTTCGACCCGGCCTCCTGAGACCCGGCGCCCGCCCGCCGCCCCCCGACCGACCCATACAATCGCTCGATCGTGCCCCGCCTTGACCTGGTCGAAGCGTCCCTCCGGCACGGGCAGCAATCCCTGCTGCTCAGCCGCCTCCGGCAGCGCCACGCGGTCCGGGCCGCCGAGCTGCTCGACGGTTGCGGCTTCGCGGCCCTCGAGGTCTTCGGCGGCGCCACCTTCGAAGCCCAGCTGCGCTTCCTCGGGGAGGACCCCTTCGACCGGCTGCGCGCCATCCGGGCCGCGGCGCCGTCGACGCCGCTGATGGCGACGCTCAGCGGTCAGATGCTCGTCGGCCACCGCCACGTCGCCGACGACGTGGTCGAGTCCTTCATCCACCTCACCGCCGGTGCCGGCATCGACATCCTCCGCCTCCTCGATCCCCTCAACGACGTGGCCAACCTGAGGGTGGCCGTGGCGGCGGGGAAGGCGGCCCGCCTGCGGGTGGAGGGTGTCGTCATCTGCACCGACAGCCCGACCCCCGTGCTGGCGGGCGTCGCGGCCGCCCTGGCCGCGCTGGGGTGCGACTCGATCTGCCTGCACGACCCGCTCGGCATCCTCGGCGCCGCCCGAGCCGCCGAGCTGGTGACCGCCGTCGCCGGCGTCACCGGCCGCCCCGTCACAGCGAGCTTCTGCTCCCAGACCGGTCAGGCCGACCTCGCGTACCAGGCCGCCCATCGAGCCGGGGCCAGCCGGGTCGACGTCTGCGTCTCGCCGCTGGGCGGTGGGGCCGCCTACACCCCTGCCGAGGCGCTGATCGCCGGGCTCGACGGCACCGAGGATGCCAGCGCCGTCGAGCTGGAGACGGTGAACCGCGTCGCCGCCTTCCTCGACGACGTGGCCCCGCTCTACGCCGATCTGGTCGACCCCGCCCTGTGGCGCTTCGACGGCGCCGCGCTGCGGGGCCTGCTCCCCATCTCGGCGCTGGGGCACGGGCTCGCCGAGCTGCGGGAGAGGAACGCCCTCCACCGCCTCGCGGACGTCGAGGCGGAGATCACCCGGGTGCGTCGCGAGCTGGGCAACCCGCCGCTGGTGTCCCCGCTCCGCGAGGTCATCACCACCCAGGCGGTCTACAACGTCTTCGACGGCGACCGCTACGCCACCGTCATCCAGGAGGTCAAGGACTACTGCATGGGCCACTTCGGGACGCCGCCGGACGCCATCGACCCGGAGGTCCGGCAGCTGGTCAACGGCCGCGACGTCCCGATCTCATGCCGTCCCGCCGACCTTCTCGGCGCCGGCCTCCCCGCCGCCGCGGCGGCGCTGGAGAGTGAGGGCGTCCGCACCGATCCCGAGGCGGTGGTCACCTACGCTCTCTTCGGCGCGGACTTCCTCGCCTTCGCCCGCCACGAGACGGTCGTCGAGCTGCTCGGAGACGAGGCGGAGGGCGCGCTCCCACCGGGCCCGGCCGCCGCTGCGGAGGCCCCGGAGGTGGCGCCGGACCCGGCGGCACAGGGCGGCGCGGTCCGGGACCTGCGCGTCGAGGTCGACGGCGAGGTCTATCAGGTCCGGGTGTTCGGCGCCGGCGCGGGGACCACCGGTCCCGGCGCCGGCACGGAGGACGCCGCCCCCGTGCGGGTCAAGGAGGGCACCCTCACCGCCCCGATGCAGGGGCTGATCCTCAAGGTCCGGGTCAACCCCGGCGATCGGGTCGAGATCGGCGACGTCGTCGTCGTCCTCGAGGCGATGAAGATGCAGAACGACATCGCGGCCACGCGCCGGGGTTCGGTGGGCGCCGTCCACGTGCGCGAGGGGGATGTGGTGACCCCCGGCACCCCGCTCATCGACATCGAATGAGCCGCCCCGCGCCAGCAGGAGTCGAGTTCCCCGTGTCCGCCTGTAACCTCCCGGGTGTACAAGGAGTTCTCATCACCAGACCATGCGGGCGATTCGGTTCCTCGTCCTGATCCTGCTGGCCGCCCTGATCGGCGCCGGCACCAGCCTGGCCGCCATCGGTTCCGGGCGTGCCGACGCGTTCGCCACCCAGGCCGCGCAGCTCAGGCAGACCTGGGCGGCGGATGTCGCCGTGGGCGTGCCCGCCGCCACTCTCGCGCCGCTGGAGAGGCAGCTGAGCCAGGGGACGCCTCGCGGCGGCTGGTGGTCGCCGGTCTGGTGGACCCACGAGGGGCAACCCCTGCTGGACCGCCTGCAGCAGGAGACGGACGCCGCGTACGCGGGCGCCGTGGCCGACCAGCGCGAGGCGGCCGAGCTGGTTCTCTACACATGGCGTCTGGAGGTCAACGCCAACCAGATCTACCTCGTCTCGTCCGACCCGCTCGCCGTCCAGAACGCGTCCTCGGAGCTGGCCGACGCCACCACCCCGGACCAGATCATCGCCCTGGCCGCCGAGTGGCAGCAGCAGCTCACCACCATGCGTGCCCAGATCGGCGCCGCCCAGCAGGCGGCGGTGCTGGCCGCCGACGTGGCCGCCGCCGGAGGACCGGCCGGACTTCTCAGCCAGGCCGCCTCCGTGGCCGCTCAGGCCACCGGCGATCAGCTCGACCCCGGCAACGTGCCGATTCTCGCCGCGGAGCTGCAGGGCGCGCTGTCCAGGGGATCCGGCGTCACCCAGGCATCCGACCAGCTGTACGAGGCGATCCAGGATCTGAACCAGGCCATCGTCATGAACACCGAGCTGAACGCGTCGCTGCGATCCACCTACCTCACCGTCCTGCAGGCGGAGGCGGAGGGCGTCCCCGGAGCCGACGCCATGATGTCGCAGTACCAGGCGGTGGATCAGGGTCTGGCCGCCGCCACCACCTACGAGGAGCTCGATGCCGTCAACCAGCAGATGACCGATCTGCAGACCAGCCTCACCGACGGCCTCACCGCTGACGAGTGCGGGCACCAGCCGAGCGCGGGGAAGGCCATCACCATCAGCCTGACCTACCAGGAGATGGTGATGTACGACAACGGCTGTGAGGTCAACGCCACCCCGGTCACCACCGGCAGGCCGTCGGCGCCGACCAACGTGGGCAACTGGGAGGTCTTCCAGAAGCTCTCGCCCTGCCTGATGCACTCGCCCTGGCCGCCGGGAAGCGCTCTCTGGTACCCGGACACCGTCGTGCAGTGGGCGATGCAGTTCCAGTCGGGCGGCTACTTCATCCACGACGCCTACTGGGAGGCGCTCAGCTCGTACGGCCCCGGCAGCGAGTACGAGACCTGGAACGACACCGCGAGCCGCGGCTGCGTCCAGACGCCGACCGCCATCATGGGGTGGCTGTACAACTGGACCCCGCTGGGCACGCCGGTCATCATCACGGCCTGATCGGGGGCAGCCCCTGGACCGGGCGTGACGCTCGGCCCCTTCCTCGCGGAGGGGTCAGGGAGGCGGGGCCCCGACGGTGACACGCCGCGCCCGCGCCCGGCGCGCCAGGCCGGCCAGCTCGTCGACGAGGGCCGATGCCTCCTCCCGGTCACGGCACAGGGCCTCGGCCACCCAGCGGCGGCCGGCGGTGTCGACCCGGACGTGGGCCAGGCGGAGCAGGCGCAGCAGCGGCCCCGAGGTGAGCCGGATGCTCTGCACCTTCTCGAGGGGCACCGCCACCGTGGCGGGGCGGACCCTGCCCGTCTGCGTCACCAGGTAGGTGCTGTCGTGCCAGAGGCGGAGGTAGTGGTACGAGAGAGGTGCACGCAACACCGCCCGGCGCGGAGGGCGCCCCGTCCCACCCGGCTCCATCTGCGCTCCCGGGAAGACCCGGCTGACCAGCCACAGCGCCTGCTGGCGAGATGCCACCGGGGCGAGCAGACGGCTGACCTGCCGGACCTCCCCGCCCTCGTGGCGCGGCCCGGCCTGACGGGCGACGTCGAGTTCGACCCGCACCCAGCCGAAGGGTCGCCAGGGCAGCGGGCGGAGCAGCCGCACCGCCTGGATGCGGCCGTACGGGATGGTCTCATGGCGCTTCTGGAGAAGCCCGCGGTGGAGCCGCAGCCCGTCCGGGGACTCGCCGATCGTGAAGTCGAAGTCGGCATTGAAGGTTCGGGCCGCCTCGAGGCAGCCTCCGGCGGCCAGCGTCAGCGCCGTGGTGAGCAGTTCGACGGTCCCCGCGCCGACCGTCGCGGCGATGACCGCCGCCACCACGGCGGCGGCCAGGACCACCAGGAGCGTCCCCCGCAGCAGGACCGAGGCCAGCAGCGCCCCGTTGTCGACCTGGAAGAGCGGCGCCGCCGCGGGCTCGGGTGTCTCCGCCGCGAGACCGTGGGCCAGCGCCAGCAGCTGCGCCCGCACCTGGGCGGCGTCGTCGTTGCGGAGGTACGCAAGCCGGCCGTGCTGGGCCCCGGTGCCCGCCGAGACGATGCGGACCTCGGCGAGGCCGAGCAGCCGCGCCGTCAGAGGGGCGACGACATCGATCGCCTGCACGCGGCGGAGCGGGAAGCGGAGCGACTGGCGCCGGATCAGGCCGGTTTCGATCTGCAGCTCGTCGGCCACCACCCGCCAGCGGGTGACCAGCCATGACACCACCCCGCTGACCAGCGCCACGGCGGCCAGGGCCAGCCAGGGGATGACGTCCTCGATGTGCTGTGGTGAGCTCTTGTCCCCGAGGCCCACCTGGGGGAGGGCGACAAGGAGCAGGGCGCCGACGGTCACACCGAACCGTGCCACCGGAGAGAGGGGGTGCAGCCGCGACCATCTCCCCGCCAGCGCCGGTGCCTGGTGGGGTGGCGGCCCCTGTGTGACGGGGCCCGGGTCAACCATCAGAGGCCGGAGGCCCGGGCCTCGCCCAGGGCGGCGAGACGATCGCGCAGCTGGGCGGCGTCCGCCATGCGCAGTCCGGGGATCCGCGCGTCCGTCGCGGCCGCGGCCGTATGCAGCTGCACCGTCGCGAGGTCGAAGAGGCGGTCCACCGGCCCCGCTGTGACGTCGATGAACTGCATCCGCCCGAAGGGCACGACGGTCAGCCGGTGGAAGAGGAGTCCCCGGCGCACGACCAGGTCGTCGACCCGTTCCAGGTATCCCCAGGAACGGTACCGGCCGCGCTCGACGAACCAGAGGATGGCGATCAGGACGACGGCTGCCGCGGCCCCCAGGCCCAGGCCCGCCGACCCCCAGACACCCGCACCGACCCCGCCCAGGACGACGAGCAGCACCACCAGCTCGAGACCGAGCACGGTCTGCCGGGCCAGCCACATCCGGGGCGACGGGCGCGAGTACGCGATCATCGGGCGGATCGTACCTGGACGGCCCCGGCGGCGGCCCCTACCGCGGCCGGTTGCGGAACCGGTCCCCCGCCTGCCTCAGCTCGCGGGTCAGCTCGATGACCGACGCCTCGGCGGCGTCCGCAAGGGCGCGGGAGGCGCGGAGTGCGCTCTCGCGAACCTGCTCATCCCGCACGGCGTCTCCCACCGCCTCGACCGCGCTGCCGGCCTGACGGGCAAGGCCGTCCAGCGTGCCGGTCACCGAACCGCGGAACTCCTCGGGCACCTCGCCCCGCGTCGAGGCGTGGCGCCGGTAGTGCTCCGCCATCCGGTCCCTCAGGTCGGCGACACTCGTGGTCACCTCGTGCCAGGCGTCATCGCGCTGCCGCGGCATCCCGTCTCCTCCTCGCTTCGACCAGCCGATCCCCGCTGACATGATGCTCGCCCCGGGCGGCCGCCGGGAAGCCCTCAGCGGCCCACGTCGCGGTATCGCATGGCCACCACGGCGCCGCCGAAGCCCAGGACCACGATCGCCGCCATCACCCAGAGGCCCGTCCAGAACACGCCGGTGGTCAGTGGGGTCCCGTAGAGGTGGAAGAGGGAGAGGTCGAGGACCCATCCCGGCCAGCTCAGCAGCGGTGCCAGCAGGAGGATGTAGAAGCCGGCGACGGCGACCACGACGAGCGCGGGGACGGCGACCCGCGGCAGGCGGGAGATGACCAGCGCGCCGAGGGCGGCGAAGGTGAGCCCGAGGAGCACCAGGAGCAGCGTCGCGATCACCAGACGTCCCGCCTGCAGGTGCACGCCCTGGCCGGGTGCGACCGCGGCTGTCACCAGGGATCCGAGTGCCATCATCACCAGCGCCGCCACACCGAGGGTGGCGGCGCGCTCGGCGATGACGCGCCAGCGCGCGATCGGCTGGGCGATCTCCGCCTCCAGCCTGCCCCCGGCGTCGTCGCCCGCCCAGTGCGACGTCTGGGTGATGGCATAGGCGGCGACGATCAGCGCGGCGATGCCGAGCCAGACGGAGCCGACCACCGCCGTCGCCGGGCTGTGGGTGCCCGCGGCGTGGACGTATCGGCTGAAGCCCGCAGCCGAGGTCAGGAGCTTCCCTGTGCCCCTCGCCAGGGAGACGAGGAGCGCCGCCCCCACCACGATCCCGACCGCCCAGCCGGCGAGCCCGACCCGCTGCTGCCAGAGGCGCCGCACCACGGGGAGCCGCAGCAGGGGGTTGGCCGAGCCCGACCGAACCACCGGCCGCTCGGCGGCCGGCCGGCGGAACAGCGCCGCCTGCAGGTCCCGCCGCCGGAAGCCCAGGGTCGCGAGGGCGACCAGCGCCGCCGCGGTCACGTAGAGGGCCAGGGCGCCGGCCCCGTCGAAATGTCCCCCGGGGACGATCGCGGTGGTGGAGTCGACGAGATGGAAGGGGGAGATCACCGACCAGGCGACCAGGCCCTGGTTCACCCGGGCGAGCGCGTCGAGCGCGTACAGGGCCAGCATGACCAGCCCCCCCAGCGTCAGGGCGCCGCGCCGGGTGACGGTGAGCTGGGCGGCCACGAGGCCGATGCCGAACGAGACGAGGGTGATCCCGAGCAGAGGGACCCCCTGCTCGACGAGGGCGGGGAAGCCGGCGGACGCCTTTCCGGCGGCCAGACCGGCCGCCGCGCCCAGCCCGGTGAGGACCACCGCGGCGGCCGCGGCCAGGGCGAAACCGCCGGTGCGGGCGAGCACCAGCCGCACCCGCGACAAGGGTGACGCCAGCCAGGTCTCCATCAGGCCCCGCTCCTCCTCGTTGCGGATGAGGCCGGTGGCGGCGGCGAGCCCCCACGCGGCGAAGACCAGCGTCAGCCACGTCAGGCCCTTCCACCACAGGTACCCGGCGACGGTGTCGGGGCGCAGCGGCAGTGGCACCAGATAGGCGAGCTGAGGGCCGAGAGCCATGGTCTGCCGCCCGAACGAGGCGCGGGCCGCCGCGGTCCCGGCCGCCGTGGCGTACGTCGCGGCGGTCGAGTAGGGGGAGACGAAGCCCAGGAAGGCCACGCCGGCGAACGCCCAGCGGTGCGAGCGGAGGCCGTACCGAACCATCGTCCTGGAGGGACCCCGGCGGCGGCCCCTGGCGGCGGTCACGGGCAGCGGGCTCGCCGGCGCGGGTGCGGCGGTCACCGCTCCGCCCCTGGGGCGGGGGCCGCGGGGCCGGCCTCGTCGCGGAAGTAGGCGAGGAAGACCTCCTCCAGCGAGGGCTCGTGGGTCACCAGGTTGAGGACCTCGCTCGTCCCCAGGGCCTGGAGGAGGGGGGCGAAGCTGCCGTGCACGGAACAGGTCAGGTGGTGATCGTCGACGCTGACGTGCTCCACCCCGGCGACGGACCGCAGCGCGGCGGTGGGGACCTCACCGGCGAAGTCGACCTCGACCCGGTGGTAGCGCAGCCGGTGGAGCTCGTCGAGTCGGGCGACCTGAACCAGGACCCCGCGGCGGAGGATGCCGACGCGCTGGCACACCTTCTCCACCTCGGAGAGCACGTGCGAGGAGAGGAACACGGTCGCCCCCCGCTCCCGCGCCTCTTCCAGGATCCCGTAGAACTCCTGCTGGATGAGCGGATCGAGGCCGTTGGTCGGCTCGTCGAGGACCAGGAGGCGCGACTCGTGCATGAAGGCGAGGACGAGCCCGAGCTTGCGCTTGTTCCCCGACGAGTACTCGCGGTAGCGCCGTCCCAGGTCGAGGTCGAGACGCTCGGCGAGGGAGGCCACCCGCGCCGGGTCGATGCCGCCGCGCAGACCGCCGGTGTAGGCGACGATGTCGCGTCCGCGCAGCCCGCCCCACTGCGGCATCTCACCGGGTACGTACCCCACCAGCCGCTTGACGTCGACCGAACGGTCGTGGCAGTCCAGGTCGAAGATCTCGGCCCGGCCGCGGCTGGGGCGGATCATGTCCATGAGCAGCCGGATGGTGGTCGTCTTGCCGGCGCCGTTCGGCCCCAGGTAGCCGACCACCTCGCCGGCTTCGACCTCGAGATCGAGGTCGAAGAGGCCGTGGCCGCCCCCGTAGTCCTTGGTCAAACGGGCGGTGCGGATGGCGACGGGCATGTGCGGCTACCTCCTCATCCCGGCGGGCCGTTGTCTCGACCAGGCCGGTTGCTCGAGCTGGGACCGGAAGACGGCGCGAAACCGCGGGGCGGCTCGGCGGGACAGGACGCCGGCCGCCTCAGCCGAACCACAGCCGCAGCGTCCGGTCGTCGATCAGGGACAGTGCCCCCGGCAGGACGCCGAGGATCCGCTCCATGGCCTCGGCGTGGCCCGCGAACCTGGCCTGAACGAACTCGAAGGTTGCCTCGCCGGCGCGGCGGGCGAAGAAGAGCTCACAGGCGAGGTCCTGAGCCCCGTCCAGCAGCGACACCACCGCGCGCGCGGCGTCCTCCGGGCAGCTCGCCGTGAACTCTCCGTCGGCCACGCCCTGCCGGATGATCTCCGTCAGCGGGGGCACGAGGCGGGCGACCATGCTCCGGCGCACCTTGTCGCGCACGATCGCGTTGTCGTCCGAGTACCAGACCCGCAGGAGCGCCAGCATCAGCTCCATCCGCTCCGACTTCCAGCCGGCGATGCCGGAGAAGAGGCGCTCGAGCTTGCGCAGGGCGGGGAGCTCGGGATCGGCAACCACCGGCATGACGGCCTCCATCGCGGCATCGACAATCCGGTCCACCGCCGCCTCGAGCAGGGCGATCTTCCCGTCGAAGTAGTGGTAGAAGGCCCCCCGGGACGCCTCGAGGTCGTCGAGGACGTCCTGCACGCTCATCTGCTCATAGCCCTTGGCCTGGATCAGGCGCAGGGCCGTGTCGACGAACGCCTCCCGCCGGACGGCGCGGGCTTCCGGGTTCACGGTGCGGGCCACGGCAGCCTCGAATAATAGACCGACTGTCGGTCTGATGATAGTTCGGAGCCGGCGACCCATGTCGAGCGGGCCCGGTGCCGCCTCCCGCGCGGGGCGGCGTGTCACCATCCACGCCGTGTTCAGGAAGGTTCTCGTCGCCAACCGCGGTGAGATCGCCATCCGGGTGATCCGCGCCTGCCGCGATCTCGGCATCGTCTCGGTGGCCGTGTACAGCGAGGCCGACCGCCATGCCCCCTTCACGATCCTGGCGGACGAGGCCGTGGAGATCGGCCCCGCGGCCCCGGCCGAGTCGTATCTGAACGCCGAGCGGATCATCGCGGCGGCGAAGGCGACCGGCGCCCAGGCGGTCCACCCCGGCTACGGCTTCCTCAGCGAGAACCCCTCCTTCGCCCGTGCCTGTGCTGAGGCGGGGCTGGTGTTCGTGGGCCCGTCGCCCGACGCGATGGCGGCCATGGGCGAGAAGGTCCCCGCCCGGGCGCGGATGCTCGCCTCGGGCGTCCCCGTCGTCCCCGGGAGTGACGCCGTCGCCGATGCCGGCGAGGCGGCCCGGCTCGCCGCCGGCATCGGGTACCCGGTCCTGGTCAAGGCGTCGGCGGGGGGCGGTGGCATCGGCATGCGCATCGCCCGCGATCAGGAGGAGCTGCTGCGCGGCTTCGAGGCGTCCCGGTCCACGGCGCAGCGCGCCTTCGGCAACCCTACCGTCTACCTGGAGCATTACGTCGAGGAACCGCGCCACGTCGAGATCCAGGTCCTCGCCGACGCCCACGGCAACGTCGTCCATCTCGGCGAGCGCGAGTGCTCGATCCAGCGCCGCCATCAGAAGATCCTCGAGGAGTCGCCGTCTCCGGTGGTCGACGCGGCGATCCGCGCGCGGATGGGGGAGGCCGCCGTGAAGGCGGCGCGTGCGGTGGGGTACGTCGGCGCCGGGACCGTCGAGTTCATCTACTCGAGGGGCGAGTTCTACTTCCTGGAGATGAACACGCGGCTCCAGGTGGAGCATCCCGTCACCGAGGCCGTGTACTCCGTCGATCTCGTCGCCGAGCAGTTCCGAGTCGCCGCCGGCGAGAGGCTCCGCCTCGTCCAGGAGCAGATCATCCCCGCCGGCCACGCCATCGAGTGCCGCATCAACGCGGAGGACTACGAGCAGGGTTTCCTGCCCTCTCCGGGCCGGGTGACGGGGTACCACGAGCCGGGTGGCCCGGGCGTGCGGGTCGACTCCTCACTGACCGGGCCGGGGGTCGTTTCGGCCAGCTATGACCCCATGATCGCCAAGCTGATCGCCTGGGCGGCGAGCCGTGAGGAGGCGATCGCCCGGATGCGCCGGGCCCTGCTGGAGTACTCGATCACCGGCATCCGCACCAACATCGCGTTCCATCTCGCAGTCCTCGACGAGCGCGACTTCCGCCGCGGCGAGTACACCACCCATTTCATCGAGGAACACTCCGGCCTCGGCGCCGCGGCCCGGGGATGGGAGGAGCGGCGGAAGCGCTTCGACCGCCTGCTCCGCGACCCGGCCCGGGTGGCCGCCATCGCCGCGGGCATCGTGGTGTCGGGTGAGGCGGTCCCCGCCCCCTGAGGCGCGTCAGCCTCCGACGGGGGCGGTGAACGGCGCCGGCGGATGGCCGCCGTCGATGTCGCTGACCGACATGCCGACCACGATCACCGCCCCGTCGGGCAGCGTCCCGGCGATGGTCAGCGTCACCGTGCGCGTGTTCGCGTCGTAGGTGGGGGGGCCGATCTGCTGGAGCAGCTGTCCGGAGGCGTCCTCCAGCATCAGCGACGCCGAGGTGATGCTGCCGGGGAGCAGGTCGGAGTCGAACGTCACCAGGACGGTGGTCTCGGGATTCGCGCCGCCGGCTGGCGAGAGGATCACCGCGACCTGGAGCACCTTCGGTCCTGCGCCCTCGGCGTGGAGGGGAGGCGTCGACAGCTGCGTCACCTGCCAGCTGGTGCCCACCTGCGCCAGGGTGATGGTCTCGTCGGTGACCTCCCCGGCGGCACCGCCGGACGGGTCGACGATGAGACGGGCCGAGGCGGTCAGCGTCGCGGTGTCGGGGTCGCACCCGGCGCTCACCGCGTAGCCGCGGCTGAGACCGATCGGGGTGTCCACCGTCGAATCGACGCCGGGGGCGCTGAGGGCGGTCAGCGCGGCGTCGTCACCGGCGACCTGGGCGCTGACGAACTGCGTCAGCACCTGCTCCGCCCCGGGGCACTCGGCAACCGCCGGAGTACCGGCGGGGGCAGCGATGGTCGCCACCCAGAGGCTGCCGCCGGCAACGTAGGCGATCCGCGTCGAGTCGGGCGAGAAGGCCAGCGAGCCGGGGATGTCGGACGAGGTGCCGAGGATGGTGCCGTCGCCGGTCGCGGCGACCTCGAGCCCGTCCTGGCCGAGGCTGTAGGCGATCTCGCCTCCGTCGATGCTCAGGAACAGGCCGGCGACGGCCTGCGAGGGGGGATCGGGGATGGAGACGGGCGTCGCCGACGGCGCGGAGGTGGGCACCTCGAGGACGCTCTGCGGGACGCCGTCCCCGGCGGCGGACACCCAGGCCACCAGGCTGCTGTCACCGCTGAAGGCCACCACGTCGCCGGCGCTGCCGGGAAGGAGTGTCGGTGTCGCCGCCGTGTCCATCAGATCGACGAGGTAGCCGTTCTCGGATGCTCCTCCGGGGGTCGCGGTGGCGGTGGGCGTTGGCGTCGCCGTGGCCGTGGCGGTCGACGCCGTGCCGGTGGCGGCCGGGGAGGCCGGGGAGGTCGGGGAGGCGGTGAGGCCGGGGATGTCGGCCGCCGGGACGTAGGCGTCGGCACCGTCGGGGGCGAGGACCACCCCGTTCGCCGATCCCGTGGCGGTGAGGGCGAATAGGGTGGTGACCTGGAACGAGGTGACGTCCACGCTCTCGATGCCCGCGGGGGTGACGAAGACGATGGCGTTGTCCCCCGACCACGCCAGCGCCGTGACCGGGGCTCCGGGCGTGCCTGCGGACGGCCAGATGGCGGTGGGGGCGGACCCGTCGGCGGCCGCGACCGTGATGACGCTGGTGCCGTTCGCCTGCGGGATGGCAAGGGCGAGGTTGTGGCCCGGCCCGGTGGAGAAGGCCACGGCGGTGGCCGCGGACCGGCTGAGCGTCACCGGCGTCCCCACGGCGGGGAAGCTGAGGACCTCGGGGAGAAGGGCGGGCGAGAGACCGGGCGCGGTGCCGGAGGGCGAGGCGTCCCCGGGACTGGACTTGGCCCTGCTCTTGGTGCCCGATCCCGCGGTCGCCGCCGGGCCGGTGAGGGCGCCCGCGGCGGGCTGCCACGCCGTGGAGGAGGTCACCCCCGGGTTCCCGCTCGCATCCCAGAACGCCTCGGCGTAGCTGTCCGCCTCGCCCAGGTTGGCCGATTGCAGGATCGGGGCACCGGCGGGAGTCGGCTTTGTGGCGAAGGAGAACGTCGTGTTCGTGGCCAGCGTCTGCCCGGACTGGCTCTCCGCCGACGACACCACGGTGACCTGGTAATCCGTGTCGGCGGCCAAAGGATGCTCGGGCGTGACCACCGCCGTCTCCGAGTTCGTCCAGGTGACGGTGAACGCCGTCGCCGGCACGATCTTCAGGGCCGCCTCCACGGACTGCTCGTTCATGGGCTGGTTGAAGCTGAGGGTGATCGCCTGATCGGGATTCACCTGGCCGTGGCCCGCGATCGGAGCCGACACCGCGAGGGAGGCTGGTGTGGGGGCCAGGAGGCGCCCACCGACGAAGATGGCGACCGCCGCGGTCGCCAGGGCGGCGCTCAGCGCCAGGCTGCCCCAGGCGAGCCGTCCCATCAGCGGCCGGCGCACCCGCTCGGGGCGGGGCGCGAGCACGGTCCGCGCCTCGCGCACCACCCGGGCGCGGAGCACGGCCTCGAAGCGCGGGTCCAGGACCGGCTCGGGCCGGCTGTCCCGGAGCAGCTGGGCGAGCTCGATCAGCTCGGGATCGTCGCTCAGCAGTTCCGCCAGCTCGGGGTCGAAGCGGTCGCGGCGCTCGCTCACAGGGCTTCCTCCGCGGCCACGACGACGCCGAGCCGCTGGCGGACTCCGATCATGCCGCGGTGGACCAGCAGTTTGACGGCGCCCTCGCTCTTGCCCATGATCTCCCCGATCTGGGCCAGCTTCAGGTCCTCTCCCAACTTCAGTGTCATGGCTGTGCGCTGCTGCTCCGGCAGGCTGTCGATGGCCGCCCACACGCGACGGGCCTCGGACGACTCGACGACCGTGTCGGCCACCGACCGGGCAGGGTCCGCCACCTCGACGGCGGCGTCGAGGCTCGACTGGGGTCGTTGCTGGCGGAAGTGGTCGGCAATGGCATTGGATCCGATCTGGTAGAGCCAGGAGCTGAAGGGATGACCGGACGGCCGGTATCTCGGCATGGCCCGGAGCGCCTTCATGAAGACCTCCTGGGTGACCTCCTCGGCGGAGTCCTGATCCCGCAGGCGGCTGTAGGCGAATCGGTAGATCTGTCCGAAGTAGTGGTCGTAAAGCTCCCCGAAGGCGTCGGCGTCCGTCTTGGCCCGCTCGACGAGCTGATCCTCATAGGCGCGGGGGAGAGTCACCGGACTCGTCCCTTTCGTCCGTGAGAGGGGAACGGGCAGGCGGCGCTGAGGGTTACGGATCGGCTCATGTCACAGAAGTGAGGCTTCGGACACGCGCGGTCGACCACCCCGGCGTGCTGTGTGGAGGCGCGGCAAGTATAGGAACGCCACACCCGCGCCGGGCCGGGTGCCCGGACGGGGCGGCTGAACCGCCGGAGGTGTCTCGCGCGGTCGGGGAAGGCACGTGTCCCCCAGGAGAGAGCGGGCCGGGTCACAGGTAGAATTGGCCCACGTGATCCCCCGTTACACGCCGGCCGCGATCGCCGCCATCTTCAACGACGACTCCCGGCTCCGGCGCTGGCTGGAGGTGGAGCTGCTGGCGGCCGAGGGCTGGGCGGCCGCCGGCCGCATCCCCGCGGCGTCGGCCCAGGCGCTGCGTGACGGCGCCCGCATCGACCCCGCCCGCATCCAGGAGCTGGAGGCCGAGCAGGGGCATGACGTGGCCGCCTTCGTCCAGGCCGTCCAGGAGACGGTCGGCGACGAGGGACGCTTCGTCCACCTCGGGCTGACCTCGTCGGACGTCGTGGACACGACCCTGGCCACCCAGCTCCGCGACGCCGCCGCCCAGATCCACCAGGACGCCGCCCTCCTGCTCACCGCCCTGGAGGACCAGGCGGTGCGCCACCGCCTCACCGTCATGCCGGGGAGGACCCACGGCGTCCACGCCGAGCCCATCACCCTGGGGATCAAGCTCGCCAACCACTGGGACGAGGTGCGGAGGAGCCGTGAACGGCTCGCCGCCGCCGCGCTGGAGGTGGCCGTGGGCAGGGTCAGCGGTCCGGTGGGCACCCACACCTCCGTCCCTCCGCAGGTCGAGGAGCACGTCTGCGCCGGCCTCGGCCTCTCCGTCGCGCCCACCGCCACCCAGGTGCTCGCCCGCGACCGTCACGCCGCCTTCGTCACCGCCGCCGCCATCCTGGGGGCCACCCTGGAGCGGCTCGCCACCACCGTCCGCCTGCTGCAGCAGACCGAGATCGGGGAGTTGGAGGAGCCCTTCGCGCAGCGGCAGAAGGGCAGCTCGGCCATGCCCCACAAGCACAATCCGATTCTCTGCGAACGCGTCTGCGGCATGGCCAGGGTGCTGCGCGGCTATGCCGTGACGGCCATGGAGAACGTCGCCCTCTGGCACGAACGCGACATCTCCCACTCCTCCGCCGAGCGGATCGTGCTGCCCGACACCTGCGCCCTGCTCGACTACATGCTGCGACTCTGCACGCGACTGGTCGGACAAGTTCGGGTCAATCCTGACAAGATGTTGCGGGACGTGGAGATGCACGGCAGGATCACCTGCTCTCCCCGCGTCCTCGGTGCCCTGATCGCCGCGGGCTGGTCGCGCGAGGCCGCCTACCGCGAGGTGCAGGGCCTGGCGGAGCGTGCCCGCGCCGGCGAGGCCGGATTCGAGACCCTGGCGCGCGCCGCCCTGGAGGCGACGCTGGGCACCCAGGCGCTGGACGAGTGCTTCGACGTCGGCGCTTTCCTCGACGGCATCGACGGCATCTACCGGCGCCTGGGTCTCGCCGTCGTCGTCGCCCAGCCCGGCGGGTCCGGGCCAGCGGCGGAGCGGCCGCAGCTCGCGGTGGAGGCCGGTATCGGCGGGGGCGGCGCGGCGACGTGAGGGCTGGGGGAGTGGGACGGGCGCGCCCCGCCGCGGCGGGGCAGGGAGGGATGCCATGAGCTCGGTGCTGACGACGGCCGACGCCGCCGGCCTGGAGGTCTTCCGGCGGGGCAAGGTGCGCGACACCTTCCTCCTCGACGACGGCACCCTGCTGATGGTGGCGACCGACCGCCTCTCCGCCTTCGACGTCGTGCTTCCCGATCCCATCCCCGACAAGGGCAGGGTGCTGACGCAGATCTCCCGCTGGTGGTTCGAGAGGACGGCGTCCATCGTGCCCAACCACCTGCTCCCCGACCGCGACGACGTTGTTGCCGCCGACGTCTGGGCGGAGTGGCGTGAGCGCTCGGTGCGCTGCGCCCGCGCCTCGCGCATCGACATCGAGTGCGTCGTGCGCGGGCACCTCTCCGGCTCTGGGTGGAAGGAGTACCGCGACCGGGGCACGCTGGCCGGCGAGGCGCTGCCGGCAGGGCTTCGCGAGTCCTCGCCGCTGCCGGAGCCGCGCTTCACCCCGTCGACGAAGAACGACGACGGCCACGACGTCAACATCAGCCGCAGCGAGCTGTCGCGGCAGGTCGGGGAGGACCTGGCGGACCGGCTGGAGGAGGCATCGCTTGCCCTCTTCCGCTTCGCCGCCGGCCACTGCGCGAGCCGCGGCATCATCCTCGCCGACACGAAGTTCGAGTTCGGCGTCATCGACGGTCGGTTGACGCTCATCGACGAGGTGCTCACCCCCGACTCGTCGCGCTTCTGGGAGGCGAGCGCCTGGCGCGAGGGGGAGACCGCGGTCTCCTTCGACAAGCAGCCCGTGCGCGACTACCTGGAGGCCCTGGATTGGGACAAGCGTCCGCCGGGGCCCCAGCTCCCGCCCGCGGTGGTGGCGGCGACGTCGGCCCGCTACCGGGAGGCGGCCCGGCGGATCTGCGGGCTGGAACTGTGAACGGACGGATGAGCATCGCTGCATCGAGGGGGCGGGCATGAGGTTCGTGGCCGACGTCGTGGTCTCGCTGAAACCGGTCGTCAACGACCCGCAGGGCCTGGTGGTGCGCGCCGGGCTGCACCAGCTCGGCTTCGCCGAGGTGGGCGACGTCCGGGTGGGCAAGCACATCACCCTGGAGGTGGATGCGGCGAATCAGGAGCAGGCCCGGCAGCGGGTCGCCGACATGTGCGAGCGGCTGCTGCGCAACCCTGTGATCGAGGACTACGGCATCGAGCTGCGGGCGGCGAGCGGCGCGTCCCCCGAGCCTTTGTCCGGGCCGGCATGAGGTTCGGCATCGCCGTCTTCCCGGGCACCTGGAGCGACCGCGACTGCGCCCACGCCGTCAGCGTCCTGGGCCACGAGTCGGTTCCCCTGTGGCACCGCGACCGCGATCTCCAGGGTGTCGACTGCGTCATCCTGCCGGGCGGCTTCGCCTATGGCGACTACCTGCGCACCGGGGCCGTGGCGCGCTTCGCGCCGCTCATGGAGTCGGTGCAGGAGTTCGCCGCGGCGGGCGGACTGGTGTGGGGCATCTGCAACGGCTTCCAGATCCTCTGCGAGGCGCACCTCCTCCCCGGCGCGCTCACCCGCAACGCCTCCCTCGAGTTCCGCTGCCAGATGACCTGGATGCGGGTGGAGCGCACCGACAGCCCCTTCACCCGCGAGTGCGGCACCGGCCAGGTCCTGGCCATCCCGGTGAGCCACGGCGAGGGGCGGTACGTCGCCGACCCCGAGACGCTTGAGCGGCTCGAGGGCGAGCGCCGCGTCCTCCTCCGCTACGTCGCGGCCGACGGCTCGCCGGTCGGCGGCGTCTCCGTCAACGGCTCCATGCGCGACATCGCAGGCATCGTCAGCGCGCAGGGCAACGTGCTCGGCATGATGCCCCACCCGGAGCGCGCCTGCGAACCGCTGCTGGGCAGCGACGACGGGCTGCGGATGTTCCGCAGCGTCGTGGCGGCCGTCGAGCACGATAGCCTCTTCGCCGATGCGGCTCCGCGCCGCGAGCCGGTGCGGTGAGCGACGCCCCCGCCGTCTCGGCCGCCCAGCTCGCCGAGGTGGCGCTGACCCGCGAGGAGTACGAGCTCGCCACATCGCGGCTCGGGCGGCATCCCTCCGCTGTGGAGCTGGGCATCATCGGCGCGCTGTGGAGCGAGCATTGCGGCTACAAGACCAGCAAGCCGCTGCTCCGCCGCCTGCCGGTCACCGGGCCGCGCGTCCTCCAGGGCCCCGGCGAGAACGCCGGCGCGGTCGATATCGGCGGCGGCCTCGCCTGCGTCTTCAAGGTCGAGTCGCACAACCATCCATCCGCCATCGAGCCATACCAGGGGGCCGCCACCGGCGTCGGCGGTATCCTCCGCGACGTCTTCACCATGGGGGCGCGCCCCGTGGCCCTCCTCGACTCGCTGCGCTTCGGTCCCTTCGAGGAATCCGCGCAGCGCCATCTGCTGGACGGGGTCGTCGCCGGCATCGGCGGCTACGGCAACTGCATCGGCGTGCCCACCGTCGGCGGCGAGGTCTACTTCGACGAGTCGTACCGCTTCAACTGCCTGGTCAACGCCATGTGCGTCGGCATCATCGAGCAGGGGAGGCTGACCCACGCGACCGCCGCCGGTCCCGGCAACGTCGTGCTCCTCGTCGGCGCCGACACCGGCCGCGACGGCATCCACGGCGCCACCTTCGCCTCGGTGGAGCTGAACGAGTCCTCGGCCGAGCGGCGCCCGGCGGTCCAGGTCGGCAACCCCTTCCTCGAGAAGTGCCTCATGGAGGTCTGCGTCGCGCTCGCCGGCGACCCCCGCATCGTCGCCATGCAGGATCTCGGCGCGGCCGGGCTCACCAGCGCCACCGCCGAGCTGGCGCACCGCGGCGGCTGCGGCATCGCCATCGACATCGCCCATGTGTCCCGGCGTGAGACCGGGATGACACCGTACGAGGTGATGCTCAGCGAGTCCCAGGAGCGCATGCTCCTGGTGGTCCGCCCCGAGGACGTGGCCTCGGTGCAGGCGGAGTTCGACCGCTGGGACCTGCAATCCGACGGCATCGGCCGGATCACCGACAGCGGCCGGTTCGTCGTCTCCGACGGCCCGACCGTGGTCTGCGATCTGCCGCTCGCCATGCTCATCGACGAGGTGCCGCTGCGGCATCCCGACCAGCGTCGCCCCGCCGGTCTCGACCGGGCCCTGGCCGCCGACCCCCTGACCATGGCGCCTCCCTGGTCGCCGGGGGAGACGCTCCGCCGCCTGCTCGCCAGCCCCAACATCGGCAGCCGCCGCCCCATCTTCCGCCGCTACGACCATCAGGTCGGCGACGACACGGTGATCCTCCCCGGCGGTGACGCGGCGCTTCTCCGGGTCCGCGGCACGGGCGGGGCGATCGCCCTCTGCACCGACGGCAACGCCCGGTACGGGGAGCTCGACCCCCGGCGCGGAGCGGCCATCGCCGTCTGCGAGGCGGCGCGCAACGTCGTCGCCGTCGGAGCTGCGGCCATCGCCCTGACCAACTGCCTCAACTTCGGCAACCCCGAGAAGCCGGAGATCTTCTGGCAGCTCGGCGAGGCCATCGAGGGCATGCGCGAGGCCTGCCTGGCGCTGGGCATCCCGGTGGTCAGCGGCAACGTCTCGCTGTACAACGACACCGCCGGGGTGAGCATCGCGCCCACCACCGTGATCGGCATGGTCGGCCTTCTGGAGGATCTGGAGCGACGCTGCGGCGCCGGCTTCACCGGGAATGGGGACGTGGTCCTCCTGGTCGGCCCGGTCGGCATGGATCTGGGTGGCAGCGAGTACCAGAGGCTGGCGCACGGCGTCAACGCCGGCCCGCGCCCCACCCTCGACCTCGATCTCGAGGCCCGGGTCCAGGCGGTCGTGCTGGAGGCGATCGGCTCCGGGTGGCTCCGTTCCTGCCACGACCTCGCCGAGGGGGGGCTCGGGGTCGCCCTCGCCGAGAGCTGCATCCTCGGCGGCCGGGGCGTCCACGTCACCGCACCCTTCTTCTCGCTGGGCTCGCCGATCGTGCAGTCGGGCCTGCTCTTCGGCGAGTCGCAGTCGCGCTTCCTGGTCAGCGCCGCTCCCGCCGACGTGGCCGCCCTCCGCGCCGTCGCTCAGAGCCGCGACGTCGAGGTCCGCGAGCTGGGGGTCACCGGGGGAGGCCGGGTGGTGGTGGACGGCGTCCTCGCCCTCGAGCTGAAGGCGCTGCAGGAGGCGTACGACGGCGCGCTGCTGGCCCCTGCAACGGGCACGTGATCGGCGCCCTCCGACTCCGACCAGCGCGCCGTTGAGGCGTTGACCGGGATCGCGGCGCCCACCACGCTCGACGGCTTCCTCCCCGAAGCGGGCGTTGCCCTGAGGGCGGTCGAGCTGGGACTTGCCGTGGCCCGCGGCCGGGTCGGGGCTGACGAGCTGCGCCTCAAGGGTGGACGGGATCTCGTGACGGCCACCGACATCTCCGTCGAGCGGGCGGTGCGGTCGGTGCTCACCGAGGCCATCGACCTCCCCGTCGTCGGCGAGGAGCTCGGCGGGGCCGCCGAGGCGGGCAGGCCGCACTGGCTCGTCGACCCCATCTGCGGCACCCGCAACTACGCGTCCGGCATCCCGCTCTTCGCGGTGAACGTCGCCCTGGTGGACGGCGGCGCCGTGGTCCTCGGCGCCGTCGGAGACGGTTCCACCGGTGAACTCCTCCTCGCCGAGCGCGGCAGGGGGGCGTTCTCGATCGGGGCCGGACGCCGGCGGAGACTGGTGGTGAGCGAGGAAAGTCGGACGGTGACCATCGAGGGCTGGCCGCCGGCAGGTGCCGCACGGAGCCGCGCGGCGCGAGCGGTCGCCGCCGCGATCGCTGCCGACCGGTGGGACGTCCGGTCGCTGGGCACCTCGCTCTCGCTCGCCTACCTGGCCGCGGGCCGCCTTGCCGGGTGCGTCCTGTTCGCCGCTCCGGCGCTCCATGTCGCGGCGGGCATCCTCCTGGCCGCCGAGGCGGGTGCCACGATCAGCGATGGGGCCGGCCTCCCGTGGACGCCGGAGAGCGACTCACTGGTCGCCGCCGCCGGCGGGGAGCTGCATCAGGAACTCCTCGACACCGCAAGCCTTCGCTGAGCCGTCGGTCGGCCGCCCCTCCTGGCGCCTCTGCGGAGGCGCTCAGGAGCCGGCGAGCTCGTGGGGGCGCGACCACGTCGGCCGATGCCCCGATGGCGGGTCGACGTGGTCCGCCCCACGCCCAACTGCCGAGCCAGAAGCCGGGGACGAGGACGAACGCGGTGCCCGTCGCCCGTCCTCGCCCATCCCGGGCCCCCCTCCGGATGCGTCGGGTCAGCCGTGCATGGTGATGAGGCCGAATGTGGCTCCCTGTGGATCGCGCAGGATGGCGAATCGGCCGCCCGGGTACTCGGTGGGCCCCATCAGCAGCTCCGCACCGCCGGCCACCGCCTTCGCCTGCCCCTCGTCCACGCTGGCGACGTTGAAGTACACCATCCAGAAGCTGGGTACCTGGGCGGGAACCATGGGGCCCATCTCCATGGCGCCGGCGACGACCTCGCCGTCGAGCAGGAACTCCGTATAGGGCGGGGCCCCTTCTCCCATCTCGCTGATCCTCGCTGTCCAGCCGAAGACCTTCTCGTAGAAGGGCACGGCGCCCTGGAGCCCGCGGGCATTCAGCTCCGCCCAGCCGAAGGTGTTCGGCGCGCCGTGATGGAAGCTGCCCATCTCGCTTGGTTGCCAGGCCGAGATGTGGGCACCGATCGGGTCCCGGAAGACGGCGAGGCGGCCCATGTCGCCGACGTCCATGGGCGGAGCCACCACCGTGCCGCCCGCGGCCTGCACGCGGCCGACCACCGCATCGACGCTGCCGGTGCCGATGTGCACCCCCCAGGCGGTCGGCTGGCCCGGCATCATCACCGGCCCGATGCCCGCCACGTCGTTGCCGCCGACCTTGGCCATCGCGTACCCCCCGTACCGGGGGTCGGGCGAGACCTGGACGTCCCATCCGAAGAGCGTGGCGTAGAAACCCCGCGACGCTCCGGGGTCCGAGCTCGACAGATCGACCCACGCCGGCCTGTTCTCCACCGCAGTCTTGACCTCGTCCATGGTCTGCCTCCCCTGACCGTCGGGGGCGCCCAGCCCTCTCGCGGGACGCCGTCAGCCCCTTCCATTCTGATGGAGACCGGTTCGCGGGGGACTCCCAAACGCGTCGCCGGCGGGGAGCCGGCATCGTGGCGGCCCGGCCCAGTGGTCGGGGATGGGGTGGCCGGTATACTCGACTGGATCCGTCTCCCCCATCGGCGTCCTGGGAGACCGGCATGTGCGGAGAGTGGTCGGCATTGGCAGCAGCGCAGTTCCGTGACCGGGTCATGGTGGCGGAGCTGAGCCAACCCTGTGCCTGAGCGCACCGCCGCTCCCGTCCTCCCTCCGCGCCACCGTCTCATGGATGCCGAGCGCATGCACGAGGAATGCGGACTGTTCGGGGTCCTGGCCCCCGGCGAGGACGTTGCCAACCTCACCTACTTCGGCCTCTACGCGCTGCAGCACCGGGGCCAGGAATCGGCCGGGATCGCGGTCAGCAACCACCGCGAGCTGGTCATGCACAAGGAGATGGGCCTCGTCTCCCAGGTCTTCGACGCGGAGGCGATGGCCCCGCTCGTCGGCGACATCGCCATCGGCCACACCCGCTACAGCACCACGGGGAGTCCGCGCCTCCCCAACGCCCAGCCGATGCGCTTCGAGCACGGCCAGCTGGGGCCGCTGGCGCTGGCGCACAACGGCAACCTCATCAACGCGGGGGAGGTCCGGGAGGAGCTCGCCGCCGACGGCGTCGAGTTCGTCTCCACCAGCGACACCGAGGTGCTCGGACGGCTCCTCGTCCGCACCCCCGGGGCCACCCTCGACGTCGTTCTCCACCGGGCGCTGCCGCGTGTGCATGGCGCCTATTGCCTGCTTCTGCTGACCCGCGACTCCCTGGTCGCCGCCCGTGACCCGCTCGGCATCCGCCCCCTCTGCCTGGGCCGCTTCGGCGACGTCGACGCGCCGGGCGGGGTGGGCTACATCGTCACCAGCGAGACCTGCGCCCTCGACGTCGTCGGCGCCAACTTCATCCGCGACATCGAGCCGGGTGAGATCGTCACCATCGACCCCTCCGGCCTGCGCAGCATCAGGGTGCCGGTGGAGCAGTCGCGCCGCGCCATGTGCTCCTTCGAGTTCATCTACTTCGCGCGGCCGGACTCCGTCATGGGTGGCCAGTCCCTGTACGAGGCTCGGCGCCAGATGGGCCGCGAGCTGGCCCGGGAGGCGCCCGTCGACGCCGACGTGGTCATCACCCTTCCCGACTCGGGGACCCCGGCGGCGATCGGCTTCGCCGAGGAGACCGGCATCCCCTTCGCCGAGGGCATGATCAAGTCGCGCTACATCACCCGCACCTTCATCCAGCCCTCACAGCGGCTGCGCGAGTCGGGCATCCGCCTCAAGTTCAACCCGATGCGCCACGTCCTCGAGGGCAAGCGAGTCGCCCTGGTCGACGACTCCATCGTCCGCGGCACCACCAGCAAGCGGATCGTCGACGAGCTCCGCCGCGCCGGCGCCGCCGAGCTGCACATGCGCATCGCCTCGCCTCCCATCATGTGGCCCTGCTTCATGGGCATCGACATCGCCTCGCGCAACGAGCTGATCGCCGCCCACAAGACCGAGGACGAGGTGGGGGCGCTGATCGGTGCCGACACGCTCCGCTACCTGAGCATCGAGGGGCTGCGCCGGTCCATGGGCGACCCGCAGGGGCGGGGCTTCTGCTTCGCCTGCTTCACCGGCAACTACCCCGTGCCCGTGCCCCTCCAGCTGGAGATGGACAAGCTGGCCATGGAGCGGCCGGACGAGCTCAGACTTCCCTGACGGTGTGGCGCCGGCTCAGCCGGCCGGCCAGGACCGGCCGGCGCCGAGCACCGGGATGTGCTCGCCGGCGTTGAAGATGAACGGGGCGATGTGGCTGTCCACCATCTGCGTGTGCAGGTCGCGGAGGGCCCCGAGGGCGCCGTTCGCCTGGCCGATGTCGGAGGCGTTGACCGGGGACTGATTCAGCTGCGCCTCCAGGGACTGGAGCTGGCTGGGGTCGAGGAAGATGGCGGTGCCGGGGTTGTTCGCCAGGAACGCCTGGATCTTCGCGATCTGCACCCCGGAGATGGGGGCGGTGCCCTCGATGGGGGCGGCGGCGGCATCCAGGGTGACCATGAGGCTGAGCAGCACGAAGATCCCCAGCAGGGCGAGGACCAGGCTCACCACCACCCCTCCGACACGGTCCACGACGCGCATGCCGGGAATGCGCCGGTAGATCAGGGGGGCGACGAAGTGGGCGACGATGCTGCCGGCGATGGCGAAGACGACGACCACCGCCAGCCCCATGAGGGGCCGCAGGTTCACGTTCGGGGCGAAGCGGTCGGCGATCTCCGGGTGCCCGAAGCCGACCACCACGCCGGCGATGATGAAGGCCCAGGTGATGAGGGGCCCGAAGAGGCCGCGCCACCAGCCGATGAGGGCGGCGAGCACGAGGATCACGACGATGGCGACATCGATGAAGCTCACGACGCCGCCATGGTATCCGGGCCGGTGCCGCCCCGGGTGATGCGGCGCCCTCCCGGCACGCCGGCGCCCGCCTTGCGTAGACTGCCGGAGGGATGGGTGATCTGCGCTACGCCGACGCCGGCGTCGACATCGACGCGGGCGACCGTGCCGTCACCCTGATCAAGAGGACCGTCGGCACCACGCACGGCCCCGAGGTCCTCGGCGGCATCGGTGCCTTCAGCGGGCTCTTCGCCTTCGACCCCTCGCGATGGCGGGAGCCGGTGCTGGCGTCGAGCACCGATTCGGTGGGCACCAAGGTCAAGGTGGCGATCGCCACCGGGCGCCATCGCGGCATCGGCATGGATCTCGTCAACCACTGCGTCAACGACATCCTCTGCTGCGGCGCCGACCCCCTCTTCTTCCTCGACTACTACGCCACCGGGAAGCTCTCCCCCGAGCACCTCGCCGAGGTGGTCGACGGCGTGGCCGCCGCCTGCCGGGAGGCGGGGTGCGCCCTCATCGGCGGCGAGACCGCCGAGATGCCCGGGCTCTACGCCCTCGGCGACTACGACATCGCCGGATTCATCCTCGGCTGCGTCGACCGCGCCGAGATCATCGACGGGAGCCGCATCCAGCTCGGCGACGCCCTCCTCGCCCTCCCCAGCAGCGGCCTGCACACCAACGGCTACTCGCTGGTCCGCCACATCCTGACGGAGCGCGAGATCGGCTGGGACGCCGTCCTCCCCGGCACCGCCGCTCCGATCGCCGACCTCCTTCTCGAGCCCCACCGCTGCTACCTGGCGGCGGTCCGCGGGCTGCGCGGCGCGGTGGACATCCGCGGCCTGGCCCACATCACCGGGGGCGGGCTGCTCGGCAACGTGCCGCGTATCCTCCCCGACGGCATGGCGGCGCGCATCGACCGGCAGAGCTGGGAGGTGCCCGCCCTCTTCGGGGCGCTGGAGGCGACCGGGGGGGTCCGTCCCGACGAGATGTGGCGCACCTTCAACATGGGCATCGGCATGGTGATCGTGGTGCCCGCCGCCGATGCGGGCAGGGCGCCCGGCTCCGTCGCCGGCCTCCCCCTGCTGCGCATCGGCGAGATCGTCGACGCCGCCGCGGGCCAGCGGGTCATCCTGGACCGGTGACGGCGGCGTGAGCGGCGAGGTTCGCGTCGGCGTCCTCGTCTCCGGTCGCGGCAGCAACCTCGACGCCCTCTGCCGGGCGGCGGCCGACCCCGGGTACCCGGGCCGGGTGGTGCTGGTCATCAGCAACCGTCGCGACGCCATGGCCCTGGAGGTGGCCGGACGCTGGGGCGTCCCCGCCGAGGCGATGCCGGTCAGCCGGTACAGCCACGACGATCGGGCGCGGGACCGGGCCATGGGTGAGCGCTTCCGCGAGGCGGGCGTCGCGCTGGTCGTCTGCGCCGGCTACAACCGGGTGCTGACCGAGCCCTTTCTGGAGGCCTACCCCGACGCCATCCTCAACGTCCACCCGTCGCTGCTCCCCGCCTTCGGGGGTGGCATGCACGCGGTCGAGGAGGCGCTCGAGTATGGCGTCAAAATCTCCGGGTGCACGGTGCAACTGCTCGAGCCGGGCGTCCCCGACGGCGGGCCGATCATCCTGCAGCGGGCCGTCCCGGTCCGCGAGGACGACGACGCGGCGAGCCTCCTGGAGCGCATCCATGAGCAGGAGTGGCTGGCCGTTCCAGAGGCTGTCCGGCTGTGGTGCGAGGGAAGGATCCGGCGTGATGGGCGCGTGGTGAGGATCGCCGCGACGCCCGAGGAGGGAAGCTGATGCGGCGAAGCGATGGATGTGGCCGGGATGCGGAGCGCCGGGCGGCAGCGGCCCGGCGCCGCCGCCGGTGAGGGCGCTCCTCGGCGTCAGCGACAAGGCGGGACTCGCCGATCTCGCCCGTGGCCTCCACCAGGCCGGGGTGGAGCTCATCGCCACCGGCAACACGGCCCGTGCCATCGCCGAGGCGGGGGTCCCGGTGCGCCAGGTGAGCGAGGTCACCGGGGCTCCGGAGATGCTCGACGGGCGGGTGAAGACCCTGCACCCTGCCATCCACGCGGGCATCCTGGCCCGGCGGGACCGCCCCGACCACATGCGCGCCCTGGACGAGCACGGCTACGCGCCGATCGACCTGGTGGTGGTCAACCTCTACCCCTTCGCCGCCACCGTGGCGGGCGGTGCCGACGCCGAGACCGTCATCGAGAACATCGACATCGGGGGGCCGACGATGATCCGGGCGGCGGCGAAGAACAGCGACTCTGTCGCCGTCGTCGTCTCGCCCTCCCAGTACGAACTGGTGCTCGGCGAGATCCGCGACTCCGGCGCGGTCAGCCCGGCGACGAGGCGGCGGCTCGCCGCCGAGGCCTTCGCCCACGTCGCCGCCTACGACACGGCGGTGGCGGCCTGGCTGGCCGCCGAGACGGCGAGCGACGCCATGCCGGCGCACCTGACGGTCGGAGGCGAGCTGATCTCCGAGCTCCGGTACGGCGAGAACCCGCACCAGCGGGGCGCCCTCTACACCGTCGCCGGGGTCCCCGGGGGGATCGCCCACGCCAGGCGGCTGCAGGGGCCCGAGCTCTCCTTCACCAACTGGCTGGACGCGGACGCCGCCGCCAGCCTGGTGGCCGAGTTCGCCGAGCCCGCCGCGGCCGTGATCAAGCACACCAACCCCTGCGGCTTCGCCACCGGCGAATCGACCCTCGAGGCATACCGGCGGGCCCACGACTGCGATCCGCGGTCCGCCTTCGGAGGCATCGTCGCCGTCAACCGGCCGATCGACTTCGCCACCGCCGAGGAGCTGACCAAGACCTTCCTCGAGATCGTCATCTGCCCCGCCATCGACGACGACGCCCTGGCCCGCCTCGAACGCCGGCAACGGCTCCGCGTCATGGTCCTCGGCCGCCCCGACTGCGCCGCCGCATACGACGTGCGGAGCGTGAGCGGCGGCCTGCTGGCGCAGACGCCCGACCGCGTCATCGTCGACCGCGGCGCCATGCAGGTGGTCTCCCGCAGAGCCCCGGACGAGGCGGAGTGGCTCGACCTGCTGGTCGCCTGGCGGGTCTGCCGCCACGTCAAGTCCAACGCCATCGTCATCGTCCACGACGGCATGGCGCTGGGTGTCGGGGCCGGTCAGATGTCCCGCGTCGAGTCGTCGGAGCTGGCCGTCGGCCGGGCCGGGGATCGGGTCTCGGGGGCGGTCGCCGCCAGCGACGCCTTCTTCCCCCTTCCCGACGGGCTGGAGACCCTGGGCCGAGCCGGCATCACCGCGGTCATCCACCCCGGGGGCTCCAAGAAGGACGGCGAGGCTACCGCCGCCGCCGACGCCCTGGGCATGGCCGTGGTGCTCGCCGGGGAGCGACACTTCCGCCACTGACGCCATGAGCGAAGAGACCGAGCCACCCGACGGCGGCTTCCAGACCTCGCGTCTCAGCGCCGCGGCGCTGGCCTGGGGCGTCGTCTCGCCCGCGCGCTCGTACTGGCCGGTGCGGCTGGCCATCCTGGCCGCGATCGGCCTCTACCTGCTGCTCCCGGACGCGGTGATCATCGGGCCGCGCTACCTCGTCCCGGCTCTCGAGGCCGCAGCCCTGGCGACCCTCAGCGTCGCGACCCCGCACCGCACCACCGAGCAGTCGGGCCTCCGCCGGGCCCTCTCCACTGGGCTCATCGCCCTGGTGACCGTGGCCAACCTGTTCAACCTGGGCCTGCTCGTGCACGGGCTGCTCGCCGGCGGGACCCAGGCCAGCGGCCGCCAGCTCATCCTCGCCTCCATCGCCATCTGGGTCACCAACGTCATCGTCTTCGCCCTCTGGTACTGGGAGCTCGACCGGGGCGGGCCGCCGGCGCGGCACGACCGGGGACACCGGGAGCCCGACTTCCTCTTCCCCCAGATGGCGACGCCCGGCGCCGGCAGGCCGGGCTGGGCACCCTCCTTCATCGACTACCTGTACGTCAGCCTGACCAACGCCACCGCCTTCAGCCCCACCGACACCATGCCGTTGACGGTCGCCGCCAAGATCCTCATGGGGGTCCAGTCCCTGGGCTCCCTGCTCACCGTGGCCATGGTGGCCGCCCGGGCCGTCAACATCCTGCAGTGAGGCCGGCGCCCGCCCGACGGGGCCGCCGCGGCCGCGCCGGTGACAGGGCGCCCGACGGGCCTGTCGCGATCCTGTCACGCGGAGTTGGGTCCGGATGACCCGCCTATGATCAAACCTCGCCCTGGGGGGATGTCCACACTTCACCGGCGGGGATGACCATGCAGCGGACCGCCCTGGGGGACGGTCGGACGACCGATCCGGACGACGCCACCGACGGCGTCGCGGAGGTCATCGGCGAGAGGCTCTCAGGCCAGCACGGGGAGCACGGTGCGGCTCGGGATCCCCTTGCCGCCGGCCGCGAGGCCGGCGACCCCGGGCTCACCGAGGTCGAGGAGCTGCGCCGTCGCCTGGAGCGCATGGTCGCGCTCGACAAGATGAAGTCGGACTACCTGCACCTCACCGTCCACGAGCTGCGCTCGCCCCTCGCCATCGTGTACGGATACCTCTCCATGATCGAGTCGGGGATGCTCGGCGAGCTCACCCCTCAGCTTCGCGGCGCCGTGGAGCCGTCCATGCGCAGCGTCGAGCTGATGACCCAGCTGGTCACCGAGCTGATCGAGACGGCACGCCTGGACGACGCGCAGATGGAGACCGCCGCGGAGCGGGTCGATGTCGCCGAGGTGCTCGCCGAGGCGGCGCTGCGCGTCAGCCGCTCGGAGCTCCACGAGCTCCGGCTCGACCTCGGGACGGCACCCGCCATCGTGGTGGGGGACCGGGCGCGGCTGCTGCGCGTCTTCGGCAACCTCGTCGACAACGCGGTGAAGTACTCACCGGGGGGCGGTGAGATCCTCATCCGCCTCACCCGTCGTGGCCTAGATGTGGTCGTCGACGTCTCCGACCAGGGGCTCGGCATCCCGGAAGGGGCCATGGACCGCCTCTTCACCCGCTTCGGCCGCGTCGTGACCCCGAGGAACGAGGACATCGAGGGCACGGGTCTCGGCCTCTACCTCTGCCGCGAGATGGTGCGCCGGCTCGGCGGCGACGTCACCGCCACGTCCGCCGAGGGGCAGGGGTCCACCTTCACGGTGAGGCTCCCCGCCGAGGCGCCGTCGCCGGACCGGCGGGCCCGCGCCTAGGCCTCAGTGCCCGAACCGGGCCCTGGGGTCCCTGCCTGCGCGAGCCTGGTCGGCGAGGCAGAGTCGGGCGGCGGGCATCGCCTCCAGCCGGTCCTCGGCGATCTCCACCCCGCAGATCTCGCAGCGGCCGTATGTGCCGAGGTCCAACCGGTGCAGCGCCGCCTCCACCTCGGACAGCTCGGCCCTGACCCTCACCTCGACCGACGAGTCCAGCTCCCGCTCCAGGGTTTCGGTGGCCTGCTCGGCGGGCAGCTGGTCGGGGTGACCGCCGGCCCGTCCCGGCGCGCCCGCGGAGCCCAGGCTGCCCGCGGCGGCGAGCACCCCGAGGAGCCGGTTCCTCTCCGATTCCAGCCGGAGCCGGGTCGCTGCGCTGTCCATGGCCCGCAACCCTACCGCTTGGCGCCCACCCGTGGCAGCTTCCGGTGCCCCCGCTCTGCCGGGGGACGCCGCACCGGCCGGGTCACGGCTCCGGGACGAACCAGACCACCGCAAGCGGTGGCAGCGTCATCCGCACCGACTGGGGCTGCCCGTGGCACCCGGTCGCCTCGGTGGCGACGGCGCCGAGGTTGCCCTGGTTGCTGCCCCCATACGCCGTGGAGTCGGTGTTCAGCACCTCGCGCCAGTGGCCGGGGAGAGGCACCCCGACCCGGAAGTCGCGGCGGACGACGGGGGAGAAGTTGGCGACGCAGAGGAGCCCGGGCCGCCCCCCCGCATCGCGGCGGAAGAAGCTGAACACGTTCTGGTCGGCGTTGGTGGCGTCGATCCAGCCGAAGCCGTCGGGCGTGTGGTCCCGCTCCCACAGCGAGGCGATCTCGCCGCCCCGGTACAGCCCCCCGAGATCCTGGATCAGCCGCTGCAGCCCCCGATGCTCGGCGAACTGCACCAGATGCCAGTCCAGAGAGCGGTCATGGGCCCACTCCGCGTCCTGGCCGAATTCGCCCCCCATGAAGAGCAGCTTCTTGCCCGGATAGGCGTACATCCAGCCGAAGAGGGCGCGCAGATTGGCGAACTGCTGCCAGCGATCGCCCGACATCCGGCTCAGCAGCGAGCCCTTGCCGTGGACGACCTCGTCGTGGGAGAGGGGCAGGACGAAGTTCTCCGTCCAGGCGTAGAGGAAGCCGAACGTCATCTGGTTGTGGTGGTGGCGCCGGTAGATCGGGTCCTTGCCCATGTACTCGAGGGTGTCGTGCATCCAGCCCATGTTCCATTTGAAGGTGAAGCCCAGCCCGCCCGAGGAGGTCGGGCGGGACACGCCCGGCCAGGAGGTGGACTCCTCGGCGATGGTGACGACGCCCGGGTGTTCCGCGTGGACGGCCACGTTCAGCTCCCGGAGGAAGGCGGTGGCCTCCAGGTTCTCGTTGCCCCCGTACTGGTTGGGGAGCCACTGGCCGGGGCCGCGCGAGTAGTCGAGGTAGACCATCGAGGCGACCGCATCGACACGCAGCCCGTCCACGTGGAACTCGTCGATCCAGTAGTGGGCGTTGGCGATGAGGAAGTTGCGCACCTCGCTGCGCCCGAAGTTGAAGACCAGCGTCCCCCAGTCGGGGTGCTCACCGCGGCGGGGATCGGCGTGCTCGTACAGCGCCGTACCGTCGAATCGGGCCAGCGCCCAGTCGTCCTTGGGGAAGTGCCCCGGCACCCAGTCGAGGATGACGCCGATGCCCTGCTGGTGGAGGTGGTCGATGAAGCCGCGGAAATCCTCCGGGGTGCCGAAGCGCGCGGTGGGCGCGTAGTAGCTGGTGACCTGGTAGCCCCACGAGCCGCTGAAGGGGTGCTCGCTCACCGGCAACAGCTCCACGTGGGTGAAGCCCATCTCACCGCAGTACGCGGCCAGTTCCTCGGCCAGCTGGCGGTAGCCGAGCACGCCGCCGTCCGGAGCGCGGCGCCAGGAGCCGAGGTGCACCTCGTAGATGGAGATGGGGCGGTCGAGCAGCGGTTGCGCCGCACGCCGCGAGAGCCACGCCACGTCGCCCCACTCATGGCCGTCCCGTTCGACGATGCTCGCCGTCTTCGGCGGGGGCTCCGTCCATCGCGCCATCGGGTCCGCCTTGAGCACGCGACGGCCGTCGGCGCGGATGACCTGGAACTTGTACCTGGTGCCGGCGCCGATGTCGGGGACGAACAGCTCCCACACCCCGCTCCCACCCAGGGAGCGCATCGGCTGGACGCGATCGTCCCACCCGTTGGCGTCGCTGACCAGGTGGACCCCGCGGGCGTTGGGCGCCCAGACGGCGAAGGCAACGCCGCTGACCCCCTGATGCTCCATCACCCGGGCGCCGAGGCGCCGCCACAGCTCGCGATGTCTGCCCTCGCCGATGAGGTGGAGGTCCAGCTCGCCGAGTGTCGGCAGGAAGCGGTAGGGATCGTCCATCTCCCAGCCGGCCCGGTCCGTCCTCACCCGCAGCCGGTAGCCGTCGAGCCGGTCGCCGGGCACCACCGCCTCGAACAGACCGCGCTTGTCGATCCGCCGCATCGGCACCACGCCGCCGGGCAGGGCCACCGAGCACTCGACCGCGTCCGGATGGAAGAGGCGCACGGCGACGCCGTCCGCGGTGGGGTGGGCGCCGAGAATGTGGTGGGGGTCGTGGTGGGTGCCCGCCAGAAGGAGGGCGACCTCGCCGGCGAGGGGCGTTTGCCTTTCCGCGCTCACGGTGTCGCCGCGAGCAGGAAGCGGAGCGGGATGGCGGCCCAGTCGGGCCGGTGGCCGAACTCGTAGTTGACCTCGTAGACGGCCTTGTCCAGCTCGAAGGCCCGGCGCATCGCCAGCACCGCCCCTCCCCCGGGGAGGATCCGGCTGCCGTCCATGCGAGCCAGGTAGGCGGCCCAGAACGCCTCGCGGCTGAGGTGGGCCCAGGTTCCGCCGGCGGCGAGGAGATGTGCCCAGAGCGGGTCCTCCGGCTGCATCCGCTCGGCGAGGGCGGCCTCCGCCGCGTAGTCGAAGGAGCGCAGCATCCCGGCCACGTCGCGCAGCGGTGAGGATCGCCCCCGCCTCTCCTCGACGGCGCGGGCGGGCTCGCCGCCGAAGTCGAGGATCTTCCAGCCGGAGTCGGTCCGCAGCACCTGGCCGAGGTGGTAGTCGCCGTGGACGCGGATGGCCAGGCCGCCGTCCTGGATCTGCCGCAGGGCGTCGAAACGGGCGGTCAGGATCCCCCGCTTCTCCCGCAGGGGGACGACCGCCGGGTTGGAGGAGCGGAGCAGCCCGTCCAGGTGCGCCCTCATGTCGTCGGCCCAGCTGTCGAGATGGGTGCGCCCCACCCGGACCGGCGCCAGGTCTCCCGAGAGTCCCGGTGCCGACAGGGCCAGGTGCAGCTCCGCGGTGACCTCTCCCAGGCGGGCGGCCTCGGCCCGGAACGAGCCGCCCTGGTCGTCGACGAGTTCGTGACGCGCCATGGCCGACGACGCCCCGGCCTCCTCGGCGGCGGCGTAGAGATCGCGCAGCGATGTGAGGGCCAGCTCCCAGCCCTGCGTGCCGTTGTGGAGGTACTCCTGCAGCACGCCCTGGGGGGAGACCGGCCCACCGTCGCGGACGTAGGCGATGTGCCCGAAGAGCGCCGGGATGTGCGGGAAGCCGGCCTCGCCCAGCGTCTGGGCCATCTCCAGCTCGATGCCGGCGCCGCCCTCGATGCGGCGGCTCCACTTGAAGAAGTCGCGCTGACCCCGCACCAGGGCCGAGTTGCTCTGCTCGACGTCGAGCAGGCGGATGCCGTCGAGGTTCTCGGTGTCGACGGCGGCCTGCCGGCGTGCCACCAGGCGGCCGGCGGAGGTCCGCATCTCACCCTCGGCCGCCAGCATCCGCCACAGCTCCGCGGCGGCCTCGGGATCGGCGAGGGCGTCGTACACGATGAGCGTCCGCGGACCCTGCCCGACGGTGGCGATGAGGTGATCGGGACCGTAGTCGACGGCGGGATGGGGCGCCGCCCGGACGCCGAGGAGGACGCTGTAGACGTCCTCTCCCCCGTCGTCGTCGTACTCCACCCTCCAGAGGGTGTAGAGGACGGCCGGGTCCGAGGTCCGGATCACCCCGACATCGTCCAGCTCCACGCCGCGCACGCTCCGCCCCCTGCCGCCGAACCAGCGAGCCCGCAGCAGCCAGGCGCGGATCGCGTCGACGGCGTCGCCGATGCCGAACTCCGCCAGCGCCGCGCCGGCCTCCGAGGGTGTGGTCACGGCATGTTCTCGATGCTGAACCAGTAGAAGCCGTGCGGAGCCAGGGTGAGCAGGTACGGCAGCTCGCCGATGGGCGGGAAGTGCACTCTCCCCAGCATCTCCACCGGGGTCATGCCGGCGAAGCGGCGCAGGTCGAGCTGCACCGGCTGGGCGAACCGTGACAGGTTATTCACGCACAGCACGACATCATCCTCGTGGGTCCGCAGGTATGCAAACACCGACGGGTTGGCGGCATCGAGCGCTTCGAAGGCGCCGAGGCCGAACACCGGCCAGCGGCGGCGCACCGCGATGAAGCGGCGGAGCCAGTGGAGGAGCGAGGACTCGCTGCGGCGCTGCGCCTCGACGTTGACCGCCTGGTAGCCGTAGACGGGGTCCATCAGCGGCGGCAGGTAGAGCTGGGCGAAGTCCGCCCGGCTGAAGCCGCCGTTGCGATCGCCGGTCCACTGCATGGGGGTGCGCACCCCGTCGCGGTCGCCCAGGTAGATGTTGTCGCCCATGCCGATCTCATCGCCGTAATAGAGGATGGGGCTGCCCGGCAGGGAGAGGATGAGACCGTAGAAGAGCTCGATCTGGCGACGGCCGTTGTTGAGCAGGGGGGCCAGGCGGCGCCGGATGCCGAGGTTGAGCTTCATGCGCGGGTCCTGCGCGTACTCCCCCCACATGTAGTCGCGCTCCTCGTCGGTGACCATCTCCAGGGTCAGCTCGTCGTGGTTGCGCAGGAAGAGTCCCCACTGCGACGTGCTGGTGGGCAGCGGCGGTGTCCGCTCCAGGATCTCGGTGATGGGGTAGCGCTGCTCGCGCCGCAGCCCCATGAACATGCGCGGCATGAGCGGGAAGTGGAAGCAGACGTGGCACTCGGGGCGTTCCTCGCTGCCGAAGTAGTCGACGACATCCGCCGGCCACTGGTTGGCCTCGGCGAGCAGCACCTTGCCACTGCCGTACTCCCTGTCGATGGTGGCGCGCAGCTCGGCGACGAAGGCGTGCGTCTCCGGCAGGTTCTCGCAGTTGGTGCCTTCGCGGGCGAAGAGATAGGGGACCGCGTCGAGGCGGAAACCGTCCAGGCCGACGTCGAGCCAGAACCTGGCGATGTTGACCACCTCGTCGCGCACCTTGGGGTTGGCGTAGTTCAGGTCCGGCTGATGGCTGAAGAAGCGATGCCAGTAGTAGGCATGGGCGGTGTCGTCCCACGTCCAGTTCGACGTCTCCGTGTCGATGAAGATGATCCGCGCGTCGGCGAAACGGTTCTTCGTCTCCGACCAGACGTAGTAGTCGCGATAGGGGGAGTCGGGCGACGACCGCGCCGACTGGAACCAGGGGTGCTGGTCGGAGGTGTGGTTGACGACGAGGTCCATGACCACGCGCATGCCCAGGGCGTGGGCCTGCGCCACCAGCTCGCGGACGTCGTCGACATTGCCGTAGGCGGGCAACACGCTGTAGTGGTCCTTCACATCGTAGCCGCCGTCACGCAACGGCGAGTCGTTGAAGGGCAGCAGCCAGAGGCAGTCGACGCCGAGCCAGCGCAGATGGTCGAGGTGCTGGATGAGGCCGGGGAAGTCGCCGACCCCGTCGTCGTTGCTGTCGGCGAAGCCGCGGACGAGGACCTCGTAGAAGACGGCCCGCTTGAACCAGAGCCGGTCGTCGGGCGCCGCGGAGGGCGCGGGGACGTCGCTCATCGCTGCCGCAGGTGGAAGACGTGAGCCACCTGCAGGGCGGGGTCGAGACGCACGTAGTTCTCCGGCCCCCGCCAGACGTGGGTGGTGCCGGTGAGCTCGTCATGGGCTTCGAAGGCCCGGTCGGAAGGGATGCCGAGCGTCTCCAGGTCCAGCCAGGTGGTGGCCTCCTGGGCACGGTGGGGATCGAGGTTGACGACGATCAGCAGCACGTCGTCGCGGGAGTGGCTCATGCGGCTGACGCAGAGCATGCTCTGGTTCGTGATCTCGTGGATGCGCAGTGTCGGGAGCAGGGCGATCGCCTCCCGGTGGCGGTGGCGGATCTCGTTGAGCCGTGCCAGGTAGGGGGCGAGGGAGTCGGGCCGGTCCCAGTCGCGCGGCGCGAGCCGGTACTTCTCGGAGTCGGCGTACTCCTCGCTGCCCGCCCTCTCCGCCACCCGCTCGCAGAGCTCGTAGCCGCTGTAGACCCCCCAGGACGGCGCCGTCGTCGCCGCCAGGGTGGCCCGGACCCGGAAGGCGGGCGGACCGCCGTCCTGGAGATAGGCGTGGAGGATGTCCGGCGTGTTGACCCAGAAGTTGGGACGGAACCAGTCGACCTGGCGGCCCGCGGACAGCTCGGCGAGGTAGCCGGCCAGCTCGTCCTTGCTGTTGCGCCAGGTGAAGTACGTGTACGACTGGGTGAAGCCGATCTTCGCCAGTCTCTGCATCACCGCGGGGCGGGTGAAGGCCTCGGCGAGGAAGAGGACGTCGGGGTGGTGGCGGCGCACCTCGCCGAGGATCCATTCCCAGAAGGCGAAGGGCTTGGTGTGCGGGTTGTCGACGCGGAAGATGCGCACCCCGCGCGAGATCCACGCGAGAAGGACGTCGCGCAGGGCGTTCCAGAGGTTGTCCCGATCGGCGGTGTCGAAGTCCAGAGGGTAGATGTCCTCGTAGAGCTTCGGAGGGTTCTCCGCGTGGCGGAGGCTGCCGTCGCTCCGGTGGCGGAACCACTGCGGGTGGTCCCGGATCCAGGGATGGTCGGGGCTGCAATTCAGGGCGTAGTCGAGGGCGACCTCGAGGCCGACATCGCCGGCGCGGGCGACGAAGTCCCGGAAGTCGTCGAGGCTCCCCAGGTCGGGATGGATCTCGGTGTGACCGCCCTCGGCACCCCCGATGGCCCACGGCGAGCCGACATCGTCCGGCGTCGCCACCAGGGAGTTGCCGCGACCCTTGCGATGGGTCGTGCCGATGGGGTGGATGGGCGGGAGGTAGACGACGTCGAAGCCCATGGCGGCGATGGCGGGAAGGCGGGCGGCGGCGGTGCGGAAGGAGCCGCTTCGGGGAGGGTTGGCTCCCTCCGACCGGGGGAACATCTCGTACCAGGCGGAGAAGCCGGCGCGCTCCCGCTCGACGAGGAGCGGCCAGGGGCCGGACCGGCCGGCCGCGCTGCGATCGGCGGTCCGCCGCATCAGGGCCAGGGCCGCCCGCCCCCCCGCATCGCGGAGGCGGCGTGCGGCGGGCTCGTCACGGCGGAGGGAGGCGGCCAGCCTGGCGAGGGCCTGCCGGTCCCTGGCCGCCGTGCCCACCAGGGCGGCCGCGTCCTCCGCCAGCCTCGCCCCCTCCTCAAGGTCGAGCTCGACGTCCTGCCCGGCCTCCACCCGCAGCCGCAGGTCGCGGGCCCACGTGGCGTAGACGTCGGGCAGAGCCACGATCTCGTAGGCCCAGGGGCCGATCTGCGACGGCGTGAACGACGCCGTGAAGCGGTCGTCGCCGCCCGCCGCCATGGGGATCTCCCGCCATCCGGCGCCTTCTGTCCCGGCGGGGCCGTGGCGCACCCAGGCCATCGCCAGCTGATGGCCGCAGGTGAAGACCCGCGCGCTGACGCTGAGGGGGAGGCCCGCCGTGGCCTTGGCGGGCAGTGCCCCGCACTCGACGCTGGGTCTCGGATCCTCGATGACTGCCTGCGGCGGCGGACCGGCCGGCGGCGTGGCGTCGTCGCCCCGTGGCGCGCGCCGGGAGGCGCCAGCCGGGGACAGGGCCACAGGCGCACCTCCGAACGGGCTCTCTGCAGAGAGGCGGGCTCAGCCGTCGAACACGTGACGGCGCCCGCCGACATCGTACTCGGCGATCCGGGAGGGGGCTTGCCGTCGCCGAAACTGGCACGTGGGGGAACGGGACCGAAAGTCCTGCCCTTGGGAGGGCCGAATGTCACCTGATGCGCGGCGCCGTCCTATACTCGACCCATGCCCAGGTCGATGTGGCGCGGTGCGGTCAGCTTCGGGATGGTCGCCATCCCGGTGCGGATGTACCTGGCCAACGAATCGAAGGGCGTGTCGTTCCGCCTGCTCTGCCCGAAGGACGGCGCGCCCCTGCGCAACCGGCGCTGGTGCCCGGTCGAGGATGCCGAGGTGGGGTGGAACGAGACGGTGCGGGGCTACGAGGTGGCCAAGGACGAGTTCGTCCGCGTCGACGACGACGACCTGGACGGCCTGCCGCTGACGACGACCCACGCCATCGAGATCCTCGAGTTCTGCGACGACTCCGAGATCGACGCGGGCGTCTATGTCAAGGGGGCGTACTACCTCGAGCCCGAGCCGGTGGGGGTCAAGCCCTACCTCCTGCTCAAGAGCGCGCTGGAGAAGACCGGCAAGGTGGCCATCGGCAAGGTGGCCATGCGCGACCGCGAGCAGCTGTGCCGGCTCGCGCTGCACGACCAGGCGATCCTGCTCAACACACTGCACTGGCCCGACGAGATCCGCGATGCGGGACAGCTCTCCCTGCCCGCTGGGGACACCGACGTCCATGCCCGCGAGCTGGAGATGGCGGTGATGCTGATCGAGAACCTCTCGGCCTCCTTCGAACCCGAGCGGTACCGGGACGAGTACCGCGACGCGGTGATCACGCTGGTCGAGGCCAAGATGCGCAACGAGCCCGTCCAGCGCGCGCCGGCGCCCGCCGCCGCCAGCGTCACCGACCTCATGGCCGCGCTCAAGGCATCGGTCGATGCCTCGCGGCAGCGCCGGGACGCCTTCGACGCCGAGGTTCCGGGGCGCCGGAGCGCCTCAGCCGAGCGCCGCCGGGCGTCCTGACCCGGTGCCCGGCTCCGCCGGCCGCCGCCGGCGGCCGCAGCCGGACGGATCGACCCCCCTGCCCATCCGCCTCCCCCTCCCCCCACCGGTTCCGGGGCGGATCCTGCCCGAGTTCTCCGTCCCCTGCGACGGCGCCTTCGACAACCCCGACTTCCGGCTCTCCATCGACTGGGACGGTGCGCGCACCCTGCTCTTCGCCTCGCCGGACGAGGTCCGCCTCGATGTCGAGACACTCGCCGACGTCAGCCACCGCTTTCCCGAGGTTGTTGAGGCGGCGGAGGGGCTGCGGCAGAGGTCGGTGGTCCTCGACGGGGTCGTCGCGGTCCTCGACCCGACCGGTTGCCCGGATCTCGCCGCCCTGGGGGAGAGGGTGGCGCTGGGGCCCGCGGTGCGGCGGCGCCTTCCGACCGTGTTCCTCGCCACCGACCTGCTCCACCTGGGTGGACGGGAGACGATGAGCCTTCCGCTCGACCGGCGCCTCGAACTGCTCGCCGGGCTGGCCATCGACGCCCCCCATCTCCAGGTGCCGGACCAGGTGACGGGTCAGGGGCGGGCGCTGGCGGAGGCAGCCCGGCCGCGCGGGGTCCCGGCCCTGCTGGCGCGGCGCGGCGATGCCCGCTACCTTCCCGGCGTCGCCTCCCCGGGACGGCTGCACATCCCCCTCCGGCGCCGGGCCAACTGCCTGGTGGTCGGGGCGGCGCGAGTTGGCTCCGGCACCCGCCGGCTGCGGCTCGCCGAGTACGACGGGTCGAGACTGCTCGACGCCGGTGCCGCCGACGTCGCGGAGACCTCGACCCTGTGGCGCTGGGCGGCACCCGGCGGCCGGCTGCGCTCGCCGCTCACCGCCACCGTGGAGCATCGCGGCCGCGGCCCGGACGGCCGCCTGCGCCATCCCCTGGTCATCACGCTGCGCGACGACGTGGACCCTCGCCGGTGCCTCCGGCGCGACCCGGTGCCTCCCCCGGCGGGCGCCGCCGGGGCCGCCTCGCGCTTCCGGCCCACCGTCCTTGCGGCGCTGCCCCTGGAGATCCCCGCCGGCGTTCCCCGGGCGAGCGCCTGAGGCTCGCTCCGGGTGCAGCGGCGAGTTCATCCCGCCACCTGGGGGGAGCGAGAACGTTACACCGCTGTGTGTGGGTTCTGTGTATAGCCTGTGGATAAACCTGGGCAGCCGCGGGACGGGGCGGCGGCTTCGACGCGTTCAGAGCGCCCGCCAGGACGCCGCCGGAACCGTCAGTCCTCCGCCATCAGGCCGGCGACGATGCGCTGGTACTGCTGGGTGTCCAGGAAGACCCCGTGCTCGGCGATGCTGGTGTCCCCCTGGTAGTAGGCGGCCAGGGCGCGGGCCGTGTCGCCGCCGTGAAGGAAGAGGAGGTGGCGGAGGAGGAGGGAGCCGGCGACGACGTTGTCCTCGGCGTTGTGCAGGTCGAGGGTCCGGTGCGCCAGGTACTGCGACACCCACTCGCCCGTGTAGGGCTCGAGCTGCATGAGCCCGACCGCTCCGGTCGCCGAGGCGACGTCCTGCTGCCAGCCCGACTCCACCCAGGCAACCGCCCGGACGAGGCGGGGATCGACGCCGGCCTGCTCCGCGACCTGGGTGAGCAGGGCGCTGACCCGGACGGTGCGACCCGGGACCTGGAGCACCGCGCCGGTGGGGAGGACGGCGTTGACGTTCAGCCCGTTGGCGCGGGCCAGCGCCGTCGGGTCGACCCCGTAGCGGCGGGAGATGACCCAGAGGGTGTCGCCGGCCCTCACCGTGTAGCTGTCCTGATCCACGCTGCCGGAGACGTACGGCGGCAGGTTCTGGGCCGGGTCGGGGATCTGCAGCAGCTGACCCACCCGGATGTAGCCCGGGTCGGCGAGGTTGTTGGCCTGCGCCAGGTCCTCCACCGTCGAGCCGTGGCGCAGGGCGATGACCGCGAGCGTGTCACCCGGCCGCACCACGTACGACGAGGCCATGACGGTGGCGGGGGCGGCCGCGGCGACCGCGGTGGCGCCCAGCGCGATGGCGGCGAAGCGAGAGCGTGTGGGCATGGAGCCGGTTCCCTGCTGCGACGTTGGGTGGGACGTTGGGGGGACTGCCCGCTCGATCGCGGTGCGATGCTGAGAGTAGGCGTCTGCAACGATCACGTCAACCGGCGTTCCAGGTCCGTTGCGTCTTGTCACAAAACATAGGGTGATATGACGGCGGGTTCCCCCGCCCGCCGCCGGCCAACCCGTGCGCCATCGGCGTTCCGGGTGGTCCCGGATGCTAGTCTCCGTGCCCGGGCTCGCCCCGGTTGTCCGCCATGGCTCCGCACTCCACCCCTCCATCCCACCCCGACACGGCGGTCGACGCCGCCGTCTTCGACTTCGACGGCACCCTCGTGGCCAGCCGCTTCGCCGACGAGGCGGCGGTGGCCGCGCTGATCCGGGCCGATCCGTCCGCCGCTCCGGGCGCCGATGTCTTTTGGCGGCTGGACGGCGAGCCCCTGGTCGACCGCATCGATCGCGCCTGGCCCGGACGCGCCGCCGCGATCCTCCCCCTCTTCGACGGGCAGGGCCCGCCACGTGTCTTCCCCGGCGTCACCACCCTGCTGGAGCGGCTGAGCCGCCGCCGTCTGGCCATGGCCGTGGTCTCCTCCCGCCGCCGGGCCGCCCTCGAGAAGGGCCTGGCCGACACCGGTCTCCGCGACCACTTCCGGCTGGTCGTCGGCCTGGAGGACGTGGTGCGGCCGAAGCCCAGCCCCGAGGGTCTGCTCCTCGCCCTGCGCGGTCTCGGTGTGGAGCCCTCCGGTGCCGTCTTCATCGGCGACACCGAGCTGGACGTCGAGGCCGGCCACCGGGCCGGGGTCACGACGTGGCGGGCGGTCTGGGGCCTGCTCGCGGCGGACTCGGTGCTGGCCCATCCGGACGGCGTCGTCCTGCTTCGCAGCCCCGACGAGGTCTCCGACCTCCTCACCCGGTAGCCGGCGGCGGCAGGCTCCGGTCGCGGCCGCCGTCCCGGGCTCAGGCCCCGGCGCGCCGATCCATGGCGATGAGCCGGCGCAGGCCCCCCACCGCCGTGCCGATGGCCGCGTCCAGGGGGAGGCGGTGGGCGTCGGGCATCCCCGCCATGCCCGCCCCGGCGCGGTCGATGACGGCAAGCACGGCACCTGCGCGCACCCGGCGCACGGCGGCGACGGCGAGGACGGTGGCCGCCTCCATCTCCACGGCGACGCATCCGGCACGAGCCCACGCCTGCCAGCTCTCACCGATCCTGTGCTGCAGGGGGAAGAGGTCGGGTTCCATCTCGGCATAGAAGGCGTCGTTGCTGAAGACGACGCCGAGCCTCCACCGGTGGCCCGCCGCCACCGCCTCGTCGCGGAGGGCCAGCACCACGTCGGTGTCGGCGATGACGGGAAACCCCGCGGGGACGTACTGGCCGGCGGTGCCGCCGTCATGTGCCGCCGCCTGCACCACCACGACATCACCCGGGCCAAGGGCCGCGTCGAGTGCGCCGCAGGTCCCGACGCGCAGCAGCGTCCCCGCCCCCACCTTGACCAGCTCCTCGACGGCGATCGCCGCCGAGGGGCCGCCGATGCCGGTGGAGGTCACGCTCACCGGCGTGCCGTCCAGGCTGCCGGTGAAGGTGGTGAACTCCCGGTGGCTGGCGACCTGTCTCGCCCCCTCGAGCCTGGTCGCGATCAGCTCGCAGCGGGCGGGGTCGCCGGGGAGGAGGACGTACTCGCCGACCTCTCCCCGCTCCACCTGCAGGTGGTACTGCCTGGCGCTCACGATGGCGGGAAATCTACAGCGGGCGCGGGGCCGGCGGAGGGGAGAGACGCTCCGCTGACCACCGCGCGGCGTCGCGCACGGCTTCGTCCGGGTCCGTGGCGGCGGCCTCCCGCAGGGCCGGCAGCGCCAGCGGATCTCCCGCGTTGCCGAGGGCGACGGCGCAGTTGCGGGCGAGCCCGGCCCGCCCGGTCCGCCACACCGCGGTGGGCCGGAACCGGCCGGCGAAGCCGGCGTCGTCCAGACCCAGGCACTCCACCAGGTCGGGAAACGGCACGGGCCCCTGAGCGGTCGAGCCCCTCCCCGGCGCGAGGGCGGGCGGCGCCAGCCGCGCGTTGACGGGGCACACCTCCTGGCAGACGTCGCAGCCGAAGGCCCAGACCCCGAGGAGCGGGCGGAGCTCCTCCGGGATGGGGCCGCGATGCTCGATGGTCAGGTAGCTGACGCACCGCGTCGCGTCGACGACGCCGGGGGCGGCGAGGGCTCCGGTGGGACAGGCGGCCAGGCAGGCGCGGCACGCGCCGCACTCCCGCCGGGAGGGCGCCGTCGGCGGCAGGGGCACGCTGACGAGGACCTCAGCCAGCAGCACGTAGGAGCCGGCCTCCGGTGTGATCAGCGATGCGGACTTGCCGGCGAACCCGACCCCGGCCCGTTCGGCGACGGCGCGATCCATGGCCCAGCCGTGGTCGACGAACCGCTTGGCGCGCAGGCCGGGCACGCCTGCCCGCAGCCACGCCGCCAGCGCGTCGCAGCGGCTCGCCAGGAGGTCGTGGTAGTCGGTCGGGCCGGCGCCGCCGTCGAGGCAGGCGTACGCCGCGAACCGCCCCCTGGGGCGTCCGGGTTGAGCCGCCGGCGGGGCGGTGCCGGACCCTCCGGCGGGCGGGTAGGGGTACGCCAGCGACACGATCGACCTCGCCCAGGGATGCCGCCGGCGGAGGTCCGCCGCCGCGTCCACCCTCTCCGGTGTGAACCAGGGCATCCCGGCCATGCGCCCCTGCGCGATGGCCTGGAGCCCTCTCCACCGCGCCCGGCGAAAGGGCCGCACCGTCGCCACGCCGAATCCGCTGAAGCCGAGCCGCCTGGCCTCGTCACCCAGCGCATCGCGCAGGTCCCTTGCCCGCGCCCGCGGCCGGTCCGACACCGCCGTCGAGACGGTGCCGCCCGAGGCGGCGGCGCCCGGGCCTTCGACGGGGAACACCCCTCCATCCTGCGCGTACCATCGGAGGCGTGCCACCCACCCGCCGGGTCGCCGTCGGCAGCGACACGCGTCATGACATCGCAGACGGCGTCGCCGCGTACCTGGAGGATCGGGGGGTGGCGGTCATCCGATGCGGCGCGGTCTCCGGGGACGCCACTCCGTGGCCGGAGGCGGCGGAGCAGGTGGCCAGGCTGGTGGCCCAGGGTGCGGCCGACGCGGGGGTGGTCTGCTGCTGGACGGGAACCGGCGTCAGCATCGCGGCCAACAAGGTCCCGGGCGTCCGGGCGGCCCTCTGCGCCGACGAGGAGACGGCGCGCGCGGCGCGGCGGTGGAATGGCGCCAACGTCCTCGCCCTCGGCCTGGTCCACGGCACCCCGGACCTGGCCCTGCGCATCGTCGACGCCTTCCTGGACACGGACGGCGTGGATCCCGACGAGGCGCCGAATGTCGAGCGGGTGACCGCCATGGAGCGACGCTACCGGTCGGGACCGGCCACCTTCTGAGCCTGGGGCGGCACGCCGTGAGCCTGACCGGGTGGCATGCGTAGCATGGAGGGCGTGACCGCCCCCCGCCTCCTCTGCATCATGGGTTCGGGTGAGACCGCTCCGACGATGGCCCCGGTGCATCGGGACCTGCTGGAACGGGTCGGCGGGGAGCGGGCTCTGGCCGTGCTTCTCGACACGCCATTCGGCTTCCAGGAGAACGCGGACGAGCTGGTCGCCAAGGCCGAGGAGCACTTCCGCCACTCCATTGGCCACCCCATCGAACTCGCCAGCCTGCGCAACGCGGAGACCGCCTCCGAGGTCGAGAAGGAGGCCGCGTACAGCCGCATCCACGAGGCGGGCTATGTCTTCTCCGGCCCGGGCAGCCCCAGCTACACCCTCCGCCAGTGGCGCGACACCGAGGTCCCGCGCCTCCTCCGCGAGAAGCTGGATCGGGGCGGCTGCGTCACCCTCGCCTCGGCCGCGGCGATCACCCTCGGCATCGTCTCCCTGCCCGTCTACGAGATCTACAAGGTGGGCGAGCCGATCCGCTGGCTCGACGGCCTCGACCTGCTGAGCGCCGCGGGCATCCGCGCCGCGGTGATCACCCACTGGGACAACGCCGAGGGCGGCACCCACGACACCCGGTACTGCTACATGGGCGAGGCCCGCCTCTCCCGGCTCGAACCGATGCTCCCCGAGGGGGCGGCCATCCTTGGGGTGGACGAGCACACGGCGCTCATCCTCGACCTCGGCGATGAGCGCGTCGAGGTGCGTGGCCGGGGCCGCGCGGTGGTCAGGCGCGGCGGCGTCGAGACGGGCCTCCCCGCCGGTACCTCCATCCCTCTCGACCAGCTGCGCGCGTTGCTCGCCGGGCAAGCCGAGCCCGCCGCTCGACACCCCGCCGCGCACGCGACGGAGATCCCCGCCGAGCCCGCCGAAAGGGAGGAGCCCTTCCTGGCCCTGGTCCGCGAACGCCAGGACGAGTTCGACCGCGCTCGCGACGGCCGCGACGTCTCGGCCATGGTCGCGGCCGTCCTCGCCCTCGACACGACGATGGCGGAGTGGTCCGGCGAGACCTTCTCCGGCGACGAGCGCGACCGTGCACGGAGCGTCCTCCGGCGCATGATCACCCGGCTCGGCGACGTCGCCGTCGACGGGGCCGCCGACCCGCGCGAGAGGGTGGCACCCCTGGTCGAGGCCGTCCTCGCCCTGCGGCGGCAGTGGCGAGAGGACGGCCGCTTCGCCGACGCCGACCGGCTCCGCGACCTCCTCGCCGCCTGCGGGGTGGAGGTCCGGGACGCACGTGACGGCAGCGGCTGGGTGCTGCTGGAGAGCCCCGGTCGAGCCGGGGCCGGGCCCGCCGGTCCGGCGGCATAGACTGGCGGGCACCTCGACCCCACGTCCCGCCCAGGGAGGTTCGCCGATGACGCCCCGACCCGCTCTCGCAACCCGGCCACTCGGCCGCTCCGGCATTGGGGTCAGCGCGCTCGGGCTGGGCTGCTGGGCCATCGGCGGAGGCACGGTGGGGGACGATGGCCGCACCACCGGCTGGGGACCGGTCCAGGACGAGGAGTCCATCCGGGCGATCCGCCGCGGATTCGAGCTTGGCGTGACCCTGTTCGACACCGCCGACGTCTACGGGGCCGGACACAGCGAGAGGATCCTCGCCTCGGCCCTCGCCGGGCATCTCGACGAGGTCGTCATCGCCACCAAGTTCGGTGCCACGTTCGACGATGACGGCAGTCGCCGGGGCCACGGTTCGGACGTCAGCCCCGCCTACATCCGCCGGGCCTGTGAGGCGTCCCTCCGCCGCCTGGGGAAGGAGGCGATCGACCTGTACCAGCTCCACGTCGGCAGCCTCCGCGACGCGGAGGCCGACGCGGTGGTGGAGACGCTCGAGGACCTCCAGGCCAAGGGCTCGATCCGCGCCTTCGGCTGGAGCGCCGACGTCGCCGTCCAGGCGGCCCGCTGGGCGCAACGGGGCACGTGCAGCGCGCTCCAGTTCATCTGCAACGTGTTCGAGGAGACGCCCGGGCTCATCGAGATCTGCGAGCGGCAGTCGATGGCGGCCATCATCCGCAGTCCCCTGGCGTCCGGCTTCCTCAGCGGCAAGTACGGGCCGGGTTCCCGGCTGCCCGGGGACGACTGGAGAACCCAGGCGGAGGCCCGCGGCTGGGGCGACCTGTTCGGTCCCGACGGCAGCGCGAACCCCCGGTGGCTCGCCAGGTTGGATGCCGTTCGTGAGGTCCTCACCTCCTCGGGGAGGACCCTCGTCCAGGGGGCGCTCGCCTGGCTCTGGGCGCACAGCCCGGCGACCATCCCCATCCCCGGCTTCAAGACGGTGGCGCAGGTCGAGGAGAACGTGGCGGCACTCCGCTTCGGCCCCCTCACGGCCGCCCAGCTGACCTCGATCGATCAGCTCCTGGGTCGCTGAGGGCCCGATCTCGGCGGGGCTCCCGCGCGTCGGACCCGGCTAGTCCCTGTGTTGTCGCGCGGGAAGCCAGATCGCCGATCCGTCATGGCCGCACGTCACCTCCTCCGCTGTCCCCCTGACGGCGTCCCGCGCCACCACCGCCGCCATCGCCGCGTCGAGCCCGTCGTGGCTCCACATGAGCAGGGACGGCTCGACGACGCCGGAATCCCGGAGCAGCTCCGCCCGTGCCCGAACGCCGGCCGACGTCGTCTTCTTCGGGGGTCTCGTCCCGCCGTTGAGCCGGCGGAAGGCGGCGTGGGGGTAGACCTCGATCGGAGTCAGGTGGGCGTCGGCGGCCAGGCGGTGCACCTCGAACCCGGCCTTCATCCAGCCGTACTGCGGCTTGCCCTCCAGCGGCTCGCCCTCCAGCGGCGTCACCCAGGACACCCAGCAGCCCTCCCGCCTGCCCAGGGCGATCTCCCCGCACCGGGCCTTCTTGAACTTCCCGGACAGAGAGGGGTCATCCGCATGGGGTCCCGTGCTCCGCCGGTCCGGCGCGTCGATGGCCACCACCAGACCGTGGGGAAGGCGCCCGAGGAGATGGTCTACGGCGGCGAGGTCGAGCACCTCGCAGACCACGGGCCTGCCCTCCCCGTCGATGCCGACGCAGTGGAGGGCGCCGGCTCCGACGTCGATGCCCAGGGCGATGACGGGGGTGGTCACTGCGTCGGCAAGCGTAGCGACCTCGGGCGCCGCCCCGCCACGCCGCTTGAGAGCGTCGCCCGCGCCTGTGCGACACTCCGAGCGTGGCCTTCCCCATCACCACCGAGCTCATCGCCGCACAGGCGCGCCGGCTCGGTGAGGGTGACCACCGCTACACGGTCCGGCAGCTCTACTACGCGTCGTGTGCCGCGGCCGACCGGCCCCCGCCCTCGGCCGCCCGGGGCCTCACCGGCTGCGGCGTCCTCCTGCTCCTCCTCGCCGCGGCTCTGCTCTGGGTCCATTCCGCGGCCCTCACCGCCGCGCTGGCGGCCCTGGGCGTCGTGGCGCTGGCCGCGGCGCTGGCGAGCGCCATCCGCGAGCGCAGGCGGGTGCCCGGGTCCCGACCGCTCGCCGAGAGCTACGACGGCTTCCGCGAGGGCCCGCTGCGACGGGCGCTCACCGTGCGGCCCGAGGCCTTCTCCGCCATGCTCGCACCGGCGCAACCCGCCACCTCCGGTCCCGGCGACCCGCTGCAGGGCGGCGCCGCCCCGCCCGGTGCCGGAGCGCTCGTCGCCTGCGACAGGTCCGAGACCGCCCTGCTGCTCACCGGCAACGCGGCCCACCTGCCGGCCGTGCGGGTGGTGACCGTGGATCCGGCCGGCGGCGCCGCCGCCCCGGCGGGACTGGTCGCCGGACGGCGCATCGTCGCCCTCCACGACGCCGATCCGCGGGGATGCGACCTCCCGGCGCGGCTGCGCCGCGACGGGGCGCTGGAGGTGATCGACGCCGGGCTCTCGCCGCCACCGTCGGATGCGGGTCTGCAGGTCATCGAGGGCGCCCCCGCCCGCCTCCCCGAGGGATTGGAGGCCGAGCTGGCCGCCGATCAGGTCCACTGGCTGCGCAGCGGCCGGCGCATGGAGCTGGCGACGCTCACCCCCCGGGAGGTGCTGGCCCGGGTGGTCGCCGCCCTCGAGGGGGCCGCCTGATCCTCGCGGAGGCGGCCGGGCTCTCCGCTCCGCTCAGTCGCGGGCGGCCAGGGCCCGGCTGATGAAGCCGACCAGGAAGGCGTAGAACTGGCGCCGGTCGGCGGCGTCGACGTCCGGCGGCACCTGCTGGCCGAGGCGGCGCCGGGTGATCCACGGCGGCACCCCCTGGGCCAGGGACGTGTCGTTGATCCTGAGGGAGACGAGGGCGTCGTTCTCCTCGTCCACGCAGATCATCACCTTGCAGGTGATCCCGCTCCGGTCGCCGATGCGCCACCCGCGCTCCCAGCGCCTCCCCAGGCCGTCGGAGCGGACGACGTTGACGCCGCGATCCTCGAAGATGATCTCGCCCTCCCGCAGCCCGGAGACGACGGCCTCGTTGAGGGTCGGGAAGCCCTCGGTGCAGATCCAGCTGACCAGGGATGCGCCGCGGTGGTCCACCGGAGGCAGGAGCCGCGGGTTGCTCGCCTTGCTGCCCAGGGCGGTCACCGTGCTGGCGTGCCGCCGGCAGTAGCGGAGCATGCCGATGCGCCGGGCATGGTGCGAGCACCACTGCGTCCCGCAGGGGTGCCCGACGCTGTCCGCGTAGGCGCACTCCACCGCCCCCTGCGCGGTGCACCCCTGCTCCCGGCAGCCCTGTCCGGGCACCGGGGCCTGGAGCTCCGCCGGGCGCGCCTCGACCAGCGTGAAAACCGCAGTCATGCCGAAGATCGCCTACAACCCACGCTCACGTCCTCTCTCGTTGTGAGAGCTTAGGCTCGACTGGCGTGAATGCCGTGAACCTTTTCCGAACTGTGACGCGGGTACCAGAGACTGAGCAGCGATTGCAACCGGCTCCTCCCCGATCTGTTACCGGGGCACCGTAGGCTGACGGTGGCAATGTATGCGACGGCCGACAGGGGGGCCCGAGCTCCAGCGACCCCGTCGGGGTTCCTCCGGCCTCTGGCCGCCCTGAGGCGCGATACCGCCCAGTCGGCGCGGGGGGACCTGCAGAAGGCGGTCGCCCCCGTCCTTCCCCGGACCTGGAAATGGGGTGCCGGCCTCGCCGTGATCGGAGGCGCCGTCGTGCTCTCGGCGGCGGCGATGTTCGTGACCGGCAGCGTGCGTTCCGTCGACGCCTGGATGATGCTGGTGGCGGCCGGTGCCCTCGTCGCCATGGCCGTGCCCCTCATCCTCTACCACCGGCGGTTCGTCGCCCTCCTCGCCAGCCTGTCAGCGCTCGAGCGGCGTGAGGCGGACCTCGCCGACGAGCGGGAGGAGCTCCTCCACGACGCCATCATGGCCTCGGACGGCGAGCGGCAGCGCCTCGCCGCAGACCTCCACGACGGCGTGATCCAGCTCGTCAGCGCCGTCACCCTGCGCACCGCGACGCTGGCCCGGGGGCTGCGCCGCGATCCGTCGGCGACGCCGGAGAAGCTCGCCTCGGCGGCCGTGAGCCTGGACCGGATCACCGCCGACCTGCAGGCGGTGACCGCCGATCTGCGCACCCTGATGGGTGCCCTCGCCGGCGGCGACATCGAGAGCGACGGCCTCTCCGGTGCCCTCAGCCAGCTGCTCGCCCCTCTCGCCGATCGCGGCGTGAACGTCGAGATCACGGTGGGAGAACTCGACTGCGATGCCCGGGTGCGCGGCCTCATCCATCGCGTGGCGCAGGAGCTCGTCCGCAACGCCGCCAAGCACGCCCGGGCCCGTCGCGTGTCGCTCACGGTGGAATGCGACGCCGCGGGCGTGTGCCTGCGCGTGGCCGACGACGGCCGCGGCTTCGACGCGGCCGACCTGGAGCGATACCGCCGGCAGGGCCACATGGGGCTCCGTCTCCTCGAACAGAGGATCCGCGACGCCGGGGGGCATCTGGAGATCGCCTCCAGCCCCGGTCACGGCACGACGGCGGAGATGACGCTGCCCACCGTGGCGCCCCGCCCGATGGCGGCGCACAGCGGGGGGGCCGGCTGACCGGACGGCCGGGCCGGCACTCGGCGGGCGTGCCGTCCAGGCGGGACCCCCGCCCGGCTCAGCGCTCGACCGGCGGAGTGGTGATCAGGCCCTCGCGGATGGCGATGGAGACCGCCTCCAGCTTCGAGTGGGCCCCGAGCTTGCTGATGATGTTCTGGATGTGGTTGCGCAGGGTGTGGATGCTGATGAACAGCCTCTCGGCGATCTCCTGGTTGCTCATCCCGTCCGCCAGGAAGAGGAGGACCGCGGTCTCCCGGTGGGTGAGAGCCTCGCCCGAGTAGCCGTTCCCCTTCCCGTCGCTGCCGGTCAGCCGTCCCAGCATCGCCGGTGACACCGCGGTCGCTCCCGACGCGGCCGAGCGCACGGCGGCGGACAGCTCGTCGATGCTGTCCCCCTTGGTCACGAAGCCGACGCAGCCGGCGGCCAGGGCCTCGCTGAGGACGGCCGGATCGACCGCGGCGGTGACCAGCACCACCCGGACCCCGGGCCGGATCGCCCGCAGCTCCGCCGCCGCGTGGGTGCCCTGCCCGTCGGGGAGACGCTGGTCGAGGAGGATGACGTCGACCTCGGTCGACTCGAGATGGCTCCGGGCATCGGCGAGGCTGGCCACGCAGTCGACGACGCGGATGTCGGACTCCTCGTTGAGGGCCGCCGCCACCGCCTGGCTGAACATCACGTGGTCATCGACCAGGAGGACGCGGATGACTCGCGACGCGGTCCCCTGCACCGGATCTCCTCGGGCGTTCACGCGGAAGTCTGCCCCACCTGGCTATTGTTCGATCCGTGGGATGGGTTCGGGGGGGCTTTCTTCGGTCTGTCACGGCCGCGTATCCCGTCCGGTGGCGCGTTGCGACCGTGTCACGGGGAGGCGCGGCCCCCGGCGGCGCGGCCCGCCCTCCGGGACGGCCGGCCGCCCGGTCCGCGCCGCCTAGTGCATCCGCACCACGGCAGGTCCGGGCGTCCACGTCTGGCGCGTCGGACGGCGTGGCGGCACGATGGGAACGTTCCATTCAGATCATGGGGATGGCACAGTGATCAATACCGGCGTCGCCCGCCCGGGGCGGTCGAGCTTCCTCGCCCGCCTGATCCGCAGCTCTCAGGCCGACCTTGCCGACTACTGGACGGGCGTCGTCCAGGACTTCCGCGTCCTCGCCGCCGACGCAGTGGCGGCCCCCATCGCCGCGGCTGTGATCCTGTCACAGCTCGTTGACGCCCTGACGACCCTCTTCGCCCTCGCCAATAATTCCCCGGAAGGCAATCCGATCAGCGCAGCCGTCATCGCCTCATGGGGGGTGCCGGGGCTGCTCATCGAGAAGGCGGTGATCTCCGTGGTGGTCGTGTTCAACATGGCCCGTCTGCGGGGTCGCAGCAGCCGGTGGCTGGGCGTCCTCGCCGTCGTCGTCGGGTTCGCCGCCGCCGCCTGGAACCTTCACTTCTCGGTGTAGCGGGGAGTCCGTGACAACCGCCGCGTCCGACCCCGAGATTCGCGCCGGACCGCCCCCCGCCGACCCGAGAACCGTCGCCGAGCTGGTCTCGCTGACGCTCACCGGCGGGCTCGCCGGCGACGATCTCCGCAGCCGGTACACCGGCGTGCTCCGCGAACGGACCGGGGCCGACGCGGTCGCTCTCCTCGGCCTGCGCGGCGGGCGGCTCACCGTCCTCGCCGGCACGGGCCTGCACCACCACCACGACCTGAAGACGTCGCCCGCCGACCTCGCCATCCTCGCCGGGGGCGCTCCGGTGGTGATCCGGCCGGGGAAACCGGCGGAGACGGGTGCCCTGGCGACGCTGCTGCGGAGCGAGGGACAGACTGCCGCGATCGCCGTCGGCCTCGGCGCTCACGGCGTCCCCCAGCTGATCGTCGCCTCGCGGGCGCGGGGAACCCTGGACGCCTCCACCCCGTCGCTGATGCGCGCCGTCGCGGCCGCGCTCGGCGCGGCGGAGAACCACCGGCAGGAGGCCGAGCAGCTGGAGCGCCGCCTGCGTCAGCAGGGGGCGGTGGCCGAGCTGGGTCAGCGGGCCCTCTCCGGCGAGAACATCGGCTCGCTGAGGCAGGCGGCCTGCGACATGGCGGCGGCCAATCTGGACGCCGACATCGCCGGTGTGCTGGAGCGCAGCGGCGACCGCCTCGTCTTCCGGGCCTCGGTGGGCCTGCCTGCGGACCTGGCCGGGCGCGAGCTGACCATGTCGGAGGCCGCCTCCTCGCCCGTCCTGCACGGCACCCAGCACCTGCTCATCCCCGACGTGGAGGCCGACGCGAAGTTCGCCGCCACCGCCATCGCTGAGTACGTCAAGACCGGCAGCCTGCTGACGGTGCCGATCCGCGGCACGCAGCAGGCGGTGGGCACCCTGACCGTCATCTCGCGGCAGGCGGCCTCGTACTCGGAGAACGACGTGGCCTTCCTGACCGGTCTGGCCACCGTCCTGGCCATGACCGCGGAGCGCTCCCGCGTCCAGGCCCAGCTCCAGCTCTCCATCGAGGAGCTGCGCAAGAGCGCCGCCGACCGGAGCACGCTCCTGGCCCACATCGTCGAGGCCCAGGAGGAGGAGCGCCAGCGCATCGCCACCGACATCCACGACGACTCGGTCCAGGTCATGACGGCGGTCGCCCTCCGCCTGGCGACGATCCGCCGCCGGGCAGGGGCCGACCAGGGGGACCCCGTGTTCCGGGCCCTCGAGCACGATGTCCGCCAGTCGATCGCCCGGCTTCGGCACCTCATGTTCGTGCTCAGCCCGCCGGCGCTGGAGGCGCACGGCATCGCCGCCGCGCTTCACGCCTTCCTGGCCCAGGTGAGCGAGGAGGAGGGGCTCGATTACTCGCTCGACGACTCGCTCCGCACCGAGCCGGACGCCCAGGTCCGGACCATCGTGTACCGGATCGCCCAGGAGGCGGTCACCAACATCTGCAACCATGCCCACGCGTCCCGGGTGGACGTCGCGCTCAGAGAGGGCGATGCCGGCGTGGTGGTCGAGATCCGCGATGACGGCGTGGGCTTCGACGCCGAGGGCCCCGAGCAGTCCCCGCTGGGCCACCTGGGCCTGCTGGCGATGCGCGAGCGCGCCGAGCAGAGCGGCGGATGGTGGATGGTGGAGAGCCAGCCGGGCGCCGGCACGACGGTCCGCTACTGCGTCGGGAGCCGGGCGCTGCACCGCCGCCAGCCACCCATCGGGAGTCGGCCCGCCGACGCCGAGACATCGGCGGTGGCGGTCTCGTGACGGTGCGCGTCCTCATCGCCGACGACGACGCCACGATGCGCAGCGCCCTCGGCGACCTCCTCGCCAGCGAGCCCGGCTACGAGGTGATCGCCGTCGCCGCAGATCCCGAGAGTGCCATCCGCCTGGCCGGGGAGCACCGTCCCGACGTGGCCATCGTCGACGTGAAGATGCCCGGCGGGGGAGGCTTCCGCGCCGCCGAGGGCATCCGGGCCGCCTCGCCGGACACGGCCATCGTGGCCCTGTCGGCGTGGGACGACCGCGAGTCGATGCGGCTCATGCGCACAGCCGGCGCCGACAGCTACCTGGTCAAGGGGGCGGCGCCGGACGACATCTTCCGGACCATCGCCGAGGTCAGCGGCGGAGCGCCGGCTACCTGAGCGACTCGATGATCTCGGGGTCGAGACCCCCCCAGCCCTCCAGGTAGGCGCGGCGTTCCCGCTCGAGACGCTCCACCCCGGCCCGGTACTCGTCGAGGCGGCCCTGGCGTTCATAGAGGCGGCGAGGCTGGAGGATCTCCATGTCGTCGATCCCGGGGACGTGGGAGGCCACCTCGTAGCCGAAGTCCGGGTCCGGCTCCCAGGAGACGGTGCCCTCGGCAATCGCCTTGACGATGGCGCTGGAGTGGGCGATGGTCACCTTCTCGCTGCGCGGGTCGGCCTCGCTCCCTCCCACCCGACCGGTGTTCATCAGGAAGACCTCGAAGTCGCAGGTGGCGAGGAGCTCGAGGAAGCGGTTTCCCTGACGTTCGTGGCGGATGGGGAAGAAGGGGTTGGTCCCCGGCGTGCGGAGGAACTTGCCCTCCTCGTCCTTGCCTCCGGCGCTCGTGCCCTGCGTCTCGCCGAGCATGAAGTACGCCGCCGCCTGGGCGCGGTTGAGGCGGGCCACGCCCGGGATGAAGCCCTCGTTCTGGTTGAGGATCAGGAGCTGGTCGACGCGGGAGAGCTCCCGGGCGTCCTTGTGCCAGCCGAGGGCGTCCATGCGGAAGACCGCGCGCCCGTTCTGGGTGTACCCGGTGTCGAAGAAGTCGACCTCTCCCGCATCGTTCTGCGAGACGTTCTCCAGGTAGGCCGCGGGGGTGCAGACCGCACCATAGATGCTGGGCTCGAACTCCTTGCTGAGGCTGAAGGTCTTGGCGAAGCAGCCGTTCTCGGTGGCCACTACGCGGCCGCCCGGGTAGAGGGCCACGAAGTCGTCCTGCACGGGCTTCGAGTTGTTCTGGCGGGTGAAGGTGGTGGTGGTCTTGCCGGTGCCCGAGAGGCCGACGATGAGCATGGTCTGGTCGCCCCGGGGGGTCGGGATCACCTTGCAGCCGGCGTGGAGGGCGAGGCCGCCCTTCTCGTAGACGAGGGCGTTCCACATGCGCAGGCCGCCCTTCTTCGACTCGCCGAAGTAGTCGGAGTTGAGCACGCGGGTCACGCCCGCCTCGAGGTCCACGGCGATGACGCGGTCGTCCGGGTAGCCCGGAGCGGTCAGGTTGGGGGTATAGATGACGGTGAGCCGTGGCGCGAACCCGGGGCCCGCGTCCTCGGCGTCGAAGTACAGCCAGCGCTGCATGCCGGCGATGTTGGCGTTGGCGGCGTCGATGTAGAGGCGGACGGGGACGCGGTCGTCGGGGTCGTTGCCGATGTAGCCGTCGATGACGAGCATCTCCAGGCCGCGGATGTGCTCGTCCTGGACGCGTGCCAGGCGGGCCCCCTCCTCACCGGTGATCGTCTTCTGGGTGTGGCGCTCGGGATGGTCGGTGACGATGAAGGTGCTCCCGGCGCTGCGATTGGTGACCCGGGTCTGGACGTTGAGATTGCCGAAGACGGTGGGTCTCGCATTGGGCATCCTGGCCGCCAGCTCACGAAGCTCGTCGGGGCTGGGGTTCCAGCGGATGCTCCTGGCCGGGGGAAGCGCGCTCGTCGAGGGATTCAGGGCCACCGGTGCACTCCCATGACTTCCGTTCTGTCCAGCTCAGCCGGCGGCGCAGGGGACGTGGTGCGGCGAGGGTCGGAGGCTGTGCCGCTGGGTCGAGGGAGTGTAGCAAGGGGCGGGTGGTCACCTCACGGCCCCCCGGGGAGCCGGCCCCACATGCCTCCCCTGCACTGGTTCAATGGAGGGCGGCATGCCGAGCCCTCCCTCACCGTCGACCCTCCACTTCGACGATGACCTCGGCGATCGGGCCGCTCACGCGCTCCGCGGCCTCATCGAGGAGGGTCGGGTCGCCGACGCGGCGTCCTGGCTCGGCGCCGTCCGCCAGTGGGACGCCCGCGCCTTCTACGTGGACTCCGCGTCGCGCTGGCCGGGCAGGCCCGCCTGGCTCGACCGGTGGGTGGAGGCGTCACCCGATGTCGCTCTGGCGCTCCTGGTGCGCGGCGACCATGCCATCCACTGGGCCTGGGCGGCCCGGGGCAGCGCCTGGGAACCCCTGCCCGGAACGGCGGGGACGTTCGACGAGCGTCTGGCGCTCGCCGAAGCCGATCTCCGCCGCGCCGCCGAGATGGATCCCACCGATCCCACCGCGCCCTGCCTCCTGATCCGGGTGGCCAGGGGCCGGCGCCTCCCCCTCGCCGAGAAGTTCGACCGGTTCCAGCTTCTGGTCGCCCGTGACCCGCGGCACCGCCAGGGGCATGTCGAGATGCTCAGGTCGGTCACCCAGAAGTGGGGCGGCTCGCACGATCTCATGTTCCAGTTCGCCCGCAGCGCCAGGGCGGAGGCTCCGCCCGGCAGCCCGCTGCACACGCTGATCGTCGAGGCGCACATCGAGCGCTGGCTGCTGGCCGACCGGGCGGGCACCGAGGCCGGCTACTGGCACCGTGCCGACGTGGTGGCGGACGTCGTCGCCGCCGCCGCTGCGTATCTCGCCGCTCCGGAGGCCGAATCGACGCCACTCGACGTCATCGACCACAGCCACCTCGCCTTCGCCTTCTGCGCCATGGGCGACTGGGTCTCCGCCCGGCGGCACCTCGAGGCGATGAGCCTCCCGTACCGCTGGCCGTGGGCGATGTTCGGCGACCCCGCCGAGCTGATCACGCGCGCCAGGGAGAGGGCGGCCGCCGGCGCGTGAGGGCGGCTCAGGGCCCGAGCCGGCTCGCCCGCTCGCTTCGCAGCAGGTCCTCGAAGCGCTCCGGCGTGACCGGTGGGCTGAACAGGTACCCCTGGAGCAGGTCGCTGCCGTTGCGCCGGAGGAAGGCAAGCTGCTCCTCCGTCTCGACGCCCTCGGCGGTCACCGACAGGCCGAGCCGGTGGGCCAGCCCGATCATCGCAGCCACCAGTGGGGCGTCATCGCCCTCGCTCTTGATGGGGACGAGGAAGGAGCGGTCGATCTTGAGGCGGTCGACGGGGAAGGTCGCCAGCTTGCTCAGGCTGGAGTACCCGGTGCCGAAGTCGTCGATGGCGACGGCGACGCCGGCGGTGCGCAGCCGCCGCAGCTCGTCGAGGGCCGCCGCCGGCTGCGCCACGGCGGCGCTCTCGGTGATCTCGACCTCGAGGCGCTGGCTGGGGAGCCCGACCTCGAGGAGGGCGGCCGACACCCAGTCGACCAGCTCGCCCCGCCCCAGGTCGCGTCCGGAGACGTTCACGGCGAGGAGGAGATCCGCCAGTCCAGAGGTGCGCCAGCCCGCCACGCGGGCACAGGCGGTGCGCAGCACCCAGGCGTCGATGTCGCCGACCACCCCGGTCTCCTCGGCGAGGGGGATGAACGTGTCCGGCATGACCAGGCCCCGGATGGGATGGTGCCACCGCACCAGGGCCTCGCAGCCGACGATGGCGCCGTTCTCCACCGAGACGATCGGCTGGAGGAGCAGCCGCAGCTCGCCGCGGGCGACGGCGTGGCGCAGGTCCTGGTCCAGGCCCAGGCGCCCTGCAGCCGATTCGTGCATGCTGGGCGCGAAGACCTCCACCCGGCCCCTGCCCGCCGACTTGGCGGCGTACATGGCCAGCTCGGCGTTGCGGAGCAGGTCGTCGGCCCCCGTTTGGGCGCTGGACGACGTGGCGACGCCGATGGAGAGGCCGATCACCAGGGCGCGACCGGCGAAGTCAAGGGGGGCCCGGAACGACTCCTCGAGGCGTCCCGCCGCCTCGACCGCCGCCTCCTCGTGGCCGACCTCCTCGAGGAGCACGGCGAACTCGTCGGCGCCGAGCCTCGCCACCGTGTCCCCGGGGCGGAGCGTCGTCTGGATACGTGCCGCGGCCGCCTGGATCAAGGAGTCGCCCGCCGCGTACCCCAGGCTGTCGTTGACATTCTTGAAGTGATCAAGGTTGACGACCAGCACCCCGATGGTGGCGCTGCGGCGCCGCATCCGGGTCAGCGCGTGGGCCACCCGTTCGGTGAACAGAGCCCGGTTGGCACCGCCGGTCAGCGGATCGCGGAAGGCCCCGTCGTGCAGCTGCTTGTACAAGCGGTTGCGCTCGGTGACATCGTTGACGATCGACAGGATCGTCGGACGCCCCTCCCACTCCTGGGGCCCGGTGGTGATCTCGACGTCGATGAGGCGGCCGTCGCGCAGCCGGTGGCGGGCGCTGAGGGTCACGCTCCCCGCCTTGGCCTTGCCGAAGTCGATCGCCCACTGCGACGCGTCGCGGCGCAGGGCCGAGGCCGTCCTCGCCGTGAACTCCTCGGCCGAGTACCCGTACTTCGCCACCGCCGCGTCGTTGACGAGCAGGAAGCGCTGTGTCTCCGCGTCGATCACCCACATCGGCTGCGGGTTGTGGAAGAAGAGGCGGCGGAACATCTCCTCGCTGTTGGCCAGGGCGCCGGCATGCTGCCGCTCGATCTGGCGCAGCTTGGTGACCAGCCGCAGGCGCGCCGCCGCCGCGGCGGCCTGGGCGGCGAGAAGTTGGAGGCCGAGGCTCTGGAGCTCGCCGTATGCGTCGGGCAGGGACGACGCGACGGTGATGGCCCCGAGGGCGGCGCCCGCGTGCCGCAGGGGGACGGTCATCAGCGACCGCGTGCCGAGGCGCCGGCACGCCTCACGATCGACGCGCGGGTCGGTCTCGGTGTCGGCGCAGCACGCCGGACCGGCGATGTCGGGGGTGTTCCAGGGGTGTTCGGGGACGCCACCGGCGCGCTCGGAACCGTCGCCGTTGCCGACCCCGACCCGGTGGACCGCGTCCGCGCCGTCGACCACCTCGACCACGGCGCCGTCGGAGCCTGTGATCGTCCGCGCCGCGACCGCAACCTTCCGGACCATGTGGTCCAGGTCGACCTCCAGCGCCCGCGACTCCCGCCGGAGCACGCTGGGATCGTGGGCCGTCGCCCCAATCTCCGCGACCTTCAGCGCCTGCTCCGCGGCGCGCAGCACCGCCTGGTCGAGGTCGGCGTTCAGGTCGAGGATCACCCGCTGGCAGGCGGCGAGGTCGAGGACCCTGCGAACCTGAGGGGTTGGCGCCGTGTGCCGGCGGAGAGGCGGCACCACGGCTGGGGCTCGCCGACCGGCGCCCGATGCCATAGCGGAACCACGCTAAACCCGAATGGGGAAGCGCGCAACGGAAGCCGGGTGACGAAGCCATCTCCGAACGGCTCGGGGTTCGCGACGGCGCCGACCGTCTGCGACACCCCCGCGCTGCGGGCGCCGCAGCGAACCACCACGGGGGATGGCGCTCGCGGAAACGGCCGGAGCCGATAAAGCATCTGTCTGGGACAGATATGATAAGCTGGCGGCATGCAACCGGCACTCACCGACCGAGACGGCGCCGTCCGGCTGGCCCGGGTCCTGGGGCGCCTTCGGCGGTCCCTGAACCGCGAGGTTAGGGCCGGCACCGCCGACCTGCCCCTGCCCGAGGCGCAGCTCGAGATCCTGCGGCTGGTGAGGCACCGGCCGGGGCTGCGCATCCACGACGCCGCCGCCGAGCTGCGGCTGGCACCGAACACGGTGAGCACCCTGGTGCACCGCCTCAGCGGGGAGGGGCTTCTGGAGCTGGAGCCCGACGCCGCCGACGGGCGCGTCACCCGGCTCCGCCTCAGCGCCGCGGCGGATGCGCGGATGCGCCAGTGGCGTGACCGTCGAGCCGAGATCCTGAGTTCCAGGCTCCGGGATCTCGACGCCGCTGACCGCGAGGCGGTCAGCCGGGTGCTCCCGGTGCTGGACGCCATCGCCGCGTCGCTGGAGAGGGCGGATGGCGGCTGAGCCGGCTGTTCCCGTCGCCTGCTCCGAGCTCACGGTGAGCTTCGGCGCGGTGCGCGCCGTGGACGGCGTCTCCTTCCACCTGGCCTCGGGCGAGGTGTACGGCCTGCTCGGCCCCAACGGCGCGGGGAAGACCACCACCATCCGGGTGCTGACCACGCTGATCCCCGCGGGGTCGGGCCGGGCCGCAGTCTTCGGCCACGACGTCCGCCGCGAGGCTATGGTCGTCCGCCATCTCATCGGCTACCTGCCGCAGCAGCTCTCCACCGATTTCGCCCTCAGCGGATACGAGAACGTCTGGCTCTTCGCCCGGCTCTTCGACCTGCCGCGACGGGATCGCGAGCCGAGGGTGCGCGAGGTGCTGGAGTCCATGGGGCTCGACGACGTGCGGGATCGCCTGGCAGGGACCTACTCGGGAGGCATGATCCGCCGCCTGGAGCTGGCCCAGGCCCTGGTCAACCGCCCGGCCCTGCTCATCCTGGACGAGCCCACCATCGGCCTCGATCCGCTGGCCCGCTCCAGCGTGTGGGAGAAGGTCCAGGAGCTGCGCCGGGAGACGGGCATGACGGTGCTGCTCACCACCCATTACATGGAGGAGGCCGACGTCCTCTGCGACCGCATCGCCCTCATGCACCACGGCCGCTTCCTGGCGGAGGGCACCCCAACCAGCCTCAAGGCGGCGCTGGGACCGGGGACCTCGCTGGACGACGTCTTCCGCCACCACGTCGGAGCCGCCATCGACGACGAAGAGGCCACGCCACAAGGAGGCCGCGATGTCCGCCGCACGCGTCGCACCGCTCAGCGCCTCGGCTGAGCCGGCGGGGCGGACCTCGGTCCTTCCCCCCTGGTGGCGGCTGTACCCCAGCCGCATCGTCACCTTCTGGCTGGTCGAGCTGCGCAAGATCCGCCACGACCGGACCGAGCTGTACACCCGGGCTGTCCAGCCGGTGCTGTGGCTGGTCATCTTCGGTGAGACCTTCAGCCGCATCCGCGCCATCCCGACGCCGCCCGGGGTGACCTACCTCGCCTACCTGGCGCCCGGCATCATGGCCCAGTCGGCGCTCTTCATCGCCATCTTCTTCGGCATCCAGATCATCTGGGAGCGCGACTCCGGAATCCTCACCAAGCTGATGGCCACGCCGACGCCGCGGGTCGCCCTGATCAGCGGCAAGGCCTTCGCCGCGGGGGTGAGGGCGGTCTCCCAGGTGGTCGTCATCCTGGCGCTCTCCGCCCTCCTCCGCATCGACATCGGCTGGAACCCGCTCCACCTGCTGGGCGCGGCTCTCATGGTCGTGCTCGGCGCCGCCTTCTTCTCCTGCCTCTCCATGACCATCGCCGGCCTGGTGCTCCACCGTGAACGCCTCATGGGCATCGGCCAGGCCATCACCATGCCCCTGTTCTTCGCCTCCAACGCCCTCTACCCGGTGAAGGTCATGCCGGGGTGGCTGCAGGTGGTCAGCGCCGTCAACCCGATGAGCTACGAGGTGGACGGGCTGCGAGCCATGCTCATCGGCACGCCCAGTGCCCTGTGGCTGGACTTCGGCGTCCTCGCCGCCGCGGTCGTCGCCGGCATCGCCGCCGCCGCCCTGGTGCTCCCCCGCCTGGCCCGCTGAGGGCGTCGCGGACGGCTTGGACGGCCGACCTCGGTGTACCCTGGCCCGCATGACTGAGACAGCCACCGCCGGGACCGACGCCCGGACCCGCCGCGAACAGTCCTGGGTGTTCTTCGACGGCGAGTTCCGCCGCTACAACGAGGCCCGCGTCGGCCTGCTCACCCACGGTCTCAACTACGGGACCGGGTGCTTCGAGGGCATCCGCGCGTACTGGAACGCGGAGAGGCGCCAGCTCCACGCCCTGCGCCTGCCGGAACACTTCGAGCGCATGCACGGCAACGCCAAGGTGCTCCAGATGCGCCTCCCCCACAGCGTCGACGAGCTCTGCGGCATCACCGTCGAGCTGCTGCGCCGCAACGAGTGCCGCGAGGACACCTACATCCGGCCGCTGCTCTTCAAGTCCGCCGAGACGATCGGCTTCCGGCTCCACGACATCGAGGACAGCTTCGCCATCATCACCGCGCCCCTCGGCGACTACGTCCCCCACGCCGGCATCCGCTGCATGGTCTCGACCTGGCGGCGCATCGACGACACCATGGCCCCGCCGCGCACCAAGTGCACCGGCATCTACATCAACAGCGCCCTGGCGAAGTCCGAGGCCCTCCAGGCCGGCTTCGACGAGGCCATCCTGCTGACCGGCGGCGGCCATGTCTGCGAGGGCACCGGGGAGAACATCTTCATCGTCCGCCGGGGCGAGGTCATCACGCCGCCGCTCTCGGACAACATCCTCGAGGGCATCACCCGCGCCGGCATCATCCATCTCTTCCGCGAGGAGATGGGCCTCGACGTGCTGGAGCGCTCCGTCGACCGCAGCGAGCTGTACATCGCCGACGAGGTCTTCATGTGCGGCACCGCCGCCGCCGTCGCGCCGGTGGTGGAGATCGACCGCCGCCGCATCGCCGACGGGGAACCCGGGCCGCTGACGCTGCGGGTCCAGGACCTGTACAACGCGATCATCACCGGCGACGACCCCAAGTACGGGGAGTGGCTGCAGCCGGTCTGGTGACCCGCGTCCCGCCCTGCGGCAGGGGGCGGTGTCGACCCGCCGCCCTGGTCACCGCCCCCCGATCGAGGCGCCCCGCACCGCGGCCGCGGCAGCCCGGCGGAGCAGCCGGCGGGGCACCCTCCTGGGGTCCTCCCCGGGCAGGGCGATGCCGGTGAGTGACACGGTGGCGGCGAAGAGCCCCGGCAGGGAGTCGGCGACCTCCCCGGCCACGGCGATGCAGGCGACGCCGCGGCGCGCCGCCCGCACCGCCACCTCCATGGTGGCCTTGCCGCGGGCGGTCTGGGCGTCCAGGCGTCCCTCGCCGGTGAGCACGAGGTCGCAGCCGGCGAGGGCGGCGTCGAGGCCGACGGCGTCGGCGACCAGGGCCGCGCCCGGCCGCAGGGTGGCGCCGAGCACCGCGAGGCCGTAGGCGGAACCCCCGGCGGCTCCGGAGCCCGGCAGGAGCCGCAGGCCGGGATCGATCCCGGCGTCACGCTCCAGCACGGCGGCGAGGCGCAGCAGCCCGGCCTCCAGCCGTTCGACGCCGGCGGCGTCGGCACCCTTCTGTGGCGCGAAGACGCGGGCGGCGCCGGTGTTGCCCCCGAGTGGATTGGCGACGTCGACGGCGACGTCGATGGCGCACTCCGCGAGTCGCGGGTCGAGCCCCGAGAGGTCGACCCGTTCCAGCTCCGTCAGGACGCCGCCGCCCCGCCCCAGCGGTCTGCCCCGGCCGTCGAGGAGCCGGGCGCCGAGCGCGGTCAGGATCCCGCTGCCGCCGTCGGTGCAGGCGGAGCCGCCCACGCCCACCACGATCCGCCGTGCCCCGCCGTCGAGGGCCCGCGCCATCAACTCGCCGGCGCCCCGCGACGTGGAGCCCAGCGGATCGAGCCGGCGGCCGAGCCGGCGCAGGCCAGCCGCCTCGGCAAGCTCCACCACCGCCTCCCCCGGGGCCATCCAGCCGAGCCGGGCGGACGCCCGGCCTCCCAGCGGTCCGCTGACCCGGTGGAGCACGATCTCGGGCCGTCGCGCCGCGGCGAGCAGGCAGTCGAGAGTGCCGTCGCCGCCGTCGGCCATGGGCAGGACCTCCGGCTCGGCGCCCGCGTCCCGCGAACCGGCCGCCAGCGCCCGGGCCGCCACGATCGCGCTGACGCTCCCCTTGAAGGCGTTGGGGGCGCAGAGCACGCGCATCGCGGAGGCGCTAGCCCGCACCGCTTTCGACCCGTCCGTCAGCCCCGCCCATCGCTGGGGCGGCCCGCCGCTCACGGGACGCCGGGTCCTGCCGGTAGAAGTCACGCAGGACTGAGTACAGTGCCGGCTTCTCCTCCTCGAGCTGCAGCGGCCTGTCGAAGAACACCTCGGTGACGACGGCGAAGAACTCCCCGGTGCTCACCGCCCCGTACGGGTCCAGCAGGGTGCCGCTGGTGCCGTTGCGCAGCGACGCGTATTCCGCATTGCACACCCTGACCCAGCGCTCGTACTCGGCGTGCGATTCGAGGGGAGGCGTTCCGTCGACGGATCCCCCCAGCATGTCGAGCTTGTGGGCGAACTCGTGGTACACGACGTTGCGCCCGCGGTCGGGATGGCGGCCCTGCGCACGGGCCTGGTCCCACGCGATGAGGACCGGGCCATCGAAACGGGCCTCCCCGATGATCGGCTGGGGCTCGTCGGTGTAGAGACCCCCACCGAGGTGACGGTCCCCTTCGAGAACGATGGTTGTGGGGCAGACGATGATGGAGGTGACGCGATGGTAATAGTCGTAGTCGAGCCCCAGGATCAGCAGGCATGCCATGCCGCTGATCACGACGCGGATCTCGTCGGTCAGCTCGAATCCGTTGGAGGCCTCCCAGAGCTTGTCGAAGAGAAGGAGACGGACGAGGCCTTCGAGGCGCTCCCGTTCGCCATCGTCGAGCACGCGCCAGTGCGCGACGTTCTGGGCGAGGACCTCGCGCCACGATTCGGGGAAGGGCTGAGCCAGAGCCTTGCGGAGCCGGCCTCGATGCGTCAGTGCCATGGTTCTCCTGGACGCCGCCCCTGGGCCACGCCGAGCCGCGGCACGCTAGCCGGCGCTCTGCCTGGTGGCGACGAGGGCGAGGAAGTCGCTCAGCTCCGTCGCGGTCCAGACGTGGCCGTCGAACTTGTCGATGGTGACGAGCAGGCCGGGTGGGAAGGTGTCGCCGGCGCGCTCCATCGGCGCCGACACCGCCAGGAAGGTGAAGTACATGGGGTGGTCGCCGTACAGCCGTGGCGCGCCGAGCTCGAGGGCGGGATTCGCCGCCCTCGCCGCCGCCATCTCCTCCTCCGCCAGGGACGCCGCCCGGGCGGGGTCCACCGCCGGATGGCGGTAGCGGCGGGGGACGATGAGCACCGAGACGCCGTGGTGGTCGAGCGTCTGGCGGCGCTCGCGGGCGGCTGCGATGGGAAGGGACTCGCCCAGGAACTCGAAGTCGAGCTGCACCAGGGAGGCGGTGCGGGGCCGCTCGTCCGACCAGGGTCTGGCCCGGACGTACACCAGGTCGTAGGCCGCGTCCTCCGGGCCGGCTGCCGCGGACGTCCCCCCGGGCACGGCTTGGCCGGCCACGCCTGTGTCGGTCCCGTCGGCGGTCGCCATGCTGCGAACGCTACGGCGCCGAGGGCACCGACCGGCGGACGGCGCACGGCCTGCTCGTGCAGCCCCGGCCGCGCCGCGGGGTCACAGTCCGCGCGCCCGCTCGATCCACCGTTGGGGCACCCGCATCTCCGCCAGGCTCGGCATCATCTCGGGGCCCTCCCAGACGCGGTTGAGCAGCGGGTATCCGCCCGCCTCCGTGACCGCCACGGCGAAGCGCTCGCCCAGCTCGTACTGGCGAAGTTTCACGGCCATCCCGGTGAGCGCCAGCACCAGTCTCTCCAGCAGGCTGCGCTCGCTCTGGCGCTGGTGGAAGGCGGACTCCAGCCGGTCGAATCCCTCGATGTGCTCGCTGCCGACCCGGTGCATGACGAAGTTGCCGTACCCCTCGAGGACGCTCATGATCGCCCGCAGCCGCCCGATGCCTCGGAGCTGGTCGCCCAGCGTCGCCGGGAGCTGCCGCAGCGCTTCCAGGGTGGCCATCCGGCGACCGCCGCCGAGCTGCTCGACCACCCCGGTCACCAGCATCTCGTTCATCAGCGCCCCGATGTGCGGGGCGAGCCAGGCGTGGGACTCGAACTGCCAGGCGTGGGTGACCTCATGCAGGACCAGCCAGCGCCGGAGCGGCTCCGGGGGGACGCGCTGTGCCCGCTGGAAGGCGGCGACATTCGGTTCCACGAGGTAGAGGGCCGTGCCGGGGCGCTCGGCGGCGGCCGGCCCGGGGAGCATGAGGACGGGGTCGTACTGGCCGAGGACCCTCTGGGACAGGACCCCGAACAGCTCACCGACGTAGCGGCTGGCCACCTGCCGACCCATCGCCGTCATCGCCGACTCCGGGATGCTCGCACGGAGCTGCTCCACCGGCTCCATCAGCCGCCGGGCGATGGCCACGTTGACGTCGATGACCCCGTGCCGGTCCAGGATGGAGAACGAGGGGAAGGCGGCGGGGGCCGTCGAGCAGACCTCCGCCATCATCGGGGCCATCTCCCGGGCGACAGCGTCGCAGGCAAGGGCGAGGCGTGCCGCCTCCTGGGAATCGAGTCGCGCGCGCTCGCCGGACCTGGCCACGGCCGTGCGGCGGACGGCATCCCAATCCATCAGCCGCCGTTCCGCCCCCTGGCGCGGCCGGACCAGGGCCCGGGCCGACACCGCCGCGGCGCCCGCGACGGCGGCCACGGCGATGGAGCGGCGGATGGCCCGGCTCCTCGACATCCGTCGATGATAGGCGAGGATCGGGGCGAGCTCACGCCGGCGGCCGACGGGGACACGGAAGGGGGCCGGGCTGGCACTCGGGGGGGCCGGCCGCTAGCACTCGGTGGGGCTGAGTGCTAAGATGGCTCGCGACCGCAGCATTTCCGATCGTTCCACGTGCCCTGCTCACGGCAGGCAATGGGAGGAGGTCCATGGCCAAACAGCTGATCTACGACGTCGACGCCCGCGCCAGCCTGAAACGCGGCGTGGACGCCGTCGCCAACGCGGTGAGGATCACCCTCGGCCCCAAGGGTCGGAACGTCGTCCTCGACAAGAAGTTCGGCTCGCCGACGATCACCAACGACGGCGTGACCATCGCCAAGGAGATCGAGCTCGAGCAGCCCTTCGAGAACATGGGCGCCCAGCTGGTCAAGGAGGTCGCCTCCAAGACCAACGACATCGCCGGCGACGGCACCACCACCGCGACGGTGCTTGCCCAGGCGCTGATCGAGGCCGGTCTTCGCCAGGTCGGCACCGGTGCCAACCCCATCCTCCTCAAGCGAGGCATCGACAAGGGCGTCGCCGCCGTGGTCGAGGCCATCAAGGCGCAGTCGATCCCGGTCACCGAGCGCGAGAAGATCGCCCAGGTGGCGTCGATCTCCGCAGCCGATCCGGCCGTCGGCGAGACCGTCGCCAACGCCATGGAGAAGGTGGGCAAGGACGGCGTCATCACCGTCGAGGAGTCCAAGGGGCTGGAGACCGAGCTGGAGCTGGTCGAGGGGATGCAGTTCGACAAGGGCTACATCTCGGCCTACATGGTCACCAACACGCAGCGGATGGAGGCGGTTCTCGAGGAGCCCTACATCCTGATCACCGACCGCAAGATCGCCGCCGTCGCCGACCTGCTGCCTGTGCTCGAGAAGGTGGTCCAGAGCGGCAAGCCGCTATTGATCATCGCCGAGGACGTCGAGGGCGAGGCCCTGGCGACCATCATCGTCAACAAGCTGCGCGGCACCTTCAGCGCCGTGGCGGTCAAGGCGCCCGGGTTCGGTGACCGGCGCAAGGCCATGCTCCAGGACATCGCCATCCTGACCGACGGCACCGTGGTCAGCGAGGAGATCGGTCTGAAGCTGGACTCGGCCACCCTGAACCAGCTGGGCCGGGCCCGCCGCGTCACCATCACCAAGGACGACACCACCCTGGTCGAGGGCGCCGGCAGCCAGGACGCCATCAAGGGGCGCATCGAGCAGCTGAAGGCGGAGATCGAGAAGTCGACCTCCGACTGGGACAAGGAGAAGCTCCAGGAGCGGCTCGCCAAGCTCTCCGGCGGAGTCGCCGTGATCAAGGTCGGTGCCGCCACCGAGACCGAGCTCAAGGAGAAGAAGCACCGCATGGAGGACGCCGTCTCGGCGACCCGCGCCGCGGTGGAGGAGGGCATCGTGCCCGGCGGCGGCGTGGTCCTCATCAACTCGATCGCAGCGCTCGACACCGTCGATGCCGAGGGCGACGAGCTGGCCGGCGCGAACATCCTCCGCCGGGCCCTCGAGGAGCCCCTGCGCCAGATCGCCATCAACGCCGGCATGGAAGGTTCCGTGGTGGTCGAGAAGGTCAAGACTCTGAAGAAGGGCCATGGCCTCGACGCCGCCACCGGCAAGTACGTCGACATGGTCAGCGCCGGGATCATCGACCCGACCAAGGTCACCCGGTCGGCGGTGCAGAACGCGGCCTCCATCGCGGGGCTGCTGCTGACCACCGAGGCGCTCATCACCGACATTCCGGAGAAGAACAAGGCCGCGGCCGCGCCGCAGATGCCCGACTACTGAGTCGCGGGAAGGCATTCCCGCCCTGTGAGGGCGGCCCGGTCGGCACCGGGCCGCCCTTCGCTGTTCCCCGGGCAAGGCCGGATGCCGGGGGCGCGCGCCCGGCCGGCGTCCGCCGCCGGGCGTGAATCCCCGGAGGCGGGCCGATCGGTGGGCTCGGACCCGGTGCCCGCTGCTACCGTATTGGTGGCCGTGAGCGCGACGCTCGTCTTCGTCTCCGACTTCGGTTTGGAGGACGGCTACGCCGCCGAGATGCGGGCCGCCGCGTGGGCGGCCGCGCCCGGCGTGCGCTGCGTCGACGGCACGCATCTGGTGCCCCCCGGGGACGTGCTCGCCGCCATGTACCGCTGCAAGACCCTGGCGCGGGCTTTCGGCCCGGGGGCCGTGCTCTGCGCCGTCGTCGACCCCGGCGTGGGCGGCGGCCGCGACGCCGTCGCCGTGGAGTGCGACGGGGTCGTCTGTGTCGCTCCGGACACCGGACTCGTCACCTATCTGTGGACCGAGGCGACGGAGCGGCGCGCCGTCCGTCTCGACACCCCGGCGGGTGCCTCGGCGACCTTCCATGGGCGCGACCACTTCGCCCCGTTGGCGGCCCGGCTCGCGGCGGGGGCCGACCTCGCCGACGTCGGCACCCCGGTGGACGCGCCGTTCCTGCGCCTGGCGGTGATCCCTGTGGCCGACGGCCGCCTGCTGCGCAGCCAGGTCGTCTGCGTCGACCACTTCGGCAACTGCATCACAGGGATCCGCGACGGAGATGCCGCCGGACGGCGCATCGGGGCGGTGACGTGGCAGGGTGGAGGGACCCGCCAGGTGGTGGCGGCGTACGCCGGCATCGCGGGGGGCCTGGCCGCGTTGTGGAACAGCGCCGGGCATCTGGAGATCGCCGCGCGCCAGGCGTCCGCCGCGCGGCTGAGCGGCCTCTTCGCCGGCAGCCCGGTCGCCGTGGAGCTCGGATGAGCCCCGGTCGCACGCGAGGTGCGCCCGGCGCCGCCGGCCGGGCCGACTACGGCGACCTCACCGGTGAGCAGGCTGCCGGCCTGGACGGTGCGGCGGCGCAGCGCGGCGCCTCCGTCGTCCAGCTCATGGAGGTGGCCGGCTGGCAGGTGGCGCGCTGGGTCTTCGCCAGCTTCGGCGGCAGGCCGGAGGCCGTCTTCGTTGTGGCCGGTCATGGCAATAACGGCGGCGACGGGCTGGTGGCGGCGCGCCATCTGCGCAGCTGGGGCTTTCCTGTCGAGGTCGCGCTGGTCGCCGACCCGGACCAGCTCGGCTCGCTGGTGTCGGGCCAGCTTGCCGCGGCCCGAGCCGCCGGGGTCGCCGTCGCGGCGGTGCCGGATGGAGAGGTCGCGGCGGCTGCCATGGAGAGGGCGGCGGCGGTCGTCGACGCCATTCTCGGTACCGGCCTCCGCGGCGACCCTCGCCCGCCCCAGGCACGGGCCATCTCCCGGCTGCCTGCGGATCGCACCCTCGCCGTCGACGTCCCCAGCGGGCTCGACGCCACCACCGGGGCGGCCGGCGATCCCACCGTCCGGGCGATCCGGACCTGCACCCTGACGGCGATGAAGAGGGGCCTGTGGAGTCCGACGGGACGGGCCCATGCGGGGGAGATCACGGTCGCCGACATCGGCATGCCCGCCACCGCCTGGGCCGCCACCGGACTGGCGGCGCCGAGGCTGGTCAGGGGTGGCCAGTTGTTGTCTCTGCCGACCGATACTCGGTGAATTCGGCGGCCGCCACCTTGACCCTGGTGTCAGCCGTGTGTATGCTGGCTGCTGCCGCCGCCCCCAGCCACCCTCGGGTGGAGTCATGATCAACGCCGCAGCCAACGTCCCAGCCACCAGTGGCGAGTTCACGGAGCTCGTCTCCGAGCATCTCGATGACCTCGTCACCTACGCCGCCCACCTGGTCGGCGATGCCGAGAGTGCAGTGGAGCTCGCCGCCGGAGGCATCTTCCACGCCGCCAAGTACCCTCCGGCGCGCGTGCGCGTCGACGGCCGTGCGGCGCTGTACCGGGCTGTGACCAGGGCCTGCCGGACGGGCGAGCGCTACCCCCCGCGACCGCACGGTCCCTCCCGTCTCTGGCGTCGCAACCGCACCCCCTTCGAGGTCGAATTCCGCGGCGGGGACGTCGCCAGCCGGATGAACACCGTCAAGCGGGCCCTGATGACGCTTCCCTTCGAGCGTCGCGCCGCGCTGCTGCTCTCCGACCTCGCCCAGCTTCGCTACGCAGAGATCGCCCGAGCCCTCGAGTGCTCGCCGGAAGCGGCCAGCCGGCTCCTGGCGGCGGCTCGACGGGAGTTCGGGTCCATCTACCGCGAGCTCGTCATATGAGGTGCAGCCTGCTCGTCCTGAGCAGCTACCTCGACGGGGAGCTGGACGCGCCGCGGCGTGGCGAGGTCGACGGGCACCTGGTCGGATGCGATCGCTGCCGCAACGCCTTCAACTACCTGCAGGAGGAGGCGGAGCGCATCGGCAGCCTGGCGCGCGTGCGTGTGCCGGATGAGGCCATCCATGGCTTCATGGCGCAGCTCGGGCTCATCGGACCGGACGAGACCCTGCCGTCGCGCCCCTCCCGCCGGCCGGCCGCCGTCGCCTCCGGGACCCCTCCGTGGCTGGAGGGGCGCACGACGGGGACGTCGCTTCCCTGGGCACCGCGGCGAGTGAGTGAAGCGGTCGCCGCCGACGGGAACCAGCCGTCGCTCCCGTTCACGACCGATCTGCCGGTGAACGAACTCTTCCGCCTGGTCTCCCCGCGCGCCGATCCGTCGCGCGAGGAGGACGGCGAGGCCCAGGTGAATCTGAACGGGCGATCGACCCTGGCGGCCGGCGTCCCCCGCATCCCCCTCGTCGTGCGCGTGGAGGGCCCGGCGCCTGCGGTGGCGCCCGAGCAGGGCACCGCCCCGGTCCCGCCGCCCCTGCCGCCCGCGGCCGATGCTGCCGCCGCCATGGCGGTCCACCAGGCCGCCGTGACCGACGCCGATGACGCGGACACTCCGGCATCGGGCGAGGACGACGAGCTCCCGGACTGGGCGGCGGCGCCCGATCGCCCGGAGCCGGTCGTCGACGAGGATCCGGAGCCGTCCGGCACGCCTCAGACCGGGTGGCGCTCGCCCCCGCCCGCACCGGGCGCCCCGGGACAGGAGGAGCCGCCCTCATCGGCCTGGGCAGGGCTCGTCGGCCGCGCCTCCCACGACGGCGGCCCATTCCCCCCGGCCGCTCCGCCGCCACCGCCCGGCGATGTGCCCTGGACATGGGACGTGCCGCAGTCGGAACCGCCTGGGGCGGACGTGCCCGACCCGGTGTTGCGAGACGGGGACGCGCCCCCCCCGGTCTCCCAGGTTCCGTGGACCCTGTCGCCTCGCCAACAGGACCGGCAATCGCCTCGAGATGCCGGTGGCGACGGCGGCGACTGGGCCGACCCCGATGAGGACCTCTGGGCCTGGGCGCCGCGCGGAGACGTCGTGGACGGGGCGGCCTCGGATCCAGACCTCTCCGAGGATGCTGAGCCCCAGCATCTTCCACCACCGCCTCCCCCCTTCGACTCCACCCAGGGCGGACAGCGGGCGGGGCGCTTCGCCAGCTGGTCGTCCCTGGGGGCCGCCGCCGATTCCGACGCGGTCGCAGGCCCCGAGGCCGGTGCCGCGGTCGACCCGCTCATGGCGCGCCCGCCGCGCCCGCCCCGCCTGGCGCCGGCGTCGCCGGTGTCCTGGCTTCGCGACAAGATCGCCCTCCGCCTCGCGTTGATGCGCCAACCCCGCGACGACGACCAGGGGATGGTGAGCGGTGCGGGGAGCCCGGGCCGTGAGCCGGCCTGGCGGGCGGCTCCCTCCCCCGACACCGCGCCGCCCAGCGTCGAGTCGGCCGGGCCCATCTCGGCAACCGCCCACTCCTGGAACCTCCCCACCGCCGGAGGAGAGAGGGCGGTGCCGGTCCTGCCGCATCCCCACGGGGCCACCACGGCGGAGGAGATGATGGGTCCGGCGGACGGCTTCGCGGCCCTCCCGCTCGCCGAACCGGCCGGCTCGCGCGTCCATCTGGGCCGGCACACCCGAAGCCTGGCCCGGCACGGCCGCGTCGGGCCCCTCGCCGGCACCCTGCCGGATCTCGGCAAGCGGCTGGCCGCCGCCCGGATGCGGACGCGGCGGGCCCTCGCCCGCGCGGGCGGGTGGTGGGTCCTCGCCGGCTCCCTGGCGGTGCTGGTCCTCCTCCTCGCCGTCTTCGTCCCGCTCTCCTCGAAGCCGGCCTCGACAGCGGTGACGCGCACGCCACCGACCGCACCGCCCACCCTGCTGGTGACGCCGCGGCCGAGCCCCCCGACGCCCTCGGCGACGGTGGCTCCGACGGCCACGCCGTCCAGCGCGCCGGCCGGATACGTCCCGCCGGCACCGCTGACCATCGGCAACGGCGGGGCCGGCTGGCAGCTCAGCAGCCTCGACTACGGGCAGCACGCCACCTACCTGACCGTCGTCCTCAACCTGAACCCGGGCACGCAGGGCGGCAGCGGTGAACCGACCGTGGTCATCAGCGCTCCAACCGCCCAGACCATGGTGGTCACCCTGACCGGCGTGACCCTCTCCAGCTCGTCCGGAACCCTCACCGGCAGCGGTGTCGTCACCGGTGTCGGGGTCACAACCAGCGGCAGCCAGACCGCTCTCCGCCTGGCTCTGGCGCAGTCGGTGACGGTGCAGAGCGCGGGGTACATCCTCCCCACCAGTCCGGGCGGCACGCTGATCTTCTACCTCAACCTGGCCTGACCGAGGCCGCCCCGCCGGTTTCCGAACCGTCGCGGGGATGGGGACCACCGCCGGAACGCGTCGATCCGACCGTCGCGCGGCGGTGACGGCGACGTTGCTCCAGAACCGCCGAGCTCTGATGTTCCGGTAACGCTCCGGGCACAAGCCGCGGGACAGAAGCGATCGCGGTCCCGCGCCCGGCCGACCCTGATCGAGCACGCCTCGCGGTGAGGGGGATCGCCGCGGTCGCCCAGCCTCAGATCAGGAGACCCCCCGATGGCCCTCGTCCTCCCCTCCCTCCGCCGCAGTGTCTGGAAGCGTCTGCTCGGCACTGCCATCGTCGGCCTCTCCGCCGTCCTCCTGGTTCAGGCCGCAGGCGCGCGCCTGACCGCTGCGCCGCTCGCGATCCACGTGGTGGGCAACCATCTCGTCGACGGTTCCGGCAGCACCGTCGCCCTCCACGGCGCCGACCTGTCCGGCACCGAGTTCGCCTGCGACCAGGGTGGCGGGCCGACCGAGCGCGGTTGGAGCATCTACGGCGGACAGCCCCTCGACCAGCTCAGCACCTACCAGGCGATGGCAGCCTGGGACATCGACGTGGTCCGCGTCCCGCTGAACGAGGACTGCTGGCTGGGCATCAACGGGGTCAACCCCGCCTACGGCGGAGCCGCCTACCAGGCGGCGATCGCGACCGAGGTCAGCCTCATCAACCAGGCGGGGATGATCGCCATCATCGACCTGCACTGGACCTCCCCGGGCGCCTATGCGGCGGTCGCTCAGCAGCCGATGGCGGACGCCGACCATTCCATCGCCTTCTGGCAGTCGGTGGCGACCTACTTCGCCGGCAACCCGGCGCTGATCTTCGACCTCTTCAACGAGCCGTTCCTCTACGGCAGCTACTTCACCAACCCCTCGCAGGATCCGTGGCAGTGCTGGTTGAACGGCTGCTCGCTCAACCAGTTCATCTCTGCCGGCCAGATCGGCCCTGACGGCACCACCACCGGGTACAGCACGACGTACACGTGGAACACCGCCGGGATGCAGACGCTGATCGACGCCATCCGCGCGGTGGGGGCCACCCAACCCATCCTCGTCAACGGCCTGGACTGGTCCAACGACGACTCGGGATGGCTGGCCAACGCGCCCACCGACCCTGACGGGCAGCTCATCGCCGGGGCGCACGACTACCCCGGAGAGAGCTGCGACACCACCAGCTGCTGGGATTCGCAGCAGGCGCCCGTCTCCGCCTCCCACCCATTCCTGGTCGGAGAGATCGGGGACAGCACCTCCGCACCGGTGAGCTTCCTGCCCACCTTCCTCCCCTACGCCGACAGCCACGGCTGGAGCTACCTCGCCTGGACCTGGAACCCCTGGGGCTACACGGACGATGTGCTCATCACCGACTGGACGGGCACGCCGAACGCCGGTGAGGGGACCGCCTACCAGCAGCACCTGCTGAGCCTGGGACCGGGTGGCCTTCCCAGCGGCACGCCGACGGCGACATCCACCCCGACGGCGACGGCGACGCCAACGCCGACCGCAACGCCCACCCCGACGCCGACGCCGACGCCAACCGCGACACCGACCCCGACGGCGACGCCCACGCCGAGGCCGACGCCGACGCCCACCCCGACGGCGACCCCCACGCCCGACCCGTCAGCCACCCCCTCGCCCACCGCGACTCCCGGGCCCGGCAGGAGCTCCCGTCCGACGCCGGGAAAGATGACGAAGACCACGCAGTGGGTTCCGAAGTCTCTGGGCACCTCGAGCGGTGGTGCCGTCCTCTACAGTGACAGCTTCACCTCGGACGCGGTCGGCAGCGTCCCGGCGGGCTGGAGCGTCGCCGGGGTCAACGCCGGCCTGAGCGTGGCCACGGGAGACGCCACCCACAGTCACGTCTACGCCCACGACGGCTGGAGCGCGACCACGTCGGCGGGCAACGGCGCGTGGACCAACTACACCCTGAGCGTCGCGGTGCAGCCCAGCGCGTGGCTCAGCGAACAGGACTGCATCGACGTCCGGTACGTCGATGCGACGGACCACTACGCGGTGTGCTTCGTCGGCGGCACGGAGATGGCGTTCCTGAAGGTCGCCGCCTCCGGCACCACGGTTCTCTCCGAGGTCAGCCTCGACTACAGCAGCACCTGGCATCAGCTCAGCATCACCGCCGCCGGATCGACCTTCACGGTGTCCCTCAACGGCCAGGAGCTGATGACTGTCTCGGATTCGACGTTCTGCCGGGGGGCCGTCGGCTTCGACGTCAACGCCCCGGTCGAGTTCGACAGCGTCTCGGTGATGTTCCTCTAGCCAGCCGGCGCCTCCGCATCGGGCTCGGCTCAGCCCGCCGACCCGCCCCCCGGCCGTACGACGGCCCGGGGGGCGGTGGCCCGCATCTGGGCGGAAGTCCCGCACGGTGGGGGACACCCCGGGAGGCCCTGGGGTTCTCTGACCCGGGTCCGCACGATGGCCCATTCCCCGAATCGGCATCCCCCCATAGGCTCGTCGGGGGGGAGTCTCGGGAGACCTTCGCGTGGATGTCCGGGCGGTGGCGACGCTGCTGCTGGCGGTGGGGGGCGCGGGCCTGGCCCTGGCCGCCCTCTATCTGCTCGTCCTCGCCGTGGCCGCGCTGCGCCGCCCCGTGTTCCGCGCCGGACCCCAGGGGACGAGCCGGCTCGCCGTCCTCATCCCGGCGCACGACGAGGCGGAGCTGCTCCCCCGATGCCTCGCCTCGCTGCGCACGCAGAGTTACCCCCGCGACCGGTACCGGGTGGTGGTCGTGGCCGACAACTGCGCCGACGACACCGCTTCCGTCGCCCGGGCCGAAGGGGCGGAGGTCCTGGTCCGCGACGACCCGGATCTCCCCGGCAAGGGTCGCGCCCTTCGATGGGCGATGGACCGCCTGCTCGCCGAGGCCGAGCCGGTCGACGGCGTCGTCGTCGTCGACGCCGACTCCGTCGCCGCCCCGGGGCTGATCACCGGGCTCGAGGCCGCGATGGCCCGGGGCGCGGAGGCCGTCCAGGGCGAGTACCTGGTGCTCGACGACGGCACGGGCAGCGCGACGCCGCTGCGCCAGGCGGCGTTCCTTCTCTTCCATCGCGTCCGCTTCTCGGGTCGGGACGCGCTGGGAATGCCGTGCAGCCTGGTGGGCAACGGGATGCTGTTCCGCAGCTCGCTGCTCCGGCGCCTTCCCTGGGATGCCTTCACCGGGGCCGAGGACCTGGAGTACTCCGTCGACCTGCGCCTTGCCGGAGTGCGCCCCCGCTTCGCCCCCGAAGCCCTGGTCAGCGGACCGGCGTCCGCCCTCGGCAGCGCCGGCGCCACCCAGCGGATGCGCTGGGAAGGAGGGCGACTGCACGTGGTGCGGACCCGCATCCCGCGCCTCCTCGCGGCGGTGGTCCTCCATGGGAGGTGGTCCCTCCTGGACGCCGTGCTCGACCTGGCCGTCCCGCCCCTCGGGCTCATGGCCATGGCCATCGTCCTCGGCGGCGGGGTCAGCCTCGCCGCCGGGCTCGCCGGCGCCGTCGCCCTGTGGTCCGCCGTTCCCTGGGGGGCCGCCGCAGTGATGGTCGCCGCCTATGTCGTCACCGGCCTCCGGGCGGCGCGGGCTCCGTCCTCCGCGTACCGAGCCCTTCTCTCGTCCCCCCGTTTCCTCATCGCCAAGCTCGGCACCTACCGGCGCATGCTCGGCGGCTCCGGCGCCGACCGCTGGGAGCGGACCGAGCGCCCGGAGGAGGCCCGTCGCCGGGCCGGGCAGCCGACCCCGCAGCCACTGTCCGCCGCGCCGCGCTCGGGCCGCCGCCGGCCGGCGCGGGGGCGGGTGGACGTGCTCGGCGTCCCCGTCGACGCCGTCGGTCACGAGGAGGCCGTCGACAGGGTGCTGGCGGCGGTGGAATCCGGCGGGTTCTGCCAGGTGTGCACGGTCAACCTGCAGTTCCTTGTCACCGCCCGGCGCCGGCCGGAGGTGGCCCGGATCCTCTCCGGGGCGGAGCTCAACGTCGCCGACGGCGCACCGGTCCTCTGGCTGTCGCATCTCCTCGGCCACCGCCTCCCCGAGCGCGTCGCCGGCTCGGATCTCGTCCCCTCCATCGCCGCCCACGCGGAGTGGAGCGGCGCCCGCCTCTTCCTCCTCGGGGGGCGGGGCGGGGTGACCCAGGCGGCGGCGGCGGAGCTGCGCCGGCGTCATCCCCGGCTCCAGGTGAGCGGCACGCTGGAACCGCCGCTGGCGAGCCTGAGCGAGATGCCCGACGACGAGATCGTCGCCCGCATCCGCGAGGCCGGGGCGGACATCCTGCTCGTCGGCTTCGGTCATCCCAAGCAGGATCTGTGGATCGCGGCCAACCGCCACCGCCTGCCCGTCTCCGTGGCGATCGGGGTGGGGGGCAGCTTCGACCTCATCGCCGGCCGGTTGAACCGGGCCCCGGCATGGGCGCGCCGCAGCGGACTGGAGTGGCTCTACCGCCTGGTGCAGGAGCCGCGCCGCCTGGCGGTGCGCTACGCGACCTGCGCCGCCTGGCTGGTGGTGGTGCTGGTGCCGCTGGCGGCCTGGAGGCGCCTCAGCGGCGGCACGGCGGCGCCACTCTCTGCCGCCGCCGCCGACGAGGTCCCGCTCGAGGCCGGGGCCGGAACGGCGGTCTCATGAGCGTCGCGGAGCGCGAGGTCGGCGTCGTGGGCCCCGGTCCGGCGGTGGAGGAGGTCGCGACCCCCGCCCCGACACCCGCGTCGGCGCGGCTCAGCGGCGTGGACGGGCTGCGGGCTCTCGCCGCACTGTGGGTGGTCGCCTTCCACATCCGGGCGTTCAGCGGCGCCCGCCTCGGCCCTCTCGATCTGATCGTCCGCAGCGGGTCCACCGGGGTCAGCCTCTTCCTGGTCCTCAGCGGGTTCTGCCTCTACCTCCCGGTGGTCCGCGCAGGCGGCCGTCTCCGCGCCGGCCGGTTCTTCCGGCGCCGCGCCACCCGGCTGCTGCCGGCCTACTACGTGTCCCTCGCCGCCGTGCTGGGGCTGACCGCCCTCGCCGCCGGCCACCTCGGGCTGACCCGCTACAGCGGGCCGGAACTCGTCGTGCAGGCGGTCGCCCACATGACGATGCTCCATTCGCTCTTCCCCAGCACCTTCTACGCCCTCAACGGCGCCTACTGGTCGCTCGCCCTCGAGTGGCAGCTGTACCTCGGACTTCCCCTGCTTGTGCTCGGCGTCCGCCGCTTCGGCCTGGTCCGCGTCGTGGTCGCCGTGGTGGCGGTGAACGTCGCCTACCGCCTGGGCGTCCAGATCGCCATCGACGGCCACGCCGTGGCCGCGAACTCGCTGATGGCCACCGCGGTGCTGCCCAACTTCCTGCCCGGGCGCTGGGCGGAGTTCGCCTTCGGCATGGTCGCCGCCCACCTCTACGCCAACGGGCTGGTCCATCGCGTCTCGCGCCTGGGATGGGGCCTCCTGCTGCTCGTCCCCCTTGCGGTCCTGTCCGTGGGCAGCCCGCTGGAGCACATCCTCTTCGGCGCCGTCTTCTTCCTCCTCCTCTGCGTCGTGCTGGCGCGCGGCAACCTCATCGGCCGCATCTTCTCCTGGCGCCCGCTGGTCGCCCTGGGGGTCATGTCGTACAGCATCTACCTGGTGCACCAGCCGATCATCGTGGTGCTGGCGTCGGTGTTGCGCCGCACGGGCGCCTCGCCCCGCCTCGTCTTCGCCGAGATCGTCCTGCTCGTCCCCGCCATCCTCGCCGTCGCCTGGCTCCTCTTCGTGACCGTCGAGCGGCGCACCCTGCGGTCGTCGGGCACGCCGGAGCCGGGAAGCGCCGAGGCGCTGCTGCTGGCACCGCTCCGCCTCCTCCACGGTCGCGGCGGGGTGGCTCGGGAAGGCGACGCCGCCTGACCCGACGCGGAGCGGCGGGCCACGCCCGATGGGGTGAGGACAATCGCCCAGACCGCCGCACCAAGTTCCCATCGCGTCACGAAACGCTCGCCTTCACGATGGAGAGGTGATCAACGACGAGGTGACCCTGACCGGAGTCGCGGTCCCCCTCCGACCACGCCCCCTTCGTCTCAGCGTGGTCCCGTCCATCCCGAACGTTGCCGGCGAGGGCAAGCAGATCTCGACGGCGGCCTGGCACGCCGCCCTTCTCGGCGCCGATGTCGCCGCCGGGGTGGCGGCCGCGCTGGTGGCCGTGGTCGGCCGCTACGGCGTCACCCAGCCTCTGGGGCCGAGCCTCCTCTACGTGATCCTGGTCGTCGCCGCCCCGGTGGCCTGGCCGGCGATGCTGACCATCACCGGCACCTACCAGGATCACCGCATGGCCAGCGGCGCCGCCGAGTTCGGCCGGATCGCCAACGCCGGGCTCTGGATGCTGGCGCTGCTCATCTTCATGTCGTACCTCACCCACAGCGACGTCTCGCGAGAGGTCGCCGGTGTGGGTGTGTCGTCCATGGTCGCGCTCAGCCTGTCCGCTCACCTGACCGGTCGGGTGCTGCTCCGCCGCCGCCTCCGCGTCGGCGGCTCGATCCATCGCGCGGTGGTGATCGGCTCCGCCGACGAGATCCGCGGGCTCGTCGACCACATCGGCCGCCTCCCGCATGCCGGCCTGCGGGTCGTGGGGGCCTGCGTGGCCGAGCCCGCCGACGGGCCGGCGGGCGCGTCCCACCCGTCGCATCCGAGCCTGGTCACCGAGATCCTCGAGTCGGCGCGCACCTCGTCCGCCGACACCGTCGTCGTCACCGGCTCCAGCGTGCTCACCGGAGCCGAGCTGCGCCGCCTCTCCTGGGACCTGGAGGGCACCGGCATCCGCCTCCTCATCGCCCCCGGGGTGACCGAGCTGGCCGGCCCCCGGCTGGTCATCCGTCCCATCGGCGGGCTTCCCCTGCTCGACGTCCGGGAGGCGGGATTCCATGGGGGCGCCTGGTTCGTCAAGTCGGCCCTCGACCGCATCATCGCCGGCCTGCTGTGCATCGTCCTGAGCCCCGCGCTCGCCGTCATCGCCCTGGCCGTCCGCCTCGGCAGCCCCGGCCCGGCCCTGTTCCGCCAGGCCCGTGTCGGCCTCAACGGCAAGGAGTTCACCCTCTACAAGTTCCGCACCATGCACCAGGGGGCCGACCGCGACCAGGCCAGCATCGCCGAGCTCAACGAGCACGACGGGGTGCTCTTCAAGATCCGCCGCGATCCGCGCGTCACACCGGTGGGCCGCTTCCTCCGCCGCTACTCGCTGGACGAGCTGCCGCAGCTCTGGAACGTCGTCAACGGCACCATGTCCATGATCGGACCGCGGCCGCCGCTCGCCAGCGAGGTCGATCGCTACCCCGGGGACCTGCGCCGGCGCCGCCTCCTCGTCAGGCCCGGCATCACCGGGCTGTGGCAGGTGAGCGGTCGCTCCGACCTCTCCTGGGACGAGACGGTCCGCCTCGATCTCGAGTACGTGGAGAACTGGTCGGTGCTCCTCGACGCCGCGGTGCTCTGGAAGACGGTCCGCGCCGTCGTCTCGGGCCGGGGGGCCTACTGAGGACGCGGGGACGCCGGCGGGCGACCGCCGCGCCGGGCGACGCGGAGATCGTCCTGGTGGGCGACAGTCTCACCGTCGGCGAGCACGCGTCCCAGGCCGACCGCACCTACGCCGCCAGGCTGGCCCGCTCGCTCCCCGGCAGCCCCCTCACCGTCTCGGTCCACGCCATCTCCGGCGGCCGCCTCGACGACCTGCTCAGGCTCCCCCTCGCGCCGGGGAGGCGGCTCGTCGTGGTCGAGCTGGGCACCAACGACTGGCTCGGCTACCTGCCCCGCGGTCCCTCGCGGCCGACCCCTCCGGACCGCTTCGCCGAGGCCTACGGGCGGCTCCTCGACCGCGTCGTGGGCCCGGCGGCCGCCCTGGTCTGCCTGGGCGTCTGGGCACCGGCGCGGGGCCGCGGCGAGGCCGGCGGTGTGGCGGCCGACTACGACGCGGTGATCGCGGACGCCTGCCTGCGGCGGGGCGGGAGCTTCGTGTCCCTCTCGGCCGTGTACGAGGACGCGACCGCCCGGGGGCCGGCGGGTCGCCGAACGCCCTTCGGCATGGCTGACACGATGCACCCCAACGACACCGGCCACCGGCGGATCGCCGAGCTCGTCCTCGAGGCCGTCCCCCCCCGCTGAACCTCCCCGAGGGCGGAGGCGGCGGAGGTCAGCAGGCCCGGGCGCTCGACAGCGAGTCCGAGCCGAGCATCTCCAGCGCGGCGGCGCTGACGGTGGCGGGATCCAGCTCGGCCAGGCCGCCGACACCGCGGCAGACGGGCGAGTCGCAGCCGGAGAGAACCCCCCAGCGGCCCAGCTCGCACCAGCTCCCCGCCAGGCGCAGACCGCCCGGCTGGAGCACCCGGCGATGTTCGGTCGGCGCCATGCCGGTGAAGCGGCCGTCCTCAGGACCGAGCAGGACGATGCTGGGGGTCCCCGTCGCGTCCGCGATCGAGGAGGCGGCGCTGCTGACGCAGACCAGCAGGTCGAGACCCCTGATCACCTCGACCAGCTCGCCGAACGAGGTCCGGCCGGCGATGCGGATGGGAGGCCGCGCCATGCCCCGGGCGATCTCCTCCTGCAGCCCCGTTTCGCTGCCCGAGCCGGTCAGGACGATGCGGGCGCCCGCTTCCCGCTGCAGGGTGGATGCGACCTCGGCGAAGCGCTCCGGCAGCCACTGCTGGCAGGACCAGTCGGCACCGGCGTGGATGCCCACGAGGGGACCGTCTCCGGAGCCGACCAGCCGCCGCGCGGCGGCCCGCTCCTCGGGCAGTGTGACCAGCTCGACCGGGCCGCCATCCTCCTCGACCCCGAAGGCGGCCAGCACCCGGGCGTTCGCCTCCCGTGCCGACTCGGCCTCGGCGGCGGGGCTGACCGGGTGGCTGAACCCGTCGCCCCCGAACGAGATGCCCGCCTGGACCGGCGAACCGATCGCCCGGGTGAGCTTGCGCATCGCCCCGGTGCCGTTGTGCAGCAGCAGCGTGGCGTCGTACCCGCGGCGGCGCAGCCTCGCCCCCAGCGTGGCGATCACCGCCGCCTTCTCCACCCGCGCCAGCGACTCCCCCTTGCGATGGAAGTCGTCCCACTCCACGACGGCGTCGACGTGGGGGGAGCGGCCGACGACGGGGCGCGCGCAGCGGAGGGCGAGGACCTCGATCCGGGAATCGGGCAGCGCGGCGCGGAGACTGCGCAGGGCCGGTGTGGCGGCCATGGAGTCGGAAAGGTGGCCGTACACGACGACCAGGATGCGCCGGTGTGGCGGACGATGCTCCGTTGGGGGTGGTTGGAACGTCTCCGCCGCCGGGCCCCTTGATCCAGCCGTGACGGCCATGGGGAGAGTCTCGCCCCCCGGCCGCCCCGCTGCCATGGGCGACCGCGCCCCGTTCTGGGACATCCCAGACCCGGTCCCGGGGATGCCGTTCGGGCTCCGCCGGAGCGGAGCGGTCACGCCGAGGGCAGGCGGCCCACCAGGCCGCGATCCGCCAGCAGCCGGGCATACCGCGCCGCCGTCCGAGGGGTCACGTTGACCAGGCGCCCGGACGATCCGCCGCCGGCCATCCAGCGGCACAGGGCGAAGAGGTCGCGACCGCGGTCCCAGACCGGGCCGGTGAACGCCCAGAGGCAGGTGTCGATGGTGCCGGCGAGCCAGCCGGGGCGGCCGGAGCGGACCAGCCTGCGCTCCGCCCGCTGGAGATCGGAGAGGTCGTTGACGGTGATGAACGGGGACCAGCCGTCCCAGCGGCCCGCGGTGTAGGTGAGGGACACCATCCCGGGGACGTCCACGACGGCGCGCGGAGGCCCGCCGAACGCCGACGCCGTGAAGGCGTACTCGAACCCGGCATCCCGGACCGCCTCGAGGACGGCCCGGCCGGGCGGCCCCGGCCTGAAGTCGGTGAAGGGGCGGTCCGCTTCGAAGAGCGTTCGCAGAGGGGACCGGCCGATCACGGCCCGGGGCGAGCGGCTGGGATGCCCGCCGCCCTCTGCGGCCGTGGCGGCCGGCTCCGGCTCCCGCGCCCGGTAGCGGATGCGGAAGTACGGCGGTCCCGGGTGGCGGGCCAGCCGGTGCGGGGGCCGGGGCACGAGGGGGGCGTCCATCAGCGGCCACCACCCGCGCGGCACGCGGTCGCGACCCCCCAGTCGCTCCGCCAGGCCGTCCACCGCCCTGGTCAGGGTGGCTGCGAAGCGGTCCGGCGGGGTCTCCGACTCCATGAGAACGCCGGCGCCGGCGCAGCCGAGGAGCAGCTCGACGCGGGGCGCGAGACCGCCGGCGCCGAGTGGGTGCTGCGTCAGCGTCAGCGGCGGGTACGGCATGTGGGCGAAGCTCTCCGTGGTGAGGACGAGTCCGGCCGCCATCCCCGTGAGGTTCAGCACGTCGGCGAGGACGTAGAGGTTCTCCAGCTCCCTGGCCATGCCGGTCCAGAAGAGCAGCGTGGAGAGAATCCTCCCCTCCCCGGCCCAGCGTGACAGCTGGGCGTCGTCGGGCTCGTCGGGGAGGGGCGGGGCCGGCCAGGGGGGCGGCTCCTCTCGGAGCACCGGGAACGGCGGTCTCCCCGGGTCGATGACCTGGAAGGCGACCCCCAGCCGCGAGAGGGCGAGGAAGTCGTTGTCGTGATGCTGGCGGCCGAGGACGACCTCGGTCCGGCGCAGCGGCTCCGCCAGACGGTCGATCACGTCGGTCTGCGGCGTTCCGTGGATGGGCATCCAGCCCTCGCGGGCCGCGGTCGGGATCCATCGCCCCACCAGCTCGGGGTCGCCGAGGATGAACCCGCGTCCCCGCTCCGACCACCGCTCCGCCATCCAGGCCGTCTCCTCGGCGGCGCTGGCCGTCTGCTCGGGTCGAAGCACGGTGGCGCCGTCCGGAGGCGGGCCGGCCGGCCAGAGGGATTCCACCGTCCTGCCGCGGCGCAGCCGGGCCAGGGTCTCGGGATCACCGTCCGCGATGGCGAGGAGGCGGCGGTTGACGATCTCCGGGAAGGCGAAGGGGGTGAGGCCGGTCCCCGGTGTGCGGCCCTCTCCGACGACGAGGAGGGTGTCGGGCCGGGGCGCCCGGCTGGAGGCGAGGACCTCCTCATAGAAGAGGGCGACGTCCGGGCTGCGCGATCGGAAGGCGACGCCGGCGGAGTCGATGACGTCGCCCAGCACGGCCGGCCCCAGGGAGGCCGCTTCGCAGTCGAAGCGCTGCAGGACCAGGAGGAGCTGCTCCAGGTGGTGGGCACCGGTGAGAGTGCCCCCCCGCATCTCGTTGGGGTCGCTGCCCGGCGGCAGTCCGCCGCCGAAATGGCTGCCGCTGGGGCGCGCGTCGTAGTAGCACTCGAAGAGGCTGCCCTCGGCCGCCGCGACCCAGGCCAGGGTGGCGCAGACGAGATCGCGGTGCGGATGGTCCGCGGGGGCGAGGAGGAGGAGGAGGCGCCGCCTCCCGCCGCCGGTCACTGCGCGTACCAGGGCTTCGCCGTGCGCGCCGTCCCGCCGCCCGGGCCGCACACCCTGTCGATCAGCTCCCGGGGGGGATTGCCGAGGTCGGGGGCGAGGTTCACCCGGGCCAGGTCGACATGCCAGCGCGCGGCGAGGCGCATCGCGGTGGCCCTGTCGGGGACCAGCAGCAGGGCGGATCGGCGAGCCTGGCGGCGCTCCAGCCAGCCGCGCGGGCCGCTCCGCTGCGGGTCGACCGCGGCGGGGTCGACCAGGCTGGCCAGGCGCCGGCAGTCGCGGCGGCTGAGCAGCCCCCCGACGCCGCCGGCGACCGGGATGACGATGGGGTGGTCGCCGCGCCTCGCGGCCAGGCGGAAGGCGATCGCCTGGCGGAGCCCGCCCCCCCGTCCGGGCACCGCCTCAGGAGCCGGCCGTGGCATGGCGGGGATCCGTCTCGTGGGATTGATGCAGTGGGGTGACGTTCCCACCCGCCGCGCCCTCGCGCCGCCGCAGCAGGCCGTTCGCGTCGACCAGGAAGTGACGCCGGCAGCGCCGGTAGCCGATCTCGAACCAGAGGAGGTGGCGCAGGTCCACCGGCAGGCGGTCGGGGCGCAGGCGGCGCGCCCAGGCGGTGAGGCAGCGGCGGCGCGTCTCGCGCAGCCAGAGCCGTCCGCGTGGATCCCCGCCGAGGCTCTGCTTGCCGGCCAGGGCGCCGTTGCCGAGGGCGTAGTTGCGCTGGCTGCGCAGCGCCGCGCGCCCGCTGCGCACGCCGGACGAGTGCAGGATCCGCGACCGCGGCGTCGTCAGCATCCGGATGCCGAGGGCCTCGAGGCGCAGCTTGTAGTCGGTATCCTCGCCGACGGGGAACTCCATCCCCGGGCCCATGATCTCGTCCCAGGGCCCGACGCGGGCGGCGGCCGCGACGGAGAAGGCGCAGTTGGCACCGATCCAGTCCCAGCCGGCCGGGGGGCGCCGCGGCGTCGCCGCGGGGTCGTAGAGGGCCTCGGCGGGCATCACCGTGGGGCAGGCGGCGAACGGTCCCAGGTGCTCCGGGCCGACCACGGCCCCGCCCACCGCGCCCAGCTCGGGGTCGCTGGCGAAGGCTCCGGCGATCGTCTCCAACCACGATGGATCCGCCTCGCAGTCGTCATCGAGGAAGGCGATGACCTCACCGCCGGCCAGGCGGGTCCCGGCGTTGCGGGCGCGGCTGCAGCCGCGCTCGGCGAGGTGGACGTAGACAACCCGGCTGTCGTCGCTGGCGGCGGCCGCCACCGCGCCGCGGAGAGCCGCCTCGGTCGCCGCGTCCCCCTGGCCCACGATCAGCAACTCCCAGTCCCGCCAGGTCTGCCGCCGCACCGAGCCGATCGTCCTGCCCAGAGCCTCGGGGCGGACGGTGGGGATGCAGACGGTGATCCTCATGTCGAGGTGACGGACGGCGAGAGGGCCCGGCGGTCGACGACATCCTCGTAGACGCGGACGAGCTTGTCCACCATCCGGTCGAGGTCGAAGTCGCCGGCCCGCCGACGCGCCGCCTGGCGAACGCGCGCGAGCAGGGCGTCGTCCGAGACCGCCGTGCGGACCGTGGCCGCCAGGGCCGCCACGTCTCCCGGTGGGACGAGGAAGCCGTCGACACCGTCGGTGATCAGCTCGGAGAGCCCCGTCCCGCGGGTGGCGACCACGGGCCGGCCGAGGGCCATGGCCTCCAGGCAGGCATTGGCGAGGCTCTCGGATCTCGATGGCATCACCACCATCCGCGCCGCCGCCACGATGGGGAAGAGACGGGCCTGGGGCATCTCCGGCAGGAAATGGAGCCGTGGCCAGTACTCGCCGCATCGTTCCCGGGCGATCTCGATGAAGAGCCGTCCCTGCATTCCCCCGTCATCGCCGACGAAGACGGCGTGCAGGCTGGGCCGGCTGGCCAGCACCTCGGGGAGTGCATCGATCCAGGTGTCCACACCCTTGCGTCGCTCCAGCCGGCCGAAGTAGAGCACGTACTCCAGCTGGCGGAGATCCTCGGGAAGGCTGCCGTCAGCGGCGCGAGGACGGCGGATTCCGGTGGGGACGATGGTGATCGACTCGGGCCGGAGCCTCCACCGCCTGGCGACCTCGCCGGCGAGGGTCGTGGACGGCGAGATCACCCGTGCGCTGCGGCGAGTCTGCGACCGCTCCAACCATCGCCGGACGAAGGTGCGCCAGCGCCGGAGTCGAGGCATCTGCTCCTGGTCCTCGACGACGAAGTGCGGTGTCGCCAGGCGGGTGACCAGCGATGCGCCCGGGTGGAGCGAGTACCACCAGGCCTCGCCCTCCCATTCGCATGCCTGGACGATGTCGAGGCGTCCGAGGCGGCGGAGTGCCCGGTTGACGGCCAGAGAGCGGGCCAGGGCCTGCGGGCGGATGCGCCCCGTGGGCACCCGGTGGAGGCGGACTCCGTCGACGATCTCGGTGGCCAGCTGGCTGGTCCCCGGGATCAGGACGTGGACCTCGTGGCCCATCGCGGCCAGGGTGCGGGAGGTCTTCTCGGTGTATGCGCCGATACCGCCCCCGGCCGGTGGCGGTCCGGGGCTGACCATGGCGATTCTCACGAATGGAACCTACCGCCCCTCGCGTCAAGGGACAATGGCCGCTCGCGCCCCGTGCCGGTTGCGTGTCTCGACCCTTCCTGGACAAGTGCCCAGGGGGGGTGGGAGCCCCCCCCAACCACCCCGGCGCGACCAGGGCGCCGGCGGACCCTGATCCGCTCGTGCCCGCCCCCCGGGTCGCGGGAACGGGCGGAATTCCCGGCGGCGGGAGGGACAGCCCGGCGGACCGTGTCCGGCACCGCCCAGTGCCCTCCGGAACCGCCGATTCCAGCTGCGGCGGTCCGCCGGTACCCTGTGAGGTGGCCTCGTCGGCCCTTCCGTCATTTCACCGGGCACCGTCGGAGTCGACCGTGACCGAGGAGCGCGCGATGTCCGGTCCCCATGTGAGGACCAAGGCCGATCTCGAGAGGATCGAGGAGGTGTGTGCGACGCACCGTGCCCTGGCGGAGGCCAGGGTCGCCGGTGTGCTGTCCCTCCTCTCCTTCGCCGTCTCCCGGCGCGCTGCGATCCGAGACATGGTGCTCCTGGTGCGGGCACTGCCCCGGATCGACGTGTCCGTGGGAGCGGGCGACGCCGGCGCGGAGATCGTGAAGCATCTGGCGGTTCGCCACCGCGGCCGGCACGTGAACCGGCGGGCGGTCGGTGTGCTGGCGCTCCCGGACGATCCCGAGGTGTACCTCCAGGGCACGAAGCGCCGGGGGGCGCGGGCCAACCTCCGCGAGGCGGAGGCACTGGGTCTGACCTTCCGGGAGCTCCCCGATGCCGCGACGACCAGGGTGGAGGCCGCCAGGATCCTGAAGCTGCACCGCGACGAGTTCTGGGATGCGGAGGCGTTGGGCCATGCCGTTGCCCGGCGGACCTCGCGGGTCTTCGTCGTCGAGGACGGCGAGCGGGCCGTCCGGGCGCTGGCGGCTGTGGTGGTGGACGAGGCCTGGGCTCACATGTACCTGTGCATCAGCGACCGGAGCGAGGCCTCCCACGCGGCGCTCTATCTCCTCAACGTCGGCGTCATCAAGCAGCTGTCGGTCGAGCGCGTGCGCTACGTCTTCGTCAGCAGTGCCTTCCACCTCACCCCCGGGCAGCGATACCTGCAGGCGCGTCTCGGCTTCGAGCTCATGAACCTCCGCCTCGCCCGCCCGTCGTCGCGGAGCGCCTCCCCGGGGCGGGCGCGGCGCCGGGAGCGCCTGCCGATCACCTGACCGGCGCGGGCGGGCCCCCGGGCCGGTGTCCGGACGTCCCCCGACAGGACCCTCCGGCGTTCAGCTGATGGTGATCGAGCCCGACTGGATCTGGCCCGCGCCGGGCGTGCCGGGGACGAGCGGCTCCATCAGCTTCACGTAGGCGACGTGGTCCACCGTGTCGACGGCGGCGAGGTACTGCACCCCGAGGGTGAGGGCGACGCCGCCGATGCTCACCGCCGGCATCGATGAGGAGGTGTAGCCGTCGATCGCGTAGATATCGAGCCAGCGCTCGGGGACCGTCGAGGAGAAGGTCGGAGTGAAGGTGACGGTGTTGGCCGATGCCGTGAAGGTGTACAGGCCCTGCTCCCGGTTGAAGCCGTCGAAGGCCCCGGTGGTCATCGACGGGCTGTCGGGGTTCAGGTAATCGGCGGCGATGCTCTCCGCCTGCGCCGCCGTCAGGTTGCGGCTGATCGCCTGCAGCAGGTAGAAGGTGATGGTGGTGCCGGCGGGGAAGGAGTAGTCCGCTCCCGCGACGGCGTTGTCACCGAAGACGCCCACCTTGAGCCGGTTGCCGTTGACCATGGTCTGAATCTGCAGGTTGCCCAGGCTCAGCGTCGACAGCTGGGTGGCGAGGACGGCGGCCACCCCGTCGCTCACCCCCGACCCCGACGACGGGACGATGTAGAAGTAGTCGGGCGAACCGGGTGTGGCCGCGGTCGGCAGCCCCTGGACGGCGCTGCCTCCCACCGTCCCGTACCCGCCGTCGGCGGCCGCCCAGGTGCTGTTCGCCTGCTCCAGACCGCTGATGGTCCAGAACTGGATCGGCTGTGTCGGTGACAGCAGGATGGGCGAGCTCGACGGGTTGGTGATGTCGAATCGGTCGACGATGAAGCCGGGATTGCCGGGGTACACGTAGGTGGTGACGGTGTGGACGAAGCCGTTGGCGTCCACACCGGTCGAGGGCACCGTCGCCTGCATGGCGGCGCGGAAGGCGGGGATGCTGGGCGGCAGCGCGACCTGGGTGTACGGGCTGTTCTCCGAGCCCACGAAATTGCCCGACAGCGACTGCGTGTAGTCATGGGCGAGGTCGTCGGGGCTGGTGGTGTCGAGCGACGACTGCGTCGGCCCCACGGAGCAGGCGTCCACCTCGTACCACATGGCGATGTTGGCGCCACCGTAGCCGGGGATGGTTCCGACGCGCCAGCCGTTGCCGGACTGGTCGATGTAGGTGTAGTCGGTCTCGGTCTGATCGTTGGGCGGGCCGTTGGTGACGCCGCTCTGGATCTGCGTCGAGGTGGTCAGCCCGCCGGTGGCGCAGGAGCCGGAGGCGGACGGCAGGGCGACGCTGGCATTGCCCGTGGTTCCAGCGGCGGGTGTCAGCGACGCCGATTCCGTGGTGTAGCCGCTGTCGCTGACGGTGACCGTGTAGGTCTCCCCTCCGGTCAGGCCGCTGAAGGTGTAGTCGCCGCCGGCGTCCGTCGTCGTGCTGGCGCCGCCGCTCAGCGTCACCGTGGCCCCGCTCAGCGGGGTGCCGCTCGCGGACGCCGTCACGGTCCCGCTGATCTGGGTGATCGGCGTCTGGGTGAAGTCGCCCCAGTCGACGTAGGAGCCGGTCGTCCGCGTCCCGGCCTGACCCGCCCCGGGGAGCGCGGTCTGCGTGCCCTCGATCATCCACCCCGGCTGCGTGCCGCCGGAGGGCCAGATGCGGCCCTCCACCAGGCTGCCCACGACCTCGAGCTGGGCGTTGTAGAGGGTGTTGAGGGAGATGCTCTCCGCCTGGATGGCCAGCTGGGTCCACGTGCCGTTGACGGCCACCCAGAGGGACAGGTCGCCATTGGGATAGGCGGGCTCCGAGGTGTTGTACGGGTCGACGGTCATCTCCACCAGCGTGTCGTCGTCATTGGCGCCCAGCTGCTGGACCCTGGCGAGGAGCCGGGCGCCGTGCGCGTTGACGGGGTCGCTGACCACGCTGGTGATCTTCAGCTGCGCGCTGACCACCTGGTTCTGGTACGAGTACCCCATCCAGTTGTCGAAGTCGGCGCCGGTCGACTCCGAGGTGTCGACGAAGGCCTGGTCGCCGGTGATGCCCACCTGGCTGCTGCTCACGACCACCCCGTTGTTGCTGGTGCCGAGATCGCTGTTCCAGGTGTTGCCGTCGGTGGAGGGCGACCAGCCGCCCGTCTGGTTCGGTTGCGTGAACAGGTCCATCGCCTCCCCGGCGGGGATGGCGACCAGGGGCTCGAGGCCCGCGGTCACGCTCCCGCTCGCGGGAGCCACGACGCCGGCGACGAAGTTGGCGTTGTACCCGGCCGGGGCCCCCGTGAACACCACGGTGTAGGTGGCCGCCGGCACGGCGATCGAGTAGCTCCCCGAGGCGGTGGTCGTGGCCGTCGTCGTGGCGGGAACCGTCGAGACCTGGACCCCGGCGATGGGAGCGTCGGTGACGGAGTCCTCGACGCTTCCGGTGATGGTGGAATTGGGCGGCGGCGACGACCCGCTCACGGCGGCGACGGAGAACGAGTCGAAGTCCACCGGAGCTCCGGGCCCCGACCACCCGTACAGGCCCATGGCGCCGGCGGCCGCGCCGGCGCTGCTCGTCCCGGACCAGGTCCACGATGCCGGCTCGACGGTGCCGTCGGGCCAGAGCTTCATGTAGGCGTTGCTCCCCTGGACCTCGAACCGCAGCCAGTAGAAGGTGCCGACGCTGACGCTGACCGCGAGGTTCTCGACGATGGTCCAGGTTCCCCCGGTGTCGACCATGAACTCGAGGTTGCCGCTGCCGCCGAAGCGGGCGAGGTCCAGGTTCCCCGCGGACTGATCGTCGAGGACGATGCCGGCGGTGTCGTTGGCGGCGCCGACGGAGAAGCGCACCAGCCCGTTGGCGCCGGAGGCGGTCGCGGTGCCCAGGAGCTCGTAGTCGCTGCCGGAGGCGGTGTTGGTGATCGTCCCCTCGTCCGCCGCGATCGAGGTCGTCGACGCCGTCCCTGCTGACTGCGCCCAGACGCCGCCGCCGCTGGCGGTTCCCCAGCCGGTCTGGTTGGCTCGTTGGAACGTGTCCTGGACGACGAACGAGGAGCTCACCACCGCCGACGACGTCGCCAGCGAGGTCAGCCCGTCGCTGTCGGTGACGGTGACCGAGACGGCATACGTGCCGGCCGCGGTGTAGGTGTGGGCCGCCGTCGCGCTGCTCCCGCTGACGCTGGCGGACCCGTCACCGAAGCTGAAGGTGTAGCCGGTGATGGGGTTGGCGCCGGCGGTCGACCCCGCTGCGCTGGCGGTGACGGGGAGCGGTGCCTGGCCCGACGCCGGGGTCAGCGTCAGCGCCGCGGTCGGGCCCTGGACGATGGTCACCGACGTATGCGCGGTGGCCGACGCGCCCGACCCGTCGGTGACGGTGACCGAGACGGTGTAGGCGCCGGCGGTCGCGTACTGGTGGGTTGCGGTGGCGCCCGCCTGCGGACCCAGGGTGGTGCCGTCGCCGAAGCTGAAGGTGTAGCCGGTGATGGGGATGGGGTCGGTGGAGGCCGAGGCGTTGGCGGTCACCGAGAGCCGGGCCCCTCCCTTCACCTGGGCCGCGGTGAGACTGGCGGTGGGCTGCCCCACCGTCTCCTGGGCGGTGGCGGAGGAGGACAGGCCGCCGCTGTCGACGACGGTGACGGTGACGGTGTAGACGCCACCCGTGGTGTAGGTGTGGGAGGCGGTGGCCGAGCTCTGGGGGCCGACCGTGGTGCCGTCCCCGAAGCTGAAGGTGTAGGTGGAGATCGGGTTGCCACCGGCCTTCGACGCGGCGGCGCTGGCCGTCACGGGAAGCGGCGCCTGTCCCGACGCCGGGGTCAGCGCCAGCGCCGCCGTCGGCCCGTTCTGGACGCTGACCGAGGTGGTGGCGACCGACGACGCCCCGGAGGCGTCGGTGATGGTGACGCTCACCGTGTAGGTGCCCACCGCCGAGTACGTGTGGGTGGCGGTGGCCGCGGTCTGCGGCCCGACTGTGGTGCCGTCGCCGAAGCTGAACGTGTAGCCGGTGATGGCGATCGGGTCGGTGGAGCCGGAGGCGTTCGCCGTGACCGGCAGCGGCGGCGTCCCGGAGGACGGCGTCACCTTGAGCGCGGCGGAGGGCTGGCCCACCGTCTCCTGGGCGGTGGCGGTCGAGGAGAGCCCGGCGCTGTCGGTGACGGTGACGCTGACCGTGTAGAGGCCGCCCGCGGTGTAGTTGTGGGTGGCGCTGGCGGAGCTCTGGGGCCCGACGGTGGTGCCGTCCCCGAAGGTGAACGTGTAGGTGGAGATGGGATGGGAACCCGCCGCCGATCCCGCCGCGCTGGCGGTGACCAGCTGGGAGACCGGGGTCGCCGCCGGCGTCAGGGTCAGGGCCGCGGACGGCCCGGCGTTCACCGCCCCTGCCTTGAAGACGGCGACGACGGCGCCGAAGTACTGGGCTGAGCCGGAGGTCATGGCCATCGACTGGCCGGAGCTGGAGGTGGAGAGGGAGTCCTCGAGGCCGTCGACGGCCCACCAGTTGGAGACGGCCGATTCGCGCAGCGTGAAGCCGCTGCCGGCGGTGAGGCCGCTGCCGACGTTGCTCTGGCCGCCGACCCCGACGACCAGCTCACCCGAGCCGCCGATGGTCGCGGTGGGCCCGGCCTTGAGGCCGCTGCCGCTGCCGGTGGCGCTGCTGAGCTGGTCGAGGGCGGCGCTGGTGGCGATGCCGGAGTACTCGGCGACGGTCAGGGCGCCGCCGGCGCTCCCCGCCAGGGTGACGGTGAGGCTGCCCGCCTTGGAGTTCTGCAGGTAGTAGAGGTCGACGTGGCCGTTGCCGTAGGCCAGGGAGGTGGCCCTGGTCCAGGCACCGTTGACCGGGTCGGAGACCCCGGTGACGGGGTCGGTCCCCGTGTCGCTGGTGGTGATGCCCGCGACCAGCAGGTCGCCCGCCGTCACCGCCCTGGGCAGGGTGAGGCTCGACCCCACCGTGGAGGCCCCCTGGACATACACCGGCCCGCTCCCCGCCGGCATGGAGACCGTCTCCTGGGCGGTGGCGTTCGATGAGGCGCCGGCGCTGTCGGTGACCGTGACGGTGACGGTGTAGGTGCCCGCCGCCGAGTAGGTGTGGGTGGCGGTGGCCGAGCTCTGGGGGCCGACCGTGGTGCCGTCCCCGAAGCTGAAGGTGTACGTGGAGATCGGGTTGCTGCCCGCCTTCGATCCGGTGGCGCTGGCCGTCACGGGAAGCGGCGCCTGTCCCGACGCCGGGGTCAGCGCCAGGGCCGCCGTCGGCCCGTTCTGGACGCTGACCGAGGTGGTGGCGGACGACGAGGCCCCGGAGGCGTCGGTGATGGTGACGCTCACCGTGTAGGTGCCCGCCGCCGAGTAGGTGTGGGTGGCGGTGGCCGCGGTCTGCGGCCCGACGGTGGTGCCGTCGCCGAAGCTGAACGTGTAGCCGGTGATGGCGATCGGGTCGGTGGAGCCGGAGGCGTTCGCCGTGACCGGCAGCGGCGGCGTCCCGGAGGACGGCGTCACCTTGAGCGCGGCGGAGGGCTGGCCCACCGTCTCCTGGGCGGTGGCGGTCGAGGAGAGCCCGGCGCTGTCGGTGACGGTGACGCTGACCGTGTAGAGGCCGCCCGCGGTGTAGTTGTGGGTGGCGCTGGCGGAGCTCTGGGGCCCGACGGTGGTGCCGTCCCCGAAGGTGAACGTGTAGGTGGAGATGGGATGGGAACCCGCCGCCGATCCCGCCGCGCTGGCGGTGACCAGCTGGGAGACCGGGGTCGCCGCCGGCGTCAGGGTCAGGGCCGCGGACGGCCCGGCGTTCACCGCCCCTGCCTTGAAGACGGCGACGACGGCGCCGAAGTACTGGGCTGAGCCGGAGGTCATGGCCATCGACTGGCCGGAGCTGGAGGTGGAGAGGGAGTCCTCGAGGCCGTCGACGGCCCACCAGTTGGAGACGGCCGATTCGCGCAGCGTGAAGCCGCTGCCGGCGGTGAGGCCGCTGCCGACGTTGCTCTGGCCGCCGACCCCGACGACCAGCTCACCCGAGCCGCCGATGGTCGCGGTGGGCCCGGCCTTGAGGCCGCTGCCGCTGCCGGTGGCGCTGCTGAGCTGGTCGAGGGCGGCGCTGGTGGCGATGCCGGAGTACTCGGCGACGGTCAGGGCGCCGCCGGCGCTCCCCGCCAGGGTGACGGTGAGGCTGCCCGCCTTGGAGTTCTGCAGGTAGTAGAGGTCGACGTGGCCGTTGCCGTAGGCGAGGGAGGTGGCCCTGGTCCAGGCCCCGTTGACCGGGTCGGAGACCCCGGTGACGGGGTCGGTCCCCGTGTCGTTGGTGGTGATGCCGGCGACGAGCAGGTCGCCCGCCGTCACCGCCTTGGGCAGGGTGAGGCTCGACCCCACCGTGGAGGCCCCCTGGACGAAGGCCGGCGTGGGCGGCGAGGTCGCCCCGGCGCCTCCCGCCTGGAAGACCGATGCCACGACGGCGGCCCCCGCCGCCAGGCAGGCGAGGCGACCCGGGTGCCGGATCATGTCGTCTCCCGCGTGGCGCGGGGGCCCGGCGTCCCGTCCGCCCGGGGCCTCTCACAGACCGCGAGCATCCACGTGGGGACGGGACGGGGGCCGTAGGCGCGCTCCTCGACGAGGCGCAGGCCCGCGTCGGCGATCATCCTGCGGAACTCGCCCCGGCTGTGATGGGTGACGATGCCGCGCCACTCGGGGAGCACCCCACCCCCCCGCCAGGTCCGCAACCAGCGGCCGGGCCTTCGCCCGGCGTAGCCGGGATAGCGGAGCATCCACTGCGGATGCCGGTTGCTCGTGTCGACGATCGCCCGCCCGCCTGGGGCGAGGACGCGGCGCATCTCGCGAAGCGCGGCGGTGGGGTCGGGCAGATGGACGAGGAGGTCGGCGGCGATGGCGGTCTCGAAGCTGCCCGTCTCGAAGGGAAGCGGGTCGCGGGCGTCGAGCTGGACCAGGGTGAGTGCTGCGGGCTCGACACCCGACGCGGCGGCCACCGCCCGGGCACGGCCGAGCATCTCCTCGGAGATGTCCGCCAGGGTGACGGCGTGGTCCCTCGCCAGCGGCACCGCGATGCGCCCGGGGCCGCCGCCGAGGTCGAGCACCCTGCCCGGCCTGCTCCCGGCGATCTCCACGATGTCGCGGCGCTTGGCGGCGTAGAGGTGGCGGAGCGAGTTCCTCCTGTCCTCGGGACGGAAGAGGTCCGGGTAGCGCCCGTCGGTGTAGACGGCGGGGCCGAGCGGTTCCGGGCGTTGCAGGACCACGCTCATGGCACCACCGGGACGGCCCTGACGGATTCCCCCGCCACGGGGCGGCGACCGGACACCGCGTACGACTCGGAGAAGGGGAGTGAGGCCAGCCGCCCACGTGGACCGCGCCGGGACACCCACCGCCACACCGCCTGCGTGGCGGCCAGAGCCGGCTTCTCGGCGAAGGCGGGGATGACCGGGTACTGCTTGGTGCCGCGCGCGTAGAAGGGCAGGCCGAGGATGACCGGACGCACCCGGACATCGACCAGTCCGGCGTCGGCGAACGCACGGGACAGCTCGTGGACCGGGATGTAGCGCTGCCAGAAGCCGGGGTCGACGTCCTTCCGCGCCAGCCGCCGCAGCAGCGTCCGCGGCCCGAACCAGCGTGACCGGCCGGTGCCGCGCCACACGGAGACGGGGGTCTTGGTGATGACCACGGCACGGCCGCCGGGAGCGACCAGCCGGCCCAGCCGCCCGACGACCTGGCCCCACTCGGGGACGTACTCGAGGACCCTGACGCTCATCACGAGGTCGAAGCCGCCCTCGGGGTCGAAGTCGGCCGCGTCGCCCCGCACGAAGCTCACCCGCTCGTCCGGGACGGCGCGCCGGGCCTGCTCCAGCATCCCCTGCGAGAGGTCGAGGGCGACCACCCGGCCGGCGCGCTCCGCCAGGAGGGGGGTCCAGGTCCCGGGACCGCAGCCGATCTCCAGAGCGGTCCCGGCGGGCCCGCTCCCCAGTTCCTCCTCCAGGACGCGTCGCGTCTGCTCCTTCTCCTGGAGCGCGATGCGGTTCTTCTCCCAGCGCAGCCGGCGGTAGTAGCCGCTCGCCTCGTCGAAGATGACGGCGTTCCCGTCCTGGGCCCGGGGGGCGTGCGACCGGCCGCCGGTGTCGGACCTGGCGTCCTCTCCCAGGGAAACGGGGACCCCCGCGTAGGAACTCATCGCCACGGCCCGCCCCCCACCTCGACCCCGGCGACCTCGGCGTGGAAGGCCTCGAGCCGGGCGGCCGCGCTGGCCCAGCCGTATCTCTCGAGCACCAGGGCCCGACCCGCCGCCCCGAGGCGGCCGGCGAGCGCCGGGTCCGCCATGACACGCAGGATGGTGTCGGCCAGCTCGGCGGGGTCGTCCGCCAGCAGAAGGTGCTCGCCGTCGGCCACGTCGAGCCCCTCGGCACCCAGCGTGGTGGAGACGACGGCCTTGGCCATGGAGAGGCCCTCGAGGACCTTGAGGCGGGTTCCGCTCCCCACGCGCAGGGGGGCGACCACCACGCTGGCGCGCTCGAGGAAGGGCCGCACGTCGTCGACAGCGCCGGTGACCACCACGCCGGGGCCCTCCAGCCGCCGCAGCCAGGTTGGCGGGCCCTTCCCCACCACGGTCAGCACCGCCCCCGGGCGTGCCCGGCGGACGCGCGGCAGGACCTGGTCCGTGAACCACGCGACGGCGTCGGTGTTGGGGCGGTAGCTGAGGCTGGCGACGAAGACGATGCCCTCCGGATCGGCCGGGGCGGGGCTGGGGTGGAAGTAGTCGGTGTCGACGGCGTTGGGCACCACCGCCGTCGGCATCTCGGGCCGGGCCGTGCGGATCACCGCCTCATCAACCGACGACGTGGCCACGCAGCCGTCGGCGACCGACCACGCCCGCTGCTCCTCCCGCTCCACCTTCGCCGCCTCGAGCCGTCCGAACAGCCGCCGGACCGCGGAGCTCTCGATGCCGGCCACGCGCCCGAGGAGCTGGTACTCGATGTTGTGCTCGTCGAGCACCACGGGCGTCGTGCCGTGGAACTCGAGGCACATCAGCTGACTCGACTCCACCTGGACGATGTCGAAGCCACCGTGCGCCAGCAGGCTGTCCAGCTCCCGCTGCATCGCCTCCGAGCGCAGGGCGCCGAGGTGGAAGGAGGCGCGGCCGCCGAGCGAGGCGAGCTGCTGCCGGCGCCGCGCGCGTTGCGCTGCGGGCGGGGGCACGCGATGCACCCCGTCGAGCATCCGCTCCAGCCCATCCCAGTCGCGCCCGTCGTCGGGGGTGCCGTAGGTGAGCATGCTCACGCGGTTGCGCTTCGCCAGCTGCAGGGCGAGGTGATGGACGCGCAGGGCGAATCCCCAGGTCGGCGGTGACGGTGCCTCCGGGCAGACGATCAGAACGCGGCGGCCCGAGGCCTGTCTCGTGCCTCCGCCGGAGGAGACCGCCCCCCTCTCGGTCAGGACCATGCCGGTGGCACCGGCGGTGAATTCGGAGCGCTCACCTGGCGATCGTAGGAGGCACTGGTGGGGGCCGCCATGGGACCCAACGTCCCATGTGTGGGACAGATGTCTCGGTGGTCGGGCGGCGCCTCCGCCTCCATACTCACGCCATAGACGTCGTTCCCGTCCTGCGGGGACCGGCCATCGCATGGGGATCGCACCAATTCAGTGACTGGAGTAGAGGCGCGGGGGCGCGAGGCGGCCACGGGGGTTTCAGAGGGGCCGCCGCTGACGGTCGTGGTCGGGCTTCACGACGGCGGCATCAGCGGGGTGAACACCTACGCCGAGCACGTGGCCGCCGCCGCCGCCGCCGGCGGCGCCGCGGTGACCCTCCTCGCCACCCACGCCTCGCTGGCGCGAATGCTGGAGGCGAGGCTCGCCGGCACCGGCGTCCGCGTCGTCAACCTCGGCCTGGCGCCGCCGACCCCATGGCAGCGGCGGAGGGAGCGGCTCTCGCCGGGATACGCGGCGAGGCGGCTGAGCGCCGCGGTGCACTCCGGACTGCCCCGGCTGGGCCGCTTCGACGCCGCCCACGCCAACCACCCGGCGCTGGCCCACGCCATGCGGCCCCTGGCGGGCAGGGTGATCGTTGCCGCCTGGTTCCACCCCCACGCCCCGGTGGGCAGGGCGATCGCCACCTGGAGGCACACCGGACGGCACTTCCCCCGCAGCGCGGGCCTCGCCGTCAAGGGGGTGCTCCACTACCGCAACGACGTCCGCGGCTATCGTGCCGCCGACGCCGTCGTCGCCCCCACGCTGCTGCTCACCGACGAGCTGCGGCGAGCCGGGGTCCCCGCCGTCCACTGTCCACCCCCCTGCCGCATCCTGGAGGGTGCAGAGCACGCCGCGGACGACGTGGCGGCCGACGGGAACGACAACGGCCGGCGCCGTTCCCGGCTCCTCGTCTGCAGCGGCGATCTGGACCACCCGCGCAAGAACGTCCGGCTCGCCATCGAGGCGGTGGGCCTGGTCGCCCGGGCGGGACGGCCGCTCGCCCTCGACCTCGTCGGCGGCAACGTGGAGCGTCTCGCCGATGCGCTTGCGGGGCTGCCGTCCAGCGTTGCCGTCCGGCGGCTGGGGCCGCGCCCTCCCGCCGACGTCCACACCCTGATGCGGGCCGCCGACGCGCTCCTCCTCCCCAGCCTCTTCGAGGAGTGGGGCTACGTCGGTGTCGAGGCGGCGCTGCAGGGGACGCCCGTGGTCAGTCTGCCCGTGTACCCCTTCGACGAGATGCTGGCGGGAGGGCTGGGGCGCTGCGCCTCCGGCATGGGGGCCGCCGCCTTCGCCGGCGCCATCGAGGAGGTCCTCGCCGATCCTCCCGGGCGGCGCGGGGTCGCGACCGCGGCCCAGAAGCGGTTCGGACTGCCGGCCGTCGGCCGGCGCCTCATGAGCATCTGGGCGGACGCCCCGGCCCGGCCCGTGGTGGTCTAGGGACGTGGCGAGCCCGGTCTCCGATCCGCCGCGTCCGCCACGGGTGGATCCGCGGACGTCCGTCGCCGATCCCGGGGCTCTGACGGTGACCCGCCACCGCGGGGTGGAGGCATTCCTCCAGCTCGAGCCGGCCTGGCGCGGTCTGCTCGGACGCACCGGGACGACGAATCCATTCCTCAGCTGGGAATGGGTGTCCGAGTGGGGACGCAGCTTCTGGGACGAGCGGCTGGTCACGGTGGTGGTCGAGACGCCGGCCGGGACGGTGGCGATCGCCCCCTTCCACGAGTACCAGGGGCTGCCCGCGCCCGGCCTGCGAGCTCCCTCTCTCGAGCTGATGGGTCCGCGTCGACGCCGCTACCGGCAGATGTTCGAGCTGGCGGAGGCCCTCGTCGACCCCGATCGTGCCGCGGCCGCGCTCACCCTGGTGGTGGACCGGGTCTGGGGCGGCGGCAGGTGGAGCTGGATCGAGGTCGGTGGCTGGGGCGAGGGCGCCGGGTGGTGGCACGAGGCGATCGCCGCGGCCGGGTCGGTCGTCGGCGCGACCCCCGAGGGACGGCGCGACGTCCTGGTCATGGAGCTGGGCGGGAGCTGGGAGGAGGTTCGCGCACGGCTGCGCCGCAACGTGAAGGAGAGCATCCGCCGGGCCTACAACGCGCCTGCCCGCGACCACCTGCGTCTCGTCTACTCGGAGCACACGGGCGTGGACGGGCTCGACCCCGTTCTCGACGACCTCTTCACCCTGCACGCCGCCCGGGCCGGCCTGCGGCGAGGGGTGAGCCATCCGGACTACTTCTCCGACCCGGCGGTGCGGGGGTTCGTCCGGCGGCTCGCCCACCGGCTGGCCGAGGCCGGCCGCCTCCGGCTCGGCGTCGTCGAACTCGACGGCCGGCGGGTGGCGATCCGTTTCAACATGGAGATGAACGGGGTCCTCTACCTCTACCACTCCGGCTTCGACCCGGACCTGTGGCGCTACAGCGTCAGCACCCTGGCCACCGTCGAGGCCATGAAGGCGGCGATCTCGCGGGGTCTCCGCGCCGTCAACTTCTCGATCGGGGTGGACCAGGCCAAGGCGCGGTGGGACGCCCGCCCCGTCTCCTTCGAGCGGATCCAGATCGTGCGGGCCACCCCGGGTGCCCGCCGGGTGTCCGCCCTGTACGGCGGCATGCGGCACGCCCGCCAGGCCGGTCTGGCCGGGGTGTCGCGGGTGGGCCACCTGGGTCCGCACCGCGCCGGCGTCTGATCGTCCCCCCGGGGGCATGGCCGCCTCGCCCGGCCCCGATGTCCCGGTGCCTGAGCGATCCGCCCATTCACCCCCGGCGGCGCGGCGGCCACAGTCGCACCATATGGGGGATCCTGCCGTCGCCGTCGCCCGCCCGGGCGGAACGGTCGAGACACCGCGACCGAACACGGTGGTGCTGGCGCGCAGCATCTCGATCCTGACGGTCGGCCAGATCGTCACCTGGATCGCCACCCTCATCTGGACGGTGATCGTGCCCCGGCGGCTCGGCTCCGCCCAGGTGGGCCTCTACACCCTCGGGCTCGCCAGCTCCGGCGTGCTCCTCGTCCTCGTCGGCCTCGGCCTCCGCCCCCTCCTCGTCCGGGAGATCGCCGCCGACCCCGATCGGGCCCCCGAGCTGATCGGGACCGGCATCGTCCTCCGCGCCATGTTCTGCCTGCCGGCGCTGGCCCTGACGCTGGTGATCACGCTGGTGGGGCCCTTCCACGGCCCCGAGGGCGTCGCCGTGTTCCTCGGCTGGTGCATGACCGTCTTCGCCGTCGTCTCCGAGCCGATCGCGGCCGGCTTCCAGGCGCTCGAGAAGATGCGCTACCTGACCTACTCGACCATCTTCAGCAAGACGATCTCGACGGTGACCGGCATCGTCCTCGTGATGGTCGGGGTCCGGGCCATCGGGCTGCTCCTCGCCCTCGTGATCATCGGCGCCGTCCTCACCGTCCTGGTGCTGATCTGGTCCCGCCCCCACTTCCGCATCGACTGGAGGGTGAAGCGGAGCGAGCTGCGGCGCCTCTTCGTCGCCAGCCTTCCCTACTGGAGCTTCGTCGCCTTCTTCACCATCTACCTGTGGATCGACTCCCTGATGCTGGGGGCGATGACCTCGACCCGGGTGCTGGGGTGGTACGGCCTGCCCACGCAGCTCTTCGGCACGCTGATGTTCGTCCCCACCGTGCTCTCCACCGCGTGGCTCTCGCAACTGGTTCGCGCCCACAAGGGGGGGAGCGAGACGCTGCTGCGGGCGGCGCGGCCCGCCATCGAGTTCGTTCTCGTTCTCAGCCTGCCGGTGTGCGTCGGCGCCGTGCTGGTCGCCGCACCGCTGACACGGGCGCTGTACGGGCCCGACTTCTCGGAGTCGATCCCCGTCTTCGCCCTGCTCGCCCTCTGCGTGCCGCCCATGTACCTGAACATCATGGCCAACCAGCTGATGATCGCCCGCAACCAGCAGATGGTGTGGACCAAGATGATGGCGCTGGCCAGCCTGGTCAACCCCGCACTGAATCTCGTGCTCATCCCCTACTTCCAGAGGACCCGGGGCAACGGTGCCATCGGTGCCGCCATCGCCATGGTCATCACCGAGGTGATCCTCGCCGTCATCGGCTTCTTCCTGGTGCGCGACACCTACACCCGCCGGCTGGCGATGCGCGTGGGGCGGGCGGCGGTGGCCACCGCCCTGATGGCCGGCCTGGTGATGCTGGCGCTGCGGGCCGGTCTCGTCGTCGGCGTGCTGTCGGGGATGGTGAGCTTCCCCATCCTGGCCGGCTTCCTCGGGGTGCTCGACGCCGGCGAGCGGCGCCAGCTCCGCCAGCTCCTCGGTGCCGTCGCGCCCTGGGGACGGTCGAGGCGCGCCGGCAGCCCGAACTGATCCGCGTGGGTCAGCCGGGTGGGCCGGCTCCGCGCTCGGGCGCCACGTTCCGGTACCGCCGAGAGGTCCGGTCGATGGGGAAGCGGAAGCTCATCCTCACGCCGCGGGTGAATGCGGCCAGGCGGCCGATTCCCGTGGGCTTGCGGAGGAGCACCAGGTTGCCCCAATGCACCATGGAGAGGCCGCGGATGGCGAAGGTGAGCAGGACCACCGGGTCGCGCAGCCGCACGTGCTTGGTGTAGATGGCGCCCTCGGAGAGGGCCGAATCCCACGACAGCTGCTGCAACTCCGTGCCCCAGGTTCTCAGTCCACTGTGCAGCACCGCGGGGCCGGGGAGCTCGAGGATGCCGAGGCCCGCCCGGAGCACCCGGTACTCGATGTCGCCGTCCTCTCCCGCGCGCAGCGGCGCACCCGCGCCCAGCACCTCGTCGAAGGCGCCGAGGTCGCGAAGCGCCTGGGACCGGAACGCGAGGTTGGCGCCGATCCCTGCCGCCGTGAACGCCAGCCACGGCGATCGCAGGAGGCGCGCGCGCCGCGGCACGAAGCTGGGAATCGCCCCATGGGCCGGGTCGTGCGCCGCCGCGACGACCCCGGCGCAGATCATCGCCACCTCGGGATGTGCGGCGAAGGCCCTCTCGATGCCGGTCAGCCAGTCCGGCGGGGCCTCGCAGTCGTCATCGGTGAAGGCCACGATGGCTCCCCGGGCACGGGCGAGAGCGACGTTGCAGGCGGCCGACTTGCCGACGGTCGCGGAGGGGATGTGGGCGAAGCGCGGGTCGTCCCCCACCGTGGCGCGGAATGCCGCGGCGGACAGGTTGTCCGTGCTCTGGTCGACCACGACAACCTCGAAGCTGTCGTGGTCGAGGCGCAGGAAACTCGTGAGCGTGGCGGTAAGGCTGGTGCCGCGGTTGCGGGTGGGCACGCAGACGCTCACGCGAGGTGGCGTCTCCGGGCCCGGCGCGGTCATGGGACGGTGGCGCGCGCGGCGGGAGGCTCCGCCTCGGCGGAGGGCGCCTGCATCACACCGGTCCGCCACCAGTCGATGGTGCGGCGGAGTCCCTGCTCCAGGCCGACGCGCGGCTCCCAGTCGAGGGCACCGCGGGCCAGGGCGATGTCCGGACGGCGGCGGCGCGGGTCGTCGGTGGGCAGCGGCTGGAAGACGATCTCGCTCCGACTGTCGCACAGATCGCGGATGAGCTCGGCGAGCTGGAGCATCGTCACCTCGTTGGGGTTGCCGATGTTCACCGGGTCGTGGACGTCGCTCAGCAGCAGCCGGTGGATGCCGTCGATGAGGTCGTCCACGTAGCACAGGCTGCGTGTCTGCGAGCCGTCGCCGAACACGGTCATCGGTTCGCCGGCAAGGGCCTGCGTGACGAAGTTGGGAACGGCCCGGCCGTCCGCCTTGCGCATCCGCGGGCCGTAGGTGTTGAAGATGCGCACGATGCGGGTGTCCATCCCGTGATGGTTGCGATAGGCCATCACGAAGGCCTCGGCCGCCCGCTTGCCCTCGTCGTACATGCTCCTCGGTCCCACCGGGTTGACGTGACCCCAGTAGCTCTCCGGTTGGGGGTGGACGTCGGGGTCGCCGTAGATCTCGCTGGTGCTGGCGAGGAGGAGACGGGCTCCCTTCGCCTTGGCCAGCCCCAGCGCCCGATGGGTGCCGAGGGTCCCGGCCTTGATGGTCTCGATGGGCAGCCTCGCATAGTCGATGGGGCTCGCCGGCGAGGCGAGGTGAAGGACGGCGTCGACCTCGCCGTCGACGAGCAGGAACTCGGTCACGTCCTCCCGGTGGAAGGTGAAGCGCGGGTGGTCGAGGAGGTGGGTGATGTTGTCCTCGCTGCCCGTCGACAGGTTGTCGACGACGACCACGGTGAGCCCGGTGCGGATCAGGCGGTCGGCGAGGTGCGAGCCGAGGAAGCCGGCGCCCCCCGTGATCACGACGCGGCGCAGGGGCGCGCCGGGAGGGCCGGCAACGGCGTCGGTGGCTGGGGGCGAGGAGGTCGTGAGGGGAGGGACGGATGGCATGGCAAGAGGATAGCCAGGTTGGAGAGGCACCCACGACCGGCGGCAGGTCCCGGCCCCGGGCCCCACGAGCGTAGGGCGCCGCGGTGCCGGCAGCGATGGGCGGAGGGCGCCACCGCCGCGGGACGGTCCCGGTCGGGGCGGGACGGCATCCCGGACCGAGGGCCCCCCGGGAGCCCGCCGGCCCCGACTGGGACATACGCCCACAGTGCCGGGGACATCCGACGCCCCCCCCGTGGCTGCTCCCATTCCCCCGGCGGCCCTCGGAGGCGACACTCGGCCAATGAGATTCCTCGAGACAGTCTTCCGGCACCGGTTCGTCGCGATCCTGCCGGTCCTGATCGGCCTGGTCGTGGCCGTCGGCTACCAGCTCGTCCAGCCCAGGTCGTTCACCTCCACGGCCAGCCTCTGGATCGACGCCACCGTTCCCGGCAACAGCACCCAGAACGAGGCCAACCAGTACGTCGATCCGTCGACCCTGCAGGAGTCGGTGGTCCAGGAGCTGCTCTCCACCCAATCCTTCGCCATCGCCGTGGGGAACAAGGGCCCGCTGGCCGCCTACCTGGCGTCCCACCCCCATGCCGAGGCGACGGGCCTGGCGGCAGTCCCCGGGCTCTCCGCCCTCTTCAGCAGCTCCAAGGGATCGATCGACGACCAGGTGGCCGCCGATCTTCCCAACATGGTCACGCTGGTGACCGCCGGCCCGCAGGTGCTGAACATCACGGTCACGGCGCCCGCCCCTCAGGTCGCCGCCGGCACGGCCCAGGCCGTGGTCGACGAGTACTCCGCGCAGGCGGTGGCGGCGCAGACCGCCAGCGACCAGGTCGCCGTCAAGTACTACCAGCAGCAGGTCGCACAGTCGCAGGTCACCCTTCAGAACGACCAGACGGCGCTCTCCAACTACCTCAAGGCACATCCCGACGTGCCCTCCACCGGCGTGGGCGACGCCACGGCCACCGAGCTGGTGCAGGCGGTGGCGCTGGACGGCACCACGTACCAGAACCTCCTTTCCCAGTACCAGCAGGCGCAGCTGTCCCTGGCCAACGTCGCCAGCCAGACGGGGTTCTACGAGCTCGACGCCCCCACCGCCAGCGGCTCCCCGGTGAGCATCAGCAAGCATCTGCTCGAGACCGGGCTCGCCGGGCTGGTCGTCGGTCTGCTGGTCAGCGTCCTCATCCTCAGCTTCCTCACCGCGACGGACCGTTCGGCGCGGCGCGCCGAGGACATCCGGCGCAGCCTGGGCCTGGACGTGGTGGCCACCATCGGCCGCTTCACGTCACCGACCACCGCCGTCCGTGGGGGTGACGCGTGAGCGCCGAGATCGTCCCCTCGCGTTCCCTGGCACAGGTCACGCCACTGCACGCCGCACGCTCCCTGGAGGCCACCCGCGAGGCGGAGATCAACCCCGCGAGCGAGGCGCACGCGCTGGTGTCCCCGGAGCTGCTCCAGGGATGCCGCGAGGCGATCCAGCGGATCGGCGACATCGCCCACGGCAGCTTCGGCATCACCAGCGCGCTGCGCGGCGAGGGCCGCAGCAGCATCGCCGCCGCACTCGCCATCGTCGAATGGCTGGATCACGAGCGGCGCGTCGTCCTCGTCGACCTGGACCTGGAGCAGCCGTCCCTGCACCACCGCTTCGGCCTGCACGAGGGGCCGGGGGTCGGCGACCTGGTCCAGGGGCACAACTCCGTCGAGGACTACGTGCAGCGGATCGTCGGCGACGTCTGGCTGCTCAGCGCCGGGCGCTGGCGCGACGACGCACCCCGCGGGGTGAGCCGGCTCGCGGCCAGCACCATCCTCTCCCAGCTCTCCGAGTGGGCCGACGTGGTCGTCTTCGACCTGCCCCCGCTGCTCACCTCGACGACCGGCATCGAGGCGGCCCGCCTCACCGGCACCCCGATCATGGTGGTCAGGGCCGGCGTGTCGCCCCTGCCCCAGGTCAAGGAGGCGGCGCGCATGCTCCCGACCCCGCCGTCGGTCATCCTCAACGGAGCCCGGTCCGCCGTCCCGAGGTGGCTGCGCCGGTCTCTGGGCGACCTCCGGTGACCTGGCCGCTGCTGGCCGTCCTCGCCCTGGTGGCGGTGAGCGTCCTCTACCGGGAGCGCACCCGCCGGGCGCAGGCGGTCGCCCTGCTGGTCACCGTCGTGGCCCTCGGCTACGCATGGATCGGCCTGGGCAAGGTGTGACCGCGCTCGCGGTCACCGGCACCTCGGTCGCCGAGTTCGAGCGGCTCGCCCGGCTCCGGGCCCGGATCGCGGCGGGTGCCGGAGTCATCCTCGCCGTCCTGCTCGGACTCGCCGTCGGGGTTCTCAGCAGCGGGCGCAGCTTCCTCGTCATCTTCCTGGCCGTGCCTCTGGCGCTGCCCTTCATCTGGTGGAAGAGGCCCGCCACCGGCGTGCTGACGCTGCTCGCCTGCGCCACCATGGTCGAGCAGTTCGAGTACTCCGTGGGCATCCCCGGCCTGGATGCCTTCACCGACAAGATCCCCCTCTACACCAGCCTGTCGAGCGGGTTCGGCGCCTCCGGCCTGGTGATGAGCCCGATCGACATCGCCGTCGTCCTGCTCCTCGTCGTGTGGCTGACACGGGCGGCGACCGATCGCAGCCTGAGGCTGCCGCGAACCCAGGTCGCCGCCACCCTGGGAGTGCTGGTGTTGCTCGCCGGCGTGGCGCTGCTCCGCGCCCTCGCCGCCGGCGGCACCAGCGCCGACAACACCGCCGCCCTCTGGGAGGTGCGACCCTGGATCTACCTCGGCGCCACCTTCCTCTTCGCCTCCCAGATGATCAGGAGCCGGCGTGCCGTGCAGGCGGTGCTCTGGGCCTTCGTTCTGGGCAGTGGCTTCAAGGCGCTCCAGGGCGTGTACATCTTCCTCGGCACGCGCAACGAGATCCCGCGGCCCGAGGCGATCCTCGGCCACGAGGAGTCCATCTTCTTCAGCCTCTTCATCATCCTGACCCTCTGCCTGTGGGTCTACCGGCAGAGGGGATGGCTGCGCTTCACGGCCACGGCGCTGCTGCCCTTCGTCATCATCGCCGACGTCGGCAACACGCGGCGGGACGCCTTCCTCATCCTCGCCGCCGAGCTCCTCGTCATGGTCATCCTCGTCTACGCGGCCCTTCCCGAGCGGCGCCGGCTGATCCGCCGCGTCGTCGCCACGTCGCTGGTCGTCTTCGCCCTCTACCTGCCCGTGGAGTGGAACGGGAGCGGGACGCTGGCCTCCGTCGCCGTGGCGGTGCGTTCGGGCATCGCCCCCGACGCGCGCGATGCGCAGTCCAATGGGTACCGCGTCGCCGAGGACGCCAACCTCGGCGTGATGATCAAGCAGAACCCGCTGCTGGGCACCGGCTTCGGGGTGCCCATCAACTACAGCAGCTATCCCATCGTGGACATCAGCAACATCGACAGCATGATCGCCTACGTGCCGCACAACGGCGTCCTCTACGTCTGGATGCGCATGGGCATCCTCGGCGAGGTGGCGCTGTGGATGTTCGTCGCCGCGGCCATCCTGGCCGGAACCCGAGCGGCACGATCGCCGGACAAGCTGGTCTCCCTCATCGGGACGCTGACGGCCTGCACCGCGGTGGGCTGGGTGATCATGGGCTACACCGACATGGGCTTCTGGTGGTTCCGCATCGCCATCGCCTTCGGATGCCTGCTCGGCGTCCTCCACGCCGTCACCGTGATGGAGCGATCGGCGGCGGGGCAGGACGCCGTGCCCGGTCGGGCATGACCGCCATCACCGGCTCCGCCCGGGCCGTGGCGCCCGAGGAGTTCCGCTGGGGCCTGCAGTACGTCGGCGCCCAGACGCTCGGCTACCTGAGCAATCACCTCGTCAACCGCATTCCCAGCTACTCGCTGCGGCGGGCCTGGTACCGTCACGCGCTGGGGATCGGGGTCGGTCGCGGCAGCAGCCTCCAGCTCGGCGTCCGCGTCTGGTTCCACGGCCCCGGGCAGAACCGCCGGGGCGGGCCGTGGGACAGGGCCGGAGAGGGATCGCGGATCGGCGCCGGCACCAGGATCAATCGCGGCTGCACCCTCGACACGCGCGGCGGCCTCCGCATCGGCGACCACGTCAGCATCTCCCCCGAGGCGGTGATCCTCACCGCCGACCACGGTCGCGACCTCCCCGGATTCCCCCTGCAGCACCGCCCGGTCGTCATCGACGACTACGTCTGGGTCGGCATGCGCGCCATGATCCTTCCCGGCGTCCACGTCGGGCGCGGTGCGGTGGTCGCCGCCGGGGCGGTGGTGACCCGGGACGTCGAGCCGCTGGCGGTCGTCGGCGGCCTGCCGGCCCGGGTCATCGGCCATCGCAGCGCGGAGGCCCTCGGCTACACCTTCGCCGGCGAACCGCTGGCCCTCTTCGAATGATCGCGGCCACGCCGGTCGGGGCCGCCGCCCCGGAGCGGGCGGCCATCGAACGCAGAGCCGGCCGGCTGGCCGTCGAGCCCATCGGCGTCGAAGAGGCCTGGATGTTCCACCACGCGCACCGGTCGCTCACCACGCCCTACACGCGCCCCGACTTCGCCGACCTGCTCGCCGCCGGCTACGGGCGCTCGCCGCTGCGCCTCGGGGTCTTCGGAGGTGCCGGCATCGAGGCGGTGGTCCAGCTCCCCCTGCACCGGCGGGGCCCCCTCGCCACCGCCGATCAGACGCCCTTCCCGTACGTCGGGCTGATGACCGACGGCGTCGAGCACGTGCCCTCGCAGATCCTGGCGATCCGGCGGGCGCTCTCCCGGGCGAGGGTCGCCTTCGCCGTCATCAGCCTGCCGCCGCAGCTCGCCGTCGACCCGGCGCTGCTGAGCGGTCCGGGCGTCTACGTGCACGAGCGCACGACCTGCATCGTGCCCACCGGGGCTGCGTCCGTCGAGGCGGTGGCGGCGCAGTGGAGCCGGTCGGTGCACCGCGCCACCCGCGACGGCCTGCGCATCGAGGCGGCGACCGCGGTGGAGATGAGCGGCGCGCTCGCCCAGCTCACCGACCAGGTGGTGCTGCGCGCCCAGGGAGCGTTGCCCGGGTACAGCGATGCGATGTGGCCCATGGCGTGGGAGGTTTTCCGGGGCGATGGCGACGTCTTCCTGAGAGTGGCGCACGCGGGCGGGCGGATCGCCGGTCTGATGTTCTCCATCAAGCAGGGCGCCACGATGTACGCCGACGGCATCGCCGTCCGCCCCGAGATCATGGGCGTGCTCATCCTCGACCTGGCGCGGCTCGCGGCCCGGCACGGATGCGCCTGGTGCGACATCACCGGGGGCCCGCCCAACGTGGTCGCCTTCAAGCAGCGGTGGGGAGCCGCGCCGGCCAGGTACCTCGACCTCCACATCAAGGACCCGGTCCTCGGCCTCGCCCATGGCGCGGCGCAGAGGGCGGCGCGGATCGCCGGAGGGGCAGGAGCTCTCCTCGGAGGCCGGCAGCGGCGCGGCTGACCCTGGGCGGACGGGCCGGCGGCGAGGGGACGGGGCCCGGCCGACGCCGGCCGGCCACGCGGCCCGACCGGCGCCGAGCCGCTAGAGCTGGACCAGACCCTTGCGCGCCGCGTAGAGGACGGCCTGCGAGCGATCGAAGATCTGCAGCTTCTCGTACATGTTGCTGATGTGGTTGCGGACCG
>CAZUDL010000003.1:0-193252 GCA_964618935.1 uncultured Actinomycetes bacterium
CGATACCAGCACCGTCCACCAGCCCAATGAGCCACCATGCCCAGCGGCGACGCTTTCGCAGGATATGCCGGACTCTTCCGTGCGCAGACGTCACGTCCATCCAGCCCTCGCGGCGCAGCTCATCGGCCAACGCGTCCACGAGGCCTACGGCTCGTTGCGACGTCATGACACGCGATCCCGCATGCTTATCCCCACGATCATCGCACATAGGAGCCGCAGCGGCACAGCAGCCGTCGGACCGCGTCGAAACATGAGTCATACGGGTTGAGGCTCAGGCGGCAGTTGGCCACTTCGGCCCAGTGAAGGCCGCCGTACTAGGCATCCTGGGTCGTTAGTCCACCTAGAGGACACCCGGTATCATGTCACTTGCGGTCGGCATCTCACGCCAGTGCCGGGCCCTGTTGGACGAAAGTGGTGCTGGGATTGTAGGTGCCGGCGAAGCCACCGGAATCTTTCCAGGCCACGACGGTGGGACAGCCGTCGCTGGCCGCGCACTCCAGGATGGTGCTTTTGAGCAGAGCTCAGGTGAGGGGGACCACCGTGAGGTTGGTCGGTGAGAACTGGCCGTTGATCAGGCGGGCGCCGGCACCGGCAGTCTGCGTTGTGTCAGTGTTGGTGCCCCACGCGGCAGCCCACCAAAGGGAGAACACGTAGCTGTGCCCGTACTGCATGGTGTAGACGCCCTGGACGTACGTGGCGTTTGGCGAGAATGCGCCGCCGGCTCCCGAGGTGGTCCAGGCCAGTTGGGTGTACGTCACCCCGTCTTCGATCACTAGGATCCCGAGTTGCACGTTGCAACCTGCGCACTCCGTCCACAGGTCGGAGTCGGCGGTCACGATCACGCTCTCCTCCGTTCCCGACGTGGGCACGCTCATGACGGGGGTCACGAGGGTCACCCCATCCATCGGAGCCGAGTAGCCGTACGAGAATGCCTGCGTGTACGACTGTGTGCTGACCAGAGAAGCCCACTGCTCCGGTGCGATGTCGGCGGGGAGGACATAGGCGGTGAGCCGGGTGGGCGAGTAGGCCGAGTCGATGGGGCCGGCCCCCGCGACGATGGTGGCGCCGGGGGCGGGCCTGCTGGCCTTCCACCACAGCGAGAACGCATACGTGTGCCCGGCTTGCATTGCATACACGTCATCTGCGAGCACAGCGTTCGGCGAGCCTGAAGAGGCAAGCCCGTCTCCTTCCTTCCAGGTCACGAGTGTGGGAGTGCGCCCATCCTCACTCACCATGATCCCAAGATCCACGTTGTAGCCTGCGGTGCCCGTCCACAGGTCGGCGTTACCGCTGACCACGACGCTCTCGGCGGATGTCGGGGAGAAAGAGGGGGTCACGAGGTCGCTGCCGTCGACCGCCCGCCAGGTGGACCCGTCGCTGTTGGTCATGGTGTCTTGGGCGGTGCTCACCACACTCTGGTAGTTCCCCGTGGGGAGGACGTCCGCGACGAGGCTGGTGGTCATGTACTGGCTCGCTGGGGAGTAGGGCACACTGTCCCAGACATCGGGACCTCCATCTGCGACCGTGACGCCGATCTCCGGTGAGGCCGTCTTCCACACGAGGTAGATGACATAGGTCGTCCCGCCGCTCAGCGTGTAGGTGGTCTGCACCGCAGCAGCATCGGGCGCGTCGGTCGCGGGTGCCCCCACTCTCTCCCACCCCGCCACCACCGCGGGGTCTCCGCTGGGGATGACCTCAATCCCGAGGTCTTGGCTGACGCCCATGGGTGCCCACAGGCTGGCGCTGGCCGTGAGCAGCACCGTCTCGCCGGCGCTCGGCGTCAGGGTGAGGCCGAGGTTGGCTTGATCCAGCACCTGCCAGCTGGCGCCGTCACTGTTGGGGAGCAGGTACAGGGAGGTGCTCACCGCAGCGCTCCTCACCGGGGGCGCCGCGCTTGCGAGCGGGGTTACCGAGTTGGACTCGACCGGGGCACTGAAGAGGACAGCATTCATTGCCGCGACGCTGCAGTAGGTCGGGACTCCGCTGGGAAAGACGGTGATGGTGACTGGCGACGAGCTGGCGAACGTGCCGTACGCCGGCATCACCGACCCCTGATCGGTGTACATGGTCACTTCGTACCCGCTGACGCCCTCGACCCCGGCCAGGGGAGAGGGCGTCCACGACACCATCACCTGTCCGGGAGCGTTGCTGGTGGCGGTCACGTCGCTCGGTGCGTTGGGTGGCGGCCCGCTGTCCGGCACCACGGAGATGCGGGTGGGCGAGAAGGCGGGGCCAAGGCCGGCAGCGGCGAAGATGGTGGCCCCAGGCGTCTTCGATGTCGAGATGTTCGTCTTCCACCAGAGCGAGAAAGCGTAGCTGTGCCCCGGCTCCAAGGTGTAGGCGACCTGGACGGAGGCGGCGTTGGGGGAGAACGTGCCCGCGAACCCTCCGGACTCCTTCCAGGCAAGCAGCGTCGGGGTCCCCCCGTCCACGCTCACCTCCACCCCCAGGTCCTGGTTGTACCCCGCATTGGCCGTCCAGAGGTCCGCGTTCGCGCTCACCAGCACCGTCTCCGCCACCCCCTCGCTCCCGATCGCAATGCTCGGCGTCACCAGGTCGGTCGGGTCCATCTCCGCCCAGGCGCTGCCGTTGCTGTCGGACAGCTGGTACTGCTGGGTGCTCACCGCCGTCGCCGACTGAGCGGGCGCAGTGTCCCCCGGCAGCGGGTAGGCGGTGATCAGGGTCGGCGAGTAGGTGGGCGAGCTACCTGCCCCCACCCAGATGGTCGCCCCCGGGGGTGCCGGCTTGTTGGTCTTCCACCACAGCGAGAAGGTGTAGCTGTGCCCGCCCTGCATCTGATACACGACCTGAACGAAGGCCGCGTTGGGCGAGAAGGTCCCCGCGAACCCTCCCGACTCCTTCCAGGCCACCGGCACCGGCGTCCCCCCGTCCTGGCTCACGAAGATCCCGAGGTCCTGGTTGTACCCCGCCGTCGAGGTCCACAGGTCCGCGTTCCCGCTCACCACCACGCTCTCCGTGCTGGAGGGCGAGAAGGTCCCGGTCACCAGGCTGCTCGGGTCGATCTCGGTCCAGGTGCTCCCATCGCTGTTTGGAAGCGTGTACTGTTCGGTGCTCATCGCGCTCTCGAACCCCGACGGCAGCACATCGGCGCTCAGCCGGGTCGGTGAGAAGTCGGGTCCGATCGGCCCCGCCCCCGCGGCGATGGTGGCGTCGATGGCGGGCCTGTTGGTCTTCCAGACCAGCTGCACCGTGTAGACCCGGCCCTCCAACATGGGGTAGACGGTCTCGACGAAGGCGGCGTTGGGCGAGAAGGTGCCGGCGAAGCCGCCGGACTCCTTCCAGGCGACCGGTATGGGCGCACAGTACGCCCATGCTGGGCAATTGACGGTGATCTGGATGCCGAGGTCTTGGTTGAAGCCGGCGTCGGATGTCCAGAGATCGGCGTTGGCGCTGAGCAGGACGTCCTCATCGCTGGAAGGGGTGACGGTGAAGGCAAGGTTGGCCTCGTCCATCACCTGCCACGCATTGCCATCGCTGTTGGGCAGAAGGTACTGACTGGTGCTGACCGCGGTCATGGCAGCGGGCGGCGGGGCGCCGGAGAGCGGAGTCACCGAGTAGGTGAAGACTGGAGTGCTGGCGATGTCGCCGTTGAGCGTGCTGACACTGAAGTAGTACGGGGTGCCGTTGGTGAGCCCGGTCACCACGGCACCGGCCGCCGCCGACGAGACGGAGACCGGGGCGCCGACGGTCTGGCCCTGGCTGTTGTATGTGGTCACCACGTAGCCGGTGGCGTAGCTGTCAACGGGTGACCATTCCACGGTCGCCTGACCGGCGGCTTCCGAGAGAGCCGTCGGCACCCCTGGGAGCGGAGCGGGCTGGGGCGCGTTGAAGTAGAGGAGGATGTTGTCCACGAACCACCCGGTGGCGTCGTTGGCCGGGGTGGTGGCGTAGGCGTAGACGGTGAGCGTCTGGCCCGCCTCCGCCTGCACGTAACTGAGGATCGTCGGATCGCTGTACGACCAGGACTCAAACGACCCCTCGACGGTGTCAGTGGACTCGCCCTGCGGGAGGAAGGTGTAGGCGTCGTAGAACGCGCTGGTTTCAGTGTTGACGAGACCGACATTGACGCTGCTTTGAGTGGGGCCCCCCGCCGAGCATGCATCCGGGATGCAGTACCATGCGGTGTCGAAGGCGAGGGTGGCGCTGGTCACCCCGTAGGGGATGACGATTGGCGACTGGGTGACCCCGTCGTTGCACGACTCGTAGCCGCAGAAGTCGGCGCTGTAGTCGTCATTGTCCTTGTTGCCGGTGATGAGGTAGTAAGAGTCGTCGATGGGGTCGAAGCCGCCTGCAGAGCTCTCCTTCCAATCCGGGTCGGTGCATCCAAGCGTGGTGCAGTCGGTGGCAAGAGCGAAGCTGGGGTCCTGGACGGGGTACTCGGCCTCGAGTGGTCCGTTGGTGACGCTGGGCAGAGAGTTGCTCATCGCGGGTGCCGGGGCGGTCGACGAACGCTCACCCCCGCGGGAACCAAGCTCGACGCCTCCTGGGGCGATCCCAGTCGACGGGAGCAGCCGCGGTGTCGAGTGCCCCGGCCCGATGCTGTGATCGGATCTCGCCGGGGTGGTCTGAGTTGCTTCGCCTGAGCCGGAAGTCGAAGCACTGAGATGCACCCCAGCTGGTGCCGTCGCGGTCGCTCCCACCTCGACGCCAGCGGCCATCCCACTCGAGGCCGAAGCGGCCACTCCGCTGGCCAAGGGGAAGGTGGCGAACATTGCCGCGCAGATCCGGGCCCGCCAACGACGCCCCGTCACCGGCTTCCTCCGACCACCCCGTGAGCAGCGGCGGGATTGTAGCAGTCCCCGATCTGCCCTGCCGGGAAGCTCGACCCCCGGGCCCGACCCGCCCCTCGCCGGGCCTTCCTGCCGCCGGGTGGACCAGGGACGCGACCGGGCGGAGGTCCTCGGGGCTGACCCATGAGTCGAGCGCCTTCACCCGGCTGACGATGCCCTGCCCTCCAGGGTGCCGCTGTGCAGCAGGCAGTCAGAGTGAAGGAGAGGTGGGCGAACCGGCCGGTCTCCACGATCTCGAAGTCGGAGAACAGCTCACGCGCCCCCCAGGACGTCATGTTGACGTATCGGTGGGGAACGGCGTACAGCGGCTGCATGAAGGCCACCTCGGCGAGGATGAAGTCGCGCTGCCGGGTGACTCGCACAGCTCGTGCGACGTCTGGAACGGCTGGGCGATGTGCTCGAAGACCGCGTGGCTGAACACCAGCGGGAAGGTGGCGGGCGGTCAGTCTCCGGGTTCGACCGACACGTTGCCGGAATCCACCGAGATCGACACGGAATGTGCCGATGTCGGATCCGTGGGCACGCCGATGGACACGTTGCCCGAGTCCGAGTGGGCGTCCACGGCATAGGTGGGACCGTCCACCGGCAGTGTCAGGACGACGTTTCCGGAGTCGTCCTGCACGGTGACGCTGGACGCCGCCTGGGCGAAGCTCAGGGTCACCTCGCCGGAATCGGCGCTCGCGTCGACCGTGTCGGCGCTTGTGGCGAGAGCCGTGATGTCGCCCGAGTCGGTCGTCAGGTGGAGGATGCCGGAGCCCCCGTTGACCTGCACGCCGCCGGAGTCCGCGGCGAGGGTGAGGTTGCCGAGGTTGGACGCGGTAATGTCCCCGGAGTCGGTCGATGCGTCCACGGCGATCCCGGAGGGGACCGCGACGGCGAGATCGACGGAGCACTGGTCGACGAGGAACCACGAGCAGTCGGCGCTGATCGAGACGCCGGCACCGGTGGTGGTGATGGCGACGGTCGGGCGCACCAGACCGTAGCGGGCGACGCCGGACAGGTGGACCTGGCCGTCCGGACTGGGGGTGAGGGTGAGGTCGCCGGCGTTGACCGAGACGGTCACCTGGCTGCCGGTCGGGGCGAGGTCGCGATGGATCTGGAAGCTGTCCGAGCTGACCAGGGCGACGGCGTTCAGCGCTCCCCAGCCGATGACGGCCAGGCAGAGCGGCACGCCGATGACCAGGGCGGTGAGCCGGCCCATGGTGAGGGGCTGCGGATCGGGCACGGTGGGGGTCCTCATTGGTCGAGGTAGCGGAGCACGGCGAGCACCCGCCGGTGGTCAGTGTCGGCGGGGGCGAGGCCGAGCTTGCCGAAGATGCTGTTGATGTACTTCTCGACCGCGGCCGTCCCGATGGTCAGCGCCGCGGCGATGGCGGCGTTGGAACGTCCCTCCGCCATGAGGCCGAGGACGCGGCGCTCACGAGGCGTCAGCGATGCCAGCGGGTTGCGGCTGCGCGCCAGCAGCTGGGCGACCACCTCGGGGTCGAGCACGCTGGCCCCGCCGGCGACGCGGCGGAGCGCGTCGATGAACTCGCCGACGTCGGCCACGCGATCCTTGAGCAGATAGCCGACCCCGCCCCGGCGCTCCGTCACCAGCTCGGTCGCGTACCGCTCCTCGACGTACTGGGAGAGGACCAGAACGCCCACCGTGGGCCACTGGCGCCGCACCACCAGCGCGGCCCGGAGGCCCTCGTCGGTGAAGGTGGGCGGCATGCGCACGTCGACCACCACGGCGTCCGGTCGCTGCGCGTCCACGGCACGGAGGAATGCCTCCGCATCGCCGGTGGCGGCCACCACGTCGAAGCCGGCCTCCACGAGGAGCCGCGACAGCCCCTCGCGCAGGAGGACCGAGTCCTCGGCGATCACGATGCGCACGGCAGCTCCACCTGGATGACCGTCGGCCCGCCGGCGGGGCTGTCGATGCGGAGGTCCCCGTCGATCCCGGAGACGCGGTCGGCGAGCCCGCGGAGGCCGCCGCCGGCGGGATCCGCGCCGCCGACACCGTCGTCGCGCACGGCGATGCGCAGCACCCCGCCCGCCTCGCGGATGTCGACGGCGGCGTGCGTCGCGTGGGCGTGCTTGGCGACGTTGGTGAGCGCCTCGGCGACCACGAAGTAGGCGATGGACTCGACGGTGAGCGAGGGGCGCTCGGCGATCTCGACGGTGACGGTGACGGGGACCGGGCAGAGGGCGGCCAGGCCGGAGACGGCGGCGTCGAGGCCGCGGTCGGTGAGCACCGGCGGGTGGACGCCGCGGACCAGGTGCCGCAGCTCCACCAGCGCCTCCTTGGCCTCGGCGTGGGCGCGCTCGACGAGGTCGCGGGCACCCTCGGGATCGCTCTCGAACTTGGCCCTGGCGCGGCCGAGCTCCATGGCCACGGAGACCAGGCGTTGCTGGGCGCCGTCGTGGAGGTCACGTTCGATCCGCAGGCGCTCGGTCTCGGCGGCGCCGACGACGCGGGCGCGGCTGTCCTCGAGCTCGGCGACCCGGCGGGTGAGAGCGGCGGCTCCCGGGCCGAGCAGGCCGCGCGCCAACGCCGTCTCGACCGAGGCGAGACCGCGGACCAGGAGCGGAGCGAGGATCAGGAGGATCAGCCCGGCCAGGACGGCGCAGGTGAGGTCCAGCGGCCCCCGGGCGACGAAGCCCGCGATGGTGGCGCCCCCGCCGGGCAGCGCCGCGTCGTACAGGGGGAGGGTCACCAGGGCGATGGAGACGGCCCAGACGGCGACGACGAGGCTGAAGTCGATGACGCCGACGGGGAGCCGGAGCAGGCAGTAGGCGAGCTGGCGCCAGGTCGTCCGCCTCCGGAACGGCTGGAGGAGGCGGCGCCACCACAGGACCTCCGGTGGGGGGGCCGCCGGGGCCTGGATCGTCTCGCCGAGCAGCAGGGCGAAGCGGGCGCGCTCGAACTGGGCGATCCCGGTGATCATCCATGCGGTGGCGGTGAGCACCGGGATGCCGAAGAGGAAGAGGGGCAGGAGCCCGACGCCCAGGGACACCCCCGTCACCACCAGGGTGAAGATGGCGATGGCGACGGGGAGCCCGGCGAGGAGGTGGATGGTCGCGAGCCAGGTCCGCGACGAGACGACGGCGGCGGGCAGCCGCCAGAGATCCCCGGCGTGAACGGGGTCCCCCGCCCGGCGCGGAACCGTGCTGTCGGTCATGGGCCAAGGGTACGGAGACGGCATCCCCTCTGCCCATCCCGCCACCCCACGACTTTCCCGGGGGGCTGCCCCTACCCCTGAGGATGCGACCTCAGCCGGGCATCAGCCAGGCGCGGGTCGTGAAGTCCTGGGTGATCGCCGCGCAGAGACCGCCCTCGGCGGAGGGGAGCAGGCAGGTCTCCTTCGACGCGCCGTCACTCTGCGGGGACCCGTTCGACGACGCCCAGTCGTACAGGACGACACCCAGGGCCGGGTAGGTTCCGCCGGAGGGATCGCCGTCGCCCGCGATCCCGGCCGGGTCGAGGAAGGTGATGACGTCGGCGATGGTGGAGCCGGTGTCACCGGGCGATCCCTGGTCGAAGGCGACCTTCTCCAGGGTGGGAGCCATGGCGCAGTCGACGCCACTGCCGGGGCCGTATCCCAGCTGCTGACCGGCGTTGGTCACGAACGGGCAGACGGTTGAGTAGATGCAGCTCTGGCACGCCCCGTCGGAGGCCGCGTCGATCTGCGTCACGCTCGCGGGCAGGGTGGCGAAGGCGCTGGGCGGGGTGGCCGTCGAGGGGAACACTAGGACGGCAACGCCGCCGTCGACCGCGACCGACACCTGGCAGCTCCACCCGCGCGGGGCGAGGACGGGTGAGAGCGACCGCGTGTCGTTCGAGTAGAGGGCCAGCTGCCCCGCCACCGAGGCGGTGGCGCTGATCGCCATCGTGTCCGGATACGTGGTGCTGGGCGCTCCCGGATTCGCGCCCGCGTACGCGGTCGGGCATTCGACGACGGGGACGGCGACCGAGGCGGCACCCGCCGTGGCCGTGGCGACCGCCGAGGCGCTGGCCGTCAGGCTCGGCAGCATCGTGGAGCTGGCGGCACAGCCGGCGAGGACCAGCGGCGCCAGCAGCCCGATCAGCGGTGCCCGGCGCAGGCCCCGGGAGCGTCGTCGAGTCGTGGCGGGGTGGAGCACCGGCATGCCCCTGGAACGGCGCGTGCCGGCGGCAGGTTACGCCGGGGTGCCGCCGGCCGTCTCGGCGGTGCGCTCAGCGGGAGGGCGAACCGCCGCCGTCCCCGTGGTCGAACAGCAGCGCTCCGAGGACGCCCCAGAAGCAGAAGCCGGCGAGCAGCACCAGGGTGTCGAGGTCGAGCGCGAACCGGAACTTGATGAGGAGGAGGATCAGCACCCCGGCGAACAGCTGGACGCTGGCCCAGACCGTGCTCGCCAGCCTAGGGCGCTTCCACATCCTGACCATCGGGTGTGTGGACGTCTCCTCCCAGCGGAAGAAGTGAAGGACGCAGATGTGCAGGAAGACGCCGGCGCAGAAGCACAGCACCGCGTCGAGGGTGGCGACCATCGGGCGCATGATGGCAGCCGCCATCGGGGATCCGGTGGGTCCGGCCCCGCGTCGTGGTGCGACCCCGGTGTGGGCCCTCAGGCGGCTCCGGCCGCCGGCAGGGTGAAGGCGAAACAGCCTCCCTCGCCCGCCGCCGCGTCCTCCACCCACACCCGCCCGGCGTGCGCCTCGACCAGACCGCGGACGATGGCCAGACCGAGGCCGGTGCCGCCCGCCACCGCGCCGTTGTCGCCGCCCATGCCGGCCTCCGGACCGCGCACGAAGCGCTCGAAGATCCTCTCCCGCTGGTCCGCCTCCACCCCCGGTCCCCGGTCGATGACCCGGGTGACCACCATCGACCGTTTCCCCGGCGCCGCCTCCAGGGTGATCGGTGTCCCCGCCGGGGCATGGCGGTCCGCGTTGCGCAGCAGGTTGTCCAGGATCTGGCCAAGCCTGTCCCAATCCGCCAGGACCTCGAGGTCGCCCTGGGGGAGGACGACATCCACAGCCCGCGCGGGCGAGGCCCGCCGCAGCCGCGCGGCCGCGGCCGACAGCGCCTCGCCGAGGTCGATCTCGACGGCGTTGAGGGTGAGCGCATGGCCCTCGATCCTCGCCATGTCGAGGAGGTCGGAGACGAGCCGCTCCAGGCGCCGGGCCTCACGGGCCACCGCCTCGACCTCGGGGCGCAGCGTCTGGGGCAGCACTGGGTTCTCCAGCAGGTCGGTGGCTCCGATGAGGATGCTGCCCAGCGGCGTGCGCAGCTCGTGGGAGACGTTGGCGAGCAGGTCGGTGCGGAGCCGGTCGGACTCCTCGAGGACGCGGACCTGCTGCTGGGTCTGGGCGAGGCGCACCGCCACTGCGGCCGACTCGGCCTGCTCGCGGTTCAGCCGTTCCAGCTCGGCGTTGACCTGGCGGAGCTGGGTGGCCAGGCGCTCCGCCTCGAGCTGGGCGCGGCGGCGGCGGGAGCCGAGGCCGCCGACCACGCCGGCGACGGCGAGGAAGACCAGCAGGTTGACGACGTCGCCGGTGCTGGCGATGGCGAGCTGGTGAAAGGGCGGGACGAAGTAGTAGTCGACGAGGAGAAAGCTGGCCGCCGCCGCCACGATGGCCGGCCCCAGCCCGCTGAGCAGCCCGAGGGACGCGACCACGACGACGTAGAGCAGCGCCCAGTCGTCCGACCCGCTGCGCGGCAGCAGGTTGAGGAGCATGGTGAGGAGCGCCGGCCCGATAAGCGCCGCGGTGAAGCCGGCGAGGGCGCCGAGATGGCCGTGCCGGGCCGCCATCATGTGGGGTGGCTCCCGTCCATCTCCTGGTTGAGCGCCCGGGCGTGGCGGCGGAGGCGCCGCGCCCGCACCGTGCGGCGGATGCGGAGGACCTCGGGCACTGCGGTGACGGCGCAGATCGCCGCCAGCACGATCGTCGCGATCCCCAGCCACAGCGGGCCCAGGAGCAGCACGGTGATCCCGGCCACGGTGAGGACCCCGCACACCGCGGTGAGGGCGGCGACGACGGTGCCGTGGGCGGCGATCAGGGCGGGTTCCCTGGTGGCGGCGACGGTCTTGCGGATCCCGGCCATGTCCACCGGCTGCGGCCGGCGGCCCGTGGCGCGCGCGAAGCGGCGCGCCAGGGTTCGGAACAGCAGCGATGTGAGCAGGGACATGGGCCAGGGCACGTGCCCATGCTACATTCGCCAGTCAAACGATCCGGAGGAATGAGATGGTCCGCGCCTACGTTCTCATCGGTGTCACCGCCGGGAAGGCTCTCGAGGTCGTGCACAAGCTGCAGGGCCAGGAGGGCATCCTCCAGGCCGACGCCATCACGGGCGAGTACGACGTCATCGCCCGGGCCGAGGCCGACGACGTCGCCGGCATCGGCAAGCTGATCGTCGAGAAGATCCAGGCGGCCGACGGAGTCTTCAAGACCATCACCTGCCTTGTCGTGCAGTAGGCCGGGGCGCGCGCCCGGCGGCCGGTGATGGCCGGCCGGGCGCCCGGCGGTCTGCGCGGGCTGGCCGGCTTCTGCGCCAGCTCCGCCGGGCGTCTGCGCCGCAGCCGGAGCCTGCGTCGATCGCTCGCGCTGTGGTGCGCCCTCGGCCTGCTCGGCGCCGAGGCGCTGAGCCTGGCCGTCGCCGGCCTCCACGGCGGCGGCTGGGCCACGGCCATCCTCGGCACCCTCGTCTGGTGGGCGCTGATCGCGCTGGTCATGGCGGGCGGGGCCGCCATGCTCGAGCGTCCCGACGGGGTCGCCGTCGACGTCTACGGCGTTCCCAACGGCCTCTCGGCGTTCCGCGCCTGGTTCTGCCTGCCGCTCCTCCTCTGCGCCACCTGGTCGCTGCCGGGGCAGCTCGGCTTGGTGCTCTGGGTGACGGTCGGCGGCGCCGTCGGCATGCTCGACTTCGTGGACGGATTCGTGGCCCGGCGCTTCGGCCCCGTCACCAAGCTGGGCAAGGCCATCGACCCTGCGATGGACGTCCTCTTCTTCAGCGTCGCCGCGGCCGGCAGCGCCCATCTCGGCATCCTCACCTGGTGGCTCGCCGCCCTCATCCTCTTCCGCTACCTGGCGCCGCTCCTGCTCACCCCCGTCGTCTTCCTTCTCGGCCGCCGGCCGGAGCTGGTCCACACCGTCTGGGGACGGCGCAACACGGCCCTCATCGGCCTCGTCCTGATCATCTCCATGCTGGTCCACGTCGCCGGCGGCCCGGTGGCGCTGATCGACCTGGCGGTGGGCCTGCCCCTCCTCGTCCCCACCGGCCTGCTCCACTTCGCCGCCCTGGTGCGGCGCGTGGCCGCCGCCCCCGCCGCCGGCCGGGCCCAGCCTCTCCCCTCATAATCGGTCACGGCATGCTGGCTGTGATCAAGGTGGCTCCGGGCCCCGGCTTCTCCCTCGTCGAGGTCCCCGAGCCCAGTGCCGGGCCGGGCGAGGTCCTGCTCCGGGTGGTCGCCGCGTCGGTGTGCGGCACCGATGTCCACCTCTACGACTGGAACCCCTGGGCGCAGGCCAGGGTCCACCCTCCCCGCATCATCGGCCACGAGCTGTGCGGCGAGGTGGTCGCCCTCGGTGCCGGCGTCGACGGCGGCATCGCCATCGGCGAGCGGGTCGCCGTCGAGTCCCACGTCGTCTGCCGCCGCTGCCCCGCGTGCCGGCGGGGCGACTTCCACGTCTGCGCCGACACCCGCATCCTCGGTGTCGACACCGACGGCTGCTTCGCCGGCTGGGCGGTGGTCCCGGCCGCCAACATCTGGCCCGTCGGCGACGCCATCAGCCCGGCGGTGGCGGCGGCCATGGAACCCTTCGGCAACGCCGTCCACGCCTGCTCCTACGGCGAGATGCGGGGCGCGACGGTGGCAGTCTTCGGCTGCGGCCCCATCGGCTGCGCCGCGGTCGCCGTTGCAAAGGCCCGAGGCGCCTGGCGGGTGGTGGCCATCGACCCCAACCGGTACCGGCTCGGGCTGGCCGAGAAGATGGGGGCCGACGCGGTGGTCGAGGCGGGGCAGGGGAGTGCCGAAGCGGCCATCCGGCGAGCCGCCGGCGGCAGGGTCGACTGCGCCCTGGAGATGAGCGGAGCGCCGGTGGCGGTGGTCGCCGCCACCCGCGTGGTCCGATCCGGCGGCTGGATCTCGCTGCTCGGCATCGGCGACGAACCGACCACCATCGACCTCTCCACCGACGTCGTGATGCGCAGCCTGACGCTGCACGGCGTGGTGGGCCGGCGACTCTTCAGCACCTGGGAGCAGACCGCCGCCCACCTGCGCAGCGGCGCCATCGACGCCGCCCAGTTGATCACCCACCGCTTCCCGCTGACGGACATCGAGGAGGCGATCAGGCTCGTCAAGTCGGGCCTGTGTGGCAAGGTGTCGCTCATCCCATGAGCGAGAGCACGCCGCGATCCGAGGCCGTCCTGGCGCTGGACCGGTCGCTGACCGAGGATCTCGACCGTCTTCGGAGCGAGGGCCTCTACCGGCCGCTGCGCGTGCTGGACTCGCCCCAGGGCCACCTGGTCGAGATCGGCGGCCGGCGGCTCGTCAACCTCTCCAGCAACGACTACCTCGGGCTCACCACCCACCCCCGCGTCGTGGAGGCGGCCGTCGAGGGGGCGCGGCACTGGGGGGCGGGCGCCGGGGCGGTCAGGACCATCGCCGGGACCCAGGCCATCCACGAGCAACTCGAGGCCAGGCTCGCCGCCTTCAAGCGCACCGAGGCCGCCCTGGTCTTCCAGAGCGGCTACACGGTCAACGTCGGCGTCCTCAGCGCCATGCTCGAGGAGGGTGACGTCGTCATCAGCGACAGGCTCAACCACGCCTCGATCGTCGACGGCATCCGCCTCACCAAGGCGGAGCGCATCCTCTACGAGCACGCCGACCTCGACTCCGCCGAGCGCGCCCTGGCCGAGGCGGCCAAGCACGGCTACCGCCGCACCCTGCTGGTCACCGACGGGGTCTTCTCCATGGACGGCGACATCGCTCCGCTGCCCGGTCTGGTGGAGCGCGCCGAGCGCTACGGCGCGGTCGTCATGGTCGACGACGCCCACGCCACCGGTGTGCTGGGGGACCACGGGCGGGGCACCACCGACCACTTCGGCCTGCATGGGCGCGTGGCTCTCAACATCGGCACCCTCTCCAAGGCCATCGGCGTGGTCGGCGGCTACGTCGCCGCCAGCCAGGCGGTGCGCGATCACCTGATCCACCGCGCCCGCCCCTTCCTCTTCTCCTCCAGCCACCCGGCCGCCGTGGTGCTCGCCTGCGTCGCCGCCATCGACGTGCTGGAGACGGAGCCCGAGCTGATGGCGCGGCTCTGGGAGAACACCGCCCACTTCAAGCAGGGCCTGACGGACCTGGGCTTCGACACGGGGTCGAGCCAGACCCCGATCACCCCGGTCATGTGCGGCGAGGCGCACACGGCGATGCGACTCTCCGACCTGCTGCTCGCCGCTGGCATCTTCGCCCAGGGCATCGGTTTCCCCACCGTGCCCAGGGGCAGGGCTCGGGTGCGGACGATCGTCACGGCCACACACACCCGGGAGGAGCTCGACCGGGCCCTGGAGGCGTTTGCCGATGCCGGTCGCAAGCTCTCGCTGCTGCACGCGTAACCCGGTCGGAACGCTCGGCTTCTGGTCGGTGACGACTCCTCGGGGGAGGGGCTGAGATCGCCCATCGCACCGACACCGAGCTCGAGGAGGAGCGGCAGCTGATCCTGGCCGCCCAGCGCGACCGAGCGGCGTTCGCGTCGCTCTACGAACGCTACGTCGATCAGATCTTCGCCTACGCCTTCACCCTCACCAAGGACCGGGAGCTCGCCGAGGACGTGACCGCCGCCACCTTCGCCAAGGGGCTCGAGGAGCTTCCGCGCTTCGAATGGCGCGGCGTGCCCTACTCGGCATGGCTCTACCGGGTCGCCTCCAACCTGGCGATCCGCCAGTCACGGCGCTCCGGCTGGATCGAGCTGAGCCCGGCGGTCGCCAGCGACGACCTGTCGCCGCACGACGCCGTCGAGAGGAGCGATCGGGCGCAGGAGGTCCGCCTGGCGGTGAGCGCGCTGCCCGAGGACCAGCGGCAGGCGGTGGTGCTGCGCTTCGCCGGCGATCTGCGCCATCGGGAGATCGCCGAGATCATGGGTCGCAGCGAGGGGGCGGTGAAACTGCTGACCTTCCGAGCTCTGACCACGCTGCGCCGGCGGCTGGGTGCCCCGCTTCCCGCCGAACGGCAAGGAGGTCTGACGTGATCGAAGAGGCCGAGCGTTTCGATGCCGCCCTCGACGGCCGCCGCGCGGGCACGGGCGGCGAGCAGCTGTCCCCGTCGATGCGTGCCCTGGTCGACCTCGCCGTCGAGATCGCCGCCGCCTATGCCGGCTGGGGGCTCGGCCGCACCGACCGCGACCGGATCTACGCCGAGACGCTCCGCCTGGCCTCGGGCACGGAGCGGCGTCTCTGGGCGCGGCTGGCCCGGAGCCGGGGCCTGGTCATCGGCGGCACCGCCGCCGTGGCGGCGATGACGGCTGCTGCGATCGGTGTCGGGGTACTCATCGAGCGCCGCGGTCACCGGCTGGCGCGCGCCACCTAGGCGCCGGCGGCCAGCCTTCGCCGCAGCATGGGAGAACCGCGATGCTGACCATCAGTGGGCACGCCGTCCTTCTCTGGCTCCACATCCTCGGCGCCTGCGTCTGGATCGGCGGCCAGATGGTGGTCGCGGCGGTCATCCCGATGGCGCGGCGCGAGGTGGTGCTGGCCCGCGCCCTCGGCCGGCGCTTCCAGCTCGTCGCCTGGCCCGCCTTCCTCCTCCTCCTGGTGACCGGGGTGATCCTCGCGTCGCAGATGGGGCTCACCGGCGGAAACGCGTTCGCCACCGACGCCGGCCGCACCCTGGCCATCAAGCTGCTCTTCGTCCTCGTCTCGGGTGTGGCGGCCCTGGTGCACGTGGTGATGCCGGCGCGGTGGCGCAGCCCCGGCCTCGCCGCCGCGCTCGGCGGTGTGTCCCTGCTCAGCGCCGTGGTGGCCGCCCTCTACGGGGTGGTCCTCGCCGGCGGGTGACGGCGACGCGCATCGCGGTCCTCGGCTACAGTCAGCCCATGGCATCGACGGACGAGACGGGACCGCTGAGCGAGGCCGAGCGCGCCCGCATCGAGCGGCGAGACCGGCGTCAGAAGCCGCGCATGGTGGTGGACAACGCCGGCATCAAGCGAGTCCTGCAGGCGCTGGCCCGGCGGCGCCATGAGAGGGCGACGGATCGGGCCCACCGCGGTCCCGGCGGCTGACCGCGGCAGGTGAGGGGAGCCGCGTACCATTCCCCCGACACCTGAATACTCCCGACGGGCGAATGGGAATCCGGTGAGGGGAACGACCCCGAATCCGGAGCTGTCGCGCAACTGTGAGCGGGGAGCCGCAGCCAACAGGCCACTGGGCATGTCCCGGGAAGGCGGCTGAAGGCGTCGATCCGTGAGCCAGGAGACCGGCCCCGAGGGATCGATGCACCCCCGCGCGCAACGGGGAGGTCGACCTCCGGCGGCAGGTCCACCTCTGGCGAGACGGGGCAAGATCGCCGCCGGGAGGCTGGGACGATGAGATCGTCTCTGGTGGTCAGCGCGACACTGGCCGCGGCTCTCATGTCGGCTGCACTGGTCGCATGCGGCGCGAGCTCGGGCGGCAGCGGCGGCGGGGGCGGCTGCACTGGCGGTGGCTCGCATGTCGAGGTGGTGGTGGAGCTGGGCAACCACCAGGTCCTCGACCGCTGCGTCGGCTTCACCGGCAGTGAGGTGGCGGGGGAGACCGCGCTGCACGACAGTGGCATCGAGTATGCGATCCAGCAGTTCAGCTTCGGGGACGCGGTCTGCCAGGTCGACAACGAGCCGGCCTCCTACAGCGACTGCTTCGGCAGCGGCCAGCCCTACTGGTCCCTGTTCCTGTGGTCGGGGAACGGTCCGTGGAAGACGGCCACAACCGGCATCAGCGACGTGACCCTGACGGCGGGGGACGCGATGGGCTGGCGGTACGAGCCCGCCGAGGGCGCGGCCCCGCCTCCCCCCACCCCTCCCGCCGCGTGACCGGATGAACCCCCGGGCGCTGGCGGCCTGGGTCGCGGCCGTGCTGCTGGTCAGCCTGGCCAGCGGCGATCCGGCCGTCCGCGCCCTGACCCTGGCCGCCGCGCTCGCCGTGGTGCTCACCCGCCGCCGGCCCGACGTGCGGGTCCGGCCGGCGCTGGCGGCGGTCGGCTGCGCCTCCCTGCTCGCGGTGCTGCTCAGCCTTCTCGTCAGCCACACCGGGAACACCCAGCTGGTGGACCTCCCCCCGTGGCTGCCGGCGATCGGCGGCCGCCTGACCCTGGAGGGTGCCGCCTACGGGGTGAACCTGGCGCTGGGCATGGCCTCCTGCTTCGTGGCCGGCGTCAGCCTGTCGCTGGTCGCCGAGCCCTACCAGCTCGTCGACTCACTGCCCGCCCCTCTCTCGCGCACGGCGGCGGCGCTGGGCGCCGCCCTCACCCTGGTGCCCCGGCTCGGACACAGCTTCGTCGCCGTCCGCGAGGCGCAGCAGATGCGGGGCTGGCGGGCCCGGGGGATCCGCTCCTGGAGCGCGGTGGTGGTGCCGTCGGTGCTGACCGCGATCGAGGGCTCGGTGCTGCTCGCCGAGGCGATGGATGCGCGGGCCTTCGGCTCCGGCCCGCGCTCCAGCCTGGTGACGGCGGGGTGGAGCGGAGCCGACCTGGCGACGCTGGGCGCCTCAGTGCTGGCGGCGGGGGGCTTCGTGGCCGCCTGCGCCCTGGGGCAGGTCGCCACCTGGCAGGCCTACCCCGGCCTCACCCTCCCGGCCCTCTCCTGGCCGCCGCTGGTCTGCTGCCTCCTCCTCTTCACCCCCGCGGTGGTGGCGTGACCGGGCTCGCCGCCTTCAGCGACTTCAGCTACCGCTACCCGGGCGGCGAGCTCTGGTCGCTCGACCGGCTGAACCTCCGGCTCGAGGAGGGCCTCACCCTGATCACGGGGCGCTCGGGGAGCGGCAAGACCACCCTGCTGCGGAGCCTGAACGGGCTCGTCCCGCACTTCCACGGCGGCACCGCCCGCGGCAGCGCCACCGTCCTCGGCCACGACCTCCGCACCACCACCACCCGGCAGCTCGCCCGCCAGGTGGCCTTCGTCTTCCAGGAGCCGGAGGCCCAGTTCGTGCTGGCCACGGTGAGGCGGGAGATCGCCTTCGGGCCGGAGAACCTGGGGCTGCCGCCCGCCTCGATCCGCCAGCGGGTGGACGATGCGCTGGCGGTGATGGGCATCGCGCCGCTGGCGGACCGCCGCATCGCGACCCTCTCCGGCGGCCAGCGCCAGCGGGTCGCCCTGGCCTCGGCGCTGGCCATGGCGCCGCGGCTGCTGGTGCTCGACGAGCCCACCTCCCAGCTCGACGCGGAGGGGGCCGAGGCCCTGCGCCGGCAGTGCGAGCGGCTGGCCGGCTCCGGGGTGTCCGTGGTGGTGGCCGAGCACCGTCCCCGGCGTGTCGCCTCCGGGACCGCCCGCTGGCTGGAGCTGAGCGGCGGCGCGGTGGTGGCGGCCGAGGCGGCGGGGACACCGCCGCCGGCGGTGTCCCACCGCAGGTCCCGGCCGGCGGGCCCCACCGCCTGGGAGCTGACCGGGGCGGCGGTCGGCCACGGCGAGCCGGTCCTGGAGGGCATCGATCTCGGCTGCGCCCAGGGCGAGGTGCTCTGCCTCACCGGTCCCAACGGCAGCGGGAAGACCTCGCTGCTGCGCACCGCGGCCGGCCTGCTCCGGCCGCTGGCCGGCTCGCTCACGCGGCGCCCGGGGCGGAGCGCCTACCTGCCCCAGGAGCCGGGCGGCGTGCTGCACATGCCGACCCTGCTCGACGAGGTGGGGCAGACGATCCGCTGGCTGCGCCTGGCATGCGGCCCGCGGCCCATCCTGGAGCAGTTCGGGCTGAGCGAGCTGGCGGAGAGCGACCCCCGCGATCTGAGCACCGGCCAGCGGCAGCGCGCCGCGCTCGCCGCCGTCCTCGTCGGGGAGCCGGAGATGGTCTTCCTGGACGAGCCCACCCGCGGGGCGGACGCCGACTCCCGGAGCCGGCTGGTCGACGCGGTGGACCGGCTGGCGGCGGCGGGGTCGGCGGTGCTGGTCGCCACCAGCGACGCCGAGTTCGCCCGGGAGGTCGGCCACACCGTCCTCGAGCTGGCTGGCGGCGCCCTGCGCCGCCCCGCCGAGGAGGCCGCGTGATCCTCCTTCCCGTCTGCGCCATCGGGCTGGCCCTCTTCCTCTGGCCCTTCCTGGGGGCCGGCCTTCCCTCGGCGACCCCGGCGCTGGCCATCGGCCTGGGGGCGGTCGCCGGCCTGCTCTGCCTGGAGCTGGGCACCCGCCGCATGGATTCACGGCAGTTCGCCCTTCTCGCCGCCCTCAGCGCCGGCGACGCCGCGCTGCGGGCGGCCCTGGTCACCGGCATCGGCGGCTTCAGCCCGATCTTCCTCCTCGTCCTCTGCGGCGGCTACGCGCTCGGGCCCACCTTCGGGTTCCTGGTGGGCGCCTCCTCGCTCCTCGTCTCGGCGCTCATCACCGGCGGCATGGGGCCCTGGGTTCCCTACCAGCTGTTCGCCGTGGGATGGGTGGGCATGGCCGCGGGACTGGCGGGGATGCTCCGGCGCGGGTGCCGCCCCACCTGGGTCGACGTCTCCATCCTCGCCGTCGTCGGAGCCATCGCGGGATTCGGGTTCGGCGCCGTCATGGACGTCTGGAATTGGACCTTCTACCCCTCCCTTCCCCAGCTCGGATGGAGCGCGACGCTGCCGCCGCTCACCGGGCTCGGCCACTTCGCCCGCTATTACGCCGTCACGTCGGCGGGGTACGACGCCTTCCGGGCGGTCGGCAACGTCCTGATGGTTGCCGTCTTCGGACTGCCCGTGCTGGCGGGGCTGCGACGGCTCTCCCGGCGGTTCCAGATCCACTGGCCGGCGGGAGGGAGTCCCGGCCCGTCCGTGGCCTCGCCGGGGGCGCCGGAGCTCGCCTGACCCGCCGGGGGGTGGCCCACAATGGGTCGGTGGACGACGACGAGACCACTCCGCCGCCGTCCGCCGGCGGCCAGCCGCCACCGCCCGGCTGGCCGCCGCTGCCGCCGGGCTGGCAGCCGGCGCCCCAGGGCTGGCAACCCCCACCGCCCGGCTGGGCGGCACCGCCTCCGGGCTGGCAACCACCGCCAGCCGGCTGGCAGCCGCCCCCTCAGGGCGTTCCGGTGTGGGCCTGGGCGCCTCCCGTCATCGGCTCGGGCAGGTTCCGCGCCCAGTCCTTCGGCGAGCTGCTCGACTCCACCTTCACCGTCTACCGCCGCAGGTTCCTCACCATCATCGGCATCGCCGCCCTCTGCCAGGTGCCGTACGTCGCCCTCCAGTACCTGGGCGGGAGGTCGGCGCTGACGACCATCCAGTCCCTCCAAGGCAAGTCGCCGGCGACCACCGCGGCCGCCCAGCGGGAGCTCTCCAAGCTGGTGGGCCCGGGGCTGACGCTGGTCGCCATCACCCTCGCCTACTACCTGCTGCTGCTGCCGCTCATGGAGGCGGCGACCATCCACGTCGTCAGCCACGATTACCTCGACCGGCCGACCAGCCTCTCGGCGGCCCTCCGGGGCGCCGCGCGCCGCTTCTGGAGCCTGGCCGGCTACCTCCTCCTCCAGCTCGCCGTCGCCATTGCCGCGCCGATCCTGCTCGTCGTCATCGTCGCCGTGCTCGGCGCGGCACCCGTCGCGGTGCTCCTTGGATTCGCCGGGGCCGGCTGGATGATCTACTCGCTGGTGAAGATGACCCTCGGCGTCCCCGCCCTCGTCCTCGAGACCCTGTCGCCGGTGCAGGCGCTGCGCCGGAGCTGGCACCTCACCCGGGGGAGCTTCTGGCGCCTCGTCCTCCTCTATCTCGTCATCGGCATCGCCAGCTGGATCCTGACCGGCCTCGTCGGGGGACCGGTCGGCCTCATGGTGGGGGCGGCCGGCTCGGTGAACGCGCTCTCGGCGCAGATCCTGGCGGGAGGGCTGGCGGGCGTCCTCACCTCGCCCTTCATCCCCATCGCCCTGACCCTCTTCTACTACGACGTCCGGATCCGGCGCGAAGCCTTTGACATCGCGATGCTGGTCCAGTCCTTCTGACCCTCTCCGCCGGGGGGGTGGCGCGGTGCGCGAAGGCGGTGCGTCAGGCGCTCCGCCTCGCCGGAGCCGTCCTCCGCGCTACGAGGTGGGCGGCGGGGGCGGAGGAGGAGGGGGATCCGCCGGTGGCTGGGGGGAGGCGGCCGGCGCCGGGTCGCTCCCCAGCGGCTGGGCCCGCGCCGGCGGGACGTACATCTGCTGCTGCGACGACGCGTACGGGTTCAGGTACTCGCCGGGGGCGGCGTACGCCCCGGACGACGCGGCAAACCCGGCCGGAGGCCCGTACTGGCGGCTGGCGGCCATGGCCCGGAAGGCCGCACGCGCGGTGGGGGCGAACCCGATCGCGTAGAGGATGACCAGGTTGAGGGCGATGAGGATGACGCCGGCGATGGCGGAGCGCGCGTCGTGAACCCTCCGGCCGGCACCGACCAGGTCGACGAGTCCGATGAGCAGCCCGACGGTGGCGAGCACGATGCCGGTCACCCGCGGCCCGGTGGTGAGACGGCGCAGCGAGGCTCCCGCCGAGATGCCGACGACGGCGATCACCGCCATGACGACGCCGGCGACGACGAGGCTGACCCCGATCGTGGTGAGGGTCACGTTGGAGTTGTGGACGTTGCTCAGGACCTGGCTGGCGACGGATCCGTTGGGGACGGCGAGGACGGCCACCCCGGCGAGCGCGATCGCGATGGCACCGAGGAGCCAGAGCACCGCCTCCACGATGAGCAGCACGCGGCCGAGGGTGACCGAACCGGGGACGGGCGGGCGGACCATGGGGGACTCCTCCGTGCAGGCGGACGGGCCGCGATCCGGCCCACCGCCCAGCCCGGAACTATAGAGGGGAGGGGCGCTTTCCGCCGCCGTCGGCGGGGCCGGACACCGCCGCGGCGGACGTCCGCCAGTGGTGGAGCGCGATGACGGCGGCGCAGACCACCGGGCCGAGCACCCACGTGCTGAGGCTGTCGCTGATGAACCCGACCAGCCACAGGGCGACGGCCACCTCGGCCGCGGTCATCGCCCAGCGGAAGCCCCCGCCGCCCTCGGCCGCATGGTTGAGGATCACCAGCGCGAAGGCGGCGACGACCTGCACGACGATGACGCCGGTGACGGAGTTCCCGGTCAGGAGCTGGTTGGAGGCGAGCCCCTCGAAGCGGATCCCGTTGTTGCTTCCCAGCATCAGGGTCTCGAGGGTGAAGATGGCGATGAATCCGAGCAGGAGCGCCTGGCAATAGACGATCACCCGCGCGACGCGCAGGCGCATGGGAAGCTGGCGGCCGCCGAAACGCATCGCGGCCAGACTAGGCCGGGCACCCGTCCGCGGGTCGGTTCGTGGTCAGTTCGTCGCCGGATCGTGGAGAGGGGGATGCGCCTCGGCGGCAGGCTGCGCCGGCATCGCTTCCAGCGCGGCGATCACGCCACGCGTCAGATGGGTCGGCGTCGAGGCCCCGGAGGTGACCCCCACCCGGCTCATGCCGCGGAACCATTCCGCCTGCAGCTCGTCCGCGGTGTCGACGAGGTGGGCCGGCCTGTGGCCCAGCTCCTCGACCACCTGGACCAGGCGCTGGCTGTTGCTGCTGCGCCGGCTCCCCACCACCACCACGCAATCGACGTCGTCGGCGGCCAGCACGGCGGCCTCCTGGCGGTCCTGCGTCGCCCGGCAGATCTCGTTGTGGATCTCGATGTCCGGGTAGCGCTCGGCGAGGCGGTCGATCATCGCCTGCGTGTCCCACATCGACAGGGTGGTCTGGCAGGTGACGGCGAGACCGGTGCCGGGCGGGAAGTCGAGGCGGTCCACGTCCTCCATGGTCTCGACCAGGGTGATGAGCCCCGGGGCGACGCCCAGCACACCCTCCGGCTCGGGGTGGCCGCGCTTGCCGATGTAGACGACGTGGACCCCGCGCGCGGTGAGCTCGCGGACGATGTCATGGGTGCGGGTGACGTCGCTGCAGGTCGCGTCGACGATCTCCAGCCCCCGCTCCCGGGCGGCCTCGACGACCTGCGGGGAGATGCCGTGGGCGGTGAAGATGACGGTGCCCTCGGTGATCTGCTCCAACCCCTTCATGCGGTCCGACTCGGCCACCAGGCGCACCCCGGCCGCCTCCAGCTCCCGCGTGGCGTGCTCGTTGTGGACCAGGTAGCCGAGCATGGTGACCGGCCGGCCGCGCTGCTCCTCGCCGACCTTCTTGGCCAGCCGGATCGCCTCGACGACGCCGTGGCAGTAGCCGCGGGGACGGATGCGCACGACCTCCATGGCTCCAGTCTACCCGTGGCCCGCGGTCCGGCCCGTCGCGTCCGCCCGGCTACTCGACGATGGCGAGGACCTGCCCCTCACGGACCACGTCGCCCTCCCGAACCAGGATGCGCGTGAGGGTGCCGGACATCGGTGTGGTCACCGGGATCTCCATCTTCATGGACTCGATGATCATGATCGTCTCGTCCTCCTCGACCGGCTGGCCGTCGTGGGCGACGACCTTCCACAGAAGACCGTCCAACTCAGCGGCGATCTCCATGCGGCCGTCAGCGATCGCCGAACCGCGGGTTGGTCACCGCCCCGCCCCGACGCCCCGAGGGCTGGTCAGGCGCCGCTGACGAGCAGACGGCCGTCCACCCAACCCGTCCAGCCGTTGGAGCAGACCACGTGCGCCCAGGCGCCCCGGGACTCCGTCACCTGGACGGGGAGGTGCCCGCCGAGGGTGGCGACCACCGCGCCGTTCGGATCGGGCGCCGCCCAGGCCTGCATCCCCTGGGGCGGCACCTTGTGCGAGGGCGCCCACCCGGCCTGGGTGGGTGCCGGCGTCGGCGCCGGTGCGGGGGTTGGGGTCGGGGTCGCGGCGGCAGACGGGGTGTACGGCTGCCCGTACCCCTGAGGGGCGTACGACGGGGTGAATCCCGGGGCCGGCGACGGCTGCGCGGCGCCGTATGCGGGAGTGGACTGGTAGACGGACCCGAAGGACACGGACCCGGCTGCGCCGGCGTCCGGGACGGGCTCGACCGGGGCCGGCTGCACCGGGGCGGCCTGCACCGGGGCAGGCTGCGCGGCCACCGCCTGAGACGGGGCGGCCATGGTGGCATCGGCGCCGCCCAGCCGGACCACGACCCGACGGGTGCGCTCCAGGTCGCTGACCGCGGTCAGGAAGGTGTGCTTGGAGAGGCCGTCGAGGATGACCCAGGTGCTCAGCACGACCTGGCGATCGCCTGCCGGGTCGAGTGCGACCGTGACCGGTCCGGGGGACCTGTCCTCGATCTCCTGGAGGGCGTCGGCAAGATTCCCGTCCGGGGTCGCCGAGCCCAGGTTGGCGGTCTGACGGAGCACGAGGCGGTCGCTGCCGCTCTGCAGGCTGGCGACGAGGTCGCCGGACGCGCTCTTCAGAGCGAGGACGACGTCGGCGTCCGGTTCGGAGCGCTCTTCCACCGTGTAGAAGCCGTCCAACACCATCTGCAGGTCGTCGCCGGTGCCGCACCAGCCCAGGATGAGCTGCCTGACGTCGTCATTGGCCATGGCCCGGGGAACCTCCGATGGAACGACCGATCTGATCTCGGCGTTGCCGATTCTCGCAGGAACTGAGGGCGCGCGGGGGATGGAGTGCGCGGCCGCGCCGCAGGCGGGCCTCCCGGGAGGTCAGAAGTACCACCGGAAGCCGATGGCGCTGTCCTCGAAGCCGACCGACCTGTAGAAGTCGTGGGCCTCCGCGCGGCGGCGGTTGGAGACGAGCTGGAGCTTGTAGCACCCCGCTTCGCGCGCCCGGCGGACCACGTCGAGCATCAGCGCCCGGCCGGCGCCCCGCCGCCGGCTGTGTCGGTCGACGACGACGTACTCGACGCTTGCCCAGGGGCGGCCCTCGTGGTGGAGGTTGGGGCTGACCACGAGGAGGTCGGCGGTGCCGACGACCTTTCCATCCGCGACCGCCACCAGCAGCGTGCGGCCGGGTTGCGCCACCAGGTCGTCGAACACGGCCTGCGCCGGCTCCAGCGTCGCCGGCGGCGTGTCGGCGCCCTCGGAGAGCTGCTCGTAGAGGTCGAGCAGCGTGGGCAGGTCCGCGGCCACGGCGGGTCGGATCTCGACGCTCACGTGCAGCGGATCGTAGCGTCCCGCGCACGCACCCATCGGCGTCGGGGAAGTTCGGCGGTGAAAGGCCCGCCCGAGCTGCCGCCGGGCTCGGAAAGTGACTACCCCCGGCGGGAATCGAACCTGCGCACAAGGTTTAGGAAACCTCTGCTCTATCCACTGAGCTACGGGGGCTCGCCCGGCCAGTATAGGGGAGCTCCGCCGCCTCTCCCGGACATCGCCGGCACCTGGCGCAGCACCGCTCCGGTGCCCTCGGTCGACCGCTGAACCGGCCCCCGCACCACCCCGCCACGGCCGTTGCTCCGCCCCGTTCCCGGCCGGCCGGACCCCCGCCGGCGGCGCGCGGCGCGGGTCGATCACAGGCCCGCCGGACGCCCAACAGAAGGGCCGTGCCACAGGCGACAATCTCGTTCGCGTGCCGGCGCGACGCGCACGGGAGGCGCCCGAACCGCAACCACACGAAGGGAGGAATCGCAGTGGCAAACCAACCAAGCTCAGGCTCGTCGACGGCCACCATGGCGGGGCCGGGTGGAGGCGGAGCGATTGAGACATCCGAGGAATATGCGACTTTTCAACTGGAGCAACGCGGCATTGAGCTGATCCCGGAGTCGGATCGGCCGATGCGGCCGTGGGGGCTGTTCTGGTTGTGGTCCGGTGCTGTCTGGAACGTCGAGTTCCTGTTCTACGGCGTCCTGATCTGCACCTTCGGCCTCTCCTTCCCCCAGGCGGTGCTGGCCATTCTCCTCGGCAACCTCGCCTACGCCTTCCTCGGCCTCGCGAGCCTGCCGGGACCGCTGACCGGGACCACCGCGTTCATGGTCAGCCGGGCTCCGTTCGGACGCAACGGCAACCGCCTCCCCTCCCTGTTCAACTGGATCACACAGGTCGGCTTCGAGATCCTGGGGCTCGTCCTCGTGGTCTTCGTCGTCGACGCGATCCTCAACAAGGCGGGCGTCGCCAACGTCAGCAATCCCGTTCAGGTGATCATCATCATCTGTGCCGTCGTGGTGCAGTTCGTGATGCCCTTCCTCGGGCACGCCACCATCAAGACGGTGCTGCGCTACCTCTCCTACGTCTTCATCGTCCTCTTCGTCGTCATGGCCATCCTCGTCCTTCCCCACGTGCACTGGGCAAGCCTCCAGAGCGGCACGTCGTGGTGGCTGTGGACGACCGCGGTCGTGGTCATCGTCTCCACCGGCGGCCTGGGGTGGACGGAGAACGCGGCCGACTACTCGCGCTACCTTCCCAAGGACACCAGCAAGGCCAAGGTCTTCTGGTCGGCGAGCCTGGGAGCCGCCATCCCCTCGGTCCTCCTCGAGCTGCTCGGGGTGTGCGCCTACATGGTGACCACGCACGTCGCCCTGGGCAGGGAGGTGGTCGGCATCCCGGCGGCGTTCACGTCGTACGCGGACTGGTTCTTCTGGCCGTTCATGATCGTCGCCATCCTCCAGCTGTTCTCCATCAACACCATCGACATGTACTCGTCGGGGGTGACGCTGCAGGCGATCGGCATCCCCCTGAAGCGGTGGGGCTGCATCCTCATCGACACCGTCGTGAGCGGTGTGGTGACCGGCCTGGTCATCTTCAAGGGCAACCTCTACACCGACCTCTCCGGCTTCCTCGACTACATCGTGGTCTGGCTGGGTGCGTGGTTCGCCATCCTCATGGTCGACTACTTCCTGCGCCGGGGTCGCTACGATCGGGCCTCGCTCGCCCAGAAGGTCGGCGGGCTGTACTGGCGCGACGGCGGGGTCAACTGGCGGGCGCTGGCTGCCCTTGAGGTGGGCATGGTCGCGGCGCTGATGTGGACCAACGCCCTCTTCTACTTCCCCGCCTTCCAGGGGCCGATCTCCAGTCACCTTGGCAACGGCGACCTGAGCTGGCTGTTCGGCATGGTCGTGGCCGGGGTCACCTACTGGGCATTCGCCTTCCGCAGCGTCGCGGGTGAGGCGGGCGCCCACGTCTCCGGTGCGGCAGCCGGCAAGGTCTGAGACAGGCAACGGCCCGGGGCGCTGACGGCGCCGACCCGGGAACCGGCGGTCGGGACGCGCAGTCCCGGCCGCCGGCCGGGGCCGTCCCGCAATCCGCGGGTCGCTCAGCCCTCGGGGACCAGCGGGAGGTAGAAGACCCCCGGAGCCAGCCGCCCGTCGCCGCCGAGGATCGTCTGCAGCAGCGTCTCCATGGCGGTGCGCGCCGCGTCGCGCACGGCGCCGAACTCGGCGACACCGAGCTGGCGCGCCATGCGCGGGCAGATCAGGGTCACCGGCAGGCGGCTGCTGAAGCGATCGAAGTCGGCGACGACCCGCGAGTGGAGCGCCACCGACATCACCCGGTTGAGGATCTCCGAGATGTGGTGGAGCGTCGGGCTGGCGTTCTCGGCGGTGAGGTCGACGGCGATGATCCTGCCGGGATTCATCGCCACCGCCGTGGCCAGGCTGCAGTTGTCGGTGACGCCGCCATCGACGTAGAGGCGATCGCCGAGGCGGACCGGCGGGAACATGAAGGGGATGGCGCAGGAGGCGCGGAGCGGATCCCGCAGCGGTCCCCGCGAGACGACCAGCGGCTCTCCGCTGGAGAGGTCGGTGACGATGATCTCGAGGGGCCGGTGGAGGTCCTCGAAGCGCCGGACGCCGATCATGCCCATGGAGAAGTCGACGAGGTCGCGGATCGCCTCCCCGCCGCGCAGCCACGGCCGCCGGAGCAGCCGGTTGACGACGATCCTGAACTTGTCGGCCTTGAAGACGGCGTCGGTCTGGGGGCTGGCCCAGATGCGCTCCAGCATGCCGACCGCCTCCTTGAAGGGGTGGCTCGCCACCACCGCGGCGTTGAGGGCGCCGACGCTGGTGCCGACGCACGCATCGGGCTCGATGCCGCCCCACGCCAGGGCCTCGAGGATGCCCAACTGGGCCGCGCCCCGCCCGCCGCCCCCGCCCAGAACGAGCACGGTCTCGGGGCCGCCGTCCGCCGTCGACTGCATGCCCATACACTGGCACGAAGGCCGGAAGCGTGCCATGGGGGCGTCGCCCCCCTCGGGAGCCGCCCTCCCCGTCAGCGTTCGCGCGGAGCGTGGGGCAGCCGGGGACGGCCCATCGCGGACGCTGCGAGCGCGTCACCCCGCTCCGTCAGGCGACTGTCGCCCGGGGCCGGGCGCCGGGGATTCGCTCGCGCCCCAGACGGCACCGCCGACCTGGGGCGCGAGCCAGCCGCGCCTCCTCAGGAGGCGCCGTGCCGGGTCAGGAGGCCTTGCCCTTCCCCCGCATCACGTACCAGACGGCCGCGATGATGACGATGATGACGACGATGTAGACGATGATTTCCTTGTATCCGAACAGGGCAAAGGCCAGCATCTGATTCTCCATCACTCCGAACGGTGGCTCGCGGCCGGTGTGGCCGCGAGTGGTCAGGGGAGCCTAGCGCAGCCAGGGTGGTCGCTGCTTGACCCCCATGGCGCGCCGGCATCGTCGAACGGACGTCGGGAAGGCGAGATTCGAACTCGCGACCTCACGGTCCCGAACCGTGCACTCTAACCTGGCTGAGCTACTTCCCGATCGGGGGCATCATATTAGCGGCCTCCGGTCGCCCCCGGGGCCGGGGGCCCTGGGGAGGGCGGCCCAGCCCCCGGTGCCGGCCCGACCCGGCGCGCCAACGCCGCCGGCGGTGTCAGCCCGCGCCGGCCGCCTGCTGGAACTGCTCGTCGGTGAGGCCGATGAGGGCGGCCTCGATGTTCTCCTCCAGGTGGGCGACCGACGAGGTTCCCGGGATGGGCAGGACGACCGGCGACCGGTGCAGCAGCCACGCCAGGGCCAGCTGGGCCGTGCTCGCGCCCAGAGCCCCGGCCAGCGACGCCACGGGGCCCCCCGGTCGCGCCAGGCCCCCCGCGCCGACGGGGGACCAGGGGAGGAAGCCGAGGTTCTCCTGCTCGCAGTAGTCCAGCACGGGCTCCGAGGCGCGGTCGGCGATGTTGTAGCGGTTCTGCACGCTGACGATCTGGGCGACGGCCCGGGCCGCCCTGATCTGCTCCACGCTCACGTTCGACAGCCCGATGAGCCGGACCTTGCCCTCGCTCTGGAGCCGGCCCAGCTCGCCCACCTGCTCCTCCAGGGGCACCTGGTCGTCGACGCGGTGGAGCTGGAAGAGTGGGATCTGCTGCAGGCCCAGGCGCCGCAGGCTCATCTCGCACTCCTGGCGCAGGTACATGGGCCGGCCGACCGGGTGCCAGGCGTCCGGTCCGGTGCGGACCAGGCCCGCCTTGGTGGCGATGACGAGCTGGGAGGGATAGGGGTGGAGCGCGGCCCTGATCAGCTCCTCGCTCACGTACGGGCCGTACGAGTCGGCGGTGTCGATCAGGTCGATGCCGAGCTCGACGGCCCGCCGGAGGACCCGGATCGCCTCGTCGCGGTCCGCCGGCTCGCCCCAGACGCCGGGGCCGGTAAGGCGCATGGCGCCGTAGCCGAGGCGGTGCACCTCCAGCTGGCCGCCCAGCGCGAAGGTCCCGCTGGCCGTGGCCGGTCTGTGGATGTTCTGGTCCGCCAACTCCGTCTCCCCGCTGCAGCCGCCGACGCTCGCGGCCCCAATCGTCCCACAGGGACTCCGGCTCGGAGCCGGCGCGGATCCAGGGCCGGCGGCCGGTGGCGAGCCCGTCGGGACCGCCTGTGCGGGATCGCTGGGGCCCGGCCGGCGTCGGCTCCCCCTCCCCCGGCCTCTAGAATGGCCTCCAGGCGCGGCGTTCGCCGCGAGAAGGTGGGTCCATGAGCGGCAACGGCACGGTCGAGCGCGACGAGAACGGAGAGAGCCACGGCGGGCTCCGGGTCAAGCGCGGCCTCGCGGAGATGCTCAAGGGTGGCGTGATCATGGACGTGGTCACCCCCGAGCAGGCCAAGGTGGCCGAGGACGCCGGCGCCGTGGCGGTGATGGCCCTGGAGCGCGTCCCCGCCGACATCCGCCGGGAGGGCGGCGTCGCCCGCATGAGCGAGGTCTCGCTCATCAAACAGATCATGGCGGCGGTGACCATCCCGGTCATGGCCAAGGCCCGCATCGGCCACTTCGTCGAGGCCCAGGTGCTGGAGGCGCTGGGCGTCGACTACGTCGACGAGTCCGAGGTGCTCACCCCCGCCGACGAGGAGCATCACATCGACAAGTGGGCGCTCACCGTGCCCTTCGTCTGCGGCGCCCGCGACCTCGGTGAGGCGCTGCGCCGCATCGGCGAGGGGGCGGCCATGGTCCGGACCAAGGGGGAGGCCGGAACCGGCAACGTCGTCGAGGCGGTGCGCCACATGCGCGCCGTCCAGGGCGGCATCCGGGCCCTGCGGGCGATGCGGCACGACGAGCTGATGGCCGAGGCCAAGCGCCTCGGTGCGCCCTACGAGCTGGTGGCCGAGATCGCGGAGACGGGCAGGCTGCCCGTCGTCAACTTCTCGGCCGGCGGCATCGCCACGCCGGCGGATGCGGCTCTGATGATGCAGCTGGGCGCGGACGGCAACTTCGTGGGCAGCGGCATCTTCAAGAGCGACGACCCCCTCGGCTACGCCAAGGCCATCGTGACGGCGACCACCTACTTCGACAAGCCGGAGGTGATCGCCGAGGTCAGCGAGGGCCTGGGCAAGCCGATGCGCGGTCTCGACGTCGCCTCCATGCCCCAGGACGAGCTGCTGGCCACTCGCGGCTGGTGACCTGCGCCGCCGCCGGGAGGCCGGCCACCCCGCGCGGCGCCGCCTCCGGTGTCCGCTTGCTCCGAACGGCGGGGTCTCGGGCGGGGCGTAGACTGTGGGGAGTGATCGAGACGTCGCCGGTGCCGCCTCTCGCTGCGGTCCGCGTGTCCGTTGGGGTGTGAAGCCATCATCCAGGTCGGCGTGCTCGCCCTCCAGGGCGACGTCCGTGAGCATCTCGCGGCATTCCGGCGCTCCGGCGCGGAGGTCCGGCCGGTTCGCACCGCCGAGGACCTCACCGAGGTCGACGGCCTCGGCCTCCCCGGCGGTGAGTCCACGACGATGAGCCGGCTCATCCGCGCCTTCGGACTCGAGACTCCCCTGCGGCAGCGCCTCGCCGCCGGGATGCCGACCTTCTCCACCTGCGCCGGCACCATCCTGCTCAGCCGGGAGATCCAGGACGGCGTGCCCGACCAGCTGGCGCTGGGCGTCCTCGACGTGTGCACCCGCCGCAACGGGTACGGTCGTCAGGTCCAGTCCTTCGAGTGCGACCTCGACGTCGCCTGCCTCGACGACCCCCTCTTCCGCGCCGTCTTCATCCGCGCCCCCGTCATCGAGGACTGCGGGCGGGCCGTCGAGGTTCTGGCCGTTCATGACCAAAAGGCGGTGGCGGTGCGCCAGGGGCCCCACCTCAGCTTCACCTTCCATCCTGAGATGACCGGTGACCTCCGCCTGCACCGTCTCTTCGTCGAGAGCCTCGCCGCTGCCAGGGACAGCGCGGCATGACCCCGCTGGAGCGGCCGGTGCGACGGTGAACGTCCGCCCCGCCTACTTCCGCGACCTGGCCCGCATCGAACAGATCCACGGCGAGGCCCAGAGTGGGGACGAGCTCCCGCCCCAGCTCTCCCCCGACCGCCCCGTCCCCCAGGCGACGGTTCTCCGCCTCTGGTACGCGGTCAGCAAGACGCTCTCATCCCTGGTGCCATTCAGCACCGCCGCCGACACCCTCTTCGTGGCCGAGGTCCCCCGCCAGGGCATCGTCGGCTTCATCCAGGCCCAGGCCCCGCCGGGCAAGCCCCACACGCTGCAGATCCTCAACCTCTGCGTCAGCGCGACGGCGAGCGGGCACTTCGCCCGCCAGCAGCTGCTCCTCCACCTCATGAACCACGGCCTCGAGCACGGCATCCACCATTTCGTGGTGCACCTGCCGGTGGACCACGCCCTGGTCACCCTCTTCCTGGAGCAGGGGTTCATCCAGCTGGCCACCGAGCAGATCCTCTTCAGCGACGACGTCCCCGCCACCGAGGGCGCCGCCCTGCGCCCTGCGAGGCGCGACGACCTGGGCGCGATCTACCTCCTCTACCTGCGCACCACGCCGTCGCACGTCGCCAGCCTCGAGGGCGGCTCGCTCAAGGCGTGGCAATCCGGTTTCGCCGACGGGGCGATGGCGCGCATGGGACGCGACGACACCCGCCACTTCGTGCACGAGGACCCGGGGGTGGTCGCCTGGGCCGCCGTCCGCCCGGCCTCCGCGACCAGGCCGGCCCAGCTCTCGCTCATGTGCGACGGCCACGATCCGCACCTGCGCGAGGCCGTCATCGACGGAGCCCTGCGGGAGCTTCCCGACGGCCCGGTGTCGTCGGTGCTCCGCCACTACGATTCGGAGCTCATCCGCGGCCTGCAGCGGCGTGGCTTCGAGGTGTACGGCACGCAGGTGGTCCTGGTGCGCGACCTCACCGCCAAGGTGCGCCTGAAGCAGTCGGTGTCGCGCAAGAAGACGGTCCTGATCCACGCCCACCTGGCCCGGTCGGCGCCGACCGACACGTCTCCGAGCCTGCGCGTCCTCAGCGGGACGCGCGCCCGGTCCTCGCCGCGATGAATCCGTACGGCGCCGCCTGGCAGGAGGAGCTCCTCCTTCTGTTCCAGTCCCTGCCCCCGCGTATCGCCGCCGCGGCGCAGAGCGCCGCAGCCGACCGCGGCGACCTCCTGGAGATCGTCCTCGACCTGGGGCGCGAGCCGGAGGCCAGGTTCGTCGACGGCGAGTCCATCCTCGACCATGTGCCCGTCGCCCACACCGACATCGACTACGTCGTCGAGCGCGTCGGCGACTTCGGCGACGACAACCGCGCCGGGATCGAGCGGACCCTGCACCGCATCAGCGCCATCCGCAACCGCGCCGGGATCATCGTCGGACTCACCTGCCGGGTCGGGCGCGCCGTGACCGGCACCGTCGACATCATCAAGGACATCGTCCTGCAGGGTCGCTCCATCCTCCTCCTCGGGCCGCCCGGCATCGGCAAGACCACCATGCTCCGGGAGTGCGCCCGCGTTCTCAGCGACGAGCAGGGCAAGCGGGTCGTCATCGTCGACACCTCGAATGAGATCGGCGGCGACGGGGACATCCCCCACTCCGGGATCGGCCGTTCCAGGCGGATGCAGGTCCAGACCCCGACCAAGCAGCACGCGGTCATGATCGAGGCGGTCGAGAACCACATGCCCCAGGTCATCGTCATCGACGAGATCGGCACCGAGCTGGAGGCGGCCGCGGCGCGCACCATCGCCGAGCGCGGGGTGCAGCTGATCGGCACCGCGCACGGGCAGAACCTCGACAACCTGCTCATCAACCCCACTCTCAACGACCTGCTCGGTGGCATCCAGACGGTGACGCTCTCCGACGAGGAGGCCCGCCGCCGCGGCACCCAGAAGTCGGTGCTGGAGCGCAAGGCCCCCCCCACCTTCGACGTGCTCGTCGAGATCCAGGAGAGGGACCGGGTGGCGGTGCACATGCCCGTCGACGAGACCGTCGACGAGGCGCTGCGCGGGCACTTCAAGGCGCCCCAGATCCGCATGCGCGGCGACGCGGGCCAGATCATCAGCCGCATCGACACCAGCGTGCATCCGGGCTCCTTCGAGCCCGTCCCCTTCGGCAGCGGGCGCCGGTCCCGGGAGCGCAGCCGCCGGGGCTTCGACGTCGACGCCTACATCGCCAATCAGCAGCACAGCCGCCGCGAGGCGCTGGACCAGCCCGGCGGCAGCCTGCGGCCGGGCCAGCCGCTCGCCATCTTCCCCTACGGCGTCTCCCGCAGCTATCTCGAGCAGTCGGTTCGCGAGCTCAAGCTGCCGGTGCGCATCCAGCAGCGGGTCGAGGACTCGGACATGGTGCTGACGCTCAAGAACCACTACCGCCGCCAGGACTCGCCGGTGCGCATCGCCGAGTCGTCGGGCATCCCCATCCAGGTGCTGCGCAGCAACACGGTGGCGCAGATCAAGGGCGCGCTGGCCCGCGTCTACGGCGTCGAGGCCCCGGTCGATCCGACCGAGGCGGCGCTGGAGGAGGCGCTGGAGGGGATCGCCCGGGCCCAGGAGCAGGGCGGCGAGGTCGAGCTGTCGCCGCAGAACGCGTACGTCCGCCGGCTGCAGCACCAGCTCGCGGAGCAGCACGACATGGCCGCCCGCAGCCGCGGCGACGAGCCGAATCGCCGCCTCGTCATCGGCGGTCCCGAGGAGGGGGAGAGCCGCTGACGGTCGCCGGCCGCGGGTGCCGCCGGTGCCGGACCCGCGCCCTCTCCGGCATACTCCGGCGGAGGAGGAGCGCGAGTGGCACGGACGTCGCCGTGGGCGGGATTCTTCATCTCCCTGGAGGGGATCGACGGCGCCGGCAAGAGCACCCAGGGAGCCGCCCTGGCCGGCGAGCTGAGCCGTGCCGGTCATGACGTCGTCATCCTGCGGCCCAACGACACGCAGCTTGGAGATCTGCTGCGCGGCTACCTGCTGCAGCAGAACCAGCTTCCCGTCGACCCCTGGACCGAGGCCCTGCTCTTCACCGCGGGCCGGGTGCAGCTGCTGCGGGAGCGGATCCTCCCCGCCCTGAAGACGGGCGCCGTGGTCATCGCCGACCGGTACGCCGACTCCACCATCGCCTACCAGGGTGGGGGACGCGGTCTCCCGGTCGCCGCGCTCCGCCAGCTCCACAAGGCGGCCTGCCGGGGGGTCTGGCCGGATCTCACCTTCCTCCTGGAGATCCCGCGGCGGGTGGCCGAGTCTCGGCAGCGCTCGCAGGAGCTCCCCCTGGACCGCTTCGAGTCCGCCGCCGACAGCTTCCATCTCGACGTCCAGGCGGCCTTCGAGGCCCTCGCCGTGGCGGAGCCGGAGCGGATCGTGCGGGTCGATGCGAGCCGTTCGCCCTCGGCGGTCTCCCGGGAGATCAGCGAGACCGTCAGGCAGCGCATGGCCGCCCGGCGCGGCGCCGCCTGACCGCGGCCGGCCCGGCCGGTCAGCCGGCCGCGACGACCACGTCGCCGATGTCCACGACGCGCTCCACCCTGGTCCCGATGAGATGCACGCGCACGCCGCGGACGCCGGGATTGCCCGGCGATCCGGGCTCCCAGCCATCCGCGTAGAGCTGCCGCGCCTCCCCCCAGGTCGTGGCACTGCGCATCTGCCTGCCGTCGGTGAAGCTGACGACGCCGGGCCGGCTGGGATAGCCGAAGGCCACCTCGCCGCCTGTGCGCAGATGGGCCCTCACCTGGGACAGCTGCGTCGCGTCGGGGAGCGGTGGCGGATCACCGCCCAGCGCGTCGTCGAGGCCGGGCATCTCCCCGCTCGCCGCCTGTTCGCGGACGGACATCCGCCTCGCGTGCCTCTCCGTCCGCTCCCGGCGCCGGCGCTCGGTGGCGATCTCCTCCAGCCTGGTCCGGATCTCCCGAAGGTGGCGCTCGTACGGGGACATCGCGCTCCGGGTCGCCCGCTCCACCCCGCCCAGCCGGGCTGCCTCGGCGTCCAGCCGGGCGGCGTCCAGGCGGCTCAGACTCGCGGGGTCGATGCGATCGGGCAGCGGGGGAGGCGGCGCTGGCGTCGGCGGCTCCGGCATCCACCCCATGATGCCTCACCATCCACCGGCACGATGATGCGGACTGAGGAGAGCGGCTTGGCGGGGGACGCGGCGCAGGATCGGGCGGGCGGACCGTTCGTCCGCGACCGGCTGACCTGGATGGCGTACATCGCGGTCGCCACCTACGCCTTCTGCGTGTACGCCCTGGGGCCGATGCAGGCGTTCATCCGCCAGGAGCTCCACCTCTCGTACACGCTGACGAGCCTCCACTCGACGCTGTGGGCGGGGGGGTCCCTGCTGACGGGATTGACCTTCCACAGGGTCTCCCGGCGTCTCGGCCGACAGCGCCTCTTCTGGTTCTCCGCCCTCGCCACCGTCGCCGGGACGCTGCTCTTCGTCGCCGGACACGCCGTCGCCGTCACCCTGCTGGCGGCCGCGGTCCTCGGCACCGGCGGCTCGTTCTTCAACGCGGGGGGCACCGTGCTGCTCGCCGACCACCACGGCGGCCGGCGCGACCAGGCCATCGTCGAGGCGAACGTGGGCGCCAGCCTCGCCGGCGTCGCCGTCCCGGCGCTGCTCGGCTTCCTCGCCGCCACGGCCGCCGGCTGGCGCAGCGGCATGCTGCTCCCGGCGCTGATCCTGGCGGTGCTCTTCGCCGCGGCCCGGCACCACCCCATCCCCCCCGCGGTCGAGCCCCCGGCGGCCGCGGCGGGGCGCCTTCCCCGCCGCTTCTGGGCCCTCTGCGTCCTCGCCAGCCTCACCGTCGCCATCGAGTTCTGCATCGTCTTCTACGGCATCCCTCTGCTCCGCCACCAGGTCGGCCTGGCGACCGCGGACGCCACCCAGCTGATGAGCCTCTTCTTCGTCGGCGAGCTGGTCGGCCGGCTGGCCGGGGCGCGGCTCACCCGCCGTCCCGGGCGCGCCAAGCCGGTGATCCAGTCCGCCCTCCTCACCGCCACCGCCGGCTTCCTCGTGCTCTGGCTCGGCCGCGCCACCGTCCTGGCCGGCGCCGCCCTCTTCGTCACCGGCGCGGGGGTGGGCAACCTCTACCCGCTGACCATCTCCCTCGTGCTCGGAGCGAGCGGCGGGCGGACCGACCTGGCCATGGCCAGGGTGCAGGTCGCCCTCGGCCTCTCCATCGCCGTCGCCCCCCTGGTCCTCGGGGTGCTGGCCGACAGGTTCGGCGTCCATTCGGCCTTCGCCCTCGAGCTGCTCCTCCTCGTCGCCGCCGTGCTCATCCTCGCCCCCATCCGCGTCCGCGACGCCGCCGCGCCCGGCGAGATCAGCCCGCCGCGGCGCCTGCGCCCCGGGGGCCGGATCCCGCCCTCGTAGCCACCACCAGTCCCACCACCCCCGCCGCGGCCAGCGCCAGGGGGACGAGCCGGCCCGGGGGCGCCGGGCTCCGGTTGCCGAGGTCGAGGGCGACGGCGGCGTTGGCGGCGAGCCATCCTGCGATGAGGAGCAGACCGGGCCGGCCGGGCCAGCCGACCCTCGTCTCCCCGGTGACGGCCGCCAGGCACCAGACGAAAGCGGGGCTGAGCAGGACCAGGTCGTGGGCGAGGAGATGGGGCGAGGCGAGCAGGGACAGCGCCATGGCGGCGGCCATGGCCACGTCAAACCGGTCGGGCCGCCGCCGGACCGCCTCGCCCAGCACGGCGCACCCCGCCAGGGCCGCCACGTCGAGGACAGCGGCGGCGATCTGCCCGCCGGCGCCGCCTCCCAGCCAGGAGGCGAGCAGCCCGTTCCATCCGAGGAAGGAGGCCTGCGCCCAGATGGAGGCGTCGTGGACATCGGCGCCGACCAGCGCCGCCATGCCCGCCGGCCCCACCAGGGCCGTGTCGAGAGCGGCCAGCGCCGCGACCGCCAGCGCCCCGCCGGCGAGCAGCCGGCCGCGGCGGCGGACGAGGAGGAAGACCGCCAGGCCGATGAACAGGTGCGGCTTCACGATGGCGGCGGCCACCCCCAGCACCAGCCCGGCGGCGAACTCGCGGCGCCTGTCGATGAGCAGCCAGCCGGCCGCGAGCAGGAGCGCGAGCAGCCCGTCCCACTGACCGAGGAGGAGGAGCGGGAGGGTGGCGACCCCGGCCAGGCCGACGAGCACGGTCGCCGTCCTCGTCAGCGCGCCGCGGCAGCGCAGCGCCGCCAGGGTCAGGCCCCCGACGAGGAGGACGAGCTGGATGGCGGCGAAGACGCGGTACGCCGAGGCGATTCCCAGCGGCAGGAGCGGCGCCACCAGCAGGGCGGCCGTCGGCGGGTAGACGAAGGGGAGGTTGCCCGCGTGGAAGGGGGCGATGACCGCGGCGTGGACCGACGCCTGGAGGGACAGGTCGTACAGGCCGGCACCGTGGCCCTGGGTCAGCATCCTCGCTCCCACGAAGGACGCCACGAAGTCGGAGAGGCGCACGTGGAGGGCGTCGACGCGCAGCCACACCGCGATGTACGCGCCGGCCACCGCCAGCGAGGCGACGATGGCGGCGGCCTGCCGCCCTCCTGTCCGGGACACCTGGGCCGGCACCCTACCGCCGCGCCGCCGTCATCGCGACTCCCTCGACCCCGGCGTCAGCGAGGCCCGCCGGGCCTCACTGCCCGCCACCCGGATGGGCCGCCGAGGGCGCCTGCACCGGCGCGCCGAAGGCGGCCGCGAACTCCGGGTCGGCACGCCCCTGCGTGTGGTGGATGTAGGGGACGAGCACGCGGACGACGAGGACCTGGATCGCCGAGGCGACGGGCACCGCCAGCAGGGCGCCGACCAGGCCGGCCAGCGCGGCGCCCGCCAGCAGGGCGACCACCACCGCCAGGGCGGGGAGGGCGAGCACCCGGTTCATCACCATCGGCACGATGGTGTTGGCGTCGATCAGCTGGATGACCAGCAGGATGACCAGCACCAGGAGGGGGTACTCCGGCGACACGGTGAAGCCGAGGAGAACGGCCGGGACGACGCCGAGGAAGGGCCCGAACAGGGGGATCGCTGCCGTGATCCCGGCGAACAGCCCGAGCAGCACCGGGCTGGGCAATCCGAGGAGGAGGCAGGCGACGCCGGTGGCGACCCCGACGGCGACCATGTTGATGGCGACGGCCCGCAGGTATCCGCCCATCCGGAAGCCGATCTCGTGCAGGACGTCGGAGGCGAGCGGCTGGCTGTGCAGGGGGAAGAGATCGACGAACCGCGCCTTCAGGCGGTCGCTGGTGGACAGCCAGAGGAAGCTCAGCACCAGGACGAGGACCAGGTTGACGCAGACGCTGACGATGTCGCCGCCGATCGTCACCAGGACCTGGCCCGCCGTGCCGAGCGCCTTCTGCACCTGGCTCTCCAGCTGCGAGCTGGTGATGTTGAGGTGGTGCTCGACGGTGGTGATGACGCCGACCGCCGACTTCTGGTACTGGGGGAAGTGGTGGGCGAGGTTCTCGGCCTGGACCACGACGGGCTGGACCAGGATGGCGATGGCGATGGCGATGACCGCCAGGAAGGCGAGGTAGGCGACGATGATCGCCAGCACCCGTCGCAGTCCCGCGGCCTCCAGGCGCCGCACCACCGGCCGCAGGCCCTCGGCGATGACCACGGCGATGAGGAAGAGGAGGACGAGGTTCGCCACCTGGGCGAGCAGGATCACCAGCGCGAGGAAGGCGAGGACCAGCAGGGCGGCCGCCACCAGGGTGCGGACCCTGATCACCGGTCCCCGGTCCCGCCGCCCGCCCGAAACCGCCGTGCCGGCCGCGGTTTCGCTGATCTCGGCCACGTGCCGGGAGCCTATCAGGCTTTCGGCGGGGGTGCGGCCCTGCCGGGAAGGTTGGTGAAGCGGATGCCCGCGGTGCGCCCGGCCAGCCGGTTGACGCTGAGGAGGAGCACGGCGAGCTGCTCGGCCAGCCGGGCGTTGCCGAGACGGCCGCCGTCCACGGCGCGCAGCCCGGGGAGGAGATCGACGATGCCGGCGACCGCCGACTTGGCCTCGGCGTCGTCCCCGACCAGGAGCACGTCCTCGTCCAGGTCGAGCTCCAGGCGTCCGAGGTGGGCGCTGCTGACGGTGTGCATGGCGGCGACCAGCCGGCTCGACGGCAGCAGGACCGCCGCCTCCTCCGCCGCCGAGCCGGCCGGCATGGCGACGGCCACGGGCCCCAGATCCGGGTCGAAGCGGACGGGGACGGCGGTGCTGACCACCACCTTGCCGGCCAGGGGCGCGGCGAGGTCGGGGAGCAGCATCCGCTGCGCCGCGTAGGGGAGGGTGAGGAAGGCCATGTCGGCCCGCCCCGCCGCATCGACGTTGGAGGCGCCGGTGATGGTGGCCCCTCCCCCGGCTTCGCGGACGCGCTCGCCCAGAGCGGCGCCCACCTCGGCGGCGCGCCCGGCGTCGCGGGAGCCGATGACCACCGGAACCCCCGCCCGGGCCAGCCGCATCGTCAGGCCGTGCCCGGAGCGGCCCGTCCCGCCGATCACGGCAACGGTGCGATCCATGGGCAGAGTGTAGGAGGTGGATTCCCGCCGGGCCCGCCCCCCGGTCGGGCAGAATGCCATCGGAAGCGCGGGGTGATGCCCCGGCTCAGCGGACAGGAGAGGCGCCCAGATGGAGTTCCGTCGCATCGGTGAATCCGGACTCGAGGTGTCCGTCGTCGGCGTCGGCTGCAACCAGTTCGGCCGTCGCGTCGACCTGGCCCAGTCGGCCCGCATCGTCCACGCCGCCATCGAGGCCGGCATCACCCTCTTCGACACCGCCAACGTGTACGGCGCCGGCGAGTCCGAGCGCTGCCTCGGGGCGGCGCTGCGCGGCCGGCGCGATCAGGTGATCGTCGCCACCAAGGTGGGTGGCCACATGGGATCGGACCCGTACAGCTCGGGAACCTCGCGCCGCCACATCCGCCTCGCCGTCGAGGACAGCCTCCGCCGGCTCGCCACCGACTGGATCGACCTCTACCAGGTCCACTTCCCGGACCTGGACACTCCCATCGAGGAGACTCTCGCCGCCCTGGACGACCTGGTCCGCGAGGGCAAGGTCCGCTACATCGGCTGCTCCAACTTCACCGGCTGGCAGATCGCCGACGCGGACTGGACCGCCTACCACCACCACACCAGCCGCTTCATCTCCGCCCAGAACCAGTACAGCCTGCTGCAGCGCGGCGTCGAGGCCGAGGTGGTGCCGGCCTGCGAGCACTTCGGTCTGGGGCTGATCCCCTACTTCCCCCTGGAGCGCGGGCTGCTCACCGGCCGGTACCGGCGGGGGGAGCCGGCCCCGGAGGGGAGCCGCCTCGACGGCCCTCAGGGTGCTGACGTCCTCGTGGACGCCACCTTCGACGTCCTGGAGAGCCTGGAGGCGTACGCGGAGGAGCACGAGACCGACCTCCTCGGCGTGGCCATCGGCGGCCTCGCCGCCCAGCCGGGGGTGGTCTCGGTGATCGCCGGGGCGAGCCGGCCCGAGCAGGTCGTCGCCAACGCCGCGGCGGCCGAGTGGGTGCCCAGCCCCGAGGACCTCGCCGAGCTCGACGCCATCGTCCCGCCGAAGCGGCCGGCGGCCTGAGGCGGGCCCGCCGGGGCCGGGGCGGGACCTCGCCGGCGCTTGACAGGCACCCCCTCCCCGGGCTTTCATGGTGGCCGCTGCACGCTGGACGACAACGGAAACCGGCGGTCCCGCGGACCCGCCGGAGGACATGCGCACCGGCTCTCGTCACCGGAATGGGCGATTCGCACCGCCCGGATCGTGCTATCAAGTCCCGGACGAGAGCGGGGCCGTCGCCGTGGGAGGAAGCCATGTGGCGTAGCAGGACGACCGCGTCCCGGATCGACCGTGATCGTGCTCAGGCGCCGGCGCCCCGTGCCGGGCTCGGCCTGAGGCTCCGTCTCGTGGCGGGCGCAGGGCTCGCCGTCGGTGTCGGCGTCGTGTTCGGCGCGGCCGGGGTCGCCGCCTGCACCCCGGATCCGCAGCTCACAGCCTACATGCCGGGCGCGGCGGCATCCGGGACCGTCGCCTCGCCGGGCGTGACCGGCAGCACCTTCGTGGTCACCACGGCCCAGGGGGGAACGGTGACGGTGACGGTGACCGCGACCACCACCTACCGCGAGCAGGGTGTGACCTCCCCCGACCTCAGCGATGTCGTCACCGGTGACGTCGTCAGGGTGTGGGGGACCATCCCGTCGGCGGGCGACGTCACCGCCTCCGTCGTGGACATCTCGCTCCCCGTCACCTCCGGCACCGTCGTCTCGCCGGGGGTCAGCGGCGACAGCTTCCCCATCACCACCGACAAGGGCGCGGCGGTGACCATCGACGTGTCCTCGACCACCACGTACCGCGAGCAGGGGGTCAGCTCGCCCGGTCTCGGTGACGTCGCCGTCGGCGACCACGTGACCGTCTCGGGGCTGATCACCTCGCCGGGTGTCGTCAGCGCCGCCACGGTGAGCATCTCGCTTCCCATCACGTCGGGCACGGTCGCCTCACCGGGGGTGACCGGCAGCAGCTTCCCGGTCACCACGAGCGGGGGCACGACGGTCACGATCGACGTGACGTCGAGCACCACCTACCGTGAGAAGGGCGTCAGCTCGCCCGGGCTCGCCGACGTCGTCGTCGGCGACCACGTGACCGTGTGGGGGCCGGTCACCGCGCCGGGCACCGTCAGCGCCGTGACGGTGAGCATCACGCTCAATTGCGTGTCCGGCACCGTCGTGGCGCCCGGGGTCACCGGCAGCAGCTTCCCGATCACCGCGGTGAGCGGGGGGAAGGGCTGGAACGGGGGGAAGGGCGGCAGCGGTGACAAGGGCGGCACCGGTGACAAGGGCGGCGCGGTGACGGTCGATGTCACCTCCGCCACCACCTACAGCGAGAAGGGCGTCACCTCGCCCGGCCTGACCGACGTCGCCGTCGGCGACCACGTGACCGTCCTCGGGACGATCACCGCGCCGGGCACCATCAGCGCCGTCAGCGTGACCATCTCGGCTCCGAGGCCGTCCCCGTCGCCGCGGCCGTCGCCGTCCGCGTGGCCGTCGTTCTCGCCCCACGCCTTCCCGTCCGCTTGGCCCTCGCCCCATGCCACTTCGGGTGGCGCCTCCGCCACGTCCAAGGGCGGTCACGGCGGCGACGGACATCCGGGACCCGGAGCGGCGTCGGGCGGCTCGTCCGGTTCAAACCCGTCCGTGACCGACCAGCACGGGCAGCCGGGGAGGTAGCCGGAACCGTCGGCGGCGTCGCGTCCCTGGGCGGCTGAGCGCCGGCCCGCGCCCATCGCGCGGCGCCCTCCCTGAGGGCGCGGCGCCGGGCCGTACACTCACCGGCTGTGAAGCTCCTCGAGTACCAGGCCAAGCGGCGCTTCGCCGCCGCCGGCATCGACGTCCCTGCGGGACGCCTAGCCCGGACACCCGACGAGGCGGCGGCCGCGGCCTCCGAGCTGGGCAGGGTCGCCATCAAGGCCCAGGTGCCCGTCGGCGGCCGGGGCAAGGCGGGCGGCATCGCCCTCGCCGGCTCGCCGGAGGAGGCGCGGCGGGAGGCCGCGCGCATCCTCGCCATGGACATCCATGGCTACCCGGTGCGATCCGTCTGGTGCGAGACCGGCCTGGAGATCGCCCACGAGCTGTACCTGGGCATCACCCTGGATCGCGACCGCCGCCGCCTGGCGCTGATGCTGTCGGCCGCCGGTGGCATGGAGATCGAGCGCGTCGCCGCCGAGTCCCCGGAAAAGATCGCCAAGCTCTGGCCCGATGCCGTCGCCGGCCCTCAGGCGTTCCAGGTGCGCCGGCTGGCCTTCGCCGCGCTCGCCCAGGCCCCGGAGCTGGAGGAGAGCCGTGGCACCCTCGCGGCCGCTCTCGTCCCGGTTGCCCAGAGCCTCTTCCGCCTCGCCGTGAGCCTCGACGCCGTCACCTGCGAGATCAACCCCCTGGCGCTGACCGTGGCGGGACGGCTGGTCGCCGCCGACGGCAAGCTGGAGGTCGACGAGAACGCGGAGTACCGCCACCAGGACCTGGCCCATGAGCTGGCGGCCGACCTTCGCGGCGAGGACGGCCGGACCGGCGACGACGCGTTCGAGGCCGAGGCCAAGCGACGCGGGTTGACCTACGTCCACCTCCCCGGCGGTGACATCGGCTGCATGGGCAACGGTGCCGGCCTGGCCATGAACACCCTCGACCTGATCCAGCAGGCGGGGGGCCGCCCCAACAACTTCCTGGACATCGGAGGCGGCGCCGGCGCCGACAAGGTGAAGCGGTCCCTGGAGATGATCCTCACCGACGGCGATGTCAAGGCGGTCTTCATCAACATCTTCGGCGGCATCACCCGTGGCGACGAGGTGGCCCGAGGCATCGTCCAGGCGCGCGACGAACTGGGCGTGACCGTCCCCCTGGTGGTGCGGATGGCCGGCACCAACGAGCAGGAGGGGCGCCGCATCCTCGGCGAGGCCGGCATCGTCCCGGCGTCCAGCGCGCCCGAGGCGGCGCGCGCCGTCGTCGAGCTGGTGCGGGCGGGAGGGGCCGGCTGATGGCGATCCTCGTCGACCGCTCGACCCGCGTCATCGTGCAGGGGATCACCGGGAGGGAGGGCAGCTTCCACACCGCGCAGATGCAGGCCTTCGGCACCAGCGTCGTGGCCGGGGTGGTCCCGGGGCGGGGGGGCGCCGAGGCCCTCGGCGTCCCCGTCTTCGACACCGTGGCCGACGCCGTCGAGCGGACCGGGGCCGATGCCAGCTTCATCATCGTGCCGCCGCCGTTCGCCGGCGACGCGATCATGGAGGCGGCCGCCGCCGGCGTGCGGCTCGCCGTGTGCGTCACCGAGGGCATCCCCGTGCTCGACATGGTCCGGGCACACGCATTCGTCGAGGCGACACCGATGCGGCTGATCGGGCCCAACTGTCCCGGGGTGATGACGCCCGGCCAGTGCAAGATCGGCTTCATCCCCAACCACGTCGGCAGGCCCGGGCGGGTGGGCGTCGTGGCCCGCAGCGGGACCCTGACCTACGAGGTGATCCAGGGCCTCTCCGACGCCGGGTACGGGGAGAGCACCGCCGTCGGCATCGGCGGCGACCCGGTGCTGGGATCCACCTTCGTCGAGATCCTCCCCCTCTTCGCCGCCGACCCGCGAACCGAGGCAGTCGTCCTCGTCGGCGAGATCGGCGGGTCGGACGAGGAGGCCGCCGCGGCCTGGATCCGCACCACCGGGTTCGACAAGCCGGTGGTCGCCTTCATCAGCGGCCGCACCGCCCCCCCGGGAAAGCGCATGGGCCACGCCGGCGCCATCATCAGCGGCACCACGGGGGGAGCCCAGGGGAAGGTCGAGGCGCTGCGGGGCGCCGGTGCCCGCATCGCCGCAACCATCGAGGACGTGGTCCGCCAGGTGGGTGAGGCCCTCGGCGCCGCCGGCGCTGCGGTCGACCGCTGACCGCCCGCGCCCGGCGGGCATGGGGTACGCTTACCCCGGATCGGGTGTAACCCTTCTCGTCTCCACCAACGTTCCATCTCATAGGGAGCCCGGTGGGGCGGTCTCCGCGGAGCGGCCGTTGGCGGCCCGCTTCCGGGTGCGGCCCCAGCCCAGATCGATATGGCATCGAGAACACGCCGGCGTCGCTCGCGCTACCGGATCCGTCCACCGTGGATGACGGCGCGGCGCATCGTCGCCCTCGTCACCGTGGCCGTGGTCCTGGTGGCCGGCGTCTTCGCCTACCGCACCGCCGCCGCCCTGGCCAGCATCTTCCACACCAACGTCGGGTCGGTGGTCGGCAGCCTCATCAAGGGCAAGAGCGGCTCCGCCATCGAGACCGACCAGATCGCCAACCTGCAGCGCATCAACATCGCCCTCTACGGCTACGGCGGCGACGGGCATGACGGAGCCTTCCTCACCGATTCCATCATGGTCATCTCCATCCAGCCGCAGCGCGACGCCCCCCCGAGGGTGGCCGAGATCTCCATCCCGCGGGATTGGTACGTGCCCATGTACAACTCGGCGGGCAAGGAGGAGGACCTGGGGCGCATCAACCAAGCCTATGAGGACGGCATGCTCTACGGCGACGGCGGCGTCGCGGCGGGGCAGGAGCTCTCCGGCGGCGCGATGGCCGACGCCGCGCTCAGCACGCTGCTGGGCATCCCCATCGACTACTTCGTCGGCGTGGACTTCTCCGCCTTCGATCAGGCCGTCGACGCCGTCGGCGGCATCGACATCGACGTCCCCGTCGCCTTCACCGACGACGAGTACCCGGCCGGCGAGTGCAACTCGGACTCCACGTGCGCCTTCGAGACGGTGAGCTTCGCCGCCGGCGAGCAGCACATGGACGGTGCCACCGCCCTCGAGTACGCGCGCTCGCGCCATGGGGACAATGGGCAGGGGACGGACTTCGCGCGCAGCGGCCGCCAGCAGCTGATCATCGCCGCCCTCGAGCAGAAGGTCCTCTCCATCGGCGGCATCGGCGATCTCCCCAACCTCCTCAGCGCGCTGGGTGGCAACGTGGACACCAACCTGAGCCTGAACGACGTCGAGGCGCTGTGGAGCCTGGTCAAGCCGGTTCCCGCGTCGAGCTATCTGCACGTGCAGTTCACCGACCAGGACTTCCTCTACGAGTGCACCTGGTTCAGCTGGTCCACCGGCTGCACCGCCGACTTCGAGTACGCCTGGGACAGCAGCTACCAGGAGGTGGACCACTACACGCAGAACGTCTTCGCCGATCCCCAGGCCCTGGCCGCCAAGGCCACCGTCGGCATCGAGGACGGCAGCGGCTGGGATGCGCCCGTCGCGCCCACGCTCAGCTCGCGCTGGGCCACCATGTTCGGGGAGGTGGGCTGGACCACCGCCGACCTGGGGGCGGTCCAGACCAACGCCACGACCCAGGTCATCAATCAGGGCGGCACCAAGGACGCGGCGGTTGCGAAGTGGTTCGCGTCATACTTCGGTGTCGCCGTCACGACAGCGTCGCCGCCTTCTCCGGGTACCGCCGGCTCCGCTGACGGCGTCATCGTTCTCCTCGGCCAGGACGCGGGGAACGCCTTCAGCAATGACCCGGGGTATGGGAGTTGATCCTTGCGCATCGGGATGCTCACTGGGGGCGGTGACGCTCCCGGGCTGAATGCCGCGATCCGGGCGGTGGGCCGGCGAGCCCTCGCTCACGGCGACACCGTGATCGGTGTCAACTACGGCTGGGCGGGATTGGTCGGGGACGGCGACTACCGGGAGCTGGATCGCCACTTCTTCTCCGGAATCCTCCAGATCGGCGGCACGGTGCTGGGGAGCTCCCGCACCAACCCCATGAAGCGCGAGGGGGGCAGGGAGGAGGTTCTCGCCAACCTGCACCGCGCCCGGCTCGACGCCCTGGTCGCCATCGGCGGCGATGACACCCTCTCCGTGGCCGCCTGGCTGGCGGAGCACGGCGGCCCGGTGGTCGGCGTTCCCAAGACGATGGACAACGACCTCTCGGTGACCGACTACTGCATCGGGTTCGACACGGCGGTGAGCCGGGTCGCCGAGGCTCTGGACCGGCTCCACACGACCGCCGCGGCGCACCGCCGCGTCATGGTGGTCGAGGTCATGGGGCGGGACACCGGGTGGGTCGCCCTCATGGGCGGGATCGCCGGCGGTGCCGACGTCATCCTCATCCCCGAGATCAAGGTGACCCTCGACGAGGTCCTCGAGCGTCTCCAGGGCCGCTTCCAGAGCGGCAGCGACTTCGGCATCATCGTGGTCGCCGAGGGCGTGGAGATGGAGGGCGTCACCGACAAGGAGTCGACCGGAGGCAAGCTCGACGCCTTCGGCCACGCCCAGCTCAGCAAGCGAGGCGTCGCCGACACCCTGGCGGAGCTGATCGAGGAGAAGCTCGGCCACGAGACCCGGACCACCGTGCTCGGGCACACCCAGCGCGGCGGCACGCCCTCGGCGTACGACCGCATCTGGGCCACGCGCGTGGGCTCCGCCGCCTACGACCTCGCGCTCGCGGGGCGCTGGGGCTGGATGCCGGTGGTGCGCTGCGGCGCCGTGGACACGGCGCCGATCGCCGACGTCGTGCGCGAGCAGAGGAAGGTTCCGCCCGAGCTGTACGAGCTGGCCAAGGTCTTCTCCTAGGCGTCCGAGCCGGGGGTCCGCCCCGGATCCGCGGCGGGCCGGCCGGGCGATCGCGCCGGGCCGGCCCCCCGCCACCGCCCTGTCCGAAAGCCGCGAGCGCCAGGCCGGCCGCCGGTCTCACCATGGGACGGGTGGACGACAGCGAGAGCCGCTACGAGGCGGTGGCGAGCCGCGACCTGCGCTTCGAGGGGCGCTTCGTCGTCGCCGTCACCTCCACCGGCGTGTACTGCAGGGTCGGCTGCCCGTCCCGCACCCCCCGCCGCGACCGGGTCCGCTTCTTCGCCTCGCCGGCCGCCGCCTCGGCCGCCGGCTTCCGCCCCTGCAAGCGATGCCGGCCGGACCGGGCCGGGGACGCCGAGGCGCCCCTCGTCCAGCGCGCCCTGGAGCTGATCGCGGCCGGCGTCGTCGACACCGAGGGGGTGGACGGGCTGGCCCGCCGCCTCGCGGTCGACGTCCGCACGCTGCACCGGCGGCTGGCCGGCTCGGTCGGCGCCACCCCCCTCCAGCTCGCCCGCAGCCGCCGGGTGCAGACGGCCCGGACCCTCATCGCCCGCACCGCGATGCCGCTGGTCGATGTCGCCTTCGCCGCCGGCTTCGGTTCGCTCCGCCAGTTCAACGACGTGATGCGGGCCGACCTGGGAGGCGCCCCGAGCGGTCATCGTGGCGAGGCGGCGCGGGCCGGGGAGCCGGATCCCGATCCGGGAGGGTGGCTGAGCCTGCGGCTGCCGGTGCGGGAGCCCTTCGCCGCCGGGCCGCTCTTCGCCTTCCTCGCCGCCCGGGCCGTCCCCGGCGTCGAGAGCCTGGGGGACGGCGACGACCCCCTGGCCGCCGGAGCGGTCCCCTCATACGCCCGGGCGCTGCGCACCCCCCACGGCGCCGCGGTGGTGGTGATCGGCCCCGGTCCCGGCCACGTCGCGCTGCGTGTGCGGCTCGACGACCTGGCCGACCTGGAGAACGTCGTCCGCCGCTGCCGCCGGCTTCTCGATCTCGACTCCGACCCCGCGTCGGTGGCCGCCATCCTGGGTCGCGACCCGCTGCTGAGGCGCCTCCTCGCCGGCTCCCCCGGCGTCCGCGTGCCCGGCAGCGCCGAGCCCTTCGAGACGGCGGTCCGCGCCGTGCTGGGCCAGCAGGTCTCGGTGGCGGCGGCCCGCACCCTGGCCCGGAGGCTGGTCGCCCGCCACGGCGAGGCCCTCGCCTCGCCCCACGACGGCGTCAGCCACCTCTTCCCCACGCCGGAGCGTCTCGCCGAGGCCGACCTCGACGGGCTCGGTCTCACCGGGCGGCGGGTCGCCTCGGTCCGGGCGCTCAGCCGTGCCGTCGCCGCCGGCGACCTGGATCTGGTCGCCGGGGACGCGGCCGGGATCGACCTGGCGATGAGCCGGCTCCCCGGCTTCGGGCCCTGGACCAGGGCGTACATCGCCATGCGGGCCCGGGGCGACCCCGACGCCATCCCCGTCGGCGACCTCGGCCTGCGCCATGCGATGGAGCGGCTGGGGGAGCCGGCCGACCCGCGCAGCATCGCCCGGCGGTCCGAGGCCTGGCGCCCCTGGCGCGCCTATGCCGCCCTCCTGCTCTGGCAGAGCCTGAGCGTCGCCCCCGCCTCCGGCGAGACCATCCCGCCATCCGCCATCCGTCCGCCCCTCACCACGGAGCCCCCGCCATGACCTACGACTCCGCGACCCTGCCCACCCCCGCCGGCGCCGCCTTCACGGTCCTGGTCCGTGACGGAGCGGTCGTCGCCGCCGGTTTCACGGCGGACCCCGAACGCCTCCGCGCCCGGCTCGGCGACGACGACGCGGAGATCCGCCCCCGGCACGAGGTGGGGGAGGTCTCGTCCGCGCTGCGCGCCTACTTCGCCGGGACCGACCTGGAGGCGGTGACGGCCCTGCCGGTGTCGGCGGAGGGCGGTCCCGCCATGCGGCGGCTGTGGGCGGCACTGCGCCGCATCCCCGCCGGCGAGACCCGCAGCTACGCCGAGCTGGGGGGCGGCGCCCGCTTCGCCCGGCTGGCCGGGAACGCCTGCGCCCGCAACCCCATCGCCCTCATCGTGCCCTGCCACCGGGTGGTGCGCGGCGACGGCGCGCTGGGCGGCTTCGCCTGGGGCCTGCCGGTCAAGCGCTGGCTGCTCGACCACGAGGCCGCCGCGGCGGCGCGGTAGGGGGAGCGGCCGCCGTCATCCGGTCTCGCTCAGGCACAGCGCTCCGAGGCCCGGCAGCGAGGTCTGGGCGCAGGCCGGCAGGCTGGTGCCGTCGCGTGCGGCGTCGACGACGAGGCGGATCGCCGCCGAGCTGAGCCCGGGCGGCTCTTGGGCGATGGTGTCGTGGCTGACCCCCGGGGCGAGGGCAAGGATGGAGTCGCTCGAGATCTGGGCCAGGGCGCGCTGGCGGGACGCCCAGTACGCCTGGAAGTCGGTCTTCCCCTCCGCCCAGGCGGCCTGGACACTGGCGTCGTCACCCGCCTGGACCACGATCAGGGGCCTGGAGCCCAGCTGATCGGAGTTGCGCAGCGCCGCCGAGGCTGCCTCGACATCGATGCTCTCGGTGAGAAACGCAAACGTCTCCGTTCCGGTGTAGACGTCCCAATCGTCGGGCGCCGAGTCGAGCAGCACCATGCCGACCACCTCGCTCGGGAAACGGCGCGCGAACTCGCGGTCGATGAGACCTCCCATCGACGTGCCCGCCAGCACGTAGGGCCCGCCGAGATGAGCCGCGCCGAGCAGGGCGTGCACGTCGTCCACCACCTGATCCAGCGTCCTGGTCTGCATGCCGGGAGGGGTGTCGCTCTGCCCGACCCCGTACCGGTCGTAGGCGCAGACACGGACGCCGGCCGCCGCGGCCAGCTGGCTGACCGGATCCCACTGGGTGTGATCCGCGCCCAGGCCGGACTCGAGCACGACCATCGGCGCGCCCGCCCCGGCACAGGTGAGGAAGAGGTGATGGCCGTTCACCTCGTACAGACCCGAGACGGGGCTGCCGGTGGCCGTGCCGCCGGTGGCGGCTCGAGTGGCGCAGGCCGAGGCGCCGGACATCGCCACCACGGCCGCGACCGCGAGCGCGGCGACTCCGCGTGACGTCGGCAGCGACAGCCCCAACCGGCGTCCACCCCGGTTCGAGTCGCCCGCGTTTGCAGCTGCAGATGGCCTCGCCGGGAGAACCCCCATGGGACGCACCGCCTTCCTCCAGCCCTTGGCACTGATCGACCCAGGGTCGCGACCCGGATGAGCGGTCGCCCCGCGCCATGGGCCCCCACCGCGCCGAGCATAATACTACTAGATCTTCCTGTCAAGATCTACCTTACTGGTTTGGAGTATCCTGGTGGCAGGAGGTGTCTCGGATGTCCCTGCGCTACGCGCTTCTCGGCTTGCTCAGCCAGGAGGCGGGGAGCGGCTACCAGCTGGCCCGCCGGTTCGAGGGCGGCATGGGTCGCTACGCCTGGCATGCCCAGCAGAGCCAGATCTACCCCGAGGTGAACCGCCTCGCCGCGGACGGCCTGGTGAGCGTGGTCGACGAGGGCCCTCGCCACCGCCGCACGTATGCCATCACCCCCGCCGGCCGGGAGCAGCTTCGCCGGTGGCTGACCGACCCCGATGACACGCCGATCGTCCGCAACGAGCAGATCCTCCGCCTCTTCCTGCTGCCCTGCCTGGATCGCGAGGATGCCCGCGCCGTTCTCCGGCACCAGGCCGCTGCCAGCCTCCGCGAGCTCGAGGCGCTGCACGCCACGGTCGGTGAGGTGGGGAGCGGAACGGGGGGAGGGCCGGTTCCCGTCGACCTTCTCGTCGCGGAGCTCGGTCTTCGCTACTTCCAGCATCTGCACGAGTGGTCGCTGTGGGCCCTCGAGCAGCTGGACGGCTGAGCCGGGCCGGCCGGTCACGCGCCGGCCGCCCCCTACCGCCGCACCACGATGTTGAGGATGACGGTGAGGACGATGCTGAGCAGGATGCCGGTGCCGAGGAGCAGGGAGACTGAGACGCCGCCCCGTGAGACCGTGATGTCGCCGGGCAGGTTGCCGAAGGGCAGCCGGCCGCCCAGGGCGAGGTAGGCGCCGGCCGCCGCGACCAGCAGGCCGGTGGCGAGAAGGATCCGGCCCAGGGTCTGGCCCGTCATCGGAGAGTTCCGGCGGTGGCCGCGGGGCGGCTCAGCCGTCCGTCCCCAGGCTGCGCCGGGTCAGCTCCCGACCCCGGCGCATGGCGACGACGATCCCCCCCAGCACGACGACGTTGAGCAGGATCAGGAAGACGATGATCTGCGGCGCGCTGCCCATGTGGATGCCCGAGACCAGGGAGATGAGGTCGATGGGGGGCACCGCGGACGTGTCCAGCTCGGTCGGCTGCAGCGGGGTGCCGGGGGGGAGCCCGCTCGGGCGGTTGGGGATCGCCGCCGCCGCCGGGACCACGACCGCGGTCGGCGCCGGCGTGGCCCTCGGGGTCGGCGTCGGCGCCGGTGTCGGCGTCGGCGTCGGCGCCGCGGTGGCCGAGGGTTTCGGAGTCGGCGCCGGGGTCGGCGAGGTCACCGTCTGGGTCACGCCCGGGCTGACCGCCGAGGCCTCGAAGTTGCCGTCCCCCTGGTACATCGCGGTGATGGTGTGGGTGCCGACCGCCAGCGACGACGTGCTCCAATGGGTCTGCCCCGAGCTTCCGAGCACCTCGGAGGCGGCGGCCTTGCCGTCGACGGAGTACTCGACGTCGCCGGTGGGCGTCCCGCCGTACTCGGGGCTCACGGTGGCCGTGAAGATCACCGACTGCCCGACGGACGAGAGCCCGCCGGTGGAGCTGGACGGCTCGCCCAGGGTGGTCGTCGCCTGGGCGACCGTCACCGCATGCGCCGACGACTGGGCCGGAGCGTTGACCGCATCGCCGGGATAGCAGGCGAGGATCGAGAGGTCGCTTCCCGCCGGCCACCACGCGGCGCCACCGGTCGGGTAGGTGGTCGATGCGCTCGCGTACAGGGCTCCGCCGGCCTGGATCAGCGACTCGCTGGTGACGACGTCGGAGCAGCTGCCGTTGGCGATGGCCAGGGTCTCGCCGCCGACGTTGCTGCCGCTCGCGGGGATGACGATGCCGGTCAGGCCGAGCGGTTCACCGTAGACGAGCTGCGTCGGAGCGGGGGTGACGATGACCGTCGGCTGCGGCAGCCCCGCGGCGCTCGCCACCAGGATCGACGGCCCGCCGGCCAGGGCCGCCAGGGCAGCGACCCCCGCACCGATCAGAAGTCGCGTCCCCGCCCGGGTCATCGGCTCACCGGTCGTCCGAGAGCCGGGCCGGTGGGCCGCAGTGCGGGTCGTTCCAGGGGTCGCCGGGGTGGCAGCAGGGCGGGTGCTGCCGGACGGTCAGCGACACGCTCGCCGAGGTCGAGGCGCCGATGCCGCCGCCACCCGCGTAGGCGGCGACGATGCCCCGGTCCCCGGCCTCGCGGAAGGTGGTGATCAGGACGGCCCGTCCGTCGTGCAGCCGGGCGCTGCCGATGGTGTGGCCACCGTCGGAGAAGGTCACCGTGCCGCGCGGCTTCTGCCCTGTCGAGGCCACCGTGGCCGTCAGCGTTACCGCCTGCCCGACCCAGGCCGGGTTCGGCGAGACGGACAGCGACGTCCGGCTGGTCGCGGCGCTGATCGTCTCGCTCAGCATCGCGGAGGTCGACCCCGCGTGGCCCGCGTCGCCGCCGTAGACGGCGGTCAGGCTGTGAGCACCGAGGGTCAGGCTGCTCAGGGTCAGGCTCGCCCTGCCGGAGGGATCCAGGGACGCGATCCCCAGAGTCGCCGTGCCGTCGAGGAACGCGACCTTCCCGGTGGGGGTGGCCCCGGGCCCCGTCACCGTCGCGGTCAGGGTGACGGCGGCCGCCGACGGCGCCGGGTTCTCCGACGACGTCAGCGAGGTCGTGGTCGGCGCCGGAGCCGACACCGGGGAGATGGTCTGGGTCGTGGTCGAGGACTGGCTCGGGGCGTCGAGGGTGTCGCCGCCGTAGCTGGCGGTGAGGCTGTGGGCACCGACGGCCAGGCTGCTCAGGGTGAGGCTGGCCGTGCCGGTGGCATCCAGGGTCGCCGTCCCCAGCGTCGTGGTGCCGTCCAGTAAGGTGACCGTCCCGGTGGGCGTGGCCCCGGCCCCGGTCACCGTCGCCGTCAGGGTGATGGCGACCCCGACCGGAGCCGGGTTCTCCGACGAGGCCAGGGTGACGGCGGTCACCGCCGGTGCCACCGTCTCGGTCAGCGCCGCCGAGGTGCTGCCCAGGGTCTGCGCATCCCCGCCATAGGCCGCCGTCAGGACGTGGTCGCCGACGGCGAGGCCGGTCACGGTGAGGCTGGCCTGGCCGGCGGTGTCGAGGTCCGCCGTGCCCAGGGTGGTGGTGCCGTCGAGGAAGGTGACGCTGCCTCCCGCTCCGCTGTGATTGGTGGAGACCGAGGCGGTCAGGGTCACGGCGGCGGGATAGTCGACGGGGTTCGCCGAGCTGGTCAGGGTCACCTGCGAGGCGGCCTGGGTGACGGTCTGCGTCAGCGTCGCGGCCTGGCTCGGAGCGTTGAGGGCGTCACCGCCGTAGCTGGCGCCGAGCTGGTGGTCGCCGACGCCGAGGCTGCTCAGGGTGAGGCTGGCCGTGCCGGTGGCGTCCAGCGACGCGGTCCCCAGGGTCGTGGTGCCGTCGAGGAAGGTGACCGTGCCCGTGGGGGTGGCCCCGGCCCCGGTCACCCTCGCCGTCAGGGTGAGCGGCGTGTCCACCACCGACGGGTCCGACGACGACGTCAGGCTCGTGCTCGTCTCCACCGTGGTCACCGTCTCGACCAGCACCGCCGAGGTGCTGCCCATGGTCTTGACGTCGCCGCTGTAGACGGCCGTCAGGTCGTGGTTGCCGACGGCGAGGCCGGTCACCGTGAGGGCGGCCGTGCCGCCGCTGCCCAGGGAGGCGGTCCCCAGGCTGGTGGTGCCGTCGAGGAAGGTGACGCTGCCCCCCGCCCCGCCGTGGTTGGTGGCCAGGGTGGCGGTCAGCGTGAAGGGCTCGACGTAGGTGACCGGGTTCGCCGAGCTGGCCAGCGTCAGCTTGGAGGTGGCCGGGGAGATGGTCTGGGTCGTGGTCGAGGACTGGCTCGGGGCGTCGAGGGTGTCGCCGCCGTAGCTGGCGGTGAGGCTGTGGGCACCGACGGCCAGGCTGCTCAGGGTGAGGCTGGCCGTGCCGGTGGCATCCAGGGTCGCCGTCCCCAGCGTCGTGGTGCCGTCCAGTAAGGTGACCGTCCCGGTGGGCGTGGCCCCGGCCCCGGTCACCGTCGCCGTCAGGGTGATGGCGACCCCGACCGGAGCCGGGTTCTCCGACGAGGCCAGGGTGACGGCGGTCACCGCCGGTGCCACCGTCTCGGTCAGCGCCGCCGAGGTGCTGCCCAGGGTCTGCGCATCCCCGCCATAGGCCGCCGTCAGGACGTGGTCGCCGACGGCGAGGCCGGTCACGGTGAGGCTGGCCTGGCCGGCGGTGTCGAGGTCCGCCGTGCCCAGGGTGGTGGTGCCGTCGAGGAAGGTGACGCTGCCTCCCGCTCCGCTGTGATTGGTGGAGACCGAGGCGGTCAGGGTCACGGCGGCGGGATAGTCGACGGGGTTCGCCGAGCTGGTCAGGGTCACCTGCGAGGCGGCCTGGGTGACGGTCTGCGTCAGCGTCGCGGCCTGGCTCGGAGCGTTGAGGGCGTCACCGCCGTAGCTGGCGCCGAGCTGGTGGTCGCCGACGCCGAGGCTGCTCAGGGTGAGGCTGGCCGTGCCGGTGGCGTCCAGCGACGCGGTCCCCAGGGTCGTGGTGCCGTCGAGGAAGGTGACCGTGCCCGTGGGGGTGGCCCCGGCCCCGGTCACCCTCGCCGTCAGGGTGAGCGGCGTGTCCACCACCGACGGGTCCGACGACGACGTCAGGCTCGTGCCGGTGGCCGGCAGGTCGACCGACTGCGTCAGCGGCGCCGACCCGCTGCCCGCGAAGTTGACGTCGCCCGAGTAGGTGGCGGTGACGGGGGTGTCGCCCGCGGCCAGCGTCGACACGGCCAGCGCCGCCGCGCCCGTGGTGTCGACCGGGGCCGTGCCGAGCGTCCCGTCCGGGCCGGCGAAGGTCACCGTCCCGGTCTCGCCGGTGCCCGAGGCGGGCGTGATCGTCGCCGTCATGGTCACCGGTTGGCCGAGCAGGGACGGGTTGGCCGACGACGTCAGCTGCACGCTGGTCGCCGACTGATCGACGGCCTCGATGACGGGCGGGCTGGTCGAGCCCGCGAAGTTGCCGTCCCCCGAGTACTGCGCGGTGATGGTGTGGCTGCCGGCGCTGAAGTCGGCGTCGGCGACGACCCCGGCGCCGCTCGCCAGTGCCGTCGAGCCCACCGCGTCGCTGCCGTCCAGCAGCGTGACGGACCCGGTCGGCGTCGCCGTCCCCGACTCGGCGATGACGGTGACCACGAAGATGACCGATTGACCGTATGTCGACGGGTTGACGGTGGCGATGACGAAGGTCATCGAGCCCTGCGTGGTGACGGTCTGCGTCAGCGACGCGGAACTGCTCGGATCGAAGTTCGTCGAACCGGAGTAGTCGGCGACGATGCTGTGCGTGCCGACGCCGAGCGCCGACTCCGCCAGCGCCGCCTGCCCGTTCCCGTCCAGGTCGACGGTGCCCAGGTCGGTGGTGCCGTCGACGAAGGTGACGCTCCCGTCCGGCACGGCGGTGCCCGTCGCCGGGATCACCGTCGCGTTGAGGACCACCTGCTCGCCATACGCGGACGGGTTCTCCGACGATGTGAGGGTGACGATGGTGAAGGTCCCCGCCGACGCGTGGCCGAGTGCCGGAACGGCGACGGCGACGCCGCCGGCGACCACGATCGCTCCCAGCAGGCGTGGCCAGACCGTCCGAATTCCTCGCATCGCCGCATCAGCGTAGGGCAGCGGCACGGTTGCCGAATCGTCAGCAGGCTCGCGGAGTGATGACGGTTCTGTGATGTCACACGAGGTGGCGACAGCCTCGTGACAAAGTGCCCACAGGAAAGGGAGAACCGGTGCTCTGCCGGCCCCTCGGGGAGACCGGCGCAGCCGCCCGTGCCGGCGGCCGCGACAGGCCCAGCGCCGCTGTCGGCCGGCCGGTCAGATGGTCGTCGGTGACTGCTTCGAGGCGGTGAGGTCGATGGCGTCCTCGGGGGCGTGAACCGCCGGGTAGTCGCTGGCCCGGGTCCCCGGTAGGGACGCGTCCCGCGGCGCGTGGCACGGCCAGTCCAGCCGGACACGCGTGCCCTTGCCGAGGTGGCTGTCGAGCAGCACGTCGACGCCGTGCGCCTCGGCGAGGACCTTGACCAGGGCGAGGCCGACACCCATGCCGCCATAGGCGCGGGTGCCGCCGCTGTCCACCTGGAAGAAGCGCTCGAAGACCTTGTCGTGGAATGCCGGGTGGATGCCGATGCCGGTGTCGGCGATCTCGATGCTGCAGCGCTCTCCGTCGTCGATGGGGCGCGCCGAGATCCGCACCGAGCCACCCGGCTCGGTGAACTTCACGGCATTGTCGAGCAGGCAGCGGATGATCTGGCGCAGCCGATCGGGATCGGCGTCCACCGTCAGCTCGGGAGCGATGTCGACGCTGAGCTGGACGGGGAGGCCGCGGGGGAAACGGCGCGAGAGGTTCTCGACCGACTCGCGCACCTCGCCGGCGAGCACCACCTCCCGGCGCTGCAGCCGCAGCGTCGCGGCGCTGACGAGAGAGAGGTCGATGATGGTCTCCAGCATGTCGGCGAGCTGGCGTGTCGACAGTTCGATGTCGTCGACGATGGCGAGTTTCTGCGCGTCGTCGGTCTGCGGCCACAGCATGCGCATCAGCTCGAGGTGTCCGATGATCGCTGTCACCGGTGTGCGCAGCTCGTGCTGGGCGGTGGCGAGGAAGTCCGACTTCATGGCATCCAGCTGGCGCAGGCGCTGCACCGTCTCCCTCTCCTGCTCGAAGAGGCGGGTGTTCTCCAGCGCCACGGCGGCGTTGTTGGCGAGGGCGGAGAGGGCCCGGAGGTCCGCGTCGCTGATGACGGCGGGCCCGGTCACCACGATGGCGCCGCAGACGCTCTGCTGGTAGAACATCGGCACCGCCAGCGAGGGGCTGTCGCCCGGTGCGGTGAAGCGCGCCGTCTGCCCGGCCAGGAGGTCGGCGACGACGTCGGGCGGCAGCTCGGGGCCGGCCGCCGCCTCCCGGTCCCCCGGCCGCGCCACCAGCGAGTCGCCCTCGCGCCCGAGGATGGAGGCGCGCGATTCGGGGCCCGCCATGGTGGAGGCGGCGGTGCACACCGCGCTCTCCAGGCTGGAGACGCCGGCGGTGGTCGTGGTGAGAGCCCGCGAGACCTCCTGGAGCCGGCTCACCGCCGCGTCGACGTGCCGCACGTTGCTCTCGATCTGCGCTCGCATCGTGTTCACGCGCCGGGCCAGCACCCCCAGCTCGTCGTGGGACGTGACCGGGATGTCGGTGCCGTAGTCGCCGTCCGCGATGCGGGCCACACCGGCGCTGAGGTGGGCCACCGGACGGCGGACGAAGCGGTTGACGAAGAGCAGCACGAGGAGCCAGGTGACCAGCAGGGCGGTGAGGGCCAGCCAGAGAACGGTCAGCTCGTCGGTCGTCTGGTCGCCCGTGAAGGCGGAGAGCGGGGTCTCGACCCCGATGTAGACGACCGGCGGCCCGGGGTTGGGGTTCATGCCTTCGAAGGCCGCCGCCTGGGCCGCACCGCCCACGCTGTAGAGCCCGTCGAAGCTGTCGGCCGAGCCCCCGAGGTGAGCCCGGAGTGCCGACGGCAGGGTCTGGGTGGCGGCGCTGGGGTTGCCCGGACTGCCGGACAGGCGGATCAGGGGCGCCCCCGCCTGGTTGGGGATGAGGACGGGGACGTAGCCCGCGCCGACGGCCCCGACCAGGCGGAGCATCTGGCTCTCCAGCGGCATGCTGTAGACGACCGCACCCAGCACCTGGGTCGACCCCTGGGCGATGACCGGGGCGGCGAAGTCGTAGAACGGGGTCTGGGCCGCGACGAAGTCGATGGCCTCGGCGGGGCTGCCGAGGAGCGCCGCGCGCACCGACTCCAGACCGCTGGAGAGCTGGGGCGTCCCCGCCGCCTCGGTGGTGGCGAGGAGGCTGCCGTCGATGCCGAAGACGCTCACCGTCTCGTCGGGAAGGTCGGTGATGACCTTGGTCGAACCGCTGAGCAGGGCCGCGACAGCCTCCGGCGAGACCGGCGAGGTCTGCAGGGCGCTGACCACGGCGGGCAGCCCGGCGACGTCCTGAGCCGCGAAGCGCGCCTGGGGGGCCGCCACCTGCTGCAGCAGCTCCCGGTAGGCCTGGGCTCGGCTCTGCGCGTTGGTCTGGGCGGCGACCTGCGTCTGCTGGTCGCGGCTGACCAGCAGGAAGGCGCTGACTGCGGTGATGATGCCCAGCGACAGGACGAAGCCGCCCAGCAGGAGCCGGGTGGCGAAGGTGATGTGAGGTCGGCGGATCCGGTGCCGGCCCCGCGGAGCAGGATCCGTGACGGACATCGGCGCAAGACTAGATCGGGAGCCCCGGTACCGAACCTGTTTGACGCGAATGTCGCGGGATCGTCGCAACGCCTTGGTCACCGCCGGGGGGCTGGTTGCGGGGGGTGGGCGGCCGCGGCGGGCGCGGCCGCTGCGAACCCTGGACGCCCGGCGGCGACCTGCTAGAGTCGGCCCCGAGGATCCACTTCAAGCAGGTCCCGTGAGGCCGGTAAGGGGATCAGCGCCGCAAGGTGGCGCCCCCGCACGGTCGCTCTCGGGCCTCCGGCGGAGGGTAGTGGTGGCAGCTCAGGCGACCCGGGCGCGGCTGAACCACGTCATTTCCAGCGACCAATTCGATCGCGAGCGCCTCGACGACATCTTCGCGCGGGCGCGCGACCTGGCCGGGCGGCGTGACACGCGCCTGGCCGGTCAGATCATGGCCACCCTCTTCTACGAGCCGTCGACCAGGACGCGGCTCAGCTTCGAATCGGCGATGCTCCGTCTCGGCGGGGCCGTCGTCGGCACCGAGGCGGCCCGCCAGTTCTCCAGCGTCTACAAGGGGGAGACGCTGGAGGACACCATCCGCATGGTCTCCGGCTACGCCGACGTCATCGTGCTGCGCCACGACCAGGCCGGTGCCGCCGCCCGCGCCGCCGAGGTCGCCTCGGTGCCGGTGGTCAACGCCGGCGACGGGCCGGGGGAGCACCCCACCCAGGCCCTTCTCGACCTCTACACCATCGGCGCCGAGCTGGGCTCCATCGAGGGCGTGCACGTCGCCTTCTGCGGCGATCTCAGGTTCGGACGGACGGTCCGCTCCCTGGCCATGCTGCTCAGCCTCTACCCGGCGGTACGGATGAGCTTCGTCGCCCCCGAGGTGGTGCAGATCGGTGGCGACATCCAGCAGCGGATGCGGGCCGCGGGCGTCCCCATCCAGCTCACCGAACGCCTCGACGACATCATCGACACCGTCGACGTCGTGTACCAGACGCGCATCCAGAAGGAGCGGTTCACCACGCCGGCCGACTACGAGGCGGCGCGGCGCGCCATCCACATCGACGAGCGGGTCATGGCGGCGCTGCCCAAGGCGGCGGTGCTGATGCATCCGCTGCCCCGTGTCGACGAGATCGACATCGCGGTGGACGCCGATCCGCGCGCGGCCTACTTCCGCCAGGCGCGCAACGGGGTGGCGGTCCGCATGGCGCTGCTCGACATGCTGCTCGGATGACGCAGCTCGAGCGCGCCGCCAAGCCCCGGGCCCTCGTCCTCGACGGGCCGGGTCTCGGCCGGGTCATGTCGCGCCTCGCCCACGAGATCATCGAGCGGCATCCCGACGACCTGGAGCGGGTCGTCATCGCCGGCGTGCGGGGAGGCGGCGTCGCCGTGGCGCTCCGCCTCCGCGACGAGCTCCGCCGCATCGGCGGCCGCGACGTGCCGCTGGTGGCGCTCGACGTCAGCGCCTTCCGGGACGATCGCCCGCGGCGGCCGGTGCTGCGCACGGGCCCGGCGCAGGAGTCGTGGGAGCCCCTGGACCCTGCCGCCGCGTCGCCCGAGAGGTCGGTGGTGATCCTCGTCGACGACGTCATCCAGACGGGCAGGACGATGCGGGCCGCCTTCGACGCGGTGTCGTCGCGGGGCCGTCCGGCGGCCATCGAGATGGCCGTGCTGGTGGATCGCGGCGGCCGGGAGGTCCCCGTGCGGCCCAACCACGTCGGCAAGAACCTGCCGGTCAGCGACCTCGACTGGGTGGAGATCGAGCTGACGCCCGACCCCGCCGACGACGGGGTGTACGTGGTGCGCCGGCAATGAACTGCATCCTCCGCGGCGTCCGCGTCATCGACCCCCTCGCACACCACGACGCACCCGGCCAGGACGTCTGGCTGAGCGAGGGCCGGATCATCGCCATCTACAAGCACATGGGCGAGGGGTCGCTGCCGGTGATCGACCTGACACCGCCGCCCGGCGCGCCGCCGGTCATCCTCTGCCCCGGCTTCATCGACCTGCACACGCATCTGCGCGAGCCCGGCGACGAGGGTGCCGAGACGCTGCACAGCGGGTCGCAGGCGGCGGCGGCCGGGGGCTTCACCCAGGTGCTGGCGATGGCCAACACCGTGCCCCCGGTCGACTCCCCGGAGCGTGTCAAGGAGGCGGGCTTCCGGGCCGTGGCCGCCTCCGTGCAGGTGCTCACCGGCTGCGCCCTGACCCGCGGCCTGCGCGGCGAGGAGTTGGTCGACATGGAGGAGTGCGCCGCCGCCGGCGCCGCCGCCTTCACCGACGACGGGCGCAACGCCTGCTCGCCCCGCCTGCTCAGCGAGGCGATCGTGCGGGCGGCCGAGCTCCGCCGGCCGATCCTGGTCCACCCCGAGGACGAGGAGTTCCTGGCCCAGATCAACAACGTCCAGGGCCCGGTGCAGCGCTGCCCCGTCCGGCCCGTCGAGGCGGAGACGCGGGCGGTGAACTACGCCCTGCGCGCGCTCGCCCATGCCGAGACCGGGCACGTCCACCTCCAGCACATCTCCGCCGCGGCGAGCGTGGAGCTGATCCGCCGCGCCAAGGAGGGGGGTGCCAACGTCACCGCGGAGGTGACCCCGCACCACCTCGGCATGTGGCTGCCCTTCGCCTCGGAGCCCGATCCCCCGGGGCTGCTCAAGGTCAATCCGCCGCTGCGCAGCGACGTCGACCGCGCCGCGCTGGTGCAGGCGCTCCGCGACGGGGTGATCGACGCCGTCGCCACCGACCACGCCCCCCACCGCGTCGAGGAGAAGACGCTCCCCTACCCGGCGGCGGCGCCGGGGATGATCGGGCTCGAGCTGGCCCTGGCCACCTGCCTCACCCTCGGGGGCATGGGCGGCGACTGGATCCCCACCCTGATCGAGCGGCTGACCATCGGGCCGTACCGGGTGCTCGGCGCGGCCTCGGGCGTTCGGGAGCCCCGGCTCCGCATCGGCGAGGCGGCGACCTGTGTCCTCTTCGACCCCGCCGCCGAGTGGACCGTGGAGCCGCTGCACCTGCGCTCCGGCTCCCAGAACACGCCGCTGCTCGGCTCCCGTCTCACCGGGCGGGTGCTCATGACCCTGGTGGACGGTGCCCTCATCCACCACGACCGGCAGCGGCTCGCCTGGCCCGTCGCCTCCGGCACGGATGCGGCCCGTGGCTGAGCGCGGCCGTCTCGCCCTCGAAAGCGGCGCCGTCTTCGACGGGTGGCTCATCGGCGCCGAGCCGGCCTCCTCCGCGGGTGTCTCCGGGGAGGTCGTCTTCAACACCTGCATGACCGGCTATCAGGAGATCTGCACCGACCCCTCCTACGCCGGCCAGATGGTGGTGATGACCTACCCGCTGATCGGCAACTACGGGGTTCGCGACAGCCACGCCGAGTCCGAGCGCATGCACTGCCGGGCCCTCATCGTCCGCGAGCTGTCGGAGCGGATCGGGCACGGCCTCGCCGAGCGCTCCCTCGACGAGGAGCTGAGACGCCAGGGCGTCCCCGGACTGCGCGGCGTCGACACGCGCGCCCTCACCCGCCACCTGCGCGACCGTGGGACGCTGCGCGGCGTCCTCGCCACCGCCGCAGCCCACGGCGCGGACGAGCAGGTGGAGATGGCCCGGCGGTCGCCCTGGGTCAGTGAGTACGACCTCGTCGCCGAGGTCTCCCAGTCCGAGCCGTGGCGGCGGTGGGAGGAGCCCCTCTGCCCCGAGCTCGAGCGTGGCGTGGTGGTCGCCGGCGGCACCGGCCGCTTCGCCGGCGTCCGCGTCGTCACCGTGGACATGGGGCTGAAGCGAAACCAACTGCGGGCCCTGCGCAGTCGCGGCGCGGAGGTGATCACCGTCCGCCACGACGCCGACCTCGAGGCGGTGATGCGCCACCGGCCCGACGGGGTCGTGCTCAGCAACGGGCCGGGCGACCCGGGCCGGCTTCCCGGGCAGGTGCGGCTGGCCAGGCACCTGCTGGAGGCCGGGGTTCCCATCCTCGGCATCTGCCTCGGCCACCAGGTCCTCGGTCAGGCGGCGGGGGCGACGACCTCGCGGCTCGGCTTCGGCCATCACGGCGGGAACCACCCGGTGCGCGACGAGACCACCGGGGCCGTCTACGTCACCTCGCAGAACCACGAGTTCCAGGTCGACGCCGGCAGCCTGCCGCCCGACTCGGGGTGGTACGTCAGCGAGCGGAACCTCAACGACGGCAGCGTCGAGGGGCTGCGCCACCGTCACCTTCCGGTCATCAGTGTCCAATACCACCCGGAGGGCGCGCCCGGGCCGCAGGACCGGGCTCAGGTCTTCGACGAGTTCCTCGCCCTGGCGTCGGCGGCGGGGCGGGGGCCGGCCGTCCTCGGCGGTGAGGTCGCCGTGCCCGGATCCCCCGCGGCGAAGCCGGAGCGGCCGCGCTGCGTGCTGGTCATCGGCTCCGGCCCGGTGATCATCGGCCAGGCGGCCGAGTTCGACTACGCCGGCACCCAGGCCTGCCGTGCCCTTCGCGAGGAGGGCGTCCGCGTCGTGCTGGTGAACAGCAACCCGGCCACGATCATGACCGACGACGCGTCTGCCGACGCCGTCTACGTCGAGCCGCTCACCGTGCCCATCCTGGAGCGGATCATCGCCAGCGAGCGGCCCGACGGCCTGCTCGCGACGCTGGGCGGCCAGACCGGTCTCAACCTCGCCGTCGCCCTGGACGACGCCGGCGTCCTCGCCCGCTACGGGGTGCGCCCGCTGGGCACCTCGCTGGAGGCGATCCGCACCGCCGAGGATCGCGAGAAGTTCAAGGAGCTGATGCACCGCATCGGCGAGCCGGTGCCGGACTCCCGCACCGTCGGCTCGCTCGCCGAGGCGCGCCAGCTGCTCACCGAGATCGGGCTCCCCATGGTGGTTCGCCCCGCCTTCACCCTGGGGGGCACGGGCGGCGGGCTCTGCGACACCGAGGAGCAGTTCGTCGAGACGGTCGGCAACGGGCTCGCCGTGTCGCCCATCGGCCAGGTGCTGGTGGAGCGCTCGCTGGCGGGCTGGCGGGAGCTGGAGTACGAGGTCATGCGGGATGCCTCGGGCACCTGCATCACCATCTGCAACATGGAGAACCTCGACCCCATGGGGGTGCACACCGGGGACTCCATCGTGGTGGCGCCGGCGCAGACGCTGACCGATCGCGAGCATCAGCAGCTGCGCAGCGCGGCGCTGCGCATCATCCGCGCTCTGGAGATCGCCGGCGGTTGCAATGTCCAGTTCGCGGTGGCACCGGACGGCCCCGACTACTACGTCATCGAGGTCAACCCCCGGGTGTCGCGTTCCTCCGCCCTGGCGAGCAAGGCGACGGGGTATCCGATCGCCCGGCTGGCCGCGAAGATCGCCGTCGGCCGGCGCCTCGACGAGGTCGTCAACGCGGTCACCGGCAAGACCTGGGCCGCCTTCGAGCCCACACTCGACTACTGCGTCGTCAAGATCCCGCGCTGGCCATTCGACAAGTTCCCCGAGGCCGACCGGCGCCTCGGCACGCAGATGAAGTCGACCGGCGAGGTGATGGCCATCGAGCGGAGCTTCGAGGCCGCCTTCAACAAGGCGCTGCGATCACTGGAGCAGCGGCCCCCCGCGGCCGCCGACCTCCAGGACCCGGTGCTCCTCGACAATGCCAACGACCGCCGCATCTTCGCCGTCATGGAGGCGCTGCGCCGCGGCATGACGATGGAGGAGGCGAGCCGCCGCAGCACCATCTCGATCTGGTTCGTCGACCGTCTTCGCGCCCTGGTCGGCGCGGAGGAGGCGGTGCGGCGGGGCGGTCTCGATGACGCGGCCCTGGTCACCGCGAAGCGGATGGCCATCACCGACCGCCGCATCGCCGAGCTGGCGGGGGTTCCCATCGCCGCCGTCGCCGATCGGCGCGCCGGGCTCGGCCTCTCCACCACGTTCAAGTGCGTCGACACCTGCGCTGCCGAATTCGCCGCCACCACGCCCTACTACTACTCGACCGTCGAGGTGGAGGACGAGCGGCCGGCGCCCGGCGGCGAGTCGGTGATCGTGCTGGGCAGCGGCCCCATCCGCATCGGCCAGGGCATCGAGTTCGACTACTGCAGCGTTCAGGCGGCCGCCGCGCTCCGCCGTCAGGGCATCGACGCGATCATGGTCAACAGCAACCCGGAGACGGTGAGCACCGACTTCGACTGCAGCACCCGGCTCTACTTCGAGCCCCTGGACGAGGAGGCCACCCTTGCCGTCATCAGGGCGGAGGCGGCCCAGGGTGTGGTGGTGCAGTTCGGCGGGCAGACCGCCATCAACCTGGCCGAGCCGCTCCACGCCGCGGGGGTCCAGATCCTCGGCACGAGCGTCGACGCCATCGACCTCGCCGAGGATCGCCGCCGTTTCGAGGCGCTGATGCGGCGGCTGGACATCCCCCAGCCGCGCGGGGCGGCGACGCTCGACCCGGCAGAGGCCGCCGTCATCGCCGACCGCATCGGCTACCCGGTCCTGGTCCGCCCCTCCTTCGTCCTCGGCGGGAGGGCGATGGAGGTGGTGCACGGCCGCGACCAGCTCGAGCACTACATGGCCGCGGCGATGGCGGCGCTGCCCGACGCGGGGGGCGGCGCCGGGGGCTCCCGGGGCACGGTTCTGGTGGACAAGTACCTCTTCGGCACCGAGGTGGACGTGGACGCCATCAGCGACGGGGACACCGTGGTCATCCCCGGGCTGATGGAGCACGTCGAGAGGGCGGGTGTCCACAGCGGCGATTCCATGGCCGCCTACCCGCCGCCGCATCTCGGCGAGGAGATGTCGCGGCAGATCGTCGACGCCACCGTGGCGATCGCCCGGGCGCTGCCGGTGCGAGGCCTCTGCAACATCCAGTTCGTCATCTGGCGGGGCCGGGCCCACGTCCTCGAGGTCAATCCGAGGGCGTCGCGAACCGTGCCCTTCATCAGCAAGGTCACCGGGGTGCCGATGGTGGAGATGGCCACCCACGCCATGCGCGGGGAGCCGCTCGCCGCCCTGGGCTGGACGACCGGCCTGGTGCCCCCCCTCCCCCTCGTCGCCGTCAAGGCCCCGGTGTTCTCGACCGTGAAGCTCACCCTCGTCGACTCCGCCCTGGGCCCGGAGATGAAGTCGACCGGCGAGGTGATGGGCATCGACACGGAGCTGGGCCCGGCGCTGGAGAAGGCCTTCATGGCCGCCCTGGGCACGGTTCCCTCCCGCGGCGGGGTGCTCTGCAGCATCGCCGACTCCGACAAGGCGGAGGCGCTGCCCATCATCGCCCAGCTCTCCGCGCTCGGCTTCGAGATCTTCGCCACCGCCGGGACCGCGGCGGCGCTGGCCAACGCCGGCATCAGCGCCACCGCCGTCGGCCGCATCGGCCAGAGCCGGCCCAACGTCCTCGACATCATCGAGGAGGGGAGGGTGACGCTCGTCCTCAACAGCGTCTCCAACGTGGAGACCGACGAGCTCGGCAAATCCGCCGATGGCGCCACCATCGCCGCCGCGGGGCGGACCGTGAAGGACGGCTACCGCATCCGGCTCGCCGCGGCGCGCCGGCGCATCGCCTGCTGCACCTCGATCGACACCGCCGCCGCCCTGGTCGACGCCATGGCCCGGCAGCGCCGCGGCGGCGACGTCACGGTGGCCACCGTCCGCGCCTACCGCGAGGCCACCGTCGCCGAGAGCTCGCGGGCGGGAGAGGCGATCGCGCGGTGACCTCGCCGATGTCGGATCTCACCCGGGCCCGGGACCAGGCCGGCGACGTGGTGGCGGTGGAGAGGCTGGACGGCGGCCTCGTCGAGATCGGCGTCCGGCTCCCCCACCTGGCGGCGACCGCCCGCCCCGGGGAGTTCGCTCAGCTGCGCTGCGCCGACGGCATCGAGCCGCTGCTCCGCCGCCCCTTCAGCGTCGCCTGGACCGACGGAGAGGTCTGCGGCTTCGTCCTGGAGGCGGTCGGGGTGGGCACCCGGCGGCTGGTCGCGCTCCGACCCGGCGATGCACTGCGGGCCCTCGGGCCGCTCGGCAACGGCTTCGCCGTCGACCCGGCGCCGGCCCGCGCCCTGCTCGTCAGCGGCGGTCTCGGCTGCGCCCCCTTCCCCCTGCTGGTCGCCGAGCTCCGCCGCCGGGGCTGCCCCGACATCACCGTGCTGAACGGTGCCGCCACCGCCTCCCGCCTCTACCCCCCGGACCGCTTCCGCCGCGGCGCCGCGGGGGTCACGGTGGTGGAGGCGACCGACGACGGCAGCCGCGGCCACCGCGGCCTCGTCACCGACCTCGTCGCCAGCCGGTGCGACGCGGCGACCGCGGTGTACGGCTGCGGTCCGAACCCCATGCTGGCGGCACTGGCGGCGACGCTGGGCGCGCTCCAGCCCCCGCCGCTGCGGGCGCAGGTCTCCCTCGAGGCGCCGATGGGCTGCGGCTTCGGCACCTGCCTGGGCTGCGCCCTGCCCGTCGCCGCCCCGGGGGGCGGCAGCGCGTGGGCCCTGTGCTGCCGGCAGGGCCCGGTCATGGAGGCGTCCGAGGTCGCCTGGCCGGGACTCCTGGCGCTGCCTCCGGCGCACGTCGCATGAGCGGCGCCGGGGGCGCGGGCGCCCCGGATCTGCGCGTCGACCTCGGCCGCGGGCTGGTCCTGCCCAACCCCGTCGGTCTCGCCAGCGGGACGGCCGGGTACGGGTTCGAGCTCCGCCAGCTCGTCGAGCTCGACCGCCTCGGCGCGCTCTACACCAAGGGGACGACCCCCCGTCCCCGCGATGGCAACCCGCCGCCCCGCATCGCCGAGGTCCGCGGCGGGATGCTCAACTCCATCGGACTGCAGAACCCGGGGGTGGATCACGTCGCCGCGGTGTACGGCCCCGTCTTCGCCGGCTGGGCCATCCCCGTCATCGTCAACATCGCCGGAGCCGGCGTCGAGGAGTACGTCGCCTGCCTGACGCGGCTCGACGGCGCCCAGGGCATCGCCGGCTACGAGCTCAACATCTCGTGCCCGAACATCACTGGGGGGCTGGACTTCGGCCGCGACCCGGTGGCCGCCGGCCGGCTCGTCACCGCCGCGCGGGCCGCCACCGGGCGCCACCTGATGATCAAGCTCAGCCCCAACGTCACCGACATCGCCGCCGTCGCCCGCGCCGTCGAGGGCGCCGGGGCCGACTCGGTCTCGGCGGTGAACACCTATGTGGGCATGAAGATCCACCGCGGCACGCGGGCCCCGGTGCTCGGCGGGCGGGGGACGGGCGGGCTGAGCGGGCCGGTGATCAAGTCGCTGGCGCTGGCGGCGGTGGCCCAGGTGCGGGCCGCGGTGAGGATTCCCGTGGTCGGTGTCGGCGGCATCATGGACGCCGACGACGCGCTGGAGTTCCTCCTCGCCGGCGCGGACGCGGTGCAGGTCGGGACCGCGACATTCGTCAACCCGGGCGCCGCCCTTGAGGTCCTGGACGGCCTGTCCGCGCTCGCGGCGCGCGCCGGGGTCGCCAGCCTGGACGAGCTGCGCCGCCCGCAGCGGGCGGGCTCGGTGCCCCCTGCAGGAGTCGAACCCGCATCAATCGGTTAAAAGCCGGCTGCTCTACCGCTGAGCTAAGGGGGCGCGGCGAATCGACATTATGCGGGCCGCCGCGCCCGGCACCCGCCGCCGCGCCCGTCAGCCCGCAGCGGCGGCCGCGTTCTGCGCCGCGGTGCCTCCATCCGGCTCCGCGCTCAGCAGGCAGGTGAAGGCGACGACCTCCTTGGTCTCCGGCGCCATCTCGAAGCGGACGATCGCCGTCTGGCTGAGGACGGTCTCGACCCGCCCCAGAGAGCCGACCGGGTAGACGCCGATCGGCGTTCCGGTCCTCGGCCGCGTGTTCTGGATCAGCTTCACCCGCTCCCCGACGGCGAACGGCGGGGGCGGCTCCTCCTTGGCGCTGGGCGGCCGCCCCGGCTGGAGGCGGGCGGCCGGCCTGACCGGGGGCCGCACCGGCGCGATCACCGCCGCCGGGATCCCCTCCTCGTCGTCGGCGTCGTCGACCAGGACGACGTCGGTGTCGTCGACCAGGACGACGTCGGTGTCGTCGACCAGGACGACATCGGTGTCGTCCACCAGGACCACGTCGGCTTCGTCGACCAACACGGCGTCGACCTCGTCGTCGATCTCGACGTCAGGGGTGACGGCGGCGGCGTCCTCGGGTTCCTCGTCGGCCGGTGGGATGGGGGCGCTGGTGCGGGGCATGGTCCTCGCTGCTGCTGCGGATGCTGAGGTCCGGAGGATACCCCCTGGCCCGCCCAGCGTGATCGTCCGGCACGCGCGGACGTCGCGCCGTACGGCCGCTCCCCTTCCCCCGGGGACCCCCTGCATAGAATGGCCGTCATGGCCGTCCGCACCTGGTCCGCGCTGCCGCCGCACGCCCAGCGGCGCCTCCTGGAGATCGTGCCGGGGGCCCTCACCTGGACCATCCTCGCCATCCCGGTGGTCGCCGCCTTCGCCATCCGGCTCAACGACCCCGCCTACCTGTGGATCCTCGGCCTGGGGGCGGTCCTGGTCGACCTCTACTGGTTCGTCCGCACCGTGGTGACGGTGTACTGGGTGCGCCGCTCCATGCACGAGCTGCAGCGTGTCGAAGCCGTCGACTGGTGGGCGACGTGCCAGGCGATCACGCCCGCGCAGGGCTCCGCAGGCCCGGGGGACATCACCCACTGTGCCCTCATCCCCACCTACACGGAGCAGTACGAGGTGCTCCGGGCCACCGTCAGCGCCCTCGCCGAGCAGAACTACCCCGACCACCTCAAGGTCTGCGCCATCATCACCCGGACCACCGACAAGGGCGGCTGGGCGAACGTGGACCGGTTGCGCCAGGAGTACGGCCACCGCTTCCGGGCCTTCATCCACATCAAGGATCCGCTGCTCCCCGGGATCGTGGTGGGCAAGTCGGCGGCGATGTCCTACGCGGGGCCGGTGCTGCGCCGCCACTGCGACGAGCTGGGCCTCGACCCCGAGCGCACCATGGTGACGGACCTGGACTCCGACTTCCGCCTCCACCCCCAGTACTTCGCCTACATCACCTGGAACTTCCTGAACGTCGAGGAGCCGCTCACCTCCATCTGGCAGCCGGTGCCGGTGTTCCTCAACAACCTGTGGCGGGTGCCGGCGGCGGTGCGCGTCATGGCGACGGTGGCCACGCAGTGGCAGATGTTCCTCCACCAGCATCCCGGCCGCCTGGTGATGTTCTCGTCGTACACCATGCCCATGCGGCTGCTCAGCGAGGCCGGCTACTGGGACAGCGACGTCATCCCCGAGGACTCGCGCTTCTTCTGGAAAGCCTTCTTCCGCTACGGCGAGCGGCTCCATGTCCGCCCCGCCTTCCTGCCCGTGTTCGGCGACGCCCCGCACGCCCGTGGCTACGCCTCCACCCATGCCAGCCAGTACCAGCAGATCCGGCGCTGGGCCTGGGGCGCGACCGACGTGCCCTACGTCGCCGTCCGCATGCTCAGCCACCCCGAGATCCCCTGGAGGCTGCGCGCCCGCCGCTTCCGCTACCTGATGTTCAACCACCTGACCTGGGCGACACTGCCCCTGCTGCTCCTCTTCGGAGGCCTGCTGCCCACCCAGATCGACCTCGACTACAGCCTCTCGCCGGTGGCGACGGTGCTCAGCCTGGTGGCGGCGGGCATCCTCACCATCACCCTGCTCAACACCCTGGTGCTGATCAGCGTCGACCGGGCGATGTGCCCCCGCCCGCCCGAGTGGGGCTGGTGGCACCGCCGCTACGTGGAGCTCCAGCTCTTCCTCTCGCCGGTGGCCGGGGTGGCGCTCTCCGTGATCCCGGCGCTGGAGGCGCAGACCCGGCTCATGTTCGGCGCCTACATCGAGTACAAGGTCACGGAGAAGGGCCCCTGACGATAACTTGACTCATTCAAGTTATTGACGTACTCTAGAGTACGTGGAGACGCACAGCCCCGCCCTGGATGCCGCCGCATTGCTGAGGGGGGCGCGCCTGCGTGTCACGGCCCCCCGGGCGACCATCCTCCAGCTGCTCGCCGAGGAGCCGCATTCGAGCGTCGAGACGCTCATGCCGAGGGCCCGGGACCGCATCGGCGGGCTCTCCGTCCAGGGTCTGTACGACGTCCTGGGAGCCCTGACGCGGAGCGGGCTGGTGCGGCGCATCGAGCCCGCGGGCAGCCCGGCCCGCTACGAGACCAGGGTCGGCGACAACCATCATCACGTCGTCTGCCGCCGCTGCGGCGCCGCCGCCGACGTCGACTGCGCCGTCGGGGCGGCGCCCTGCCTGGAGCCGTCGGCGTCGCACGGATTCCTCCTCGACGAGGCGGAGGTGACCTTCTGGGGCCTCTGCCCGGTGTGCCGCGACGAGACCGGCGCGGCCCAGGTCCGGGGGCAGCGCGCGACAGGAAGGAGAGACCCCGCCCATGGCTGACACCCCGCATCCCACCACCACCGACGCCGGCATCCCCGCCCCCAGCGACGAGCACTCCCTCACCGCCGGCGCCGACGGTCCGATCCTGCTCCAGGACCACTACCTGATCCAGAAGATGGCGCAGTTCAACCGGGAGCGGGTGCCGGAGCGGGTGGTCCACGCCAAGGGGGGCGGGGCCCACGGGTACTTCGAGGTCACCGAGGACGCCAGCGCCTGGACCAAGGCGGCGTTCCTCGGCGGCAAGGGCACCCGCACGCCCGTCTTCGTCCGCTTCTCCACCGTCGCCGGCGAGCTGGGCTCAGCCGACACCGCGCGCGACCCCCGCGGCTTCGCCGTGAAGTTCTACACCGGCGAGGGCAACTACGACCTGGTGGGCAACAACACCCCGGTCTTCTTCATCCGCGATCCGAGCAAGTTCTCCGACTTCATCCACTCCCAGAAGCGCATGCCCGACACCAACCTGCGCAGCAACACGGCGCAGTGGGACTTCTGGTCGCTGTCGCCCGAGGCGATGCACCAGGTGATGATCCTGATGAGCGACCGGGGGACGCCGGCCAGCTGGCGGACCATGAACGGGTACGGCAGCCACACCTTCAAGTGGGTGAACGCCGAGGGCAGGGCGGTCTGGGTGAAGTACCACTTCAAGACGGAGAGCGGCATCAGCAACTTCACCGACGCGCAGGCGTCGGCGATGGCGGCCGACGACCCCGACTTCCACATCCGCGACCTGCACGCGCACATCGCCGGTGGCGGCGAGGCGGCCTGGCGGCTCGAGGTGCAGATCATGCCCCTGGAGGACGCGCCCGCCTACAGGTTCAACCCATTCGACCTGACCAAGGTGTGGCCGCACCGGGACTACCCGCCCGTCACCATCGGGCGGATGGTGCTGAACCGCAACCCGGAGAACTACTTCGCCGAGGTCGAGCAGGCGGCGTTCGAGCCCGCCAACATGGTGCCCGGCATCGAGCCGAGCCCCGACCGGATGCTGCTGGGGCGGCTGTTCTCCTACCCCGACACCCATCGCCATCGCATCGGCGTCAACTACCTCCAGCTCCCCATCAACCGTCCGCTCGCACCGGTGCACAGCTACAACAAGGACGGCGCCATGCGGTACCACCACAGTGGCGCCCAGCCGGTGTACGCGCCCAACAGCTTCGGCGGACCGGCGGCCGACCCGGCGCGGTTCGGCGAGAGCCGGGACCACGTCGACGGCGACACCGTCCGCGCCGCCCAGAGCCTCCACGCCGAGGACGACGACTACGCCCAGGCGGGCAGCCTGTACCGCGACGTCCTCACCGCCACCGAACGGGAGCATCTCGCCGCCACCCTGGCCTCGCACCTGTCCAAGGTCGATGTCGAGAGCGTGCTGGAACGCTCCCTCGGGCACATCCGCGCCGTCGATGCCGATCTCGGCGCCAGCGTCGCCACCCGTCTCGGCCGCGGCAGCGGCGGTCCGTCCCCCCGGGGTGCCGGGGCGGCGGTCGCCTCCGCCTGACCGGCGGCCGGTCCTGGAGGGGGTCGGGCCCCGGGGCGTCTCCCGGGGCCCAATCTTCCCCGCCGCCCGAGACTCCGCCTGCGCCGGGGCGGGCCGTCCCGGGGTGGCCGGCGGGCTCAGAGGAAGACCGGTGCGCCTCGCATGGCCTGGACGGCGAGGAGATAGGTGCCGGCGCTCCAGCTCTGGGCCGGGGCTCCGCCCGGCTCCCCCGTGGTGGCGTCGATCCACTCGTGGAAACCCCAGGCCCGCTCCGGGTCCGCGCTCAGCCGGTTCGCCGCCGCCAGCCGCGACAGCTCGGCGCGGGCCTCCGACCGCATGCCCACCCGGTCCAGGGCGACGACGTAGAGCCCGCCGATGAAGGGCCAGACGCCGCCGTTGTGATAGCGGCCCGGCGGGTTGCGCCAGCGCGGGTCCTGGAAGGCGTCGAGGTCCCGCCGGTACATGCCCCAGCGGTCCGCCGCGTCGAAGCTTCGGGTGTAGGTGCGCATGGGGTACGGCCGCGCCGCGTCGCTGCGGTGCAGGAACTCCATGATGCGGCGGCTCCGCTCCGCTCCCGCCACCCCGTACAGGACGGCCAGGACGTTGCCCAGGACGTCGCACTCGTCGACGTAGCGGCCGCCGTCCATGTGCGAGATGTAGTGGCCGCGGTCCTCGCGGATCGCCGCCCGCCGCGCGGCGGGCCCGATGGGGTGGGGGAAGCTCGGCCGTGCCCCGGGCGGATGGCCGGCACCCTCGAGGAGGGCGACGTGGTCGCTGCCCTCCTCCGGCCAGAGGAGCAGGTCCAGGGCGCGGCGGAGCAGCTCCGCGCGGCCGCGGTACCGGTCGCCGCCGGCGGGGGCGAGGGCGGCCATCCCGGTGAGCGCCCGGTGGTACAGGACGTTGACGTAGAGCAGCTTCCCCGAGCGCTGCAGCGACGAGTCCATCCAGTCGCCGCCGGAGGGGGAGTCGATCAGGGTGAACTGGTTCGCGTCCTGGTCGGCAAGCCAGCGGGCGGCGCGGCGCAGATGCGGCCAGAGCCGGCGCTGGAGGCCGGCGTCGGGGTGCGCCGCCAGGTGCTGGGAGGCCGCCACCACGAAGAGGCAGGTGGCGTCGGTGCAGCCGGCCTCGTGGAAGTCCCAGTAGCGGCGGGCCGGCCACCAGGCGTTGGGGACCTGCCCGGTCGCGGTCTGGAGGCGGGCCAGGTTGACCAGGCTGCGCGCCACCGCGTCCGCCAGGCGCGCTTGCCCGGCGACGTTCGCCCCCAGGGAGGCGAAGGCGACGTCGCGGGTCCAGAGGGCGGCGTAATGGGGGAGGGCGGCCGAGGCCACCAGCCCGTCGCGGGTGGCACCGGCGAGCAGCACCTCCAGGGCCGCGGCCCGGCCCTCCTCGACGTCCGGCGGCAGGGGAAGGTCAGGCGGGATGTCCGGCCTCGGAGTGGTAGTGGTCGGAGATCTGCTGCCAGGAGGCGGCGTTGCCCTTGCCGGGAAGCGGCGAGTTGCCGTCGAAGTAGCGGACCTCGCCCGTCTCGACGTTGCGGTACTCCCCGGGGCTGACCATGGTCCCGGCGGCGAAGCGGACGCCATGGGTCACCTGGTCGGGCATGTTGTGCCGGCCGTGCTCGCCGGCCTCGCCGGGGTGGTAGTGGTCGGAGATCTGCTGCCAGGAGGCGGCGTTGACCATGCCCGGGAGCGGCGAGTTGCCGTCGAAGTAGCGGACCTGGCCGGTCTCCACGTTGCGGTACTCCCCGGGGCTGACCATCGTGCCCGGGGCGAAGCGGACACCCTGCTTGGCCATCGCGAATCTCCTCGATGTGGGGGCCGAGAGGACTCCCTCCAGTCTAGTCCCGCTTCCCGGCGGCGACGGCCCGCAGCCGGCTCAGCCGGCGGAGCCGAGGCCGGTCGCCTCGCGGGCCATGGCGAGCGTCTCCCGCGCCGTCGCCCGGGCCCGGCGGGCACCGTCGCTGAGGACGTCCCAGACCAGGTCGGGCGTCGCCGCCAGCGCCTCCCGGCGCTCCCGCATGGGGGCGAAGTGGGCGGCGATGCTGTCGGCCAGCCAGCCCTTCACCTGGACGCAGCCGGTCCGCGCCTCGCGCTCGCCGTCCCAGATCTCCTCCCAGCGGTCGGGGCTGAAGAAGCGATGCAGGCCGCAGACGTTGCAGCGGTCGGGGTGGCCGGGGTCGTCGCGGCGCGGCCGCTCCACGTCGGTGACCATGGTCATCACCGTCCGGCGGATCTCCTCCGGGCTGTCCAGCATGCCCAGCGTGTTGCCGCGGCTCTTGCTCATCTTGGCCACCCCGTCGGTGCCCATGACGCGGGGCATCTCGGTGAAGAGGCCCTGCGGTTCGGGAAAGACCTGGCCAAAACGGAAGTTGAAGCGGCGGGCGATCTCCCGCGTCAGCTCGACGTGGGGAGCCTGGTCCTCGCCGACGGGGACGCGGTCGGCGCGGGGGAGGAGGATGTCGGCGGCCTGCAGGACCGGGTAGCCGAGCAGGCCGTAGTTGATGTTGTCGGGGAACTGCTCGACCCTCTCCTTGTAGCTGGGCACGCGCTCCAGCCACCCCAGCGGGGTGGACATGGAGAGCAGCAGGTGCAGCTCGGTGACCTCGGGGAGATGGGACTGGACGAAGATGGTGGAGCGCTCCGGGTCGATGCCGGCGGCCAGCCAGTCGAGCACCATCTCGCCGATGGCGGGGCGGATGGCGGCGGCATCGGTGACGGTGGTCAGCGCGTGGTAGTCGGCGACGAAGAAGACGCAGTCGTGCTCGTCCTGGAGGCTCACCCAGTTGCGCAGCGCCCCCAGGTAGTTGCCGAGGTGCATGCGTCCGTTGCCGGTCGGCTGCATGCCGCTGAGGACGCGGAGCCGCCTCGCCGGGGCGGCGGTCTCGGTGGTCTGGCTCACGGGGCTGCGATTCTAGTGGCCCGGAGCCGCGGCCCGCCGAACCGATCGCGCGACGCCACCGCCCGCCGCCCGGCCGCGTGCCCGTGGAAGGGGCGCGGAGGTAGGGTAGGCCCCGGCGCATCCCCGCGCCAGGAGGGCGCACAGCGTGGCTCTGCCCAGTCGTCGTCTCGGCAGCAGCGGACCGGTGATCACCCGCGTCGGCTTCGGCGCGTGGGCCATCGGCGGGGGCGGTTGGTCCTTCGGCTGGGGCGGGCAGGACGACGCCGACTCGGAGACGGCGATCCGGCGCGCCCTCGACCTCGGGGTCACCTGGGTGGACACCGCCGCCGTGTACGGCCTCGGCCATTCCGAGGAGGTGGTCGGAAGGGCCATCGCCGCACTCCCCGCCGGCGACCGCCCCCGCGTCTTCACCAAGTGCGGACTGGCCTGGGACGCCGCGCTGCCGATGGTGCCCGCCCGCCGCGTGCTCGCCCCCGACTCCATCCGGCGCGAGTGCGAGGCCTCGCTGCGCCGCCTCGGCGTCGACGTCATCGACCTGTACCAGTTCCACTGGCCGGATGAGAGCGGGATCCCCGTGGAGGAGAGCTGGGGGGCGATGCTCGACCTGAAGCGGCAGGGGAAGGTCCGCTGCTGCGGTGTGTCGAACTTCGACGCCGGCCTCCTCGAGCGCTGTGAGCGCGTCGGTCATGTCGACTCCCTGCAGCCGCCGTTCTCCCTCCTCAACCGGGGGACGGCCGCCGAGCTGCTGCCCTGGTGCGCCGCCCACGGCACCGGGGTCATCGTGTACAGCCCGATGCAGTCGGGCCTGCTCACCGATTCGTTCTCCGCCGGACGGGTCGCCGCCATGGCGGCCGACGACTGGCGCCGCTCCAGCGACGACTTCAACACCCCCCGCCTGGAGCGGAACCTCGCCCTTCGCGACAGCCTCCGGCCCGTCGCCGAGCGGCACGGGGTCACCGTGGCGGCGGTGGCGGTCGCCTGGGCTCTCAGCTTCGAGGCGGTGACCGGCGCCATCGTGGGGGCGCGTTCGCCCTCCCAGGTGGAGGGATGGGTCGCCGCCGCCGGCGTCCGCCTCTCCGAGGCCGACCTCGACGAGATCTCGGCGGCCGTCGAGCGCACCGGCGCCGGCTCCGGACCGTCCCGACCGCCCCGGCCACCCGCCGCCTGACCGGGCTTCAGCCGGGCAGCGGCCCGCCCAGGGTCTGCTCGTAGACGGCGACGGTGCGGCGCGCCGCCTCCGCCCAGGTGAAGCCCGCCGCGTGGGCCGCTCCCCGCGCCCGCCGGGCCGCCGCCTCCTCCGGATCGGAGAGGACGCGGTCGAGGGCGGCGGCGAGTTCCCCGGTGTCGCCGTCGGCCACCAGGATGGCGGCGTCGCCGGCAACCTCGGGAAGGGAGCTGTTGGCGAAACCGGCGGCGATGGTGCCGCAGCCCATGGCCTCCAGCAGGGGCAGGCCGAAGCCCTCGTAGGCGGTGGGGAAGACGAAGGCGGCCGCGCCGCTCATCAGCGCCACGAGGTCGCCGTCGCTGACGAAGCCGAGGTCGTGGGCGTGGTCGCCGAGCGCCGCCAGCTCGGCGCCGACGCGCGCGGCGAAGAGGCCCTGGCTGCCGGCGATGACCAGGTCCAGGCCGTGTGCCGCCCGCAGCCTCCGGGTCACCTCGACGAGGTGCCGGAGACCCTTGCGGGGTTCGAAGGTCCCGACCCCGAGCAGGTAGGGTCGGGTCAGCCGCAGCCGGCGGCGCAGCCCGTCCACGACCTCGGCGGGGGCGGGGCGGAACTCGGTGGAGAGGCCGTGGGGGATCACGTGGATCCGGCCGGGGTCGACGCCGCCGATGCGGGCGCAGTCGGCGGCCGTCGCCCGGCTCGGCGTGATGACGGCATCGGCGCGGCGGAGGAGGTGCAGGCCGGAGCGGCGCAGCAGCCTCGACCGCCACGAGTAGCCGGGGAGCAGGAAGGGGATCAGGTCGTGGACGGTGACCACCACGGGAACCCGCGCCCGGCGCGGCTGGCCGTATTCGACCGCGTGATAGATGAGGGGGGGGCGGCGGCGCAGCGCCGACGCCACCAGCCATGGGTCGGCGAGGACCTGGGCGCGCCGCTCCAGCCGGGCAACCTCCGGCACCGCCTCCAGGCCGAGGCTGGACAGGGCGGTCGGCGGCGGGGCGCCGCGGCTCAACAGCAGGGCGATGCGGCCGTCGACGCCGATCTCGGCCATGCCACCGAGAAGGCCGCGGAGGTAGGTCCCGATGCCGCGGGTGGCCGAGTCCCCCTGCAGGGGCCGGCCGTCGATGAGGACCGGCCTCACCGCGGGCCCTCCGCCGACGCGGCGGCGAGCAGGCCCTCGAGCCGGCCGGCCACCGCGCTCCACCGGTAGTGGAGGGCGACGTGGCCGCGCCCCGCCTCCCCCATGCGGGAGGCCGAGGCGGGGTCGGAGAGGAGCCGCTCCGCGGCGGCGGCGAGCTCCTCCGCGTCGTGGAAGAGCACGGCGCCCCCACTCCTCGCCGCCTGCCCGGCGAGGACGGGGGAGCCGCCGTGGAGCAGGCAGGGGCGGCCCATCGCCCAGGCCTCCAGGGTGATCAGGGAGAGGCTCTCCAGCCGGCTGGGGACGACGACGGCCTCGGCGGCGGCGACCGCCGACCACAGCTCGGTCGCCTCGAGCCAGCCGAGCCGCACCGTGCCGTCGGGGCAGTCCCCGAGGGCGGAGGAGTCCCCGGCCAGCGCCAGCGAGACGTCGGGCACGGCGCGGTGCAGGCGGGCGTAGCCGTCGAGCAGCACGTCGACCCCCTTCCCGGGGGTGAAGCGGCCGGCGTAGAGGAGGTATCGTCCCAGCCCGTGCCGGCGGCGGAAGCCCTCCCCGTCGACACCGGCGGGCGGATCCACGGCCACCGTCCCCACGGCATGGGGGCGCCTGGCGGCGACCGGGTGCGCCGATTCCAGGAGGGCGCGCTCTTCCTCCGAGCTGTACCAGAGGGCGTCGGCCCCGGCCACCGTCCGCCCCACGGCCCGCAGGCGAAGCGGCGGCTCGTCGTGGGCGGCCGGGATGAGCAGGCGCGGGTGCGCCGCCACGGCCATCCCCCGGACGGTCGGGTGGTACAGGTAGGGCATGAAGACGGTGGCCCGATCCGTCGCCCCGGCGAGGGCGTGCACCAGACCCGGGGCGTAGGGCCCCTGCAGCGCCAGCCAGGCCGCCTCCGGCCGCAGCGCGGGGGGCAGGCGGAAGAGCACCCGGCTCATCTGGTGGAAGAGGCGTGGCGGGCGGCGGCGCCGGACGGGGAACCGCCGCACCCGCACCCCGCCATCGTCGGCGTCACCGGCGGGAAAGCCGGGCGACCAGGTGGCCTCGTCGATGGCGGTGGTGGTCCACACCTCGACATCCCACGACCGGTCGCAGAGGGCGTGCGCCAGCTGGCGGATCAGCAGCTCGCTGCCGCCGCCGACCTCGGCCCCGTAGCGGGGCACCACCAACCGGAGCCGGTGCGGTTCAGGACTCATCCAGCGGCGAGGGGCAGCCGCTCGGCTCCGTACCAGTCCGCCCGGGTGAGCGGTATCCCCGACCGGCCGTGGTCGCCCTGGCGCACGGCGAGGATCTGGTCGACGGCGAGCGAGCCGAGATCGAACCCGATCCGGCTGCCGCTCATGTACAGCCTCCACACACGCGCCCGTTCGAGGCCCACCAGCGCGACCGCCGCGTCCCACGAGGCCACCAGCCGGTCCACCCAGGAGGCCAGCGTCAGGGCGTAGTGCTCGCGCAGGTTCTCGACGTCGCGGACCTCGAGCCCGGCCGCCTGCAGCGAGGTGACCATCGAGCCCACCTCCTGCAGCTGCCCGTCGGGGAAGACGAAGGTGTTGATGAACGGCCCCTGGCCCCCCTGGCCGACCGGGACCGTGATGCCGTGGACGAGGGCCCGGCCCCCGGGCCGGAGCAGCCGGTGGACCGCCTGGCAGTACCCGGGCATGCCCCTGCGTCCGACGTGCTCGACCATGCCCACGCTGGCCACCGCGTCGAAGCTGTCGGCGAAGGTGTCGCGGTAGTCGGCCAGCCGCACCTCGGCCCGGCCCTCGAGACCCAGCTCCTGGGCGTGCCGCTGGCCCCATTCCGCCTGGCGCGGGCTGGCGGTGATGCCCACCGCCCGGGCCCCGTAGTGCTCGGCCGCATGGAAGACCAGGCTGCCCCAGCCGCAGCCGATGTCCAGGAGGCGTTCGCCCGGTTGCAGGCGGAGCTTCCTGCAGACGAGGTCGAGCTTCGCCTCCTGGGCGGTGTCGAGGTCGGTGCCCGCCGTCTCGAAGTAGGCGCAGGAGTAGGTCATCGTCCGGCCCAGGAACAGCTCGTAGAACTCCGGCGGCTGGTCGTAGTGATGGCGGATCGCGTCACGGTCGCGGGTGCGGCTGTGCAGCCGGCCGCGAAGCCGCGCCTCCACCTTGGTGCCGCGGGGGTTCGGCCTCGCCCCCAGGGCGAGCGCGGCGCCGAGCAGCCGCGGAAGCAGGCGCGCCACCCGCGACGCCGGCAGGCTGTCGACGTGCTCCATGAAGGCGTACAGCGGCTCGACCTCGAGGCTGCCCTCGACGTAGGCCCGGCCGAAACCGCGCTCGGGGAGGTCGCCGATCAGCCGGTCGAGACCGAGGCGGCTGCGGAAGCGGAGGGTGAACTCGGGGTCGGCGGGCCGACCGGCGTGCCGGCCGTCCCAGAGCTCGAGACGCCAGCGGTCCGTCGTCACCACCTCGCTGATGACCCGGAAGAGGCGCTCCACCGCGCCGCCGGCTTCCTTGGCGACCGTGTCCGATCCCGCCTCGCTCACCATTCCCATCGCCCTCCGACGTGTCGCTGGACGTGCCATCGTGGCACATCCCGCGCTTCCCGATCCATGCTGTCGGAGGGGTCGCGCGGCGAGCCGGAGCGCGGTCAGCCGGTGGTGGGTGACGCCTGCGGCGGGACCGCCGGCGCTCCCGCGGCCCGCAGGTGGAGCCGTTCGAGCATCTCGGCGACACGGGCTTGGAGCGCGGCGTCGGAGAAGTCGCCGAGCCGCTCGCGGCCCCTGGTGACGAGCCGCCGTCGCAGGGGCGGGTCGCGGAGGACCCGGTCGACGACCGCCGCCCACACCAGGGGATCGGTGGTGGTGAGCAGGATGCCGGCCCCGCCGAGGGTCTCCGGAACGGCGGCGGCGGCCCGGGCGACGATGGGAAGGTCGAACGCCATCGCCTCGAGCAGGTGCATGCCGAAGCCCTCGTGCTCGCTGGCGCAGACGGCGACGCTGGCGCCGGCGTAGAGGTCGCCGAGGCGGCGGTCGCTCAGACTCCCCGGGATCTCCACCGCATCCGCCACCCCCAGCTCGGTGGCGAAGCGCCGGAGGCCCGCCACGTACGTCTCGGTGTCGCCCCATCCGCCCGGCAGGACCAGGCGCGCCTCCGGTTGGAAGCACGCGCGCAGCGCCGCCAGCGTGCGGATGAGCTCCTCCTGTCGTTTGTTGGGCGCCAGCCGCGAGACGAAGATCAGCAGCGGCGGGTCACCGGGCGTCGCCGGCCGCGGCGAGAGCCGGGCGAGATCCACGGGCGGGGGGATGACCATGGTCGCCGGGCAGCCCGCGGCGCGCAGCTCGGCGGCGTTGAACTCGGAGTCGCCGATGCCCAGCTCCACCGCCGGGGCCAGCCGCTCGAGGTCGCGGCGACCCCTTTCGAGCCAGTAGGCGACCCTGGGGCTGACGGCCGCGTAGAAGTGGGCCGGGGTGATGTTGTGGTAGACGACCACGTGGCGGCACGGCAGGTCCGAGAAGACCCGGGCGCAGCGGGCCCCGAGGCTGAGGTGGTAGACGACCACGTCGTCGGCACCGACCCTCGCCTCCAGCTCCTCGACCGGACGCGCCTCCCGGCGGAGGCTGGGGTGGACCAGCTCGGCGAAGGTCTCGGAGGCGAACCCCGCGGCCTGGAATGCCGCCCGCATGCGGCGCACCGCCTGGCCGATGGCGTCGCCCGGGGAGAGGACGGGGAGGAGCTGATGGATGCCGGGCATGGGACCTTCCGCCGGCCTCCCTATCGGGGCGTCCGCAGGAGATCGGCGACCGCCGTCTCCATCCGCTCGACGACCGTCGGCCAGCCGGCCCGGCCCTCGACGTGCCGCCGGCCGGCCTCGCCCAGCCTGCGGCGCAGCGCCCCGTCGTCGGCCAGCCGCAGGACGGCCTCGACCCCCTCCTCGACGTCGCGGACCCACAGCCCTCCGCCGGCCTCCTCGCAGTGGCCGCGGGTGACGGCGCAACCGGCGTGGACGATCACCGGCGTGCCGACGCTCCAGGCCTCCATGACCACGTAGCTGAAGCTCTCGAAGAGGGAGAGGTTGAGCACGGCCGTCGAGGCCGAGAACACGGCGAGCTTGGTGCTCTCGTCGACCCGGCCGAGGTCGCGCACGAACGGGGCGGCCATCGCCGGGAGGTTGACAGGGCCGTCGCCCATGGCGACCAGGGTGACCGGCCGGTGGCGGGCGAGATTCGCCGCCGCCACCACCTCGGCCACGAGCGGGAAGTTCTTGGCCCCCTCGCGGCGCCCCGCGTAGCTGACGGCGACCCCGTCGAGGCCGAGGCGGCGGCGCTCCGCCTCCGCGTCGAGGGGCGCCGGGAGGTCGGCGCCGGCGCCGACGAGCCGCCCCGGTGGCAGGCCCGGGATCAGCCGTCCGGCCACGTCGCGCTCGCCGGCGCTGATCCAGAGGATCCCGGCCGCGCCTCGCAGCGTCTCCCGCACGCACTCGAACCGGGCGTAGGCCTCGTCATGCAAGAGGGGCTGGATCAGGCTCTTGCCGGGCCGGACCCGGGCGCCGAAGACGGTGGAGGCGAAGAGGTAGGGCGTGAAGATGAGGGCGTCGAGGGAGTCGGCGCGGGCGTCGATCGCCTCGAGCAGGGGCTCGCTGTAGCCGGTGTTGCGGACCCATTCCTCCTCGAGCGGTGCGGGGAGGCGGAAGCCGGCGTCGAGCGGGGCCTGGAGACGGCCGATGAGGTCCCGGTCGCGGGGCCAGGTCACCGGGTAGCGGTGGACCGGGATGCCGTCGACGGAGTCCGCCCCGGCCGGCAGCGCGTTGTCCCACGTGTAGTGGTTCACGGCGCAGGTGGTGAGCACGCTGACCTCGTGGCCGCGGGCGATGAGCCGCGCCGCGAGCTGATGGGCGTGGTACTCCGCGCCGCCCAGGATCCCCGTGGCGAACCGGGGGATGACGAAGGCCAGCTTCACGGAAGGGACGCCCAGGCCACGTACCACCTCCCGGCGGCGACCACGGCGCGGTCGACCCCCGCGAAGCCGGCGGCCTCGGCAAGCACCCGTATCGTGTCGACGCCGATCACCCTGCGCAGCGTCGGGTCCGCCGCGCCGCCCTGCCCCGGTCCGGGTGCGCCGGCGGGCTCCGGCCCGTCGGCGATGACGATCCCCCCCGGCGCGAGGGCGGCCGCGCACAGCGGCATGATCCGCACCACCTCGGCCGCGCTCAGACGGTCGAGAACACCGGCCAGGACGATCGCCCCGTGAGACGCCTGCGGGGCCGCCTCGAGCCAGCCCACCGGATCGCCCTCGACGGCCCGCGCCCCCGGCCATCGCGACGACAGCGCGGCCGCGTACCGGGCGCCGGCCCCGAGGACGGCCACCGGGTCGCGGCGCGCCCGTTCGAGGATCCCGGCCGCCGCCGCCACCCGCGCCTCGACCAGCCGCGGCGCATCCGGGCCGGCCCATGCGTCGGCGGCGGGCATGCCGGGGGCGGGCGGCCAGGGGGTCTCGACCCGCGCCAGGCGACGTTCGAGCGCCCGGAGATCGCGCAGGATGGCGATGTTGAAGCGGGTCTGATCCGCGGCGATCGGGGCCACATACCAGGCGAGGAGCCGCCGGACCGCCTTCTTGCCGGCGACGATGACGCCGCCCACCAGCGGCCGGGTGGAGCGGAGCGAGCGGGAGCTCTCGATCTGGAGCAGCGCCTCGGGCGGCCCGCCGCCCTCGTCGGGCCGGAACCCCGTGTCGAGCCGGTCGAGCAGTGAGGCCGGGTAGGCCCCCGCCGCCCGCTGACGTTCGACCTCGGCCCTCACCTCCGCGACGATCGCGGCGACGTCGGGGACCGCCTCGTCGGTCATGTGGACTCCATGAACGTCCAGCTCCCGCCGGGATCGAGGAGGCCGTGGCGCGAGCCCCTGTCGATCACCCGGAAGGGGACGGCACCCTCGAGGTGGTCGAAGGCGCTTCCACTCCGCCGCTCGCCCAGCTCGACGGTGACGGTGTAGGAGCCGTCGAGGAGCGGCAGGCGGGGGACGTCGTAGCGGATCGTGCCCGTCGTCCCGCGCTGGCTCTCGCCGATGGCCGCGTAGCGGGTCACCGGCGCGCTCGCCTCCCACATCACCATGCCGTCCTGGCGCGAGACGCGCAGCACGCAGTTGAACTCGTTGACGCTGTCGTTCTGGATGAGGTAGCCGACCTCCATGCGGACGAAGCCGCCGGTGAGGGGGTTGCGGTCCTCGACGCCGCGCTCGTCCTGCATCTCGATGCCGGTCACCACCACGTCGCGCGAACCCCAGCGGTCCACCACCTCGAGATTGAGATGGGAGCTGTCGACGGCGGCGCCCATGGCGCGGCGGTAGCGTGCCGTGATGTCCGGCGCGGGACCGTCGCCGGCGAGCCTGCCGTGATCGAGGAGGAGGGCGCGATCGCAGTACATGTTCACGGCGTCCAATCCGTGGGTCACCAGCACCACGGTGCGGCCCTCCTTCTTGTAGCGGGCGAAGGTGTCGAAGCACTTCTGCTGGAAGCCCGCGTCGCCGACGGCGAGCACCTCGTCCATGAGCAGGACCTCGGCGTGCGCCTGGATGGCGAGGGCGAAGGCGAGGCGCAGCTCCATGCCCGACGAGAAGTTCTTGAGCTTGTGGTCGACGAAGCTCTCCAGCTCGGCGAAGCCGATGATCTCGGCGAAGCGGCGGTGCAGCTCGGGCCGGCTGAGTCCGAGGATGGCGCCGCTCAGGAACACGTTCTCCCGTGCCGTCAGCTCCGGGTTGAAACCGACGCCGAGCTCCAGAAATGGCGAGACCTTGCCGTTGATGGCGACCCTGCCGTCGTCGGGCCGGTAGATGCGGGAGAGGATCTTCAGCAGCGTGCTCTTGCCCGATCCGTTGTGCCCGATGATGCCGATGAACTGCCCCGTCGGCACCTCGAAGCTCACCTCGTGCAGCGCCTCCAGGATCCGGTAGCGCGAGGCGCTGCGCCAGTGGGTCAGGCGGTGCTTGAGGCTGGAGCTGCGATCCAGCCTGATCCTGAACCGCTTGGAGAGGTTCTCCACCCGGATGGCGGGAAGGGCATCGGACACGATCAGAGGTCCTCGGCGAACGTCCGGGCGCGCGAGCGGAAGGTGAGGGCACCCCCCGCGAAGATGAGGAGCACCAGCAGGAACGGCACCGGCAGCAGCAGCGAGGCGTGGAGGGGGTGCGTCTGGCCGAGTGCCACCAGGTGGCCGGTCACCACCGACGCCGTCCACGGGGCCACCGGGGTCACCAGCGCGTGGCGCAGATCCTCGATGATCTGCATGATGGGATTCGCGGCGAGAAGCTGAGCCGCCCACAGGAAGTGCGGCGCCGTGGGCGCCGTTCCGGGCCGGTGGGCGAGGCCGGCGCGCTGCAGCACGTACGTCAGGCTGAACATGACGCCGGATCCGTAGAAGAGGAGCTGCATCAGCACCTCCCAGATGTGGCCGACGTCGTGGTACTGGACGAAGAGAGCGGAGAGGAACAGCGAGATCCCCAGCACCAGGAAGTAGAGCTCGACGAGCAGCGGGATGACGACGAGCATGCGCAGCCCGAAGTCGATCTGATGCAGCAGCACCGCGATCAGCGCCACCAGGGTGAGGTTGATGAGGAAGGTGAACACCGAGGAGAGCGATGCTGCGATGACCAGGATGGAGCGCGGGAAATACGCCTTGCGGATCAGCCCGCCGCTGCCGGCGATGGCCTGCATCGACGCTGCCGTGCATTCGGCGAAGAAGGTCCAGGTGACGATGCCGAGCAGCAGCTGGATGCCGTAGTCGGGCGTCCCGTCCTCGACGTGGAAGAGATCGACGAAGATCACGTAGGTGATGCCGAAGAGCATCGCCGGCTTCAGCAGCGACCAGGCGTATCCCAGCGCCGACTTCGTGTAGCGGAGCTTGAACTGGGTGACGGCGAGCTCCAGCGTCAGATGCCGGTAGTGGCGGAAGGCGCTGGGCTGCCGGGGGCCTCCGGCCTCGGTGGCCGGAGTCCGGGCGTCAGCGGGGGCGAACACGGGTCATGACAGGAGTTGGGCCGCCATATCGTGGGGGCGAAGTCGACGCGCCAGTGTAGCAATCGCTCCAGCGGCCCGGGCAGGCGGGGAGGAGCCCGCGCTAGGATGCCCCACCGATGGCAGGCCGCTCCGATCACGCCGGCGACGAGCCTCCGACCCTCGCCCCCGTGGCCCGCCCCGGCGTGAGCCTGCCGGAGATGCCCGAGGAGCTCCGCGAGCGCCTGCGCGCCCTCGTCAGGGAGATCCCCGACTTCCCCCGTGAGGGGGTCCTCTTCCGGGACATCACCACGCTGCTGCGGGAGGCCGGGGCCTTCAAGGCGGCCATCGACGCCCTGGTCGACGCCTACCGCGACGCCGGCGTCGAGCTCGTCGCCGGGGTCGAATCCCGCGGCTTCGTCCTGGGGGGGGCGGTCGCCTACCTGCTCGGCGCCGGCTTCGTCCCGGTTCGCAAGAAGGGCAAGCTGCCCCATGTCACCATCTCCGCCGCCTACGCCCTGGAGTACGGCGAAGCCGTGCTGGAGGTCCACGCCGACGCCATCCGGCCCGGCCAGAGGGTCCTCATCGTGGACGACCTCCTCGCCACCGGTGGCACGGCCCGGGCCACCGTGGACCTGGTCGAGCGGCTGGGCGGCGAGATCGTCGGGATCGCCTTCCTCATCGAGCTCGCCGATCTGGCCGGGTCGCGCGCCCTCGGCGAGCGCCCGCACGTCTCCCTGCTCAGCTTCTGAGCGTCCGGAGGGCGCGATCGGGCGATGGCGGCGGGCGCCCGGAGGGCCCGCGTTCCCACGGCGGTGCCGTGGCGGTCGGGTACCATCGACCCCTGTTCCATCCGGGACCATGCCGGGTTCCGCGCACCCCCCGGGTCGCGGCGCCGGCCTCCGTCCCCGTCCGTCCGCCCCAGAGCATTGGCAGGAGACCCATGACCACCAGCGCCAGCAGCCCGAGCTGCGACATCGCCGACGCCACCCTCGCCGATGACGGCGATCGGCTGATCTCCTGGGCGGCACGCGAGATGCCGGTTCTCGGCCTCATCCGGGGGCGCTTCGAGAAGGAGCGGCCGCTCGAGGGCCTGCGCCTCGGGGCCTGCCTTCACGTCACCAGCGAGACGGCCAATCTCGCCCTCGCCCTGAAGGCGGGCGGCGCCGACGTGCGCATCTGCGCCAGCAATCCGCTCTCCACCCAGGACCCCGTGGCGGCGGCCCTGGCCCTGCACCACGGCATCCCCACCTTCGCCGTCCGCGGCGAGGACAGCACGCGCTACTTCGAGCACATCAATGCGGTGCTCGACCACCGGCCCAACCTGACCATGGACGACGGCGCCGATCTCGTCGCCGAGCTGCACAAGCACCGCACCGATCTCATCGCCGGCGTCCTCGCCGGCACCGAGGAGACCACCACCGGCGTCATCCGGCTGCGGGCCATGGCGGCGGCGGGGGCGCTGCGCTTCCCCATCATCGCCGTCAACGAAGCCATGACGAAGCACATGTTCGACAACCGCTACGGCACGGGCCAGAGCACCCTCGACGGCCTGATCCGCGCCACCAACGTCCTCCTTGCCGGCAAGAACCTGGTGGTCTGCGGCTACGGCTGGTGCGGCCGCGGCCTGGCCAGCCGGGCCGACGGGCTCGGCGCGCACGTCATCGTCACCGAGGTGGACCCGGTGCGCGCCCTGGAGGCCGCCATGGACGGCTACCGGGTCATGACGCTGCTCGAGGCCGCCCCCCAGGCCGACTTCATCGTCACCGTCACCGGTGACATCAATGTCGTCGACCGCCGCCATTTCGAGGTCATGAAGGACGGCTGCATCGTCGCCAACAGCGGGCACTTCAACGACGAGATCAACCTCGGCGCCCTCGACGAGATGTCCTCCGGTGTCAGCGAGCCGCGCCGTCTGGTCGAGGCCTACTCGCTGCGCGACGGGCGCACCGTCCACATCCTCGCCCAGGGGCGGCTGGTCAATCTCGCCGCCGCCGAGGGACATCCCGCCGCGGTGATGGACATGTCCTTCGCCAACCAGGCGCTGTGCGCCGCCTATGTCGCGCGCCACCACGCCGAGCTGGAGCCCCGCGTCTACGACGTTCCCGAGGAGATCGACCGCGAGGTCGCCGCCCTCAAACTGCACGGCATGGGGATCGAGATCGACTCCCTCACCGAGGAGCAGCGGCACTACCTGGCCTCGTGGGAATCGGGCACTTCCTGAAGCGGCGCGGTACGCTCTCGACGATGACGAAGCTCCCCATCCTCCCCGTCTTCGAGCCACAGCTCAGCACGCTCTCCAACGGGGTCACCCTGCTCAACGTGCCGTCCGCCAGCCGCAACATCGGGGTCTTCCTGATCGTGCGCGCCGGCTCGCGCGACGAGACGGCGGAGACCTCCGGCCTCGCCCACTACCTGGAGCACATGTTCTTCAAGGGCACGCAGCGCCGGCCCACCACCAAGCTGATCACCCGGGAGATCGATCGGTTGGGTGCGTCCACCAACGCCTACACCGACACCGAGGAGGTCGCCTACTACGCCGAGGGCCCGGCAACGGCGATGTACGAGCTCGCCGACATCATCACCGACATGCTGAGCCGTCCGCTCTTCGTCGCCGAGGAGGTGGAGCGCGAGCGCAACGTCGTCCTCCAGGAGGTCTCCGCCCGCCTCGCCGATCCCGACGGCTGGATCTGGGACCGGCTGGGGACGGTGACCTTCGGCGGGGATCAGCCCCTGTCCTGGTCCGCCGCTGGCTTCCCCGCGGTGATCGAGAAGGCGACGCGGGACCAGCTCCTCGACTACCACCGCTCCTTCTACGCGCCCCGCTCCATGTGCCTGACCATCGCCGGCGGCGCCGTGCTGGAGCCCGAGCGCGCCGAGGCGTTGCTCCGCGACGTCCCCACCGCGGATCCGAGGCCGAGGGCCGCCGCCCGCTGGGGGCAGGGCGAGCGATTCGTCGGCAACGTGCGCACCCCGACCCCCGACGAGGAGCCCCAGATCAAGATGGCGCTGGCCCTGCCGGGCATCCCGACCCTCGACGAGGACCGGACGGCGCTGTCGGTGATGACCTACATCCTGGGCGGCGGCATGTCCTCGCGACTCTTCCACACGGTGCGGGAGCGCAACGGCCTCGCCTACTCGATCTTCGCCCACCACGAGAGCTACGAGGACACCGGCGTCTTCGTCATCGCCACCGGCACCAGGCCCAAGGACGCGGTCAAGACGGTGCGCCTCTCCTTCCGCGAGCTGCGCAAGCTCGCCGCGCGCCGGGTCCCCGAGACGGAGCTGGTCGCCGCGAAGTCGGCGATGACGGGCCGGCTGCTGCGCTCCACCGAGACGGCCATGGCCAGCGCCCGCTACTACGGCAGCCGCTGGCGTGCCCGCCTGCCGCTGGAGACTCCCGACGAACGCGCCGCGGCGATCGGCCGTGTGACGGCCGACGAGGTGCATCGCGTCGCCGAGAGGATCTGCGCCGGACTCGACTCGGTGCGGCTGGCCTTCGTCGGCCCGCAGCAGCAGGGCGAGGCCCTCCTGGAGGCCACGGCGGAGCGACCCGCCGCCTGAGCCTCCGCTCAGGTTCCCGTGCCGCAGACGTCGAGGACGGTCGTGGAGACCGCCTTCGCCTGCGGGGAGAGGATGCGGAAGGTCATCGAGCCCTGGACCGTGGTGTCGCCGGCGAAGGACCAGGTCCGGGTGAGGCGGAAGGAGCCGTCGCTCGAGCCGACGCGCACCGAGTACTCGGCGTCCTCGGTCGCGCTCCCCGCCTCCGCCTGCTCCCATCTGTAGAGGAGCGTTCCCGTCCCGGTGACGGTCGCCGTGGCGGTGAAGGTGAAGGTCGTGTGGCAGCCTCCGGTGCCGGACGGCTGAACCGCGAGGTGGAGATCGCTGCCCACCCGGAGCGGCCCCTGGTTCCCCGTCAGCGGCGAGAGCGGGCTCACCAGGACGGCGGCTGCCGCGGCGACCAGCAGCACCGCCACCAGGGCGGTGACCAGCGGCCAGCGGTGGCGGCTCCTCGGCAGGGGGACGGGTGCCCGCAGCGGCGGCCGGCGGTACGGCGGGCCGTCCATCACGTGGACCGGGAGCGCGCCGGGGTCGGGCGGGGGCGGGCCCAGAGCGAAGAAGTCGTCGTCCCCGGGCAGCGGCGCCGTCCACGGCGGAGGGGACGTGGGCGGAGCGGGGACGGCGACCTCGTCCACCGGCGCCGGCACCGCGGCCGCCGCGGCGGCCACGGTCACCGTCCGGTTGAGCCGCGGCCGCGGGAGATGGAGGCCCAGAGGCCGGGCCACCCTGGCGACCAGGTCGGCCGGCGTCTCCCAATCGGGCCCGACCGCCTCGGTGGCGACGCGGCGCAGCTCGGCGCGGAACTCGGCCGCGGTGGAGAACCGCTGCTCCGGCGCCGGCGCCACGGCTCGCGCGATGAGGACCTCGACCTCGACCGGTCGCGCCTCCTCGCCGCCCTGCTCGGGTCTCAGCCCGGTGACCAGTTCGCGCAGCAGGGCGCCGCAGGCGTAGAGATCGGCGGCGACGCCGGGGGCCCCACCCTCCGGCGGCGCCACCGCCGGCCAGCCGTCCATGCGCCGATCCGCCGCCAGCGCCGCGGCCAGCCCCAACCCCGACAGGCGGACCGCGCCCTCCCGTTCGACGCCGACGCAGTCCGGGCACACGTCGCCGTGGACGACGCCGGCCGTGTGGGCGACCTCGAGCGCCGCCAGGACCGAGTCGGTGACGAGCAGCGCCGATGGCAGGGGCAGCGAGGGCTCGGCTCCGAGCATGGTGGCGAGGGTCCGGCCCCGCACCAGCTCGGTCACGATGTAGAGCCGGCCGTCGATGCGGACGACGTCGTGCACCGCCACGATGTGGGGATCGGCGAGCCGCGCCGCGCTCCGGCCCGCCAGGCTCAGCTCACGGACGAAGTCGGGCCGGTTGAGCAGCGCGTGGGGAATCTCCTCGAGCGCCACGGGATGGCCGCTGGGGCGGTAGCGGCCCGCGTAGCGCGGGCCGATCAGTCCGGCGGAGAGGGCCGTCCCGACGACGTAGTCGCTGCTCACGTCAGACGTGGATCAGGTGGAGACGGATGATCAGGATGGCGGCGGCGGCCAGCACGAGCACGGCGATCACGCCGGCGACGAGGAGCGCGGGCACCCCGCCCGAGGCGGTGCGGGCGGCGGCGGCCTCGGACCCCGCGGTCTCGGCATGGGCGGGAGTGCCCGGGCGGGTGGGCGAGGGCGTCAGCGGGAGCAGCGGCTCCATGGCCGCCGCCAGCGTCCAGGGACGGCTGGAGATGAGCGTCGTCTCCGCCGCGCCCGCGGTGGGGAGCAACCCCGGCCTCGGTCCCTCCGGGGGGAACCCGGAGGCGATCACCGTGGTCACCGGGGGCCGGCGCGTGCCCCAGGCGCGGGACCTCTCCTCCCCCATCGCGGGCAGGGCCGGGCGCTCCGCTCCGGCGGCCGGCGCGGGCTCGGGGGCGTGCTCCACCTGAGGCGCCGGCGACAGCCGCTCCTCGACCGGCGCCGGAATCGCCGCCTCGATCCGCAGCGGGATCGGCGCGCTGTCGAGGGCCAGGGGCCAGGGGGGCGAGTCGGGCAGACCCGGTTCGGCATCCTCGGCCTCCTCGGCCGGCTCCTCCGGCGGAAGGAGCATGGGGGCCGGCTCCGCGGCCGCGGGCTCGGTGGCCTCCGCCCCCTGGGGTGGCCCTGTGGGCTCGGCCGGTTCCTCGTTCCCGTCGGCGGCCGCATCCACCTCGGCGCGTGGCGCCGCCGCTTCGCCGGCGTCCGCCGGGGTGGCGGCGGGCTGCGGACCTGCGGGGAGTGTGGTGGGCCAGCGGGCGGCCACCGGACGGAAGAGGGGAGGGGGCGGCGAGAAGCCGGGCGGCTCGACGCCGCGACCTGGTTCCGGCTCCGCCGTGGTGACAGGCTCCGCTGCCGGCGGCGGTGGGGGCGGCGGGGGAGGGGGTGGCACCCCCGGCGCGGCCGGCCAAGGGGTCGGCGCCGGCAGGGGCAGGCGCTCCCGGGCTTGCCAGATGGGTTCGGCCTGCCAGGCCCCGGGAGGAGGGGGAGGTGGAGCCGGTTGCGCCGGCGGCTCGGGGCGGTCTGCAAGGGCTGCCGGAGCCGGCACCGGCGGGGGCTGTGGCGCCTGCGGTGCCGGGAGCGGGATGACCTCCATCTCGGGCGCCGGCGCGGGGCGGACCTCGGGCTCGCCCGCCGCGACGACGGGTTCCTCTTCGCCACCGGGTGGGGCGGCTGCCGCCTCCGCGGCACCGGCCGGGGAGTGGACGGTCTCCGCCTCGTCCGCAACCGATGGGGCACCGTCATCCGCCATCGGGGAGTGGACCCCCTCTGCGTCGTCCGCCGGTGGGGCGGCCGGCTCGGCGTCCGCCGCCGGCCCGGTGGCCGGGTCCGCAGGCGCGCTCCCGGCATCGGTTTCGGGCCCCGCTGCGGCGGCGGGGACGGCCGGTGTCAGCTCGACTGCCAGGCCCTGCAGGTCGGCGAGGACGGAGTTGACCTCATCGCGGAACAGGTCGCTGCCATGAGCGCGACCCGCCGCGCGCTTGTTCGCCATGAACGCCCACGGTAACCCACCGGCGGGGTGTCGGAACGGTCGTTGAACACTTGCGACGGGTGCCCCGGCGGCGTCCCCGGACCGCCCTCGCCGTCAGGAGCCTTCGACGAGGTGGATGTCGTGCAGGTTGCGGTAGCGCTCGGCCAGGTCCAGGCCGTAGCCGACGACGAACTCGTCGGGGATGTCGAAGCCGCGGAAGTCCACGCGGACCTCCTTCTGACGGCGGCCGTGCTTGTCGAGGAGGGTCACGAGCCGGAGCGATCGTGGCTTGTGCGAGGCGAGATGCTCATAGAGGAAGGCGGTGGTCAGGCCGGTGTCGACGATGTCCTCGACCATCAGGACGTCGCGGCCGGCCAGCGTCATCGACACGTCCTTGACCAGCTCGACGGTCCCGGAGCTGGTGACGCCGTCGCCGTAGGATCGGCAGGCGACGAACTCGTACTGCACGGGGATCGTCAGCGCCCGGGAGAGGTCGGCACCGAAGAGGATCGAGCCCTTGAGAACGATGATGAGGACGAGCGGCTGATCCTCGCCCCCCTCGGCGGCGTCGATGCCCAGCGCCAGCTGCGCGGGCCGTGCCGCCGGCGCATACGCCCTGTCGATCGTCTCGGCCAGCTCGACGATCCGGCGCCGGATCGTCTCGCTGTCGATCAGCACCGCCCCCGGCGCCAGTCCCGGTTCGGAGTCCACGTCCGGAGTGTAGGAGGTGACGAGGCGGGCCGGCGCGCTGAGAGATGGCTGAGAAACCCGTCCACGCGGTGACGAACCGTCTCCGCCTCAGCGATCTCTCAGGTGCCGGTATCAGCATCGGACCCGTCACCTCGCCTTCCCCAGGAGGAACCGTCAATGACACCGGCAACCGGACTCCGTGCCGCGGCCCTGATCGCCCCGGCGCTCGTCCTGCTCACCGGATGCGGGCACCTCGCGGCGGCCGGCGCGTCGCAGCCGGGAAGCGTTGCGACGGCGGTGTCCCCCAGCCCGACCACCGCGGCCTCTCCCGCCGCCTCCGCCTCCCCCTCCCCCTCCTACGACCCCACCTCCACCACCCCCGACGCATCGGGACTGAGCGGTTCCCAGCTCAATCAGATCGACACCCAGATCAACCAGATCGACAACGAGATCAATCAGGCCGGTCAGGGCCTGGCCACCAGTGAAGGAGACCCTGCCCAATGAGAAGCCATCCTCTGATCCTGTCCGGAGCCGGCATCCTCAGCCTGGCCGCAGCGCTGGGGTTCGCCGTCGCCGTCCCGGTCGCCGCCGCGGCCCCCGCCGCGACATTGACGGCCGCGAGTGTCAGCCCGTCGGCCGGCGGCGACCCGGCGTCCACCGCCAGCCCGTCGGCCACCAGCGGCCCGACGTCCACCGCCAGCCCGACCCCCACCCCGGGGGCAACCCTGGCGCAGATCAAGGCGCGCGGCGCCGCCGCCATCGCCACCCGTGAGGCGGCCCTGCCCCAGCTGGCCGCCGACGTCAGCAGCAGCCTCGGCGTCACCGCCGGCGACAAGTCGACCCTTCTGGGCCAGATCCAGGCTGACGAGTCCGGCCTCAACGCCCTCAACGCCACCATCCAGGCCGACACCACGATCGCCTCCGCCCGCGCCGACGTGGAGGACATCGTCACCGACTACTACGTCTTTGCCCTTGAGGCGCCCAAGGTCCACCTGGTGATCGCCGGCGACGGCGAGGACAGCGTCGAGTCGCTGCTCGGCGGGGCGATGCCCGAGATCCAGGCCGCCATCAACGCCAGCACCTCCGCCAACAAGGCGGCCGCCCAGGCGGCCTTCGACGACTGCGTCGCCAAGCTGTCCGCCGCCCAGGAAGCCTCCTCGGGCGTGTCCGGCGAGGTCATCAACCTGCAGCCCTCCGGCTACCCGGGCAACAAGTCGACCCTCGAGGCCGCCCACGACTCGGTGACCACGGCTCGCCAGGATCTGCAGGCTTGCCGGCAGGACCTGACCACCATCCGCAAGGACCTCAGCTCCTGACCCTCCCCTGACCCCTGGAACCCGCCGATCGAGGCGGGCGGGCCCGTCCCCCACGGTGCCCCGCCCGCCTCTCGGCTTGCCTACTCGCCGGCCGCCTCGCTCCATCGCTCGTACAGCTCGGCCAGGGCCCCGCTCAGGCGGTCGTGCTCGCGGCCGGCCTCCGCCCCCGCCACCGGGTCCTTGAACGTCTCCTGATCGAGGAGACGGCTCCGGGTCTCCGCCAGCGCCTTCTCGGTGGCGGCGATCTCGGCCTCGAGACGGCGGACCTGAGCCGAACGCACCCGGGTCTGGGCCGCCGAACCGGTGCCGCTCCGGTCGGGGTGGCCGGGCCGGGGGGCGGTGGGCACGGGGGGGACCGCGGGCTGCGGCGCCGGGCCTCCGGCCGCCGTCCGGCGCTCCGACTGCCGGACCGAGAGCAGCTTCTCGTAGCCGCCCATCACCCTGCGGACCGCGCCTCCCTCCTCGATTGCCCACGTCTCGGTGGCGAGGGCGTCGATGAGGGCGCGGTCGTGGCTGACCAGGATGATGGCCCCGGGATAGCCGCGGAGCGCCTTCTCCAGCACCTCCTGGGCCGGGAGGTCGAGGTGGTTGGTGGGCTCGTCGAGGAGCAGCAGGTTGGTGGGTTCGAGCGCCAGCTTGCCCATGAGAAGACGGGCGCGCTCACCGCCGCTCAGCCCCCCCACCAGCTTCACCACGTCGTCGCCGGAGAAGAGCAGCGCTCCGAGCATGGTCCGCGCCCGTTCCGCTCCGATGGGGTGATCGGCGAGGAGGTCGGCCAGGACGGTGCGGTCCTCGTCGCTGGCGAAGCTCTGGGCGTCGGTCACCAGGCCGCGGCCGAGGTCCTGGCGGTAGAGGCGCCGCACCGTCCTGGGACCGAGACGCACCGTCCCCTCGAGGGGCGGGATCTCACCGGCGAGGGTGTGGAGGAGGGTGGACTTGCCGCTCCCGTTGGCGCCCACCACGGCGATGCGTTCCCCGGGCGCCAGGGTCATCGCCGGAAGGCGAAGCAGCGGCCGGTCGCGACCGACGACGAGGTCGGTCGCCTTGAGGGCGACCTGCGAGGGCGGGGCGGTGGCGAAATGCAACCGCGGTCGGCGGTCCTCGACCGGCGCCACGACCCGAGGGAGGCGGTCCAGCTTGGTCTGCCGCCCCCTGGCCTCCCTGGCCCGCTGGCCGGCGCGGTAGCGGCGGATGAACTCCTCCTGGTGCCGGATGTGGGCCTGCTGTTCGTCGTACTCCTTGCGCCGCCGGAGGTGGCGCTCCTCGCGCAGGCGCAGGTACTGGGTGTAGTTGCCGGGGTACTCCTCACCGCGCCCGTGGCTCAGCTCCAGGACCGCGGTGCAGACGCGGTCGAGGAAACGCCGGTCGTGCGAGACGAGGACGAAGGCGGTGCCCACCCCCGCCATGAACTCCTCGAGCCACTCGATGCCCTCGAGGTCGAGATGGTTGGTCGGTTCGTCGATGAGGAGCAGGTCGGCCTCGGCCAGCAGCAGCTTGGCCAGCTCGACACGCCGCTGCTGTCCCCCGGACATCTCGCTGGGATGGCGGCGCTGCAGCGCCCCATCGATGCCCAGCCCGCCGAGGGCCTCGCGCGCCCGTTCCTCCAGGTCGTAGCCGCCGGAATGCTCGTAGCTGTCCTGGAGGTCTCCGTAGCGGCGGAGGACGGCGTCCATCTCGGGGGACGCCCGGCTCATCGCCTCCTCCAGGGTGGACAGCTCGTGGCGCATCTCCGCCAGGTCCGTCCGCGACGCCATGACCTCCTCGATCACGGTCGGAGCCGTGGGCACCGGAGTGTCCTGCGGCAGGTGGGCGGTGCGCAGACCGCGGGCCCGGTCGATCTCCCCCTGGCTCGGCTCCAGCTCGCCGGCGAGCACCCGGAGCAGCGACGACTTGCCGGCGCCGTTGGCGCCGACCACGGCGAGACGCTGGCGGCGTTCGAGGCGGAACTCCACGCCCTCGAAGACGGTGTCCGCCCCGTACGCGACGCCGACCCCGGAGGCGCTGAGGAGGGGCACTACTCCACGCCGCCGGCGGCGCCGCGGGGCGCAGCCGCGGCGGCCGTGCCGGTGGACTCTCCGCTGGCCCCCTCCCGCGCCAGGATGCGCCGGAGGATCGCGACCGAGGCCGCGTAGGTCGAGTCCATGCCGAAGTACGAGAGCCCGCGGGCGCCCAGGGTGCGCGCCTGGGTGAAGGGGGTGTCCGAGGCGTAGTGGATGACCCCGAAATCGAGGGGCAGCTTGGAGAAGTTGACCGCCTCGCCAGTCGGGTGGCGTCCCGGTTCGCTGAGCTCGTAGATGGCGTTGCAGTACGGCCCCGCCTCCATTTCCACCACGGTGAACGCCTCGCGGTAGTAGAAGTCGAGGTAGCCGCGGTTCTGCAGGAAGGTGCCCAGCACGGACACGGCGCGCTGGTTGTCGAGACCGCTGCCGAAGCGCAGGTACGGCGAGATGTCGGCAACCGTGAAGGCGTTGTCCAGCCAGTAGGTGCAGCCGCTGTGCTCGTCGTGGACGACGCTGCTGATCATCACGTCGCCGACGTCGGCGTTGAGCGTGGCCGCCTTGCCGAGCACGTAGACGCCGCGCAGCTCCGGTGAGGTCTCGCCGACCTCGCGCAGGATGTTGTAGGCGGCGAGGCCAAGCGGGTAGTCGATGTTGACGATCACCGCCGGGCTGCGGCGCAGCGCCGCGGCATCGACCGGGCCCAACCGGGGATCGAAGTTGGCCGGGTCGAGCCGGTCGAGGGGGATCACCTGGGCGGCGACGTCGAGGGCGGTGCGGCTGGCCACCCCGTAGACGCCGCAGGCTCTCTCCTCTCGGCGCAGGCGGCTGCGGTCGTCGGTCGCGATGCTGCCGGTGTGGAGGCGGGCGGCGTAGTAGAGAAAGTTGTTCCACTCCCCCTCGGCCTCCCCGTCCCGGAACCGCACGAGCTCACGCCTCAGGTACTCGGGGCCGCGTGCCTCGACCATCTCCACCAGAGCAGGCTCGTTGCGGCGGGCGGTGCCGGTGACGAGGTTGGCCAGGCTGTGCGAGTTGCTGCTGACGAAGTACATCGGTCGGTCGAGCAGCGCCTCGCTGCGGATCGTCCCGGTGACCTGCTGCCACCAGCGCCTGGTCACCCTGGCGTAGCCGACCTGGGTGCCGCCGAGCAGGCGCACGCGCAGGGACTTCGGTTGGGCCGCGACGTCCCGCAGCCTCTGGGCGAAGTCGGGCCCCCAGAACTCCTCCAGCTGCACCCAGTCGTCCTCGCTGCCGCCGCAGGCCCGGACCAGCTCCGCGGCGGCGGCGGGGATCCCGGCCTCCCCGGAGGCGCCGCGGAGCGAGGCGCCCATCTTGTTCCACTCGATCTGGAAGGCGACCAGGGTGGGGATGAGGTCGTCGACGTCGGTCGCCGAGGCGATGAGCACGGCCAGGGTGCCCTTGCCGTCGTCGTACCAGCGGCGGCGACGCCCCGGGGCGGCCGCGTCCGTCCAGACGTCCAGGTCGAAGCCGCTGCGGGCGAACACCTCGGCCGATTGGCCCATCACCACCAGCGTGGCCTGGGAGATGGCGACGGGGAGGCGGCGCACCGCGTAGAGGAAGGCGCCGAGGTCGATCTCCGGTGAGCCGGCCAGGCTGTGCAGGCTGGCCCTCATGGCCCGGTGGGAGGCCTCGAGCACTCGCAGCCGCGTCTCCCCGGAGGAGCGCAGCAGGGTGGTGTAGGTGCGGTGGTAGACCTCGACGGCCTCCGCCAGGGCCGCCTCGTCGCTGGTCAGAGACGCCCGGGCGGGGCCCGGCGCCGGGCGTGGCAGCTGTTGCAGTGGCACGGGCCAATTCTGACCCAGGAATCACCCGGCGGCCCGGGTGACGGCGGCGGCCCCGTATCCTTGGGGCCATGGGCCGCATCGCGGTGACCGGTTCGGTCGCCTTCGACACCATCATGGTCTTCCCGGGCCGCTTCGGCGACCACATCCTCCCCGACAAGACCCACCTCATCAACGTCTCCTTCCTGGTCAACCAGATGGAGAAGCGGCGAGGCGGCACGGCCGCCAACATCGCCTACACACTGGCCCTGCTCGGCGAGCGTCCCCTCCTCTGCGCCGCCGTCGGCAACGACTTCACCGAGTACGGGGCGTCGCTGAGCCGAAGCGGGGTGGACACCTCGGCGGCGCTGGGCTGCGACGACGTGCCCACCGCCTCCTGCTTCATCACCACGGATCTGGAGGACAACCAGATCACCGCCTTCTACCCCGGGGCGATGGCCCGCGGCGCCGACGTCGACCTCCGCGTCATCGAGAACGTCGAGTACGTCGTCGTCGCACCGGACGCCCCGGACGGGATGGCCACCCACGTTTCCCAGGCTCGCGAGATGGGGGCGCGGCTGGTCTTCGCACCGGCCCAGCAGATCCCGTCGATCAGCGACGAGACCCTGGTCGCCGGGCTGGATGCCGCCTGGCTCGTGGTCGGCAACGACTACGAGCTGGAGATGGTCGGGGCGCGGACCGGGCGGGACGTGGCGCGGCTGGCCGAGCGGCGCATCGTCGCCGTCACCAAGGGGGCGGCGGGCAGCCAGCTCCGCAGCGGTGACCGGGTCATCGACATCGCCAGCGTGCCGCCGCGGAGGGTGGTGGACCCGACCGGCGCCGGGGATGCCTACATCGCCGGGCTCCTGGTCGGCCTGCGCAGGGGTCTCGACCTCGAGGCGGCCGGCCACGTGGCCTCGCTGGCGGCAACGTACGCCGTCGAGCAGCAGGGGACCCAGGCCCACCGGTTCACCGCCGCGGAGTTCTCCGCCCGCCTCCGGCAGGTCTTCGGCGGCGAGACGCTCCCCGCCTCCCGAGCCGCTCTCCGATCCTGAGCCGCTGCGCCGGTCGGGAGCCGGTCCCGCCTACGGCTCGCCGAGACCGGTGAAGACGTCGCTCTCCGGGAGGCTGGTCGGCACCCGGGAGAAGAGGAGCTGGAAGAACTCGCTGGCGAAGTGCTCGCGCACGACCTCCTCGGGAACGCTGAGGAGGGCGAAGTCCTCGGTGAGCTGGCTGCGGTGCGCCGTCAGCGCCCGGCGCTTGCGGGCCACCTGGTCGCGGCAGTCGACCACCGTCGTCACCCACTCGTCGGGGGTGATGAACTCCAGGGCCTCTGGGTCGGCGTCCCCGAAGGGCGGCTTCATCCCCGCCTCGACGGCCATCCGCGCCACCCGCTTCGCCTCCGAGAGGGGGAAGGCGGTGTAGTAGAGCTTGCTCACCCGCCAGGCGGCGCCGAGGTCGGCGTCGAGGGCCGTGTAGGCTGCCTCGACCGCGAGCAGGGCGATCCGATGCGCCTGGATGTGGTCGGGGTGCCCGTATCCCCCGTTGCCGTCGTAGGTGACGACGACGTGGGGCCGGAAACGGCGGATGTGGGCCACCACCCGGCGAACGGCCGCGTCGACGTCCGCCCGCCAGAAGGCGCCGGGCGCCTGGTTGGTCTCCGTCCCCGCCATCCCCGAGTCTCCGTACTCCAGGAAGTGGACCTCGGAGACCCCGAGGATGCGGCAGGCGCTGCGCAGTTCCTCCTCCCGGATCTCCTTCAGCCGCGGCCGGATCTCGGCCTCGCTGGCCGCGTACTCCGGGTCGAAGATGGTCGCCACCTTGCCGTCGGTGCAGCAGATCAGCGAGGTGGCGATGCCGCGGTCGGCGCACTGGGCGAGGAGGCCGCCCATGGTGATGGTCTCGTCGTCGGGATGGGCGTGGACGGCGAGCAGGCGGAGCCCGCCGGCGGCGGCGCTCACGGGGTCTCCGGGCGGACCCTCACCGAGCGGATCACGTCCCCCTGGCGGATGGCCCCCACCACCTCCATGCCCTTCACCACCTGGCCGAAGAGGTTGTACGACTTGGTCAGGCTGCGCCGGTTGTCCACCGTGGAGATGAAGAACTGGGAGCCGTTGGTGTTGGGGCCGGAGTTCGCCATGGCGACGGAGCCCGCGATGTAGTCCCCCTGGACCGGCTCGTCCTCGAACTTGTACCCGGGACCGCCCCGCCCGGTGCCCTCGGGGCAGCCACCCTGGACGACGAAGCCGTCGACCACCCGGTGGAAGATGAGCCCGTCGTAGAACCCCTCCCCGGACAGGAAGACGAAGTTGTTGACCGTCCTCGGTGCCCGGGTGGCGTCGAGGGCGAGCTCGATGTCCCCCCGGTCCGTGGTCAGCGTCGCCAGGTAGCGGGCCTTGGGGTCGATCACCTGTTCGGGTTTCGCGTAGCGTTTGGGCATCGCCGCAGTCTACCCGAGGCGGCTCGACGCGCCCTCGGCGCCTCCGCCGGCCGGCCTGGAACCCGGGCGTCGGTGCGTCCCGTCCCGGCGGTTCCGGCCCTCCGGACCCCCCTCCACCGTCACTCCCCGCCTGCCGTCGTCATGAAACGGTGACCGAATTGCAACAAAGCGTCATTGCAGATGGAGGCACTCCCGTATACTCGCCGCGGATGGACGACAAGGTCATCGTCGACCTCCTGGGCCAGGTGGGGAACCTCTTTACCTCCAGCCTGGAGCTCAAGGAGACGATCGATTTCATGCTCAAGGCGGCGAGCGAGCTGGTCGCTTGCGACGCGGCCACCGTCTTTCTGCTCAATGATGATGAGCGCAGCCTCACCGCCATCGCCACCTTCCCCTTCGCCGACGCCGTCGCCAAGGTGGCCACCTTCAAGCTGGGGGAGGGGATTGTTGGCTGGGCGGCCAAGCAGCGAAAGGTCGTCGCCGTCGGGGACGCCACCCAGGACAGCCGGTTCAAGAACCTGGACATGGGCTACTCGCCGCGATCGGTGCTGATCATGCCCCTGGAATCGCCGCGGCGGCTGGTCGGCGCCATGACCATCGCCCGGCGGGAGGTCAAGCCCTTCACCTCGATCGAGCAGGCGCTGATGCAGATCGTCGGCAGCCAGGCGGCCATCTCCATCGACAACGCACGACTCCACGAGTCCCAGAAGCGGCAGCTCAAGGAGATCGCCGACCGGACCAGGGAGCTCGAGGTGGCCAACGCCCACATCGCCGAGATCTCCCGGCTGAAGAGCGAGTTCCTCGCCAACATGAGCCACGAGCTGCGCACCCCCCTCAACGCCATCTTGGGTTTCAGCGAGATCCTCAAGGACAACCTCGTCCAGCTCTCCGAGGACCAGCACCAGGAGTGCCTGGAGAACATCCACGCCAGCGGCAAGCACCTGCTGGAACTGGTCAACGACGTCCTCGACCTCTCCAAGATCGAGGCCGGGCGCATGGAGCTGTCCTACGACCGCTTCTTCGTCGGCAACGCGGTCCGCGAGGTCCACAACGTCATCCGCTCGCTCAGCGAGCGCCGGGACATCGACCTCTCCATCACCGTCGACCCGGAGGACCTGGAGGTCCGGGCGGACAAGAGCAAGTTCAAGCAGATCCTCTACAACCTGCTCTCCAACGCCATCAAGTTCACCGCCCAGGGGGGCCGGGTCTGGGTCACGGCGAAGTCGGAGAACGGCTGGTTGGTGGTCGATGTCGGCGACACCGGTGTGGGTATCCCGGCCGAGCACCACCAGAGGATCTTCGACGAGTTCTACCAGCTGGACACGGCCACCACCCGCCAGGTCGAGGGCACCGGCCTCGGGCTGTCGCTCACCCGGCGCCTGGTCGAGCTCCACGGCGGCGGCATCCGGGTCGAGTCCGAGGTCGGCCGGGGCTCCGTCTTCACCTTCCAGCTCCCCCTCCTCGGCCTGGAGCCGCAGAACGGCCGGGTCCACAACCGGATCCTCCTCGTCGAGGACAACCCCAGCAGCCGCCAGCTGGCCAAGATGGTCCTGAGCGGGAGCGGATTCGACGTCGATATCGCCGCCGACGGGACCGAGGGGCTGCGCAAGGCGCGGTCCACCACCTACGACCTGGTGCTGATGGACGTCGAATTGCCCGGGATGGACGGTCTAACCGTCACGCGGATGCTAAAGTCCGATCCGAAAACCGCCGGCGTCCCCGTCATCGCTCTCACCGCCAATGCCATGAAAGGAGACGAGCAGGAAGCGCTCGCCGCCGGCTGTTCCGGATACATCACCAAGCCCATTGAGGTAGCCAGCTTCGTGCAACGCATCGCCACGTATCTGGAGCCGACCGCGTCATGAGCGCCGGCGGCAAGACCATCCTCATCGTCGAGGACGACCCGCCCAGCCGTGAGGTCGTCCGCCTCGCCGTGAGCGCCCAGAACCACACCCTCCTGGAGGCCGCCACCGGTCTCGAGGGACTGCAGCAGGCTCGGGAGCAGAGCCCCGACCTCATCATCCTCGACGTCAATCTGCCGGGGATGAGCGGGCTGGACGTCTGCCGGCGGCTGCGGGCCGAGGGGTCCCGGGTGCCCATCATCATGCTCACGGCCAAGGCGGACACCATCGACGTCGTGGTCGGTCTGGAGCTCGGGGCGGACGACTACGTCACCAAGCCCTTCGAGGTTCGCGAGCTGATCGCCCGGATCGGGGCGCACCTGCGCCGCAGCGACATCTCCTCGCAGGAGCAGCCGCGCGACCGCTTCGAGTTCCCCGGTCTGACCATCGACCTGGGCCGCCGTCAGGTCTTCCGGGACGGGGAGGAGGTCAACCTCACCCTGACCGAGTTCAACCTGCTGGCGCTGCTCGCCTCCCGCCCGGGCCAGGTGATGAGCCGTGGAGAGCTGCTCCGCCGGGTCTGGGGCTATGAGGTGGAGATCGAGACCCGAACGGTGGACGCCCACGTCTACCGGCTGCGCCGCAAGATCGAGCCGGACGCCGAGAAGCCGACCTACATCCACTCGGTCCCCGGCATCGGCTACCGCTTCAGCGGGTAGGAGCGGCTGCCGGAGGTTCCCAGGCCCTCGGCCCGGACGTCGCCGCGCCTTCCGGCGCTCGCGGGTTCGTGCCCGGCGGCATTGCCACTGCCGCCTGCGCGAGCCCGTCGCCGGGCTCCGCCCCCGCCCGGTGCCGGCGATCCGACGTCCCGCTAATAGATGAAGCCCACGACGGAGGGGTCGTTGGGCTGGATCACCCGGTCGTCGACGCGGCCGAAGCCGCCGCCGGGCACCCCGCTGTAGTTCATCTCCGAGATCTCGAAGGTGCCGTCGGAGCTCACGCTCTCGACATAGCCGACGTGGCCGAGCGGCCAGTAGTCGAAGACGACGATCGCGCCGGCGATGGGGACGTCGCCCTCAGGCCGGTAGGGGGCTGCCGCGGCCAGCCACTGGCCGGCGTCGCCGCCCCACGGGGTCACCGCCCGCCGGCTGGCGACGTACCAGGTGCACTGACCCCAGGGGAAATCGTCGGGTCCGGAGCTGGGGATGACCGAGGGGACGCCGGGCGCCTGGGGGATGAAGACCTCGGAGTTCAAGGACCCGCTGGGGGCGGATGCCAGCGGAACCTGCAGGTAGGTGCCGGCCGCCAGCGGGGTGTCGGTGGCCAGCTGGTTGTAGTCGAGGACAACCGAGGTGTCCAGGTGCAGTCTCTGGGCGAACTCGCTGGGATCCTCGCCGGGGAGCACCTGGACGAGGGCGCCCGGACCGGGCGGCAGCAGGAGGCTGGACCCGGGGGCCGGCTCCGTGTCCGCCACCAGCTGGTTGGCCCAGCGGATCGCGGCGGCGTCACGGTGGTAGGTGGAGGCCAGGCTCTCCACCGTCGCCCCGGTGGTGACGACGACCGTCAGCGCCGGCTGGGTCACCGTGGGGTCCGCCTGGTTGCCCTCGATCACCGCGTTGGGCACCCCCTCGGCGGCAACCGCAGCGCCCAATGAGATCCGCGGAGCGGCGAGCGGGAGGAGGAGGGCGATCAGCAGCACCCACGCATGGCGCATGAAGCGGTGGGGGAGACGGCGGATGCTCACGTTCCTCCGGTGTCCTCCTGATGATGCGGCCAGCACACCCGCCCGGACAGGGGCGGGACGCTAGCAAAGGCCCAGGGGCCACGTCAAAGGTTCCTGACAGCCAGAGTATCAGGAAATCCCCCCGCCGCCAGCCGGCACGCCAGCCCGCGCGGCCCTCCGCTCGAGGCGGCGCCGGTATAGTTCGGAGCCGCCGGGCGGCAGCTTGGCCACCCCGCCCCGATCGGAGGAGTCCCGCACCGATGCCTGACCCGTCCCACGCCGGACGCCGCTACCGGGCTGAGGGCCAGGTGGTCGAGGCGCTGCGAGCCGCCCGTTTCGCGGCCGCCGTGAGCGCGGGCGAGGAGGTCTTCGACCCGGGCTCGATCCCGCCCACCTTCGCAGCCGTCTACTGCCTCATGCCAACGCTGGCCATGCTGTTCGCCGACACGGAGGTGGGAATCGACCTCGCCGGACTGGTGCACGCCGAGCAGAGCTTCGAGTGGCCTGCCCCCCTCCACGCCGGCGATGTCGTCGACGCGGTCGCCGAGATCGCCTCCGTGGAGACCCGCCGCGGGCTGATCTTCGTCACCGTCCGCCAGGAGGCCACCAACCGAGCGGGGGAGCCCGTCTGCCGGGGGAGCTCGCTCTTCCTCATCCGGGGCTCCGGGGAGGCGCACGCCGGGGGCACGGGCTCCGGCGCGCGGGCCGGGGACCCGGGATGACCGTCGATCGGCTCCCCACCCCACCCGAGCCCGGCGACGAGATGACCCCGCTGTCGCGCCTGATCACCCAGGAGCACATCAACGCCTATGCGGAGGCATCGGGCGACAGCAACCCGATCCACGTCGACGCCGCCTTCGCCCGCTCGGCCGGCCTGCCCGGGACCATCGCCCACGGCCTCCTGGAGATGGGGATCCTGGCCGAGGCGGTCGGACGCTGGGCGGGCGGCCACGGTCGCCTCGCCTCGCTCACCTGCCGCTTCTCCAAGCCGCTGTTCCCCGGGGACACGATCACCTGCACCGGGAGGGTGCAGGCCGTCGATGCCTCAGGGGGGACCGCCACCCTGACCCTGGAGGCCGTCTCCAGCCGCGGCGACCGGGTGCTCAGCAACGGCCGGGCCGTCGTCCGCCTCCGCGTCTGAGGCCGGGAGCACCTTCCGCCGGACCCTCGCCTCGTATTCGGGGTGGGCTGCCGACGCCGGCGAAACGTCACGGATATCGGCGGTCCGTAGCATGTATCGGCGATCCGTGACAAGGTCTGACGTTGTGTTATAGTGTTGCAACGTTTGAAGTGACCGGTCGGGTTTCCAGGGAGGCCCCGGCAGCCCGGCCATCGGCGCGCTGGGGAGCGCCGCGGGGGTTTTCATGCCAGATCTGTTTCGTCTACGGCGTCGGGAGGCCGCGCCGGATGTGGTTCCGGCCGGAGCACCCACCCCAAGGAACGGCCGCAGCCACGTGATCGACGACCCGGTCGGCGCCCGGCGCCGCCGGGCAGAGAGCCAAGCATCGACAGGGAACAGGGGGACCCGCACCACATGAAGACGAGAAAGTCGACCCTCCGGAAGAGCCTGGCGCTGGTCGGCGCCGGCGCCGTTGTCATGGTGGGAGCTGTGACCTCCGCCGTGACCGTGTCCGCCCACTCCGGCACGGTGACCGCATCCGAGAACTGCTCGTCGTGGACCGCGGCGGTCTACCTCGAGGACAACGTGACCTCCGACCGCACGGTTGACGTCAGCACCACCATCCCGGGGACGACCGGCATCACCAACGGTCACTGGACCACGACCGGTGACTCCTCCCCGGTCGAGATCTGGAGCGGCTCCGGCGGCGCACCCGCGACGGGCACGGTGACACTCGACATCTGGAACGGCAGCAGCCTGGAGTTCTCGGCGACGGCGTCGATCGCGCCGGCCACCGGCTGCTCGGCCCCCACCATCACCACGACGCTGTCGTCGGGGTCGATCGCGCTGGGGTCGGCCGCCCACGACTCGGCCACCCTGCACGGCCAGACCTCGAAGGCGGGCGGGACCGTGACCTACGAGGTCTACACCGAGGACACCAACGGCACCTGCTCGAGCCCGGCGACGACCCAGATCAACGCACAGCCGGGGTCGGTGACCGTCAGCAACGGGAGCGTGCCGAACTCGCCGGCGGTCACCTTCAACCAGGTCGGGACCTACTACTGGCAGGCGTCCTACTCGGGCGACGCCAGCAACAAGCCGGCCGTCAGCGCCTGCGGGGCCGAGGTCCTGACCGTCCAGAAGCGGTCGCCCTCCATCACCACGACGCTCTCGTCGTCGTGGATCTCGGTGGGCTCGTCGATCCATGACACGGCGACCCTCTCGGGGGCGACCTCGAACGCGGGCGGGACGGTGACCTACCAGGTCTACACCAGCGACAGCAACAACACCTGCTCGGGCCTGGCGACGACCCAGATCAATGCGCAGCCGGGGTCGGTGACCGTCACCGGCGGGGTCGTCCCCAACTCCCCGGCGGTCACCTTCAACCAGGTGGGCACCTACTACTGGCAGGCGACCTACTCGGGCGACGCCAGCAACGGCGGGGCGCTCAGCTCGTGCGACGAGGAGACGGTGACGGTCAACCAGGTCTCACCCTCTATCGCCACGACGCTGTCGTCTGCCTCGATCGCCGCGGGTTCGTCGATCCACGACACGGCGACGCTGTCGGGGTCAACCTCGAACGCGGGCGGGACGGTGACCTACCAGGTCTACACCAAGGACACCAACAACACCTGCTCGGGCCTAGCGACAACCCAGATCAATGCGCAGCCGGGATCGGTGACCGTCACCGGCGGGGTCGTCCCCAACTCCCCGGCGGTCGTCTTCAATCAGGTGGGCACCTACTACTGGCAGGCGACCTACTCGGGTGATGCCAACAACAGTGGGGCGACCAGCTCCTGCAAGGAAGAGACGGTGACGGTGACCAAGGCGTCGCCCTCCATCGCCACGACGCTGTCGTCCGCGTCGCTCGCGGTGGGCTCGTCGATCCACGACACGGCAGCGCTGTCGGGGGCGACCTCGGGCGCCGGCGGGACGGTGACCTACCAGGTCTACACCAGCGACAGCAACAACGCCTGCTCGGGCCTGGCGACGACCCAGATCAATGCGCAGCCGGGGTCGGTGACCGTCACCGGCGGGGTCGTCCCCAACTCCCCGGCGGTCACCTTCAACCAGGTGGGCACCTACTACTGGCAGGCGACCTACTCGGGCGACGCCAACAACGGCGGGGCGGTGAGCTCCTGCAACGAAGAGACGGTGACGGTGACCAAGACGTCGCCCTCCATCACCACGACGCTGTCGTCCGCATCGATCGTCGTGGGATCGTCCGTCGCCGACACGGCGGCGCTGTCGGGGGTGACCTCGAGCGCCGGCGGGACGGTGACCTACCAGGTCTACACCAGCGACAGCAACAACACCTGCTCGGGCCTGGCGACGACCCAGATCAATGCGCAGCCGGGGTCGGTGACCGTCACCGGCGGGGTCGTCCCCAACTCCCCGGCGGTCACCTTCAACCAGGTGGGCACCTACTACTGGCAGGCGACCTACTCGGGCGACGCCAGCAACGGCGCGGCGGTGAGCTCCTGCAGTGAAGAGACGCTCACCGTGAACAAGCAGGCGCCCTCGGTGGGAACCCAGACCGTCCCGGCGAGCCCGGTGGCGATCGGGGCACCGATCCACGACACCGCCGTCCTGACGGGGGCGACCGCGGATGCGGGCGGCACCATCGCCTACGCCGTCTACAGCGGCCCCTCCTGCAGCGCGGGCAGCCTGGTGGCCGACCTCACCCCGGCGCCGAACACGATCGTCGACGGTGTCGTGCCCAACTCGGCCATCTACGCCTTCACAGCGGCGGGCACCTGGTACTTCCAGGCGACCTACTCCGGTGACACCAACAACGCCGGCCCCGTCTCCAGTCCCTGCACATCGGAGGCGGTGACCGTCGACGCCAACGCGCCGACCATCGCGACCCTGGCCGTGCCGGCGAGCCCGGTGGCGATCGGGACCGCGATCCACGACACCGCGACGCTGACGGGGGCGACCGCCGACGCGGGCGGCACCATCGGCTACAGCCTCTACTCCACGGCGTGGTGCGGCGGCCTCATCGCGAACCTGACCCCCGCCGATGACACCGTCGTCGACGGCGCCGTCCCGGACTCGGCCCCCTACACGGTGACCACGGCCGGGACCTTCTACTTCGCTGCGACGTACTCGGGTGACGCCAACAACGCCGGGCCGATCTCCAGCCCCTGCGACTCCGAGGCGGTGACCGTCGAGGCCAACATCCCCGCCCTCGGAACCCAGACCGTTCCGGCCAGCCCGCTGACGATCGGGGAGCCGGTCCGCGACACCGCCACGCTGACGGGGGCGACCTCGGACGCGGGTGGCACCATCGGGTACGGCGTCTACAGCAGCGACACCTGCGGTGCCGGCAGTCTCATGGCGGACCTGACCCCCGCCGATGACACCGTCGTCGACGGCGTCGTGCCGGACTCGAACTCCTACGCCTTCGACGCCGCGGGCACGTTCTACTTCCAGGCCACCTACTCGGGCGACAACAACAACGCCGGGCCGATCTCCAGCCCCTGCCTGTCCGAGGCGACCGTGGTCGATGGCAACACTCCCTCGATCGGCACGCACACCGTGCCGGGCAGCCCGGTGGCGATCGGGGAACCGGTCTACGACACCGCCACGCTGACGGGAGCGACGTCGGACGCGGGCGGCACCGTCGCCTACGGCGTCTACAGCAGCGACGCCTGCGGTGCGGGCACTCTCGTCGCGAACCTGACCCCGGCGGACAACACGGTCGTCGGCGGGGTGGTGCCGGACTCGAACTCCTACGCCTTCACATCGGCGGGCACCTGGTACTTCCAGGCGACCTACTCGGGTGACGCCAACAATGCCGGTCCGATCTCCAGCCCCTGCACCTCAGAGGCCATGGTGGTCGACGCCAACCGGCCGTCGATCGGGACCCAGACCGTGCCGGCCAGCCCGGTGACGATCGGGCAACCGGTCTACGACACGGCGACGCTGACGGGAGCGACCTCGGACGCGGGCGGCACCGTCACCTACGGCCTGTACAACGACTCCTCGTGCGACGCCGGCAGCCTGGTCAGCGATCTGACGCCGCTGGACAACACCGTCAACGACGGGGTCGTGCCGGACTCGAACCCGCACACCTTCACGGCGGCGGGCACCTGGTACTTCCAGGCGACCTACTCGGGTGACGGCAACAACGCCGGCCCCGTCTCCAGCCCCTGCCTGTCGGAGGCCCTGGTGGTCACGCCGAACCGGCCCAGCATCGGGACCCAGACCGTACCGGTCAGCCCGCTGACGATCGGGGAGGAGGTCCATGACACCGCCACGCTGACCGGGGCGACCGTGGATGCGGGTGGCTCGGTGACCTACGGCGTGTACAGCGACAGTTCGTGCGGCAGCCTGGTGATGGACCTGACCCCGGCGGACAACACCGTCGTCGACGGGGTGGTGCCCGATTCGAGCAACTACGCCTTCACCGGGGCCGGCACCTGGTACTTCGAGGCCACCTACTCGGGTGACGCCAACAACCTCGGTCCGGTCTCCAGCCCCTGCACCTCGGAGACGACCGTGGTCACCCCGAACGTGCCGTCGATCGGGACCCAGACGGTGCCCGGGAGCCCCGTCGCTGTGGGGACGGCGGTGCACGACACCTCCCTGCTGAGCGGTGAGACGGCGAACGCGGGAGGCACGGTCACCTACAGCCTGTACAGCGACAGCTTGTGCACCAGCCTGGTCAGTGACCTGACCCCGACGGACAACACCGTCGTCAACGGGGTGGTGCCGAACTCGAACCCCTACACCTTCACCACGCCGGGCACCTGGTACTTCGAGGTGTCCTACTCGGGTGATGCCAACAATCGGCCCGCTCTGTCGGGTTGTGTCAACGAGGCCATGGTCGTCCACACGGTCACCTCGTCGTCCCCCACCCCCACCGGTGGGGTGAAGGGCATCACGACCCCCGGCACCGGGGCCGGCCCCAGCCCGCTGACCGGCTTCGTCTGGACGCTGGGCACCATCCTCATCCTTCTGGGTGGCGCGTTCCTCGTGGGGCGCCGCCGGATCTCGACCGACCACATCGAGGACGTCTGACCCCGGTCTGACGGCCCCCTGAGTTCGAAGCACGGCAGGCCGGAGGGTTCCCCTCCGGCCTGTCCCGTCTCCGGGCGACCAAGGCCGGCCTCCGGGGGACGCGATCGGGCGCGGGCCCGGGCGGGTTCACCATAATCGAGAGGTCCATCCCGTCCGATCTGGAGGTGACGATGTTCGATCTCACCGGCAAGGTGGCCGTGGTCACCGGGGCTTCACGGGGGCTCGGACGGGCCGACTGCCTGGCCCTGGCGCGTGCCGGAGCGGACGTCGTCGTCACCGACATCCTCCTCGAGTCCGACCCCTCGCTTGCCGAGGCCGCCACCGCGTCGCAGTCGGCGCTAGCCCAGCTCCTCACCGCGCAGGGGGCGGTCTTCGCCGAGCGCACCAGCGCAGAGATCCTGGCCATGGGGCGGCGCTCGGCCGCCATCCGGATGGATGTCACCGACCCGAGCCAGGTGGCCTCCATCTTCGCCCAGGTCAAGGCGGAGTTCGGCTCCATCGACATCCTCGTCAACAACGCCGGCATGGTCGATCACCTCGGCCAGATCGAGAGCCAGAGCGACGCGCTGTGGGAGCGCGACCTTCGCGTCAACCTCACCGGCGCCTACAACTGCACCAAGGCGGTCTGGCCCTACATGCGCGAGCAGAACTGGGGCCGGATCATCTTCATGTCGTCAGTGGCCGGAACTCTGGGCGGGTTCGGCCAGGCCTCCTATGCCACCACCTCGGCCGGCCTCATCGGCCTGGGCAAGTCGATGGCCCTGGAGGGAGCGCGATTCGGCATCACCAGCAACATCATCTCGCCCGGCATCATCGCCACCGAGGCTCTCAACGCGGCCAATCCGCGGATGAACGAGCGGATGATCCTGCGCACCGCCATGCGCGGCGCCGGCGAGCCGGAGGATGTCGCCCACACCGTCGTCTTCCTCGCCTCTGCCGAGGCGCGCTACATCACCGGTGAGGTGATCCACGTGGCCGGCGGCATCGACCTCTTCGTCTTCTGATCCCCCGTGGACCAGCCTCCCCGCGGCCCCCGTCCCCGGCGCGGAACGCCGCTCGCGAGGCGGCGGTGATCGAGGGCGCCTCGGTCGCCGTCGACTATCAGCCCAGCGGCGCGGGGCCCTTCCTGTGGCAGGCGTTCGACGCCGCCGCCGTGGCGGCGGACCTCGCCGCCATCGCCCGGGCCGGATTCGGGGTGGTGCGGGTGGGCCTGGCCTGGGACAGCTTCATGCCGGACGCCCGTGGCGTCGACCGGCGCCGGATCGGCGAGCTCGACGTCCTTCTCCGCACCGCGGCGCGTCACGGCCTCCGGGTGATCCCCGTCCTCTTCGTCCAGGCGCACGGCGACTGCGTTCTCCTGCCCGCCAGGACGGTCCTGCGACGTCATCCCCGCAGCGGGGTCCGCGTGCTCAGCGAAGGCCTGGTCGAACCGGGCGGTCCCAGGGACGTCTGGACCGACACGCTGATGCTCGACCTCGCCGACCGATGGCTTCGCCACATGATCTCCGCCTTCTCCGGGCATCCGGCCATCCTCGCCTGGGACCTGGGCGACGATCCGGCCAGGGTGGTGCGGCCGCGGCGGATCGCCCATCTCGCCGCCTGGGTGAAGCTCATGGCGGGACCGCTTCGGGCGGGTGGGGACCGGGTGCAGATCACCCTCGGCGCGGGGGACATCCGCCAGGCCCGGGGTGTCCGACTGACCGCCGTCGCGCCCCATGTCGACCGCCTGGACATCGCCGCAGGGCCCGCCGACCTCCGCGGGTTCGGCCTGTCCGGCGCCTCGGCCCCCGGGTTTCTCGGCGAGCTGGGGCAGGCGCTCGCTGGGGAGGTGGGCGTGCCACTCGGCCTGGCGGTGGCCATCCCCTCGCCGGGGGAGGACGCCGAGGGGACCGGCGAAGCCGCCGCCGCCGTCATCGTCGCCGAGCTGGCCGAACGGCGCGCCGAGAGCGGGCTTGCCGGCCTGCGCGCCCGATGGTGGAGCGACCTGCTGCCCCGGCTGGCCGAGCGGGCCCCCTTCGACCGCAACGGCTGGCTCCTCCGCTGCGGGCTGGTCAGGGCGGACGGCTCGGCGAAACCGGCGCTCGGCGCATGGGCCCAGGCTGCGCGGGCGGGCGGCGACGTGCCGCCGCCGAGGCCGTGGCCGGACCGGTTGGACGTCGAGGGGTTCTACGCGAACCTCCCCGAGAGCCTCCTCGATCTGGCCTCGGAGTGGCACCGCGTCCGTGAAGACCACCCTGGTATCCTCGGCCCCAGTGGGGCCTGAGGGCGGCGGCGCTGTCCCCCGGCTCGCTCCAAACCGCGACCGCAGGCCCCGGCGCTGACCCGGGGAGCCCCTGAGGTCGTCTTTGTTTGGCCCGCATCTCGCCCGTCAGCGACCCTCTTGGAGGACCGACAAGTGCCCGCTGGTCGCATTAAGAAGATCATCCCTGAACGTGGATTCGGCTTTGTCCGCGCCGAGGACGGCAACGAGGCGTTCTTCCACCGGACCGAGGTCACCATGGTCGACTTCGACTCCCTCCAGGAGGGCGACGAGGTCATCTTCGATCTCGTCGACAGCCCCAAGGGACCTCGGGTTCATAACCTCCACAAGGCCTCCTAGCCGACGGCCGTCGGCGCGGCACGGCCGGGTTTCGGGAGCTGCGGCCGCCATCCTCCGACCGGCCGACCGTCTGCCGATTCGTGTTTCCCCGGTCTGGTGGTTCGGGCGGGGCCTCGCCACGAGGGCCAATCCTCTCCGGGGAGGTGCGGCAGAGTTGCGACAGGATCGTTCGCATCTCGACGCAGGGTCACCTAACATCGGCCTTGGCATGCCGTTCTGGAAGAAGGGGGACGTGAGCCCCGCGTCCCCGATGGCCCCGGCTCCGCTCCCGGTGCTGCGCGGATATCTGCCCTGCTCCGAGCAGGGCTGTCCCAACCATGACGGCGTGGCCTGCGCCTACGTCGACCGCCGCGGGCAGGTCTGCCCCACCGCCTGGTGCCCCGCCCATCAGGTGGTCGTGGACGGGGAGGCCTTCTGCCGGCGCCACGGCCGGCTGAGCTCGGCCACGGGTGGCGACGAGTTCCAGATGGACAGCCTCCGCCCCGACGTCAACAACCGCTCCCCGTCCCTGGTCGACTACGTCGCCGACGCCCTCGAGCCCAGGGTGGTCGCCCATCTGCAGCGATTCTGCCGCCCCGGCAGCAACGACCAGGTGGCGGAGGAGAGGCTCCGCTGGATTCGCCCCCCGGGGGGCGGGGGGCGGCGCTGGGATCGAGGCTGGAAGGTCTACGACCACACCGGGGTGATCGTCAAGGTGACCATCGAGGTGGAGGAGAGCCGGGACCCGGAGGTCGGCCTGCGGGTCGGCCTCATCACCGTCGCGCAGGCGATCCCGCCGTGGATCGACCGCCGGCGCCGTGGCCTGCCGCCCCTGCCTCCCGATGAGGACGCCCGGGTCCGGGAGAGCTTTTACTCCGGGCTGTGGACGGCGGCGCTCCCCTACATCGAGGAGGAGGTCCGCCTCGCCCACTCGCAGCCCTGGTCGGCGCGGTGACCGGCGGGGGCGCCGGGCTCCAGGCCTGACCCGGCCCGGTCACCCCTCTCCGCCGAGGCCCCCCCGCAGCTCGCCGAGGCGCCCGGCCGCGGCGGTGACCCGGTCGGGGTCCTCGCCGCGAAGCCGGACGATGAGCTGCCGGCCGGGCTGTGGGTACGACCCGGCGGCGACGTCGGGGAAATCCCGCTCCAGCTGCAGCATGGGGCCGGCGAGATCGGCCTCGGCGACGCCGCTGAATCGCAACTCGACGACGCTGAGCGGCCGGCTCCGGGAGAAGAACTCGGGGATGACCGCCTCTTCCAGCGCCGCCTCGAACTCGCGGGGGACCCCGGGGAGCACGAGGAGCCAGCGGTCCACGCCCAGCTGGACGGCCAGCGGCGGGGCCATCCCGCGGAGATTCTCCAGAACCCGACCGCCGGACGCCATCCGGGCCATGCGGCGGTTGGCGGCGCTGGCCACCGGGCTCGGCAGCCATCCGGCACGGTGCATGCGGGCCACCTGGGCCTCGATGAGACGCAGCGCGGTCGGATCCTCCACCAGGTCGCGGCCGAGCGCCGCCGCCACCCCCTCGTGGGTCCGGTCGTCGGGAGTGGGCCCGACCCCCCCGCAGACGATGATCCTGGCCACCTCGGGATCGTCGACGGCTCGCCGCACGCTGGCCGCGATGTCGGCGACCACGTCGCCGACGATCTCGACGCGCCGCACCGGGTAGCCGGCCTCGAAGAGCCGCCGCGCCGCCAGCGCGCCGTTGCTGTCGACGGTGAATCCTGCGAGGAGCTCGTCGCCGACGATGACGAGGGAGCTTCGGGGAAGGGCCACGGGTCGATGGTGCCAGAGGGGCTCGCTTCTCCGCCGCCCCACACCGGCTCTCACGGTCAGGGACCAAGGTCCCGCCGTGCGCGCGACGCAGGGCCCTGCACCGCCGCGCCGCCTGCCGGCGCGACGCGGCGGGAGGCTGGTCGGCCACCCGTCTCGATACAATCCCGGCGGCTCTACCAACCCCGGCCACCGTGGCGACCCCGCCTCGGCGCCGGGACTCACTGAGAGACGGAATGCTGGGACTGCTGACGACGAACGTCCTCCTGCCGGTGGCGGGTGCCGGAGTCATCGCCCTGATCTGGGCGGCCATCCTCGCCATCTGGGTACTCCGCCAGCCACAGGGCAATCCGCGGATGCGAGAGATCGCCAAGGCCATTCAGGAGGGCGCCCAGGCGTACCTCAACCGCCAGTACACGATCATCGCCGCCATCGGCGTCGTCATCGCCGTCGCCCTCGTCTTCATCGTCTCCTTCAAGGCGGCGCTGCTCTTCCTCCTCGGTGCCGTGCTCTCCGGACTGGCCGGCTACATCGGCATGAACATCTCCGTGCGCGCCAACGTCCGCACCGCCGAGGCCGCGCGCGGCGGGATCAACCCCGCCCTCCGTGTGGCGTTCCGCGGGGGGTCGGTCACCGGGCTGATCGTCGTCGGCTTCGGCCTCATCGGTGTGACCGTCGCCTACACGGCGTTCCAGGTCTCCACCGCCATCGTCGGCTTCGCCTTCGGCGCCTCGCTGATCTCGGTGTTCGCCCGTCTCGGTGGCGGCATCTACACCAAGGCTGCCGACGTCGGCGCCGACCTGGTGGGGAAGATCGAGGCCGGCATCCCCGAGGACGATCCCCGCAACCCCGCCGTCATCGCCGACAACGTCGGTGACAACGTGGGCGACTGCGCCGGCATGGCCGCCGACCTCTTCGAGACCTACGCGGTGACCGCCGTCGCGACCATGCTGCTGGGCAGCCTGCTCTTCCACACCGCCAACGGCCAGCCGACGCTGGCCTTCGTCGTCTACCCGCTCCTGCTGGGCGGCTGCAGCATCATCGCCACCATCATCGGATCCCTCTTCGTCCGCATGGGCAAGGGGACGTGGATCATGGGCGCGCTGTACCGCGGGCTGGGGGTCTCGGTGATCATCGCCCTGCCCCTCTTCTGGTTGATCACCTGGCTATTGGCCAGCAACAACGAGTTCGCCAGCGCCGTCCATCACGCCTTCGCCTATCCCCTCTACAACCTCTTCTGGTGCGGCGTCGTCGGCATCGCCGTCACCGTCGTGCTCGTCGTCGTCACCGAGTTCTTCACCGGGGCGCAGTTCTGGCCGGTGCGCTCCATCGCCCGGGCCTCACGCACCGGGCACGCCACCAACATCATCGCGGGCCAGGCGATCGGCATGCAGGGGACGGCGATCCCGGTGCTGACCATCGCCGTCGGCATCCTCGCCTCCGCCGCCCTCGGCGGCCTCTACGGCATCGGCGTGGCGGCCATGGCGATGCTCTCCATGACCGGCATCATCGTCGCCATCGACTCGTACGGGCCCATCACCGACAACGCGGGCGGCATCGCCGAGATGGCGGACCTCCCCGAGTCGGTGCGGGCGGTCACCGATCCCCTCGACGCCGTGGGCAACACCACCAAGGCGGTGACCAAGGGCTACGCCATCGGCTCGGCGGGGCTGGCGGCGCTGGTCCTCTTCGCCTCCTACACCCACGTCATCGGCGGCCACAACGTGAGCTTCAGTCTCACCGACCCGAAGGTCATCGCCGGGCTCCTGCTCGGCGGCATCATGCCCTTCCTCTTCGGCTCGCTGGCCATGCTCGCGGTGGGCCGCGCCGCCGGCAAGGTCGTCGAGGAGGTGCGCCGTCAGTTCAAGGAGATCCCCGGCATCATGGAGGGGACCACCCGGCCGGAGTACGGACGCTGCGTGGCCCTGGTCACCGCCGCGGCCCAGAAGGAGATGATCATCCCCGGGCTGCTGCCGGTGCTCGCCCCCATCGCCGTCGGCTTCATCCTCGGCCCCATCGCCCTGGGGGCGATGCTGCTCGGCGTCATCGTCGTCGGCATCTTCCTGGCCATCCAGATGACGACCGGCGGCGGTGCCTGGGACAACGCCAAGAAGTACATCGAGGACGGTCACTTCGGCGGCAAGGGCAGCCCCACGCACGCCGCGGCGGTCACCGGCGACACCGTCGGAGATCCCAACAAGGACACCGCCGGGCCGGCGATCAACCCGATGATCAAGGTGATGAACATCGTCGCCATCCTGCTGGCCCCGACGATCGCCGCCCACCACCTCTTCTTCTAGCGGCGGCGCGTTCGACAGCTCGCAGCGGGTGGCCGGCGTCGGGCCGGCCACTCGCTGGGCAACCTCCGGCGCCTGGCCTACCTAGCTCGCCTGGGTCGGGGCGGGGAGCTTGATGCCCGGGTTGAGCCGCCCGGCGGGATCGTACCGGGACTTCAGCCGGCGCATCAGGTCCGCGCCGCCGGCGCCGAGCTGACGCCCGGCGTACGCGAGCTTGGTGGTGCCGACGCCGTGCTCGCCGGAGAGTGACCCGCCCATCCCCAGCACCGCCTCGAAGAGGTCCTCGGCCGCCGCGTCGCCATGGGCGCGCTCGCCGGGCCGCCTCGGATCGACCAGGAAGGTGACGTGCAGGTTGCCGTCGCCCAGGTGGCCGAAGTTGACGACGGGCACCGCGTGGCGGGCGCCGATCTCCTCGGTCCGCGCCACCAGCTCGGCGATCCGGTCGCGCGGCACGACGACGTCCTCGTTGACCTTGCCCACCATGATGGTGGCGACGGCGGCGCTGACGGCCTTGCGCACCGCCCACAGCCGGGCCACCTCCGCGGCGTCCGACGCGGGGGAGACGGCGCCGCCACCGGCGGCCTCCAGCGCCTCGACGACGCTGTCGGCCTCGGCACCGACGGCGGCCGCGTCGCCGCCCTCCAGCTCGACGAGGACCAGGGCCGCCCCCGGCTCGACGTCGGAGACCCCGGCGTGAGCGACCGCGTCGACCGCGCTCCGATCGAGGAACTCCAGCGCCGCGGGGACGATGCCGCGCCGGGTGATCTCCGCCACCGCGGCCGCCGCCCCTTCCATGCCGGCGAAGCGGGCGCCCAGCGTCACCCGGGCCGCCGGCGCGGGGATCAGCCGGAGGAGGACCTCGGTGATCACGGCAAGGGTGCCCTCGGAGGCGGCGAGGAGGGGGAGGAGGGGCGAGGGATCGCCCCCCTCGCCGAGGGTGACGATGCGGCCGTCGCCGAGGACGGCGGTGGCGCCACAGAGGTGGTCGGCGGTTGCGCCGTAGCGGAGGGCGTGCGGACCGGCGGCGTCGCAGGCGACGTTGCCGCCGATGGTGCTCGTCGTCGCCGATCCGGGGTCGGGCGGGTAGTACAGGCCCGCCGCCTCCGCCCGCCGGTGGATCGCCGCCGTCACGGCACCCGCTTCGGCCCGCAGCCGTGAGCGACCCGGGTCCACCTCCAGGACCCGGTTCATCCGGCAGAGGTTGACGACGACCCCGCCCCGGGTGGCCACCGCCCCGGCGGCGTACCCGGTGCCGGCGCCGCGGGGGACCACCGGCAGGCCGTGGTGGGCGCATGCATGGACGGCGCGGCTCACCGCGTCGGTCGTCGTGGGGAAGACGACCGCGTCGGCGAGCCGCCTCTCCCCCGAGGCGCCGTACGCGTCGTAGGCGTACGCGGCCAGGTCGGCCGGGCGGGTGAGGACCCGTTCCTTGCCGACGGCGCGCTCGAGGTCTCGCCGGGCGCGGGGATCGAGCATCGCCGCGATTCTAGGCGGAGGGGGGAGGAGCTGCGAGACCGTGGCCCTCCCCCAGCGACACCCGACCATCGCCGAGTACGATCCGCGCGGTTCACGACTTGGAGGGTGGCAGTCATGACCCCAGCACGACGCCGACCTGCGCGCACGGCCTCGGATCCGGATGCCCGGAGCCGTCGCACGTCGGGGACGCCTCGCCGGGGGAGGGACCCAGGCCGGCCCGGACCCCGGCAGCCGAGCAGGGTCATGCGCGGCTCGATCGGAGTGTTCTGCGCCGCCCTGGTCAGCGGAGGCGCCATCGTCGCGAGCCCCGTGGCGATGGCGGCCGGCACCCCGCTGACGTGGTCCGGACCGGTGCGTATCGATGATCAGCCGCCGTTCGGGAACCCCAACCTCCTCTCAAGCGTGTCCTGTCCCAGCGTGAGCCTCTGCGTCGCCGTGGACTACGAGGGCGACGCGGTCACCTCCACGGACCCCACCGGGGGCGCGGCGGACTGGACGGTGACCCAGGTGGACGGCTTGAGCTTGCTGTTGGGCGTGTCCTGTCCCAGCGTGAGCCTCTGCGTCGCCGTGGATCAGGCGGGCGACGTGGTCACCTCCACCAACCCGACCGGGGGGGCGGCGGACTGGACGGTGACCCAAATGGACGGCGCCTACGACCTGGACGGCGTGTCCTGTCCCAGCGTGAGCCTCTGCGTCGCCGTGGACGACCTGGGCGACGTGGTCACCTCCACGGACCCCACCGGGGGGGCGTCGGCCTGGAGCGTGACCGATGCGGACGGCGCCTACGACCTGGACGGCGTGTCCTGTCCCAGCAGCAGCCTCTGCGTCGCCGTGGACGACCTGGGCGACGTGGTCACCTCCACCAACCCCACCGGAGGGGCGAGGGCGTGGACAGTGGCCGCGGTGGACGGCTCCAATGCTCTGGGCCGCGTGTCCTGTCCCAGCGTGAGCCTCTGCGTCGCCGTGGATCAGGCGGGCGACGTGGTCACCTCCACCAACCCCACCGGGGGGACGTCGGCCTGGACGGCGACCAACGTGGACGGCTCCACTGAGCTGAGCGGTGCGTCCTGTCCCAGCGTGAGCCTCTGCGTCGCCGTGGATATCCACGGCGACGTGGTCACCTCCACCAACCCCACCGGGGGAGCGGGGGCTTGGACGGTGACCAACGTGGACGGCTCCAACTTCCTTGACGGTGTGGCGTGTCCCAGCAGCAGCCTCTGCGTCGCCCTGAGTGCCGGCAACATGGCCACCTCCACCGACCCCACTGGAGGAGCGGGGGCTTGGACCGTGACCGCCGTGGACGGCACCAACTACCTGGACGGCGTGTCCTGTCCCAGCAGCAGCCTCTGCGTCGCCGTGGACTCCAGCGGCAACGTCATCACCTCCACCAACCCCACCGGAGGAGCGGGGGCTTGGACCGTGACCGACGTCGACGGCTCGCACTTCCTAGACGGCGTGTCCTGTCCCAGCAGTGGCCTCTGTGTCGCCGTGGACGCCGCGGGCGATGTGGTCATCTCGACCGACCCCACCGGGGGGGCAGCGGCCTGGACGGTGACTCACGTCGATGGCATCAATGCACTGAGTGGCGTGTCCTGTCCCAGCAGCGGCCTCTGCGTCGCCGTGGACGGGAGCGGCAACGTGGTGGCCTCCGCCGACCCCACCGCGGCGACGCCGACCTGGACCGTGACCGACGTCGACGGCTCCCCCTTCCTGGAGGGCGTGTCCTGTCCCAGCAGCGGCCTCTGCGTCGCCGTGGACGGGAGCGGCAACGTGGTCACCTCCACCAACCCCACCGGAGGAGCGGGAGCTTGGAGCGTGACCGACGTGGACGGCACCAACTTCATGGACGGCGTGTCCTGCCCAAGCAGCGGCCTCTGCGTCGCCGTGGACCAGAGCGGCGACGCGGTCACCTCCACCAACCCCACCGGGGGGGCGGAGGCCTGGACGGTGGCCGACGTGGACGGCACCAACTACTTGGACGGCGTGTCCTGCCCCAGCGCGAGCCTCTGCGCCGCCGTGGACCAGAGCGGCGACGCGGTCACCTCCACCAACCCCACCGGGGGGGCGGAGGCCTGGACGGTGGCCGACGTGGACGTCACCAGCTACCTGGACGGCGTGTCCTGTCCCAGCGACGCCGCATGCGTCGCCGTCGACAGCAGCGGTGACGCGGTGACCGGAACGATCTCCGGCAGCCTCCAGGATCTACCGAGCACACAGCAGTACTTCATCCACGGCAGTGACGGCAGCACCTGGAAGGCGATGGACACGACCCTCCTCGCCGACACCTTCACTCCCGCAAGCACGGGAACGGCGGTCCTCAGTGCGAACGCCGATCTGTGGACCGAGAATGCGGGCTTCAACCAGGACATCGGCATCTGTCTGGTCACGGGAGCGGTCGCCCCGTCCACCTGTCCCACGGCTGACCTGCTGGCGTGGAAGGAATCCGGAGGCTTCGCGGGGACGTTCTCCCCCAACGCCGCCTACGTCCAGGCGACCGCGGCGGTGACCTCGGGAACAACCTACACGGCGTTCGTCGCCTGGAAGGCGAACAAGGCGATGCCCGCCGGTGACACCATCGCCGCCGGGGCGGGAACCAATCCCGACTTCTCCCCGGCGCGGCTGACGGTGACGCTGCCCGACGCCAGCAACGCGGTGAGCGGCGCGTCGAGCACGCTGCAGTACGCGATGAACGGCAGCGACGGTTCGACGTGGAAGTACGTCGACACCACCAATCTGGCGCTGACCCTCACCCCGGCGAGCAGCGTCGACACGGTGCTCAGTGCCAACGCCGACCTGTGGACCGAGGACGCGGGCTACAACCAGGACATCGGCATCTGTGTCGCCGCCGGGGCGAGCCTGCCGACGGGCAGCTGTCCCAGCAGTGACGTGGTCATCTGGAAGGAGTCGGGGGGCTTCGCCGGGACCTACTCGCCCAACGCCGCCTTCGCCCAGACCGTGGTGGCGATGAGCGCCGGGACCTACTCGGTGGGGCTGGTGTGGAAGGCCAACAAGCCGATGCCCGGTACCGACACGATCGTCATCGGGGCGGGCAGCGGCCCCTACTCGCCGACCCGCCTGGTGGCGCTGCAGTACCCGGCCAGCGGCGGTGTCGCCTTCGCCTCGAGCGCCCAGCAGTACCTCATGAGCGGCGGCAGTGACGGCGCCACCTGGAAGACCATCGACGCCACCAACCTGACGCTCACCGTGCCCCAGGCGTCCGGATGCCAGCTCGCCGTCGGCGGCAACGCCGACCTGTGGACCGATGCCGCGGGCTTCAACCAGGACATCGGCATCCAGGTGACGCCGACGGGAGGGACGCCGTACGTCGCCGCCTGGAAGGAATCGGGCGGTTTCGCCGGGACCTTCTCGCCCAACGCGGCCTTCGTCGAGGCGGTGATCCCCATCTCGGCCGCCTCCAGCTACAGCATCACCCTGGTGTGGAAGACGAACAAGGCCATGCCCGCATCCCACTACATCGCGGTGGGCGCGGGCAGCATCGGTGCCTACTCGCCCACCACCCTCACTGCCACCGAGCACTGCTGACGGCGTGTGAGCGACCGAGGTGGCTCGCCCGGCTGAGGCGGCCCGCGGCCCTCGACGCTGCGGATGGGTGCCCGACGGCAGAGACCGCGGGGAGCGGCGACACCCACCGTGAGTGATGGATCAGACGTGGCCCAGCGCACCGGTCCCGGGGCCGACGGTGAGCCCACCCGCCCCCCCGAGGAAGTCGGTGAGAGCAGGGTCCTTTGGCCTGGTGTGGTGAGGGCACAACGGCGGCCATCTGACATAGAATTCAGCTGAGGGCAGATCGACGACCCGGGAGGGGTTCTGATGACCGAGTCGGGGCGCGCACCACGCCGAGCGTGGCTTGACAGGTCGACTGGAGGCGCTGAAGGGCCTCGACCGGGGGAGACCCGTTCGCGCGAACTGGGAGCAGAGCGGGATCGACCGTGGCGCCCGAGCAGGATCGTGCGCTGCTTGGCCGGGGTGTTCGGCGCCGCCCTGCTGGTCGGAGGGGCAACTTTTGCCGGTCCGGTTGCGGAGGCCGCCGTCGTCCCGCTGATCTGGGCAGCACCGGTCCAGGTCGATCATCAGACGACCTTCAACGGCAACAGCATCACAGACGTCTCCTGCCTCGGCACCGGTCTCTGCGCCGCCGGGGACGGGGCGGGCGACGTGCTCACCAGTTCCAACCCGACCGCGGCGACCCCGGTCTGGACGCTCGCCCACGTCGACGGCACCAACGAGATCACCGGGATGTCCTGTCCCAGCAGCGGCCTCTGCGTCGCCGTCGACGACTATGGTGACGTGATCACCTCCAGCAACCCCACCGGGGGGCCGTCAGCATGGACGCTGACGGGCGTTGCGTACTCCTTCAACGCAGTGTCCTGCCCCAACAGCAGCCTCTGTGTCGCGGTGGACGCCTACGGCGACGTGGTCACCTCGACCAACCCCACCGGGGGCGCATCCGCCTGGACGGTCACCAACGTCGACGGTTCCAACCAGCTCAACGCGGTGTCGTGTCCGACCACCGGCCTCTGCGTCGCCGTGGACCAGGAGGGCGACGTGCTCGCCTCCTCCAACCCCACCGGGGGGGCTACGGCCTGGAAGCTGAAGAACATCGATGGTACCCAAAGCCTGTTCAGCGTCTCCTGTCTCAGCGGCGGTCTGTGCGTCGTCGGAGACAACGACGGGAACGTGCTGACCACCACCAACCCCGTGGCGGTGACACCGGCATGGACGGCGGCCGACGTGGACGGAACCGCGTTCATGCACGGCGTCTCCTGCGCCAGCAGCAGCCTCTGCGTCGCGGCCGACAGCTACGGCGACGTGGTCACCTCCACCAACCCCACCGCGGGTGCCTCCGCCTGGACCGCCACCGAGTTGGAGTTCAACGAAGCTCTGTTCACCGTCTCTTGCCCGAGCGGCAGCCTCTGCGTCGCCGCGGACTACAGCGGCACCGTGGTCAGCGCGTCGAACCCCACCGGCGCAGCCAGCGCGTGGACCCTGACCAGCGTGGACGGCACCGACGACCTCACCGGCCTGTCGTGTCCCAGCAGCAGCCTCTGCGTCGCCGGGGACCTCAGCGGCAACCTGGTCACCTCCGCAAACCCCGCGGCGGGCCCCGCAGCCTGGACGGTGAGCCACGTCGACGGCGGCGACGGCGTGACCGGCGTCTCCTGCCCGGGCACCGGTCTCTGCGTCGCCGTGGATGATGCCGGCAACGTTGTGACGTCCACCAACCCGACCGGGGGGGTGTCCGCGTGGACGGTGGCCAAGGTCGATAGCTTCGAGCTGACCGGGGTGTCCTGCCCAGGCACCGGCCTCTGCGTGGCCGTCAACGATGACGGCAGGGTGTTCACCTCCACCAACCCCACCGGCGGGTCGTCGACCTGGACCGCGGCCGACGTCGACGGGCCGAACTGGATCACGGGCGTGTCCTGCCCCCGCACCAACCTCTGCGTCGCGGTGGACTTCTACGGCGATGTGCTCACCTCCACCAATCCCACCGGAGGGGTGTCAGCCTGGACGGTGACCACCACCTCGGACCCCACCTCCATGCCCGGCATCTCCTGTCCGAGCGCCAGCCTCTGCGTCGCCGTTGACGATGACGGAGACGTCTTCACCTCCACCAACCCCACCGGGGGTGCATCCGCCTGGACCACGACCAACGTCGACGGCTCGAATCGTCTGGAGAGCGTGTCCTGTGCCAGCAGCAGCCTCTGTGTCGCCGTGGACCAGTACGGTGACGTGCTCACCTCCACCAATCCGACCGGAGGGGCGTCAGCCTGGACGTCGGCCAACCTGTTCAGCAACCGTGACCAGCTGTCCGGGGTGTCGTGTCCCAGCAGCAGCCTCTGCGTCGTCGTGGACCAGACCGGCGGCAACGTCATCATCGGGTCCCCCCCGATCAGCCTCCAGGATGCACCGAGCGCGCAGCAGTACTTCCTCCATGGCAGTGACGGCAGCACCTGGCAGCCAATGGACGCCAGCCGGCTCGCCGACACCTTCGACCCCAGTCTCACCGGGACGGCCCTCCTGAGCGCCAACGCCGATCTGTGGACCGAGAACGCCGGCTTCAATCAGGACATCGGCATCTGCCTGGTGCCGGGATCCAGCGTCCCGTCCACGTGTCCCACCGGGGACCTGCTGGCCTGGAAGGAGTCCGGCGGCTTCGCCGGGACGTTCTCGCCCAACGCCGCCTACGTCCAGGCGACCGCGGCGGTGACCGCGGGGACGACCGAGACGGCCTTCGTCGTCTGGAAGACCAACAAGCTCATGCCCGCCGGTGACACCATCGCCGCCGGCGCTGGCGGCGGGCCCAGCTTCTCCCCGGCGCGGCTGACGGTGACCCTCCCCGACACCAGCAACGTGGTGAGCAGCGCGTCGAGCACGCTGCAATACGTGCTGCACGGCAGCGACGGCTCCACCTGGAGCTATGTCGACGCCAGCGCCCTGAAGCTGTCCCTGACCCCGGCGAGCAGCGTCGATACGGTGCTCAGTGCCAACGCCGACCTGTGGACGTCGAATGCCGGCTTCAACCAGGACATCGGCATCTGCGTGGTTGCCGGCGCGAGCCTGCCGGTGGGCAGTTGCCCCAGTGCGGACGTGGTCATCTGGAAGGAGTCGGGCGGTTTCGCCGGAACCTACTCGCCCAACGCCGCCTTCGCCCAGACGGTGGTGGCGATGAGCGCCGGGACCTACTCGGTGGCCCTGGTCTGGAAGGTCAACAAGACCATGCCCAGCGCCGACACGATCGTCATCGGGGCGGGCAGCGGCCCCTACTCGCCGACCCGCCTGGTGGCACTGCAGTACCCGGCCAGCGGCGGTGGAGTGGCCTTCGCTTCGAGCGCCGAGCAGTACATCATGAGTGGAGGCAGTGACGGCGCCACCTGGAGGACCATCGACGCCACCCACCTGACGCTCACCGTGCCCCAGGCAACCGAGTGCCAGATCGCCGTCGGCGGCAACGCCGACCTGTGGACCGAGGCCGCGGGCTTCAACCAGGACATCGGCATCCAGGTCACCCCGGCGGGAGGGACGCCGTACGTCGCCGCGTGGAAGGAATCGGGGGGCTTCGCCGGGACCTTCTCGCCCAACGCGGCCTTCGTCGAGGCGGTGATCCCGATCTCGGACGCCTCCAGCTACAGCATCACGCTGGTGTGGAAGACGAACATCGCCATGCCCGCATCCGACTACATCGCCGTCGCGGCGGGCGGCGCCGGCGCCTATTCTCCCACCACCCTGACCGCCACCCTGCACTGCTGACCGTGGTCTGGGCAGCCGAGGCCGCCGGTCGATTGCGGCCCCCGGCGAGGCCGGTTCGCGGCGATCGCGACAGGAGCCAGGCAGGCTCCCGGATCGGATGCTCTCGCCCGCTCTCGCCCACCACGATCGGGCGGACGGGCCGCCGCCCACCCCTGGCTATACTCGGTGGCGATGGCTGATCCGGCGACGATCGACGCCATCGAGCAGGCGCTGGCCACGGTCATGGAGCCCGAGCTCCATCGCGACATCGTCAGCCTGCAGATGGTCAAGAACCTGCGCTTCGAGGGTGGCACGGTCTCCCTCGGCATCGTTCTCACCACGCCCGCATGCCCCCTCAAGGATCGGATCGAGGACGGCATCAGGGAGGCCCTGGTGGGCCGCGTTCCCGGCGTGGAATCCGTCGCCGTGACCTGGGACAGCAGCGTCACCTCGGGTGCGCGCGGCCTGCCGGGCCGCCAGGAGATCCCCGGCGTCAAGAACGCCTTCGCTGTCAGCGCCGGCAAGGGCGGCGTGGGCAAGACGACGGTGAGTGTCAACGTCGCCATCGCCCTGGCCCAGGCGGGTGCCAGCGTCGGCCTGCTGGATGCGGACATCTATGGCCCGAACGTGCCGATCATGCTGGGTCTGAGCGAGGCGCCGCGCGCCGCCGCGTCGGGGAGGATGCTGCCGCTGCGCGCCTACGGCATCGAGGTGGTCAGCTTCGGCACCATCCTCAAGCCGGGCCAGCCGGTGATGTGGCGCGGGCCCATGCTGGGCAAGGCGCTTCGCGAGTTCCTCTACGAGGTGGAGTGGGGTGAGCTCGACTACCTGGTCATCGACCTGCCCCCGGGGACGGGCGACGTCCAGATCAGCCTGGCGCAGTCCATCCCTCTCACCGGGAGCGTGGTCGTCACCACCCCGCAGGACGTCTCCCTCGCGGACGTGAGCCGCGGCATCCAGATGTTCAGCCAGCTGCGCCTGCCCGTGCTCGGGGTGGTCGAGAACATGAGCGGCTTCGTCTGCGCCCACTGCGGCGAGCGGACCGACGTCTTCGGCTCCGGCGGCGGCCGGCAGCTCGCCGAGCGGTACGGCATCCCCTTCCTGGGTGAGATCCCCCTCGACCCCCGGGTGCGCCTGGGCGGCGGCGACGGGCAGCCCCTGATGGCGGCTGCCCCGGAGTCGCCGGTGGGTCGGGTGTTCCGCTCCATCGCGGAGCACATCGCCGCCGAGGTGAGCAAGGAGAACTACGCGTCCGACGGCGGTCCCCAGATGCCCGGCGCACCGAGGATGGCCGTTCGCGGCTGATCCCAGGGTGGGGAGGCGTCGGGGTGGCGGGCTCAGCCCCCGGTGAAGGCGGCGAAGATGTCGTCCGCGTCCGCGGCCGGATCGCCGACCTGGGCGAAGGTGCGGAAGCGGGCGCGCAGCGCCGCGTACTGCTGGGCCAGGCCGGGGTCCCGGTATGCCTCCACCGGGTCCCAGGGATGCAGGAAGTGGACCACCTCGATGCCCGCCTGGAGCATCTCCTTGAGGCAGCCGAAGCAGGGCTGCACTGTCGAGGTCAGGGCCGAGCCGAAGGTTCGCTGGCCGAAGCGGGCGGCGGTGAGGATGGCGTTCTGCTCGGCGTGGACGCAGATGCAGACGTCGTACGCGCCACCCCGGAGGGCGGGGTCGGTGCTGCGACGGGAGCAGCGCAGGCAGCCCCCCTCTGAGCAGTTGGGCATGCCGAAGGGAGTCCCGTTGTACCCGGTGCTGAGGACGCGGTCGTCGCGGGTGATCACCGCGCCCACGCGGCGGCCCAGGCAGTCGGCCCGGGTCCGGGCGGCCACCGCCAGGAGCAGGAAGTACGTCTGCTTGTCGGGCCGGCGCGGCGGCGGCGCGACGGGCTCGTCGGTCATCGCATGGCAGCGTAGCCGGTGAGGGGTGCCCCGGGTCTGCTGAAATGGGGCCGGGCGAGTAGCTCAGCCGGTTAGAGCAGGGGGCTCATAACCCTCGGGTCGCAGGTTCGAATCCTGCCTCGCCCACCGTCGTGATGTCCCAGGACATCCGGAGCCGGAGCGCCCTCTCAGCGCAGCCGGTAGAGCATGGGGTGGTCGCCGCTCGCCACCACCCGATGACCCGCCCGCTCGAGGATGCGGCGGACCTGCTGGCCGGTGACCTCGTCGCCGAGGCGCTGGCGGATGGCGGAGATGGGCAACGGGTGCGAGGAACCGCGCAGAGCCGCCAGCACCTGCTCCTCGACCGACGCATCGTCCGCCTCCGGCGTCCCCGGGACCGCGGCGCGGGGTGTGATCGGCGCGGCGTCCGGCCGCGCGGCCCCGTGCACGCCGGCGGCCGTGGTGGGCGCGGCGTCGGGGGGCGGGGCCGTCGCCGGAGCCTCCGCCACCGCAGGCTGGGGCGACGGCGATGGCATGCGGATCGAGGCGGGGGTGGGGGCGGGATCACCCCGGAGCCGGGCGAGCAGGACGGGCAGCTCGTCGAGGATCTGGCGGACGAATCCGGGCCCGCCGCTGACCTCGATCTCCCGGTCGCCGTCGCGCAGCCGGACGCTGGTCAGCGGGGGCGTGTGATCCTGCGCCGGGCGGGTGTTGGGGACCGGTCCCCGGAAGGGGGGGCGCCACGCGGGGCGCTCGTCGGGGCGCTGGGGAACGAACGGCCGGTCAGCCATCGTCAGCGCCGGTCGACTTGCCGGCGCCGCCTTCCTTGGCCTCGACCTCCGACTTGGTCTTCGCCGCCTTCGCCACCGGCTCCTTGACGGGGAGGGTGATGGATTCGGGTTCGTCGTCGTCCAGCGGCGGTCCGAAGACGAGCTCGGAGAGCTTCGCCTTCAGCGGGGTCTTGGCGACCAGCACGTAGGCGAGGCTGACCAACCCGCTCAGCACCAGCAGCTTGCGAATGCGGTGGTGCTTCTTGCGCGAATGCTTGGAGCCACCCCCCGACTCGCCGGACGCGGCGAGCATCTCGGCCGCGTCGGCAAGCTCCTCGGCGGCCCTGGCGACAGCCGAACTGCCGCTCTCTTCGACCGGATTGTCGACGGCTGCGGGCTTGCGGCGAGCCATGGTGTCCCTCCTCGGTGGCGGCCGGGAATTGCTCGGCTGCGTGACCGATTCTAGCGTGGCCGCTGCCGGCGGGCCGAATCGGTTCCCGGTACCGGCCGCCGGCCGTCAGGCGGCGCGGGCGATGACCGGAGAACGCGACGGGTCCCGGTACGTCAGGGGTGCGTCGAGGAACCACCGCATGCGCGCCGCGGCGACCGGTCCGATGACCCGGGCCAGCTCCGCTTCGGAGGCCGCGTACACCGAGGCGAGGGACGGGAAGGCGCGTGCGAGCCGGATCAGGGTGCCCGAGTCGCCCGACACCAGCTGGCTCAGATGCTCCATGCGGCGCCCCGCCAGCTCCCCGGACGGCCCATCGCCCAGGGGCAACTCCAACTCCATCATCCGTCCGATCATGGACCCAGCATACCGAACCGATGTTCGATAGTCAAGCGCCGGGCGGCCTCGGATACCCTGTCCTCGTGCCGCTCTACGAGTACCGCTGCAACGCCTGCACCTCGGTCTTCGAGGTGCTGCGCCCCATGGCCCAGAGGGAGCTGGCGGCCGTCTGCCCCCGGTGCGAGAGCCGGGCGAGCATGCCTCTCATCAGCCGGGTGGCCATGGTCGCCGGCGGTGGCTCGGCGGCCGGCGCCGCGGACCCGGGTGGCGGGGGCTGTGGGGGGTCCTGCGCCGGCTGCCACGGCTGCGGCGCCAGCTGACAGTCGCGACCGACCCGACCCCTCAGACGGCGGGGCCCCCGGCGGGGACCGGCTGCGCCGTGTCGAAGGCCAGGTCGAGCTGCAGGAGGTTGTCGATGAAGACGACCCTGTGCTGCGGGTGGGGACCGTGGGCGATGATCGCGGCGCGGTGCTCAGGGGCCCCGTAGCCCTTGTTGCTGGCCCAGTTGTACTGGGGAGCCTCGAGGTGAAGCCGGCGCATCAGGGCGTCGCGGTGGACCTTGGCCACGATCGACGCCGCCGAGATGGCCGGCACCAGGTCGTCGCCGCCGACCAGGCAGTGGACCGGATGGACGGCGTCGATGCGGAGCCGCCCGTCACAGCAGTAGCCGTCGGCGCTGATCTCGGCCACCAGGCGCCGGAAGATCTCGACGTTGGCCCAGCCGAGGCCCCTCCTGTTGATGTCGGCGGCGCTGATCTCCCCCACGGCGCAGGCGAGGGCGCGCTCATGGATCTTGGCGGCGACCACCTCCCGCTGGTGCGCGGTCAGCCTCTTGGAGTCGCGCAGCCACGGGTGACGGAACCCGGGAGGCAGCACCACGGCGGCGGCCACCAGCGGCCCGGCGAAGGATCCGCGACCGACCTCGTCCATGCCGCAGAGGCGGAAGGTCCGCCAGTCCTGGACCCCGAAGGTGGTGGACACGTAGGAGCCGAGACGGAAGCGGGCCACTGCGCGTCAGTGTACGAGCCTCGCGCCGCTGCCGCCCCGGCCCGGTCCCGCCCTCCCCGTGCGGAGGGGGCACCGCGTCGCCGGAGTCCCGGTTGGGTTGGTCAGCGCCTCCGCCGCGGCTGGCGGGGGCGCTTGCGCCCGTAGGCGGCACCCTCGGCGACGGCGTCGAAGGCGGGCACGGGCCCGGTGCCGGCCGCGGTCACCCCGTCGCCCTGGACGAAGATCTTGCGGTTGCCGACGTCGATGAGGTAGGCGATGGCCATGCCGTCCCCGTCGGGGAGCATGGACACGTCACTCACCGTGCCGGTGCGCCGGCTTCCGCCGTAGGGAAAGGTGACCTTCGTGCCGATGGCGATCGCATCGCCCGGCACCTCCCTCATCGTGGGGCGGCTCGGAAGCAGTCGCTGCAGTAGACGGGCTTGTCACCCCGCGGCTGGAAGGGCACACGGGCGATGCCGCCGCAGCTGGCGCAGGTCACCTCGTACGTCTGCCGGGGGCCGCTCGACCGACCGCCCCCCGAGTATCCACCGCCACCGCCGGAGCCGCTCATGCCTGCCGCCTTGCGAGCGGCCCGGCAGGACGGGCAACGGGAGGGCGGGTTGGTCAGGCCCTTCGCTGCGAAGAATTCCTGCTCACCTTCGGTCCAGATGAAATCGACGCCGCACTCGCGGCAGCGGAGAGTTTGGTCGACGGCCAACGCCTGTGCTCCTGTGTCCGGCGCTGCTAACCGTCGCCGGGTTGGATATACGTAGGGGATACAGTACACCGTGTGCCCTGCCCCGGCTAGTCACCGACTGGCAACGGCACAGGCGGCCACAACCGGCGCGTGAGCCGGACCGCCGGCTCTGCCGGGCGGCGGTGCCGGGGCCTCAGCTCGAGAGGCCGTTCGAGATGTTCGAGAAGATGCTGTTCACCTCCACGCCGCCTCCGGGCGCGACCGTCTGGGAGGTCGGGTGGCCGGTGAAGTACAGGACGGCGAAGGCCACCGCGAGGGCCAGGGCCACGACCAGGGCCACCTCGAGCAGGACCACCTTCCGCGGGGAGCCCGGCGACATGCGGCGGAGCATACCGCCGGCCGGACACCGACCGCCACGTGCCTGGCCCCGGTCTCGCCGGTCTCCCACCGCACGCCGGGGGCGCGGCGGGCCGGGGCCCCCGGGGGCCGTTTCGTGTCGGGCCCTGACGTCCCGGGCGCGTCCCGCCGCGGAGCAAGCTGATAGGATCGGGACATCTCGGACAGGAGTGGGCCGCGGCCGCGACAGGCGGCGCGGTGGCCGCCGGTGAGATCCAGGAGACCGCCCATGGCACCCAGACATCCCCACGGCCAGCACAAGCGGTTGTTCACCTCGGAGTCCGTCACCGACGGCCATCCGGACAAGCTCGCCGACCAGATCAGCGACGCCGTCCTCGACGGGGTGCTCGCCAAGGACCCGCTGGGCCGAGTGGCGTGCGAGACGTCGGTGACCACCGGCATCGCCCTGGTCTTCGGCGAGATCAGCACCGAGGCGTATGTGGACATCGCCGGTCTGGTGCGCCAGACCATCCGCGACGTCGGCTACACGCGGGCCAAGTTCGGCTTCGACTACGAGACATGTGGCGTCCTCGTCTGCATCGACGAGCAATCGCCGGACATCGCCCAGGGGGTCAACGTCGGCGGCGCCGGTGACCAGGGAATGATGTTCGGATTCGCCTGCGACGAGACCCCCGAGCTGATGCCGGCGCCCATCCAGCTGGCCCACCAGCTCGCCCGCCGGCTCTCCACGGCGCGCCGCGACGGCACCCTCCGCTGGGCGCGTCCCGACGGCAAGACGCAGGTCACCGTGGAGTACGACGAGAGCGGCCGGCCGCGGAGGGTCGACACCGTCCTGGTCAGCGTCCAGCACTCCGACGAGGTCTCCAACGAGCAGCTCTTCAGCGACGTCCAGGAGCACGTCGTCAACGCCATCGTTCCGCCCGAGTGGCTGGACGCCGACACCAAGCGCTATGTGAACCCCACCGGGCGCTTCGTCGTCGGCGGGCCGCAGGGGGACTCCGGCCTCACCGGCCGCAAGATCATCGTCGACACCTACGGCGGCTACGCCCGCCATGGCGGTGGCGCCTTCAGTGGCAAGGATCCGACCAAGGTGGACCGCAGCGCCGCCTACGCCGCTCGCTGGGTGGCCAAGAACCTCGTCGCCGCCGGCCTCGCCACCCGCTGCGAGATCCAGCTCGCCTACGCCATCGGCGTCGCCCACCCCGTGTCGGTGATGATCGAGACGTTCGGCACCGAGCGGGTGCCGGTCCCCCAGATCGAAGCGCTGGTCGACGAGTACTTCGACCTCTCGCCGATCGGCATCATCAGCGCCCTCCAGTTGCGCCGGCCGATCTACCGCCAGGTCGCCGCCTTCGGCCACTTCGGGCGCAGCGACCTCGACCTTCCCTGGGAGAAGACGGAAATCGCCGCCGAGCTGGCGGCCGAGGCCGGGGTCGAGCCGTTGCCGACCGCCGGCAACGGCTGACCTGACCCGGCGGGCGCGGGGCAGGGCACTGACATGGGCTACCACATCCTGGTTCTGGCCGGTGGCAGTGGCACCCGTCTCTGGCCGCTGAGCAGGGCCGCCGTCCCCAAGCACCTGCTGCCCCTCGACGCGTCGGGCCACACCCTGCTGCGCGAGACGGTCGAGCGGTTGCTCACGCTCTCACCCTCGATCAAGATCGTCACCGCCGCCTCCCAGGCCGACGTCTGCCGCCGGACGTTGCGGGGACTGCCGCTCGGCGATGACGCCGTCATCGCCGAGCCGGAGCCGAGGGGGACGGGGCCGGCCCTCGGCCTGGCCAACCGGTGGATCCTCGCCGGGGATCCCGAGGCCATCGTCTCCTCGGTCCATGCCGACAGCCACGTCGAGGACAACCTCGCCTACTGTGCCGCCGTCCTCGCCGCCGCGGGGTGGGCGGCCTCGACCCGCGGGCTGGCCACCGTCGGGGTCACGCCCACGTATCCGTCCACCGGGCTCGGCTACGTCGCCCTGACCGGGGCGCCCCGGCTGGCCGACCCCTGGCAGGCGCCGCCCGGCTCCGACGTCTCCACCGCGCTCCTGGAGGCCGCCGCGGCGGTCCCCGCCTTCCCCGCCGCCGGGTTCGTCGAGAAGCCGGCGCTGGAGGTGGCGCGTGCCTACCTGGCCGGCGCCAGGCATCTCTGGAACACCGGACTGTTCGCCTGGCCGGCGGCGGTCTTCGACGAGGAGCTGACCGCCGCCGACCCAGGCCTGGCGGGGCGGGTGGCGGCCGCGGCGGAGAAGCGCCGCCAGGGGGACGAGGCCGCCGCCTCCGCCATCTACTCCGGCATCGAACCGGTGGCCGTGGACACCCTGGTCTTCGAGCGGACCCGCCGCCTCACCGTCGTGCGCGGATGGTTCTCCTGGTCCGACCTCGGCACCTTCGCCGATCTGCACATGGCCCGAGGCCGCGCCGGGGAGGCCGATCCCGGCGGCAACATCACCGAGGGCGACGTCATCGCCGTCGAGGCGCGGAACAGCCTCGTTCTCGCTCGCGGCGGCCGTCCCGTCGCCGTCGTCGGGGTGGACGGCCTGGCCGTGGTGGACACCCCCGACGCTCTCCTCGTGACCCCCCTCAGCCAGTCCCAGCGGGTGCGCCAGGTCGTCGAGAGGCTGCGGGCAGAGGGACGTTGCGATCTCCTCTGACCGGCCGCCTGATGCGGCGCCGCGTCGACCCGACCCGGCCTCTCCGGCCGGGTGTGCCCGGCGCCTCGCGCTGCTGACGTCGGTCGGGGCGACCGGCCTGGGCAGGGAGGGCGAGTACCTCATCCCCGCGCTCGGGCGCCTCGGCATCGCCGGCGTCCCCGTGCCCTGGGGGGAGAGGCTCGAGGCAACCGATTTCGACGGGGCGGTGATCCGCTCCACGTCCGATTACATCGACGACCCGCGCCGCTTCCTGGACTGGTGCGAGGAGACCTCGCGCCGGCTGCCCCTCGCCAACCCGGTCAACGTCCTGGCCTGGAACAGCGACAAGCGGTACCTCCGCGACCTGGAGCTGGCCGGCGTGGCCACCATCCCCACCCTCTGGGTCGGCACCGGGGAGAACCTCGCGGGACCGCCCTGGGAGAGGTTCGTCGTCAAACCCACGATCTCGGCGGGGGCCAGGTCCAGCGCCACCTACGAGTGGTCCACCCTGGAGGAGGCGAGCCGGCACGTGGACTCCATCACGGCGGGCGGCGTCGTCGCCATGATCCAGCCCCATCTGCCCGCCATCGACCGGGAGGGGGAGGTCGGCGTCTACGTCATCGGCGGCGAGGTCAGCCACGCCATCCGCAAGTTCGGGGTGCTGCGGGCCGGCGAGCCACCCGTCGCCGACTTCGCGCTGGCACGGGGCCAGAGGGTCGAGGCGTGCCCTGTCCCGGAGGAGTACGCCGGCTTCGCCCGCGCCGTCCTCGACAGGGCCCCGGGTGGGGCTGACCGGCTCCTCTACGCCCGCGTCGACATGGCGCGAGGCGAGCGGGGCGAGCTGCTCCTCCTCGAGCTGGAGTGCATCGAGCCCAACCTCTTCCTGGAGCACGCACCCGGCCGCGCCGACGCGGTCGCGGCTGCTTTCGCGACGTGGCTGGCGCGCCATGCGGGCGAGGAGGCGCGCCCGCCCGTGTGAGGCACCGGCGCCCACCGGGGTGGCGCCCGCCGCCGGCCGGGTTCTGGGCGTCACAATGGCTGGCCGTCGCCTCCATCCGGGCATCGAGGTTCAGAATCGCTCACCATGACGTCCCCCATCACCTTCGGGACCGACGGCTGGCGCGCCGTCATCGCCGACGACTTCACCTACGAGCGGGTCCGCGCCGTCGCGCAGGCGGTGGCCTGGTACCTGAAGGACGATCGCCGGGGGGTTGTGGTCGGTCACGACACGCGTTTCTCGGCGGAGCTGTTCGCTCGCGAGGTGGCACGCGTGCTGGCGGCGAACGACCAGCACGTCCTGCTCCTCGATCACCCCGTGCCCACGCCCGTCATCACCTGGACGGTCGTCGAGCGCCACCAGGCGGGTGGGGTCGCGGTCACCGCCAGCCACAATCCGGCCGAGTTCAACGGCCTCAAGTACAAGCCCGACTACGGCGGCTCCGCCTCCCCCGAGGTGGTCGAGGAGCTGGCGAGCCTGTCGGCGCGGGCCCTCGCGGAGGGGCTGCGCCAGATGACCATCGACGAGGCGGTCGAGGCGGGGCGCGTGGAGCTGGTCGACCCGCTGCCCGACTACATGCTCCAGGTCGCCCGGCTCGTCGACCTCCCCCGCCTGCGCACCGCGGGGCTGCGCATCCTGCACGAGCCGATGTACGGCGCCGGGATGGGCCTGATCAAGGCCGCCGCAGGCGGCGGTGCCACCACCGTCACGGAGATGCACTCGGAGCGCAATCCGGGTTTCGGCGGCATGCATCCGGAACCCATCGGGCAGTACATGCCGGAGGCCGTCGAGCGGATGCGGCAGGGCGGCTTCGACCTCTGCATCGCCAACGACGGCGACGCCGACCGGCTGGGCATCATCGACGAGACGGGCACCTTCATCACCCAGCTCGAGGTCATGTCGCTGCTCGCCATGTACCTCCTGGAGAAGCGCGGAGCCCGCGGCCACCTCATCCGCTCGCTGACCTCGAGCAGCATGCTCGACCGGCTGGGCGAGCGGTTCGACGTCCCCGTCATCGAGACCCCGGTCGGCTTCAAGTACATCGGTCCCAAGATGATCGAGACCGACGCGCTCCTCGCCGTCGAGGAGTCCGGCGGATACGCCTTCCGCGGGCACATCCCGGAGAGGGACGGCATCGTCGCCGGCCTGATGATCGCCGAGATGACCGTCGAGTACGGCATGCCGGTCTCCGCCGTGCTGCAGCATCTCTTCTCCCTGGTCGGGCCCCACGCGTACGCCCGCCACGACATCCGCTTCGACCGCGAGGGGTACGAGGCGCGCAAGCAGGCGGTGTACGAGAGGATGCGGGGGGAGAAGCCCGCCGAGATCGCCGGCGTCGCGGTGACGGGGACGCGCTCGGACGACGGCTTCAAGTTCCGGCTCGCCGACGGCAGCTGGGTGCTCATCCGGATGAGCGGCACCGAGCCGCTGATGCGCGTCTACGCGGAGGCGGCGTCGCCGGAGCGGGTCCAGACGCTTCTCGCCGCCATGGAGGCGATCGTCGGAGTCGAGGCCCCGCCCGAGGCGGGACACGGCCAGTGAGCCCGGAGGGGTCCGGCAGACCGATCAGCGACGCCGGATACGGCCGCGTCGACAAGCCGTGGGGCTACGAGCTCCGCTGGGCGGTCACCGATCGCTACCTGGGCAAGCTCATCCACGTCGAACGGGGCCAGGCCCTCTCCCTCCAGTACCACGTCCGGAAGGACGAGACGATCTTCGTCGCCAGCGGACTCCTCGATCTCATCCTGGAGAGCGCCACGGGTGAGCTGGAGACCTTCCGTCTCACCCCCGGGATGAGCGCCCGCGTCCTCCCGGGTCGCCGCCATCGCTTCATCGCCGTCGAGGACACCGACCTCATCGAGGCGTCCTCGCCGGAGATCGACGACGTGGTGCGGCTGGAGGACCGGTACGGCCGTGTGGGGATCGACTCTGCCTGACCTGAGGGTCAGAATCTGCCCGATGTCCCCAGTTTCCACAGGCGTTCGTGGATAAGCGAACAGGTCTTCGGGGTCGCGGTCACGCCTACCAGGCCGACCAGGCCCGCCGCGCCCTGGGCATCTCCGGTGACGTCCCCCACCTGGCGGCCGTCCCCTTCCCCATCGTCCACGCCGCCCTCGGCGTCGCCGCCTGCGCCGTCGCCGTGGCGCTGCGCCCGGGCATGGTCGGCCTCGAGGGGTCGGTCATCGGCGTCGCCGCCCTCTGTGTCGCCAGCGGGGTCGCCCTGGTCGTCTACGACCGCCTGGTGTACCCCCCGCAGGCCCGGCCGCCGGTCGAGGCGGTCGCCCTTCCCGTTGCCGCGCTCTGCGCCTTCTCCCTGGTCCTGGCCGCCAACGTGCAGCTGGGACCGCGGCTGCTGGCGGCGGCGGTCACCGTGGTGGTGATCGGCGGCCTGCCCCATCTCGGCGGCCTGCGGGCGACCGGACACGAGGGGTGGGGTACCCGGTTGCTCCGGGACGCGGCCGGCGTCGCCGTGCTGGTCCCCGTCCTGCTGGCCGGCGCCAGCGACGGGCTCCCGCTCCTGGTCCGCGCCGCCGTCGTTCTCGTCGGCGTCGGGCTGGTGACACTCGACGGCCTGCAGACCGAGGCGCTGACGCGCCGCCGCTCGGTGCTCCTGGCGGCGGTGGTCGGCCTGGCCGTGACCGCGGTGCTCGTGGCCATGGACCGCCTGGCGCTCGGCACCGGCGAGCGCGCGGCGGTGACGCTGATCGCCTGGTACGGCGTCCGCGGGGTGGCGAGCGGCACGGGAGGCTGGCGGCAGCACCTCCGCAACGTGGCCGAATACGGGGTTGTGGTGGCCATCGCCCTGCTCGCCCTCTCGCGCTTCGTCCACTGAGGCGGAAGCCCCCGGTTGGGAGGGCCCGATCCGGAAGCCCGGTTCGGCGCGGCGGACGCGTATACCACATCTGAACTCTCTTGCATAGACACGGATGTCCCGAAGAGAAGGGACATCGGGGAGTTTCGGAGCCGGGGGGCTGAGGGTACAAACTGGTGCAATCCCGCGGACAGCGTCGTGGTGACGCCGGCGCGGGGCAGAGGAGGTCGGACCGGATGCGGCCCCGGGTGCTCGTGGTCGAGGATCATCACTACCTGGGCAACCTGCTCAGGGATGTCCTCCCACAGGCCGGCTTCGAAGTGGAGCTGGTGACCGATGCCGTCGGTCTGATCGGCGCCCTGGACACCTTCAAACCGGACGTCGTCCTCGCCGACTTCCGGCTGCGGGGGGAGGACGGGCTCGACATCTGCGAGGCGATCCGGGCGCACCCGCGGCGCGGCACGGTCCCGGTCATCCTCCACACCGCCGTCGATCCGCGGAACCTCCGGCTCAAGGAGGCCATGGATCTTCCCGATGTGACCCTGCTGCAGAAGCCTGCCGACTTCGAGACCATGGTCGGCCTTCTCCGGCAGCGGCTTGCGGGCCCGCCGGGCGACCCGACCCAGGATCTCCCCGGAGCCCGGACACCGACCCTCCCCCGGCGTCCGATCTCGACCTGACCCGGGGGCGTCAGGCGACCGGGGTCACGCTCTGGACCGCGTGACCTCCCGCCTGGCATAGAGCGCCGCGTCGGCGCGATCGACCAGGGTGCCGGCGGTGTCGGTCACCTCCAGCCCGGCCAGCCCGGTGCTCACCGACCGTCCCCGGGTGCGAAGGCGGACCTGGCGCTCGATGTCGGCGACGGTCCGCTCCGCCTCCTCTCCGGTCGCGTCGGGGAGCACGCAGACGAACTCGTCACCGCCCCACCGGATCACCAGGTCGTAGGCGCGGACCCGTTCGCGGATGGCGGCGACCACGTTGCTGAGCAGGGCGTCGCCGGCGGCATGCCCCTCGGTGTCGTTGAGTGACTTCAGGCCGTCGACATCGATGAAGATGACGGCGACCCCCTTGCCCCCGAAACGGCGGAACCGGGCGATCTCACGTGCCAGCGCCTGCAGGCCGGCGCCGCGGCGCAGAGCACCGGTCAGGTCGTCCTCCGCCGCCTCGGCCCCCAGCCGTTCGATCTGGCGGACCAGCCCGCGGAGGCGGCCGAGCGCGCCGCGGACCTCGCTCTCGCCAAGGGCCTTGAGGCGGCCGGCCTTCAGGCCGAGGGCGGTGCCCAGGAGCTCGCGAGCCAGGTCAGCGCTGACCGGCTCGTCATCCTTGAAGGCGTGGTCGGTCGCCCATCCGACCAAGTCGGCGACGGGCAGGTCGGGCGAGGAGCTCGCCCGCCCCACGAGGTCGGCCGGGTCGGGCAGCAGCGGCAGACGCGCCTCCTCCACCGCGGGGGTGGAGGTGCCCAGGACACGCCGCCGTCCCTGCGCTGCCGTCATCCCTGTCCCCCTACACGTGCACCGGTCGGGCACCCGGTGACTTCCCCCGGGTGGTGCCACCATGATGACGCAGTTCCCGCCGCTTCGTGTGCTCCCATCCCGCCCGGCAGGTCGCGGGTCGGATGTGATATCCACCGTGGATGTCCGCCCCCCGCCGCAGGAACCGGAGATGAACTTCGCTGCCGTCGCCTCCATCCTCAGCGCCGCCTTCGCCATCGTTGTCGGGGTCCGCTGGTGGCGGAGTCGCGTCCCGTCGTTCGCCTGCTGGGCGCTGGGCCTGACCATCGTCGCCCTGGCGGCGGGGTCGCAGTCGCTGGGTGAGCATTACGGCTTCCAGGACCACGTCACGCTGTTCCGGCTCTTCTACCTTCTGGGTGGTGCGCTCGGCGTCGTCTACCTCGCTCTCGGCACCCTCTATCTCAGCGCCCCCCGCCGCCTGGCCAGGGTGGTCACGGTCGTCCTGCTCGTCTACACCGTCGCCGCCGCCGTCGACGCATTCGTCGCGCCCGTGGATGCCGCCAGGCTGAACAACCCGGCCGGCATCCTCGGCAGCGCCTACCACTCCATCGCCCTTCCCATCCAGGTGGCGCTGGTGACCTTCAACATCCTGGGAGCCGCGGTCTTCGCCGGCGGCGCCGCCTGGTCGGCGTGGCGCTTCATCCGCGATCGCGCCGGCATGGACAGGATCGTCTGCAACGTCCTGCTCACCGCCGGGGCGCTTCTCATCACCGCCGGCATCAGCGCCGCCAAGATCACCAACGGCTCGCTCGACACTCTCGGCGCCTACGAGGCCGGCGGAGTGGCCGTGATGTTCGTCGGATTCCTCTGCCTCGGATGGTCCCGCCTGGCCGCGCTCGGGAGGAGTACCCTCCCCACGGCGGCAACCGGCGCCCGCTGAGACGCCGCCCCGGTCCGAGCAGTTCGGGAGCCTCATCTGTGACACACCCATCCCTGGATGACCGCCTGTCCGTCGCCACCTGGCTGGAGAAGGCGTCGGAGCTGCTCTCCCCCGCCTACGGGCGGTACAGCGACCTGCTGGTCGAGAGCGCCGAGGGCGCCTGGCTCCACACCGCCGACGGGCGCTCCATCCTCGACTTCGGCTGCGGCATCGCCGTCACCAGCCTCGGCCACCGCCACCCCGAGGTGGTCCGGGCGGTGCACGCGCAGGTGGACACGCTGTGGCACATCTCGGGGATGGCGCACCACCCGCAGATGATCGCCGCCGCGGAGGCCCTGGTGGGGATCGCCCCCAGCGGCCTTGATTCCGTCTTCTTCAACAACAGCGGTGCCGAGGCCATCGAGGCGGCCATCAAGCTCGCCCGGCGCGCCACGGGCCGGAGCGAGATCATCGGATTCGTCGGTGGGTTCCACGGCCGGACGTACGGCGCCCTCACGCTCACCGCCAGCAAGGCCAAGTACCGGACCGGCATGGGCCCGTTTCTCCCCGGGGTGCACCACGTCCGGTTCCCGTACTGCTTCCGGACCTGCAGCCACGGACCCTCGGAGCCCTGCCCGATCGCGGCGGGCGAGGAATTGGAGCTGATGTTCCGGACCACGGTCCCCCCCGAGTCGGTCGCCGCCATCGTCGTCGAACCCGTCCAGGGCGAGGGCGGCTACGTCGTGCCGCCGGACGGCTTCCTGCGGACCCTGCGGGCGATCTGCGACGCCCACGGCATCCTCCTCGTCGCCGACGAGGTGCAGACCGGTTTCGCCCGCACCGGCGGCATGTTCGCCGTCCAGCACTGGGGGGTGACGCCGGACATCATGTGTGTCGCCAAGGCCATGGGCAACGGCCTGCCCATCGCCGCCGTCGTCGCCCGCAGGGAGGTGATGGCGGCCTGGCATTCGGGGGAGCACGGCACCACGTACGGCGGCAACCCGATCGCCTGTGCCGCGGTGGTGGCGGTGATCGAGGTGCTGCGCAAGGACCGGCTCGCAGAGCGGGCCGCGAGGCTGGGTGCCGCGGTGCTGGAGAGGGCGCGCGGCTGGCAGGCGGCGCATCCGCAGCTGGGCGACGTCCGCGGTCTCGGCATGATGGTCGGTCTCGAGTTCATGGCCGGCCACCGGCCGGCCCCCGAGTTCGCCACCCGGGTGCAGCACGAGGCGCTGGAGCGGAATCTGATGCTGCTCACCTGCGGCCTCGACGAGAACGTCATCCGGCTGATCCCGCCTCTGACCATCCCCGAGGGTGAGCTGGACCAGGGACTGGACATCCTGGAGGCGTCCCTGACAGCCGCCGCGTCGTGAACCGGCGAGAGGTGGCGTGATGGCCGGAGTGATCCTGGAGGAGCGCTTCCTGGACGCCCGGAGGCCGCTCCGCTACCTCATCGGAGGCAGCGGGCCGCCGCTCCTCCTCTGCCATGGGTTCATGGGGTCGGCGGAGAACTTCGAGACCTGGTTCGACGAGCTGGCGCGGTGCCGCACCCTGATCATCCCCGACCTCCCCGGCTGCGGAGCCAGCCCGCCGCTCCCCGGCCGGCACACCTGTGCCGCCCTGGCCGGCGCGGTGCAGCCGCTCATCGGCGAGCTGGGTCTCGACCACTTCGACCTGGGAGGCCTCTGCCTCGGTGCCGGCGTCGCCTTCGAGCTTCTCGCGGCATGGCCCGACCGGGTCGACCGGCTGGTCCTCCACACGCCCCTCCTGGAACCGTCGGTGGTGCGGCGCAGCTTCCACGTGCAGGCGGCGGTGATGACGGCGCCGGGCATCTTCTCCGTCATCAGCTGGCTGGGTCGCCGCCGCTGGGTCAGCGACCTCTACAAGCGGCTCATGGTCGAGGGCGACGATGTCGACAAGGCGGCCGCCGAAGCGAACTTCCGCAACCAGCTGCGCTGTGACGCCCGGTCGCAGCGGCAGTGGCTGCGGGAGGGGCTGCGCCGCCACGACACCCGCCTGCTGGCGCGCCATCCCGGGGAGAGCCTGATCATCGTCGCCGGCGACGACCGGCTCCTCGACGGCGTGGCGCTGGAGAGGCTCGTCGCCCCCATGCCGCGTGTCCACCATGTCCGGGTGGACCAGGCCGGGCACGGCTGGAACGAGGAGTTCGTCCGCCGTCAGCTCGAACTGCTGGACAAATTCCTGTCGGGACGGCCGCTGCCCGGCGTCCCGGGCAGGGCGGCGTAGCCCGGCTCAGCCGCCGGGGAGCGTCAGCGGGTTCGGAGGGGCGGTGAAGGGAGTCAGGGCGTTCCAGTTGAAGAGGTCGAAGGTGGTGGTGGCGGAGCCCACCTTGCGCATCTGGACGGGGTAGGCGGCGCCGGAGGTCGCCACCGCCAGGGTGGTGCCGTCGCTGCTGTCGGCGAGGATGACCACCGCCTGCCCGTCAACCGTGCCGGTTCCCTTGGAGATCAGCGTGCCGGTGTTCGGCAGCTCCGCGGCGATGTCGGTGAGGTCGGAGAGGCTGGAGAAGTCGCCGGCCACCGAGGAGCCCGCGGTCGCTTCCACCCAGGTGCTGGCCAGCGTGGCCGCCTCCGTGGCGGAGACGCCGTCGGCGGTGTAGTAGCCGGCCGGCGCCTTGAGGTAGACGTTGCCGTCCAGGACGATGACGTCGATGGTGGAGGCGCCCTCCCCGAACGTCCCGTTCAGGTTGGTGCCGACGATCTTGAAGTCCAACCGATCGATGCCGCTGCCGAAGTCCCCCGTGCCGCTGATCTCGTAGCTGCTCGCGTTGAGGACGGCGGTCCGGGCGGCGGCCAGGATCTGGGAGGGGGATTCCGACGCCAGGCCGGCGGCGCCGCAGGCCGCGAGGAGCATCGCCGCCGAGGCCGCCGCGAAGGCCACCCTCGCCGACCGTTCGCTGCGCCGCGACATCTCGCCCCTCCATCCCGTCCCAACCGACGGGCGCCCGTGCCCGGCCGGCCCCGCGCCGCAGTCTACACTCGCCCCCGATGAGGGCCTTCCTGGCCGTGCCCGTCGGCCCGCCCGCCCACGCCGCCGTGGCGGAGGAGCTCGCCCGCCTGCGCCGGCGGGTCGCCGGCGTCCGCTGGGTGGACCCGGCCACGGTGCACATCACCCTGCACTTCTTCGCCGAGCTGCCCGAGGACCGCGTGTCCGCGGTGGTCGAGGCGGTCGCCGCCGCCGCAGCCGTGGCCCCCTTCCCGGTGCGGCTCGGGGGGCTGGGCAGCTTCCCCTCCGCCTCCCGGGCCAGGGTGCTCTGGCGTGGCCTGGCCGAGGCGTCGGCACCACTGGAGCGACTGGCGGCGCTGGTGCAGGCGGCGGTGGCCGGCTGTGGCTTCGCGGTGGACCCTCGCCCGTTCCGGGCGCACGTCACCCTCGGCCGGCCGGACCCTGGATTCGACGCCGGGGCCTGGCACGACGAGGTGGCGGCCGGCGAGGACGCCGCCGGCTTCCGCGCCGATTCCGTGATCCTCTACGAATCCCGCGGCGGGCGCCACCTGGTCCGGGAGACCATCCCGCTGGCCGGCGCGGGTTCCAGCGGCCGGTGACCCCCGCACCGGCCGCCTGGCTCACCCTCCCCGAGCTGCGTCGCCGGCGCAGCTACAAGTGGCGCGCCTTCGACCCCGACATCCTTCCCGCCTTCGTCGCCGAGATGGACATCCGGCTCGCCGAGCCGGTCGCCGCCGCCCTCACCGCCGCCATCGCCGAGGGCGACACCGGCTACGCCACCCGGGACCCGGAGCTGGCCCAGGCCCTGGCCGCCTTCCACGCCGCGCGCTTCGGCTGGGGCCCGGATCCCGCCGAGGTGAGCCTCGTCCCGGACGTCATGGCCGGCGTCGTGGAGCTGCTGCGCCGCGCCGTCCCGCCGGGCAGCGGCGTGGTCATCAACACGCCCGTCTACCCGCCCTTCTTCACCGACATCGTGGAGGCGGGCTGCCGCGTCGTCGAGGCTCCGCTGGCCCGCGACGGCACCGGCCACCGCCTCGACCTGGACGCCGTCGAGGCGGCCTTCGCCGCGGGCGCCCGAGCCTACCTGCTCTGCAATCCCCACAACCCCACCGGCCTGGTGCTCGACGCCGCGGAGCTGCGCCGGGTCGCCCTGCTCGCGGAGAGGTTTGGCGTCCTCGTGCTCGCCGACGAGATCCACGGACCGCTGACGCTGCCGGGCGCACGCCATGTGCCCTACCTCTCGCTGCCGGAGGCCCGGGATCGCGGCGTGGCCTTGGTCTCGGCCTCCAAGGCGTGGAACCTCCCCGGTCTCAAGTGCGCCCACATCGTCACCGCCTCGGCTCCGATGCGCGCCGCCGTCTCCCGCCTGCCCCGCGACATCGCCTTCCGCGCCGGCAACCTCGGCCTCATCGCCTCCCGTGCGGCGTACGAGGAGGGCGGCGCCTGGCTCGACTCGGTCATCGCCCTCCTCGACCGCAATCGCCACCTCATGGCGGAGCTGCTGGCGCAGCGCATCCCCGAGATCGGGTACGCGCCTCCGAGCGCGACCTACCTCGCCTGGCTCGACTGCACCCGGCTGGGGTTGAAAGGGGAGGCGGCGGACGTCTTCCGCACGCGCGGCCGGGTGGCTCTGGGCCGTGGCTCGGACTTCGGGCGGCAACCAGGCTTCGTCCGCGTCACGCTGGCGACCGACCCCTCCATCCTCGCTGAGATCGTGGATCGGATGCGGGCCGCCCTCGACTAGAAGCCACGCCTCCGCGCGATCTCGCGCCGTTGCTCGGGCTCCCTGGCGGTGACGGGGCCCGCTACGACGTGGGGACCCGGCCCGGACCGCGACGCGATCACGTCCGGGTTGAATCCTCGGACCAGCAGCCACACCGCCAGCACCATCTCCTGGACGCCGATGGCAGCGCTGAGCAGGACCTGGGTGGTCGAGAGCAGGGCGGCGACGCGGAACATCACCAGCAGGGCGCCGACCAGGGCCAGGGCCGCCCCCAGCAGTCCCCAGCCCGAGAGCCATCGGGGGATCAGCCGCGTCTGGTAGAGGACGGCGTAGTACATGAGGGCGCCTGAGCAGAAGGCGATGACCCCGAGGATTGTGCTGGCGTCCCGGGCCGCCATGATCACGGTGCCCGCGGACGGAAGATCGGTGGCCCCCGCGAATCCGGCGGTGACGTAGTCCTGACTCACGGTCAGCAGCGCCACCAAGCCGGCGACGCCGACGAGGTAGAACACAGCCTCCATGGTCCGGAACGCGACCGCCCCCAGCGCCAGAGCTTCGTGGTGCCGTCTCAGCACCGGATAGAGCCCGACGGCGATGCCGGCGGAGGCGAAGGCGGCGATCAGCTGGAGGAGCCCTCCCAGGGCGACCTGGCCCTGATTGGCATGCACCGTGATGAGATTCACCGGCGTGCTCAGCACCGGTGACAGGACGGCGGTTCCGACCACATCCACCACCGTGGCGGTGATGAATAGCGCACCGACGACGCGTGCCGTCCGCTCCAAGCCGCGATCCTTACTGCCCATGCTTCACGTCGCCCCCGATGCAGAACTGAACGGCTCCATCCGCTGGCCGACCGATACGGGAGGCCGGCCTGACCGCGGCGGCTCATGGTACGTTCTTCTTGTTGCGACCAACGACGCGATCGCGCATCTCGCGCGGTTGCCGGCAAGGTGACCGATCAGGCGCAACCAGCGGACGGGGACCGCGGCAGGGTCCAGGGTCCCTGCAGGGGCCAGGTCCACGGATGTGCGCGTCACGGCGGCATGTCGAGGGCGGGTACCGGGGGCGCTGAAGCCGGCGGCCGTGGCCCGCCTGACCGTCCCGAGATTGGCCGCAGCCGACGGTTCGCCGATCCCGGACGCCGGGTGAGCTGGGGCCAGGAGCATCACGGCCATCATTCGGGAAACCGCCGCGATCCCGGTGGGGTGACCAAGCCATTGCATTCGAAGGCTGGGTCCCGCTCGGCTTGTCGGTGAATTGAGCAGACGCCGCCATCTCCTACACGAACCCGAGGATTCCGTACCATGTAGCGACGATGAGTCAGCGTGCACTGGTGGCAACGATTCATTTCGAAGCCACGCCGTATTCGATCGACGAGTGGACCGTCTTGCGCTTGCCTGAGAAGGCGAGCGCGAAGCTGCCATCGCGCGGGCAGGTGGCTGTGCAGGGAACAATCAATGGCCAAGGGTTCCAGACGGTGTTGGAACCCGACGGCTACTTCGGCCACTGGATGAGGATTGATGAAGAGCTTCAACGAATCGCTGCTTTGGGCACTGGTGACACCGCGACCCTCGATATTCAGCAACTGAGAGACTGGCCCGAGCCGAACGTGCCACCGGATCTTGAGACAGCTCTGGCAGCCGCCCCTCAGAAGATCCACGACCTCTGGAGAGATATCACCCCGATGGCGCGTTGGGAATGGGTTCGCTGGGTCAATGCGACCCGAAACCCTGATACGCGCAAACGACGGGTCGAGGTGAGTATCTCGAAGATGAGAAGCGGGCGGCGACGGCCCTGCTGTTTCGATCTTGCCGCCTGCACTGATCCGAACCTGTCAAGAAGCGGCCGGCTCATCGAGCCAGCCTGATCTGTCAGGTGCGACGTCCTTGAGCACGTTGCAATGTTGTGCGAGCGGGTGCTGCAATGCCTCGGGCGCTGCCCGACGCTGACTGCGTGCGCTCTCTTCTCTCGCCCCTCATGGCAGACGTTTCCATATCAGAAGAAGCAGTTGTTACATTGGCTGAACCCGTGGCCAATCAAGTACGCGAGGAGCGCCCAGGCGACCCCGACAAGCACCGTGAAGATCCCCAGGGCGAGTCCGGCGTTCGCCATGCTCATGCCGGCACCCCCTCTCAGCTTGGCGGTGAATACGCCGGCGGCTCCGAAGACGATCGTCAGGACCCCCACGACGACGCAGACTGCGACGTTGCCGGCTAGGCCCAGCCCATGGCCTCCTCCGACGGTCAATCCCCATAAGACACCGGCTGTCCCCAGCGCAAGGGACGCGACCGCGGGGACGTTGCGGGCGCCGCGCACCACGTGGGGGTACGGCGCCCCATACGGTGGGGGCAGGGCATGGGGGCCGGGCGGCGGGCCCCCGATCTCGGGTGGCGGCGAATCACCAGATGGCGGCGCCGTGCAGGGAGGAGCCGGCTGGGGAGAGGGCGGTGTGGGGGCGGGGCTAGGAGAGGGCTGCGGCTCGCCCGGAGCGCCCGCGGCGCCGGGGCCAAGCGGTTGCGCTGCCGGATACCCGCCAGGGATGGCGTCGACGCGTGGGCGGGAATCGGGGCCGGACATCGTCTCTCCCGGCACGGGGCGATGGTCCGGAGCCGGGCTCCGGAGTGTGTGCATTATGCCCTGAGACGACGCCCTTCACTCACACGCCTCAGCCAGTCAACGGAGTTTGAGACCGGGTGTCGGCCGGGGAGACAGCGCCGGTCTGCGCGCAAAGCTCCAGCGGGCTTTCCTCAAGCCTAAATCAGGCCCCACCGCTGGAAGCCCCAGGCCAGGGTCGCATCACGGATTGACGAGAGTGGTCAACACTGGGCGAACCGATGGTGCTCTGGCCTCGGTTCAGCGAGTGCTCCCATCAGCCTGGCGGGGGCGGCCGGCCGACGCTCAGCGCAGCCGAGGGTCCGGCAGCTCGGTGTCGATGGCGTACTGCTCCAGGGCGGCAGCCACGGTGTGGCGGGGGATGTCCCCAGCCCTCGCCAGACCGTCGAGGACGGCCACCGTCACATGCTCGGCGTCGGTCTCGAAGTGGCGGCGCAGCGCCTCCCTCGTGTCGCTCCGGCCGAAGCCGTCCGTCCCCAGCGGGATGAAGTCCTGGGGCACGAAGCGGGCCACCTGATCGCTCACCGCCTTCAGGTAGTCGGTGACGGCGACGACGGGCCCGGGGCGGTCCCCGAGCTGCTGGGCGATGTGTGCCAGGCGCGGCTCCTGGTCGGGATGGAGGCGGTTCCACCGCTCCACCTCGAGGGCGTCGTTGCGCAGCTGCTGGTAGCTGGTCACGCTCCACACGTCGGCGGCGACGTCGTGGTTCTCTGCCAGGTAGGTCTGCGCCTGCAGCGCCGCCCGCAGCGCGGTGCCGCTGCCGAGGATGGTGGCCCTGTGGGTGCGGCCGTCCTGCGCGGGCCGGTAGAGGTAGAGGCCGCGCAGGATGCCCTCGTCCACCCCGTCGGGCTTGGGCGGCATCGGATAGTTCTCGTTGTAGACGGTGAGGTAGTAGAAGACGTCCTCGCCGTCCACGTACATGCGCTGGATACCCTCGCGGATGATCACGGCCAGCTCGTAGGCAAAGGCCGGGTCGTAGATGCGCACGTTGGGCAGGGCGGAGAAGAGCAGCGGTGAGTGGCCGTCCTGGTGCTGCAGGCCCTCACCGTTGATGGTGGTGCGGCCGGCCGTGCCGCCCAGCATGAAACCGCGGCCGCGGGCGTCGGCGAAGGCCCAGATGAGGTCGCCGACCCGCTGGTAGCCGAACATCGAGTAGAAGATGTAGAAGGGGATCATCGGCTCGCCGAAGGTGGCGTAGGCGGTGCCGGCGGCGGTGAAGGAGCCCAGCGATCCCGCCTCGGTGATGCCCTCCTCGAGCAGCTGGCCGTCCTGGGCCTCGCTGTAGCGCAGCACCATGTCGGCGTCGACCGGCTCGTACAGCTGGCCGTGCGCGGCGTAGATCTTCACCTCGCGGAAGAGCGCGTCCATGCCGAAGGTGCGCGCCTCGTCGGGGATGATGGGGACGATCCGCTTGCCGATCTGCTTGTCGCGCAGGAGGTTGCGGAGGATGCCGGTGAAGGCCGCCGTGGTCGACGCCGGCCGGTCCGCCGAACCGGCGAAGGCGTCGGCGTAGACCGCCTCCTCGGGCGTCTCGATGGGCCGCGCCTGGGTGTGCCGCCTGGGGACGGGACCGCCCAGCGCCAGCCGCCGGCTCATCAGGTACTCCACCTCGGGGGACTCCGGCCCCGGGTGGTAGTAGGGCGGAGGGCCAGAGTCGAGCTGCTTGTCGGTGATGGGGAGCTCCAGGCGGTCGCGGAACGCCTTCAGCTCGTCGCCCTGGAACTTCTTGATCTGGTGGGTGGCGTTGCGGCCCTCGAAGCCGCGCCCCAGCGTCCAGCCCTTGATGGTGTGGGCGAGGATGGCGGTGGGGGCGTCCCTCTGCTCGATGGCCAGCTTGTAGGCGGAGTAGAGCTTGCGGTAGTCGTGGCCGCCGCGGCGCAGCCGGGGCAGGTCCTCGTCGGTCAGGTGGGCCACCATCTGGCGCAGCCGCGGGTCGGGACCGAAGAAGTTCTCGCGGATGTAGGCGCCGTCCTCCGCCGCGTACTTCTGGAACTGGCCGTCGTTGGTGGAGTTCATCTTGTTGACGAGGACGTTGTCGACGTCCTGGGCCAGCAGCGGGTCCCACTCGCGGCCCCAGATGACCTTGATGACGTTCCAGCCCGCACCCCGGAAGATCGACTCCAGCTCCTGGATGATCTTGCCGTTGCCCCGCACCGGCCCGTCCAGGCGCTGCAGGTTGCAGGAGACGACGAAGATGAGGTTGTCGAGGGACTCTCGCGCGGCGATGGGCAGCGCACCCAGCGCCTCCGGTTCGTCGCACTCGCCGTCGCCGAGGAAGGACCACACGCGCGACTGCGAGGTGTCGACGATGTGCCGGTTGTAGAGGTAGCGGTTGAAGCGGGCCTGGTAGATGGCGTTGAGGGGCCCGATGCCCATCGACACGGTGGGGAACTCCCAGAAGGCGGGCATCAGCCGCGGATGCGGGTAGGAGCTGAGCCCCTTGCCCGCCGTCTCGCGCCGGAAGTGGTCCAGCTGGTCCTCGGTGAGCCGCCCCTCGAGGTAGGCGCGCGAGTAGATGCCGGGAGCGGCGTGGCCCTGGTAGTAGATCTGGTCGCCGGGGCGCCCGTTGTCCTTGCCATGGAAGAAGTGGTTGAAGCCGACCTCGTAGAGGGAGGCCGACGACGCGTAGGTGGAGATGTGGCCGCCGATGCCGTCGAACTTCTTGTTGGCCCGGGCGACCATGACCGCGGCGTTCCAGCGGACGATGCGGCGCACGCGGCGCTCCATCGCCTCGTCACCGGGGAACCACGGCTCGTCCTCGGGCGGGATGGTGTTGATGAAGTCGGTCGACACCATCGCCGGGATGCCGATCTGGAGGCGCTTCGCCTGCGCCAGCATCTTGCCGATGACGTAGCGGGCGCGGCTCGCGCCCTCGGTGGAGACCAGGGTGTCCAGCGAGTCGAGCCACTCGCCGGTCTCGGCCGGGTCGGTGTCCGGAAGCTGCTGCAGGAAGGCGTCGAAGGTCATCTGTCCTCGCTGTGGGGAGCACTCTGGATGATCCAGACAGAGCCTACTCGCCTCGGCCGCGCCGAGGTACCGAGCGAGGAGGACGGCCGGCCCCGGCGCCCCCCAACATGCGCCTCCGCCGGGCAGCCGTCTCTCCCGCTTCGCCCGCTACAGGACGGCCCGGTGCTCCGCGACCGCCAGCGAGGGCTTGCCGGGGTGCATCTCGATCTCGACGCTGCGGCCTCGACGCCGGCCCGTTTCCAGCGCCGAGGAGGCCCGGCGGAGCAGCTCGATGGCGCTCTCGGGGCCGCCGCCGTTGATGGCGATGCCGACGTGGGCCTGCATCGACAGGGGGATGTCGGACTCGAGCACGAAGGGCTCGCGCAGCGCATCGACCAGCCTCTCGGCGACCAGCACGGCGTCGGCGGCGCTGTCGAGGTCGTCGAGGAGCCCGCCCAGCTGGTCGTTGCCCAGCCGGGCCAGGGTGTCGGCGGAGCGCACCCGGCGCTGCAGGCGCTTGGCGACCTGGATGGTCAGCTCCTCGGCGGTCTCGGCGCCCATGCCGTCACTCACGGCGGTGATCGCCCCGGCCAGGTCGATGACCATGACGGCCACCGGGTGGACGTAGCGGGCGCGCCGGTGGAGGGCGTGCTCGATCCGGTCGTGGAAGAGCATCCGGCTGGGCAGGTTGGTCAGCGCGTCCCGCAGCGAGTCGTCGGCGAAGGCGTCCTCCGGCATCGGCGGGGGCACGATGGTCACGCTCGGGGCGGCGCTGATGGGGAGCACGGCACTAGGCTAAACGCACTGGTCCGCTCAGACGCATCTATATCACCTAGCTGTCATGCCGTATCGGACTCTGCGTACAGCCCGTCAACGGGACGACGAAAAGGTCACCGGCGCGTGACCTCCCCCGGGGGACCCCGGTGTCGCTCCGGGCCGGCCATCCCCCGGCCCGGAGGTGGAGCCGGGGCGGCTGATACCATCGCCAGCCGATGGAGGAGACGGCTGCGGCGCTGAGCGAGGCGGGGGACGGGCGCGCCGAGATCGAGAGTGCGGCGCGCGCGCTCGCGGAACGCCTCCCCGAGCCTCTCGCCCCCTTCGCCCGCGTCGCCTACAACTACCGCTGGTCATGGGACCCGGAGGCCGAGGACCTCTTCCAGGTCATCGATCCCCGACGATGGGCCCTCTGCCGGGAGAACCCGGTCCGGCTGCTGACCGAGACCTCGGCGGCGGCCCTCCAGCGTGCCGCCGCCGACGCGGCCCTGGTCGCCCGCGCCCAGGCGGCGCTGAGCCGGCTCACCGGCGAGCTCGCCGGGCCGGCGATGGCGGGGCGGGCCTCCGCCGAGCATCCCGTGGCCTTCCTCTGCGCCGAGTTCGGCGTCCACAAGTCGCTTCCCATCTACGCGGGCGGGCTGGGCGTCCTCGCCGGTGACATCCTCAAGGAGGCGTCCGACCAGGCCCTGCCACTGGTCGGCGTCGGCCTCCTCTACCGCGAGGGCTACTTCCTCCAGCGCGTCGACTCCAGCGGGTACCAGCACGAGTACTGGCGCGCAGTGGACCCGGAGCGCCTCCCCGCGGTGCTGGTCGAGGGCCGGGACGGGGCCCCCCTCACGGTGAGCGTCCCCCTGCGCGGGCGCGACGTCGCCGTCCAGGTCTGGCGCGTCGACGTCGGCCGGACGCGGCTGTACCTCCTCGACGCCGACCGGCCGGAGAACAGCCGGGTCGATCGCTGGATCACCGGGCGCCTCTACGTCGCCGACCGGGCCATCCGCCTCGCCCAGTACGCCCTGCTCGGCATCGGCTCGGTGCGGGCGCTGCGGGCGATGGGCATGGACCCGTGCATCCTCCACCTCAACGAGGGCCACGGGGCGCTGGCGCCCCTCGAGCTGGTCCGCGACGAGATCCTCGCCGGGCGCGACCATGCCTCCGCCTTCGCCTCCGCCCGGGAGAGGACGGTCTTCACCACCCACACACCGGTCGCCGCCGGCAACGAGGGCTACGACGTCGACGACATCGAGTCGGTGCTCGGCGACTATCCCGCCGAGGTCGGCCTCGATCGGGAGGGATTCCTCCAGCTGGGTCGGACGCATCCCGACAACCCCCACGAGCCCTTCGTCATGACCCCCATGGGCATCAAGATGAGCCGCTTCGCCAACGGCGTGAGCCGCCGCCACGGCGAGGTGGCGCGCCAGATGTGGCAGCCGCTCTTCCCCGAGCGCCCGGCTGCCGCTGTTCCGGTCAGCTCCGTCACCAACGGGGTGCACCTGCCGACCTGGATGTCGACGCCGATGCGCCGCCTCCTCGATCGCTACCTGGGCGATGGCTGGGAGCGGCGGACCGCCGACCCCGCAACCTGGGCGGGCGTCGACGCCATCCCCGATGCCGAGCTGTGGGAGGTGCGCAATCAGCAGCGGGTCGCCTTCATCGGGGTGGCCCGGGACATGACCATCGCCAACCGCCTGGCGCGCAGCGACTCGCGGGAGGACGTGGAGGCCGCCGAACGGGGCTTCCAGGACGGCGCCCTGACCATCGGCTTCGCCCGCCGTCTGGCCACCTACAAGCGGCTCTACCTGCTCAGCATGGCCCCGCAGAGGATCACCGACCTCATGGCCAGCGCCGACCACCCGGTGCAGCTCTTCGTCGCCGGCAAGGCGCACCCCAACGACGAGGAGGGCAAGCGCTCGCCGCAGGGGCTGTTCGCCCTCACCCAGCATTCTCCTGGCGCCGAGCGCATCGGCTTCCTCGACAACTACGACCTCGGCATCGCCGCCCAGATGGTGGCCGGCTGCGACCTCTGGGTCAATCTGCCCCGGCCGCCGCTGGAGGCGAGCGGCACCAGCGGCATGAAGTCGGCGCTGAACGGCGGGCTCAACCTCTCCATCCTCGACGGCTGGTGGGCCGAGGCCTTCGACGGTGACAACGGCTGGGGGCTGCCGGGAGAGGTCGTCTTCGACACCCACATCCAGGACGAGCGCGACAGCGCGGCGCTCTTCGACGTCCTCCAGAATGAGGTGGTGCCGCTCTTCTACGAGCGCGACGCGGCCGGCATCCCCCGCGGCTGGACGGCGATGATGAAGCACTCCCTGAAGACGGTGGGCCCGCAGTTCGCGGCGACCCGGATGCTCTTCGACTACGTCGACGAGGCATACGAGCTTCGCCGCCCGTTCGCGTGACCGCCGCCGCCACGCGGGGGGAGGAACCCGGCGTCCCCTGGGTCGCCAGGACCCTGAACGGCTGGATGGGCTCGAACAGCGGCCCCAGATCGGTCCCCAGGGTGCATCGCTGGCTGTACCGGCACAGCGGCGGCCGGCTGGGACACGGCATCATCGGCCTCCCCGCCCTGCTCCTCCACACCACGGGGCGCCGCACCGGCCTGCGGCGCACCGCGGCCCTCGTCTACGCCCGCGACGGCGATTCGTTCGTCGTCGCCGCCTCCAATTACGGGGGCGCTCACGACCCGGCCTGGGTCGGCAACATCCGTGCCAACCCGCGGGTCGAGGTGCAGGTCGCCCGCCGTCACCTGGCGGCGGAGGCCCGCGCCGTCGAACGCGGCGAGGCCGGGTACGACGGGCTCTTCGCGCTGATGAACGGCATCAGCCGCAACCGGTACGACCACTACCAGGCCGGGACCCAACGGCCGATCCCGCTGGTGGTGATCCGCCCCGTGGAGGGCGGATAGGGCCGTCCACCGCTGCGGCGGGCGGTGGGGCGTCGCGTGCGGCCGGGTGCGCCTCAGCTGGCGATGCCGGCCGAGGTCGCCGCGACAAGCCTGCCCACGCCGGCGTGGGGACCGTCCGGGTCGCGGAAGACGGCCGTCCCCGCCACCAGCACGGTGGCGCCGGCGGCGGCGCAGGCGGCGGCGGTGAGCGCGTCGACGCCGCCGTCCACCTCCAGCTCGACGGGGACGCCCTGGGCGTCGATCTCGTGGCGCAGCTCGGCCACCTTGACCAGGGTGCGGCGGATCAGCGTCTGGCCGCCGAAGCCGGGGTCGATGGTCATCACCAGGGCGAGATCCATCGCCTCCAGCACGTCGTGGAGGACCACCGACGGGGTGCTCGGGTTGATGGCGGCGCCGGCCCGGCAGCCCAGCTCGCGGATGGCGGTCAGCGTGCGGTGGAGATGCGGGCAGGCCTCCCAGTGCACTGTCATGGCGTCGGCGCCGGCGTCCGCGAAGGTCCGCAGGTGCCGGTCCGGCTCCTCGATCATGAGGTGGACCTCGAAGGGCAGCTCCGTCTCCCCGCGGAGGCAGCGCAGGGTCTCGGTGCCGAAGGTGAAGTTGGGCACGAAGGCGCCGTCCATGACGTCGATGTGCAGCCGGTCGACGCCGGTCCCCTCCAGCGCGTGAACGGCGTCGGCGAGGCGGGCGAAATCGGCGGCGAGCAGCGAGGGGGCGATGGCGATGCCGTCGAGGCACCGCGGGAAGGTTCTCGGCATGGCCGAAGGGTACAGCGAATCCGGGCGCCCGCCACGCGCGGCGGTCAGAGGCTCGCAGCCGCCTGCGCGTCGAGGAACCAGCGCAGCTCGCCGCCCTCGGGCTGCACCAGGGCGGCGGGGGCCGTCCCCCCGAGCACTCCGCGCAGCGCGTCCCCCTTGGTGGGGCCGGTCACCAGGAAGGCGACGTGGCGGGCGGTGTTGAGCACCGGGTAGGTGAGTGTGATGCGGTCGAAGGGCTGGTAGTCGGCGAGACCCCGGGTGGCCCAGCGGTCGCGGACGCGGAGCGCCTCGGTGCCGGGGAACAGCGAGGCGGTGTGGCCGTTCTCGCCCAGGCCGAGCAGGACGCAGTCGAGCTGCGGTACCGGCGGCACCCCCGCCGGCGGGCATGTTTCAGCCAGGAGCGTCGAATACTCGGAGGCCGCGGCGTCCAGGTCGGCAAGCTCGGCCCGCATCCGGTGCACCCGCTCACCGGGGACGGGCACGTGGTCGAGGAGGGTGTCGCGGGCAAGCCGGTAGTTGCTGCTCGGATCGTCGGGGGGGCAGGCGCGCTCGTCGCCGAAGTAGACGTTCCAGCGGCCCCATCGCGCCCGGCCCCGCCAGGGCGCTGCGGCCAGCGCCTCGTACAGGGGCCGGGGCGTGCCGCCCCCGGTCAGGGCGATGCGGAACTCGCCGGTGGCGGTGATGGCGGCGAACTCCGCGTCGAGGATCCATGCGGCGGCGGCGGCGGCCAGGCCGGCGGCGTCCTCGGCGACGGTCACCGTGCCCGGCAGCGTGGTGTCGCTCACGCTCCGGCCCGGGGCCCCGGCCGTCTCACAACCGGCGCCATTGCCGCCCGTCCCGGCGCATGAAGGCGTCGGCCTCGGGCGGGCCCCAGGTCCCCGCCTCGTAGTTCGGGCAGTTGACCCGGTCGGGCGGGTGGGCGCGCCAGCCGTCCAGGATGGCGGTGCAGATCCGCCAGGCCTCCTCGACCTCGTCCTCGCGGGCGAAGAGGGTGGGGTCGCCGAGCATGCAGTCGAGGAGCAGGCGCTCGTAGGCGTCGGGGGACTGGCGGGGAAAGCTGGAGCCGTAGAGGAAGTCCATGTTGACGCTGCGGATGCGCATCGACTGGCCGGGGACCTTGGCTCCGAAGCGCAGCGTGATGCCCTCCTCCGGCTGGATGCGCAGCATCAGCATGTTGGGCTCGATGGCGTCGGGCGCGCCGCTGCCCTGGGGCGTCGCCTTGTGCCCCCCGAAGGGGGAGTGCGGCACGCGGCGGAACTGGATGGCGATCTCCGTCGCGCGCCTGGGGAGGCGCTTGCCCGTGCGCAGGTAGAACGGCGTCCCCGCCCAGCGCCAGTTGTCGATGTCGACCTTCATGGCGACGAAGGTCTCGCGCAGCGAGTCGGGGTCGACCCCGGGTTCCTCGCGATAGCCGGGCACCGGCTCGCCGTCGATCCAGCCGGCGGCGTACTGACCGCGGACCGTCTGGCTCAGCGCATCGTCGGCGTGGATGGGACGGATCGCCCGCAGCAGCTTCACCTTCTCGTCGCGCACCGTCTCCGCGCCGAAGTTGCTGGGCGGCTCCATGCCCACGATGGCGGTGAGCTGCATCAGGTGGTTCTGGATGACGTCGCGCAGCGCCCCCGACTCCCCGTAGTAGGCGCCGCGGCCCTCGACGCCGAGCGTCTCGGCGACGGTGATCTGCACATGGTCGATGTAGCGTCGGTTCCAGACCGGCTCGAAGATGCCGTTGGCGAAGCGGAAGACGAGGATGTTCTGGACCGTCTCCTTGCCCAGGTAGTGGTCGATGCGGTAGATCTGCGGCTCCTCGAAGGCGCTGTGCAGGGCGGTGTTCAGGGTGCGGGCGCTGACCAGGTCGCGGCCGAATGGCTTCTCCACGATGAGGCGCCCGTAACCGCCCTCCGGCTGGCTGAGGCCCTCCGTGCCGAGCCGCTCCGCCAGCGGAGCGAAGCCGCTGGGAGGGATGGCGAAGTAGAAGATGCGGTTGGCCGGCGCGGCGCGCTGGCGCTCCAGCCGTTCGAGGAGCCGGCGCAGCTCCGTCAGGCCCTGGTCGGTGTCGCTGTAGGCGGAGAAGTGGAGGCGGGCGGCGAACCGGCCCCAGACCGCCTTGTCGAGCCGGACCCTGGCGAACCTGGTGACGGCATCCCGCATGGCGGTGCGGAAGGCGTGGTCGGGCATCTCCTTGCGCCCCACCCCGACGACGGCGAAGTCCGGCGCCAGCAGGCCGTCCGCGGCCAGGGCGTACAGCGCGGGCATCAGCTTGCGCTTGGTCAGATCGCCGGTGGCGCCGAAGATGACCAGGGTGCAGGGGTCGGGCGTGGGCACCCCGTCGCGCCCGAGGCTCAGCGGATCGCTGTCGATGATCTCGCTGCCGATGGGACCGGCCGCCGTCGCCATGACGTGCGCCTCCGGCTCAGCGCGTGGTTGGCGACGCCGCCGCCGCGTCGCGCACCCACCGTGTGAGCTGCCCGATCACGTCGGTCACCTCGCCCTCCGCGTGGATGCGGATCACGCGCCGGCCGTGGCTTCGCAGCGACCGCAGATCGCCCTCCGCCTGCGCAGCGATCAGCGTCCCGAAGCCGAACGACTGGCCGGGGATGTCGATCGTGACACGGTCGTCCGCCGTCAGCTGCAGGTAGACGCCGGTGTTCGGCCCCCCCTTGTGCAGCTGCCCGGTGGAGTGGAGGAAGCGCGGACCGAAACCGACCGTGGTGGCCACCCGATGGGCGTCCCGGATGGCGGTTCGCAGCTCCGCCAGGGCGGCGTCGTTGCGCGCCGTCGGGTCGATGTAGGCCATGGTGGCGACGTAGTCGCCCGGGCGCACCTGGCCGAGGTGGTCAAGGAGCGCATCGCGGACGCTCGCCCCCGCAGCGCCGCCGTACAGGCGGAGGCCGTCGGAGCTGGCGGAGGGCTTCTCCTCGGAGAGCGTCCCGGTCGCTTCGAAGCCGGCCAGCACCGTCCTGGTGTTGTCCTTGGACTCCTTGACGTTGGGCTCGTCGAAGGGGTCGATGCCCAGCGGGACCGCCGCCACCGCGGTGGCGAACTCCCAGCGGAAGAACTCGGCGGCGAGGTCGTGGACGTCGCGGAGCTCCAGGACGACGACGGGGAGGCCGGCGCCGACCAGTCTCTCCACCTCGCGGTCGAGGTCGCCGGCCTCGGCGCCAAGGCGCAGCGCGACGAACAGCCGGTCGCCGGCATAGACGGCGGGATCGCCGATGGGCTCGCCGCCGACGGGGATGAGCCCGCACCCCTCCTTACCGGTCGACTCGGCGATGAGCTGCTCAGCCCACAGCGAGAAGGCGGCGATGCGCGGGGGCGCGAGGATGGTCACCTTGTCGCGCCCCTGCGCCTGCTCCTGGCTGAGGGCGCCGCCCAGGGTGAGCCCGCAGTTGAGGCGCAGCGGCGTGCCGACGGCGCAGGAGGCACGCATGGCCATGGCCCGCTCGAGGAGGAGCGCGACGTCCAGGCCCATCACTGCCGCCGGCACCAGGCCGAAGAAGGACAGCGCCGAGTAGCGCCCGCCGATGTCGGCAGGGTTCTCGAAGACGCGCCGGAACCGGCGGTCCACCGCCATCTGCTGCAGCGGTGATCTGGGATCGGTGATGGCGACGAAGTTCCGGCCCGGCTCGGCAACCCCGGCGGTGGCCACCGCCTGCCAGAAGTGGGCGAGGTGGGAGAGGGTCTCCAGGGTGGATCCCGACTTGCTGGCCACGATGAAGAGGGTGTGGGGGAGGTCGAGGCGCTGCTGCAGGGCGGCCACCGCCTGCGGGTCGGTGGTGTCCAGGACGTGGAGCACGGGGAAGCCGGCGGTGCTGCCGAAGGACGTGCGCAGCACCTCGGGACAGAGGCTGGAGCCCCCCATGCCGAGCAGCACGGCGGCGGTGAACCCGGCCGCGCGCACATCGCCGGCGAAGGCGGTCAGATCGGCAACCTGACCCTGCATCGTCGCCGGGGAGTCGAGCCACCCCAGCCGGTTGCGGATGACCGCCGCGTGCGCCGGGTCGCCCGGCTTCCACAGGTCGGGGTCGCGCTTCCAGATCCGCTCCACGATCTCCCCCGCCCTGGCGGAGATCGTGCCGGTGGCGGCGGAGGCGGCGCCCAGGTGCAGCTGCTGGCGCGCCCCGAAGCCGCCGCGAAGGAGGTCGACCTTGCCGCCGATGCGGTCGATGAGCTGGTCGTACGAGGCGGCGAAGGAGTGGACCCCGGCGTCGAGGAGCCCCTGCGTGACCGCGTCCATGCTGATTCCCGCGGCCATGAGCCGCTCGACGACAGCCTGGGCGCCGCCGGGGTCGTCCCTCACCGTGTCGCCCGCGACCACGCCGTGGTCGGCGAACGCCTCGATGGTGGCCGGCGGCATGGTGTCGACGGTGTCGGGGCCGATCAGGGCCTCGGCGTAGACGACATCGCGGTAGGCGGGGTTCTTGGCGCTGGTGCTCGCCCACAGGGGCCGCTGCACGGGCGCGCCGGCCGGGCGCAGGCGCGCGAAGGCATCGCCGTGGAAGGCGCGCTCGAAGGTCGCGTAGGCGAGCCGGGCATTGGCGATCGCCGCCTTGCCCAGCAGCTCCCGCAGCGCCGTGTTGCCGGCGTCCGCGGCCAGCTTGGCGTCGATCAGGGGGTCGACGGCGGTGTCGACGCGGCTGACGAAGAACGACGCCACCGAGTGCACGTTGACGGGCTGCCCGGCGTCGAGGCGCCGCTCCAGACCGCGGATGTAGGCCTGGATGACCCTCTCGTACGCGGCCAGGGCGAAGATCAGGGTGACGTTGATGTTGATCCCGGCGGCGATGAGCTCCTCCACCGCGGGGATGCCCTCCGGCGTGGCCGGGACCTTGACCATGAGGTTGGGGCGGTCCACCCGGCGCCAGTACTCGCGGGCCATGGCCACGCTGCCGGCCGTGTCGTGGGAGAGCGACGGCGGCAGCTCCAGGCTGACGAAACCGTCCGCGCCGTGGCTGCGCTCCCAGGCGGGCCGGATGATGTCGGCCGCGTCCCGGATGTCGTCGATCGCCAGCCGCAAGAAGATCTCGCTGGGGTCGTTGAGACCCTGCGCGATCAGCTCCATGATCTGCGCGTCGTAGTCGGTGCCCTCGGCGATCGCCTTCTCGAAGATGGTCGGGTTGCTGGTGAGGCCGGTGACGTTGTCCTCGGTGAGCAGGCGGCGCAGCTCGGGACCGGTGACCAGCTCGCGGCTGATGTAGTCCAGCCACACCGACTGACCGTGGCCGGCGAGCTCCTGGAGGGGATTGGCGGGCATCACTGACCTCCCTGGAAGGTCTGCGCGGCATGTCGGGCGGCGCGGACGATGGCCTCGGTGTCGATCCCTGCGGCGGCCATGACCTCGGCGGACGTGCCGCTGCCGGGGAGGTCGCGGACCGCGAGATGGAGGATCCGGGGCGGGTGCTCACCGCCGGCGAGGGCCTCCATGACGGCGCCGCCGAGACCCCCCTCTGGGTAGTGGTCCTCGACCACGACCAGGGTGTTGCCGCAGTCGCGGGCCGCCTCGGCGAGCACCTCGACGGCGATGGGCTTGAGGGAGTAGCAGTCGATGACGCGGGCCCGGATCCCCTCGGCGGCCAGCCGCTCCGCGGCGGCGAGGGCGTGGTGGACGGTCACCCCCGCAGCGACGATGGCCACCCGGTCCCCGTCGTCGCCGCGCGCCGGCGTGGCGCCGCCGACGGGGAACTCCTCCCCGTTGGCGTAGATGACCGGCGGGGCGGCCTGGCCCGGTTCACCGCGGTGCAGCACCTTGGCGCCGCCGATCGGGAAGTCCTCGCTGTTGTCGTAGATCACCGGGTAGGCGCCCCGCGTCGTCCGGATGTAGGAGATGCCGGGACGGTCGGCCATCTCCGCCACCAGCTTGGCGGCGCTCACCGCGTCGGAGGGATAGAGCACGGTCGACCCCTGCACGGCGCGCATCGCCGCCAGGTCCTCCAGGGCCATCTGCGAGGGGCCGTCGGCGCCGATCTCGCAGCCGGCGTGGGAGCCGCAGAGCCGGAGGTTCGCTTGGGAGATGGCGGCCATGCGCACGAAGTCGTAGGCGCGCGAGGTGAAGGCGGCGAACGTGGAGGCGAAGGGGACGTAGCCGCGGACCTGGAGGCCGACGGCGGCACTGACCATCTGCATCTCGGCGATGAACATCTCGAAGAAGCGGTCGGGGTGCGCCGCCGCGAACTCCTCGGCGTACGTGGAGTTGCCCACCTCGCCGTCGAGGGCGACGATCTCCGGCCGGTTGCCCACCGCGACCAGGGCGTCGCCGTAGGCCTTGCGCGTGGCGACCTTGTCCCCCAGGGCGTAGGTGGGCAGGGTGACCTCGGACGGGACGCGCGAGCCGGGCGCGGCCGGCGCCTTGCCCTCGGGGGGGCGGACCCGGATCGTGAGGTCGCGCTCGCCGCCCAGCTCGGCGATGGCCCGAGCCTCCATGTCCGGCGGCAGCGTCTTGCCATGCCAGCCGTTCAGGTTCTCGATCTCGGAGAAGCCCTTGCCCTTGATCGTCCTGGCGAGGATCACGGTGGGGCGGCCGCCCGTCTCCGCCGCGTCCACGTACGCGGCGTCGATCTCCTCCAGGTTGTGGCCGTCGATGACCAGCGCACGGCAGCCGAAGGCCTCGACCCGGCGGCGGTACGCCTCCAGGTTCCAGCCGAACTCCGTCTCACCGCGCTGGCCGAGACGGTTGACGTCGACGATGACGGTGAGGTTGTCGAGGCCGTAGTGGGCCGCCTTGTCGAAGGCCTCCCAGCACGACCCCTCGGCCAGCTCGCTGTCCCCGCAGAGGACCCAGACCCGGTAGGGGAGGTGGTCCAGGTACTTGCCGGCGAGGGCGACGCCGACTCCGATCGGCAGCCCCTGGCCCAGGGAGCCGGTGGCCACGTCCACCCAGGGGATGGCCGGGGTGGGGTGGCCCTCGAGCCGCGACCCCAGCGTCCGGTACGTCATCAGCTCGGTGTCGGTGATGGCTCCGACGGCCTTGTAGAGGGCGTAGAGGAGGGGTGAGGCGTGCCCCTTGGAGAAGATCAGGTGATCGTTGGTGGACAGTTCGGGGTGGGCGAAGTCGTAGCGCAGGTGCCTCGCGGCGAGGACGGTGATGAGATCGGCCGCGGACATGCTCGAGGTGGGGTGCCCTGACCCCGCCTTGCTGCTGGCGCGGATGCCGTCGACGCGGATCTGCTGGGCCACGTCGTGCAGCGTCTCGAGGTCAACCCGGGCTTCAACCCGTCCCGTCGCCGCCATGCTCGATCCTCCTAACCGGTACCCAGTCGCGTGCTCGTGGGGGCCGCGACCGCTGGCTCTCCCGTTCCACGTTTCCGCCTCCCATCATGATCGCAGGACCATTCGGGCCGCCGGGTCGGGAAGCGGGGGTGGTGCGCTGTCCCCGCCCGTCTCGGGGCCCGATCCGGCCCCCGGGCGGGTCGGGCGGCGTCGCCGCCCGGTGTTAGGATCGCTGGGCACGCGCCTATAGCTCAGTCCGGATAGAGCGTCTGACTACGGATCAGAAGGTCGGGGGTTCAAATCCTCCTGGGCGCGCCACTCCCCCCTCTCGCGTCGCGATCTCACCAAGAGAGGATTTGGACCCGCCAGCGCCGGGAGCCCCGTGGCGCGGCCGGTTGGAGAGAGGATAGGTGCGGGTGGCTTGGCCGGTACGGTCCGGCAAAGCTTTGGGGCCGTGGTGATGACCCGCCGCGGACGCACTGAACTGCCGTTCCCACCAGGCGATCGTCTCCTTCCGGCCGCATCTCCGGGAGTCCGGGAGGAGCACGGACACCACCAAGTCGCCCGACACGACCCTCACGCCCCATACTACGAACGAGCGTTCGGAGTATGGCGGGTCCCGCCAGCCCCAGGAAGCCGGTCGGTGTTCGGGGCCTATGGAAGCCTCGGGGCGGGGTGATGCCAGCCGGATTAGTAGGCCCTGGTGAGGCCAACTACGATCCCTTCGACCGGGACATCCGTGGCGTCGATGGCCGGGTAGGCGGAATTCTCTGGGACCAACCAGACACCAATTGGCCCGCGCACAAGCCGCTTGACGGTCACCTCGCTCTCGCTGGTGGTCTGGTTCTCCAGACGGGCGACCACGATGGCACCGGATTCGGCTTCGACCTGGGGCCGCACGATGACGATGTCCCCGTTCAGGATGCCGGCTCCAACCATGCTGTCTCCGACCACCCGGAGGGCAAAACAGCCCTCAACGAGCTTCCCCGTCCCGGTCGGGACGGGGACGTAGTCCTCGATGTGCTCCACCGCCAGCAGAGGCGTACCGGCCGCTACACGGCCCAACAGAGGAACCAGGGGCAGCGGCTGCTCGGGCAGCCCCGGCTGGAGAATACGGATGGTCTTACGCTCCCCTCGGCGGAAGATGTACCCCTTCGTCTCGAGTTCTTCCAGGTGATGCTGAACGGTGCCGGAGGAACTGAGCCCCACCCCCTCTCCGATCTCCCGAACACTCGGGGGGTAGCCGTTGGAGATGATGTGCTGCCGTATGTAGGCAAGAACCTCGGCCTGGCGCTCGGTGAGGGCCTGCCGCTCGCCTGCCCTACGAACGATCGTGCGCATGGTGCGAGTGTACCCGTCCCCTGCCGCCTCCGAACATGGGTCGTCGGAAAGTCGTCAGGAAGTCGTCACCTCGACCGGCGACCCCTATACTCCGCCACAAACGATCGTTCGTAGGTACGGAATGAATACCAGTCACATCGAGTGGACCACGGCGACCTGGAACCCGGTGACCGGCTGCACCAAGGTCTCCCCCGGCTGCGATCACTGCTACGCGGAGACCTTCGCGGAGCGTTTTCGGGGCGTCCCGGGACATGTCTACGAGCGGGGCTTCGACTTCCAACTGCGCCCGGAGCGTCTGGAGCAACCCCTCGAGTGGAGTCGGCCGTCTCTCATCTTCGTCAACTCGATGAGTGATCTCTTCCACGTCGGGGTACCGACGGACTACGTCATGCGGGTCGCCGAGGTGATGCGGCAGGCCTCCTGGCATACCTTCCAGGTGCTGACCAAGCGAGCCGAGCGGTTGGAGCGTCTGTCGAGGGGGTTCACCTGGTCCTCCAACGTGTGGCTCGGGGTCTCCGTGGAGAGCCCGGAGTACTACGGGCGAATCCGCCACTTGCGGCGGGTCGATGCGACGGTGCGGTTCCTATCTTGCGAGCCACTCCTCGCCCCGCTCCCCAATCTCCCCCTGGAGGGCATCGGGTGGGTCATCGCCGGCGGAGAGAGTGGCCCTGGAGCGCGGCAGATGGATCCGACGTGGGTGCGCGATGTCCATGACCAGTGCGAGCGTGCGGATGTCCCGTTCTTCTTCAAGCAGTGGGGGGCCTGGGCGCCCGTCGCTGTGGAGGACGGCGCCGACCCTGTCCTCCGGCGGCTTGGGAAGAAGGCGGCGGGTCGACTGCTCGATGGGCGGACGTGGGACGAGATGCCGTCACTCGCCTAGGCGCTGGCCCTGGGGGAGAGGGCGATGGGGCGAACTGCCTCCAGGTTGGGTCGCTCCAATGAGCTCTCCCGAGGGTGTGGGCCAAAGGCCGTGACGGACCGAGACTTCACTCCGGGGACGCCAGTCCCCGGCGACGAGGCTGCTGGCGCCGTTCTGGAGGTGTTCCGCAGCCTGCCGGAAGCTTCACCAGCGCGTATCACGATGCAGGGCCAGGTGTGGGCCAGATACAGGCGGGCGCTGAGGGTGTTCCTACTGGCGGCCAGGCGGCGCTGGTGGCTGGTGGTCTGCCTTGTCGCCGCCCTGGGTGGCATTGCGGTCGCTGTGGCTTCCTTCCACTCGCCGGAGCCGAGTTGGTTTCCGTACGTACTCAGCACCGTCATCGGCGTGGGGACGGGGGTGACCGCCTGGCTGGTGGTGGCACGGCTGCTCAGCCCAGACTTCCTCATCGATTCCATTATCCGGTGCGAATGTCGGCCAGGCGGCACGCTGCGATATCGCGTCGTGTGGTGTAATCGTCGGGCATGGTCAGCCACCGATATTCGGATGACCGTGAGGCTGAGCGTCCCCATGGCAGATGTGAAGTACGAGTGGGACAAGCGCGCACACGCCCGTTTCGAGTCCTTCGCTATCGACGTGGGTCAGAGCTGGCCTGCCCAGCTCCCGCGGGTCAACCTACGAGGTAATCGCCTCTACTACGCCGCCACGTTCGGCGACGCGGACTTGGACCCAGCGAAGTTGCGGAGGTTCGGCCATGAGATGAGGCCCGGCGACACCCTCATCACATGGATGCGCCAGATGCGTGAGGTTGGCGATGTCGCCCAGGGCCGCGGGCTGCGCGACGCCGAAGCCCACCTGCACGTGTCGATCCGGGGAGCCCATTGGTACAGCGGCACGTACCGGACGGTGACCCGGTCGTTCACGGTCGATGACTTCCGGCGCAGCGACATGCAAGAGACTCCTCGTTGGTACCGGCGCGAGGCGTCACCCCATGTCGAAGTCGGGAAAGAGGTCGGGCTCCAGCGGAGCGGGCGGTCGCACCGCTGACGCATAGGCCCGGGCCATCAGGTTCGGCGCGTCGGGGTGGTCGCTGGCGTGGATCATGTAGTACATGACGCGGGTTCCCTGCTCGTCATGGTAGATCTCTCGGGGGACGGCGTAGCGGTAGCCGAGTTCGGTGCGGAAGCGCTCCGCCACCAACTCGGCTCGCTTGACATGGTGTTGGCCTCTCAGAACCTGCCAGTCGGCGCTGCCCCACCATGCGCTGACCTGAGCCTGCCCGTCCAACGTCGTTGAGGCGGCGATGGCGCGGTCGAGCCATGCATTGGCGAGGAAGTAGAACAATTCGATCTTGTAGCGGGCCTCGGCTTTGAATCGAGCCAGCTTGACCACCGTCTCCCAGCGACACTCGAACGTACGCTGGTCGAGGAGGCAGAAGGTGGCCTCTTTCTCGCCAATGACGGCCGGATCCAGGATGCCGTCGACGAGGAGATTGAAGTCTCCGGGGCCGAGGATGTGAATGTCGCGTCCGGGGTGAGCGTCTCTGAGGTCTTCAAGTTGGCGCACCGCGGTCGGGGCGGCGTCGCAGAGGAAGAAGTGCCGCAAACGGGGTGGCGACAGTTCCAGTACATGGCGCGCTGACCAGCACTCCTCGTTCGCCTGGGGCCCAGCGAAACCGTCGATGTAGGTTCCGTGCTTGGTGATGAGGACAAAGAGCCGCAGGTACTCGGCGATCAGCTGAGCCTTAGCGTGCGACCAGACGGGCAGGTCCGTGCCCTGGGTGATCACCGGCCTGTCCGCCCTGCTCAGGGGGACTTCGACGTCGAAGGGGAGTTGATCCGGAGGGGGAGGGGATCGGTGGCGAGGCATGCTCCGGCCCACGCTCAGGCGACGAACCGCAGTCGGGTTCCGTCCGGGTAGGTGCACGCACGCCGGCGGGCAGTCGTGGCCTTGAGCTCACCTCCGCTCTCTGCCGGCGCCAGCGTGTGCTTCCTCAGGTGGGTGGCGGCGTAGATGGTTTCGACGAGCGTGAACTCCTCGGCGTCCTCGATGGAGAACTCGCGGGGACCGAAGTGCGCCTTGAGGGCGGCGAGGAGAGGGGCGGTGTTGACCTTGAGTTGGAAAAGGACCAGCTGCCCGCTCTCCGTCGAGTCTCCGAAGCGTTGGCCGGTCAGGGGGTCGAGGGACCACATCGCTTCCTTCATCCTCTTCAGGCCGAGCAGGTTGGTGGTCCCGAAGAAGAGGTGGTAGCCGCGGGGGCCGCCGGACTGGATCTCGAAGGAACGCACGTAGGTGCAGCCACTGGCGCGGAGTTGGTCGCGGAAGAGGTCATGAAGGAACCGCAGGCGCTCATCCCCGTGTAGGCCGATCGCCTCCGTCCAACGGTCAGTGCCAAACAGCGAGGTGAGCACCGCCTCCTGGCCCTCCCGGCCGACGAACCGCGAGACGAAGGGCAGCGGCATATAGATCAGCACCTCGCAGCGCTGAAACTGCAGGAACTGCCCGGTCAGGTCCATGGGGGTGTCCCCGTAGCCGAAGGGGTCGATGAAGGCGAAGGTGGGGGGCGGCCGGCGTCCCGTCTGCTGAAGCCGTTCGAGGAGGGGCTTAAACCTCTCCTGGTAGGGGCCGAGCTGGACGTCGACCGTCACGTTCCGGGGCTTGGCGAGCTTGTCGACCTCGGATAGGAGGTGATCCACTCGATCCTTCCGCTCTTCGATGAAGACGTAGTCGATCTGGGATCGCATCTTCTGCCGGCTGGCGTGGTCGAGGTACGCCTTGAGCAGGATGATGGGGGAACCATCCTCGCCACCCCTGTACCGTCCCGGTCCGGCGAAGGCGTCGACGAGGACGACCCGCGGGTGAGTGCTGGTCATGATCGGCAACCACGCTTGGGCGTAGCGCCGGAGGATGTGGTGCTTGCCCCGGGAATGGGGTTCCAGATCCCAGAGCGTGTCTGTCGGTGCGGTCATCAGCTTCAGGCTTTGGAGCCCGCGGCGATTATCGACTGCTCTGCATGGGTTTAGGCGGCCGCCACCACATCGTGGGCTCCTGACGGCGCGGCCAGAAGACCCTGCGGGCCAGCCCCGGCGTCGTGGGTCAGAGCGATGGGTGAGGGCGAGGGAGGATGGGACGGCGAGGAGAGCACTGTGGATCCACAGGCGGCGGCCAGGAGCGTCGCTGCGAGCGTCGTGACGAGCACCACGGCCAGGCGGACGCCGTCCCGGCCCACGGGCGGGCCTGCCGCCGGGCTTCGCGGCGGCAGGCCCGTTGGGTTCAGGACTGTCACGGCGGCCTCCCACAGCCCGTTCCGTTGGCGCCATGATATGCAGTGCCGGGAGGGGATGACCGGCAGCGCTGAACTCGGCCGTGTCAACCGCCGGTCGGTCACCGGTGGGAGGTTTCGCCGTAACCTTTGACCCACCCCATGCGATCACTCTGAGCAGCATGAAGCGCACGCATTTCCTCGGGCTCAGCACCGCCGCCGCCGCGACCGCCGCGACGGCCGCCTTCCTGCTGCGCTCCCGCGGCATCCGCAAGCAGATGGCGGACAGCGATCCGCGGGATTCCGGCGAACGCCGTGACCGTCGCTCCACCGACCTGGTGGGCAGCGCGGCCAGGCACGGCCGCGGCGTGGACGCCGCCCTCCTGCGGCGCATCGAGGAGGCGCTGGAGGCCGCCCTGGGCGCCGAGAGCGCCCTGCTGACCGTGTTCGCCGAGGACGGTGGGGTCGTCGTCCGCGGCGAGGTCGCCACCCTCGACCGGATCAGCCGCGCCAGCGAGGCTCTCGCCCCCTTCGAGGAGGAGGTCGAGATCACCAATCTCATCCGCCTCGGGGTGACCACCGTCCGCAGGGCCTCGGCGACCTGAGCTTCGGGCCGCCCGCCCTACCATTCGGTGTCGTGGCGCTCCCCCAACCTCCCCTCGAGCCCATGCTCTGCCGTCCCGAGGCGGAGATCCCCCGGAGCATTGGGCTGGTCTTCGAGCCCAAGTGGGACGGCTTCCGCTGCCTCGTCTTCCGCGACGGCGAGACGCTGCGCCTGGACAGCCGCAACAGCCTGCCGCTGCAGCGCTACTTCCCCGAGTTGCTCGACCCGCTGCGCCGGGCCCTCCCGGAACGCGCCGTCGTCGACGGCGAGATCGTCATCGCGGGGCCCCGCGGCCTCGACTTCGACGCCCTCCAGCAGCGCCTCCACCCCGCCTCGAGCCGGGTCCAGCTGCTGGCGGGCGAGACGCCGGCCACCTTCATCGCCTTCGACCTGCTGGGATCGGGAGACGTGGACCTGCGGGGCGAGCCGCTGTCCGAGAGGGCGCGGCGTCTCCACGCCGAGCTGACGCCCAACCGGCAGGTCGCCCTCACCCCCCAGACGAGCGACCCCGACGTCGCGGCCTCGTGGTTCGAGCTGTACGAGGGGGCCGGCTGCGACGGCGTGGTCGCCAAGCCGGAGACCTCCACGTACCGCTGCGGCGAGCGCGGCTGGTTCAAGATCAAGCACCTCCGCACCATCGACTGCGTCGTGGGCGGGTACCGCAGGGATCTGAAGATCGAGGCCGTCGCCTCCCTCCTCCTCGGACTGCACTCCGCCGACGGCGTCCTCCACCACGTCGGGCACACCTCGTCGTTCTCCGAGCGCGAGCGGCGCGACCTGCTGGAGCTCCTCCGGCCCCTGGAGGGCGGCACCTCCTTCGGCGCCGGCCGCACCCCCGGCGGCCCCTCCCGCTGGACCAGGGGGCGCGACGCGGACTGGGTGGCGCTGCGCCCGGACCTGGTCTGCGAGGTCGCCTTCGACCACCTCCAGGGGGACCGCTTCCGCCACGCCGCGAGATTCCTCCGCTGGCGCCCCGACAAGGCACCGGAGCAGTGCGGCTACGACCAGCTCCTCCCCCCGCACCCCTTCGACCTGGCCGGCATCGTCGACATCGGCGGCGGCTGAGCTCAGTCCTTCCGGGCGCGCGACGGCGCCACGCGGCGGGGCTCGCCCTGCGCCTTGGCGAAATGAGGCGGCCACGGGGCGTCGCCGAGTCCCTCGCGCTCGTCGCGGGCGGCCAGCGCGAGCAGGCTGTCGAGGCGGTGGGCCGTGGCGTCGATGGCGGCTCCCGGGTCGCCCCTCTGGGCGAAGCGCCGCGGCACCGTCTCCAGCGTCAGATCGGCCGGTTCGACCGAGGCCACCTCCTCCCACTCCAGTGGACAGGAGACCCGGGCGTCCGGGGTCGGCCGCACCGAGTAGGCGCTGGCGACGGTGCGGTCCCGCGCGTTCTGGTTGTAGTCGATGAAGACGCCGTGCCGCTCCTCCTTCCACCACTTGCTGGTGGCGAGCGTGGGCGCGCGCCTCTCGACCTCACGGGCGAGCGCCAGCGCCGCCCGGCGGACGGCGGTGAAGCCCCACTCGGGGACGATCCGGACGTTGATGTGGATGCCCCGCGACCCCGAGGTCTTGGGGAAGCCGTGCAGCCCCATGTCGTCCAGCACCTCGCGCACCACCAGCGCCACCCTGCGAATGTCGTCGAAGGGGATGTCGGGCTGGGGGTCGAGGTCGATGCGCAGCTCGTCGGGATGGTCGGTGTCCCCGCTGCGCACCGGCCACGGATTGATGTCGATGCAGCCCAGGTTCACCGACCAGACCAGCGCCGCCACCGAGTCGATGACGAGCAGATCGGCGCTGCGGCCGCTGGGGAAGTGGACCGTCGCGGTGCGGATGAAGTCGTCGTGCGCCGATGGCGCGCGCTTCTGGAAGAAATGCTGCGTGCTGGCGCCGTCGGGGAAGCGCTTGAGGACGGAGGGCCGGTCGAAGCAGCCGGTCAGCGCCCCGGGGGCGACCGCCAGGTAGTAGTCGACGAGCTGGCGCTTGGTGATGCCGCGCTCCGGGAAGAAGACCTTGTCGCCGTTGCTGATGGACAGGACGTGCCCGTCCACCTCGATGTGCTCGGTCGCGGCGCTCACCTCGCGATTCTCCGGCATGCCGGTCCGCCGGCGGCTGGGGCATCCGTCCCGCCCCGGCCCCGGGGCCGGTTCAGACTGCGGTCCCGCCGGCCCGGGGCGGGTCGCCGCCCACCCCCGCGGCGCCCGTCCGCCGCTGCCAGGCCTCGTACCGCCCGACGATGAGACGCTCCGCCTCGACCCAGTCGACGGCCCGCTGCTCGGCCGGGATGTCCATGTGGGTGTTGGCGGAATGGGTGAAGACGATGACGTCCCGCCCGTTGCCGAGGAGCGCTGCCACGTTGTCCGGCGAGTCGTCGATGTAGAGATCGGCGCTCACGTCGCCCTTCTCCCCCATGAAGCAGAGGTCCCAGTAGGGGATGCCGTGGATGTCCAGCCACTCCACCGTCTGGGACACGGCGATGCGGTGGAAGTGCTCGATGATCAGACGGTGGGTGATGATGCGGATGCGCAGGCCCAGGTTGGAGAGGCGGCGCAGCGCCGGCCCGGCCCCGGGGATCATCCCCATCTCCCGGAAGAGGTTGCGGTCGACCACGGCGAAGCGGTGGATCTTGTGGAACTCGCCCGGCCCCACCCCCCACTCGGCCATGTCCCAGCCGACCTCCAGAGGGAGGCTCTGCACCTCCTGGCCCAGCCACTCGGCGACCACCCTGCGCATGAAGGGGTAGTAGTCGGCGCAGACGCCGTCGAGGTCGACGCCGAGGACGAACTGCCGCGGCCCCGCATCGCTCATGGCGGTGATTGTCGCAGCCGGTGACGCCGGCCGCACGGGCGCCGCGGGCACCCCCACCACCACGGTCAGGGCCGGATGTCCCAGTTGGGGCTGCGAACGCCCATTGCCGCGTGGCCCGGCAAGAGCGACCGTTGCGAATGGAGCGTTGACGCTCCTTCGGACGGCACGCCGGGGCACAGAGGGTCACCACCATGCGGAGAGGAATGCGGATGCCGAGGCGTCTCGGGGCGGGCATCGCCGGAGCGGCACTCGTACTGGCCGGTGTCACCGTGGTTGCCGCCGGCGCTCCCCAGGTCCAGACGGGCACGGCGTTCGGCTACCAGGTGCCTCCGGCCAGCTACGACATCAGCGGGGGGCCGGCCACGGTCACCTTCTCGTACACCGTCACCAACCTGAGCCAGAGCGCCATCGACGCCCAGATCGAGTTCGACGCCTCCCGGATCATCACCTACGAGGGCATCGACGTCAGCACCGGCTACCCGGCCCTCTCCGAGGCCGACCTCGCCGCGAACTACGCCGACACGGTGCAGCTCTTCGACATCCCCAAGCAGTACCAGACCGTCAGCGTGACCACCGACACGCCGCTCACCATCACCTTCACCCTCGTGGTGGACGAGTGCGGCTACTACCAGCTGGACAGCGTGGCGGTGGACAACCAGGTCTCCGGGCTGTTCGCCACCGGCTTCGTCCGCGTCATCGGCTGCACCGACGCACCGCCGACGCCGACCCCGACGGCGACACCCACGCCCACCGCCACCCCCACGCCGACGCCCACGCCCACGCCCACGCCGAGCCTCACCCCGACGCCGACCGCCACCCCCTCGCCGACCGGCTCCGTGCTGGGGACGGGGACGTCGTCTCCCAGCCCCACCGGAGGGGTGCTCGGCATCTCCACGCCGGGAACCGGCGCCGCCGGCGGGTCGTCGGGCAGCGGTCTCGGCCTCGGCATGATCGTGGTCGGCGCCGTGCTCCTCCTGGGCGCGCTGGTCGCCGGCAGGCGTCTCGAGCCGGTCTGACCGATCACCTCATCGCCGCGGCGCGGCGGACGCCTCCGGCCACCGAGGCGGCGATGATGAGGATGACCGTGCCGGCGACGATCCACAGGGTGTAGCGCGAGAGGGCGGTGGCGAGGTTCTCCGCCGGCTGCCCGATGAAGTAGCCGAGCGCCACGATCTCGGCGATGAAGGCGAGCTGACCGGCGACGTCCAGGACGATGAAGCGCGAGAAGCGCATCCGCGTCTCCCCGGCGAGGAAGTAGAAGACCTCGTTGGGGAGCCAGATCACCGGTGCCAGGAAGACCGCCCAGCCGGCGTAGCGGGCGAAGATGCGCTCGCCGCGGGCCATCCGCCTGGTCCAGCGGGGGTCGGTGCGGCAGAAGTAGTCGATGAGCACCCGGCCGTACCGGCGCCCCCCGTAGTAGAAGCAGGGGTCAGTGACCATGGTGTAGGGGAGGGCGGCGAAGAGGGCGACCCAGATGCTGATGCCCGAGGTGCGCACCCCGGCGCCGCTCAGGATCAGGGCCGGGATCGAGCCGCGGAGGAGGGAGGCCCGGATCGGGTGCCGGTGCAGGATCAGCCACTGACCCAGCGGGATGCCGGCGTAGTAGTAGACGGACTTGGCGAGCATCGGCCCCACGATCACGACGTCCAGCCACCCCCAGCGTCCCTGGAGCAGCCGTTCCCCGGGGTGCAGCGCCACCTCGTCCGCCCCCACGGGCGGCGCGCCGGCATCCTCGAGCGGGTCGATGGCGGGGTGGGGGGCGCCGGCCGTCGCGTCGGGCATCGCCGCCATTGTCGGGCCAGGAGCGCTCAGGCGATCTCCTGGGTCAGTTCGGCGGGCGCCCGCGCCTCGCCGGGCCGCTGGCGGCTGGTGGCGAGGAGGACGGCCACGGCGGCGACGATGAGCAGGGAGGCGACCAGCGTGGTGGCGGTGACCGGCTCGTTGAGGAAGGCCCAGCCGAGGAGGACCGCCACCAGGGGGTTGACGTAGGCGTAGCTCGAGGCGGCCCGCGGTGAGACCGTGCCCAGCAGGTAGATGTAGGCGGTGTAGCCGACCATCGATCCGGCCACCACCAGGTAGGCGAAGGCCAGCAGCGAGAGCAAGGAGATGGCGCCGAGGTGCATCTGGCCCCACTCGCCGAGGACCGCGCCGCCGACGCAGAGGAGGCCACCGCCGCAGAGCATCTCCATGGCGATGCCCAGCAGCGGCCGCCGCGGTAGGACGGCGCCGCGGGCGTAGAGGGAGCCGGCCGCCCAGCAGAGGGGGGAGACGAGGGTGAAGGCCATCCACCCCGGGGAGCCGCCGCCGGCGGCGCCGGGGCGCAGCAGCAGTCCGACCCCGAGGAAGCCGCAGACCAGCCCGGTCACCCCCAGCCGGCCGATGGCCTGGCCCTCGCGCAGGCGGGAGAAGAGGGCCATCCACAGCGGCACGGTGGCGACCAGCACGGCGACGACCCCGGAGGGCACGTGCTGCTCCCCCATGGTGATGAAGCCGTTGCCCACGGTGATGAGGAGGGAACCGATGACCAGTGAGGACCGCCAATGGCGGAGGGTCAGCCGGTCGCCGGCGCGATCGCCGCGGAGGTAGGCCCACGGGAAGAGGAGGCCGCCGGCGACGAGGAACCGGACCCCCGCCATGGTCAGCGGAGGGATGGTCTCGGTGGCCAGGCGGATGCCGAGGTAGGTCGATCCCCAGATGAGGTAGACGGCGGCGAAGGCGCCGAGGGTGAGGAAGGCCGCCGGGCGGCGCACCCGCATCGGATCAGCTCCCGGCCGGAGCCGGCGGCGCGAACCTCCGGCGCAGACCGGCGAGGCTGGGTGGCTCGGGGATCCCGGCGGCCAGCCCCGGGTCGGGCATCGGCGCATCCGCCACGAGCCGCAGCGGGAGCTCGCCGGCCCAGACCGGCAGTGCCCGGTCGTCCTCGGGGTCCAGGGGCGGACCGGTCCGCACCTTGGCGGACACCTCGGCGAGGGGGATGGCGACGATGGCCGTGGCCGCCAGTTCCCGGGCGCTCGGCTCCCTGGCCTCGTCCCATCTGCCCGGAACGGCGTGTTCGACGATCGAGCGCAGGGCGACGAGGCGCTCCTGCGGGTCCGTGACCAGGCGGCCGCGACCCCGCACCACGACGCTGCGGAAGTTCATCGAGTGACCGTTCAGGGAGCGGGCCATGACCAGGCCGTCGACGTGGGTGACGGTGAGGCAGGCGCCGGTGAGCGCCGCGCGAAGGCCGGCGTTGGCGGCCGCGCCGTGGAGATAGAGGGTGTCGCCTACCCGGCCGAAACCCGTCGGCAGCACCAGCGGCTCACCGTCGACGACGACGCCCAGGTGGCACACCAGGGCGCTGTCGAGGATGGCGTCGATGGTCGCCCGGTCGTAGTGGGCGCGTTCGGCATGCCGCCGGAGCCGGACCCGCGGCGTCGCCGGGCCGTCGTCGGGCCTCCGGTCCGGGGCCGTCCCGAAGGTGTCATCCCTCCTCAGGGGATCGGGTGCCAATCTTCCCCCTTTACGTTATGATACAAAACGGTGAACGTTACCGAACGATTCTACATTTCCGGCCGACGCGCTGTCGACATCGCGGCCGGAGTGGAGGGAGCTGTCCGGGAGGGCCGCGTCGAACCGGGGGAACGGCTGCCCACGGTTCGGGAGTTGGCCCTCCACCTGGGGGTCAGCCCGGCCACGGTTGCCGCCGCGTACAGCCAGCTGCGCCAGCGCGGGCTGGTCAGGGGCGCGGGGCGGTCCGGGACCTCGGTGGCCCCCCGCCCGCCACTCGCCGGCGGCTTCCGCGCGCGGGTCCGCGAGGGGCTTCGCGACCTGGCCGACGGCTGCCCCGACCCCCAGCTGATGCCGGAGTGGCTCGACAGCTTCGACGCCCTGCCGCGGCGCTCCGCCCAGTACGGCTCGATGCCGGTGGAGCCCGATCTCATCGACCTCGCGCGGGAGCGGTTCCGCGCCGACGGCGTCGACGCCATGAGCCTGACGGTGACCAGCGGGGCGCTCGACGGGCTGGAGCGCGTGCTCGACGCCCACCTGCGGCCCGGTGACGCCGTCGCCGTCGAGGATCCCGCCTACCCCGCGGTCCTCGACCTGCTGCGGGCGATGTCGCTGCGCCTCCTGCCCGTTCGCGTGGACGACCGCGGCATGGTCGCCGACGACCTGGAGGGCGCGCTCCACCACGGCGCCCTCGCCGTGCTGATGACGCCGCGCAGCCAGAACCCCTTCGGCAGTGCCCTCGACGACCTCCGCCGCACCGAGCTGCGCCGGGTGCTGGCGCGGCATCCTCAGGTGCTCGTCGTCGAGGACGACCACGGGGAGTCGGTCGGCGGCGGCAGCGTGGTCGGGGTCGCCCTCCCCGATGCCGCGGCGTGGGCGCTGATCCGTTCGGTGTCCAAGACGCTGGGCCCCGACCTCCGCCTCGCCGTCGTCTGCGGCGACGAGACGACCATCGCCCGGGTGGAGGGGCGTCTGGCGGTCGGCCCCGGATGGGTCAGCCACGTGCTGCAGCGGCTGACCGTCAGCCTGTGGTCGCGCCCCGACCTGGATCTGCTCCTCTCCCACGCGGCGGAGACGTACCGGACACGGCGGGAGGCCCTCGTCGGCGCCCTGGAGCGCCGGGGCGTCACCGCCCATGGCGTCACCGGTTTCAACGTCTGGATTCCCGTCGAGGCCGAGGCCGAGGCGCTGACCCGCCTCGCCGACGAGGGCTACGGGGCCCTGGCCGGCGAGCGCTTCCGCATCGCCTCGCCGCCCGCCATCCGCGTCACCTGCGCCTCGCTCGACCCCGGTGAGGCGGACAGGGTGGCGGAGGCGCTGCAGGGGGCCGGCAGGCCGGGGACGGCGCGCGCCGGCTGAGCGGCGGCGGGGTGGACCGGCGCGACGGCTCCGGCGTGCGGCCGCCACCTCGACCACGCTACCGGAAGATGGCGATGATGCCCACGATGTTGATGGTCATGTGGACCATGACGCCGGGCCAGATCGACCCCGATTTGGCGCACAGGTAGGCGAGCACGAGGCCGTCGGCGAAGATGGGGAGGAAGAGCGTCGGCTCCTGCCAGCCGGCGTGGGCCGCCGAGAAGATGACAGCACTGGCCACAACGGCTCCCCACAGCGGCAGCCGCCCCTGCAGGTAGCGGAAGATGAAGCCGCGGAACATGATCTCCTCGGAGATGGGGGCGACGACGGCGACGGCGAGCACCGCCAGCAGCACCGAGTTGCCGAACTCCCCCTGGATGCCGATGGCCTGGTTGTTCGACCCCGCCGAGGAGAAGATCATCCGGCTGATCACCCCTGCGGCGTCCTCGACGACGAGGGCGGCGAAGCCCATGGGGATCCCGGCCGCCAGCCACCGCCAGGATGGGAGGCGCAGCCCGAGGTTCGACAGGCGGCTGTGGCGGCGCCAGCGCACCAGCAGGACGATGAGCACCAGAGTGGCCCCGTAGGCGGCGACGTTCTCCAGCAGGGAAACCGCCGGCTGAGCCGACCTGTGGAAGCCCAGCGCCTCGGCCGCCTTGACGACGAGCCAGCTCGCCCCGTAGCCGAGCGGGAAGAACAGGACGGCGACGGGGAGGACGTCGGTCCATGTCCACGGGTTCCTCACCACCGGCGCCTCGACCGCGGCCGGGGCCGACGGGTCGACCGGCACGGGGCGGGGGGCCCGGGACGGCCACAGGCTCCAGCCCAGGGGACCGGGGAACCAGACCATCGGGACGGCGCGCACCGCCACCACCAGGCTGCCGGCCATGCGGTCGGCGACTGCGCGCCGCTGGCCGTCGAAGGCGGCGGGCAGGAAACCGACGCCCACCGTCACTATCGACCACCAGTAGCCGGCGGAACGCAGGACGACCCGTGCCCAGCTCAGGTTGCCGCCCGTGGCGGCGTTCACCACGCGCAGGTTGAGGATCCTCATGGCGGGGGTGGCGCCGGTGTGCCAGCCCACCCCGAGGTAGGCGAACGGCCACGCGAAGAGGATGAGGATGGCGATGAGCGCGACCAGCAGGCCGGCGGGGGAGTTGGGGTTCAGCGTGCCCTGCTGGATGGCCCCGCCGGATTCGCCGACACTGCCGGCGACCGTCAGCCCCACGGTGCCCGCCAGCACGATGAAGACCCAGTCGAGCAGGAATGCGCCGAGGCGCGGCCCCAGGCCGGCCAGGTCCATGTCCGCCGGCTGCGCCGGCGGCCAGGGTGATGACGTCCCTGGCGCCGGCGGCGGTGGCGGGATCGCGGGGGGAGGCGGCGGGGTCAGCGGCGGCGGAGAGGGCCACATGGGCTCCCGACCTCGATCTGTGGGCGCGTGGTGGCGGCGGCTGCCGCCGATCTCAGACGGTTGTCGGTGTCCCCCTGCTCAGGCGTTGCGCAGGCACACGCTGTGGGCCATCTTGTCGTGCCAGCCCTGCTTGCGGGGATCCCATCCTGCCCACATCAGGCCGATGTAGATGACCGCCGCGGAGATGATGTAGCCGACGAACCGGACGATGGCGCGGCCGATGCCGATGGGCTTCCCGGAGGTGGCGTCGACGACGCGGATGCCGAGGGCACGCTGCCCGAGCGTCCCGCCCACCGCCCACAGGACGATGAAGTAGACGGCGATCAGCGCGTACATGATCCAGACGATGGGAGAGTAGGAGACGACCCCGCCGGCGCAGGAGGTGGTCGGGTTGATGGTGCCGGCAGGGCAGGTCACGGTGATGCCGCCGCTCACCCCGATCACGATTGCGACCACGATCCCGCACAGGATGCCGTCGATGATGTAGGCGACGAAGCGGATCCAGAAGCCGGCGTACTTGGTCGTGGCCTGGGGTATGCCCCAGGGCCCGCCGGGCGCCGGGTAGCCGGCCGGCGGGTAGCCGGGCGGCGCGTAGCCGGGCGCCACCGGGTAGCCCGTGGGCGGAGGATAGCCCGGGGCCGGGGCACTGGGTGTCGGGTAGCCGGTCGGCGGATAGGCGGGCGGGGTGGGCGGATACGCGGGAGGGGGACCACCCGGGGGCGGCGGGGGCATCTGGGCCACGGTGATTCTCCAAGGCTGTGCGGGCTGACAGCAGCGCGGCGAGTGTAGCGGCGAGCCCTGGGCGTTGTCAGGTTCGCGGCCGCCCGCCGTCCGGGACGGGCGCGGGCCCGGTCAGAGGGGTGGTGGCCCGTCCGCCCGGTCCCCCGCCCCGGCCCCTCCCTCGGTCCCGCGTCGCGGCGGGAGCTGGCGGCGGGCCGGCGGCGCCCGCCGCAGGCTGGTGAGGCGGACCCAGCGGCTGCGGTGCCGGAAGCGGAGCTGCCGCCACTGGCGCTCCTCGGCGGTGAGCCGGAGGCGTCCGTCGGGGTTGACGGCGATGGGATGACCGACGGCTTCGAGCATGGGGAGGTCGCCGAGGGCGTCGCCGTACGCGTACGAGCGCTCCAGGTCGATGCCATGTCCCCGGGCCAGCCGTCGCAGCGCATCCGCCTTGGCGGCGCCGTGGCAGAGCCGCACCCTCCCGGTGTAGAGGCCGCCGACGATCTCCGCCTCCGAGGCGACCACGCCGTCCGCCCCCACGATCTCGCCCAGCTTGTCGATCAGGTCGTGGGTGGACGCGGAGACCAGGAAGACCAGATGCCCGTGCTGGTGGTGCCAGTCGATGAGGCGGAGCGCCTCCTCGTAGACGCGGGGGGCGAGCACCCGGGGGGTTGCCGTGTCGGCCACCCGGCGCATCGCCGCGGCGTCCATGCCGCGGACGACCCGGCTGATGGTTGTGACGGCGCGGCGGACCTTGTCCTCCGAGAGCCCTCGGCTGCTGAACCGGAGGCCGCGGATGGCGGCCTGGAGGGCGGCGCTGCGGGGCAGCAGGCCGGCGCGCCAGAGAGGCGCGGCCATGGCGAGCAGCGACGACCCGCGCACCAGGGTGCGGTCGACGTCGAAGAACGCGGCGATCTGGTGGTCGGGCCCGCTCGCGGCTACCATCCCCGCCCATGCAAGCACGAAAGACCCCCCGCGTGTCCACCGTCGCCGACCTCCTCGATGCGGGCCGGCGCCGCCTCCGCACCTCCCACGCCATCGACCACTGGCGCGCCGCCATCGCCGCGGAGGACGCCGCGGACCTCCTCGGACTGGTGCTGGGGATCACTGCCGACGAGCTCGATCCGGACGCGACCGTGCCGGCGCGCGCCGAGGTCCGCTTCCACCAGTACGTGGAGCGCCGGGCCGCCGGCGAGCCGGTGGCGCTGATCCGGGGCGCCGTGGACTTCGCCGGGCTGACCCTGCTCGTCCGGCCCGGGGTCTTCGTTCCCCGCGGCTCCAGTGAGCTGCTGGCCCGGTCGGCCGTGGCGGCGCTGCGCCGCCGCCGCACGGCGAGGGTCGCCGTGGACGTCGCCTGCGGCGCCGGCCCGGTGACCTGTGCCGTTGCCCGGGCGGTGCCGGGGGCTGAGGTGTGGGGCCTCGACATCGACCCCGCAGCGGTCCGTCTCGCCCGTGCCAACGCCCGCCGCAACCACCTCGCCAACGCGCGGTTCCGCGTCTCCGACCTGCTGGCCGGCCTTCCCCGCCGCCTCCGCGGTGGTGTCGCCGTCCTCACCATCCATCCCCCCTACGTCGCCAGGGGAGAGATGCGCGGGTTGCCCGCGGAGATCCGGGAGTTCGAGCCACGGCACACCCTCACCGACGGATCGGACGACGGTCTCGGCCTGGTGCGCCTGCTCACCGGCGAGACGTCCGAGTGGCTCCGGCCAGACGGGGCTCTCCTCGTCGAGGTCGCCCCCTACCTCTCACGCTCTGTGCAGGGGGTGATGCGCCGTTCCGGCCTCCACGTCACCGTGCTCTCCGAGCCGGGGGGCATCACGCGGGTCGTCAGCGGCGTGTGGCGCGGCTGACCGGCTGCCATGGCGCCGCAGCCGGCGCCACCCGCCCGCGGCGCTCCGCGGAGATGCTCCGCAAGCCGCCCCCCTATACTCGACGCGACGATGCCTGACGCACCGGTGCCCGACCTCGACAGCATCGCCGCGTCGCTGCACGCGGACGCGGCGGACACCGGCATCTTCTTCCAGGTGCTCTGCAGCAAGCTGCTGGCGACCATGCCGGGCTCGGTCGAGGTCCAGCGTGAGGGTGGCCTCTTCCGGAAGAAGGACGCCGCCGCCCGCCGGATCGTGGTCCATGCCGGCGACGACGTCTTCGAGGCCGAGCTGCAGCAGGGCACGGTGGCCTGCCGCCGGCAGCACGCCGTCCGGGGCATCGTCCTGCACTCCGACGAGATGGGATTCGATGCCTGGCTCACCGAACTGGTCAACTCCCTGGGCCGCCATGCCGAGGTCAGCTCCGCCGCCAGCGCGGCCCTTCGCTCCCTGGTGACCTAGGCCATCCCGCCCACCGAGCCGGATCCTTCCGCATCCACAGAGGAGGCGCGTTCGTCATGACCCAGCAGGTTTCCCCGCCGCAGCCCGAGGGGGCCCCGCAGCGGCTCGAGGGACTGCCGCAGGACGCGCTCCGCCGTCTCCAAGAGCTGAGGGGCAAGGACGCCCTCTTCACCAGCGATCTCTCGGTGAACGAGTTCCTCCTCATCAAGGAGGCGGGGTTCCGTCCCCGCGGCCTGGTGCTCGGCAGCAGCATCTACCACATCGGCTTCTCGGCCAAGGGATGGAGCTCCAGCCGCGAGGTGCAGACGCTGACCCAGGCGATGTACGCGGCCCGCGAGCTGGCCATGTCGCGCATGGAGGAGGAGGCGTCGGTGCTGGGCGCCGACGGCATCGTCGGTGTGCGCCTCGACGTCGGCTTCTACGAGTGGGGCCGGGGCACCGCCGAGTTCATCGCCGTCGGCACCGCCGTCAGCGCCGAGCAGGAGGGCGACTGGAAGACCCCGGAGGGCAAGCCCTTCACCAGCGACCTGAGCGGCCAGGACTTCTGGGTCCTGCTCCAGTCGGGGCACGCCCCGCTCGGGCTGGTGCTCGGCACCTGCGTCTACCACGTCGCCCACCAGGGGATGTTCAAGGCGATGGGGAACATCGGCCAGAACCGGGAGATGCCGAACTTCACCCAGGCCCTCTACGAGGCCCGTGAGCTGGCCATGGAGCGGATGCAGGACGAGGCCAAGAAGCTCAACGCCGAGGGCATCGTCGGCGTCCAGATCCAGGAGAAGTCGCACATCTGGGGCAGCCACACCATCGAGTTCTTCGCGATGGGGACCGCGGTGCGCAAGCTGCCCGACCGCGAGATCGCCACGCCGCGCATGGTCCTCTCGCTGGACCGCTGATGAGCGACGAGGCTGCCGCAACCGCGCAGCAGCGCCAGTTGGCGAGCATCGCCTCCCTGGAGCGGGGCGGGTTGCCGCTCGCCGCCCAGGAGCGCATCGAGGAGCTGCGCGCGGGCAGGTCCGCCTGGACCAGCGACCTCTCGGTCTCCGAGATGGCGGCCATCCAGCACGCCGGCTTCGAGCCGGTGGGGATGGTGATGGGCTCGAGCGTGTACCGGATCGCGGCTCAATGGGGTTACACCACCGTCTACGGCATGGGCGGGCAGGCGACCGGGGGCAGGGTGCGCACCTACCCCTGCCCGCACGGCTTCTACAGCTTCGCCGGCGGCGGGGTGGGCAGCGAGCACCGCGCCGGGTACAACTGGGAGCACCGCTACTACGAGGCGGGGATCACCGAGACCCGCAACGCCGCGCTGCGCCGGATCCTCGAGGAGGCACACGGCCTGGACGCCCACGGGGTGGTCGGGGTGCGCATCCTGCGCCGCCACCTGGAGGGCGTCGGCAACTCGCTGGAGTTCACCTGCATCGGCACGGCGGTGCGCCGCCGCGGCGGTCCCAAGCTCCGTTCGCCTTTCATGTCGCACCTGGACGGCGTCGCCTTCAGCAAGCTCCTCCACGGCGGCTACGTCCCCGTGGCCCTGGTGATGGGCATCGGGGCGATGGAGATCGACCCCGGCTGCGGCACCGAGTGGGCGCTGCGCTCGTGGTCGAATTCGCGCATCCAGCAGATCAGCGACGGCATCGAGGAGGCCCGGATGCTGGGCATCAACCACCTCGAGGCCGAGGTCGCGACCGTCGACGCCGACGGCGCGGTCGGCGTGGAGACCGATCTCTCCACCTACGAGCTGGGGGGCGAGTCGATGCTGGTCGAGCTCTTCCTGCTCGGCACCGCGGTGCGGCGCTACGCCAAGGAGCCGCTCGATGAGCCGCCGATGCCGATCATGAGGCTGCGCTGATGTCGGTGATGCCCCACCCGCGCGCCGACGCCGCCCTCGCCTGCCTGGCCGGGCGCGGCGGCGACCGTCATCAGGGCCGCGGCTTCAGCAGCGACCTCTCCGTCGACGAGGCGGTGCTGCTCAAGGAGATCGGCTACGAGCCCTGCGGGCTCGTCGTCGGCAGCGGCGTGTACCACATCGGCATCCAGTACGCCAACTGGAGCAACAACGAGGAGATGGTCGCCCTCACCCAGGTGATGTACCAGGCCCGCCAGGAGGCGCTGGTGATGATGGAGCGGCACGCCGCGCAGGTCGGCGGCCACGGCGTCGTCGGGCTTCGCCTCGACGTCGAGATGCACTCCGGCCCGCACCCCATCGCCGAGTTTGTGGCCATGGGCACGGCGGTCGCCGCCACCGGGCAGCGCCCGTCGGGCGTATGGGTCAGCGACCTCTCGGGCCAGGACCTCTACCTCCTCATCCGCGCCGGCTACCAGCCCGTCGGCCTCGCCTTCGGCGCCTGCGTGTACCACGTGGCGCACCAGGGGATGGCCCAGGTGTTGGGGCAGACGCGGCAGAACGTCGAGCTCACCAACTTCACGGAGGCCCTCTACCAGGCCCGCGAGCTGGCCATGTCGCGGATGCAGCAGGAGGCGGAGCGGCAGAAGGCCCACGGCATCGTCGCCATGCGCATCGAGCAGAAGTCGCACATCTGGGGCACCCACGTCATCGAGTTCCTCGCCGTGGGCACCGCGGTGCGCCTGGCGGCGGCGGAGCACCGGCGCCTGAATCCGGAGATGTCGGTCAGCCTCAACGACGCGGCGCAGGCGCTGACCGACGCCGCGGCGCCGGCGCCGGGGGAGCCCGCCGAGAGCTGAGACGGGCGGCGGGGACGGCACGGCCGTCCCCCGCCCCGCCGGGGACCGGACCCGCCCTACGCGGTGGCCACCGGCGGCTGCATCCAGTTCTCCTGCTCGAGGATCGTCGTCACCTCGTTGAGCGACATGTCCTCGCTGGGCAGGATGATCTCGCTGGTGGTCATGTCGGCGGCCCCGAGGGAGACGCCCTTGGCCTTGACGAAGCCGATGACCTCGCCGAGGGCCGCGTGGTACGCGGCGTCGTCGTTGGCGCGGACCGCGTCCACCAGGCGGTGGTCGTAGCCTTCGAGGTCGGAGCGCAGCGAGGATTCCAGCCGGTACTGGTCGTCGCCGTGGATGCGCACCACGATGCCCTCGGGCTCGAGGCGCGCAGCGGCGGCCGGCGCGCCGATCCCCTTCTGGCTGCGCATGGCCGCCAGCTTGGCCTGCACGTTGGTGTCCACGACGCTGGCCGTGATCTGGTCCTCGACGGTGCTGGTGCCGCCGGTGAGCAGCGGGGTGTCGAGCGTGCCGCTGTCGAGGAGCGCGTCGACGGCGTCGGCGTGCGCCTGGGTGCGGGCGATCTTGTCCTGCGCCCGCTGCATCATCATGGCGGCGTCGCTGGTGTGCTCGCCGATGCCGGCCAGGGTGTCCCCCGCGGTGCTGGTCGCCTTGGCGGCTTCGTAGGAGGCCTTGATGGACTCCCGCTGGGCGGCGAAGGCCTGCACCTTGGCCTGGTACTTCTGGAGGGCCAGCTGCAGCTTCTGGACCTGCGCCGCGATCGACTGGATCTGCGGGTCGAGGGCCTTGCGCTGCTGCGTGAGCACCTCCGCCTGCGTCAGCGCCTGGGTGGCGAGGTCGTCCTTGCCGGAGTTCACCGCGGTCTGGGCGGCGTCGTTCAGCGTGACGATGCGGCCGTCCATGTCCTTGGCCTGGTTCTCCAGCCGCTTCTGGCCGGTGGTGGCCTCCACCAGCGCCGTGCGCAGCTTCTGCTGCTGCTCCAGGAGCTGCTGGTAGGAGAGATCCACGGCCTGGGACGGGTCCTCCATCCGGTCCAGGGCGGCGTTCGTCTTCTGCTGGAAGATGTTGCTGAAGCGCCGGAACACGCTCATCGGGGATCTCCTTCGGGTTGTCTCGTCGGCCTGGCCTGCTGAGCTGCGATTCTACGGAGCCGCCCGGGAGGAGCGGGAGATGGAGCGCGGGGGACGCCGGCCGGCCACGCCGCTATCGCAGGTTCAGCGGGGCCACGGAGGCGCCGTTCGCCTCCTGCTGGGTCAGCACGCCGGTGACGACCAGGCGGTGGAGGACGTACCCCTGCCGCGCGGTGGCCAGGTCGAGGTTGACCAGGGGGTCGAGCAAGCTGGGCGCCTGCGGCAGACCGGCGAGGAGCGAGGCCTGTGCCCAGGTGAGCTGGTCCGGGGCGACGCCGAAGTAGCCCTCGCTGGCGGCGAGGACCCCGTAGTAGTCGTGGCCGAAGTAGATCGCGCTCAGGTACATGCTGAGGATGGACTGCTTGGTGTAGTGGCCCTCCAGCTTGAGGGCCAGCGCCACCTGGACCACGCGGCTGACCGCCGAGGTGTCACCGCCCGTGTAGAGGACCTTGGCGAGCTGCTGGGTGATGGTGCTGCCACCCTCGTCCACCCCGATCACCTGGCCCCAGAGGGCGCGGGCGACCGCCGGCAGCTCGATGCCATGGTTGCTGTAGAAGCCCGCGTCCTCGGCGGCGACGATGGCCTCGGAGACGTCCCAGGAGGGGTCCGCCTCGATCGGCACGGTGCCATGGGCCCTGTCGATGGCGGCGACCCGCGCCGGCGCGTCCGCCACCGACGGGCTCAGCAGTTCGACCGTGGCCAGGGAGATCCCGGGGACGAGGAGGACGGCGAGGATCACCCGGATGATCCAGAGACGCCGGCGGTGGCGCCGGGCCGGTGGTGCGGCCGCCGGCGCCGTGTCCGGCGACGCCGGGGCGGTCTCGGGCGGTGGCGCGGCGGTCTCGGGCGGCGGCGTCGCGGCAGCGCGCGGGTCGACGGTGGCCTCGGCCGTGGCGGCGGCCGGCTCGGCCGGGGGCGTCTGCGGCATTCTCCTCTGCACAACGGTACCGGTTGGCGAAGGGTTATCCGAAGCTTGAATCATGGCGGCGTCCCGCCGATCCGGACGCTCACCGGCCCGTGGCGATACAGTCGCGCCGTCGGCGCCCCGGTGGGCATGCGAGGAGGAGCTCATGGAGATCACGTCGGTGCCCATCCGGAAGCCGGACGAGGTCAACCTGATCCTCGGCCAGAGCCATTTCATCAAGACCGTCGAGGACGTCCACGAAGCCCTGGTGGGGGCGGTGCCGGGCATCCGCTTCGGCCTCGCCTTCTGCGAGGCGTCGGGACCGGCGCTGGTGCGGTGGAGCGGCACCGACGAGGCGCTGACCGACCTGGCCAGGACCACCATGATGGAGGTCGGTGCCGGGCACTCCTTCCTCATCCTGCTGGGAAACGCCTTCCCCATCAACGTGCTCCCCGCGGTTCGCGCCGTCCAGGAGGTGTGCCGCATCTACTGCGCCTCGGCCAACGCGGTCGAGGTCATCGTCGTGCAGACGGAGCAGGGGCGCGGCATCCTCGGCGTCGTCGACGGGGTGCGCAGTGCCGGCATCGAGACCGATGCCGACATCGTGGAGAGGAAGGCGGCCGTCCGCCGCTTCGGCTACAAGGCGGGCTGAGCCGGTCGGCGCCGCGGAACGCGGCCGGGCTCAGGCCCGGGGAGGAGCCAGCTTCTCGGCCAGGTAGCGCAGGGCGACGGGATAGCGGTACTCGATGCCCATGTGACCGCCGTCGAACAGCTCGAAGCGCATCTCCGTCACCCCGATCTCCTCCAGGGTTCGGCGCATCGCCTCGGCGCCCAGCTCCAGGTACCACTCGTCGTGCCTGCCGCCCTCCAGGTAGACGGCCCGCAGGGAGCGCAGCGCGGCGGCGTACCGGGGCGCCATGCGCACCGGGTCCCAGGCCAGCCAGCGTTCCCAGGTGGTGGGGATGAGCTGGCCGGTGGCGGTGTCGAAGGGTAGGTGGACGGTGCCGTCGGCGTCGGCGGAGTAGGCGGCTGCCATCGCCCAGGCGTTGACCAGCTCGCCGTCGCCGTCGCGGCTCATCCCCGGGCGGGAGCGGAAGTCCGCCCAGAACCGCTCGTACGACCCCTCGTAGTGGTCGCGGAGGACCCGCGCGCAGCGGCGGAAGTCGGGCAGGTAGCAGTTCTCGAAGATGGCGTCGCCGGCGTGGCTCGCCATGCCGCCGAAGAGGTCGGGGCGGAGCATGGCGGTGACCATGGCGCCGTAGCCGCCGCTCGACTTCCCCTGGATGCCGCGGTGGGCGGCGGCGGCGAGGGTGCGGTAATGCGCGTCCACCCACCCCACCACGTCCTCGCACAGGTACGTGTGGTACCGGCCGATGGCCGGCGAGTCGAGGAACTGGCTGCCGCCCAGCGAGGTCCAGGCGTCCACCAGCACCACGATGGCGGCCGGTGGGGCGTCCTCGGCGCTGAACAGCTCGTCGCAGAGCTCTGGGAAGCTGGGCCGGAAGGCGCTGCGGTTGCGCCACATGTCCCACTGGCCCGTGAAGCCCTGGATGCAGTAGACGGCGGGGTAGCGGCGGTGGGTGTCCTCGTCGTACCCAGGGGGGAGGTAGACGGAGATCGGTCGCTCGACGGGGTCACCGAGAGGGTTGCCGCGAAGCGCCTCCCCGATCACCGACGCCTCCTCGAGCCGGCCGGCGTAGATGCGACGCCAGGGTGGGCCGACGACGCCGTCTCGGCCGGACGTGCGATCTGGCATGGTCTGTCCCCCGGGTGGGCGCGGACGTGACTGATCGCACTGATCCTAGCCCTCGCGGACCTCTGCTCCGCGGCCGGGACGGGGTACCGCGAGGCGTCTCAGGCGGCGCTCCGCCGGGGCGCCTGGCGGCGGGGGCGGAAGGAGCCCGCGGGATACCGGGGGCGGCCGGGAGAGCCTCCCCGTACCGGGGCCGGGGTGGCGGCCAGGGCCTCCGCCTCGGTGAGGTAGAGCCACTCGCCGCGCTGCAGAAGCGGCTCCGAATGGAGCCGGCGCAGGTGCGGTGCGCCGCCCCGCTGCAGCTTGTGCCACTGGTCGGCGTCGGTGGCGGAGAGCAGCGTCACGGCCCGCCCGCAGGCGCCGTTGCGGGCCGTCCGGCCGATCCGGTGGGTCAGCCACAGGGCGGACTCGGGCAGTTCGTAGTTGACCACCAGCGAGACCCGGGGCACGTCCAGGCCTCGGGCGGCGACATTGGTTGCCACCAGCACGTCTGCCTCGCCCTCGCGGAAGCTGGCGATGGACCGGTCCCGGGCGTTCTGCGAGAGATTGCCCTGCAGCTCCACGACGCGAAGGCTGAGGCCCTCCAGCTTGCGGGTGAGCTTCTTGGCGCCATGCTTGGTGCGGGTGAAGACGATCGTCCCCGCGCCTGCCGGCTGCTGGCGCAGCAGGGTCACCAGCGCTTCGAGGCGGAGCTCGTCGGCGACCCCGAGGATGCCGTGCTCGAGATCGGGGGCCGCCTCCTGCGCGACGCGCACCCGGAGGGGCGCGCGGAGGTGTCGGTCGATCATCCGCTCCACCCAGTCCGGCATGGTGGCCGAGGCGAGGATGGTCTGCCGCCTCGACCGGTCCGGACACAGGGCGATGATCGACTCGACGTCGTGCGCGAAGCCGGAGTCCAGCATCTCGTCCCCCTCGTCGAGGACCAGGTACTCCACGCGGGCGAAGGACGCCCGCCGCTGGACGGAGATGAGGTCGAGGATGCGTCCCGGGCAGCCGACGACGATGTCGGCGCCGCTGGAGAGCGCGTGCCACTGCGCCCCGTAGCCGACCCCTCCGTACAGGACAGCGACGTGGAGCTCCCGGTCGAGGGCGGCGATCACCGACGCGACCTGCTGGCACAGCTCACGGGTGGGGCCGACGACGAGGGCGCGAGGGCCCCCGGGACGGTGGCCGCGCAGGCGCTCCACCACGGGGATGGCGAAGGCGAGCGTCTTGCCCGACCCGGTGGGAGCCTCGATGACGGCGTCACCGCCGCCGAGGAGGCCGGGCAGCGCCTCGCGCTGCACCGCGTTGGGCTCCGTGATGCCCAGGCGGCCGAGGGATTCCAGGGTACGGGTGCGCACACCCAGTTCGGCGAAGGATGTCATGGGGTCTCCGGGCGCGGCCCAACCTGGCTGCGGATCAGCGGCTGGATCGCGCTGGGCCCCTCTCTGGGGTGAGAAGCGGTTCTTGAAGACCCCGAACAGAGCGGGGGAGAGGGTTCGCCAAGATGCCGTCGAACGGATCGACTGACCCCACGGTAGCAGACGCGGCCGCCGCGCCGGGCGCCGTCACCGCCCCGCAGCCGATCCGGGGCCTCCCGTGAGGTCGGAGTACCCCCGTCCCGGCGCGGGGTTTGACGCGAAGGGCCTGTGGTATTCTCAGAGCGTCGGCCCGCTGTGGTCGACGCTCGCTCGTGGTCCTCGCCTTCTCGAACGGACGCGATGCGTCCGTTCGTCGTGACGAGAAGGTTTGGAGATTGGCCATGTTGACAGGCAGCATCAAGAAGGTCGTGTTCGAGCGCGGGTTCGGCTTCATCACCGCTGACGACGGCAAGGAGTACTTCTTCCATCGCAGCGGCCTCGACGCCTCCCTGGAGTTCGACAAGCTCGCCGGGGGCGAGAAGGTCACCTTTGACGTCGAGCGCAGTGACAAGGGGCCGCGCGCCCGTTCGGTCCGCCTCGCCGACTAGGGCGATCGGCCCGCTTCGGCGCCACCCCCCACCTCAGATCCCGGAACCCACCTCGTCGGCCGCCTCGCCGGTCTCCGGTCGCGGCGCGACCACCGGCCCGGTCTCGCCGGCGGGGGCCCGCGCGATCTGAGCGCCCAGCTCGCCGGCTCGGCCGGGGTGCTGGCGCCCGCCGTGCCCCGGCACCCCCAGCGTCGGGGCCTGCCGGGGATCGATCTTGATCCTCGGGACCCAGACCTCGGGGCGCTCCGTCTGGCTGGTGACGACCCGGGGCAGGTCCCCGCTGCAGACCTGGGCCACGCTCACCTCGTCGAGGACGTCGCGCAGGTAGGAGCGGACCGCCACCCACACGTCGCGCAGAGCCGCCGTGTGCCCCGTGTAGTCCAGCTGGTCGGGACGGTAGTCGCCGACCCGTGCGAGGGGCCCGTCGATGGCCCGGATGACGTCTCCCAGCGTGATGTGCCGGGGATCGCGAGCCAGCTCGAAGCCGCCGCCGGCACCCCGATGGCTGTTGACGAGACCCTCCTCCTTGAGCTCCGCGAGGATGTTCTGGAGGAACTTGAGGGGGATGTCCTGGACCTCGCCGATGTGGTCGGCGCTGAGCGGTCCGCCCCCCTCGGAGGCGGCCAGCTCGACCACGGCCCGCACGGCGTAGTCGGCCTTGACCGAGACTCTCATGTCTCGAATTGTGACGGGAAGCGGAACGGCTGGACAGGCCCGGCCGATCTCGTCCGGGCGATGTGGGGTGGCGTCAGGGGCGGCCCGCGCCCGGTGCGGCGGCGGCCGATGTGTTACCGTGGTTGAGCCGACCCTCTCTGGATCGGCGCTCGCTCGTGGTCGTCCTTCCCTTCTCGAACGGACGCGTGCGTCCGGTAGAAAGTGACGAGAAGGTTGGAGACAGGACAATGTTGAACGGAAGCATCAAGAAAGTTGTGGTCGAGCGCGGCTTCGGATTCATCGTCGCGGACGATGGCAAGGAGTACTTCTTCCATCGCAGCAGCCTCGACAGCTCCCTCGAGTTCGATCGGCTCGGCGGTGGCGAGAAGGTCACCTTCGATGTCGAGCGCAGTGACAAGGGGCCGCGCGCCTGCCAGGTGAAGGCCGCCTAGTCACTCCCCGGACATGGTGAGCGGCTGAGGACCCCTCAGCCCGCTCGCCAGCCCGCCGGGCGGGCCGTGCGGTTCGCCGCAGCCGGCTCGCCCGGTGGACACCCTTCCGCAGGGTGTGTCCTCCCGCCGCCCCGATGGGTGAGTGAGCGGCAGCGGACGGACGCGGAAGCCTGAGCCTCAGACCTCGGGCGGCTTCTGCGCCGCGGTGCGAGCCTCGCGCTCCTTCGCCACCTTGGCGAGGTCGCTCCCCTTCGCCTTCTTGGGTTTCTTCGCCTGCCGCCGCGGCGCGCCGCGGGTCTTTTCTCCGGCCACGTTCTCGCTCCTGGGAATCGCCTGATGCCAGGATGCGATGGTACCGCCGGAACCGCCGGGCGGTGCACGCGGATGCCGTCTTCCGGCGCCCTGGCGATCGCGTATCCGGGATGCGCCGGGGCGACCGTCGGATCAGGGTGGCGCGATCCCGCTGCGGACCGGGGAGACGTAGACGACCCCGCCGCATGGGTTGACACCGGTGAGGTCGGCGACCAGTGCGCCACCGCCTCCAGGCAGGACGATCTGCAGCTGCGTGGCCGTCGGGCACGTCTGGGCGCCCGTGGCCACATCCCGGTACTGAAGGACGAAGGAGGCGGTGCCGCCGGCGGCGATGGTGACAACCGCAGGTGTGGTGCTCACCGACGGAATCCCGTCGTTTCCATTCGTCTGGGTGGTGGGCAGGTCGCCGCTGATGCCGACCAGCGTCACCGTGGGATAGCCATCCAGGGCGCACGACGCCGTCCCCGTGTCGATCAGGACAATGGCGTAGACGATGTGACCAGCCGCGCTGTCCGACTGTCCCAGGAACGCCGTCATGGCGGTCGCCTGGCAGTCGGTCACCGCCGGGGTGGGGGTCGGCGTGAGGGTGGGCGTGGACACCACCGTGGGAGTCGGGGTCGCTGACGTCCTGGGATGCCCGCTCGTGGGATTGCAGCCCAGCAGCGCCAGCCCGGCGAGGAGGCAGAGGGCGGGCACGGCAGCGCGATGGCGGGCGGCCACGAGCAGATCATGTCACCGCCGTGCGGTGGACGGCTTCCCAACCTGATCCCGCATGATGGGCACCGGTCGGCACCGACAGCCGCGCGCCGATTCCCGGCGACACGGAACCCGTGCCTTGGGGATGACGATGACCGAGCTGACCATTGCGGCACCCACCGCCACCGTTCCAGCCTACCTCGCCCGGCCCTCCGGGGTCGGACCGTGGGCCGGCGTCGTGGTCGTCCACGACGCCCTGGGGTTGAGCCAGGACATTCGCCACCAGGCGGACTGGCTGGCGGGCGCCGGCTACCTCGCCATCGCGCCGGATCTGTTCGCCCGCAGCGGCCGCATGGCGGGGACGCTGGCCGTCATCCGCAGCGTCCGCGCCGGCCGGGGACGAACCTTCGACGAGGTCGAGGCCGCGCGCGCCGCGCTGGCGAACGACCCGGCGTGCACCGGGCGCGTCGGCGTCATCGGCTTCTGCATGGGCGGCGGGATCGCTCTCGCGCTTGCCCCCGATCACGGCTTCGAGGCGGCCAGCGCCAACTACGGGATGCTCCCCGCGCATCCCGAGACGGCGCTGCGCACCGCCTGTCCCATCGTGGGCAGCTACGGAGCCCGGGACCGCACGCTGCGCGGTGCCGCGGCCAAGCTCGAGCGGATCCTCACCGCCCTGGGCATCGACCACGACATCAGGGAGTACCCGGGTGCCGGGCATGCCTTCCTCAATGACCACAGCGAGGAGAAACAGGGTCGCGTGCTGGCGGTGATGAGCCGCCTCATGGGTGGCATGGGGTACCACGAGGCGTCTGCGGTCGACGCCCGCCGCCGCATCCTCGCGTTCTTCGACCGCCACCTGAAGATGGGCGCCGGCTGACCCTTCCCGGGCGGACCGGCGAACTGGGCCGTGGCAGGATTCGCGCCCTTCCCCTGCGGTGACCCACACCTCTCCCACGGACGGGAGCATCGAGGCCATCCGTCTCAGGCGAGGCGGACCTCGCCTGAGGCGGGATGACCACGGATTGATGGATCTGGGCGCCTGCTCAGAGGGTCAGGCGGTTGGAGACCGGCGGCGGAGGGTGCCCACCGCCACGCTCGCTCCGACCAGACCCAGGCCCCCGGTGGCCAGGAGGATCCCGGACGCGATGGGGGACTGTTGCGCCGCTCCGGTGTCGGGAGTCCCGGCCGGGGTGAAGGGCGTTCCTGCGGCGGTCGTCGAGATGCACGACGCCGGGTTGATGGTGTCGTCATTCAGGGTGACGTCACCGTTTCGAGCCAGGACCCGCCCGTCCACGGTGACCGCGGAGCCCACGGTGATCGAGGTCAGGGCGAGGACGGTGCCGACGAAGGTGGGGCCGTTCAGCGTCGCCGAACTGGTCACCTGCCAGAACACGTTGCATTCCGAGGCGCCGCCCTCCAGCAGGACTCTGCTGCTCGTTCCGGCGACCAGACTGGACCCGGTTTGGAAGATGAACACCGCGCTGGAATCGCCCTGAGCGTTCAGGGTGAGGGTGCCGCTCAGGCTCAGCGCTCCATCGGAGCTCGTCTGATACACCCCCGGGGTCAGGGTGAGCCCCGTGAGGTCGGCGGCCTCTGTCGTCGCGGGGCCCTCGCCCGCAGCCTGGTTGTACGCCGTGGTCAGATCGTTCTGGGCGCCCAGGGCGGTGGGATCGGCGGCGTACGTGGCGGCCGGAGCTTCGACGATGCCCGGCGGGAAGCCGGTGACCGACGCGGTCGGGTCGGTTCCCAGGTCCCCGTAGACGAGCGAGGAGCCGGTGTTGGTGACGCCGCTGCCCGCCAGGACCGCAAAGGATGTCGCAGTTCCCAGGTTCACGCTGGTGGCTGCCAGGACCGCCGATCCGCCAAAAGCCATCAGGACGGCGACCGCGCCCGCCCCCAAAGCTGCCCCGCCCCAGCGCGGCAAGCCGCCCCGAGGCACGCTCAACTGACCCGTCTGATCGTTCCGCATTGCTTCGCCTCCGAATGTGAGGCAGAAGGTCGAGCCGAAGGCCGCTCTAGAACCGCACCTGCAGACACCGTAGGTCGAGGTGCCCGGTGGAGTCTTGGTTCACCAGGCCCTTGCGATGAATCTGTTACGAGATCGGCGCTGCTCTACCACCGCAAACGCGCCGCCAATTTGCATCAGACGCGCCAATGCGGGGCTGCCGAGCGGTGCCTGCTCAGATCAAGACCGTGGAGCCGATGTGGAGCCGATGGCGACCTTCGGTCTTGGATTCATGCCCCTTAGCGCCACCCGGGTCGAGCGTGTTGTGGGGATGCAGCAGGTGGTCGTCGAGATCGCCGGCTCCCGGGAGGGCGCGAGGGGCGCACCCTCCTGGGCGGGAGGACCGGCGAGGCGACGTGTGATCAGTGAGCCCGGCGGCGCCTCGTGCTCACGATTCCGGCGCCGCCCGCGATGATCAGGAACAGGCCCACCAGCGGAACCCCACCCGGGCCGTCAGGGCTCACGGCGCCTGTCGTCGGCACCGGGGCCGTGCCACCGGTGGGGGTCGGGGTGGCGGCCGCGCCCACGGTGAACTCCAGAACCTCGGTGGTGCCGGCATAGGGGTCGCTCGCCACGGGCGGTCTGGCGGTGACGTCATCGGTCCCAAGGGGTAGGGCCGATGTCGTGC
>CAZUDL010000004.1:0-184056 GCA_964618935.1 uncultured Actinomycetes bacterium
CATACGAGGAGGCGGCGGCGAGTGTGGCGACGGCGGTGAGCACGCAGCAGTACCTCTTGCCGAACAGTGACGGGAGCACCTGGGCACCGATGGACGCCACGAATCTCGTTCTGACGGTGACGGGGTCGGCGGAGACGGTGCTGGTGAGCGGCAACGCTGACCTCTGGACGCAGAACGCCCGGTACAACCAGGACCTGGGGATCTTCGTGAGCGTGGATGGGGGGACGGCGACGCTGCTGGCGTGGAAGGAGTCGGGAGGCTTCGCGGGGACCTACTCGCCAAACGCCGCCTACGTCCAGACGGTGTACACGATGAGCTCGGGGCACGCCTACGTCTTCAGCCTGGAGTGGAAGACGAACATCCCGGCACTGGGGGCGACGATCGAGGCGGCGGCGGGCGGGGGGCCGACCGTCTTCTCGCCGACCCGGCTGACCGTGGTCCCCCAGACCTGAGGCCCGGGGCCACCACGGCGATCACCTGAGGGAGCTCTCCGCTGGGGGCCCGGCCTGTAACGAAGCGGCAAAGCCCCCCTGGAGGGAAGGGGGGCCGCCCGCACAATGCTGGCATGTGGCGGAGGTCGGATGCCGGCCGGGGAGAAGGGGATGACGGGGCAGCCGTGACTGCGCGGCACGCCCGAGGCGTGCGTTCAGGCGTCGGATCGGCGGCGGTTGCGCTCGTGGTGGCCGCCCTGTGGTCGGGGGGCCAAGCGCCACAGCGACTGGCGTCCTACGGCGCGGCGCCCGGCGCCCTGGTCGTCGCACCCGTCGGCGGCCCGGTGATCGCCGCCGGCCGGACGGCGGGGGCGACGTCGGTGACCGCGGGCTCGGACACCGACTGGCTCGACGAGATCAACGTCTACCGGGAGGCCGCCGGTGAGAGCGCCGTCGCCGACCAGAGCGCCTGGGATGCCGGGATCGTTGATCACCTGACCTACCTGGCGGACACGCCGGAGAGCTACTTCACGGGTCAGTACGCCAGCCTGCACTCGGAGAATCCGGCGAGCCCCTACTACACCGCCGCCGGGGCCGAGGAGGGCGAGTCCAGCGACCTGATCCTGGGCGCCGTCGGGTTCACGCCGGTGCAGCTCATCGACCTCTGGCTGACGGCTCCGTTCCATGCGGTGGGGATGCTGCGGTCTCAACTCACCGAGGTGGCCTTCGCCTATGACCCCACGACGGGGGACGCGGGCCTCGACATCCTCCGAGGGTTGGACTACGACCTGCCCGCGGCGACCGGCCCGGTGCTCTTCCCGGGGCCGTGGATGACCACCGATCTCACCGACTTCATCGGCGGGGAGTCGCCCGACCCGCTGCAGACGTGCGGCTGGGCGCCGCCCACCGGTCTTCCGCTCATCGCCCTCCTCCCCCAGTCTCCGGCGCCAGGGTTGTCGGCGCAGCTCACCGGTCCGGACGGGACCCAGACCAGCGCCGCCGGGAACCTCTGCGTCGTGGACGACAACACCTACTACTCCTCGGATCCGGTGTACGGACCAACCGGACTGGAGATCCTGCAGCAGGACAATGCCGTCTTCCTGATCCCCAACTCCGCTCTCGCCGCAGGCTCGTATCAGGCGACGATCAACCAGCCTGGGCAACCGGTGATCACCTGGTCGTTCATGGTCGGCCCGTCTGGCCCCACGCTGGGCCCATCCAACCCCACCAACGTGAGTGCCGCCAGCACTGCTTCCGGAGAGGCGACAGTGTCGTGGACGGCGCCCGCCAGCGCGGTCGCCGAGGGCGTCACCGGGTACACGGTGACCACGTACAACGACCTGGGCGAGCCGGTGGGGTCGCCGCAGCCCGTTTCAGGTGCCCTCAGTCCCTGCGAGGCCACCGTCACCAGCCTGACCGATGGGACGCCCTGGTACTTCTCTGTCGCCGCGGTGAACGCGGCCGGGGAGACCGGACCGGCGGCCCAATCCAACTCGGTGACCCCGCTCTCGGGGTCCGCCCCGGGGACGGCGGAGACGGCGGTGAGCACCAAGCAGTACCACCTGCCGAACAGCGACGGCTCGACCTGGCAGGTGATGGACGAGAGCAGCCTGGCCTTCACCATGACGCCGAGCGTCACCGAGAACGTCCTGCTCAGCGCCAACAGTGACCTGTGGACCCAGGACGCCGGGTACAACCAGGACCTCGGCATCCTGGTGACGCCGTCCGGGGGCAGCTCCGTCCTGGCGGCGTGGAAGGAGTCGGGCGGCTTCGCCGGCACCTACTCGCCCAATGCCGCCTTCGTCGAGACGGTGTACGCGATGGCAGGGGGCACCACCTACACGGTGCAGGTGGTCTGGAAGACCAACAAGGCGGCGATCGGGAAGACCATCGCGGCGGGGGCGGGGGCCGGGCCGATCTTCTCGCCGACGCGGCTGACGGCGGACGTGCTGCCGGCCGGGGCCCAGACGGCGGTGAGCACGCAGCAGTACACGCTGCCGAACAGCAACGGGAGCAGCTGGTCGGCGATGGACGCCACGAACCTGAAGGTGACGCTGTCGGGGGCGGCCGGCGAGGACGCCGTGGTGAGCGGCAACAGTGACCTGTGGACGCAGGACGCCGGGTACAACCAGGACCTGGGGATCTTCGTGAGCGTGAACGGGGGGACGGCGACGCTGGTGGCGTGGAAGGAGTCGGGAGGGTTCGCGGGGACCTTCTCGCCGAACGCCGCCTACGTGCAGACGGTGTACCCGATGACGGCGGGGGACACCTACGTGTTCAGCCTGGAGTGGAAGACGAACATCCCGGCCTCGGGGGCGACCATCGAGGCGGGGGCGGGCAGCTTTCCGTCCTTCTCGCCGACGCGGCTGACGGCATATGAGGTGGCGGCGGCGAGCGTGGTGACGGCGGTGAGCACGCAGCAGTACCTGCTGCCGAACAGCGACGGGAGCACCTGGTCGCCGATGGACTCGACGAACCTGTCCACGTCGGTGACGGGGTCGGCGGAGACGGTGCTGGTGAGCGGGAACGCGGACCTCTGGACGGCCAATGGCGGGTACAACCAGGACCTGGGGATCTTCGTGAGCAAGGACGGGGGGACGGCGACGCTGCTGGCGTGGACGGAGTCAGGAGGCTTCGCCGGGACCTACTCGCCGTGCGCCGCCTATGTCCAGACGGTCTACACGATGAGCTCGGGGCACACCTACGTCTTCAGCCTGGGGTGGAAGACGAACATCCCGGCACTGGGGGCGACGATCGAGGCGGCGGCGGGCGGGGGGCCGACCGTCTTCTCGCCGACCCGTCTGACTGTCGTGCCCCGGAGCTGAACGCCCGAGGCGGCTCTCGGGCCGGTGGGGCGCCTCGTGCCCGATCGGCCGTTCCGCCGAGGGACTAGACTCGTGCCGCCGCGGCGCCGGACGCCACGGCTCTCGATCTGACCATTGCTCGGGGGTAGAAGGTCATGGCCGCTCAGGCACGGGAGCAGAGGTTGGGCCGGGTGGCCGCGGGGCTGGCTCTGATCTCGGCGGCCGTCTGCGTGGGAGGGCTGCCGTCGGTGCGCGCCGCCTCCGCGCCCGGCGGAGCTGGGACGCGCCAGACCGTGTCGTCCTTGCAACTTCAGCCCATCCTCGACCCGAGCTTCCAGGGTGCGTCGTGCTCCGGGAGCACATGCTCCCCCGATCCAAACTGGGTCGAGACGCCGGGCCGCGGCGGCGGCTACTACACGGTCGACAACGACTACCACACCCTTACCGCCTACACCGGACTGGGCGGGTCCGAGTACACGTCCGACCTCTGCGGGTACGGCGGTTGCAGCGACGCCGCATACCAGAACTTCACGGTGCCGGCCAGCGTCTCCGCCGCGACCCTGACCTTCGACGTGGCCGCCGCGTGTCACCTGCCCGCCGGCGGGACGTGCAGCACCAGTGACTATGCGTATCCCCTCACCGTGGAACTGGAGGACCTGGTGACCCAACAGGGGGATGGCGAGGAGTTTGAGTTCAGCGGCTACAACCCCCCCGGCGGCCCCATGGACGTCACCGACATGTCCCCGGTGTCCCTCGACGTCACCTCTTTCGTGATGGCGCATCAGCTCGCCACGATGCAGGCCCGGATGGTTGCCACGACGGCGCCGGACGACGCCACGGAATGGTTCGTCGACAACGTCGTGCTCACCGTGACCGTGCCCGGTTTCGCGCCATCGCCGCCCACCGACGTGGCGGCGACCAGCACCGCGTCCGGCCAGGCGGCTGTGTCGTGGGTCCCTCCGCCCGGCGCGATCGCGGATGAGGACATCACCGGGTACACGGTGACGACGTACAACGACCTGGGCGTGCCGGTGGGGACGCCGCAGACCGTCTCGGGCGGGGCCTCAGACCTGACGACGATCACCGGCCTGACCAACGGGACGCCATCCTTCTTCGAGGTCGCGTCGGTGAACCCTGCCGGGGATAGCGCAGGGGCGCCATCCAACTCGGTGACCCCCCTGTCGGGGGTCGCTCCGGGGACGGCGGAGACGGCGGTGAGCACCAAGCAATACCACCTGCCGAACAGCGACGGCTCGACCTGGCAGGTGATGGACGAGAGCAACCTCGCCTTCACCATGACGCCGAGCAGCAGTGAGAACGTCCTGCTCAGCGCCAACAGCGACCTCTGGACCGGCAAGAGCGGGTACAACCAGGACCTCGGCATCCTGGTGACGCCGTCGGGAGGCAGCTCCGTCCTGGCGGCGTGGAAGGAGTCGGGGGGCTTCGCCGGCACCTACTCACCGAACGCCGCCTTCGTGGAGGCGGTGTACGCCATGACGGGGGGGACCACCTACACGGTGCAGGTGGTCTGGAAGACCAACAAGGCGGCGATCGGGGCGACCATCGCGGCCGGGGCGGGGGCCGGCCCGATCTTCTCGCCGACACGGCTGACGGCGGACGTGCTGCCGGCCGGGGCCCAGACGGCGGTGAGCACGCAGCAGTACACGCTGCCGAACAGCAACGGGAGCAGCTGGTCGGCGATGGACGCCACGAACCTGAAGGTGACGCTGTCGGGGGCGGCCGGCGAGGACGCCGTGGTGAGCGGCAACAGTGACCTGTGGACGCAGGACGCCGGGTACAACCAGGACCTGGGGATCTTCGTGAGCGTGAACGGGGGGACGGCGACGCTGGTGGCGTGGAAGGAGTCGGGAGGGTTCGCGGGGACCTTCTCGCCGAACGCCGCCTACGTGCAGACGGTGTACCCGATGACGGCGGGGGACACCTACGTGTTCAGCCTGGAGTGGAAGACGAACATCCCGGCCTCGGGGGCGACCATCGAGGCGGGGGCGGGCAGCTTTCCGTCCTTCTCGCCGACGCGGCTGACGGCATATGAGGTGGCGGCGGCGAGCGTGGTGACGGCGGTGAGCACGCAGCAGTATCTGCTGCCGAACAGCGACGGGAGCAGCTGGTCACCGATGGACTCGACGAATCTCGTTGTGACGGTGATGGGGTCGGCGGAGACGGTGCTGGTGAGCGGCAACGCTGACCTGTGGACGCAGAAGGCCACCTACAACCAGGACCTGGGGATCTTCGTGAGCGAGGATGGGGGGACGGCGACGCTGCTGGCGTGGAAGGAGTCGGGAGGGTTCGCCGGGACCTACTCGCCGAATGCGGCCTATGTCCAGACGGTGTACACGATGGCGTCGGGGCACACCTACGTGTTCAGCCTGGAGTGGAAGACGAACATCCCGGCCCCGGGGGCGACGATCGAGGCGGCGGCGGGAGGCGGGCCGACCATCTTCTCGCCGACCCGGCTGACGGTGGTCCCCCAGACCTGAGCGGGGCGGGGGCTCCCCCGGGTGCCGGGGCGCGGTAAGCTCCGCCGAGCGCCGCGCCCGGATCGGGGGCACGGGCTGTCGCGGGTCAGGAGAACTCGGTGGCTGGGTCGAAGGGGACCTTCCTCAAGCAGCCCGCACGGCGGGCCATGGACGGTGTGGCCTCGCGCGTGGCCGGGGACCTCGAGCCGCGATTCGGCGACGTCCTCCAGCGCCTCGACCGGCTGGAGGCCGCCGTGGGGCGCGCGACGTCACCCTCAGCCCTGTTCCCCGGGTTCCACGAGCTGCTCCACGCGCTGCGGACCGCGGAGCTGACGGAGATGCCCAAGGGAGCGGAGGTCGTCCTCAGCGCCGGCTGTTCCGGTCGCTGGTACTTCGACTGGGTGGAGCAGGCCTATGGACCGGTGCGGCGCCACATCGGCATCGAGCGCTTCGAGGAGCGGCCGGTCGACCTGCCGGCGGGGGTCGAGTGGATCGCCACCAGCGTTGCCGACCTCTCCCCGGTTCCCGACGCGTCGGTCGACTTGGTGTTCTCGGGGCAGAACATCGAGCACCTCTTCGGCGACGACCTGGTCGACTTCCTCTGCGAGTCGGCGCGGGTGGTTCGCCCCGGCGGGCACCTGGTGCTGGACTCGCCGCACCGCGAGATCGCCCGGTTGCTGGTGTGGAGCATGAATCAGCACACCATCGAGCTGACCCCGCGGGAGGCGGCCGAGCTGGTCGAGCTGGCCGGGTTCTCCGTCTCCAGCCTCCGCGGCATCTGGCTGGCGCGAGAGCCGGGCGGAGGACCCCTCTACCCCCTCGACCCCATGGGAAACGACTTCTCCGCGACGGAGATCGTGCGCCGGATCCAGCTGGCCAGCCGCCACCCGGATGACAGCTTCGTCTGGTGGCTGGAGGCGGTGCGCCGGGAGGGGCCACCCGACAGGGAGGGCCTCCGCCGTCGCCATGCCGAGATCTTCAGCGCGGCATGGCCCGAACGGGCCAACCGGCTCACCAGCCCGATCGGCGCCGTCAGCGAGGAGGAGGGCCATCGCGTCGCCCGCGTGTCGCCGGGTCAGGCCGGGTATCTGATGATCGGCCCCTACATGCCGCTGGCCGCCGCCCACTACACGGTGACCTTCCGCCTGCGCGCCACCTCGCCGGTGGCCGATGCCGCCGCGGTGGCGGCGGTGGAGGTCGTCGCCGACGGTCGGGAGCCGGTCATCGCCGAACGGCTCGTCACCGGCCGGGAGCTGCCGCTCGACGAATGGGTCGCCATCACGGTGCCCTTCGACGTCGCCGAGTTGCGCTGGACCGGGCAGTTCCGCGTCCGCGCCGTGGGGGTGGCCGGCCTGGACACCCGGCTGGAGGTGGATCTCGACGACCGGGGAAGCCCCGTGTGGCCGTCGCCCCTCGCCGGGCCCCGGGCCAACGCGGGCGCCCAGGGCGTCAGGGGCTGACGCGGCCCGCGGACTCCGGCATCCGGCTCGCGGTCAGGGGACGAGCGTCAGGCTGGTCGGCGAGTAGGCACCGCCGATCGGGCCGGCTCCGGCCTCGATCATGACCCCGGGTGCGGCCGTGTTCGTCTTCCACCACAGGGAGAAGACGTAGGTGTGCCCCGAGCTCGCGGCGTATGCCGTCTCCACCGTGGCGGCGTTCGGCGAGTAGGTGCCGGCCGAACCGCCGCTCTCCTCCCAGGCAAGGAGTTGGGGGGTGCCCCCGTCCACGCTGACGAAGATCCCGAGGTCTTGGTTGTGGCCGGAGACCGTGGTGAACAGAGGGGAGTTCCCCGTCACGACCACGGTCTCGCCGGACCCTGGGGTGATCGGGACCGCCAGGTTGGTGGCGTCGAGCTCTTGCCAGGCGCTGCCGTCACTGCCCGTCATCCGGTACTGGAGGTTGCTCGCCGAGCTGGGCCACTGGGGCGGCAGCGGGTACACGGTGATGCGGGTGGGCGAGAATGCTCCGCCGATGGGCCCGGCCCCTGCGTGGATGGTCGCGCCGGGAGCGGCCCTGTTGGTCTTCCAGTCCAGAGAGAAGGCGTAGGTGTTGCCCACCGTCACCGGCAGGACGGTCTCCACGTAGGCGGCGCTGGGAGAGTAGGTCCCGGAGAGCCCGCCGGTCTCGGTCCAGGCCAGCAGCCGCGCCGGCGCGCCGTCCTCACTCACGAAGATCCCCAGGTCCTGGTTGTAACCCGCGTTCTCGGTCCAGAGGTCGGCGTTGGCGCTGATGACAGCGTCCTCGTTCATCGAGGGGGAGAAGGTCTCGGCCAGCTTGCCGGAGTCGATCTCCTGCCAGGAGGATCCGTCGTTGTTCGCCAGTGAGTACTGCGCCGTGCTGGCCGAGCTGAGCGTCCCCGCGGGGAGGACCGCCGCGGTCAGCTGCGTCGGCGAGAACGCCGAACCGATCGGCCCCGCTCCGGCGGCCACGGTGACGCCGATCGCCGTCTTGTTCGTCTTCCACACCAGGTCCACCGTGTAGGCGGTCCCCGCGCTCATCGGGTACACCGTCTCCACGTAGGCGGCGTTGGGCGAGTACGTCCCCGCCGAGCCGCCCGACTCCTTCCACGCCGCGAGTACGGGGCTGCCGCCCGCGGGAGTCACCTCGATACCGAGGTCCTGGTCGTAGGTGGCGGTGGCGGTCCACAGTGACGAGTTGGCGCTGAGCAGGACATTCTCACTGCTGCTGGGGGTGATCTCCAGGCTCAGGTTGCTCTCGTCCATCACCTGCCAGGTCGATCCGTCGCTGTTGGGGAGGAGGTACTGCTGCGTGCTCGCCGCGCTGGTCCGCGCCGCCGGGGCGGTGCCGGAGAGTGGGGTCACGGAGTTGGACTCGGCTGCCGTGCCGGTGCCCGACGGGTTCACCGAGGCGACGCTGAAGTAGTACGGGGTTCCGTCGGTGAGCCCGGTGACGCCTGCGGATGCGGTGAGCGCTCCCGAGACGCTCTGGACTGAACCGACCGTCACGCCCTTGTCGTTGTACGTGGTGATGGCATACCCGCTGACGCGATCCGTCGTCACGTCGGAGGGCAGGGACCACGACACGGTCGCCGTGTCCGAGGCCGTGCTGGTGGCGGTGACGCCGGTGGGCGGATCCGCAAGCGGCACGAAGCTGGCCGCGATCGCGTTCCACAGGTCGTTGCTGCCGCTGTCCATCCCCAGGGCCCAGATGCCGACGCCGCGCAGGTGGTCGGCGTCCACCAGGCCGTACTTGGCCTCCAGGGATTGCGCGTTGTCGTAGTAGAGCTCCCGGGTGGTCGAGTAGTCGGAGCCGCAGGAGGCATTGCTCGCCGGTCCATACCAGTACGCCCACGGGGTCTGCGACGTGCCGTCCCAATTGATCACCGGTCCCGCCGTGCCATCCTGCTGATAGACGCAGCTGAAGTCGTACAGGATGTCCGCGTACGTCGGCGACAGGGTCTGCGACGCGTCCGCCACCGGGGCGTTGAAGGCGTCAGAGGTCGTCGAGTAGACCTCGCCGAAGTAGGGGATGCCGAGCAGCAGCTTGTCCGCCGGCATCTCCGCCAGGTACCCGTTGACCACCGAGGTTTCGGTGTACCCGTAGGGACCGGCAATCGGCGAGTTGGGTTCGGTGGGACCGTTCATCACGTAGGTCATCACGTCGATGGCATCGACGGCCTTGGCCAGGTTGGGGATGTCGTACATCTCCCCTCCCTGATACGCCGACGCGTAGGTGTCCACGCTCAGGTACGAGCTTCCCGGGGCCTGTGAGTTGAGGGCGCTCTGGAGGGCGCTCATCAGGCTGGTGAAGGCCTGGGCATCTCCGCTGTCGCCCACCGGCTCGAAGTCGATGTTGACGCCGTCGACCCCCCGCGTCGTCACCTGGGTGACGACATTCTGGATGAAGGTCGCCTCGGCGCTCGACGAGTTCAGCAACGCGTCGATGCCACTGGTGGAGAAGTCGTTGAAGGTCGCCACCACCAGATCGCCGGCGGCATGAGCGGCGTTGAAGAGCGCGGTCGCCTGGCTGCTCCAGAAGACCTGGTAGCCCTCGTCGTTGTCGAGAGAACCGTCGTTGTTGACGTCGATGCTGAAGTAGGCAACGGTCGACAGCAGGTTGAACTTGAGATCCGCCTGCCAGTTGCCCAGGACCTCGCCCTCCTCGACGAAGCCGAGCACCTCCGGGGCGCCGTGCTGCGTGTTGGAGTTGGGCGACTCCGTCACCGACCCCGCGGTGACACGGCGCTGGCCGCCGCCCTGCGCCAGGGGCGTCACCGGCGCGCCGCGGGTGACCCCCGGCAGCAGAGGATGGTCGCTCTCGTCGAAGGCCAGGTGAGGCTGGACCGTCGACGCCGGAGCCTCAGCAGGCGTCGAGGCAGCGGCGGCCACGGTGCCCGAGGTGGCGCTCAGCGTCCCCGCCACCATGGCGGCGAGCACGCCCGCGCCCAGACGCGCGGTCTTGAACATCCGGGTAACCATGCCGCAGCCGCGCTCGCAGGTCTGCCGCGCGTCATCCGCTCGTCACCGGAACGTGACGGCGTCATGCAGGCCGCGTCCAGATCGGGCGACCGGCGACCCGCCGAACCCGCGCCGGCGAGTATCGCGAGCGCGTGTGTCGAGGCCCGGACGCGGCGGTTCTCATGGCGGTGTTGCCATCCGGAAGTGACGACGCCGTAACGCGGTGTGCACGAGTGGGTGGTTTGTCCCGGCACCCCGCGTCTGCATACGTAGGCTGCGGATCGACGAGGAGCAGATGCAGCCGCTGAGCACGGGATGGGCAAAGTGATTCGACGCGCCGCCTCGAGGCGTCCCACCGCCTGGCTTCTCGCCGCCCTGGCGCTGTCGCTTTGCGCCTCGCCGACGGTGCTGGCGGGGGATGCCTCCCCACCCGCGACGGCCCTGGTCCTCGACGGGGTCTCGCTGAGCGTCTCGGGGAGCGTCGTCTCCGAGATCGGTTCCTTCGACGCCGCACCCGCGGGGAGCGCGGTGCAGTCGGCCTCGGCCACGAGGCCCTCCCCGTACCTCGACGTGACGGTCAGCGCCATCCCCTTCGGCACGTCCGACCCCGATGAGGCGGGCATCGGCACCGCCGAGCCCGGTGGCGCGCCGGGCGCGCGGCTGGCCCTTCAGGGTTTCCGCAACTCGCAGGGCGCCGTCGAGCTCGGCTCCGTCGATGCCCAGATCTTCGGCGCCAGCGTCGCCGGAGCGGCCAACCTGGTCTCCCTGCAGCTCGATGGGGCGCAGAAGGTGCCCACGGTGGTGGTGGAGTGGGTGGCGCAGGCGGGCCCCCGGCTCTGGCTGGTGCGGGCCTCAGCCCAGGTGTCGACCACCCCGCTGACGGCCGCCGCCGACCAGGCAATGAGCGGTTTCTCCGACCTCGTGGTGTCGGCCAGCGTGGCGGATCTGGCAGCGCCCACCACCATCGGGGTCGATCCCACGCAGGGGCAGGACACCGCGACCCCCATCACGTCCGGCGTGGGGATCGTCGTCGGTGGCGAGCCCACCGTGCCGTTCCCATCCTGGTGGAGCGGCGACTGCGACACGAACAACTACTCGGCCGCGTCCCTGCAGCTGACCGGCCAGGCGATCGCCGCCTATCCCCTCAGCTCGACCGCTGACTGGAACGGGCTCGAGGCCTGCGGCCCGCGTCCCGCCTATGGGGAGGGCCCTGACGTCTGGGTCGACTTCCCCGGGGCCCATTGGTCACAGCTGGAATTCGAATGCGTCGAGTTGAGCATGCGCTGGATGTATCTCGCCTGGGGGGTGGACCCCTACCCGGCCAACGGCAGCGGGGTGGTCTGGAACTACTCCACCTTCCAGAGTTCGTACAACCCCGGGGGACCGGATCTGGTCGCCGTCGCCAATGATGGCAGCGGAGCCCTGCCCAGGCCGGGCGACGTCATCAGCTACGGCTCCACCAGCGAAGAGGGCCACACCGCCGTTGTCGCCGCCGTGAACGTCAACAGCAGCGGCAACGGCACCATCACCACGCTGGAGCAGAATGCCTCGTCGACCGGCTGGGACAGCGTCTCGGTGAACGATTGGACCCTCGGCGGCTTCGACGGTGGGGTGAGCGGCTGGCTCGACGACCCCGGATGGGACCCCAACTACGTTCCCGCGCTGAGCTCGGCGCAGTTCATCGTCGGTGACTTCACGGGCAACGGCAGGGACGACCTCGGTGCCATCGCAGCCGGCAGCAGCTGGATCATGCCGTCCACGGGCTCGGGCCTGGGGACCCCGGGGCTCTGGTCGACCCACGACACCTACGGCGACCGGGCAACCCTGGTCGGGGACGTGACCGGCGACGGCAAGGCCGACCTGATCGCGGTCGGGGACAGCAGCACCTGGGTGTTCACCTCCACCGGGACGGGCTTCGCGCCGCCCGTGGAGTGGTCCGACGTGCCCTTCTACGGCACGACGGCGACCCTGCTGGCCGATCTCACCGGCAACGGGCGGGACGACCTCGTGGCCGTGGACGCCAGCGCCGTGTGGGTGATGCTGTCCACCGGCACCGGCTTCGCCGCGCCCGTGGAATGGTCCACCCAGAGCTTCTCCGGGACCCAGGCCACGCTGGTGGGGGACGTCGACGGCAGCGGAAAGGATTCCCTGATCGCGGTCGACGCGACCGGCACCTGGGTGATGACCGCCAACGGTTCAGGGTTCAATGCGCCGGTGGAGTGGTCCTCGACCCCCTTCTACGGAACGCAGATGACGCTGGCCGGTGACCTCACCGGCAACGGGAGGACCGATCTCATCGCCATCAACTCCGGAAGCGTCTCGGTCATGCTCTCCACCGGAACAGGGTTCGGCCGTCCGGTCACGTGGGTCAACATCCCCTTCTACGGGGCGTCGGCCACCCTGGTCGGCGACGTGTCCGGGCAGGGATACGACGCCCTCATCGCCGTGGGTGGCTCGACCGCCTGGGTGATGCAATCCACGGGATCGGGCTTCGACAGGCCGGTGCCGTGGAACCTGTCCTGACCCTCTGACGACCCCGGGGCGCCCTGCGGCGACGGGGCCGCCGGTCAGCGCCCTCGGGTGATGGGCAAGCGGTGTCGAAGGCCGAAGGTCAACGACGCCAGCGCCAGCAGGACGGCCGTGGCCAGGAGGATGAGCGGCACCGGAGTCCCGGGACCCTCCTCGGAGGCCCCTGTCGCTGAGATGGGCACGCCGGGCTGGCTGGGGGCGGGGGTCGCGGCCACCGATGGGGTGGCGAGCGACGCCTCCGCTGTCGGGGTCGGCGTCGCGGGCGGGGTCGGTGTCGCCGCGGTGATCGCGAACTGCGTCGTGGCCGTCGTGCCCTGGTAGTCGAGGGCGCCCGAGTAGGCGGCGGCCACCGGGTACGACCCGGGGTCGAGGCCGGATGCGTCGCACGTCGCCGTCCCGCCGGACACCTGGGCCGAACAGAGAGTGGTCCCCCCGCTGGTGAACGTCACCAGGCCGGTCGCATCGGTGGGGAGGCCCCGAGCCGAGAGGTCGACGCTGGCGCCCTGGGCGGCGCTGGCCGGGTCCGCCGAGGCGGTCATGGACGTGGAGGCCGCCTCGAAGTTCTGGTCGATCACCGTCGCCACCTGGGCCTGGTTGTACCCGCTGGTGGCGTAGCCGACGACCGCGCAGTCGCCGGAGCCGTCGCAGCCGACGCCGGTGAGCATCGGGGTGGTGTCAAGGGAGGCGGGATTGGTGGTGGAATCGACCGTCCAAGCGCCGCTGGTCTCCTCCTCGATCAGGGACCCTCCCGTGTCGGTGGGACCTTCAGTCCAGAATCCCACCGCAACACAGTCGCCGGGGTCGTAGCAGCTCGCCTCCCGCAGTGCGACCTGCTGGGCGGAGAAGGCCGGGGTGTCGACGGCCGCCCACCCGCTGCCGGTGTCCTCCTCGACCAGGGGGGTCTCTGGTGCTGAACCGGCAGGGGTGCCGAACGACATGCCGACCGCGGTGCAGTCGTCAAGGGCGACACAGCTCACGGCATAGAGCTGCGAATTCGTCACCGGCTCGGGGTCGGGGACGATCGTCCAGCCGCTGCCGGTGTCCTCCTCGATCAGCCCCTCATTGCCCCCCGCAGCCTCGCTGAGGGCGCCGACCGCCCAGCAGCCGAAGGCGGCGCAGCTCACCGCCGACAGGTACCCGTCGATTGCCCCGGCCGGAAGCGGGGGGGTCGGGACGACCGACCATCCAGTCCCGGTGTCCTGGGCGGCGAGGGGCTGCCATGTCGGATCCGTGGCGCCCGGGGCGTAGGTGTCGACCGAACCGACCGCCCAGCACCCGGTGGCCATGCAGCTGATGCTCACCAGGCCGCCGTCGGTGGGCAGCGTCGGACCGGGGACGACGGCCCAGCCGCTGCCGCTGTCCTCCTCGATCAGGGAACTGCCCAGGGCCCAGCAGTCGCCGGCGCCGTCACAGCTCACAGAGACCAGTGGCCCGGTGACCCCGGTCGCCGGAGCGGTCACCGCGCTCCAGCCGTTCCCGGTGCCCCGCTCGATCAGCTGCCCCGTCGGCACGTCCTCCCAGCCGTTATCAAGGGTCATGGCGTTGCCGACCGCCCAGCAGCCGCTGCTGTCGCAACTCACCGCGTCGAGGGAGGCGTCGGTGATCGGCGTGGCCACGGTCCAAGCTCCCGATGCCGCGTCGACCCGGAGCGGCTGCGACAGGGTCGCACCCAGGGCCACCGGCAGGAGCAGCGCTCCGGGAAGCGCCGCGTGGAGCAGCCGGCGCCACCAGCGCCTGCCGCGACAGGCTCCCTGTCCGTCTCCGACCATGAGGCGCACCCCCTGGTGCCGGCCCGGCATTGGTGCAAACCGGCCGGCGTGGTTCGTGGAGGGTGTGAGACCGGGTCCCCGGGCTCATCCCCTCTGGCGAACGGGTTCGCGGGACGGCTGGTTACTGGGTGCCGACGGGCGGCACGATACTCCCGGCCGCGTCCGTCCGCCGGGAGCCTGCGGGCCCGGTGCCGTCCACGTCTCCCGGGGGCGGCCCGGCGCTCAGCCCGGCTTGCGGGCGATGACGTAGACGCCCGATGCGGCCGGTCGGAGCTCCTCGTGGCTGACCAGCGCGTCCATCTTCACGAACTGGGCCGCAAGTTTCCGCATCCGGCGGCTGCCGACCTTGCGGTCGAGGTTGACGCTCCGCATCAGCCAGTCCACGGTGAAGGAGAGGTCGCCGAACCAGTCGGTCTCCAGGATCTCGCAGGAGCGGAAGAGCTCCTCCGCGCCCCAGGGCGTCATGTTGAAGTAGTGGTAGGGGACGGCGTGGAGGGGCTGCATAAAGGCCACCTCGGTGAGGATGGTGCCGCCCGGGCGGGTCACCCGGATCAGCTCCTGCGCCGCCTCGAAGGGGTGGGCGACGTGCTCGAACACCGCCTGGCTGAAGACCAGCTCGAAGGTGCCGTCCGCGAAGGGGAGGTGGTGGATGTCGGCGTAGAGGTCGGCCAGCTCGAACTTGAGGAACTCCACGTTGAGATGGCGGGAGTCGACGCGTCGCCGATCGCCGCCGCCGACCTCGAGGATGAGGCCGGATGGTGAGCACTCGGAGATGCAGCGCTCGATCACGGCGCTGTACGGGTTGCCGCGGTTGATGGGGACGGGCTCGCGGAACTCCTCGACGCCCGGCGGGCCGCCGAGCACCAGCTCCTCGAAGATGACCTGCGATCCCTTTGATCCGGGCCCCGCCGCGCCGCGCGGGCGCACGGAGATCGTGTGGGGGGCGAAGTCGATGTCCTCGGCGATGGTGAATCCCACCACCGTCGAACCTGCATCCTGGAAGAGGTCGACGCTGTCCACCAGGGAATCGTCGAGGTAGAGGTCGGCGATCCCCGAATAGGGGTGGCGGAGCAGCCGGACCACGGCATCGGTGAACCGGCCCCGGTACCGGATGGCGTCGGTGGGGTCGCCGTCGGAGCGCACCCATCCCTGTGACTCCGGGTGCCAGATGCCGGTCAGCTCCACACCGGGGCAGCGCGCGGTGAGGCGGAGCTCGCCAGGCGGGGCCACGGCGCGCGGCGGGCCGGCCGCGAGCGGCTCCGCGGGCTCGGGCAGGAAGTCGACCTTGCCGCCGTGGACGGTGGCCACCATCCCGCATGTGTCGCAGACCACCTGACCGGAGCGGACGCGGCCGTCGGTGGCGACGACCCGTGCCCGGATTCCCGGTGTCGCATGGCAGGTGGGGCAGACGAGACGGTCCAGGATCCGGCTGTGTGCGTCGCCGATCGACGGGACGGCGGCGGCGGGAGGCTCGGCAGGGAGCGGCGCGGAGCTCGGGGCACCGGCTCCACCCCCACCCTCCCCGGCGGGCGCCTCGGCACCCCCCACCGTGGTCTGGGGTCGTTCGAGCGAGCCCGGGATGGCGCCGGCGGTGGAGCGACCGGACGCCAGGTCGTACTCGCGACTGACGCCGCTCACCATCCTCTCGATGGAGTACCGCTCCACGAACAGCTGGCGGGAACGGGCACCGTACGCGGCGCGCAGCGTCTCGGACAGGAGCAGGCGGGACAGCGCCGCCTCAAGGGCGCCCGCCTCGCCCGGCGGCACCAGGAGACCGTTGCCGCCGTCCTCCACGATGTCCGTCATCCCCCCGACCGCGCATGCCACGACGGGCTTCCCGAAGCGCATCGCCTCGAGGAGGATGAGGCCGAAGGACTCGAACCGCGAGGGGGCGACGAGGATGTCGCAGCCGGCGTACGCCCGGAGCAGTTCGCCATCGGGGAGGACGCCGGTGAACGTCACGCGGTCGCCGAGGCCGCGCCCCTGGGGCGACGATTCGAACCGCTGGCGCACCGTCCGGCCGTCTGGCCAGGGATGGGCATCCCTCCCGGCGATGGTGAAGTGCGCCCCGGGATGGCGGGCCGCCAGCCGCGGGATGCATTCCAGCAGGGTGTCGATCCCCTTCCTCGGCTCCAGGCGCCCGACGAAGAGCACCTCCGGGTGGTCGGGGTCGCCGGCCGGAACGACCACCGACGGGGCGTCCTCGATGGCGTGGGCGACGTATCCGAGGCGTCCGGGGTCGAGGACGATGCGGTACCGCTCCTCGATGTCGTGGACGATCGCCGGCCCGCAGGCGAGAAGGCGGTCGGCATGCAGGTAGCAGAACTTCTCGACCTCCTCCAGCTGGTCCAGCTCCCGGGAGGGGGCGCCGAGCACGGGGTCGACGGCGCGCGTCGCGCGCAGCGGGGTGTACAGACCGAGGACGGTGCGGTACCTGCCGGTGAGGAGAGCCGCGATGCCCTCCGAATCCCAGTTGGGGAACTGCACCACATCGACTCGGCGATGGGCATCGATGCGCTCCAGCTCATCCAGGAGCGTCGCCGAGTAATCCCAAATCCGGGCAGGGACATCGATCCCCCTGGGGGCCGGATGGGAGCGGGTGCAGATGCGATGCACCCAGACCCCGTCCTCGAGGTCGACGCGGTCGTGACCGTCGCCCCGCGTCAGGACATGGACGACGTGTCCCGTTCCGGCCAGGCCCCTGGCCAGGGTCAGCACGACGCGCGCGATGCCGTTGAGGGACACCGGCGGCCATTCCTGGATGAGCAGGCAGACGGTCAGCCTCCGCTCGGCGACGCGCACCGTCGGGTAGGGCAGGAAGGGTGGCGGCGTACCGAACCACGAGGGGTCCCGCTGGCGGCGTCCGCTCCCCTCCATGTGGGCGCGGAACGCCGCGTCGAAGGCGCGCGGGACCTCGCTCTCGAAGCGGTCCAGGTCGGCCGCCGTCAGCCGCCCCTCGGCAACGTTGAGCGCCAGGTCGTCGCGCTGGACGTCGACGAACTCCAGAAGGCGCCGGCAGACCTCGGCGAACGATGCCTCGGGCAGGGCGTGCTTCAGGGCGAAGTAGCAGGTGTTCTTGACGACGCTGTAGCGGTCCTTGATGGCTCGGTTGGCGTCGCGGATGTCGCTGGGCAGGAACTTGTGGTAGACGAAACCGTCGTCGATCAGATTGACGACCATGCCGCGCTGAACCAGCCGCCGGCAGACGTCGGTCTCCTCCAGGTAGTACTCGAATTCCTCGTCGAAACCGCCGATGCCGATGAGGACGTCTCGGCGGAACGAGGAGTTGGTACCGATCGTGTAGGGGAACTCCGGCGACGAGGGGTTGTTGTAGTAGGCACTCGGGTTGACGGGACCGTCGTCGACACGGGCCATGCCGAAGGCGTCGGCCATGCTGTAGCGTGCCTGCAGGGTGACGCCCGTGTGTGCGTAGACGGGACCGCCGACGGCGGCGATCTCGTCCCCAGCGAAGCCCTGGGCCAGATGGTTCAGCCAGGCGGGATCGGGATATGCATCGTCGTCGATGAAGGCGACCAGCTCGCCGGCCGCCTGGGCGATTCCGATGTTGCGGGACTCGGCGAGGTTGCGCCGGGGGCAGTCGGCGAGCTTGATCCGGCCGGCATAGTCCCGCAGGAGGGTGGCCGTGCCGTCCGTCGATGGGCCGTTGACGACGACGACCTCGAAGTTGGGGTAGTCCAGCTGCGTCAGGGCGTCCAGCACCACGCGCAGGCTCTCGACACGGTTGTAGGTGTTGATGATCACCGAGAAGGACGGGGTGTTCATGGAAGGCTCGCTCCGACCGGTGGAGCCGCCGCGACGCCGAGCGCGCCCGCCAGCTCGCCGCCACGGGGGGACCTCGCCGCCATCCAGCCGAGCAGCTCGACGAAACCGCGGCGGAAAGCGTCCAGCGAGTAGCCACGAAGATGCTCGGCGACGGCCCTCCTCCAGCTGGCCATGGGCATCGCCCCGGGGCCGAGGGGGAGGCGCAGGGCGTCGCGATCATGGCCGGCGCGGGCCACCTCCGATATCAGGCCGGCCATGGCCGCGGACAGGCCGGCGACGTCTCCGGGGGCGACGAGCGTGCCCAGACCTCCGATGACGTTGGGGAGGTTGGTGGTGTCGTACCCGATGACGTAGCAGCCGGCGGACAGCGCCTCGATGACGGGCAGGCAGTACCCCTCGTGGTAGGAGGGGAGGACGAGGGCGTCGCTCTCCGCGTAGAGGACCCCCAGCTGCCGATCGTCCGGCGAGGGCACGACGCGGAGGAACGCCTCCAGGGAATGATCCGCGATCAGACGTCGCACCTCGGCCATGCAGTCCTGCGACGAGAACACCTCGTTGCCGGCCAGGGTGACCCGGAAGCCATCGACTCCGTGCCGGCGCATGTCGGCGACCGCCCGCGCCAGGTCGAGCACGCCCTTGGCCGGGACGAGACGTCCGACGTAGAGGAACTCGACGATCTCGCCGGCGGGGACGGCGGCAGCGGGGGCGGTCACCGCGGGGGGGAGGTGGAGGACGGTGAGCCTCTCCGCAGGGATCCCGAAGGCGAGCAGGTCGTCTCGATCGAACTCGCTGACACACGCGACGCGATCGACACGCGAGAGGTTGTGCTTCTGGATCAGCGAACGCTCGATCGCCGGTCGCTGCTCCGGGTCGACCAGGGCCGCGGGCGTGATGTTGTGGTACACGGCGGCGATCGGCTGTCCCGGCGGAATCAGGAAGACCGCGTCGAACAGGTCGTAGCGGATTCCGAACTCGAAGAGATGGGCGTCCGCGTCTCGGAACGGCGGACAGGTGACCAGATCGCCGGCCGAGCCAACGCACACGATCTCGGGTTCCGGAGTGTCGGAGGCATGGGTGAAGACGGTGACGCGCAGTGGAAATCCAGCCCGTTCCAGGTCGCGGATCACGTCCAGCTTGGAGCGCACGCTTCCCGAGATGGCGTCGGCCCTGACGACGATGCCGGAGTACATCGCGAGGTGGAACGGCCGGCCTCCGGGTCGCTCATTCGCCATCTCTTCTCAGCTGGTCGACATCCGCTCCGGGGCGACCTCGGTCGCGGCGTCCTGGGTGAGGCCGCCCAAACGCGTCTCGAGCTGGGCGATCCGCTGCTCGAGCCGGTCCTCGACACGCCTGGACTCCCGCGCGGCCGCGTTCTGCGTGGAGATCGCGTTCAGCAGGACGGGAATGTACGCCTTCAGCGCCTCCGCATCCTCCATCGAGGTCTTGATGCGGGCGTCGATGCGTCGCAGAAACGGCCGCGCGAAGGGGCGGAACAGGCGCTTGACGATCTTCTTCAACGTGGCATCCGGAGGAGTGAAACGGGAGGCTGGATAGAGCACTTCGACACGAGTGCTCACTTCGACCGTACGAGTCTACCGTATCCCTTGCGGAGCCAGGCCCTCCCGCGGCCGCGCGGGTGGGGCTTCCCCGGGCGAACGAGACCTGACCTGAACTCAGGTCTGAGGGACCACCGTCAGCCGGGTCGGCGAGAAGGTCGGCGCACTCCCCGCCCCCGCGTCGATGGTCGCCCCGGACGCCGGGATGTTCGTCTTCCACTCCAGGCTGAAGACGTAGGTGTGCCCCGAACTCATCGTGTAGACCGTCTGGACATAGGCGGCGTTCGGCGAGTAGGTCCCGGCGAAGCCTCCCGACTCCTTCCACGCCAGCAGCGTCGCCGTCCCCCCGTCCACGCTCACGAAGATCCCCAGGTCCTGGTTGTAGCCGCCATTGGCCGTCCAGAGGTCCGCGTTCCCGCTCACCAGCACCGTCTCCGCCGACCCCGTCACCGACGTGGACAGGTTCGTCGAGTCCATCGGCGACCAGGTGCTCCCGTCGCTGTTCGGCAGCAGGTACTGCTGCGTGCTCACCGCCGTCACCACGCTCGCCGCCGCCACCTCATATGCCGTCAGCCGCGTCGGCGAGAAGGACGGAAAGCTGCCCGCCCCCGCCTCGATGGTCGCCCCCGAGGCCGGGATGTTCGTCTTCCACTCCAGGCTGAACACGTAGGTGTCCCCCGCCGTCATCGGGTACACCGTCTGCACGTAGGCGGCGTTCGGCGAGAAGGTCCCCGCGAACCCTCCCGACTCCTTCCACGCCACCAGCGTCGCCGTCCCCCCGTTCACGCTCACGAAGATCCCCAGGTCCTGGTTGTACCCGGCGTCCTGCGTCCACAGGTCACTGTTGCCGCTCACCACGGCGTCCTCGCCGGCCGCCCCCGACAGCGTCACCTTCAGGTTCGTGGCGTCCATCGCCGACCAGCTGCTCCCGTTGCTGTTCGGCAGCGTGTACTGCTGCGTGCTCACCGCCGTCTGGGCCCCGGCCGGCAGCACGTCCGCCGTCAGCCGTGTCGGCGAGAAGATCGGGCCGGCCCCCGCCCCGGCCGCGATGGTCGCCCCGATCGCCGCCTTGTTGGTCTTCCAGACCACCTGCACCGTGTAGGTGGTCCCCCCCGTCATGGCGTACACCGCCTCCACGAAGGCGGCGTTCGGTGAGTAGGTGCCGGCGAAGCCCCCCGACTCCTTCCACGCCGCCAGGACGGAGCTGCCTCCCGACGGCGTCACCAGGATGCCGAGGTCCTGGTTGTACCCGCTCTTGCCGGTCCAGAGGTCGCTGTTGGCGCTGAGCAGGACGTTCTCACTGCTGCTCGGCGTCATGGTGAAGGCCAGGTCGGTCTCGTCCATCACCTGCCAGGTCACCCCGTCGCTGTTCGGCAGCTGGTACTGCTTGGTGCTCACCGCCGTCGTGCCGGCCGCGGGAGAGACCCCCGACAGGGGGGTCAACGACGTCGATTCGCCCCCCCTCCCGGTCCCTACCGAATTCACCGAGGCCACGCTGAAGTAGATGGGCGCGCCATACGGCAGACTCCCGAACGTCGTGTCGCACGGGCTGAGCGCGCCCGGGACGGACTGCGGTGTGCCGATGGCCTGACCCAGGGCATTGTCCAGGGTGACCTCGTAGCCGGTGATCCCCTCTGTCGATACGTCGGTCGGAGGCACCCAGGTGATGGTCGCCTGGTTCGAACCGGTCAGCGTCGCCGTCACGTCCGTGGGCGGGTCGGGGAGAACGGCGATGTTGCTGCCGCTGCGGTCCATGTTGCCGTGGAACGTCGGCCAGGACGACCCGTTCAACTGCGACGGAGTGGTGCCGTTCACGGTCCAGACCGTCACGTTGTAGGTGTCGGTCGCGCCGCACGCGTAGTTCCCGCTTGCGGATGTCAGGATGACACTGAGGCTGCCGTTTCCCAGATTGGCGATGGTCGGAGTGCTGTACGAGGGCGCCCCACCGGGAATGGACTCGACTGCCGGCGAGCCCAGGGCGGCCATCGAGTAGACGAGGAGCTCACTCCCCGACGGAACGTAGATGCCGTTCCGGCCGGTGGAGTCCACCGGTGCGATCGCCGGTCCCGCCGAGAAGTCGTCGCCATTGGGGAGGGTGAACGGGAATCCGGACAGAACGTTACCGTTCCCGTCCACGGCGTACAGCATGCCGTTCTCGGTCAGCTCCACGACCTCCCGACCGCCGTTGCCGAGCAGATCGCCGACCGCCGGGGAGGCGAAGCTCACGTCGTCGGTGGTGACGGGGTAGCCGGGCCGCGTGCTTCCATTCTGGTTGTAGCCGACGATGTACCGTCCCACCGGCTCCCCGGTGGTCTGGCTGTAGTAGTGGCCGGTCCCGTTGACGACGACATCGATGCCGTCCCCGAAGTCGGTGATGGCGGGTGACGACCATGGCACCTCGTTGACTGCCGCATGCCAGTACTGCTGTCCGTCGGGCTCCCAGACCCAGTAGATGCCGCCGTACACGCCGTAGAACCCGGAGGCGTCCGAGGGCGTGACGACATCGAGGGTGCCGTTGTGCTGGAGGTCGGCGAGCGCGGGCGTGGCCAGCGAGCTGTCGTAGATGGTCTGGGGCCATCCGGGGACGGCGGTTCCGTTGCTGAACCACGCGTAGGTGTGGAGGTCGAGCGCGGAGGCGAACAACTCCTGCCGCCCGTCCCCGTAGAGGTCGCCCACGGCGACCGACGAGAAGAAGCCCGCACCGACCCCCGGGCGCGAGTAGAGGCTGTGCTGCGGCCATCCGGGTCGCTCGTTGCCGTGGCCGTCCCAGACGTTCACCGTGCCCGACCAGTCGGCGACGATGATGCTGGGGAGCGTGTCACCGTCCAGGACGGCGATGGTGGGGCTCGCCGCCACTCCGTCGGCCACCTGCTTGGGCCAGCCGGGCACGACCTGGTAGTTGCTCGCGTACCAGACATAGACCTGGCCGTCCGAGAATGCGGCCACGATCTCCTCCTGGCCGTCGCCGAAGAGATCCCCGACCGCCGCACCGCTGAACGGCTGCAGGAACTCGCCGCCCTCCGTGCACAGCACCGTGCCGCTCACCGAGAGGTTGTGGGCCTGGGTGAGGGACGGCCCCGAGGCGGCCGCGGCCCGCAGGGGGGCGAACGCGACGGTGCACAGGGCCACCGCGCTGACGAGCGCCGGGACGCCGAGGCGACGGGAGAGCAGCATGGACGGTCCTCAGGAGGGTGGTCCGTCCCATTCTCATCGGACCCGGCGGTGCCCCTACCGACGATCGCGTGACAGATCTGTTACCCGGTGGGGACACGCCCCGGGCGTCGCGCCGGGCGCCACCGCAGACGGGCGGCCGGCCGAGCCCCGGCGTGGCCCCTGTCCTAATCCTCGGAGGCGGGTGGAGGGGTGGGCGCCAGTTCGCCCGCCACCACCGTGCGGCTGCTGCGGAGGTGTTCGAACCGTGGGGCGAGGGCCACGCCCACGAGGAGGGCGGCGAGCACCGTCGTGCCGGCGATGGCGGGGTACACGTAGCGATAGATCACTCCCGGAGCGAGGACGCCGAGGGCGGCGACGTAGAGCAGGAGGGCCACCGCGAACAGGCCGGGAATCCAATCTGCCGCGGTGCGCCTCCGCAGGAACCACACGGCCGCCGCCAGCAGGAACAGCACATACACCCAGGCGGTGAAGATCACGCCGCCAAAGGCGTTGTTGCCATTCTGGGCGAAGGCCAGGACGTAGCTCATCGCGGCGCTGTTCACCGGTGGGAGCAGCGCGCTGTACCCCGGATCGAACTCCGGGTACTGGGTGATCCACACCGGTGTGCCGGTGACGTTCAGCAGGTCGAGAACCTCCGCCGCGCGCTCCCTGACGTACGCCTCGGGATCACGGGTGATCGCCTCGACCCACGCGCTTCGAAGCTCGCCGTACTGCTTCGCCGGCAGCGGGATGAGGATGATCGAGGTCGGACCAAAGAGGATCCCGTCGATCGACGCCGTCGTCGAATGCTCGACGATGGGCTGAAGGTTCTGCGACGGGTAGAGGGCGGTCGGGAAGAGGACCTTGCCCTCGTCCCGGGACATCATGGCGAGGTCGTAGATGTACACGACCTGATCGGGGTGGAGATCCTGGGTCTGCAGCGCCGCTTCGATTCCCGTCTGCATGCCCAGCAAGGCCAGCGTGGTGACGACCCCGGTGGCGATGACGAGGGTGCGACGCCAGCTCCGTACGCTCCCCAGCGCGAGGAAGGCGAGCGCGCAGCAGAGGACGAGCACTGCGGGCACGCCGTTCTGGCGGCTGACGTTGGCGAGGAAAGCGAAGATGAGAGCCCCCGCGATCCACGCCCAACGCGACCTTCCTCGGGTCTGCCAGGCGCGCGCGGCGAGACCGAATCCGCAGACGAGGAACGCCGTGAACCAGGCGTCACGACCGACCTGGATCTCCCAGCTCAGCACTGGGGGGAAGACCAGGCAGAGCGTGGCGAGGGCAACGGACCAGGTCCGGGGGAGCCGGAGGCGGAGGATGAGATAGAAGCCGACCGCCAGGGTCAGAACGCCGGCCAGGAGCACCCAGCCCGGGCTGCGGAGGCCGATCAGCCAGATGAGGCGGTACATCGCCGACAGGATCGGCGCGTGCCAGTTGGTGTACGTGTTGTGGATCCCCTCGTTGAGCTCGTCGAGGGTGTCGGGATCCATGTGACCCGGCCAGAAGCTCAGGCTGACAGCGGTCGACACGGCGAGCAGCGAGCCGAAGGCGGCGAGGGATCCGCGGGCGAGGCGTCGGCCGGGGGCCGCCTCATCCTGGGCGGGCCCCGAGGGCACCGTGGCTGCTGTCACCGCGCGATTGTAGGCGTGGGGGGCCAGTGCCGAGCAGTCAGGACCGGGCGGGGGAGAACGGCACTTGCAGGGGGCGGTTATCTGGCACGTCGGCGACTACGCACCTCGGCCTTGGCCGTAGGCCATGCCCGCATGAAGCGGGTGGCGTGATCGGCGAGGGTCAGTTCCCGGGCCGCACAGTTGTCCACCGCGATCATCAGCTCCCAGTCGTCCAGCTCGCACCACAGTTGGTGCGCCCGCCACATGAGCAGAAGAAGAATCCCGAGGAGCCCCACGCAGAACCACACCACCGGAGCCCACCACGATAGGTTGAGCAAGCCTGCAGCCGGAGCCATGACAATGGCGAGAAGGGCCGCGAGCACCGAGGCCCTGGTCCCGTGGTAGAACCGCCAGAGGCGTTTGGCCTGATCAAACTGGCGCGACGGGACGTTGTCGCTGTAGATCCAGCTCTCCCATGCCAAGTACACCCCGTGCTGGTCCTTCCCTTCCCGCGGCGCATTCCCTCGCTCGGCCAAGAGCGTGAGGTTCGACCGTCTCGCCTGCGGTTCCCAGACGCTTCGACGTTTGAAGATGGCCAACCACACCTGGTGGAGTAGGTACCCTGCTGGTATTGCGAGGCCCACCAGCAGAGCGGCGAGCCCGGCGCTGATGACCCCCTTGCCGTTGACAACGAGGGGCCCAAGCCACAGCCCGAGGGGCGACATCGCGATCGTGCCGGGGATGAGGTATCGGACGAGCGTTTCGAGATCATCCATGACAGCTCCGCCTGTTCTGCTGGCCAACTCGCTGCCACGCCCCGTGCGGAGGAACCGATCCGTGGCGTCGCAATGACCGGTTCACTGGTTGTGTCGGCATGGGGCCAGATGCCCGCCGGACTTCAGCAGCCGCCACCACGAGGCGTTGGCCACGTACCACTCCACGGTCCGCCGGATACCGTCGTCGAAGTCGACCCGGGGTGCCCAACCGAGCCGCCGCATCCTGGTGTCGTCGAGAGAGTAGCGGCGATCGTGCCCGGGCCGGTCCTCGACGAATCGCTTGAGAGAGGGCGGCTTGCCGAGAGCGGCGAGCACGGCGTCGGCCACGGCGACGCCGGTGTGCTCACCACCACCACCGATGTTGTAGTCGTCGCCGGGCGTGCCGGTGCGCAGGGCGACGTCGATGGCCCGGCAGTGATCCTCCACGAAGACGTAGTCGCGCACGGCGAGGCCATCACCATAGAGCGGCAGCGGGAGGTCGTCGATCGCGTTGGTGATGAAGAGGGGGACGATCTTCTCCGGGAACTGGCGCGGACCGTACGTGTTCGATCCGCGGGTGACGATCGCTGGGAAGCCGTGCGTCGCGCGGTACGCCCACACGAGCATCTCGGCCCCCGCCTTGCTGGCGCTGTACGGGGAGCGCGGACGCAGCGGGTCCGTCTCGGCGCTGCGGCCCACCGGGACGTCCCCGTACACCTCGTCGGTGGACACCTGGAGGAAGCGCTCGTGGCCGTGCCGGCGCGCCGCCTCCATGAGGACGTGGGCCCCGAAGACGTCCGTCTGGATGAAGCGGCCCGCATCCTCGATGGAGCGGTCGACATGGGTCTCGGCGGCGAAGTTGACGATCGCATCGGCCTCCGCGGCGAGCCGGTCCACCACCCTTGCGTCGGTGACATCGCCGTGGACGAACCGGAGGCGCGGATCGCCCGCCACGTCGTCCAGGTTGTGGAGATTGCCGGCGTAGGTGAGCGCGTCCAGCACCAGCACCTGGTCCTCGGGATGGTCGCGGAGGGTGAGGCGGACGAACTCGCTGCCCATGAATCCCGCGCCGCCCGTGACCAGGAGCCTCATGCCGATGTCTCCGCTGGTGCCGTTGGAGTCTGCGCCGCCGCTGCTAGACGAACGCCATCAGTTCCTCGACCAACCTGGCGAGGTGATCCTCGTCCACCGGCTTGCTGACCACGGCGGCGGCACCGAGCTGGTTGGCCCGATCGCGGGAGTACGTGTCGCCCGGCTCGATGAGGACGACGACCCCGCCCGGCGGGCATTGCGGGGTGAAGCGGATGGCCTGGAAGAACTCCAGCCCGTCGGTGTCGAGGGCCACGTCGAGGACCAGCACGTGGGGGTCGAACGCCGGGAGCTCGCTGCGGATCTCGCGGACCGCCCGAACCCAACGGACGGTGTGGCCACGGGACGCGAGGCGGGCGACCAGCGGCATCGCAACCGCCCTGTGCTCCTCGGCGATCAGGATCCTCGCGGCCCGGCTCATGCCGGGATCGTAGCCGCCGCGCGGCGCGCCCTGCCCGGCGGCGCCAGGGGTCGGGTATCCTCCAGGGTGGATGGGACGGGTGCGGTCGATCCTCCACGCCGCGAGGCTCCGCTCGGCGGGCGACCCAGACCCCGCCGACCCTGAGCCGCCGGTCGCCCACCGTGTCCTCGTCGACGCCAACACCCGGACCTTCTGGTCCCGGGGCGCCAACCTGCCCATGACGCTGGTGGAGGCGGACCCGGCGGGATCGCCGGCCGGCGCCCCGGAGCGCGTCCGGGCCATCGTCGCCGCTCACGAACGGGGCCCGGGCCGCGCGGGCAGCGCGCTCGCCGGGGACCCGGCGTTCAGCGAGACGCTGTTCGTGGAGCTGATCCGTGGCGGGCAGTACGCTCGTGCCTTCCAGCTCCTCGCCCCCGGCTGTCAGCGGCGCTGGGGCTCGGCCGAGCGCTTCGCCGGCGCTCACCGCGGCGAAACCGGGCGCGAGCTTCGCGGCGTGAACGTGGTGGAGGTGCGTCACCTGGGGGAGTGGACGGATCCCGCTCAGGGCGAGCGGCACCGCGACGTCGCCGAGCTGGACGTCGAATACGCGTTCGCGAATGGCGGCCGAACCCTCGTGCTCCGGCGGACCGTCCACCTCGTCGCCGTGGCGGGGAGGTGGCGCCCGCTCTCCTACCCCGAGGGGCCGGCCGTCGCCATCGGCTGATCGTCACCGAGGCAGAACCTCGCGGCGAGGCCGGGCTCTCTAGAATGCGGTGATGATCTCCGCCGCCGTGCTGCGCAGCCAGCCGGGCCCTCTGGCCAGGACGCGAGACGAGCTCATCCACATCGAGCGCCGCGCCGCCTTCCGGCGGGCACGGCTGACCCGGGAGCGGATGTGGCTCAACGAAGCCGACTCCCTGCTCGACCTGGTCGAGGAGTGCCGGCTGCGGGGGATCAGCCCGATGCCGGTGGCCCTGTGGTCCGGCGTCGTCCGCCTCGTCGGGACGGTGGAGCCTGGGCTCCGGGACGAGCTGGGGATCAACCGCGACGCCGACCATGTGAGCGACGTCCTCTTCGCCGCCCAGGAGATCCTCCAGGAGCGGGCACGGCGGAACCGCCAGCCGCAGATGGCTCAGATCATCCAGCTCTTCCCGGGCACCGCCGGCTGACCCGGGCCGGCCCTCACCCTCGACACCGCGCATGGCCTGGGAGATCTCGGTGGCGGGCACCGTCCACCTCGACGACATCGTCACCCCTCACGGTCACCGGCCGCGCCAGCTCGGCGGTTCCGCCCTCTACTTCTCCCTGGCCGCCGCGCCGCGCGCACGCGTCCACTTCAACGGCATCACCGGCCGCGACTGCGAGGCCGAGCTGCGGGAGGCCCTGGCCGGGCTCCCCGTTGATCTCGGTGGGCTCGCGGTCAGCGAGTCGCCCACCTTCCGGTGGCACGCCGTCCACGACTTCGAGCGGTGGGTCGCCGACACCGTCGCCGAGGAGCCCGGCTGCGAGGCGGAGTGGCGCCCCCGGTTGACCCCGGAGGCCGCACGGGCCGAGGTGCTGTTCCTCGGCAGCCTGGCGCCCGCCCTCCAGATCGAGGTGCTGGCGCAATCATCGGCCCGTCTGATCGGCATGGACAGCATGACCTGCTTCACGGGCCCGGAGCGGGCGGCGGTGATGGCGGTCGCCGAATCCTGCGACGTCGCGTTCCTCAACCGCGCCGAGCTGATGAGCCTGGTCCCCGATGCCGCCGATTGGCGAGCCGCCGCCCTCAGCCTCTGCGGGCGAGGCCGGCTGCGCGCTCTGGTGGTGAAGGCCGGGCCCCGTGGCGCCGCCCTGGTGACCGCCGGCGGCATCGTCCAGAGGCCGGCCTCCCCGGTGGCGACCGTCGTCGATCCCACCGGGGCGGGGGACGGCGTCGCCGGCGGGTTCCTTGGGCACTGCGCGGCGGTCTCGCGGAGCGACGACGAGACGTTCCTCGACGCGCTGGACCAGGGATTGCGCAGCGCCGCCGCAGCCATCGGCACCTTCGGCACCGAGGGCCTCCGCCGGCTGGCCGTGGGCGGGCCGCAGGACCGGTGAACCGTCCGCCAGCCTCGTTCACCCCTCCGCAAGCTTCGCGGCGCTAGAGTGAGGCCATGATCCGATACGGAATCGGCCGCGGCGTCGGCTGGGGCTTTCCCCTCTGGGGGGCCATCGTGGGCTTCGTCCTGCTCTTCCTCCTCGTCGCCGCCATCGTCTGGCTGATCGTGGTCCTCGCCCGCCCCCACCGCTTCAGCCCCATGGGCCCGTACGCGTACCGGCACCAGTTCCACAATCCGGCCCTCCACGAGCTGGACCTCGCGTACGCCAGGGGACAGGTCTCCCGCGAGGAGTACCTCCGCCGTCGGGCCGACCTCAGCTGGTCGGGGTACCCGGGCGGCCCGCCTCCCGACGGAGGTCCCCAGGCACCCGGAGGAACCCCCTCCGGACCGACCCCCTCAGCCTAGACGGACCGCGGAGCGGGGTCGTCCCCCGCCCCGCCGCCTCGGGAGGCCAGGTGGCGCTCCAGGTCGGCCAGCCCCTCCGGCGAGCCGATTTCGAAGAAGCGGTCGGCAACCTCGAACCCGGCCAGTTCGCCGGCTGCGCTGAGGTCGCGCATCACATCGGAGAGGTCGGCCACCTGGCCCGGGCCGACCCGATCCGTGATGGCTCGGCGGGACACGATGGAGAACCCGTAGTCGATCCACTCCATCTGCGCCTTCCAGGCTTCGGGGCGGCTCTTGTCGTAGGCCACGACCCGCCCGTCGCGGTAGACGGCGTTGCTCCGGTCCCACCGATTGCGGTTGCGCATCACCGTCATCAGCGCCGGGCATCCGCTCGCCGCAGAGGCGGCCTCGATCTTCGCAAGGTCCAGCGAGAGGAACGAGTCGCCGTTGATGACACCGAACTCCTCCGGTACCGCCTCTGCGTCGATGACGGCGCGCAGGGCGCCCGCCGTGCCGAGGAAGCGGTCGCCGTCGGAGACGAAGCGGACGCGAAGTCCGAATCGCTCGCCGCCGCCGACGTGGCGCTGAATCGCGTCGCCCAGATGGGCGATGCTGTAGACGACGTCGCCGACACCGAGGGAGCCGAGCCAGCTCAGCTGGATGTCCGCGAACGGGCGGCCGTTCACCGGCAGCAGCGCCTTCGGCATCGTCTCGGTGAGAGGCCGCATCCGCGTGGCCAGCCCGCCGGCGAGGATGACGACGGGGAGGGTCATCAGTCGCGGACGATCACGCTCGAACCGTCAAGGTCGAAGCTGAAGTGGACCTCGGTGAGGCCCTCCTTCTCCATGGCTGCGCGCAGCGTGTGGTTGTTCTCGGCGTAGAAGAGCAGGAAGCCGCCGCCTCCGGCGCCGACGAGCTTGCCGCCCAGGGCCCCGTTGGCCATGCCGATCTCGTACCAGCGGTCGATCGCACCGCTGCTCATCCCCTCGGAGCGCTCCCTCTTGCGCAGCCAGTGCTGATGCAGAAGGTGCGCGAACTCCCGGTTGTCCCCCGCCTCCAGGGCCTCGCGGACATGGCGCCCGATGGCCGCCATGTCGTCGAGGTTGGAGAGCATCGCCTCGTCCCCGGCCTCACTGCGGTCGCGCTGTCGCTGCAGCTGGTCCTCGGCGTTGCGCGAGTAGCCTGTGAAGAAAAGCAGCAGACGCTCCTCGAGGTCGTGGAACGCGGCGCGGGGGATGTGCAGCGGGGAGACCCGGACGCGGCCAGTCTGGTCGAACTCGAAGCAGGTCAGGCCACCGAAGGCGGCGATGTACTGGTCCTGCTTGCCCACCGACCGGTCGAGCACGCCGATCTCGATGTCGCAGGCCTCCTCGGCGAGGTTGTGGGTGGTGATGTGCTCGCGTTTGAAGGCATGGATGGCGCGCAGCAACCCGACCGTGAACGAACCGGACGAGCCGAGCCCGGTGCCCGCGGGGATGTCTGCCAGGCTGACCAGCTCGAGGGCGGGGCCGACCTGGTGGGCCCGCAGCGCCTCGCGGATGATGGGGTGGACGATCTCGTCCACCGTGGCGCACTGCTCCAACTCCGCGTACTTGATGAAGTAGTCGTTGGTGAACGTGCGGTTGATACCGACGTAGATGTACCGGCTGATCGCCGCGGAGATGACGATGCCTCCGCGCCGCGTGTAGTACGAGGGCAGATCGGTGCCGCCGCCACCGAGGGAGATGCGCAGCGGGGTGCGCGTGATGATCACGGGCGGATCCCCCCGTCGTGCACGGCCGTCACAGCTGGAATCCGGCGGCGGCCGCGTCGCGGTGGAACATGCGCACCGTCTCCAGGGAATAGGCGTCGAGATCCGTGCCCAGGAGGGGCAGTTTCTTGAGCAGATCGTGGGTGACGGTGATGACGTGGCAGCCGACCTCGTCCGCCTGGATCACGTTGAGGATCTCGCGCGGGCTGGCCCAGATGAGCCTCACCTCCGGCCGGGGCTGGAGGATCTCGAGGCAGCGCCGGATCAGGGGGAGCGGGTCACGGCCGCTGTCTGCGATGCGGCCGGCGAACAGTGAGACGTAGTGCGGGACGCGCGGGTCCAGGCAGGCCACGACCTGCGCCACCTGCTCCGGCGTCGTCATGGCCGTGACGTTGAGCCGGATGCCCTCGGCGCTGAGCGTGCGAAGGACCCGCGAGCTGGGCCGGCCCTGGGTGTCGGTGACGGGGATCTTCACGAAGACCTGCGTCCCCCAGCCTGCGATGCGGCGGCCCTGGCGGATCATCTCGTCGAAGTCGTCGGCAAAGACCTCGAAGGAGATGGGCCGGTCGCCGACCAGGGGCAGCACCTCGTGGGCGAACTGTTCGTAGTCGTCGACGCCCGAGGCTCGCATCAGGGTGGGATTGGTGGTGAACCCCCTGATGAGAGGATCGCGCGCCAGGGCCTCGATTCCTGCCCGGTCGGCACCGTCGGCGAAGATCTCGACGCGCAGCGTGCTGAGATCCACCGATCATCCCGCCGCCGGCGAGCCGGCGGCGCCCTCTCGTGACAGGGCGATGATGAGGGGGACCGCCTCGTCGAGGGACCCCGCGACCGCGTCCGCAATGGCCATCGGCTCATCGTACGCGCGGTCGAGGAGCACGGTCCGGCACCCCGCCCGCCTGCCCGCCTCGACGTCGCGCCACCGGTCGCCGACGACCACGCTCCTTGTCAGGTCCACCCCGAGGTGGGCTGCCGCCTCCAGGATGAGCCCCGGCCTCGGCTTGCGGCAGGCACAGCCGTCGGCATCGTCGTGGGGGCAGACGGCCACGGCGTCGAGAGCGAGCTCACGCTGGAGGCGCCCGTTGATCTCCGCCACGATGGCGGCGGTCGTCGCACCCCGCGCGATGTCCGGTTGGTTGGTGATGCAGACGAGGATGAAGCCCGCCTCCCGCAACCGGGCGCAGGCTCCCTCGACCCCCGGCAGCAGGCGCATCTCGCCCGCATCCCGGGGCGGGTGAGGGCGTCCGTCGATGACGACCGCCGCGTTCAGCACCCCGTCCCGATCGAGGAAGACGGCGGGAGCCGTGCTCACTCGCGGGTTCCGCTCATTCCGGCGCCGGAGAGCTCGAGGCGCATGGCATCCAGCGACGCGCGCAGCGCCTCGGCCGTTCGCAGCCGGTTGCTCCATCCCAGGGAGCGGATGCGCTCGGTCGTCAGCCGCACGACCGGCACGTCACCTTTCCACCCCCGGTCCCCGCCGGTGAACTCGTAGGCGACCGACCTGGGCGGAAGCCCGAGGACGTCCGCAGCCATGTCGGCGATCTCCCGGACGGTGATGTAGTCGCCGGTGGCCACGTTGTAGACCTGGAAGGGCCGGGTCTCGCGGTGAAGCGCCAGCAGGACCGCCTCGACGACATCGCTGACATGGATGTACGACTTGCTCTGCCTGCCGTCGCCGAGGATGCGGAGCCGGGTCGGGTCCGCGCTGAGCCGGCGGAGGAAATCGAAGCCGACCCCATGGGTCTGCCGAGCCCCCACGACGTTGCCGAACCGGAAGGCCCGCCCCACCAGTCCGAACATGTGGCAGTAGGAGGCGATCAGAGCCTCCCCGGCGAGCTTCGAGGCCCCGTACGTCGAGACCGGGATGAGCGGGCCGTGGTCCTCCCCCGCCTCGAACTCTCCCAGATCCCCGTAGACCCCGCTGCCCGAGGCGTACAGGAGGGTGGACGCCCCGGAGATCCGCATCGCCTCGACCACGGCGTTGGTCAGGGCTGTCCCCTCGTCGAAGTCGATGGATGGCTCCGTCACCGCCCGCGCGATATCGGGGTTCGAAGCCAGGTGGATGACCACTTCATGCCCCGCCATCGTCGCGGTCAGCCGCTCCTGCTCGTGGACATCGGCCCGGACCACGGTGAGCCTCGGATCGTCGCGCCACGCGGCGTAGTGCCACTCGCGACCGGACGAGAAGTTGTCGTAGAGCGTCACACGCTCGGTGCCGGCGGCGCTGAGGAGGCGGTCGGTCAGGTGGCTGCCGATGAAACCGGCCCCGCCGACGATCAGATAGCGGGTGGCCACGGCGCGTCTCCCAGCGACGACTCCCACTTGGTCGGGCTGCGCTGCAGCAGCGGGTGGGAAACCAGCAGATGCCAGACCACGGCACAGAGGCCCTCGGTGTGAGCCGTGACGCGTTCCTCGACGAGAGGCGGGATGACGACCACGGCGTCGCCGACGTCCGCGGTGTGGCCGCCGTCCCTGCCGACGATGCCGCCGATGAAGCAGCCTGCCTCCCGGGCGGCGTCCAGGGCGTTGACGATGTTCGTGGAGATGCCCCGCGCCCGGTCCCCGCCGCCCACCGAGAAGACCAGGATGCCGTCGTCGCGCCGCAGGTGGGAGCCGGCCAGCCAGGCGCTGTACGACGAGTCCCAGCCGTCGTCGTTGATCCGCGCGGTGAGCTCCGACACGTTGTCCGTGGGGGCGTACGCCTCGATGCCGCAGAGCTTGCGGAAGTCGTTGACCGCGTGGCCGGCGTGGCCCGCCGAGCCGCCGACACCGAGGATGAAGAGCCGCCCCGATCGCTCTCTGACGGCGGCGAGGCCCTCCGCCAGACGCTCGACGGATCCGGCGTCCACCGCCTCGGTGATGCGGCGGGTCTCCTCGAGGTATGTCTCGCTGAAGGTGGTCATCGCTGCGCCTCCGCGGGCTCGGCTGGCCCCCTGGCGTTCACGGCCCGTCACCGGCGCCGATGGCAGCGGCGGGTGAGGCGACCTCCGCAAGGAGCGAGGAGCCGGAGTGGCCGATGGCTCGCAGCCGGAGGCCCCCTTCGAACGCCCGGCGCAGGGCCAGCCCCTCGTTCCACGGGTCGAACGCCTCGTCGAAGTACACCAGGTCGCCCGGCCGCCCGTTCTGTGTGAGCCACTCGAGGATGACCAGGGCCGGCTCGAAGAGGTCGACGTCGATGAGGACGAACAGGGGTGCGTCCGGTCTGACGAAAGCGGGCAGCGTCTCCTCGATGAGCCCCTTGTGCCAGGCGTACGGGAATGGCGCCGCCAGGCTGGGAACGGAACCCGCACCGGCGGTGGGCGCGAAGACGCCCGCCGACATGACGGACACGCCAGCGCGCGTCCACGCCCCGGGAAGCCCCTCGAAGGTGTCGAATCCATGCCAGGCGGCGAAGTCAACGCCGCGGTGAGACCACCACCGCGTGGCGCGCCCGTCCGCGACGCCGAACTCCAGCGCCACCGCGCCGCGGCCGGCCAGCCGGGGCTTCGCCAGCTCCTCCCAGAGAGCGACGTGGTCGGGGCGGCACCGGCTGTCGCGCGCCCAGGCCGAGGCTCCGATCCACTGCTGATACCGGGCTGAGAGCACCAGCGTCTCCGCGTACCAGAGGAGGCGCGAACTCCTCGACAGCGCCGTGGCTCCGACGGTGAGGGCCACGTCCCGGAAGCGCGCGTAATGCCACCCTGTCAGCGGCGTCTCACCGGCGCCCGAGCGTGGAGAATCGCTCACGCTCGTCCCCTCGCCTCCGACGATGCTTTGTCGAGCGTTGGCGCGGGGGAGGAGGAGAGCTCTGCGCGTCTCCGCGCATGCCGGCACGCCGCGCGCGATCGCAGCAGCCGGCGCATGGTCGCCCTGCCACTGACCCAGCGCCGCAGCTTGGTCTCGCCGATGCGCTCGGTGTAGGCGATGGGGATCTCGGTGACCCGGTAGCCGGCCAGAGCCGGCCAGAGGAGGAGGTCGACGGGGAAGGCCAGTCCCGCGAAGTCCCAGTCGAAGGCGTGCAGCACGGCGGCCCGGTAGGCTCGCTGCCCCGAGTGGACATCGCGCAGCCGGGTGTGCGCGCGCAGCGACGCGATACCGCTGAAGACGTGATTGGCGATCCAGTTCAATGGCCGCATCGCCTCGGGCCGGCGCACGCCGAGCCGATCGGTGCCGGCGACGTCCCAGCCCTCGCGGATCAGCCGCACCAGCGCGGGGAAGGCCGAGGCGGGATACGTGTCGTCCGCGTCCACGGTGACGACGATGGGCCGATCCGGGGCCATCAAGCCGGCGTGGAGCGCCGGTCCGAAACCGCCCCCCGGCTCGCGGATCACCGTGGCCCCCTGCCGGCGGGCGATCTCGGGCGTGGCGTCCGAGCTGCCGTCGATGACGTAGATCACGGCTCCCGGGAGGGCGTTCGCGGCGTCATCGATGACCTTGGCGACAGCCTTCTCCTCGTTGCGCGTGATCATCACGACGGCGACGTCCGAATAGGGGTGGGCGTCCGGCGAAAGCATGTTCTCCTCAGCCTATCATGGCCAGATTCGCAAAGCGCGCGCGGACGTCGCCGTCGGGCAGGGGCGCGCCGAGTTTCCGTGCCAGGGCGATCGAGCTGCCGAGGCAGCCGTCCACGTTGAGGTACTGGTGGGAACCGAACCGGCCGTGGAGGAGGATTCTCTGGCTTGCGAACCAGTCGAGGGCGACCTGAAGGTCACGCTCGTATCCCTGCGTGTAGACGACGTAGGCATACGGATAGCGATCCACGCGAGTGAACGCCAGCTCCGCACCGTCGGGGATGAGTGACCGCTTCCGAAGGCCACTGAGAACGTGATCGACGACGGTCTCATCACTGCGCTCCAGCATCTCCGCGCCCGGTGCGGTGGTGATCTCCGCCTGGACGCTGAAGCAGCCGGGCGGCGCGTTGTGGGGAGAGAACACCGCCGGATAGGAAACCCGGTTGACGGCGTAGTCGTCGTCGGGGATGTACACCGCGGTGAACTGGTTGGGATCCTCGCCACGGAATCCGAGTGTGATGACGAGCATGGGATTGACGACCAACCGCGACACGCTGGCGACGACCGAGGTGGGCACGTCCGGGACGATTCTCACGAGATCGTGCAGCGGCAGTGTCGACACCACCTGCTGGAATTGCCATTCACGGTCCTGCGTGCGCACCGTGACCCCGTCCGGCGTCGGCCGCACCTGGGTGATCGTGGCATCCAGGACCAGGCGTTCCGCGGCGATCCCCCGCGCCCATGCGTCCATGATGGCCGAGTAACCGCCGTGCAGCGGGTACGAGTAGTAGAGCTGATGGAGGTACCCTTCCGAGACCTCGCCGAGCGCCCCGCGGATGACGTCCTCCAGCGGTGGCCTCGGAATTCGGTCCGCCCACGCCATGGAGAGCGTCTCCAGAGGGACGTTCCAAACCTTCTCGTTGTAGGGGCGAAAGTAGGCGGAGACGAGGACGTCGCCGAAGTTGGCGCCGAACCACTCCGCCAGGTTGGCCGGATCGGCATGGCGGTCGTGTGCCCGCATCAGACTGATCACGGCATCTGCGCGCAACGGCAGCGGCAGTGCGGCGAGGTCGTTCTCGATGGGGTACCGGGCCAGCGCCCCCGCGAGGGCTACCTTGTTGTTGCGCCGGCAGCGGTGCACGTTGCCACCCAGGCTGCTGACCATGCACTCGAGATGGAGATCGCTCCGCGAGAACATGATGTGCGGGCCGCGGTCGAACACCCATCCATCCACCGAGGTGGACACGGCGTGACCGCCCGGCCGCGGATTCCGCTCGATGAGGACGAATTCGCGATCCGTGAGCAGGGCAAGCGACAGGCCACTCGCCCCCCCGCCAAGGATTCCCAACGGTGTGGGGATCTCGCCGCCTCCGGTGTGGTGCCCGCCGAAACGGCTGTATGTTAGACGACCCACCGGCTGGTGCACCCCGGGAAGGGGGGCGCCGGCGGCGCCGCCGGGCCGGCCCCGCACCGCCGGGGTGCCCGGGCGCCCCGGCCGGCCGTCCCGTCCCGTGATGGGGGTGACCGGCGCCGGGAGCGCCGCTCCCGCGGGCGACGTCACCCTCGCCCGGCCGGTATCCTCCGCTGCTCGTGAAGTTCTCGGTGGCGAGGGATACTCCGACACCATGGACCGGATGATCCCGTCCACGCGGGTCCGAGGGTTCCGCCGGCGCCCCTGCCAGGCCCGCTGGCCTGCGGATCGGCGAGCGCGGCGCCCGTGACCACGATGGGCGGCCAGGGGCCGGGGACAGGCGTGGGGACGGTGGACGGGCCGGCCGGCCCGAACGCCGCGCCGTCGTGGCGCAGCCGCATCCCCCGACCCGGCCCGCGCCTGTGGGCCTTCGCCGGGTTCCTGCTGGCTGCGCTGGCCCTGACCTTTCCCGCCTGGCGAAACCCTGCCATGGAGTGGCCAGGACAGGCCGGAGACCCCTCCATCTCGATGGCCTTCCTCGGCTGGTACCCCTTCGCCCTGAGCCACGGTCTGAATCCTCTGCTCAACAGCTACGTGAACCTGCCCCAGGGCTCGAACATGATGTGGAACGGCAACATGCCGTTGCTCGGCGTGGTGATGGCGCCGGTCACCGCGCTCTTCGGCGTTGTCGTCTCGTACAACACCGCCCTCGTCCTCGTGCTCGCGCTCGACGGGTGGTGCACCTTCCTCTGGCTTCGCCGTCACGTCCGGCACATGTCGGCAGCGTGGCTGGGTGGCCTGCTGATGGTCCTCGGACCGTACGCATCGACGCAGGCAACCGCCCACATCCTGCTGCTGCTGTTCTTCCCCGTGCCGCTGATGATCATCGCCCTCGAGACGGTGCTCCGGCATCCCGAGCACAGCAGCCTCCGTTGGGGCGCCGTCATCGGTCTGCTGGGCGCCGCGGAGGCGCTCCTCTCCGAGGAGATCGTCATCCTCTCCGCTATCGCGCTGGGAAGTGCTGTCGCCATCAGCGCTCTCGTGTTCCCGCGGAGCGTGAGGGTGCGGGTCGTCCCCCTGGCGAGGACCTTCGGCGTCGCCGCACTGTTCTTCGTGGTCGTCGCGGGTGTCCCGCTCGCGTACCAGCTGCTCGGACCGGGGCGGATCACGGGCCTGGTGCAGCCCCCCAACCAATTCGTCACCGATGCCGTCAACCTGGTCGTGCCCAACGGCCGCACGGCGCTGGCTCCGCCATTCACCCGGAGCCTCGTGAGCCAGTGGAGCGGCGGCGCCCTGGAGGGCGACGGATACGTCGGCATCCCGCTGCTCGCCGTCAGCCTCTGGGCCTTCCTGCGGTGGCGCGGGGATCGCTGGTTCCGGACCGTCGGCTGGGCCACGGCGGCGGCGCTGGTGTGGAGCCTCGGGCCCCATCTCCACATCGATGGTTTCGAGGATGCCGTCGTCCCCCTCCCGGGGTGGCTGCTCGGCCACCTGCCGGCACTCTCCAATCTCCTCCCCTCCCGCTTCGCCCTCTTCGTCGACCTCGGTCTGGCCGCGGTTGTCGCCGTATTCGCCGATCGGACGGTTCTCCACGCCGGACGACGCTCGCGTCTGGCCGGTGGTGCCTGCATTCTTCTCGTCTGCGCCACGCTCGCTCCGGCCATGCCGATCGCTGCATGGGGCGGCTCGACACCGACGACACCGAGGTACTTCCTCAGCGGTGGCGATGTCATGAGACTGCCGGCCGGCACCACCGCCCTCGTCGTTCCCTTCGGGGCGTACAGCGAATTGACGCTGGCGCCGCTGCTGTGGCAGGCCGAGTCCGACTTCCGCGTGCGGATGGTGTCGGGCGCCATCTACATGGAGGGGCCGGACGGGATGTCGACGGGCCTGCCCAGCGCGATTCAGGTCCTGCAGCACCCGTGGTCGATTCCGTCCGCGAACCCCTCGGGGGCCGGTCCTCAGAGCACCACCACCTCGGCCTCGGCAGACAATCACGGCACGACCATCGCCTGTGCCATGGACGCGCTCGAAGCGTCCCTCTCCACGGCCCGCTGCGGCTCCGGTGTCGTCGCCCGCTCGCGCGCCGACCTGACGGCACTGGGTGTGCGCGTGATCATCATGGGGCCCCTCGCCTACGGGACGGGGTCGGGGCAGCGGACGCCGATCGAGAGCTTCCTCACCGAGCTGGCCGGCGCACCCCCGAGCGCCGACCAGGGCGTCCTGGTCTGGACCTATGGCGGCTGATGCCGGGGATCCCCGTGACCCGCCTGTGGGCAGGGGGAAGGGGGAGGGTGCTCCGCGGCCGGCTAGGACGTCTCCGCGGCCACGCCGGTCCAGACGACGACGCCGCCGGATGAGGTGCCGGGCCTCCCCAGCAGTTCGGTGATCAGCTGCACCACCTGGGCCTGTCCCGGCGAAGGGCCGGCGATGACCGTGGTCACGTCGTGAGCCCGGAGGTCGCCGAGGTACGTCGCCCGGACCGAGGCGGAGAGCGAGGCGGGCGCGGGCTGGTCCAGGTCCCCCAGGTCGTGCAGCTCGGTGCCCAGCGCGTCCATGTCGGCGCTCCACTCGTGGCCGCCGGGCCCGGGGGTGAAGACCATGCCGAGCTGGGTCTTGAAGGCCATCCCGGAGAGCGCCTGCCAGACCTGGGGGGCGTAGTCGGCGATCGTGGTGCCTCCGTACGGCGTGATCAGGACGGACCCCGTCGGGGACAGTCGCCCGGCGGAGCCGTCAGTGAAGAAGGCGGGCACCGCGTACTGGGCGCTGGAGACCGGCAGCGAGGGGATGAGGGGGACCAGGGCCACTGCCGCCGCCGCCATGCCGGCCAGGCGCAGCCGGAGGGGGGTCTCGAGGACCCGGTCGACGAAGACCGCCAGCATCACCGCCAGGGCCAGGTAACCGGCGACCATCAGGCGGGTGGGCAGCACGTTGTCCAGCACCGGCAGGTGTTGGGCGATGAGCCAGGGCAGAGGGATCGGGGTGGCGGTGCCGTGAAGGGTGAGGTGGCCGCCCAGCGAGAGCACCATGGCGCAGGCCAGCGTCACCGCCGCGGTCACGACGGCGGGGTGGCGACGGAGCCGGACGGCGACCGCCACCGCCAGGACGAGGAGCGGGATGCCGATGTAGACGCTCGAATCCAGGACGGTGGAGCCTCCGCTGATCAGTTCGAAGCCGGAGGGGATGAGGAATGACGTCGGCCGGGCCACGTAGCCGAACCCCTGGAGGGCCCCGGTGACCCGCTGCGGCCCCAGGAACAGGATGTAGAGGGGGTAGGCCGCCAGCACGGCGAAGGTGACGGCCGCGAACGCCGCCGCGCGCCTGACATAGGGGAGGACCTCGCCCAGCCGGTCCCGGAAGAGGACGCCGAGGGTGACGAGCGCGGGGACTGCCATGACCACCGAGATCGTCAGCAGCTCCGTGCCGGTGAGCAGCTGGGCGGCGGCGGCGACACCGAGCAGGGCTCCCATGAGCGCCGCGGGACGGCGCCGGCGGACCAGGATCTCGTCGGCGAAGATCAGGAGCAGCGGGGGGAAGACGGCCACGAAGAGGTGGGCGTGGCCGGTGATCTGGACCGCCATGTAGGGGCTGAACTCGTAGAGCAGGCCGCCGAGCGCCGCGGCCGCCCAGTGACGCGAGTAGCGCCGCACGGCGAGGAAGGCGCACCAGCCGGAGAGAGCCATGCCCAGGACGGCCAGGACGTTGTACGAGGTGATCGGACCGAAGAGGGCGGTGACCGGCGCCAGCACCAGCGCCGGGAAGAGGATGGAGGTGTTCCACATCAGGTTGGCGCCGCCCGGGTAGTGCAGGTAGCTGGTCACCAGGGGGTTGAGGTGGTGGGTGAGGGCGAAGGGCACCCACTGCAGGGACCAGATGAAGATCGACGGGTCGCCGGTGTTCCCGACGATCGTGTCGTGACCGGTGAACAGCCCCTGCCACAGCGCTGCGAGCGCCAGGGCCAAGTACAGACAGGGTGCCGCCGCCGCCGCGGCCAGGCACTGGAGACGCGCCCTCAAGGTGCGCTCCGAGGCGCCCCGGGCGTGACAAGATGAGGCGCGGTCATGCGGGGTGAATACTAGTGCTCCAGAATCCCGCCACCGGCGAGGAACGGCGCCGCGGGGTGACCGCGTGGCTGGGGCGTGTTGGCATCCCACGCCCCGGGGCGCGGCTGGCGGCCTTCGGCGCCTATCTCCTGGTGGCGCTGGCCCTGACGTTTCCCGTGTGGCGCGCCGCGGCCACGGAGTATCCCGGTGTCCCCGGCGATCCGATGGGATTCATGAACTTCCTGGGCTGGTTCCCATACGCCCTGAGCCACGGTCTGAATCCCCTGCTCGACGCCTATGTGAACCTGCCGCGGGGATCGAACATGATGTGGAACACCAGCGTTCCGCTGCTGTCGGTGGTGATGTGGCCGGTCACGGCCATCTTCGGGGTCGTCGTCTCCTACAACGTTGCCCTCCTCCTGGCTCTTGCGCTCGACGGCTGGTGCACGTTCCTGTGGCTGCGCCGCCACGTGCGCCATCAGACGGCGGCGTGGCTCGGCGGGCTGCTCATGATCCTTGGCCCGTACTCCTCGACGCAGGCCACAGCGCACATCCACCTGGTGCTCTTCTTCCTGGTGCCGCTGCTCATCGTCGCCGTCGAGACGGTGATGACCCACCCCGATCACAGCAGCCTTCGCTGGGGCGCTCTCATCGGCCTGCTGGCCGCGGCGCAGTTGCTCCTCGCCGAGGAGACCCTGATCCTCTTCGTCGTCGCAGTCGGGACGGCGATCGTGATCAGTGCCCTCGTCTTCCCGCGCAACGTGCGGTCGCGCCTCGTCCCCCTGGCCCGGACGCTCGGGGTCGCGGTCGTCGTTCTCGTCGTGATCTGCGGAGTGCCGCTCGCGTATCAGCTCCTCGGCCCGGGGCGGGCCGTCGGTCTGCTCCAGCCACGGAACTCGTACGTGACCGATCTCGCCAGCCTCCTCTTCCCCAATGGACACACGGTTCTGGCACCGCCGTTGACCGCCAAGCTGTCCGCCGACTGGACCGGGGGGCTGCTCGAAGCCGACTCGTACATCGGGTTACCGCTGCTCCTCGTCAGCCTCTGGACTTTCCGGCGCTGGCTCGGCGACAGGTGGCTGCGGGTTGTCGGCTGTGCAACCGCGGCTGCGGTGGTGTGGAGCCTCGGCCCCTACCTTCACATCAACGGCGTGACGTTCCTATCGCTCCCACTCCCGGGACGGCTGCTCGCCGATCTTCCGGTGCTGGGAAACGTGCTGCCCTCCCGTTTCGCCCTCTTCATCGACCTCGGTCTTGCCGCTGTCGTCGCCGTCTTCACGGACCGAACCGTGCTTGACGGGACACGACGCGCGCGTGGCGCCGGCGGCATCGCCCTGCTTCTCGTCGGTGCGACGCTCGCGCCGGTGATGCCACTGGCCGTCTGGAACGTGGCGACTCCGCAGTACTTCCTGGCCGGGGGCGACGTGGCCAAGCTGCCCGCCGGCACGGCGGTGCTGCTGGTTCCCTTCGGTGCGGACAGCCAGTCGACCTTCGAGCCGTTGCTGTGGCAGGCGGAGTCGGGATTCCGGATACGCCTCGTCTCAGCCCCGCTGATCCAGGGGGGGCCGGAGGGGGTGTCCGCCGGGCTGCCCAGCACGATCCAGCTGGACCAGCATCCCTGGTCATTCCCCTCCCTGACACCCGCCGCGGCCACCGGCGCGACCTCCGCCTCTCCGGCACCGGGCAGCGCGGTGGGGACAACCCTCGCCTGCGTCATGGATGCACTGGAGGCATCGCTTCCGACAACCCCCTGCGGCCCCAACCTCGTGCAGGCATCACGCAGCGATCTGCATGCCCTGGGGGTGAGCGTGATCATCCTGGGTCCGATGGATTTCGGTATGTCGCCGGCCCTGCAGTCACGGATGGAGGCTTTCCTCACCCAGCTGGCCGGTGGCCCCCCGCGTGCCGACCAGGGGGTGCTGGTGTGGAGCCACGCGGCGTAGTCAGGCGTCGACCCGGCGGCTCCCTCGTGGGACGGTCAGCGGCGGGGGCGCCATCCCCGGTACCGGGCCAGCGTTCGCAGCGCCCGCACCCCGTCCATGGCGGTGAGCTTCTTGCCCTCGGCCCGCGACCGGGCGGCGTAGCTGATGGGAACCTCGTAGATCCGATGGCCGGATCTGAGGAGCTTGGCCGTGATCTCGGGCTCGAGCTCGAAGCCGCGGGCCCGGAGCCTGAGCGAGAGGGCGACCTCCCGCGGCATCACCTTGTAGCCCGTCTCCATGTCGGAGAGGTAGCAGTTGTAGATGACGTTGGTGGCCAGGGTGACCAGCCGGTTGCCCATGACGTACCAGTAGGAGAAGGCGGTGTGGCTGCTGAAGGCGCGCGACCCGTAGACGACCGTCGCACGGCCGTTCCGGATCGGCGCCAGCAGGTTGGGGTATTCGGCGGGGTCGTATTCCAGGTCGGCGTCCTGGATCAGCACCACCGAACCGCGGGCGTGCTCCAGCGCGGTCCTAACAGCCGCACCTTTGCCCCGGTTGAGGTTGTGCCGGTAGGCCCGGACGCGAGGGTCGGCGTCGGCCCGGGCGCGCATCCGGTCCCAGGTGCCGTCGCTGGAGCCGTCGTCGACCAGAACGACCTCGAGATCGACCTCGGAGGCGAGGACCGCGTCCATCACCTGGTCGAGGGTCCGCTCCTCGTTGAGAGCGGGGATGAGCACGGAGAGGAAGGGTTCAGCCATGGATCGAGCATCGTACCTGCCCGGATCGGCCTGCGGGGCTCCCCCGGTGCCGTAGAGTCGCGGCAATGAGGCCAGCCATCGACGACGGTGTCGTCTGCGTGGTCGGCGCCGGCTACGTCGGGCTGGTGACCGCCGTCGGCCTGGCGGACCTGGGCCGTGAGGTCCGGCTCGTCGAGATCGATGCCGACCGCCGCGCGGCGGTGGCGGCCGGCATCTGCCCCATCCATGAGCCGGGGCTGGACAGCCTCCTCGCCCAGGTTGTCGCCGCCGGCAGGCTGCGGGCCGTGGAGACGATGAGGGAGGGTGTCGAGGGGGCCGGTATCGTCATGGTCGCCGTGGGCACGCCGCCGACGCCCGATGGCGAGGCGGATCTCACCCAGGTTCACCAGGCGGTGGGCGAGGCGCTCCTGCACGCCGCCCCCGACGTGGTCATCGCCATCAAGAGCACGATCCCGCCAGGCAGCACCCGCGCCCTCGCCGCCGCCACGGCGAGGAAGGACGTCGCCTTCGTCATGTGCCCCGAGTTCCTCCGCGAGGGCTCCGCCCTGCACGACTTCCGCAACCCTAGTCGCATCGTGGTCGGCGGCGAGGATCCCAGGGCCCGCCAGAGGGTGGCAGCCCTCTTCGACGGTCTGGTCACGGTCCACCTCCTGTGCGACAGCACCAGCGCCGAGCTGATCAAGTACGGCTCCAACGCCTTCCTGGCCACCAAGATCAGCTTCATCAACGAGATGGCCCAGCTCTGCGAGCTCACCGGCGCCGACATCGACCAGGTCGCCGACGGGATGGGCCTCGACCCCCGGGTGGGCCGCAGCTTCCTGAGCGCCGGCCTCGGGTGGGGGGGGTCCTGCTTCCCCAAGGATGTCCGCGCGCTGGAGACGTCGGCCGGATACCACGGTCAGAGCTTCTGGCTCCTCAAGGCCGCCATCGAGGTCAACAACCAGCAGCGCCGCCGCTTCATCACCAAGTTGCGCGACGGTCTGGGGGGGACCATCCAGGGCCACCGGGTGGCGATCCTCGGGCTCGCCTTCAAGCCCTTCACCGACGACCTGCGGCAGGCGCCGGCCCTGGACATCATCCGCCACCTCCAGGGCCTCGGCGCCCATGTGGTCGCCACCGACCCGGTGGCGATCCCCAACGCCCGGCCGATGCTGCCCCGCATCGAGCTGGTGGACGACCCCTACGAGGCCGTCACCGGCAGCGACGCCGTCTGCCTGGTCACCGAGTGGCCGGAGTACCGCGAGCTCGACTGGGCGCGGGTGGTCTCGCTGATGCGGGGGCGCCTTGTCGTCGACGGCCGCAACTGCCTGGACGGCGAGCTGATCGCCGCCCGGGGCGGGGTCTACCTGAGCATGGGCCGGCGCGCCATGGCCGCCCCCTCCGCCCTGCCGGTCGCCCAGCAGCCCGGCGTGGCCCCGTCCATCGCCCTGGGCTGAGGGGGACCGGCCATGGGACAATCGCCTCCAGGATGAAGGCACGCCTCCGCCCCAACAGCACGCTGGTGCGGCTGTTCACCCCGGGGCTGTACGTCAAACGCTGGCTCCTGCTGCTCATGGTCGGCATCGTCATGATCAGCCTGGCCGTCGGCTACATCCTTCGTGACGTGTACTCGGAGGGGGGGCGATTCCCCTCCTGGGTGCAGCAGGCCACCCTCCAGTTCCTGCCCCGGTCGGTCCGCGCGGTGCTCTTCCTCCTCGTCGGCCTGGTGATCATCGGGGTGAGCTTCTACTTCCTCGGCCGCTCGGTGCTCGGTCCCTTCTTCCCCGGGGGCCGCGGCGAGCGCGGGCTGGTCCAGCAGCTGTACACCTCCCGGCTGCTGGCCAAGGGCCCGAAGGTGGTCGCCCTGGGTGGCGGCACCGGCCTCTCGACGGTCCTCCGCGGCATCAAGAAGTACACCGGCAACATCGTGGCCATCGTCACCGTCGCCGACGACGGGGGCTCCAGCGGGCGCCTGCGCGACGAGTTCCGCGTCCTACCCCCGGGCGACTTCCGCCAGTGCCTGACGGCGCTGGCCGAGACCGAGCCGATGATGACCGAGCTCTTCCAGCACCGCTTCACCGGGGATGGGGCGCTCGGCGGGCACTCCTTCGGCAACCTCTTTATCACCGCCATGGCGGAGATCACCGGTGACTTCGAGCACGCCGTCCGCGAGTCGGGGCGGGTCCTCGCCATCCGAGGCGAGATCGTGCCCAGCACCCTGACCGACGTCGTCCTCTGCGCCCGCGCCGGTGCGGAGGTTCGGGTCGGCGAGTCCAAGGTGCCGATCGGCGCCGAGCGCATCGATCGGGTCTTCCTCGATCCGGCGGCCCCTCCCGTCAACCCCGAGGCGGAGGCGGCGGTGCTCGACGCCGAGATCGTCATCATCGGCCCCGGCTCCCTGTACACCTCGATCCTGCCCAACCTCCTCGTGGACGGCATGGTCGAGGCTCTGCGCGCCACCCCCGCCGTCAAGATCTACGTCTGCAACGTCGCCGACCAGCCGGGCGAGACGATGGGCTACGCCGTCAGCGAGTACCTCAACGTGATCGACGCCCACGTCGGCGGCAACCTCTTCGATTACGTGATCGTCAACAGCAACCTGACGCCGCCGCTGCCGGCGTCGTCGGAGCGGGCGGGCGTGGCGCGCGTCAGCTTCGACCGACAGCGTGCTCAGGAGCACCCGGTGAGCTTCGTCTTCTCCGACGTCGTCAGCACCACGATCAGCTCGCACCACGACCCGGACAAGCTCGCCCGGGTGATCATGAAGCGCATCTGGAGATAGGCGCGCCGGCCCGGGTCAGTAGAGGAGGCTGTGGCGCAGCCGCCAGCGCGCCCGCCTGGCCACCGGCTCGGCGACCCGCCTCCAGAGCTGATAGCGGCGCTCGTCCAGGACCAGGTCCCAGGTGCCGACGAACTCCCGGACGTCCGAGGAGAAGCCGGTCTTGAACTCCCAGAGCCCGTACAGCGGATGCTCGGGGCCCAGCTCCTCCGGCCGGGGCACCGCCACCAGGTCGTAGCTGCGCACGCCGCGCCCGCGCAGCCACCGCATCACCTCCCACTGCAGGAGGTGGGCGGCCTTGAGCTCGCGCCTGCGCATGGACGCGCCCCCGTCCTTGTACCAGGCCCTGCCCCCGAGCACGACGACGTACGCCCCGGCCAGCACGTCCTCTCCGTCGCGGGCGAGGAAGAGCTGGCCTTGGCCACTCGCCTCGAACAGCCGCCAGTAGCCCGCGTGGTAGGGGAGGGAGCGGGCCGGATAGCGGCCGTGGCGGTCGAACGCGCCGGCCACGAGCGCGTGCATGACCGCCATGTTCTCGTCGCTGCAGGGGACGGGCGCCGCAGTGACCCCGCGGCGGCTTGCCAGCCCGATGTTGTAGCGGGCGTCGCGGCGGAACGTCGCCCGGAGCGCCGCCTCGTCGCGGCCGGGGTCGAGGTCCACGAAGACGGTGGCCCGGGAGATCTGCACATCGGCCGCCTTGCGCAGGCCCATGGCCAGCAGCGCCGACCGGTTGGCCGTGGTGTCGGGCAGTTCGGGCTCCACCTGGACGCAGAAGGCGCCGGCGAAGCTGTCGCGTTCGGCGAGCAGCGCCGCCAGGCGATCGACCGAGCCGACGCCGGGCCCCTTGGGCGAATACCAGAGGTGACCCATCCCGGGGACGTGGTGGCGGAGGAAGAGCGCCGCGACAGACTCGCCCGGTCCCTCCCAGACGCGGTACGCGGGGCGCCAGCCCCACCGGCGTTTGAACTCCCCCCACGCCCGTGTCTGGAGCATGTCGCCGCCATCGGGATTGGCGAGGAGGAGGTCGTCCCACCGGCTGATCTCCGCCGGTGCCGCCGGCCTCACCGGCCGGCCCCATGCGGCGATCTCGCCCGGCGAATCGCCCGGTACACGCGGTGCCGCCAGGGTCGGATCGGCAGGTCGAAGGTGCCCGGCCGGGTGACCAGGCGGCCCCCGAAGGTCTTCTTGAACCGGCTGAGGCCGGCCCAGGGATGGTCGACGGTGTCGTCGGGGATGACTCCCCAGAAGTCGAAGGCGGCCCGCCCCTCGGCGCGGCAGTCGAGGACGATCCTCCAGGCGAGCGGGGCGGCGGCGATGATCTGGCGCGAACGCTCGGCGTCGGCGGCCGCGTGCGCGTAATACCCCGTCGTCGGCGACTCGAAGGCGATCACCCCCGCGACGCTCTCCCCCTCGACGTCGGCCAGGTAGAGGGACGCCGCATCGCGCTCGAAGAGGACCCGGCAGACGGTCCGGTAGTAGCCGGCGGAGTGCGGGTCGAAGCGATTGCGCTCGCCGGTCTTCCGGATCAACTGGATGAAACGCTCCACCTCCGCCATCTCCCTGGTGCGGCGGACGGTGATGCCCTTGGCGGTGGCGGTGTTGATGCTGCGGCGGCGACCCGAGGTGAGCTCGGAGCGCAGCTCCTGCTCCGGCCGCCGCAGGTCGAGCACCAGGGTGTGCCGCGGCTGCACGCTGCGGCTGGCCAGCGCCCCCAGCGCCGCGAGACGGCTCTCCGCCACCTCGAGATCCGGCTCGATGCGCACGAAGTCGACGCCCAGCGTCGCCCCCGCCCGGCGGATCGCCTCGACGGCGGCACCGAGGCGCGAGGGGTCGTCGATCGACGGGCCGTAGGGTGAGTAGGCGTAGCGGATGCCGCGGCCGCGATGCACGACCCCCGCCCAGCGCCATCCCTCCCCACGTTGCGCGAACACCTCGTCGCCGAGTGCCTGCTGCACCTCCAGCCACGCCCGGCTCTGCATGAAGTGGCCGCCGTGAGCGAACAGCTCGTCATCCCAATCGCCACTCGGGAGGCCTGTGGAGATCTCCTGCACGACTGCACCCTAGCACGCCCGCGAGGGTTTCCTGCGCCGCCAGGCGGTTCCCGCCGCCCCCGTTGGGAGTTGGCAAAAGCCCTTGGCGCCGCATACAATTCGGGCCGCTGCAACCGACAACGCGGATGGAGAAGCTCGCATGGCCGAAGTGATCACTCGCGATTCCCTGGCAGAGTTGTGGAAGGCGAAGGTCGAGGATGACGAGGGCGGTGGGACCTATGCGATGACGCGGGCGCGCGACGACGTGCGCTGGTTCTTCGCCACCATCGCGTCGGCCCTGCAGAAGGGAGACGAGGTTCGCATTCACGGCTTCGGCAACTTCAAGATCCAGCAGCGGGCGGCCCGCATGGGACGCAACCCGCGCACCGGCGAGGCGGTGAAGGTGGCGGCGCGAAAGGTCGTCCGCTTCGCTCCGTCCACCACGCTGTCGGCGTCCATCAAGAACGGTGGCCGCCGCGCCAAGCGCTAAGCTCGGAACGGCGCAGGCATCGTCCATCGGCCGGGCGGCGGGCTCCCCCCGCCGCCCGTGACCTGACCGGGGCGCGCGTCGGGCGGCGGCTGGGGCAGGATAGTCGGCCGTGCGCCCACGCAACCTCGCCGCCGTCTGCCTCGGCGTGGCGGTCGTGCTCGCCGGCGGAGCGGTCTACGGCACCGTCAAGCTCCGCAGCGTGCCGCCCCGGCCGGTCCTGACCCTGTCCCTCCCCGCCACCTACAGCCTCGACCCCGGGGAGGCGCCGGCCGTCCCCCTGCCCGCCGCGGGCAGCTTCGACCTGGTGTCGAACGATGGAGGCCAGCTCGGCTCCCTCGGGGCGGAGACGGTGGTCCCCATCGGCTCCGTGGCCAAGGTCATGACGGCCCTGGTGGTGCTCGCCAGGATGCCGCTGAGCGGTGATGCCCCCGGCCCGACGCACACCATCAACGGCAACGACGTCGCCCTGTACGACCAGACGATCGCCGAGGACGGCTCGGCACTCCCCGTGACGGTGGGAGAGCGGTTCACCGAGCGCCAGATGCTGCTTGGACTGCTCCTGCCGTCGGCCAACAACCTGGCGGAGACGCTGGCCGTGTGGGCGGCCGGCTCGCGGGATGCCTTCCTCGCCGCCATGAACGCCGAGGCGGCCACCCTCGGCATGGCCCAGACCAGCTTCGCCGATCCCAGCGGGTACAGCCCGGACACGGTCTCGACGGCGGCCGACCTGGTGCTCCTGGGCCAGGCCGCCCTGTCCAACCCCGAGCTGGCCGAGCTGGTCAGCACCCCCACGGCGGTGATGCCCGACGGCACGACGGTCGAGAACCTGGACACCGACCTGGGCACCGTGCCCGGCTGGCTGGGGATCAAGACCGGGTCGACGCCCGAGGCCGGCGGCTGCCTGCTCTTCGCCGCCGCCGGCCCGACCCCGCTGGGGAAGCCGCAGGTTCTCGTCATCGGCGCCATCCTCGGTCAGGACAGCCTGGATAGCGCCCTGCAGGGAGCCGCGACGGCCGTCGACGCCGCGCTCGCCGGCTACGACACCGTCTACCCGGCCACCGTCACTCCGCCCCTGGTGGCGGGGGCGGTGACCTCCCGGTGGGGCCGGAGCAGCGGGCTCACGGCCGCCTACCTGAGCGGCACCGAGTCGGTCACGGTGCCCTGGGGGACCGGGCTCCAGCTGCGCCTCCAGGGGCCCGCCACCAGGCACCTGGTGGCGCCGGTCGGGGCCGGCACGGTGGTCGCCACCGTCACGGGCAGCCTCGACGGGACCACCGTGGCCACCTGGCGCGTGGTCACCAGCGTCGCCGTCGCGGCGCCGAGCTGGGAGTGGCGGCTCACCCCCTGAGAGAATCCGGGCGCGGGCTTCCCATGACCGCCCGTGCAGGGACGAGCCCCCTCCCCGCCGACCCCTACCAGGAGGCGTCGCTGCGCTCGGCGGCCTCGCGGAGCGCCCGGAGCGCCTCCGCCGCGTGCCCGGCCAGGTCGCCGGCCACCCGGATCGTCTCGAGGTGATCCCTGGCGACGACCATCTCCATCTCGTGCAGGCCAAGGTGAGGGCGCGCCACCGGCTGCCCGGCGTACGCCGTCAGCGAGGCCGCCCACTTCTGCTTGAGCAGCCGGGGCGCGATCTCGCCCGCCTTCACCCGGAGCCCCACACCGCCCGCCGCCGGTCCGAGCCGGAAACGCAGCGCGAGGCGCCCCGCCTTGGCGCAGGCCTCACAGCGGCCGTTGGGGTCGTCGGGGATCTCCGGGCGCTTGTGGCAGACGCGGCACATGAGACCCCTGATGGTCGCAGATCCGTGCCCGGTCTCCGGGGCGGACCGAACCGGGGCGTTGTCATTGACAAACATACTCACAGGTACTAGATTGGCCGCCGTGAACGTCGAGGTCCGTGCCACGGGACTCCGCACCATGCGGGACCGGCACCACCTCACCCAGCGCGAGCTGGCCCACCGCCTCGGGGTGACCCAGAACTACATCCCGGCGCTTGAGGCGGGGACGCGGAACCCCGGTCCCAAGCTGCGCCAGCAGCTCATGCAGTTGTTCCAGTGCGACTTCGAAGACCTCTTCCAGGTCGTGATGATCAACCCCGTCGACAACCACGAGACCCTGCTCAAGCCGGTCCCGGAGACGCGGGCGGAGGCGAGCTGACCGCGATCCCGGCCGGAGGCGGGCGGTCCCCGGCGGCGCGGCCCGCGGGGAGAGACGGGGTGCCGGCGCGCGGCTCCGTAGAATCGGGGTGGTGAGCCCCGAAAGAGGAGTCGACGGCGTCCGCGGTGCCGGGAGCGCCGGTGACGTCCTCCGGCTGGAGGGGATGCGGTTCTTCGGCCACCACGGCTGCCGGGCCGAGGAGCGCGAGGCCGGAGCGCATTTCGACGTGGACGTGGAGGCGCGCACCGACCTGCGACCGGCCGCGGCCACCGACAGGGTCGAGGACACCGTCGACTACGCGCGGCTCATCGAACGCTGCCGCACGGTCGTCGAGGAGGAGAGCCACCACCTGGTGGAGACGGTTGCCGAGCACATCGCCGCCTCCCTGCTCGAGGAACCCGCCATCGAGTCGGTGCGGGTCAGCGTCGGCAAGCGACCGCCTCTCCCCGTGGCCGTCGACCGTTTCACCGTCGTCGTCGAGAGGGACCGCGGGTGAGCGCCGTCATCATCGACGGGAAGGCGGTCGCCCAGGCGGTCCGCGACGAGATCGCCCTGGAGGTCGCGGCGATGACCGCGGCCGGATTGGCCTCCCCGCACCTCGGCATCGTCCTCTGCGGTGACGACCCGGGCAGCGCCACCTACGTGCGCAACAAGCTGAGGGCGGCGGACAAGGTCGCCATCCGCGTCACCCTCCACACCCCACCGGGTGACAGCCGAACCCGGGACATCGTCGACCTCTGCGCGCGGATGCGCGAGGACCCCGACATCGACGGGATGCTGGTGCAGCTGCCGCTGCCGCCGCAGATCGAGACGGGCCCCGTCCTCGAGGCCGTCCCCGCCGATCGGGACGCCGACGGCTTCCATCCCCTCAACCTGGGCCGCCTCGCTGCCGGGCAGCCGGTCGCCGTGGGACCGGGGACGCCCGTCGGCTGCATGGAACTGCTCCGCCGCGCCGGCGTGCCGGTGGCGGGAAGCCGCGCCGTGGTGATCGGCCGCAGCGTCATCGTCGGCCGGCCGCTGGCGCTCCTCCTCCTCAACGCCAGCGCCACGGTGACGATCTGCCACTCCAAGACGAGGGACCTCCCCGGCGTGTGCCGCGAGGCGGACATCCTGGTGGCCGCCATCGGGCGGCCCGGCATGATCACGGCCGACTACGTGAAGCCCGGAGCCGCGGTCATCGACGTTGGGACGACGCCCATCGACGGTCGCATCGCCGGCGACGTGGACCGGGCCTCCGTGGAGCCGGTGGCCGGCTGGCTCACCCCCGTCCCCGGAGGGGTCGGCCCAATGACCGTGGCCATGCTCCTGCGCAACACCCTGGCACTGGCCCGCGCCCGCCGCTCGGCCGGCACCACCTGATGCCGTCGATCGGCGTCCGCTGGTCGGAGCACGAGGCACCCAAGCCGTACGCCCGTCCCTTCATGGTCACCTTCCTGGACGACGACGGGGCCCCCCTCGGGGCCGTGGCGGTGAGCGGTGCCGACCTCCTCTACTACCGGCAGTTCCAGGTCGCCGTCCTCACCCTCTGCGGGGAGCTCTTCACCGACCCGCGGGTCGAGGCCGCCGCCGACCCCCAGCGGGTGTGGCTCGACATCCTCAGCGGTCTGCTGCCACCGGTCGCCTCCCTGACCCTGCGTCCGGTGTCGAGCTTCGACCACGAGCGGGGCCGGGTGTTCCAGGTCGATGCGGCGCTGGCCGGGCTCGCCGACCCGGTCCGCGTGGAGGCGGCCGCCATCCTGGAGTACCAGGATCTGCAGGCGGCCCTGGCCCACCGATCCGGTGCGCTGTACCGGGACCGTGACCTCGAGGCGGTCGCTGACCCGTCGGATCGCCACCGCGCCTGGGTGGCGGTGCTGGCCGGGATGCTCCTGCGGCCGGGCGAGGACGAGGCCATGGCGGCCGCCTGGCCATGGCGCCCGACGCCGGTCCCGTGACCCGGCGCGCGGTCGCACCCGAGCCGCGGCGGTGACCTCCTCCGCCCCGACGCCCGGACCTGACGCGCCCCGGCTCGCCGCGGCCATGGAGCGGCTGGAGGCGGCGGGCCGCTTCGGCATCGTCCCCGGCCTCGAGCGGACCCGCTGGCTTCTCGGCCGTCTGGGCGACCCGCAGCGGTCACTGCGCGGCGTCCTCGTCGCCGGGACCAACGGGAAGGGTTCGGTGGCCGCCCTCGTCGAGTCCATGGCCCGGGCCGCGGGGCGCCGGACGGTCCTTCTCGCCAAGCCCCACCTGGTCCACTGGGGCGAGCGTGTCGTGCTCGACGGCACGCCGCTGGCCGACGACGCCTTCGCCGCCCTCGCCGAGGAGGTCCTCGACGCCGCCGGGGAAGCCGCCCCCGGCGCTCACCCGACGCAGTTCGAGATGCTCACCGTCATGGGCCTGCTGGCGGCGGCCCGCCACGCGACGGAGACCGTGGTGTGCGAGGTCGGCATGGGTGGGGCCCGCGACAGCACCAACGTCTGCGACCTGGGCGGATGCGTCGTCACCAACGTCTCCCTCGACCACCGCGAGTGGCTGGGCGACACCGTCGCCGAGATCGCGGCCGAGAAGGCGGGCATCATCAAGCCCGGGGACTGGGCGATCACCGCCAGCGCTGAGCCGGCACGGTCGGTCATCGCGGCGCGCGCGGAGCGCGTCGGGGCCCGGCTCTGGACCCTGCAGGCCGGCACGGATTGGCAGGGGGCCAGCCGCGGCCGGCAGGGCGTCGAGGTCGACCTCATCACGCCCGAGGGGCCCCCGCTGCACTGCCACAGCCCGCTCCCCGGGCGGATGCAGATCGAGAACCTCGCGGTCGCCGCCGCCACGGCCCTCCGCCTGGGGATCGAGGGCGCCGCGATCGCCGCTGGCGCAGCCGCCGTCCGCTGGCCCGGACGCCTGCAGTGGGTGGAGGGACGTCCTCCGCTGCTGCTCGACGGGGCCCACAACGAGGCGGCCATGGCGGCTCTGAGAGACGCGCTTCCCGAGCTGGCCGCCGGCCGCCGGGTGGTCGCCCTCTTCGGGTGCATGCGGGACAAGGACGTGGTGGCGATGCTCCCCCATCTCCGGGCCATCGCCGGCGAGGTGGTGCTCACCAGCGTCGGCGGCGCGCGGGCGGCTCCCGCGTCGGAGCTTGGTGGGCTACTCGGGGACGGGGTGCCGGTCGAGCCGGTTCCCGCGGCGCTCGACGAGGCGCGCCGGCGCGCCGGGCCCGGGGGGCTCGTCGCCGTCTGCGGCTCCCTGGCCCTGGTCGGGGCCGTCCTCTCCGGCCTCAGGAGCCGGTGAGACGCAGGATGTTGACCACCGGGGCGACGGCGCTGGCGAGGGTGAAGAGCATCACCACGGCGAGGCGGAGCCGCCAGCGCAGGCGGATGCCCAGCAACACCGTCACCACCACAGCGGCGAGCGCCATCTTGACGGCGAAGGCGGCCACCGGATGGCTGTCGAGCGCCGCCCCGAGCAGCGGGTTGGCCTCCTCGAAGCGGTGCGAGGAGAGGGCGATGTACGTCGTCACCGCGTCCAGCATCTGCGCCCCGCAGAAGAGCGCGACCACGATGCGGACGTCGCGCCAGGCGAGCGCGTCCCTCACCTGATCGGTGAGCGCCCAGCTCCGCGCGGCGCCCCCCGGCGCCCCCCTTCCCATCTCCGCAGTGTCGGGCACGCCGCCGAGAAGGGCAAGATGCGATCGCCGTGGTGCGGTTCGGACAGCCTCCGGGGTCAGCCCCCCGTGGCGAGGACGGCGTCGAGCCTGGCCTTGAGTGCCGCCTTCGGCTTGTAGCCGACGATCCGCTCCGCCGCCTTGCCGCCCTTGAAGACCATGAGGGTGGGGATGCTCATCACCCCGAACATCCCCGGGGTCGTGGGATTGGCGTCGACGTCGACCTTGCCGACCTTCACCCGGCCCTCGTACTCGGTGGAGAGCTCCTCGACGATGGGGGCGATGGCTTTGCAGGGGCCGCACCACGATGCCCAGAAATCCACGAGCACGGGAACGTCGGACTGCAGGACCTCTGCGCCGAAGTTCTGGTCGGTGATCGTGAGGGGGTGCGCCATCATGGCCTCCTGACTGCGTCGGACGAGATGCTCTCCGCCCGCCCCATGCTAGCAACGCGCCGGAGCGCGGCGACGTGCCGCTCAGGCCGCCGTCGTTCCGGCGGAGGGGCCCTTGGAATCGGACGCCACCGCGGCGCCCGTGCCGGCGGCTCCCGTGGAGGGGGTGGGGTCACCGCCGGCGCCGGGCGCCGCCTTGTCGCCGTCCGAGCCGGGCGAGGGCTTCTTGGCGCCGGAGCCGGGCGCGATGCCCGCCGAACCCCTTCGGGAGTCGGTGGCGTAGAAACCGCTGCCCTTGAAGACGATGCCGGTGGGGAAGAAGAGCCGGCGGCTGGCCGCGCCACACTGCGGGCAGTTCGCCACCGCCTCGTCGGTCATCCGCTGGACGACCTCGAACTCGGTGCCGCAGGAGGGGCATTGGTATCCGTAGGTGGGCACGTTGAGGACTCGTCTGATGAGGTCATCGCCTGCATACCCGAGGCGAGCCGCGGGCAAACCTCGTCGGCGCCTCAATTCTCCCAGGGTTGGGGCAACTGCTGGAGCCGGCGCCCGTCGACCCGCTGGGAGGGGAGCTCCCCCGCGGCGATCCGGCGGGCCATCTCGGTGGCGGGCAGGTCCACCTGGGCCCGGCGCCGCTCGTCGCGCAGCAGGCGGCGGAGCGCGATGGCCACGATCTCGCTGCGTGACAGCGGAGACACCTGGGTGTGCTGATTCAGCGCATCGATGAGGTCGTCGTCGAGGAAGAAGCTGACCCGGCGGCTCATCGACGCATCGTACCGGTTCACCCCGGCAGCCCCGGGTGGCCGGCCGCCGTCCCCTCCCGCCAGCCGAGGGAGCGGAGAAGGGGGATGTCGAGCTCGAGGAGGGAGGAGAGCACGGCGTCGGCCTCGAGAAAGCGGCGGTCGGTGGCGATCAGCGGGTCGGGAACGGCGACGCAGCGCATCCCAGCGGCCCGTGCCGCCTGGACTCCCGCGGGCGAGTCCTCGATGGCCAGGCAGCGCTCGGGGATGACGCCCAGGCGGCGGGCGGCGGCGAGGTACACGTCCGGCGCCGGCTTGCCCAGAGCCTCGTCCGCGGCCGAGCAGCGGACCACGATGCCGTCCAGTCCGAGGCGGTGGCAGACGGCGTCGATGAGCCGGTGCGGCGACGAGGAGGCGATGGCCAGGCCCACGCCCAGGCGCGAGAGGAGGCAGACGGCCTCGCCGGCGCCCGGCATCAACTCGCCCTCGGCCTCGACGTGGGCCACCACCCGGTCGACGACCCGCTCGCCGATGTCCTCGTCGGTCGGGACCCCGGTTGCGGCGCCCGGCCAGGGGCGCTGACGGCGCCAGTGGGCGGCCAGCTCGACGATGCGCCGGCCCATGGTGGCGAGCATGTCCGCCTCGGTGAGCCGGATCCCCAGAGCGGCGAAAACCTCTGTCTCGGCCTCACGCCAGGCCGGCTCGGTGTCGATCAGCAGGCCGTCCATGTCCAGGACGACCGCCTCGATGGGCGGACGCGTCAACGGAGTCGAGGGGTTCGGATCCCCCTGCGCCATGTGCTCCGGGGCATGTCGGCCCCAGACTACATCGGCCACGCCGCGACCCGGGATGGGGCCCGGCGCGCGGCTGGCCGATGCCTCTGCGACCCCGCTGGCTAGAGTCCGGGGGGATGGTTCCCGAGGAGATCGACCTGGGTGACATCGTGCTGCGGCGCTGGCGGCAGGAGGACGCCGAGGCGCTGACGGCGGCGATCGCCGAGAGCGTCGAGCACCTGCGGGTGTGGATGCCCTGGGCCGATCGGGTAACCCTTGAAGAGCGCCGCACCCACCTTGCCGGCTGGGAGCGGGAGTGGGAGGCGGGTGGTGACCTGGTGTGGGGCATCTTCGCCGGCCCCGCGATCGCCGGCAGCTGCGGCCTGCACCGCCGCGTCGGCCCGGGCGGATTCGAGATCGGCTACTGGGTTCACGCCGCCCACACCCGCCGTGGCTACGCCACCGCGGCGGTGGTGGCGCTGACCTCGGTCGCCGTGGCGCAGCCGGGGATCAGCTTCGTCGAGATCCACCACGATCGGGCCAACCTGGCCAGCGCCGCCGTCCCCCGAAAGCTCGGCTTCGAGCTCATCGGCGAGGCGCGGGTCGAGCCGCGGACGCAGGCGGAGTCCGGGGTGACCTTCGTCTGGCGGATGACGCGCGAGCGCTGGCAGCCGTCGCACCAGGGTGGCGGTGTCGCGCCGTAGAGAGGGGGGCGGCGGCGGGCCGCCCTCGCGAGGTGGAGGCGCCTCTCAGAGAGGCGAGAGGACCAGGCCGGTGGGAACCTTGGGGTAGAAGTAGGTCGACTTCTGGGGCATCGTCTCCCCCGCGCCGGCCACCTCCAGGATCTCGGCGCCGGTGCACGGCAGGGTGAGGAATGCGAGGCCCGCCCGCCCCTCCCGGACGGCGGCGACGGCCTCGGCGGGGTCGCGGGTGTAGCGGAGGGCGCCCTCCCGGAGCTCCTCCTCGCCGATCCCGCAGAGACGGATCACCTCCTCCTGCAGCACGACCACGTCGAGGCCCTGGCGCGGGGAGGAGACGGCCCGACGGGGCCGGTGGAGGATGGCGGCCCCGTCGGGGGCGGCGACGGCGAAGGCGTGCTCGGCTCCGCGCCGCCCCTCCAGCCCGGCCAGCGCCTGGGCGTCGTCGTCCACCGGGTCCAGTGACCACTCGCCGCCCAGCCTGAGCCCCAGGGCGTCACGGCTCGGGGGCAGGCCGGGCAGGGGGTTGACGATGCGGTGGAAGGGCAGGACCACGAGCCCCTGGTCGTCGGCCGCGCTCGCGTAGACGAGCGTGAACTGCGAGGGAGCGTCCGCGGCGTCCCCGGCGGCGCGGCGCTCGGCGGCGTAGGCGGCCGCGGTCTCGAAGCGATGGTGGCCATCGGCGATGAAGAGCCGGGCGGGGGCCAGGAGCTCCGCGATCTCCGCCATGTCGGCGGCGCCACTGACGTGCCAGAGCCTCAGCCTCTCGGCGCCGCCCTCGCCTTCGAAACCCGCGTCGAGGAGCGGAGGCGTCGCCGCGATCTCCTCCAGCCGCTGTCGCAGGCCCGCGGCGCCGTCCCAGAGCACCCAGACCGGGGAGGTTTGCATGCGGGTGCTCCGCATCAGCGCCAGGCGGTCCTCCTTGGGCCCGCGCAGCGTCCGCTCGTGGGGCCGGACCTCGGATTCCGTCCAGGGCAGCGCCGGCACCCGTCCCATGAGGCCGAGGCGGCAGCGGCTCGCCCCGCCCTGCGTGGGGAAGTCGTGGGCGACGACGTCGAACCCCGGCAGGCCGTCCTCGACCAGGATGCCCAGCCTGCGCCAGCTCGCCAGATGGGCGGCGGCGCGGCTGTAGACGTCGTCCTCCCCGGCGACGTCGCCCTCGTACGGTTGCCCGTAGTCGATGCGAACGACGTTGCGCAGGTCGCGCCCGTACAGCACCTCCCGCTGCTCGGGGCTGATGACGTCGTAGGGGGGGGCCAGCACGGCGCCGAGCCGGATGTGCTCGGTCGCGAAACGGACCCCGCGCAGGGGCAGCAGTCGAGCCACGTCTCGCGGGCTCGGCTAGAGCGTGACCGATCGCAGCGAGTCCAGTCCCGCCTCCGCCCGGATGGCTCGCTGCAGCTCGGCGTCCACGGGGTCGTCGACCTGGATCAGCATCACGGCGTGCCCCCGGGGATGATCGCGCCCCAGTTCAATGCCTGCAATGTTGATGTCATTTGCGGCCAGAAGTCCGGACACCTTGGCGACGACGCCGGGACGGTCCTTGTGCTGACCGACCAGGAACAGGCCCTTGGGCTCCATGTCCACGCGGAAGTCGTTGATGCGCGTGATGCGGGGCTGGCCCTCGAACTGCGTGCCCACGATGGTGAGGTGCTCCTCGCCGACCACCTCCACGAGGAGGGCGTCGGTGTGATCCAGGTCGCCGGTGGTGGTGCGCTCCTCGACGGTGACACCATGGCCCTTGGCCACCAGCTTGGCGTTGATGGCGTTGACCCGCGTCTCCGTGAAATGGCTGAAGAGCCCGCGCAGGACGGCGGCGGTGAGGAAGCTCGGGTCGGCCTGTCTCAGCTGGCCGGCGTAGCTGCAGACGACCCGGCTCACCTTCTCCCCGGCGAGCTGGGCCGCGAGCGATCCCATCTTCTCGGCCAGCTCCAGGTAGGGCTCAAGCCTGGCCATGTCCTCGGGTTGAATCGACGGGAGGTTCACCGCCATTCCCGGCGTGCCCCCTGCCAGGTAGTGGACGATCTGGTCGGCCACGTCGGTGGCCACCTTGTCCTGAGCTTCCGTGGTGCTGGCTCCGAGGTGCGGCGTGAGCACCAGCTGGGCGACGCCGAGCAGGGGGTTGTCGGCGGCGGGCGGCTCCTTGGTGTAGACGTCGATCGCCGCCCCGGCGATGTGACCGTCGGTGACGGCGTCGGCGAGTGCCTGCTCATCGATGATGCCGCCCCTGGCGACGTTGATGAGCCGGGCTCCGGCCTTCATGCGCGCCAGCTCGGCGGCGCCGATGATGCCACGCGTCTTGTCGTTGATGGGGACGTGGACGCTGAGGATGTCGGACTCGGCGAGCAGCGTGTCGAAGTCCACCAGCGTCGCGCCCGCCTGCTCCGCCCTCTCCTGCGTCACCAGGGGGTCGGTGGCGATCACCCGCATCTGCAGGCCCTGCGAGGCGATGCGGGCGACCTCGAATCCGATCTTGCCCAGACCGAAGAGGCCCAGCGTCCTGTGGCGCAGCTCGATGCCCATGAAGGCCTTGCGATCCCAGCGACCCTGGTGCATGCTCCCGTCCGCCCGCGCGATGTTGCGGACCATGGCCAGCATCATGCCCACCGTGTGCTCGGCGGCGGCGATGGTGTTGCCGGTGGGGGCGTTGATGACCAGGACGCCGTGGCGCGTCGCCGCCTCGAGGTCGATGTTGTCGACGCCGACCCCGGCCCGCCCCACCACCCGCAGGCGCGGCGCCGCGCCGAGGATCTCGGCGGTGACCTTGGTCTCGCTGCGGACCACCAGCGCGTCGATGTCGGCGACCTTGAGCTTCAGTGCCTCCGGGGTGAGGCCGGTGGAGACCTCCACCTCGCCGGCGGCGCGCAGCCGCTCCACGCCGTCCGCCGCGATGGGGTCGGAGACGAGGATCCGGACGGTGTCCGCGGTCATCGGACGCCTGCCGGCGTGGCCGGCGCAGCGGTCTCCCGGGCGGCGACCTGCGCCGCCGCGACCATCAGGCCCACCCGGCTCAGCAGCCCGAGCTGCTGCATGGCCTGCTCCAGGGTGGCCAGGATGACGTAGACGTCGTCGTTGTCGATGGAACCGAGGTGGCCGATTCGGAAGATCTTGCCCTTCAGGTCACCCTGTCCGGAGGCCAGCACCAGCCGGTACTTGGTCCGCAGCAGGGTGAGGAGCTCGGCGAGCTGCTCCGGCGTCTGGCCGGGATTGTGGATCGGCGTCACCGTGTTGCTGCGGCAGTTCTCGGCGGCGAACAGCCGCAGGCCGGCGGCCTCGACACCCGAGCGGATCATGGAGCCGACCCGGAGGTGACGGGCCCACACGTTCTCCACGCCCTCCTCGAGGATCATGCGCAGACCCTCCTGAACGGCGTACATCACGCTGACGGGAGGGGTGGTGTAGGTCTGGTTGCGCTCCTGGAACTTCTTCTCCCGGGCGAAGTCGAAGTACCAGCGCGGCAGCTTCGCCTTGGCGCTGGCGGCATAGGCATCGGCGGAGACGGCGATCATGGCCAGGCCGGGCGGGGACATCCACCCCTTCTGGGAGCCGGTGACGACGACGTCGAGATGCAGGGCGTCGGTCTCGAGTGGCAGGCAGCTCGCGCCGCTGACGGAATCGACGGCGATGAGCTTGCCCCGGCTCTTGACCACCGCGGCGATCGCCGGGATGTCGTTGGTGACGCCGGTGGAGGTCTCGTTGTGGGTGACGAAGACCTTCTCGATGTCGGGGTTCTGGGCGAGGAGCCGCTCCACGTCCTCGGGGTCGACGGCTTCGCCGTCCGGCATCTTCAGCTTCACGACGTCGACGCCGCAGTTGGCGGCGATGTCCACCCAGCGGTCGCCGAAGGAGCCGACGCTGCAGAAGAGCGCCTTCTCTCCGGGGCTGAGCAGGTTGACGACGGCGGCCTCCATGCCCCCGGTACCGCTCGACGGGTAGAGGAGCACGTCGTTCTCGGTGCGCAGGACCGCCTGCAGGCCCGAGCACACGTCCTTCATCAGCGCCGCGAACTCAGGTCCCCGGTGGTTGATCATGGGACGCGATTGCGAGCGCACCACCCGCTCGGGAAGGGGGGTCGGACCGGGGACGCGGAGTTGCTGCTCGAAGGCCATGGCACACCTCATGGGCAATTGGCGAGGTTCGCGCAGAGTGTACCAACCGGCAATGAGGTGTCTTCGGGCGGGGCCGGCAGGGCCTCCCGGCCCGGGCGGGACCTGCGGACGGCGTCGGTCCGCCGGGGCTGGGCACCCCCACGGGGAGACGTCGGGCCCCGGCGGCCGTTCCCACCCCTGTGGCCGGGCGTCCGCCCCTACCGCAGGTCGGCGCTGAAGGGCAGGAGAGCGATGTGGCGCGCCCGTTTCAGGGCCACGGTCAGCCGCCGCTGGTGGCGGGCGCAGACCCCGGTCATGCGGCGGGGGAGGATCTTGCCCCGGTCGGAGAGGTAGCGGCGCAGCCGGGAGACCTCCTTGTAGTCGATGACGTCCTGGTGCTCCAGGCAGAAGGTGCAGACCTTGCGGCGCCGGCGATCGTGATCAGGCATGGATCAAGTCCGTCCTCAGAATGGGATGTCGTCGGGATCGATTTCACCCGCCGGAGCCGGGGCGGCCGGGGCCGGCACGGCCCCTGCCGGCTGGTCCGCCGGGGCGGCCGCGTCCTGGCGGCCGTCGAGGAACTGCACGTCGTTGGCGTTGACCTCGGTCTTGTAGCGCTTCTGGCCCGACTGCGCGTCGTCCCAGGAGCGGGTCTGCAGGCGGCCCTCGACGTAGACGAGGCGCCCCTTCTGCAGGTACTGGCCGCAGAGGTCGGCGAGCTTGCGGTTGCCCTGGTTCCAGACCACGACGTCGTGGTAGTCGGTGAACTCGCGGCGCTCTCCGGCCTGGTCGGTGCCGTAGCGGTTGGTGGCCAGGGCGAGGTTGCAGACGGCGGTCCCGCTGGGCGTGTAGCGCAGCTCGGGATCCCGGGTGAGCCTGCCGATGAGCATGACCCTGTTGAGCGACCCAGCCATGGCTACTCCTCGTCCTCGTCGACGGCGGCCGGGGGCACCTCGTCGTCGTCGACCTCGGTCACGTCGTCGTCGTCCCTCAGCTCGTCCGGCACCGCGCCCGGCCGCGTGGACGCCGGAGCCGCGGCGTCGTCGATCAGGCCGGCCTCATCCTCGTCGCCCGGCTCAACGTCGGCCGTCTCGTCGCGGCGGACGAGGAGGTGGCGGAAGACGGTGTCGTGGATCTCGAGGACCCTCTCCAGCTCACCGATCCTGGTGGTGTCGAGCTGGAGCTGGAGGATGACGTAGTGGCCGTCGCGGTGGTGGCTGACCTCGTAGGCCAGCCGCCGCTTGCCCCACATGGTCGTCTTCAGGACCTCCCCGCCCAGGCCCTGCACCAGGGTCTCGACCGAGTCGGTCGCCGCCCGGAGCGCCTCGTCGTCGAGGTCCGGCCGGACGATGTACATGAGCTCGTAGTCGCGCACCACGTGCGCACCTCCTTTCCTGTGGGCTGAACGGCGTCCGGCAGGGGCCCTCGCCGAGGTGGCCAAGGCGAGGCACTGGACGCAGGAAAGCTGCGGAAGCGCGAGTGTACCAGTCCGGGGACTGCGGGGCGGTCACGGTGGACCGCCGGCGTCAGATGGCGTCCGGCCTGCCCTGGAGCTCCACCATCGCGGCGTCCGTCTCGACGCAGCCTCCTGCGGTCCGGTACGCGAGGCCCGTCGCGTCCGGCACCGCCAGCCTGGTCGCCACCAGGCGGCCGCCCTCCTCGGCCCAGTCGAGGGTCTCGCCGGGGCGGATGCCCAGGCGCTCGCGGAGACGCTTGGGAATCGTGACCTGTCCCGCCGCCGACACCGTCGCCCTCATACCCACCGACTGTATGGGGTCCGGCCCTCCGAGTCCATCCCCGGGCGTGGGGCCTGGCTCAGACGATCGGTCGCCGGAGCTGGATCTCCTGGCCGCGCAGGCCGGCCATCCAGCGTTCCACGTCGTCGGGATGGCGGGGCAGCGCGGCGCTCAGCACCCGGCAGCCGTCCTCCGTGACGAGCACGTCGTCCTCGATGCGGATGCCGATGCCCCGGAGCCCTTCCGGCACGGTGAGGTCGTCCGGCTGGAAGTAGAGGCCGGGTTCCACGGTCAGCACGTGCCCGGGTCGCAGGCGGCCACCCCGGTACTCCTCCTCACGGGCGTGGGAGCAGTCGTGGACATCGAGACCGAGCATGTGGGAGGTGCCGTGCAGGGTGTACCGGCGATGGAGCTGGCGGTCCTCGGCCAGAGCCTCCTCGGCGCTGACCGGGAGGATGCCGAGCTCCTCCAACCCGGCGGCCAGCACCCGCATCGCCGCCCGGTGCGGATCGAGGAACGCCGCCCCCGGCCTGACCTCGGCGATCGCCGCCTCCTGGGCTCGGAACACCAGTTCATAGAGCCGGCGCTGGACGCCGGTGAAGCGTCCCGAGACGGGCAGCGTGCGCGTGATGTCCGCCGTGTACAGGTCGGCACCCTCGACGCCGGCGTCGAGGAGAAGCAGCTCGCCGCTGCGGACCTCCCCGTCGTTCCTGGTCCAGTGCATGGTGGTGGCGTGGAAGCCTCCGGCGGCGATCGTCCCGTAGCCGACGTCGTTGCCCTCGACCCGTGCCCGGAGGTTGAAGACGCCCTCCACCACGCGCTCGCCCTGCTCCATGGCCTCGGGCAGAGCCCGCACCGCGTCCTCGAAGCCGCGGATCGTCGAGGCCACCGCCCGTTGCAGCGCTCCCACCTCGTAGGCGTCCTTGACGAGGCGCAATTCGCTCAGCACCTCCGCGACCCGCCGCTCCCGGGATGGGTCGCCCGGCTGGGCGACCAGCGCATCGACCACCGGGTCGAGGCCCCGCAGCGCCAGGACCTCGCCGCCGAGCTCGGCCAGGTCCTCTGCGAGGCGGCCGAGCGGGGCGCAGTCGACGCCGAGCAGATGGGCCGATTCCTCCACGCCGCGCCGCGGCCCGACCCACAGCTCGCCGGTCAGCGGGTTGGTGAAGAAGGCCGGGGTCGAGCGGTCGGCCCGTGGCTCCACGTACAGGGTCGCCCGGTGCCCTCCGGACTCCGCGTCCGACCGCAGGACGAGGACCCCCCCCGGCTCGGTGTGCCCGGCCAGCCAGTAGAAGTCGCTGCCCGGGCGGAACCGGTACTCGACGTCATTCGACCGCACCTGGGCCAGCCCCGCAGGGATCACCAGGTGGGCTCCCGGGAAGGCCCCCGAAACCGCCTCGCGGCGCCGGGCATGGAACGGCGCGGCGGGGTGCGTCGCGGCGGGGAAGGCGCTCGCCGGCTCCCAGTCCCGTGACATCAGCTCGATGAGGGACTGGGGGGTGCGGGGGTAGGTCAGATTGGTGTCCGGCTTCTCGGGCTGCTCGGGCTGCTCCATCCTCACCAGCGTAGCGCCGCGCCGGCCGTCTCAGCGGGGAGGCGGCGGGTAACAGAAACAGTGCGTTTGAGCCACAAGCGGCTAATGCATCTAGCTCGCCAGGAGGGGGCGGGTCACACTACGTGGAGCCCATGACGCGATCCACGCCCGATCCAGCCTGCCGTCTCTGCCACCGTGGTCCCGCCGCAAGCGCCACGCTGCACCAGCATCGCGGCGTGATGGGAAGGCCGCAGCACCGCGTCCTCCGCGGCCCCCTGTGCCGTCAGTGCGGGCTCATCGCCTGGCGGGAGATGACGCTGCGCACGGTCACCCTGGGCTGGTGGGGGGTGGTCTCCCTGGTGGTCACGCCGCTGACGCTGGCCATCAACATCGTGGCGCTGGTGCGGCTGCTGCAGGTCCCCGCCGCCCCCGCCGTCCCCGATCCGGCCCTGGTCTGGAGGGTGTGGTCGCCCCAGGGTCCCTCCCTGACGCCCGCCGGGGACTGACCTCAGAGGCCGAGGGCGGTCACCCCCAGGCCGATCCCCATGGCGATGACGGCCGCCGTCACTAGGAGCAGGACGGCGCGTTCCAGCGGCCGCAGCCTGTAGGGGGCGGGCAATGCGGTCCAGGCCAGGGCCACCAGGAAGCAGAGGACGATGGGGAGCAGGAGCGAGTTGACGATCTCGACGGCCACGGCCAGGCCGACCAGGGAGGGGCTCACCAGGACCAGGGCGGCGGCGGCCGCCAGCGAGCCGAAGTAGATGCCGTAGAAGAGCGGTGCCTGGCGCACGCGCTGGTTGAGGCTCCGGGGCGTGCCGGCCATCTCCGCGAACGCCCAGGAGGCGGCGAGGGAGACGACGATGCCGGCCACCAGCGCAGCGCCCGTCGTCCCCAGGACGAAGGCCAGGCGCCCGCCCACCTCGCCGAGGGATGGCGTCAGCGCCTTGGAGATCTGCCCCACGGAGTTGAGGGGCCCGGCGTGATGGTTGAAGAGGGTGGCGCCGGCGGCCACCAGGACCGCCATCATCACCACCTGCGTGGCCACGGCCCCCAGCGCGGTGTCGACGCGGGCTCCGCGCAGGTCCCGGTGGCCCAGGCCCTTGTCCACGATCGCCGCCTGCTGGTAGAAGATCATCCAGGGCATGACGACGGCGCCGACGTTGGCCGCCACCAGTGAGAGGTAGGCGGTGTTGCCGAGGGGCTGCCCCGACGCGACGCTGCCGACCAGCGCCCCCGCGTCCGGGCGGGCGAGGGCGGCGGCGAGGATGAACGCAAGCTCGAACAGGCCGAGGCCGATGCCGATCAGCTCGACCCGGCGGTAGGTCCCGGAGACGACGACGAGGGCGAGGAAGGCCGCGGCCGCAGGCACGACGATGAAGGTCGGCAGACCGACGATGGCGGCCACACCGGCGATGCCGGCGAACTCCGTGACGAGCGCCCCGGTGGTGCTGATCAGCAGGGCGGAGACGGAGAGCATCGCCCAGCGGCGGCCGAAGCGCTCGGCGATCAGCTGCGCGTGTCCCTTGCCGGTGGCGATGCCGAGCCGGGCCGTCAGCTCCATGACCACATAGAGGACGGGGATGAGGACGATTTGCAGCGGGAGCAGCCGGTAGCCCCACGTCGCTCCGGACTTGGCGGCGGTGACGATGCTGCCGACGTCGGTGTCCGCGAGCATCACCATCACGCCTGGACCGACCACGCCGGCGATCCAGAGCCAGCGCAGGTGGTGGCGGGGGTGGCGGTCCGCTGTCCCGGCGGCGGCCGGAATGGACGCCGCCTTGAGGTCCTCCGCCGTCTGTGCTTTCTGGAACAAGCTCTTCCGTGCTCCGGCCGACATCACTAGTGCCGCGGCGTCAGGGTGGCACACGGCGTGGCGCAGGCGACCTGGCGCCCCGAGAGCCCGGGGAGTCGGAGCTTCCGCGGCTGCGCCGCCGGCGTGCGGTTCAGCCCGCGGCGCAGCCGGCGAGTCGCGCCGCCTCCCGGCGCACCGCCTGGCGCAGCTCCTCCGGACCGACGATGGAGAAGTCCATGCCCAGGCCCGCGAGACGGCGGGCGATCCACTCCAGGTCGTCCGACCCCATGCGCAGCAGCACCGCGCCGTCCTCCCCCTGGAGCGTCCCCACGGTGGGGTGGACCCTCCGCCGCGCCTCCTCCAGGGAAGCCCGCAGCCTGACCGTGGCCATCCACGGGTACGGCACCGTGGCGAGGCTGCGCTGCATGTGCGCCATCAGGTCGAACGCGACCGGGCGCTCGAACGTGACCCGGGTCGTCTCCACGGTGAGCAGACGGTCGAGGCGGAAGGTGCGCAGGTCGGCACGGAGGTGATCCCAGGCGACCAGGTACCACTGGCCGCTCTGGAAGGCCACGCCGTAGGGGTCGACGAGACGCTCGGTCTCCTCGCCGCGCGCCGAGCGGTAGCGGACGCTCAGCCGTGTGCCGTCACGGGCGGCCGAGCTCAGCGTGAGCACCGTCTCGCTGTCCGCACGTCCCTGGGCGACGGGGGCGAGGCCGAGGTCCAGCGTCTCCTGGGCGGCGCGCAGACGGTCGCGGAGCGAGGCGGGCAGCACCCGGTCCAGCTTGGCGAGCGCGCCCTGCACGGCCGGACCCTGCGGCGTCAGCCCGAGCCGCTGTGCGGCCAGCAGGCCGAGAACGAGGACGAGCGCCTCGTCGTTGGTGAACATGAGCGGCGGTAGCCGGAAGCCGGCGCGCATGTGGTAGCCGCCGGCCCTCCCCCGTTCCGCCTCCACGGGGATGCCCATCTCCTGCAGGCCGGTCATGTAGCGCCGGACCGTCCGGGGCGAGATCTCCAGGCGTCTGGCGATCTCCGCTCCGCTCAGGCTGCGGTGGACCTGGAGCAGCTCCAGGAGGGTGAGGAGGCGTCCCTTGGAGAGATCCACGGCCTCCGATGATATAGGACCGAAACTGTCCACATGGCGTTCTACGCTGGGGCCATGATTCATCCTGAACTGAGCCTGCAGCTCGCTCGCGAGCGCCACCGCGACCTCGTCGGCCGGGTCGACCATCTCCACCTGACCGGCCACGCGATCCGGGAGGCCGCGAACCGGCCGGCCCCCGGAAAGGGGGTGGGGCTGGTGGTCAGCGGGGGACTCGAACCCTCGACCTCGCGGATGTGAACCGCGCGCTCTAACCAACTGAGCTAGCTGACCGTGGAAGGCCCCCGAGTCTAGTCCGGCCGAGGGGCGCGCTGATGCTAGATTCACGTCGGAATGGAGGAGAGCGCGGAGCCGGCCCGGACCGCGCCCGGCGCCGGAGGACGCGTTGCCGTCGTGACGGGGGGTGGCCGCGGCATCGGCGCGGCCACCGCGCGGCTGCTGGCCGAGCAGGGATGGGACGTCTGCGTCGGCTATCGCTCCGACGAGGCGTCAGCGGCCGCCGTGCGCGACGCATGCCGGTCGATGGGGCGCGCCGCCATCAGTCAGCGGGTCGACGTGTCGTCGGAGGCGGACATCGTCGAACTCTTCGCGGCCGTGGATGCCCGGCTCGGCCCGCTCCGGGCGCTGGTGAACAACGCCGGCATCGTCGTCGGAACGGCCCGCCTCGACGAGATGACGTGGGAGAGGGTGCGCAGGACGATGGAGGTCAACGTCGTCGGGGCCTTCATCGCCGCGCGCGAGGCGGTCCGGCGGATGTCCACCAGCCATGGCGGCGCGGGGGGGAGCATCGTCAACGTCTCCTCGGCGGCAGCCCGACTGGGCAGCCCCGGCGAGTACGTCGACTACGCCGCCTCCAAGGCGGCCATCGACACGATGACGATCGGGCTGGCCCGCGAGGTCGCGGCGGAGGGGATCCGCGTCAACGCCGTCCGCCCCGGGCTCATCGAGACCGGCATCCATGCCGGCGCTGGGCAGCCGGACCGGGTGGCGCGGCTCGCCCCCTCCATCCCCATGCAGCGCGGCGGCCACCCCGAGGAGGTCGCGTCGGCCATCGTCTGGCTCTGCTCCGACGCCGCCTCCTACGTCACCGGTGCCCTGCTCGATGTGAGCGGCGGCCGCTGAGCCCAGGCCCCGCCCCTCGCCGGCTATGCCTCCGCCTGCGCCAGATAGGCCGCCTCGTCCATCAGGGACGCGCCGCTCTCGTCGACGTCGGTCAGCCTGATCATCCACCCGTCCTCGTAGGGGGAGTGGTTGACCCTCTCCGGGCTGGCGGCGAGCGTGCCGTTCACCTCGCTCACCGTCCCGCCCAGCGGTGCGTACAGGTCGCTCGCCGCCTTGACGGACTCCACGACACCGAACCTCTCGCCGGCCCGGAGGCGCGTGCCCACGGCAGGCAGCTCCACGAAGATCACGTCGCCGAGCTGTGACTGGGCACCGTCCGAGATGCCCACAGTGGCCGTCCCGGCGTCGAGGCGCACCCACTCGTGGGTCTGGGTGAAGCGGTAGCCGGAGAGGTCAGGCATGTCGGCTCCTCAGCGTGGTCGCTTGTAGAAGGGAAGGGGGACGCGCCGTGCGGGCGCCTCCTGGCCGCGGATGTCGACGGTGAGCGGCGCCTCGGCGTCGAGGTCCGGCGGCACATACGCGGCGGCGATGCCGTGTCCGAGGCTGAAGCTGAATCCGCCGCTGGTGACCTCCCCCACGGTCGCCCCGTCCACCATGACGGCCATGCCGTGGCGCGGGATGTGCCGCGGGCCGAGGGCCAGCCCGATGAAGCGCCGCGGAGGGCTCTCTGGGTCGATCTCGAGCAGCCGCGCGGAGCCGATGAAGTCGCCCTTGGCACGGGCGACGGTCCAGCCGATGCCGCAGCTGTACGGGTCGACCCCTTCGTCCATGTCCTGCCCGTACAGACGGAGCCCTGCCTCGAGCCGGAGGGTGTCGCGTGCCCCGAGGCCTGCCAGCAGCATCCCCCGGCCGCTGCCCGCATCCACCAGGGCGTCCCACAGCGACGTCGCGTCGGTGGCGGCGCAGTACAGCTCCAGGCCGTCCTCGCCGGTGTAGCCGGTTCGCGAGATGCGGCAGTCGATCCCTGCCACCGACCCGAGGGAGGATCGGAAGGGGCGGAGGGTCTCCAGCCGGAACCCGGTCAGAGGCTGGACCGTCGCGACGGAGTCAGGTCCCTGCACCGCCAGCAGCGCCGTTGCGTCGCTCTCGTCGCCGAGCACGGTGCCGGGGGCGAGGTGCGAGCGCATCCATGCCACGTCGACGTGGCGCCGTGAGCCGTTGACGATGACCAGGAAACCGCCGTCGACCCGATAGACGATGAGGTCGTCGACGATGCCACCGTCCTCGTTGCACATCGCCGTGTAGAGGGCACCCCCGGCGACGAGCCGCGTCACGTCGTTGGCGACGAGGTGCTGCACCGTCGCCGTCGCCGATTCCCCGGTCAAGCGCACCTCGCCCATGTGCGAGAGATCGAACAGCCCGCAGCCCCGCCGGACGGCCATGTGCTCCTCGCGCATCGAGGTGTACTGCAGCGGCATGTCGTAACCGGCGAACTCGACCATCGTCGCCCCGGCGGCGATGTGGCGGGAGTGCAGGGGCGTCGTCGAGACCATCGGCTCGGGAGTCTACGCGGGTGCGTCAGGTCCCCTGGCGGGGCGGCCCGGCCACCACAGCGGGACGGCGAGCGCTATCCTGGCCTCCAGGGTGATCCGGATCCCCCCGCGGCGCCTCGCGTGCCGGGGCGGGGGAGCCGACCGCAGCCCTTCACCTGGAGCACCCCGCGGTGCGACGCACTTTCGCCGAGTTCCGAAGCCCGAGCCGGGCCCCCCGCGGAGCCGGGCGCCGTCTGACGGTGCGCCGCGCCCTCGCGCTCGTGGTCCTGGTGGCCGCCGTGTGGCTCGTCGCCTCCGTCCGCTCGGGCCCGGGTCTCGCTGCGGCCCCCACCCCGACTCCAACCACAGCCCCCTGCCGCGGGGTGACATGCTCCTCGTCCACCCTGGAGCCGACCCAGTCGGCGACACCGGTGGCGACGCCGGTGCCGACGGCGACGCCCACGCCGGCGCTCCCCACCGTGGCTCCGACGCCCTACTCGGAGGCCATCGTCAACGCTCCGCCGACCGGCACCCTGCCGACGATCGCCGGCAACACCGCGATCGTCCCCCGCCCCAACGGGGCCGGCTCTCCGCTCCCCACCATCGGCCTGCTGGCCATCGTGTTCTTCGGGCTGATGGCGGGCACCTGTTTCTTCCTCTTCTTCCGCATCCGGTGAGCCCGCCCAGACCCGCCGGGGCGCGTTCGGGGGAGCGCGGGGCGATCCGGGGGTGCTGCCTCGGGCTGGCCCTGATGATCGTGCTCACCGGCGCGGTCGCCGTCCTCCTCCTGCGGCTCACCGACACGCCCGACCTGGGGTCGCCCCCCTCGGGGCCGGACGACGGCGGCAGCCAGCAGGCGATCGCCACCACTCTCGCCAAGGCGGTCGCCAGCGGCCTGTCCAGCTCGGCGCAGACGACCATCCTGGTCAGTGAACACGATCTCACGGTCCTCGCCGCCGAGAACAACCCCGACCCCGACCTGTTCACGAAACCGCAGGTCCGCTCCCGCGGCGGCGTCCTGGTGCTGAGCGCCGGAAGCCACCTCGGGCCGATGGCCGTCGTGACCACGGTGAAGCTCAGCCTCCATCTCACGGGATCGGGTGGCATCTCGCTCGGCGTCGTCGAGCTGGACGTCGGCGATCAGGTCATCCCCGGCTTCCTGCGCTCGGCGCTCGACCCGCGCGGAAACGCACCCTTCAGCTTCTCCCCCTTCCTGGACGCGACGGGGATGAGCGCGTTTCGCTCCCTGCTCGAGTGCGTCGTCGCCGCCCCAGGGGGGATCGACCTGGGCTTCCACCGGCAGGGGTCTGCGGCCGACCCGAGCGTCTGCTCAACCGCGCCGGCCGCCGCCTGACCCGTGAGTTAGGGAGCCTTCCCTCAGCCGGTTTCCTCTGCGGGATCATCGGCGTCGACGTAGGCCGAACGGTCGACACGGTGGCCCAGCAGGTTCGCCTGGACCGAGAACAGCTGGTCCATCAGGTGGACGATGGTGACGCCGGCTCGGAGTTCTGGCACCGGTGCCGGGAGGGTTTCGGCGAGGCGCCGAAGCCGGTCCTCCATCGCCAGCGGCACCCGCTTGCGGCCCACCAGCATCAGCTCCTCGCACTCGGCGATGACCCGGTCCACCCGCCGGATGGGCAGATCCACCCGCCGCCGCGCGCGCTCGCGACGCTGCCGGTCACGGATGTGCTCGGCGATCTGCTGGTTGGTGAGGCGGAAGGGCGAGATCATGTCGGTGTCTACGAATGGCGGAGCCGTCGGGTTCGCTCTCAGCCATGTTCCACCGGGTTCCTGTCGAGACCATGACGCGCCCGCCGGTGCCGGCGACCTGCCTCTAGGAGCTGGGAAGCGGGATGCTCTGGGCGATGGAGGCGATCTTCACCGCCCAGTTCGGGTCGGTGGCGTAGTCGACGTTCATCCCCCGCAGCGTCGGCCCGTGGTAGTAGGCGCCGCCCGGAGTCAGGTAGTTGATCTTCACCACGTTGGCGACCCACAGGATGCAGGCCGAGAAGCTGGGGAAGCTCATCGCATCGCCGTAGGGGTTGCTGTCGTCGGCCCCGTAGCCGAAGAGGTTGTTCTTGTCGCGGGCGATGGCACTGGTGCCCCATCCCGACTCCAGGATGGAGTGGGCGACGAGGTAACGGGCGCTGACGCCGTACAGCTGCTCCGCCTGCATGTAGGCCGAGCCGAGGCCGGCCAGGGCGGTGCCGTCAAGGAAGGCGTCGATCGTCTCGGCGTTCTCACCGGAGGGGAGGGTCAGGTCCGTGTCCTCCGTGAAGGTGGGCCCCGCGACCGGCTGGTAGATCGTCCCCCCGGAGCCTGCCGCCGCCTGAGCCGCCTCCTCCTGCTGGATTGCGGTGTTCAGCTGCTGCTGGTCCTGGCTGACCGTGGCCTGTGCCTGGGCGGCGTCCTGGGCTGCGGTCTCCTCGTCGTCGGAGATGATCACGGCCTCCGTCGCCATCTGGGCCTGTGCCGCCTGTGCCAACGCCTGTGCCTGGGAGTCGCTGGACAGCGCGGTCTGCGCCTCGTGCTGCTCGGCGGTGATGGAGGTCACCAGGGCGTCGCCCGCGGAGGCGACATGGCCCACGTCACTGAGGCGCTGCATCAGGTCACCGAGATTACCGGCGGCGACGATGTAGTCGATGGTGTCGCCGCCCGCGGCGGCCTCGTAGCTGGCGCGCAGGAACGCGGTCAGCTCGGCCTGCTGCTGGGCTATCTCGGCGGTGAGCTGCGCGACCAGTGCCTGGTCGGCGGCCACCTGCGCGTTGAGAGTGGTGACCTTCGACTGCAGCGTCGCCAGTTGCGACTGCGCCTCGGCGAGCTGCGCCTGGTCGGAGGTGACCTGGTTCTCGGCGGTGGTGGCGGCGGACTGTGCCTGGGACAGCGCCTGCTTTGCCGCCGCGACGTCCGCCGCCGACCCCGAGTCGGCCTGTGCCGCTGGGGCGATCGCCACGAAGGCCGCGACGATCCCCATGGTCACCGCGAGCAGCCGCAGAGTTGGGCGGGCGTGGGGGAGCCCCAACTGGCGCATGAGGCGAGTATGGGAAGACGACCCCGGACGTGATCAGCGTCGATGTCGCGAGTCAGTCATCGAGCCGTCGCGGCTTCGTCGCGAGTCCGCCATGGCGCCGGGTCAGGGCCGGCGGCCGGGACCTCGCGGTGCTAGGAGGCCTTGCGCTCGAGGAGGCGTTCCTGCACGTCGGGGGCCTGGGCGCCGGTGCGCTCCAGCTCCACCGCGTAGCGCGGTCCGCAGGCGGTGCACTCGGTGTGGCCGCCGATCGGTGTCCCGTCGGCGCCGTAGTAGATGACGGTCAGACGTGGAGCGCTGCAGCGGGGGCACGTGGTGGGCGTGGCCATCGGCGTTCTCCGAAGTCGTTCCTGCGGGCGATGACATCATGGCACGGTGGTGGTCACGGAGGGAGCCGCCCGCCCCGGGCCCCGCCGTTGCTCTAACCTCGAGCCCCTTGGCAGTGTCGGCGACCGACCCGCAGCTGCTCCGGTATCTCGACGAGCTGTACCTGTGGAACCGGAGGATCCACCTCACCACCGTGCCCCGCGAGCAGGCCCTCGAACGGCACGTGGGCGAGGCCCGGCGGCTGCTCCTGGCGGCCGACCCCCCCGCTGGCGCGCGCGTCGTGGACATCGGCTCGGGCGGCGGCGTCCCGGGGCTCGTGATTGCCATCCTCCGCCCCGACCTTCACGTCCTGCTGGTGGACTCGGACCGGCGCAGTGCCGGCTTCCTCACGCATGCCGCCGCCATCTGCGGATGCCCGGGCGTGAGGGTGGTGGCCGGGCGGGCGGAGGAGCTGGGGCACGAGCCCGCCCATCGGGCCGGGTACGACCTCGCCGTCTCCCGGGCGGCGGCGGCGCCTCCGGTGCTGTGCGAGCTGGCCCTGCCCCTGCTGCGGGTCGGAGGGAGGCTCCTGGCCCTGGTCGGCGACGCCGAGGCGGCGATCGCGTCCTGCCTCGTGGCGTCGTCGTCCTGCGGGGGCGGTGCACCGTCCGTCGCGGCCCCGGGGATTCTCGCCGTCTCCAAGCTCTCGCCGACTCCCGACGCCCTGCCGCGACGGGTGGGGTTGCCGGCCCGCCGCCCGCTCGGGAGGGACCCTACGGCCCCCTCCTGATCCCGGGCCCGGCGTCCCCCTGAGGGACCACCCCGCGGCGGCGCAGTGCCTCGATGGCGGCCGCCCGTTCGTCCCACGGGACAGCCCCGCCGGCCGTCTCGATGGTCTTCTCATGGCCCTTGCCGGCCAGCAGAACGGTGTCGCCTGCCGCTGCACCGCCGATGGCGAACGCCACCGCCTGCGCCCGGTCCGCGACGAGGTGGAGGTTCACCCCCCGGACGGCGCCCCCCGCCTCGGCGCCGGCGGCGATCTCCTCGATGATGGTCTGACGGTCCTCGTCGCGGGGGTCCTCGTCGGTGACGACGACGACGTCGGCGAGCCGCGCGGCGACCTCGCCCATGGCGGGGCGCTTCTCGCGGTCGCGCTCGCCCGCCGAGCCGAAGACGGCCCAGAGACGTCCGCCCGTCGCCGCCCGCAGCTCCGTGAGCACCGTCTCCAGGGCGTCCGCGGTGTGCGCGTAGTCGACCACCACCTGGAAGGTCTGGCCGAGGTCGACACGCTCCATCCTCCCGGTCACCCGCTCCAGACCGGCGAGTCCCTGCACCACCCGATCGAGGTCGGCACCGCTGCCACATGCGGCACCGATGGCGGCCAGAGCGTTGGCGGCGTTGAAGCCTCCGGCGAGGCGGAGCGACACGGGGCTCCGGCCCCACGGCGTGGCGGCCGTGAAGCGGACGCCGGCCGCGTCGACGCGAAGGCCGAGCGCCGCCAGGTCGGCGCCGGGGGCGCCGGTCACGCTGTAGACGAGACGGCGGGCGACGGGGACCTGGATCAGGCTGGGAAAGGCGAAACCGTCGTCGGCGTTGAGCACGGCGAGGCCCTGCGGGCGCCCGGACACCATCTCCAGCAGTCGCCGCTTGGTTCGCAGGTATCCCTCACGGCTGCCGTGGACGTCCAGGTGCTCGGAGGTGATCCGGGTGAACACCGCGATGTCGTAGTCGACGTCGTCGACGCGGTGGAGATGCAGGGCATGCGACGAGGTCTCGATGGCGACGCGGGTGCAGCCCGCGGCGGCCAGCCCGGCCAGGCGCCGGTGCAGCTCCGGCGCCTCAAGGGTGGTGATCCTCGCCGGGTTCGGCGTGACCTCGTCGCCCACCCTTGCGTCCACGGTGCTCAGGCTCGCCGCCTTCTCTCCGGCTTCGCGCCACGCCGCCCACAGCATCGTGGTGGTGGTCGTCTTGCCGTCGGTCCCGGTGATTCCGGCCACCAGCATGCGGCGCGACGGATGGCCGGCGGCCGCGGCGGCCAGGGCGCTCAGGGCAACCCGGCTCGCCTCCACCAGGATGAGCGGCACCGAGCCCGGGATCGGGGGGTCGGGGAGACGCTCGGCGACCACGCCGATCGCCCCGGCGGAGACGGCCGCCGAGGCGAACCGATGCCCGTCGACGTGGAATCCGGGGACGGCGACGAAGAGGACGCCGGCGCCGCTGCGGCGGGAGTCGTACTCGACAGCGGACACCTCGGGATCGAGAGCCACGTCCGGCGACATCCCGGCACTGCGGAGAAGTTCACGGAGTTTCATGCAGGCAGCGCCTGCACCGAGGCGGACCGGATCGCCTCCAGGGACTCGATGAGGGTCCTGAACTTGACGTCGGTCTCGGCGATCTCTGCAGCGGGGTCCGAGCCGGCGACGATGCCCGCCCCCGCGTCGAGGCGCACCTGGCGCGGCGTGATCAGGGCACAGCGCACGCTCACCACCCACTCACCGTCCCCGCGACCGTCGACCCAGCCGACGAGGCCCGCGTACAGGCCGCGCGGGGCAGGTTCCAGCTCCTCGATGAGGGCGGCCGCCGCGTCGGTGGGGGTTCCGCAGACAGCCGGTGTCGGGTGCAGGGCCGCGGCCAGCTCCAGGGCGCTGGGTGCCGGGGGTCGGAGCGTCCCACGCACGGACGAGGCCAGGTGCCAGGCGGTGGCGGTGGCGAGCAGGTGAGGGGTCGGCTCGACCGCCAGCTCGCTGCAGTACGGGGCGAGAGCGTCGGTCACCGCCTCCACCACGGGGGCGTGCTCGTGAAGGTCCTTCGCCGAGCGGAGGAGCGCGGCCGCGATCAGCGCGTCGCGGCCGGGCTCCGGCGAACGGGCCGCCGTCCCGGCGACGGGCAGGGACAGCACCTGGTCGCCCTCCCGCCGCACCAGGGTCTCCGGGGTTGCGCCGAGGAAGGTGCCGGCGGCCCCCGCCGGCGAGGCGAAGAGGTGGCAGCCGGGGTTCCGCCGGCGCAGCTCCGCGAGGAGCGTCCGGACGTCGATGCCCGGGTTGGCCGCGACGAGGCTGCGGGCCAGCACCACCTTGGTCAGGCGGCCCGCCCCGATGCGCCGCACGGCCTCGGCCACCGCGGCACCGAAGCCGGCGACCGAGGGCTCGGGTTGCCAGACGAGCGGGGAGAGCTGCCGCCCATGGAGATCCCGGTTGCCGCGGGCGACGTCGCCCGCGGCCGTCGCGCGCGGTCGCGCCCGACCCGCGGGCACCGGCATCGCCATGGCGCCCGTCCCTGTTCGGGAGACGACCTGCACGGTCCTGGAGGCGGCGGTGGCAACCGTGACGCTCTCGGGGACGAAGAGGGAGGCGGCCCGGTCACCCCGGAAGGGGAGGCTGCCGACGATCACCGCGTCGCCGATCCCGAGCTCGGCCAGTGCGGCGTCGGCCAGCCGGGCGGCCCGCACGGCCTGGTCCCGGCCGGGGGGAATCTCGAGCCGCCGAGCCTCCCCGGTGCCCACCACCCCCATCACGTCCCGCTCCAGCAGGAAGCCTCCCGGTTGCCACAGGGAGAGGAGGTCCATCGCGTCCCCCGATGCCGGGGTGTCGCCGCGCCCGGAGGCGAACAGGCCGCCGGTCACGTCCGTGTCCCCGCCACCACCTGGACGGTGCCGAAGCCGAGGAGGAACCGCCGGGTGTCGGGGAACCCGGCATCCCGGAAGAGCGCAATGAGAGCCGCTCCGTCGGGGAGGTATGCGTTGGACGCCGGGAGGTACCGATACGCGTCGCCGTCGGAGAGGAGGGCGCCGATGCGCGGCACCACTCGGTCCATCCACGTCGCCTGGATCCAGCGCGTGACGGGCCGCGGCTCGGCCAGGTCGACGACCGCGACGCGCCCACCGGGGCGGACCACCCGGGCCATCTCGGCGACGCACCGGCCGAGGTCCACGACGTTGCGCATGGCGAAGCCGGAGGTGGCCCCGTCGACGCTGCCGGCCGCCAGCGGGAGGTCGAGGATGTCGGCGCGAACGAACTCGCCCGGGCCGTGAGCACGGGCGAGCATCCCCTCTGAATGGTCGAAGCCGATGGTCCTGTAGCCGGCGCGGCCCAGCTCGCGGCACATCTCGCCGGTCCCGCAGGCGAGGTCCGCGACGACGGCTCCGCGGGGGAGGCGCAGCTCCCGGACCGCCCGGCGGCGCCAGAGGACGTCGAGGCCCCCGGTCATGACGTGGTTGATCAGGTCGTACCGCGGGGCGATGCGGTCGAACATCGCGTCCACGACCTGAGCCTTCTCGTCGGCGCTGGGGAGGGTCACGGCCATCCATCATCGCCGAGGGGGCGGCCGGAATGGCGGTCCTGGAGAAGGCCGGGGCCGGCTCACCCCTGCAGGACGACACCCTTGCCGAGGTCGCGCAGCACGTCCCGTCGCAGCTTGCCGAGGGCGGCCCGCGGCAGGGAGTCGACGACGACCAGTTCGCGGGGAGCGCGGTGCCGTCCAAGGACAGCCCCCACCCGGTCGCGGAGCTCCCCCAGGGAGGGCGGCGCCCCGGGTCCTGTGGCCACGACTGCGACCACCACCCGCTCGCCCCAGACCGGGTCGGGGCGTCCGAACACAGCACAGTCCTCGACCCCCGGAAGACGGCGCACGACGGCCTCCACATCCCCCGGCCAGACGTTCTCGCCCCCGGTGACGATGAGGTCGTCGAGCCGGCCGAGGACGTGAAGCCGGCCGTCCCCGTCGAGACGCCCGGCGTCGCCCGTGGGCAGCCAGCCGTCCGGGGTCAGGCCGGCGGAGGAGCCCTCCCGGTAGCCGCGCAGCAGCGTCGGCCCCCCCAGCTCGATCTCCCCCGCTTCGCCGATCCGCACTCCGACCCCTGGGAGGGGGACGCCGTCATAGACGACACCGCCGCAGCTCTGGGTCAGCCCGTAGGTGACCACGCAGCGCGCGCCCGCCTCCGCAGCCCGCTGAGCCAATGCGCTGTCCATGCCTCCGCCACCCACCACCATGGCGCGGTATCCGCCCAGGTCGATTCCGGACTCGAGGCACCGGGACAGCAGCGTGGGGACGACGGAGACGAAGCGAACCCCGGCGGGCGGAAGGAGATCGTCCCCCTTCCGGAAGACGAGGGGGACCCCGGCGAGCAGGCTCCTCAGCACCACGAGGAGCCCGCCGATGTGTGACAGGGGCAGGCAGCTCACCCAGCCGTCGCCATCGCCGGCGCCCAGCGCCGTCAGCGAGGCGGACACCGCCGCCTCCACCGCCCGGTGGGTCAGCTCGACGAGGCGCGGTCGCGCGCTGGACCCGGACGTGGGGACGATCAGTCCGACGGAGGCGTCGGCGGGACGGCCGCGGGTCAGCCGCTTCCACCCGGGACCGGTGACGGACACGGTCGGTTCGGCACGGACGAGGAGGTCGCGGGCCGCCGCCGCCGGCAGCCGAGCGTCGATGGGAAGCAGCGCCGCCTCCGCGGCCCACACCTGTTCGACGATGCCGCGCCACGGGTCGCCCGGAGAGAGGCACACCGCGACCACGTCTCCACGCCGCAGACGCAGAGGGACAGCCTTGCTCACGCCTCGGCTACCCTACCAAGAGACCCGAAGGAGAGCGATGAACCCAACCGACCCCGACACGACACCGCCCGATTGGCGCCCCCAGGGTGACTTCGCCGACGTCCGCTACGAGACGGCCGGCGGCATCGCCAAGCTCACCATCAACCGGCCAGAGGTGCGCAACGCGTTCCGCCCGGCGACGATCTCAGAGCTGTCCCGCGCCTTCGACCTCGCCCGCGACGATCCCGAGGTGGGCGTCGTCATCCTCACCGGGCAGGGCCGGGAGGCCTTCTGCTCCGGCGGCGACCAGAAGGTGCGCGGGGACGACGGCTACAAGGACGCGAGCGGCGTCGGCCGCCTCAACGTCCTCGACCTCCAGGTGCAGATCCGCCGCCTTCCCAAGCCCGTCATCGCCATGGTGGCCGGCTACGCCATCGGTGGCGGCCACGTGCTCCACCTCGTCTGCGATCTCACCGTCGCCGCCGACAACGCCGTCTTCGGCCAGACCGGGCCGAGGGTGGGCTCCTTCGACGCCGGGTATGGGGCCGGTCTTCTCGCCCGCACCGTCGGCCTCAAGCGGGCCAAGCAGGTGTGGTTCCTCTGCGAGCGGTACGACGCCACCACCGCGGAGCGCTGGGGGCTGGTCAACTGGGTCGTTCCCGTCGACGACCTGGAGTCGCGCACCGTCGACGTCTGCCGGCGGATCCTGGAGATGAGCCCGATGGCGCTCCGACTCCTCAAGGCGGGGTTCAACGCCGACGCCGACGGACTGGCGGGCATCCAGGAGCTCGCCGGGAACGCGACCCTCCTGTATTACATGGGGGAGGAGGCGCAGGAGGGCCGTGACGCCTTCCTGGAGAAGCGACCCCCGAACTTCTCCCGCTTCCCCCGCCGCCCGTGACCGTGGTGCCGGCGGCGAGCCGGCGCGGGCTCGGCCAGGCGGCGCGGATCTGGTGGATGGGTGCCAGGCCCCGGACCCTCGGCGTCGGCGCCGTCCCGGTCCTCATCGGGGCCGCCGCCAGCGGCCATGCCAAGGCATTCCCGACGGTAGCCGCCCTGATCGTCGCCATCAGCCTCCAGGCCGGTGCGAATCTTGCCAACGACTACTTCGACGGGGTCCGGGGCGTGGACAGCCCGGCGCGCGTCGGCCCGAGGCGTCTGACGGCGGGCGGGCTGATGCCGCCCGGGGCGGTGCTCGGAGCCTCGCTGGCCTGCCTCGGGGTCGCCGCCGTGATCGGAGTCTGGCTGATCCTGGCCAGCGGGTTGGCCTGGCTGCTGATCGCGGGGGCCGCGGCCCTGGTGGCGGCCCTTCTCTACACCGGCGGGCCTCGCCCGTACGCCGCCACCGGGGTGGTCGCCGACCTGGCGGTCTTCGCCTTCTTCGGCCTCATGGCGACGGTGGGGAGCGCCGCCGTCCAGGGTGCGGGCGTGCCGGAGCGCACCTGGTGGGCGGCGGTGGCCATCGGGCTGGCGGCCGTGGCCGTGCTCGACGCCAACAACCTCCGCGACCTCGACTCCGACGCCGCCGCCGGGCGCCACACGCTGGCGGTGAGGCTGGGCGATCGCAGGGCGCGCCGCGTCTACGCGGCGCTCATCGTGGGCACCGTCGTGGTGCCCGTCGCGGGCGTCGCCGCCGGCCGGCTCCCCGCCGTCCTGCTCGCGGTCCTGCTCGCCATCCCCGTGGCGGTCGGGCCGCTGCGCCTCGTCCGGCGCCACTCCGGCGACGCCAGGGGCTTGGCGCCGCTCTTGCCGCTCACCGTCCGCTTCCACCTGTTCGCCGGCGTTCTCCTCGCCGCCGCGCTGCTCCTCGCCGATCTCGCCTCCGGCTCACCCCTGGCTCACCCCCTCTGGTAGGTCCTCCCCAGCAGCGCGCGCCCGAGCAGAAGCGCGTTGCGGGGGTTCTCACCGATGCGGCGGACGGCGTAGGGCCACCAGTCCGTCCCGAAGGGGACGTAGACCCGCACCGAGTGCCCGCTCGCCCGCAGCTTCTGCTGCCAGTCGGGGCGGACCCCGTAGAGGAACTCGAACTCGTAGGCGGCCTTGGGCCAGCCGTTCCGCGAGGCCAGCCGAGCGACGGACCGGAGGATCGCGTCGTCGTGCGTGGCGAAGACCGGGCGGAAGCCGGCATCCCTCGCCTCCGGGGCCAGCATCATCGCCGCCAGAGAGAGGTACTCGCGGGTGATGGCGTCCCTCCCCTGGTGGTCGTGCTCCGGGCCCAGGGGAAAGGCCCCCTTGACCAGTCGCACGGCGGTGCGGAGGTGCACCAGGTCGCGAACGTCCGCCCTCGTCCGCAGCAGGCGGGCCTGGAGGGTGATCGCGGCCGGCAGCCCCTTGGCGAGCAGGCGTCGCAGCGCGCGCAGTGTCGGCTCGACCAGCGCCAGGTCCTCCATGTCGAGCATGAGCCGTCCGCCGGCGTCGCCGGCGGCGTCGGCCACCGCCTGGCCGATCCGCTCCGCGTTGCGCTGAAAGGTGTCCTCGCCGCGCAGGTGGCCGATCGCGGTGGGGTCGATGGAGACGTTGACGTCCAGTCCGGCCGCCCCGAGGAGGCCGGCGACGTCAATGCTCGCCTCGACCGTGCGCCGGATGGCGGTCGCGTCGTCGACGTACTCGCCGAGGTAGCAGAGAGAAGCCGAGATGCCCAGGTCGTCGTGCAGGCGTCGCGCGGTGGCGATCGCCGTGCCGCCGTTGCCGATGACGGCGAAGCGACGTGCCAGCACGGTCCGGCCGGCAAGCCGCTGCATCACCTGCTTGGCCCGCTCGCTGCGCGCCAGACCAATCATCGACTCCTGCCAGAGGCCCAAGGTGCCACCCTCCATCGGCGCCGGGTGCGGCTGTCCCTGCGGGCGACCGGCCTCGGCTGGCACGCAAGCCTACAGGCAGTCCGCTCGTGGGCGGCGCCTGCGAATCAGTCCCCCCGGCGGGCGCGCGTGGTAAGACGGCGGCGACCATGCGCCTCCTCCTCCTCCCGAACATCGGGGCGACCCGCGTGTGACCGAGCCCGCCCGCCGCATCCCCTTCTCCGTGGAGCTCCGCCAGCCGGTGATGGGGGTGACCACCCGTGTCGGCTGGCTGATCGAAGGATCCGCCGGCTGGTCGGAGTGGTCGCCGCTGCCGAGCTGGAACCGCCAGGAGATCGTCACCGCCTACCGCGGCGCGCTGGAGGCGGCCGAGCACCCGTTCCCCGAGGCACTGCACCAGAGGGTGGAGGTCAACGCGATGGTGCCCCGCGTGCCCGCCGACGTCGCCGCCAGGATGGCGGTCGCCTCGGGGTGCGGCACCGTGAAGGTCAAGGTCGGCGACCCCGGCGGGGAGGCCCGCGTCGACGCCGTCCGCGCGGCCGTCGGCGGCTCCGTCCGCATCCGCCTCGACGCCAACGGCGCCTGGACAGTGGAGGAGGCGCAGCGGGAGCTGATCCGCTTCGCCACCCGCTTCATCGAATTCGTCGAGGACCCCGTCGCCACTCTCACCGAGATGGCGGCCCTGCGCCGCCGCAGCCCCATCCCCATCGCCTGCGAGATGGCCGTCCGGAGCGTCGACGACATCCACGAGCTGCGGCGACTGGACGCCGCCGACGTGCTGGTCCTCAAACCTCAGCGCCTGGGTGGCATCCGCGCCTCCCTGCACGCCGCCGAGCTGGCCCGGATCCCGGTCATCGTCTCCAGCGCCCTGGAGACCTCGGTGGGGCTGGCCACCTGCCTCGCGGTGGCGGCGGCGCTTCCCGAGATCCCCTACGCGCACGGCGTCGGCACCGCCCTCCTGCTGACCGAGGACGTCACCGCCGACCCGCTCATCCCTGACCAGGGCTGGCTGACCCCTCGCCGGGTCTCCCCCGATCAGCTGCTCACCGCGCCGTGACCGACCGTCCGGGGTCGGACCGTGCCGGCGTTGCCCTCGCCTGCATGGCGCAGCTGGCCGACGAGCTCCACCGCCATGGCCTCCGCCATGTCTGCGTGTCCCCGGGCTCGCGATCGACGCCGCTGGCACTCGCCTTCGCCCGGCACGGCGGCTTCGAGGTCCACGTCCACCTCGACGAGCGCTCCGCCGCCTTCTATGCCCTGGGCCTCGCCCGGGGCTCGGGGGCGCCGGTCGCCACCGTCTGCACCTCGGGGACGGCCGTCGCCAACTGGTTTCCGGCCGCCGTCGAGGCCTCCATGGCCTGCGTCCCCCTCATCCTGCTGAGCGCCGACCGCCCCCCAGAGCTCCGCGGCACCGGCGCCAACCAGACCATCGACCAGGTGGGGATCTTCGGCCGTTTCGTCCGCTGGTCCGCCGACGGAGAGCTGCCCGATGCGGGCCGCGATGCCCCGCGTCGGTGGCGCTCGCTGGCCGCCCGGGCGGTGGCTCACGCCCTGGCCCCCGTCCCCGGTCCGGTGCACCTCAACCTTCCCTTCGAGGAGCCCCTGGTGCCGGCGGCCGTCGCCGTCGCCGTGGATCTGGGTCCGGGCAGCGACGGCCGACCAGGCGGCCGGCCCTGGCGGGCGGTCTCTGTCCCCCCGCACCTGCCGGACGGGGAGGCCGTCGAGCGGCTGGCGGCGCTGGTCACGGCAACCGAGCGTGGCCTCGTCGTCGCCGGGGGCATGGACGACACCGCGGCGGACGCGATCCTCGGCTTCGCCCGCTCGGCGGCGTGGCCGATCGTCGCGGAACCCACCTCCGGGCTGCGCACCGGACCGCCCGCGCTGGCCGCCGGCGCCCTCCTCCTCGAAGCTGAGCCCTTCGCTGCGGGCCACGTCCCCGACGTCGCCGTCCAGTTCGGTGCCACCCCCACCAGCCGGTCCGTCCTCGCCGCCGTGGCGCGGGTGGGGCGCCTTGTCGTCGTCACCCCTCCCGGCACGGAGGCGGACCCCAACCGCGCCGCCGCGATGACCCTACGCTGTGACCCGTCACGGCTGGCGGAGGCGCTCACTCCGCGACTGACGCCCCGCGTCCGGTCGGCGTGGCTGTCGCGCTGGATGGAGGCCGACCGGCTGGCGACGAGCGGCGTCTCCGCGTGGCTGGGCGGGCTCGGCCAGGAGATCTTCGAGGGCCGGGTCGCCCGCGACCTCGCGGCCGCCCTCCCCGACGGCTCCGTGCTCTTCGCCGGCTCCAGCATGCCGATCCGCGACCTGGACAGCTTCATGGCCCCCCGGCCGGGGCTTCGGGTGGTCGGCAACCGCGGGGCGAGCGGCATCGACGGTTCCGTCTCCACCGCGCTCGGCCTGGCGACCGCCATGCGGGAGCGGTCCGGCGCGCGCGCCTTCGCCCTGATCGGGGACCTCGCCCTCCTCCATGACGCCGGCGCCCTGATGTGGGCGCGACGGGGCGGGCACGACCTGGTCGTCGTCGTCGTCAACAACGACGGCGGCGGCATCTTCTCCCTGCTTCAGCAGGCCGAACTGCCCGAGCACGAGGTCCTCTTCGGCACCCCTCACGGGCTCGACCTGGCCGGCTTGGCGACGGCTGCCGGAGCCGGTCACCGCCTCGTCCGCCGCTCCGCCGAACTGGTCCCCGCGGTGCGGGCCGCGACCGAGCAGGGAGGGGTCCAGCTCGTCGAGGTGCGCGCCGATCGCCGCCGCAATGCCGATCTGCACCGGGCCGCGGCGTCGGCCGTGGCGCGTGCCGTCGCCGGCCTGACCGCTGGCTGACCGCTGCCTCCCATCGGACGGCCGGTGGAATCCTGACCTGCGAAATCTGGATTCGGCGATGACCGGGTAAACTCACCGCCATGGCTCAAACTCGCCGCGATCTCCTCGCCGCCGCCCGCCGTGTCGTCCCCGAAGTCACGCCGCTGGAGGCGCGGGACGCCATCGGCCGGACGATGATCGACGTCCGGGAGCGCGACGAGTGGGACGAGGGCTACATCCCCGGCGCCATCCACCTCAGCAAGGGCTACATCGAGACCCGGATCGAGGATGTGGTCCCCGACCACTCCACCCCGATCACCCTCTACTGCGCCGCCGGCATCCGATCCCTGCTGGCGGCCAAGGCCCTGCGCGAGATGGGGTACGAGGACGTGGTCTCCATGTCCGGCGGCTACGGGGCCTGGAAGCAGGCCGGCTACGCCTTCGTCCTCCCCCGGGCGCTCACAGCGGAGCAGAAGATCCGCTACAGCCGGCACCTGCTCATCCCCGAGGTCGGGGAGGAGGGCCAGGCCCGGCTGCTCAATGCCAAGGTGCTGATCATCGGCACCGGCGGTCTCGGTTCGCCCGCCGCCTACTACCTCGCCGCGGCGGGGGTGGGCACCATCGGGCTGGTCGACTTCGACACGGTCGATCTGAGCAACCTGCAGCGCCAGATCCTCCACACCCAGGACCGGCTGGGCATGCGCAAGACCGAGTCGGCGCGCATCACCCTCAACGCTCTGAACTCCGACGTCAACGTCGTCGAGCACAACGAGGTGCTCAACAGCGAATCCGCGCCCCGGCTGTTCCGCGAGTACGACATCATCGTCAACGGCTGCGACAACTTCCCGACACGGTACCTGGCCAACGACGTCGCCATCTTCGAGCGCAAGCCGCTGGTCGACGGCGGCATCTTCCGTTTCGAGGGTCAGGTGTCGACGATCATCCCCTTCGCCTCGCCCTGCTACCGCTGCCGTTACCCGTCGCCGCCGCCGCCGGAGGAGGCGCCCTCCTGCGCCGAGGTCGGGGTTCTCGGTGTCCTGCCCGGCATCGTCGGCCTGCTCCAGGCGACCGAGGTCATCAAGCTGATCATCGGTCGCGGTGAGCTGCTCACCGGCCGCCTTCTCCACGTCGACGCCCTGGAGATGCACTTCCGGGAGTTCCGAGTCCCCCGCGATCCGCAGTGCCCTGTGTGCGGGGAGAGCCCGACCATCACCGAGCCCATCGACTACGAGAACTTCTGCGCCGCCCCGCTGACGGCGCCGGCCGCGGCAGCGCCGGCGCTGGCCGCGAGGTCCTGACCGGGCCCCGGAGCGCCCGCGGCCTTCCCCTCCTGATCAGCGGCGGTGTCTTCTGGGCTGCGCCCCGTCAGGCGCTGGTCGGAACCGCCTGAAGCGGGAAGTCCTCCTCCAGCGTCGCCCGTTCGATCTTCGTGCGCGCGTGGCGCTCGACGTCGCGGAGCTTGAGGATCTCCGCCGGCGTGATCAGCGTGATGGCGACGCCGGTGCGCCCGGCACGGGCGGTCCGCCCGACCCGGTGCAGGTACTCGTCCGGGGTCATCGGAACGTCGTAGTTGATGACGTGGCTGATGTCGTCGATGTCGAGGCCGCGCGCGGCCACGTTGGTGGCGATCAGCGAACGGACATGGGCGGCGACGAAGTGCCGCATCGCGCTGTCGCGCTCCTTCTGGGTGAGATCACCGTGCAGCACGCCGATGCTGTGGCCACGACGCTCCATCTGCACCTGGAGGAGGTCGGCGGTGCGCTTGGTCTCGACGAAGATCAGCGCCATGGTCACATCGGGTTGCTCGAGGATCCGGCACAGCGAGTCGACCTTGTCCGCCCACGCCGTCTCCAGATACAGCTGGCGGACGCCCTGGGGGATCTCAGGCCGCGAGCTGATCTCGATGGTGACGGGATCGCGCATGTGCCGGCCCGCGATGCGGCGCACCCAGTCCGGCATGGTGGCGCTGAAGAGGAGGGTCTGCCGATCCGCAGGGCACTCGCGAAGGATGGCCTCGACGTCAGGCGCAAACCCCATGTCGAGCATCCGATCCGCCTCGTCGAGAACCACCATCCGGGTCTGCCCCAGGCTCAGGGAGCGCCGCTGCAGATGGTCCCGCAGCCGGCCCGGCGTCGCCACCACGATGTGCGGGCCCTGCCGCAGCGCGTCGAGCTGGCGGGTCATCGGGTCGCCGCCGTAGATGGCCAGCGTGCGCAGGTCATGGCGCGCCGCCAGTCGGGCGATCTCCTCGTTGACCTGGACGGCGAGCTCTCTGGTGGGGCAGAGCACGAGGGCCTGGATGCCGCTCCGCTTGGGGTCGAGCCGCTCCACGAGGGGGATGCCGAAGGCGGCCGTCTTGCCGCTTCCCGTCTGCGCCTCGCCGATCACGTCACGGCCCAGGAGGGCCGGGGGGATGGCGCCGGTCTCGATGGGAGTCGATTCCGTGAATCCCATCTCCGCCACGGTGTGCAGCATCGCTGAACTCAGGCCGAGGCTTTCGAAGCTCTGCGGGAGGTGGGTGATCTCTCGATCCTCGTCCGCTCCAGCCGGCACTGGCCGGGGACTGAGGACCGGCGGTCGTCGCGACCGCGCGGTGCTGAATGAACGCAAACCAGAGGCCAGTGTACCCTAAATCGCAGGGTCGTGCGGCTCTCCAGGAGGGACCGCCGTCCAGGGGCGGGCCATGGCGGCCTCGCGGACTGGAACCGTACGATGCTCGGCGATGGCCGACGTCCTCTGCACCCTGGCCCTTCCCGACCCCTTCCCCGCATGCATCTCCGCCGTCGCCACGCTGCGCGTCCTGGGGCGCGTGCCCACCGCGTCCGAGCTCTGCCAGGAGCTGGCGTCGCGCCCCGCCGACGTCCTCTGCCCCCAGCTCGCCGACAGCATCAGCGCCGAGGTTCTCGACGCCGGGATGCCCCGGCTGCGCGGCGTCTGCGTCTACGCGGTCGGCCACAACAACGTGGATGTCGCCGCCGCGACGCAACGCGGCATCGCCGTCGGCAACACGCCTGGCGTGCTCACCGCCGCCACCGCCGACCTCGCCATCGCGCTCCTCCTCGCCGCGAGCCGGCGCATCGTCGAGGGCGACGCCGCGGTGCGCGCCGGCGAGTTTCGCGGCTGGGCGCCCGACTACATGCTGGGCCTCGATCTGCAGGGGGCTCAGCTCGGCATCGTCGGCTTCGGCCGCATCGGTGAGGCGGTGGCGCGCCGCGCCCTCGCCTTCGGCATGCGCATCGGCACGGTGCGCCACGGAGCCGCCGGGGTCCCACCTGATCTGGCCAGTTCCGTCCAGATCTTCGACTCCCTTGAGGCCCTCCTCGCCGCCAGCGATGCCGTCTCGCTGCACACTCCGCTGACCGAGCGGACGTGGCACCTCATCGACGAGGCGGCACTGCGGCGCATGAAGCCGACCGCCGTCCTCGTCAACACGGCGCGCGGAGCGGTCGTCGACGAGGAGGCTCTGGTCCGGGCGCTGCGGGAGGGCTGGATCGCCGGCTGCGGACTCGACGTGTACGAGGACGAGCCGCGCCTGGCGCCGGGGCTGGCCGGCTGCCGCAACGCGGTGCTCTCGCCCCATCTCGGCAGCGCCACGGTGAGAACCCGCCGGGCGATGGCGGCGCTGACCGCCGACAACGCTCTGGGCGTCCTGGCCGGCGGGCTGCCCCCCCACTGTGTCAATCCCGAGGTCGGAGAGCGACCCCGATGACGCCTTCCGCCACCCCCCGATCCCGTCCCCTCTTCCCCTTCGCCGTGCCCCCGCCGCTGCAACGGGCGGTCCTGCCGGAGCGGGTCGACCTCGTCGTCCTGGACCTGGACGGCACCTGCCTGGATGCGAATCAGCAGCTCCATCCCCGGACGGAGGCCGCCGCCCGGCAGGCGGGGGAGAGGGTCCCGGTGGTCATCGACACGGGTCGGATGTATCGATCAGCGCTGCCCTGGGCGCGGCGTCTGGGCGTGAAAGACCCCCTCGTCTGCTACCAGGGGGCCCTCGTCCAGGCCATGCCCGACCCGGATCCCGGCGAGGGCATCGCATACGGCCGGGTGATCGCCACCGAACCGCTGGATCCCACCGCCGTCACCCGCACCATCGCCATCGCCAGGGAGCACGGCTGGCACCGCCAGTCCTACGTCGACGACATCCTCCTCTGCGAGGAGGACCGGCCCGAGGCCCGCGAGTACTCCCGGATCGGCGGCATCCCCATCCGCTTCGTCGACGACCTGGAGCAGGCGGTGGCCGGCGGGACCATCAAGGTGGTCTGCGTCATCGGCGACCCGGAGCAGGCGGCCCTCTGCCGCAGGGTGCTCACCGCCGCCGTGGGGTCCCTCGCCCGGGTCACCCCCTCGCTGCCCCAGTTCATCGAGATCACCAGCCTGAGGGCCGGCAAGGCGGCGGGGCTGCGGCGGGTGTGCACCTTTCTGGGCGTCGACCCCGCACGGGCCGTCGCCGTCGGGGACGCGCCGAACGACGTCGACATGTTCCAGGCCGTCGGGTTCGCCGTGGTGGTGAGGGGAGCGCTCGACGAGGTCCTCCGCGAGGCCGACTGCACCTGTGCGCCGCCTGACGAGGGCGGCGTCGCCGACGTCCTGGTCGCCCTCGGGCTGTCGGCCGGGTAGCCTCCGCCGGCAGCGTCAGGAGGCCCGCTCCTCCGGCGTGTCCTCCACACCGCCGACGGCCGGGGTGCCCGATGCCGCAGCCCTCCTGGCCGCCCGGCTCTGCCCGGGGACCAGCGAGATCGCCGCGGCGAGGAGGCTGATGACGGCCCCGATGGCGAAGGCCATGTGCAGGCCGCTGATGAAGGCCGGGCTCACCAGGCTGGGGAAGAAGGTGTGGCCGAGGAGGTGCGCCTGCGTGGCGGCGGGGAGGCTGTGCAGCGCCTGAGCCGGTATCAGGGTGCGGATGGGGTTGTAGCCGAGGAAGGCCGCGAAGAGGGCGACCGTCGGTGGCAGGTGGGAGATGGAGGCGGCCTGGGCGGCGGGAAGCCCCGCCGCGGTGAGGCCGTGGCCGAGGGTGGAAGGGAGCTGCCCGGCCAGGCCGAGGACGACCATGGTGAAGAAGATGCCCAGGGAGAGCAGCATGCCCGAGTTCTGGAATGTGGCCCGCGCCCCGGAGGCGACGCCGCGCTGCCGCGCCGGCACCGAGTTCATGATCCAGGCGGTGTTCGGCGACATGAACCCGCCCATCCCGACCCCGATCAGAACCAGCACGCAGGCGAACTCGAAGTAGGCGAAGTTCCCCGGCAGCACGCCCAGGAGGATGAAGCCCGCCGCCGTGATGACCTGGCTGGCGGCGGCGAAGGGACGCTGACCGAACCGGTCGGAGAGGGAGCCGAAGAGCGGTCCCAGGAGGATGAACCCGCCCAGCAGCGGGATCATGTAGATGCCGCTCCACAGCGGCGTGTCCTGGTACGCGTAGCCGTGGAGGGGCAGCCAGATCCCCTGCAGCCAGAGGATGAGCATGAACTGCAGGCCGCCGCGTGCGATAGAGCTGAAGAAGGTGGCGGCGTTCCCGGCGGCGAAGGCGCGGATGCGGAACAGCGACAGGTCCAGCATCGGCTCCCTCACCCGGCGTTCGATGAGGACGAAGGCGGCGAGCAGGATCGGTCCACCCGCCAGGCCCGCGTCGACCCAGGGATTGAGCCATCCCATCGTCGCGCCGTCGTAGGGAAGGAGCCCGTAGGTGATGGCGATCAGGAAGACGACCAGCGCCGCCGCGAAGACCAGGTTGCCGAGGACGTCGATGCGCTGGCCGCGGCGGATCTGCGCCGTCTCGTGGAGGGCGACGAAGGCCCAGATGGTGCCCAGGATGCCGACCGGGACGCTGACCAGGAAGACCGCCCGCCAGTCGATGGCGGCCAGCACGCCGCCGAGGACGAGCCCGACCAGCTGGCCCGCCGTGCCGGCGATCATGTTGAGCCCCAGGGCCAGCCCGCGCTGCTCGACGGGGAAGGCGTCGGTGAGGATGGCCGGGGCGTTGGCGAAGAGGAAGGCGCCTCCCACCGCCTGGACCAGGCGGAACATGATCATCTCCAGGGCGGCGGTGTTGCCGCGACCGGGGGTGAGGAAGAGCAGCACCGACCCGACCGTGAAGATGGCGAAGCCCAGGTTGTACATGCGGACCCGGCCGAGCATGTCGGAGACGCGGCCGGCCGACACCACCAGCACGGCGGTGACCACCATGTAGCCCATCAGCATCCAGAGCAGGTAGCCGGTCTCGCCGGGGGCCAGCGGGTTGACGCCGATGCCGCGGAAGATCGCCGGCAGCGAGATCAGGATGATGGAGAAGTTGACGGTGGCGAGCAGCGTCCCCAGGGTGGTGTTGGAGAGGACCACCCACTTGTAGCGGGGGTGATCCCGCCCGATGCCGATGCGGGCGGTGCGACGGCGCGCCCGGGGTGCCCCCACTCGTCTCCCCGAGCCCTACCCGGCGGCGGCGGCGACGTCCAGCTCGCCGTCGGCGTCGGAGCCCTCCCGGATGTCGACCACCTCCTCAGCGCTGTGCCGCATGCTCGTCCGCAGGGGCAGCTCCCGCAGCGCCATGGTGGCGAGGAAGGCCAGCACCGCCGTCACCAGGGCCAGCCAGAAGACGGCTCCGACGGCCAGCGAGATGGCGCCGTGGATGGCATTGACGATCTGGTCGAGGAAGGGACGGATGCCCGCCCGCGCCGACGCGGGGACCGAGTTGAGGATGGTCTGACCCAGGTTGCCCACCTGGTCGAGATTGTTCTCCGAGAGGCCCCCCCCGTTCTTCGATATGCCGGCGACGAGGGACGCGGGGAGATGCGCTGCGGCCAGCTGCTTGGGCAGCTCGGTGGTGAGACTCTGGCTGAACATCGTTCCCGCCACCGCCAGCCCCACGGCGCCGCCGACCTGGCGCAGGAAGGTGAGCGTGCTGGTCGCCGTCCCCAGGCGCTCCCGGGGGGCCGCGTTCTGGACCACGACGGTGTAGATGGACATCGACGGTCCGATGCCCAGCCCCACCAGGGCCAGCCAGAGCCAGAGCAACGGGGTCGGTGTCGAGGCACTGAGGTGCGTCAGCAGGAAGGTGCCGACGATGAGGACGGCGGTGGCGACGAGGAGCATCAGCTTGTACCGTCCGGTCCGGCTCATGACGATGCCGGCGCCCACGCTGGTGCCGATCAGGCCGAGCAGCAATGGCCACATCGAGTAGCCGGAGGCGGTGGCGCTGATGCCGCGCACCACCTGGTAGTAGACGGGCAGGAAGATGACCACGCCGAACATGGCGCACGAGATCATGAAGACGGCGATGTTGGCGGCCGTCAGCGTCCCGCTGGTGAAGAGGTCGAGGGGGATGATGGGGTGCCTGGCCCGGCTCTCGTTGACGAGGAAGAGGGCGAAGAGGACGGCGCTGAGGAGGATCAGCCCGCCGACCCGCGGGTCGGTCCAGCTGTAGAGGGAGCCGCTGGCGGCGGCCAGGCCCTTGAAGGTCAGGCCGAGGAGGAGGGGGACCACGGCCGCGGTGAAGAGGACGACGCCGAGGTAGTCGAGGTCGGCCAGCCGCGCCGCCGCCGTCTTCACATTGGGCAGCTGGGTGCTGATGGCGATGAGGGCCAGCACGCCGACGGGAAGGTTGACGTAGAAGATCCAGTGCCAGCTGATGTTGTCGGTGATGTAGCCGCCGAGGAAGGGGCCGACGAGGAAGCTGACGCCGAAGACGGCACCGAACAGTCCCTGGTAGCGGCCGCGTTCCCTGGGGGTGAACAGGTCGCCGATCACCGCCAGGGAGATGGGGAAGAGGGCACCGGCACCGAGCCCCTGGATGGCCCGGAAGATGATGAGCTCGCCCATGGTCTGCGACAGCCCTGACAGGGCGGAGCCGGCCAGGAAGATGACGATGCCGACGATGAGGATGCGCTGGCGGCCGAAGACGTCGCCGAGCTTGCCGTAGATCGGCACCGTGATGGTGCTGGTGACGAGATAGGCGGTGACCACCCAGGTGTAGAGGTCGCTGCCGTGGAGGTCGCTGACGATCCGAGGCAGGGCGACCCCGACGATGGTCTGGTCGAGGGCGCCGAGGAACAGACCCAGCATGACGGCGCCGACGACGACGAGCTTCTCGGCGGTGGGCAGGTCGAGGGCGGCATGCTCCGCCTCGACGGGTCGGGGGCTCAGGGTGGCGTCGCGGCGGACGCCGGGGAGAGGTTCGGCCACGGGTGGCTCCATGAACGGCTGACCCCTCAAGTTTGCCGAACCGGCCCTCTCGGACCGACTCGCCAATTCGCCGGCGAGGGAGTCCGGCCTCCCGGGCGCCGGGGTCAGCCCTCTCAGCCGGGGCCGATGGGGCTCCGCGAGGGCTCCGTCATGGACTCCGGATCGAGCAGCCCGTCCAGGTCCTCGTCGGTCAGCGTGGTCTGCTCCCGTGCCACCTCGCGGACCGTGCGGCCGGTGGCGAACGCCTCCTTGGCGATGGCGGCGGCGGCGTCGTAGCCGATCCGCGGCGCCAGCCCCGTGCAGGTCATCAGCCCCTGCTCGACCAGCCGCGGGCCGTTGCCGGTGGCCGTGATGCCGTCCACGCACCGGGAGGCGAAGTTCTCGCCCGCGGCGGCCAGGATGGCGATGGATTCGAGGAGGGCGTGGGCGGCCACCGGCATCATCACGTTGAGCTCGAGGAGGGAGCCGGCCGCCCCGGCGAAGCCGACCGTGGCGTCGTTGCCGATCACCCTGGCGGCCACCATCGTCAGCGACTCGGCGATGACCGGATTGACCTTCCCGGGCATGATCGACGACCCCGGCTGCACCTCCGGGAGGGCGATCTCGGCGATGCCCGCCCGGGGCCCGCAGGCCAGCAGGCGGATGTCGCCGGCGACCGCGTACAGGGACACGGCCACGCTGCGCAGGGCGCCGTGGGCGGCGACGACGCCGTCCAGGGTCCCCTGGGCCTGGAAGTGGTTGCCCGTCTCGCGGAAGGGCAGGGCGCAGATCTCGGCGAGCCGCGCGATGACCCGGCCGGCGAACTCGGGGTGGGTGTTGACGCCGGTGCCGACGGCGGTCCCTCCCAGTGCCAGCTCGCAGAGCTCCTCGAGGGCGACCCGGCACCGCTGCTGGGCCCGCTCCACCTGGCCCGCCCAGCCCAGGAACTCCTGACCCAGGCGGATCGGCGTCGCGTCCTGCAGGTGGGTGCGACCCGTCTTGACGATGGGCCAGAACTCCAGGCTCTTCGCCCGCAGCGAGGCCTCGAGGGTGGCGAGGGCGGGGAGGAGGTCGCGGGACAGGCCCACGGCGGCCGCGACGTGGATGGCGGTGGGGATGACGTCGTTGGACGACTGGCCGAGGTTGACGTGGTCGTTGGGGTGGACGGGCGTCCGAGAGCCGACCACGCCGCCCAGGATCTCGATCGCCCGGTTGCCGATGACCTCGTTGGCGTTCATGTTGGTCGACGTGCCACTGCCCGTCTGGAAGACGTCGACGATGAACTGGGAGTCCATCGTCCCCTCGACCACCTCCTGTGCGGCGCCGGCGATGGCCTCGCCGATGGTCTCGTCGAGCAGGCCCAGCTCGCGGTTGACGATCGCCGCCTGCTGCTTGATCAGTCCGAGGGCGCGGATGAAGTCCCGGGGGAGGCGCAGCGGGCTGATGGGGAAGTTGAGTCGGGCCCGCATGCTGCTGGCGCCGTAGTACGCGTCGAGAGGGACGTCCAGCTCCCCCATGGAATCCCGCTCGCGGCGGGTGCCATCCGTCATCGATGCCGTTCGCTGCGGGGGATGATCATCTCGAACTCCGCACCGTTGCCGGGCTCGGACCTGGCCACCACCCGGCCGTGGTGGCGCTCGGCAACCGTCTTGACGATGTAGAGGCCGAGGCCGCTGCCGGGCACCTTCCGGTGGCGTTCGGCGACCGAGCGGTAGTACTTCTCGAAGAGCTTGTCGGCGTCCTCGGGGGCGAATCCCGGCCCATGGTCGCGGACGCTGACGTGGATCTCGTCGTCCTCCTCCCAACCCTTGACCGTGATGGTGGAGCCGTTGGGCGAGTGCTTCACGGCGTTGCCCAGGATGTTGGTGAGGGCGAGGACGAGGCGGCGGCGGTCGCCGCGGAAGGTGACCTCGGCCTGCAGGTCGCGCTCGATGGTGCAGTCGCGGAGCTTGGCCTCCATGGCCACCGCCTCGACCCCACCGCTGACCAGGTCGGCGAGGCTCATCGGCTCCACGGCTAGGCGGTCCTCGGGGTCCTCCAATCGCGACAGCTCGGCCAGGGCGTTGACCATCCTCACCATCATCTCGGTGCTCGCCGTGATGCCCTCGATGGCGACGGTCGCCGTGTCCGGCATCTGACCGAGCATGCCCGTGGAGAGCAGCTGGCCGTAGCTGTTGAGGATGGTGAGGGGCCGCCGCAGCTCGTGCATGGTGATGGAGAGCGAGGTGTCGCGGGCGCTTCCCGCCGTGGTCATCGAGGAGACGTGATGGGCGAGGCGCTGCGCCACGTCGACGCTGAGCCGCGTGGCCACCGTCCCCAGGTCGTCGGCCGCGTCGAGGGACAGGGACAGCTGGGCACGGAGGGCGAGGCCGGCCTCGACGGCCGCCTGAGCGGTGGCCGGACGCAGCGCGGCGAGCTGGACGAGGGCCTTCTCCAGCCGCTGGTCGAGCTCGCCCGCCTTGCCGGCGTCGACCTCGTAGAAGGCCATCAGGGGTTCCATGTCGTCGGCCGAGAGGGCCACCAGGACCGCGTTCAGGAACTGGCGCGGCCCACGGGCGGCCGCTCCCTGGCGTGGGTCGGGCACTGTGCCCTGGAGCTGAGCCCAGATCTCGGCCACCCGTTCCGCGTGCGTGGCGAGGAAGTCGGCGAGCTGCCCGGTCATGCCTCACGGAGTGTAGAGGCTGGTGGAGGCTCCGGTGTCATGGAACAGCACATCGACCGCGTCACGATCGGATGCGCTCAGGCGGGGTCGGCCTGCGCCGGCGGTGGGGCCCCGGCGGTGAGGTGGCGCGCCGCCCACAGCCGCGAGACGATGACGGCGATGGCCGCGAACAGCAGCGGGTAGACGGTGATCCGGTACCAGCCCGCGTCGTAGACGAGCTCCCCGGTCCGGTCCGGCCCGGTGGCGGCCATCACCGCGGAGTAGACGGCGACGGGCACGACGAGGAAGGCCGCCCGCCGGTCCCACCAGAACACCGCCACGGCGGCGACGGCCAGCAGGCCCACGTACCAGAACGGGTCGTGCAGGGGCACGAAGAAGCCGAGGCTCGCCCGCAGGGAGAGCAGGAACTCCCAGCCCGCCACGAGGAAGCTGCCATGGCGGTTCCCCTGGGCGTGGATGACCGACCAGAAGAGGCTGCTGTTGACCGCCACGCCGTAGGCGACGTAGACGAGAAGGCCCGCGACCGCCGCCGCCACCGCCGCCACCGCGGCCCTCCAGCGATTCTCCAGCAGCAGGAGGACGGCCACCGAGATGCCGACGGACACGCCGACCACCTTGACCAGCGGCGCCAGCAGGCAGAGGGCGAGCAGCCAGACGAGCTGGCGTCGGGGGTGGCCCCGCCCGTTGAGGAGCAGCAGGAGCGCCCCGAGGAGCATCGGCGCCAGCAGGCTCTCCGCCTCGACCAGGTGGCTCATCTCCACCATCCACGGGGAGAAGGCAAAGAGGACGGCGGCCAGCCACGCCCACCCGTCACCGACCAGTTCGCGGGTGAGGAAGAACAGGAGGCACAGGGTGAGAAGGCTGAGGAGGAGGGGCAGGATGCGGATGACTTCGGGCGTCACGCTCTGCGGGGTCGTCTCTCCCGCGTCGATGGCCACGCCGCCGACGAGCAGGGCGAAGAGGGGCGGATGGTCCAGCCAGTCGTGCACGTACGGCATGTAGGTGCCGTCGAAGGTCAGCTGGACCCCGACCGCGGGATAGGCGGGGAGGTACGACCACGACGACGGGGTCCCCGTCTCGAGCAGCGACTGACCGGTCCACGCCCAGGCCAGCTCGTCGCGGTTCTGCGCCGGCTCGGGGGTCGTCGTGTACTCGAAGAGCCGGACGAACCCGGCCACCAACAGGAGGGCGAGGAGGCCGATGAGTGCCTCGCGTCTCAGGGCGGTTGTCATCCCGTCTCCCCCACCGGCGCCGGAGCGCCTCCCCGGCGCCTACTCGGGCGAGTCCTTCCAGCCCAGATGCTTCCAGTGGAGGACCCCGCGCAGGCCCAGGCGCGACACGTGGAGCTGCTGGAACTCCTGGTAGGATCCCGCCGCCGCGCTGTCCACGGAGAGGTGGACGGCGTGGCTGGTGATCCGGGCCACGTCGGCGGCGGGGGCCAGGTACGCCTTGCCGCGCGCGTGGTGCTGGAAGACGATGCCGTGGAAGATGTCCTCCTCGCGGAGCGCCGCCACTTCGAGGACCTCGCCCACCTCCTGCCCGTCGCTGGCGATCACCGGCGCGTGGGCGGGGGTGTCCAGCCAGGAGATCTGCTGCTCGGGGTCGTTCACCATGATCCAGGGACGGTATCACTCACCCCGCGGGCGGTGGTGAGGGCAGACGCCGGGACGCCGCCGCCGCGGTTGGGGGTGGCCGCCCCCCGGGGCGGTTCTCGGGGGGCGGGAGGCCGCTCGACCGCGGGCGGTGCGCCGCTGCCCAGGGAGGACGGCCCGCCTACTCCCTCGTCGGCTCGTAGAAGGTCATCTGGTTGGCCTGGAAGTGCAGGTCGATTTTCGTCGTCGGGCCGTTGCGGTTCTTCTCCACCAGCAGCTCGGTGACCGACCGGTCGACGTCGTCCTTGTGCATGCCGGGCCGGTAGAGGAAGAGCACGACGTCCGCGTCCTGCTCAATGCTTCCCGAGTCTCTCAGGTCGCTCAGCTGCGGCTTGCGATTCTCACGGCGCTCCGACTCGCGGGAGAGCTGGGAGAGGGCGAGGACGGGGATGTTCAGCTCCTTGGCGATGGACTTGAGACCGCTGGAGATGTCGGAGACCTCCGCCACCCGCGACTCCTGGCGGCCGCCGCGCATCAGCTGCAGGTAGTCGACCACCACCATGTCGATGTTGTGCTGCGCCTTCATGCGGCGGGCGCGGGCGCGCAACTCGGAGATGGGCAATGCGGGCGTGTCGTCGATCCAGATGTTGGCCTGAGTCAGCCGGTCCATGGCGTGGGCGATGCGCTGGTAGGACTGGGAATCGGCCTGTCCGGTGCTGATGAGGAAGGCGTCCACCTTGGCCTCGCTGCAGATCAGGCGCTGCACCAGGGCCTGCTTGCTCATCTCCAGGCTGAAGACGGCCACCGATCGCTGTGCCAGCACCGCCGCGTTGCGGGTGATGTTGAGGGCGAGCGAGGTCTTGCCCACCGAGGGACGGGCGGCGAGGACGATGAGCTCGCCGGGCTGGAACCCCTGGGTCACCGCGTCCAGCCGGGTGTAGTTGGTGGGGACGCCGTGGACGATCTGGCGGCTCTGAGCCCGCTTGTCCATCAGCTCCCAGGTCTCGGTGAGCAGCTGGGCGATGTGGGTGACCTCGAGGCCGCGCCGGGAGTCGGCGATGCCGAACACGCGCTGTTCAGCGGCATCGAGGATGTCCGCCGTGGTGGCGCGTGCGTCGAAGGCGAGCTGGGTCAGCTCGCCGCCGGCGGAGATGAGGCGGCGGCGGAGGGAGGCGTCGACGAGGATCTGGGCGTAATGGCGCACCGACACCGCCGTCGGCATCTTCTGGCTCAGCTCGGCGAGGTACTCCAGGCCACCGCTGCGTGACAGCGAGCCCTCGTGCTCCATCTGCACCTTGAGGGTGAGGACGTCCACCGGCTCGCCGCGATCCGACAGGGCGATCGCGGCGCGCCAGATGGCGGCATGCTTCTCGGCATAGAAGTCGCCGGGGCCGAGGAGATCGCGGATCTCGACGATGGCGTTGGCGTCGATGAGCAGGCAGCCCAGCACCGCCTGCTCGGCGTCGAGGTCGTGGGGGAGCACCCGCCCCGCCGGCACGTTGGAAATCGCCAGCGCCGACCCCCGCAGCTCCTGCGGCGGCGTGCTCACTTCGCGGCGACGACGATGCGGAGTGTTTCCGTGACCTCCGGATGCAGCTCGATCTCCACCTCGTGAGGTCCGAGGGACTTGATCGGCGGGTCGACGGCGATCTTGCGCTTGTCGATCTCGACACCCGCTTCGCGCTTCAGCTGCTGGGCGATGTCGGCATTGGTGACCGAGCCGAACAGCCGGCCGGCCTCACCCGTCTTGGCGTAGATGGTGACGGTCAGCTTGCGCAGCCGCGCGCTGAGATCCCTGGCGTCGGTGAGCGCCTTCTCGGCGCGGCGGCGCGCCGCCTCCTCGCGCTGGCGGATCTGCTCCACCATCTTGTCGTCGGCGGCCACCGCCACCTTGTTGGGGAACAGGAAGTTGCGGGCGTGGCCGGGTGCCACCTCCTTGACCTCCCCGGCGTGCGCGGTTCCCGGAACCTCTTTCAGGAAATAGACCTTCATGCCTGCACGCCGCTCCTCTCGGGCGCCCGATCGGCGCCACCTTCCGCTCCGCCACCGCTCGCATCGATCCACCAGCCGTCCCCGGGCTCCTCGGCCTTCCGGGGGCGCAGCCGGCGCCATATCGCCGTGGCCAGCCTGCCGCCGGCCCGGAGGTCTTCGTCGAAACGGCTGCGCTGCTCGATGATGAGCTGCTCCTGCTCCGCCACGACCTCGGGGGGGCTGATCACGATGAAGAGCCTCAACGTCAGCAGGGTGAGGGCGACCACGTCCAGCTCGCCGATCAGGGGCACGTCCTCGGGGACGTCGATGATCGGCGTAAGGATCAGCCCGAGGGCGGCGGCGACCCCGGCCTTGGCGGCGAGGGGCACGCGCGGGTCGCGGAAGAGGCAGTAGGCGAGCCTCAACTGCTGCGGCAGGTCGCGGACCAGGCGCTTGAACCAGCGCACCCGGTTGAACATGGACGACCGATTCTACGCGGACCCACGGAGCCCCGGAACCCGCCCTCAGTCGCCGCCGAGAAGGTCCGGATGAGCCCCCAGCCACGCGCGGGCCGCATCGGGATCGTCGCCGGGGAGGTCGCCGTCGAGGACCGCTTCCAGCAGGGCCCGCTGCGCCCTGCCCACCCAGGGGCCGCCATGCCTGCCCGCCATCCTCATCAGCTCGCGCCCGCCGAGCGGGGGCTTCAGGCGGGTCACCTGGCTGCCCGCGTCGAGCCGGGCCATCCTCCCCTCCAGCTCGTCGATCGCCCCGACGTCCTCGAAGGCGGAGGCCCGGGTGTCGGCACGGGCCACCTCCAGGAGCCGCGACCGCAGCGGCCCGATGGTGCGGATGAAGCGCCGGACCGCCCCGTCGCCGACCTGGTCGGGGCGGTACTGGATCGGCCACATGTGGTGGAGCACCAGGCTCGACACCTGGTCGATCTCGTCGGTGCTGAAGCGGAGCCGGGTCATGACCGTCTGCGCCAGCTCGGCGCCGGCACGGGGGTGGTCATAGAAGGTGTGCCTCCCGTCGGCGAGGGCGGCATGGGTCCCCGGCTTCCCGGCGTCGTGGAAGAGGCAGCCGAGGCGGGTCACCAGGTCCCGGCGAGGCTCCATCTCGACGGCACGCATGGTGTGCTCCCAGACATCGTACAGATGCCAGCCGCCCTGCTCCACCCCGACCATGGGGAGCAGCTCGGGGATGGCGACCGCCAGCAGCCCGGTGTCCCGGAGCGTGTCCATGCCCTCACGGGGGTGGGGCGAGACGAGCAGGTGGCAGATCTCGTCGCGGACCCGCTCGGCGGAGAGGATGGTGGCGCGGTGGGCCATCGCCCGCATCGCCTCGGGGAGGCCGGCGGCGAGGCGGAAGCCGAGCTGCGCCACGAACCTGGCGGCGCGGAACATCCTGAGAGGGTCCTCGGAGAAGGTGTCCGCGGGATCCAGTGGGGTGCGGAGGACGCCCTCGCGGAGGTCGTCGAGACCCCGCCCGGTCAGGTCGAGGACCCGGCCGTCGAGGCTCTCGGCGAGGGCGTTGACGGTGAAGTCGCGCCGCCGGATGTCGTCCTCGAGGCTTCCCGGCCGGACGTCGGGCTTGCGCGACTCGGGGTCGTACCGCTCGGCGCGCGCCTGGACCACCTCGACGACGATGTCGCCGCCACGCACCTGGGCGGTGCCGAAGCGCTCGAAGACGGCCGGCCGGGGCCAGCCGAGCGTGGCGGCCAGCTCCTCCAGCAGGCGCAGCCCGCCGCCGCCGACGACCACGAGATCGATGTCCTTGCCCTCGCGGCCGAGCAGCCGGTCGCGGACGAAGCCGCCCACCAGGTAGGCCTCCACCCCCAGCTCCCCGGCTGTCAGCCGGAGCAGCTCGAGCACGCGATCGATGTCGAGACGGGGGGGCACGGGTCGGAGACGTGCCGGCATGGAGCCGGAGTCTATGTCCGAATCAAAGGCGGTGCTCGCCCTACGCGCCGAGCGCCGCCTCCATGGCGTGAGCCCGGTGATCGCCCTGCCGCCGCAGCGTCAGCCCGCCGATGACGCCGGCCAGGGCGGTGCAGACGGCCGCGGCGAGGAACACGGTGCGGAGCTCGTCGAGGAGCGCGGACTGCACCAGGGTGTTGTACGAGGAGCAGCTCAGGGGATGGGTCGGGCAGAGGGTGGCGGGGGAGGGGATGGTGGCGATGTCCTGGTAGAAGGCGCGGAGGCCGATCGCCGTCAGCAGTGACACCCCCACCAGCATGCCCATCATCCGGGCCACGACCACGAGGGCGGCGGCCAGCCCGTGCCGCGCCTGCGAAACGGCGCCGAGGATGGCGGCGTTGATGGGGGCGATGGCGAGCCCGAACCCCAGCCCGCAGCCGACCAGCACCGGGTCGCTGGGACGCAACCCCGAGCCGATCGAGCTCGTCCCCCATCTCGCCATGAGGACGAACATGGCCGTCGACAGGGCCATCCCCGCCGTCGTGGTGAGGCGGTAGCCGAACCGCTCGCAGAGAAGGCCGCCGGCCAGCGCACCCACCGGAACGGCGACCAGCAGACGGACGAGCACCAGGGCCGCCCCCAGCTGGGAGCTGGGGTCGGCGGTTGCCCTGGCGAAGATGGGCACGTCCACCAGGGCGGCCATCAGCGCTGCGCCGATGGCCAGGTTGCTGAGCAGGGCTCCCAGGGCGGCCGGGTCGGCGATCTCCCGCAGCGGCACCAGCGCCTGCCCAGAGCGGCGTTCCCGGACCACGAAGGCGGCGAGAAGCAGCGCCCCGAGGGGCAGGAGGAAGCCGGCGGCGGGCGAGACCAGGGCCTGGCTGGGGTCGGCGGTGGAGAAGCTGACGACGACGCAGCCGAGCAGCGTGGCGAGGAGGAGCCCGCCGAGCCCGTCGAGCTCCCGCCAGAGTGCGGGGAGCCTCCGCACCGGGAGGAGCCTGACCGAGCTCGCGGTGCCGGTGGCCCCCCACCCGCAGAGGAGCGCGGAAGCGGCCAGGGCGGCCAGTGCCATCGGGGTCGTCCAGTCCGAACCCCCCAGCAGCGGGGAGTACAGGACTCCCCACACGAGGCTCTGCGCCAGGACTCCCGGCGCCGTGATGGCCAGCGCGCCGGCGCAGAGGGCGACGCCGAGGAGGACGCCGCCGGCAATGTCGGGCCGGCGGCGCACCCGCACCGCTGCGCCCGGGGGTGGAAGCGGCCGCGCCAGGAGGAAGCCGGCGCCGAGGATGGCCGCCAGGGGCAGATTGAGCCAGAAGATCAGCCGCCAGGTCGAGATGGTGAGGATGGCCGCTCCGTAGAGGGGGCCGAGCACCGAGCCGAGCTCCTGGACGGCGCCGACCACGCCGAGGGGAACGCCCCGGCGGCCGGCCGGCCAGAGGTCGGCGACGATGGCGAGGGTCACCGGCACCAGCCCGCCGCCGCCGGCACCCTGGAGGGCCCGGCCCACCACGGCTCCGGTCAGGTCCTGCGCCGAGGCGGTGACCAGCGACCCGAAGGCGAACGCGACCAGACAGCCGGTGAACACGGGCGCCCGGCCCACCCGGTCGGAGAGCCGTCCGAGGAGCGGCAGGAGGGCCACGTAGCCGAGCAGGAAGCCGCTGACGATGGGGGTGGCCGCCTCCAGGTGGTCGAGGCTCAGACCGATGCCGGCCATGATCGAGGGCAGGGCGAGGACGACCACGTAGGTGTCGGCCGCCGCCAGCATCACCAGGGTGGCGGCGAAGCCGAGCCGCCATCCCGAGCGGGGTGGGACGCCCGCCTCCGCGCTCACGGGGCGGACCGCGCTCATGTGGCGGGCGGCGTGATGCTCACGTTCTCGCCATACCTGTCGAGAACCAGGTGATAGGTGCTCTGGTCACCCTTCACGAAGAGGGGGCCGGTGAGGTCGACCTGCCGCACCTGATCGGTGTCGGGGTCGATGCTGTAGGTGATGTCGACGCTCTGCGCGGGATCGGCGTCGGTGAGCAGAGCCGCCACCAGCGTCCCCGGCACCTGGGCGGTCACCTGCACCAGTGTCTCGCCGCTCTGCCGCACCTCACCGGAGACGCTGGCGTGGCGGGCCCCGGTGATCAGGGTGGAGATCCCCGAGCTGGGGTCGAGCAGGCGCCCCGGGTCGGCGAACCCGTACTGCGACGGATCGGCCTTCACGTAGCCGGTGGTGAAGGGGAGCCGCGCGTAGAAGCTGCCGCCGGTGGAGACGACGCCGATCTGCAGCGGCAGCCCCGACTCGGTGACGTCCAGCGTGCCGGTGAAGCCGTCCGGGCGGGCCGCGTCGCCGACCGCGCCGGTCAGCAGCGTGCCACTCCCGGCCACGTCGTCACTGCTGAGGACGACGTGGAAGGACTGCGTGCCGTCGAAGGTCGTGGCGGCCCGCTGGAGGAGCGTCGACGCGGGCGGGCCGCTGTAGCCGCACGCCGTGGCGAGCAGCACGGTTGCGGTGGCCAGGCCGAGAGGGAGACGGCGCATCATCGGCGTTCCTCAGCCGGCCCCGTAGATGGTGAAGTCGGAGAAGAGTGCCCTCGAGGCCTGGCTTCCCGGCTCGTCGCGAAGCTTGACCACCAGCTTTGCTGTGGCGGTCTGCGCGTCGCTGTCGGTGGCGGCGGCGACCTGTGTGCCGTTGACACTCAGGCTCAGGGAGATCGACGTCGCGCTGGCGACGCAGCTGGCGCTGAGCTGGTTGATAGCGGGCGGGGGCTTCACCGCCAGGCTGGGCCCCAGTGCCAGAGAGTCGGCCAGGTCGGCGACGAGCGCGCCGTCGCTCAGCTTGATGATGCCGAAGTACCCCTCACCGCCCACCTGGAGAACATAGTCGGTGCCGCCGTAGTCGCAGTCCACGCCGAGATGGCTGTCCGTGCCCGCCCCCGTCTCCGCGATGCCCACGGTCACCCGCACAGATTGCGGCAGGGTGGCGGTTGTCGGCGCGGGTGCGAGGATGGCGGTCTGCCCGCTCACCACCATCTCGTAGCTGGACCCGCCCGGTCCCGAGAGGTAGCGGGTCGAGTAGCCTGAGGTGGAGGTCACCGGCCAGCCGCTCTTGGGGTTGGTGAAGTTGTCCCAGTAGATGGAGCCCTGAGGGGCCTTGGGGGTCGGCTTCGGCGTGCTCTGCCCGGCGAGTCCGCAGCCCGACACGGCCACCAGCGAGGCCATCAGGACGAGACGATGCCACCCCTTCACGGCCGTGCTCCACTCCTGTCCTCACCCGACCGCGGTCGCCTGCGCCCGGTGGGCGTGAGCACGCCGAGATTACACGGGGGAGGCCCGCCGCCGCCGCCCCGCCACCTCCATGGCCCCGTGCCACCGGGCTGTATCGTGTCCCCCCGTGACCGTGGCAACCCCCCGCCGGTTCCGCACTCTCCGCGCGGCCTCGGTCCTGCTCCTCCTCGCGGCCCTCGGCGCCTTCAGCGTCAACATGGTCCGCATCGGTTTCGACCCGGGGCTGATCAAGGATCTGCAGCAGATCCCCGGCTCCGACGGTCTCCCCGCCGGCTGCGTCAACGGGGGCATCGCCAGCTACTCGGGCGTCGTCCTCGCCCTCGGCGGTTCCCCCTCCGTCAACCGCACCTGCCTCACCGACGTGGTCAACACCGCCGGAGGCGACGTGGGTTGGCAGCCGCTGGCGGTCCTGGCGGCGCTCGCCATCCTCGGTGCGGCGGCGGCCAGCGCCTGGGGGCGGCGGTGGTACAAGGGGATGACGACCGGCCTGTGCCTGGTGGCGGCCGCCCTCCTGTTCGTCAACAGCATGCGCATGGCCGGCGTCCTCGAGGCTCACTTCGGCATCCCCGGCGGCCTCGTCGTCAGCGCCCCGGACCCCGGCTTCTGGTGGGTGGGCGCGCTCCTCGTCGTGGTGGCGCTGGCCAACCTGGCCGCCCCCGTGCCGGAGCTGGTGCGCCAGGCGCTGGCGCCGATCGAGGACCCGTTCGAGCCGGAGGCCGCCGAGGCCAGGCCCGCGCCCGACGCCTGAACGCTCCTTCCTCCCCACATGGGAAGCGGTTCCCGGGCGGGCGCCTCAGGGGAAGACGAGCAGCTTCACCGCCACGCCGGCGCCGACCACCGCGACGCCGACGCGCAGCGCCTCCGCGGGGATGCGGCGGCCGATGTGGGCGCCCAGCCTCCCCCCCACCAGTGAGCCGCAGCCCAGCACCAGGGCGCACAGCCAGTTCACCGGACCGAAGATCGCGAAGGCGACGGCGGCGATGACGTTGACCATGCCGCTCAGCACCACCTTGGCGGCGTTGAGGCGCTGCAGGCGGTCGTCGATGAAGAGCGCCAGCAGGGCGAGCAGCATGATGCCGAGCGCCGCCCCGAAGTAGCCGCCGTACATCCCGCCCAGCACGAGGCCGGCCCGCAGCGGCGCCGACCGGTCCCCGTGGTGCTCGCCCAAGACCCGCAGCAGCCGCGGTTGCAGGAGGAGAGCGAGGCAGCTCGCCAGGATCAGCCACGGCACGACGTGCCTGAAGACCCCGGGTGGGAGGGTGAGGAGGAGCGTCGCCCCGGCGACGCCGCCCACCGCCATCGGCACCGCCAGCCGGAGCAGCCGCTGCCGCTGCCCGCGCAGCTCCGCGCGGTATCCCTGGGCGCCGGCAGCCTGGCCGGGGATGAGGCCGACCGTGTTGGTGACATTGGCGACGAGTGGGTTGAGCCCGGCGCCGAGAAGGGCTGGGAAACTGAGCAGGGAGCCGCCCCCGGCGATGGTGTTGACGGCACCCGCCACGAGGCCGGCCCCGGCCACGACGCCGAGCTGGAGCCCGGTCACGGCGCTTCGCGGCGGCGGTTCACGGCTCGTATTGTCGGCGCGCGGCCCATCCCGGGCCGGTCGCAGCCGGCCGTCCCCGGTGACGGCGGCTACAGGACCTGCCCGGTCACCAGTTCCTTGGCCGCGTGCTCGCCGTTGTGCGGCTCCGTGCCGACCGGCTCGCCGAGAACCGGCTCCCAGGCGAGCGGCGCGGTCGAACGGGGCTTCGAGAGGGCGTCCAGGCTGAGACCGCCCGGCTCGGGCAGGATCTGGGTCAGCAGGGCGCCCGCCAGACCCAGGACGGCGCAGAGCAGCAGCGTCCCTCCAAGGCCGAACGCGGCCGCCTCCAGGGGGAAGACGAAGACACCGATGAACGCGCCCAGCTTGCCGACCCCGGCGGCGATGCCGTGGCCCGTGCTCCGCTCACCGACGCCGAAGACCTCGGTGGGGATGACGAAGGTGGTCACGTTGGGCCCGAACTCGGTGAAGAAGTAGCTGATGCCGTAGAGGAGGAGGAAGGGCACGACCGCGGTGGTCAGCCCCGGGACCAGGCCGATGCACGCGAAGCACGCCGCCATGCCCAGGAAGCCGATCCACTGCAGGCGGCGGTGGCCGATGTGGTCGATGCGGAGGAAGGCGAGGACGTACCCGGGCACGGCGAAGAGGGCGAAGATCATGAGCGTCCACGCCGTCGTGTGGAGCAGGTCGGTCGACGGCGCCACCGCCCGGAGAACCTGCGGGGCCGAGATCGTGTTCCCGTAGTACACGTAGTCGAGGAGGAACCACGATCCCGCCGTGCCGAGGATCAGTCGCAGGCTCCGTCGGGTGGAGAGGAAGCCGCGGAGGCTGGAGCGGACCCTCTCCGTGGGGCCGGCGGCGGACCGCACCACGCCCTGGCTGTACCTCTCCAGGGCGGCCCGGGCCTCCACCTCGCGCCCCTGCACCGCCGCGGCGAAGCGGGGCGACTCCGGCATGCTGCGGCGGAGGTAGATGACGCTGAGGGCCGGGAGCGCTCCGAGACCGAGCATCAGCCGCCAGGCGATGTCGTGGTTGACCCCGGAGGCGAGCAGGCAGAGGGCGACGACCGGGCCCAGGACCAGCCCCGCGGCCTGTGCCGAGAAGACCAGGGAGACCAGCAGACCGCGCCTCGCCTTGTTGGCGTATTCGCTGATCAGCACGGCGCTCACCGGGTAGTCGCCGCCGATGCCGATCCCGAGGACGAAGCGGAAGACGACGAGCCAGACGTAGCTCGGGGCCAGGGCGGTGGCGATCGCCCCGCCGGCCATGATCATGGCGACGAGGCCGTACACGCTCTTCCGGCCGAAGACGTCGGCGAGCCGCCCGCAGACCACGGCCCCCACCAGGGTGGCGATCAGGGTGGCGCTGCCGAGGAAGCTGGTCTGCACCGCGCTGAGGTGCCACTCGCTCTTAACCAGAGTGATGGCGACGCCGATGATGAAGAGGTCATAGGCATCGGTGAAGAAGCCCATGGCCGAGGTGACCGCCGCCTTGAGGTGGAAGAGGCTCAGGGGAGCCTCGTCGAGAGCCTCGCCGATCGTCTGCCCCGGGGTGGCCTCTGAGCCGGCGCCGCCTGTCTCCACTCGGTGCTCCATACTGCGCAGGTTGAACTGTCGGTGTGGAGACTTGCTCTCTAAGGGTTAAGGTGTCCTTAACGATCGATCAAGCCGAGGGCGCCGCCCCGGATCCGATCTCGGTGGGCCTCTGGCAGCTCGCGGACATGGTGGAGGCCCAGCTCGCCAGGGCCCTGCGCACCCTGGTCTCCTCCGACCTGGAGGGCGCCGATGCGGTGGTGCGCGGCGACTCGGAGGTCAACCACCGGCGGTATGCCGTCGAAGACCTGGTCACCGCGGAGCTGTCCCGGGGCCCCGGCTCGGAGCGGCTCCGGCTGCTCATCGCCGTCCTCTACGTCATCAGCGATCTCGAGAGGATCGGCGATCACGCCGAGGGCATCGCCAAGGTGGCTCTGATGCTGGGCCGCCCCCCGATGAGGCCCCTCCCGGCGAGCATCCCGACCATGGGTGACCGGGTTCGCGCCATGCTCTCCGCCGGGGTCAGGGCGCTGCGCGACCGGGACGTCCCCGCCGCCCGGACACTGGTCCGGGAGGACGACGCCGTCGACCGGCTCTACGACGACATCTACGGTGAGCTCCTCGCCACGATGACCGCCGAGCCGTCGGCGGTCGTCCCCTGCACCTACCAGCTGTGGGCCACCCACAACCTGGAGAGGATCGCCGACCGCGTCACCAACCTCTGCGAGCGAACCGTCTACCTCATGACCGGTCGGATCGAAGACCTGAACGTATCCAACTACTGAGGCCGCGGAGTGCCTGAGGTTCTGCTCATCGGCGTGCCGGGCGGGCGCGCCCTGAGCATCGAGCAGCGACTCACCCGCGTCGGGTGCCGGGTGCGCCGGGTCGTGGGCTGGCCGGACGACCCGGGGGTGGCGATGGGAGCGGACGCACTCCTCGCCGAGACCTCCAACCCCGCCGCCCTGGCCCTGGCGGTGCGGCGGATGAGCGCGGCCCCGCTCGTCATCATCACCGACGACGGGATGGCGAACCGGGTCGCGGCGCTGAGCTGCGGCGCCGACGTCTGCCTCGCCGCGAACGAGGCGGACTCCGTCATCGAGGCCCACCTGCTGGCCCTGCTGCGACGCCGGGAGGCCAAGGCCATGGGGGAGACGGGCCGGCTCCGGCTCGGCGGCCTGTCCCTCGATCCGTCGTCGCGGGAGGCGGACGTCGAGGGGGCGCCGGTGGAGTTCCGCCCGCGTGAGTTCGACCTCCTGCTCGCCCTGATGCGGTCACCGGGGAGGGCCTTCCGCCGCCACGAGCTGCTGGACCTGGTGTGGGGCCCCCGCTTCACCGGCGGGGCGAACACGGTGGACGTGCACGTCTCCTGGATCCGGCAGAAGCTCCCCCAGGCGGCCAGGGTGCGCATCACCACGCTCCGGGGGGTCGGATACCGCCTCGACGAGCTGTCGCGCCAGCCGGTGGCGCAGGCGGCGGCCGGTCCGGTCCCCTCCGACCCCGCCCAGGTCCCCACCGCCCCTCGCGACTGAGCCGGGGCCGGGCCCGCCGCCGGAGGGGGCCTCCGCCGGTCGGTACGATGCAACCCGTCCTGTGATCTACGTCCTCGTGCTCACCGTCGTCACCGCCGTCTGGGGGTGGACCTTCGTCCTCGTCAAGGACGCCATCTCCCAGTACCCGGTGGCGCCGTTCCTCGCCCTCCGCTTCGCCCTCGCCGTCGTCGTCATGCTCCCCATCGCTCGGCGGCTCCCCGGCCGGCGGGCGCTGCGTGTCGGCGGTGTCATTGGCATCGCCGTCGCCCTCGGGTACGCGCTGCAGACGTACGGCATGCAGGACACCTCCCCGGGGGTCGCCGGTCTCATCACCGGACTCTTCGTCGTCTTCACACCGGTGATCGACCACTTCTTCGGCGCCCGCATCCCGCCGCGCACGGTCGTCGCCGTCGCCGTCGCCCTGGCCGGCACCGTCCTCCTCGCCGGGACCGGGGGCGGGCCCGTGGTCAGCGTCGGGGACCTGCTCGTTCTCGCCGGCGCCCTGTTCTTCGCCCTTCAGATCGTGCTGCTCTCGCGCCTCGGTCCCGGCCTCTCGGCAGCCGACCTCGCCGCTGTCCAGATGGCGGTGTGCTTCGTCATCTTCTCCGCCTCCGGTTCGACGACCTTCCACCCGCCGTCGGGCACCGTCTGGTTCGCCGTCGTCATCACCGGTGTCTTCGCCAGCGCCCTCGCCTTCTTCCTCCAGGCGTGGGCTCAGAAGCACCTCAGCGCCACCCGCGCCGCCCTCATCATGGCCATGGAGCCCGCCTGGGCCCTCTTCTTCGCGGTGGTGCTCACCGGCGAGAGCATGAACGCCGTCCAGGGGCTGGGCGCGGCGCTGGTGCTCATCGCCGTGGCAGGCCACGAGGCGCTGCCGCTGCTGACCGGGACGAACCGGGCCGGGGGCGGGGCGGGCGGCGGTGGCGGCGTCCGGCCGGGCCGCCACGCGCGGCGGCTTCAGCGGTAGGCGCGCGCCTGCAACTGGAACAGCTCGGCGTAGAGGCCGCCCCGCGCCATCAGCTCGGCGTGGGAGCCGGATTCGATGAGCCTCCCACCCTCCAGGACGGCGATGCTGTCCGCCATCAGCACGGTGCTGAAGCGGTGGGAGACCAGCACCGTGACACTGCCCACGCGGATGCCGCCCGAGGCGGCGGAGGAGGCATAGCGCTCGAAGAGGGAGTGCTCCGCCGCCGCGTCGAGCGCCGCCGCGGGCTCGTCGAGGGCGAGCAGGAGGGGCCTCTCCCGCATCAGGCAGCGCCCCAGCCCCACCGTCTGCCACTGGCCGCCGGAGAGGTCGACGCCGTCGTGATAGGCGCGACCGATGTACCCCTCCAGGCCGCCGGGGACGGTGGCGAGGATGCGCTCCCCGCGGGCGGCGGTGAGGGCGGAGGCGACACGCTCGCGATCGCCCATCTCGGCCACCTCGCCGAGGCCGACGCTCTCGCCCAGGGTGAGCTCGATGCGGGAGAAGTCCTGGAAGAGGGTGGCGACGCGCCGGCGCCATTCCACCGGGTCGAGGTCGGCCAGGTCGACCCCGTCCACCAGGATCCTCCCGGCGGTTGGCAGGTACAGCCCGCAGAGCAGCTTGACCAGGGTCGATTTCCCGGCGCCGTTCTCTCCCACCAGCGCCAGGGTGCTGCCGGCGGGGACGTGGAGGCTGACCCCGTCGAGGACCGGGACTGCGGCGCCGGGATAGGAGAATCCGACGTTCTCGAGGACCAATCCCTCCTCCAGCCGCCCGGGGACGCGGGGGCCGCCCGCGGGGCGCGGCGCGGGCGGGGGCGCGGCCGCGCGGAGCTTCTCGATGCGGCGGGTGGTCAGGGCCGCCGTCTGCAGGAAGGAGAGGAGCCCGAGGGCCCCGGCCACCTGGACGCTGACCTGCACCGCCAGGGTGATCACCAGCACCAGGTTGCCGATCGAGCCATGACCCCCTCCCGCCTGGAGGACGACGAGGAGGATGGCCGCGCCGTACCCGGCGGCGAAGACGACCTGGCCGCCCGCCTTCACCACGGCGGCGAGCGCCTGCGCCCGCCACATCCGCCGGGTGACGGTCTCCCAGGCCGCCTGCTGCCTGGACATCAGCTCGGCCTCCGTCCCGAAGAGCCGCAGCTCCTTGACGGAGGACGCCTGCGTCGACAGCTGCAGCAGGTGGCGGTGCAGGCGGACCTGTTCGGCGGTCGCCTCCCGGGCCCGCTCCAGAAGTCGCTGGGCGCGCTGCCCGGCGGCGACGGGCACCAGCGCCACCACCGGTAGCAGGACCAGCCAGGGATTGACCCGGACCAGCAGGACGATGGTGATCAGCGTCTGGATCAGGAGTCCGATGAGCTGCAGCGTCGACTCCAGGGCGCGGGTGGTGCCGAACAGCGACTCCCGCACCAGGCTGTGGTTGTCGGCGAAGTCGGGGTCGTCGAGGTGGCTGATGGTGTTGGGGCGGTTCACCAGCTCCATCAGCTCCACCCGGAGGCGCGCCTGCTGCATCTCCGCCAGCTCGAAGTAGTCGAGATGGGCGAAGTGGCTCAGCATCAGCTGGGCGACGAGGAGGACGGCCACCACCACGGCGAGGGTGAGGGCGCCGGCGCGGTCATGGCCGAGGGCGTCGTCGGTCAGCCCGGCCAGGGCCAGCGCCGCGAACGGTGCCGAGATGTATCCGGCGAACATCAGCGCCATCGCCCTGCAGAGGCGCCGCGGGTCCAGCCGGAATCCCAGCGCGAGCAGGAAGCGGGTCCCGCGCAGGACGTTCACCGCCGTTCCTCGGCGAGAGATCGACCCGGGAGCTCGGCCTCGTCATCGGCTCGGTCCTCGTCGTCGGCCGCCTCGTCGCCTGCCTCGAAGCGCCGCGCCTGGAGACGGAAGAGCTCTGCATAGCGGCCCCGGGCGCGCAGCAGCTCATCGTGGGTGCCCTGCTCGACCACCCGGCCGTGCTCCAGTACCACGATCCGGTCGGCCCGCCGGACGGTCGAGAAGCGGTGGGAGATGATGACGGCGGTGAGCCCCCGGGTCAGCTCGAGGAAGCGATCGAAGAAGGCCACCTCGGCGCGCACGTCGAGCTGCGCCGTGGGTTCGTCGAGGATGAGGACGGAGGCGCCGGCGCCCACGGCGTAGAGGGCCCGGGCCAGCGCCACGCGCTGCCACTGGCCCCCGGAGAGGTCGGTGCCGCCGGCGTAGCGCGCAGACAGCGTCGTCGCCAGGCCGCCGGGGAGGGCGTCGACGACGTCGGCGGCACCAGCCCACTCCAGGGCGTGGCGGATCGCCGCCTCGTCGGGCGCACGTCCGGGGGCCCCGAGAGCGACGTTGGTCGCGGCGTCCAGCTCGTACCGCACGTAGTCCTGGAAGATGACGGCGAGCCTCCGCTGCCATTCGCGGATCTCCAGGTCGCGCAGGACCGTTCCGTCGACGAGGATCCTCCCGGCGTCCGGCTGGTAGAGGCCGGCGAGGAGCTTGACCAGGGTCGTCTTGCCCACGCCGTTGAACCCCACGATGGCGGTCGACGTGCCGGCGGGAAGCTCCAGGTCGAGGCCGTCGAGGACGCGGCGCCGGCCGCCCGGGTAGGCGAAGCCGACCTTCTCGAAGCGGATGGAGGCGCGGGGGAGCCCCGTCGAGGGCAGCGCCCCCGTGTGCTGGCGACCGCCCTCCCGCCGGAAGCGGTCCTCCAGCTCGCTGACGGTGTCCCAGGCCATCATCCCGAACTGGGTCTGCACGTCGCTCTCGGGGAAGAACTGGCCGAAACGCAGCGGGATGAGCACCGCCTGCACCGTCAGGGCCAGCTGGAGCACCGACAGGTGGCCGCCGGCACCCGCCTCCGCGGTCCACGCCAGGATGGCCACCGCCCCGGTGAGAACCAGGGCCGTGTAGACCAGGAAGGGGACGAAGTAGATGCGCCGGCGGATTGCCCAGAGCGGGCGGTGGAAGGCATCCGCCTCCTCGCCGGCGCGCGCGGCCCACCACCCCAGCATGGCGAGGAGCCGCATCTCCTTGGCCATCCCGGCGTCGCTCCCGGTGTTCCACAGGTATTGCAACCGGCGGCGCGCCGAGCGGAAGATGCCGAACGCGTGGGTGGCGAAGCGATGCAGGCCTCCCCGCTGTCCCCAGCGGCCCAGCAGCGCCGTGACCAGGATGATGAGCCCGGCCAGGGGGCCGAGGACGGCGGCGACGATGGCCACGGCTCCGAGGAGCTGGGCATACCGCGCCACCAGGGAGATCATGCCGGTGACCGCCGCCCCCGGGGTCGCCTGGACGTCCTCGAGACCCTGCCGGGCGTCGGCGAGGAGGTCGAGGACGTCCTGCTGTTCCAGGACCTCCATGGGCGCGTCCGCCAGCGCCGCCCGCATCAGGCGCCTGGCCGCCTCGCCGTCCACACGCCTCGTGATCAGCTCACCCAGCGCCACGGGAAGCGGGCTGAGAGCGTTCTGCAGTGCCAGCGCGGCGACGGAGATGAGCAGCGGGGCAAGGACGGTGCCCCAGCCGGCGTGCCCCGCGGCCACCAACGGGACGCGCTCGATCATGACGCTGGCGCCGATGACGAACCCGAGGGGGAGGAGCCCGATGAGGAGGTTGACGAGGACCGAGGCGGCGACTGCGGCACGGCCGCCGACCGGCAGCAGAGAGGCGATCGACCGCCAGCGGGCCAGTCTCGGCCCCCAGGCCGGCCGCCGCAGCAGGCTGGTGGCGCCTCCGGCCTCCGCCGCGCCGGGGGGCGGCCTGTCGGGTTCGGCGGCCTGTGGCGTCTGCCCGCCGGCTGCCTCCACGGGCATGCGGCTCTCCTGGTCCACGGCCCCGCCGTCCGGGCGGCTCCGCACGCCGGCGGGGGAAGCGGAACGAGCATCGCACACCGCCTCGAAAGGGCGGACCGGCGACTCCGGCGGTGACCGCGGGCATCCGCGGCCGGTCAGGTCCGGGCGATGATCTCCCCGAGCACGACGATGAAGACGGCGTCGGGCACCTCGCCCCACGCGCGCCATCCCTCGGCCGCCTCCTCCAGCTCCGCCTGGGTGGCGATCCCGTACTCCACGGCCTGATGGGCCAGCGACGAGGACGTGGTGCGCTCCGCCCACGCGGACGACCACCAGCTCCGGTCATGGGGCGTGGCGAAGGTCCAGGTCGAGGTCGTGTAGACGGTGTCGGCCAGGCCGGCGGCGCTGGCCCATCGCGGCAGCCACCGGGCGGCGTTCGCCTCGGCGCCGTTGCGGCGGGTCACCGCCAGGTAGATCTCGCGCCAGCGGTCGAGCCGCGGGTCGGGTGGGGACCACGCCATCGCCGAGTAATCGCCGTCCCGCACCGCCACCACACCGCCGGGGCGGGCGAGTTTCGCCATCGTCCGCAGTGCCCCGACGGGGTCGCGGAGATGCTGCAGCACCTGGTGGGCGTGGACCACGTCGAACGACGTCGCGGCCAGGTCGGCGGAGCGGAAGTCCCCGACCCGGAAGGAGGCGTTGGCGACGCCCTGGTCGCGGGCGTGGGCCTGGGCCTGGGCCACGACCTCGGGGGAGATGTCGATGCCGACCACCCGGCCGGGGGCGACCTTGCGGGCCAGGTCCGCCGTCAGCGTCCCGGGCCCGCAGCCGATGTCGAGCAGGCTCATCCCCGGACGCAGGTGGGGCAGGAGGTAGGCGGCGGAGTTGGCGCCCGTGCGCCAGCGGTGTGAGCGCAGCACCGCCTCGTGGTGGCCGTGGGTGTAGGTGTCGGCTTCGGTCGTCACCGCGGCATCATGCCATGGGGTCGCCCCGTGCGGCCCCCGCGACGAGCCCTGCCGCGCTCAACCCAGATGGCCCGCCGTGGCCAGCTCAGCGATCACGTAGGCAAGCCACGGAAGCGCGGCGAGGACGACGAGACGGCCGTGGGCCCGCCCGTCGCGCAGCAGGGCGAGGAGGTATGCGCCGGTGGCGAAGGCGCAGGCGGCGCTGATCAGACCGGCGGCGCCCAGCGTCCAGGTGGTGAAGGTGACCCCCAGGAAGCCGAGCACGCACGCCTGGAAGGCGGCGGAGCCCGCCACGTTGCCGAAGGCGAGCTCGTCGTCGCCGCTGCGGATCCAGAGCACGCTGTTGAAGGTCTCCGGAAGCTCCGTCACGAACGGGATGACGATCACCGCCAGGACGAGCGGGTCGATGCCCAGGCTCTGCGCGGTCTGGTGGACGGCGGCGACGAAGAGCTGGGAGCCGACGATGAGCAGGGCCACGGCTCCGACGAGCTGAACCGCCACCGCCGCGGCCGGCGGCCGCTGCCGCCAGCGGACGATGTGGAGGGGCTCGGGCGCCTCCTTGTCCTCGTCTCCCCCGCCCCGCAGGGTCATGGTCACGTGCCACACGTAGAGGAGGAGCAGGACGACGCCGACGCCGATCCGTGCCGCTCTGGGGAGGGCGGAGGAGCCCACCGCGAGGGCGAAGGCGGCCAGGAACACGCCCAGGTCCCGCCACGCCTGGGTCGGGGCGACCCGGAGTTCCCTCGCCCCTCCGCGGGCGAGCACCGCCACACCGGTGACGGCACCGCCCAGGGTGAGGAGAAGGAACGAGGAACCGAGGACCGCCCCGATGGCGATGCGCTGGGCGTCGTTGCCTCCTCCCACCAGGGCGACGATGGCGACGATCGTCTCCGGCAAGGCGGTCCCGAAGGCGGCCAGGAGGCTGCCGGTCGGACCCGTCCCCAGGCGCATCAGGTGGCCGGCCCACTCGATCGCGTTGGTGAACAGCTCGCTGGCGGCCGCGATCACGATCAGCCCGCCGGCGAAGAGGAGCGCCGTCACGCGCCCGTCCGCCGCCCGCGACGCCACCAGGCGAGCGCGGCGTCTACCGGCTGGTTCAGCCAGCGGGTGCCGAAGATCAGCACGTGGTACATCGTCACCGGCTGCACGCGGTGGACGGGGGCCGTGCCGTCACCGCGCGCCAGCGCGTCGAGGATGCGTTCACGGCACCAGGGGAAGAGGGTCTTGGGCAGCTCGTCGCGGGCGACGAAGCGGGCCGCCAGGGACTCAACGCTTCGCCGCCGCCTCCCACCGGTGACCTCGCCCAGGTAGACGGCGTCCCCGGCCGATCGCAGACCGGCCCAGGTGTAGACGCCGACCAGGCCGAGGATCCGGGCGCGCAATCCCGTCTCCTCCTCGGTCTCCCGGAGGGCGGCCTCGGCCGGGTCCTCGCCCCGTCCGCAGTGCCCCCCGGGCAGCTCCCACCCGGGGGGCCAGAGCCGGAATTGCACCAGGACCCGGCCGTGATCGACGAGCACCAGCTGCGCGCCCTGCACCGGCCAGGACCGGCCGTCGATCTCCACCGACGCGGGCGCCAGCCGGGCCGAGCGCGTCCGCGGAGTCCTTCGGGCCACGCCCCGGCGGGTCACGGGGATGCGATGCCGACCCGCGTCAGGTGACGGCGACACGGCGCGGCCGGGTCGTCTTCGCCGACCTCGCCGGGGTCCTGCGCTTCGCGGGCGTCCGCGACGCCCGCTGGCCGTTGTGCTCGATCACCGCGGTGAGGCCGAGGATCAGCTCGCGCTGCGCGTTGAGGAAGTGGCGCTGCGCCTCCGGGGGGATCACCTCGCCGACCAGGTGGGCTGCCTCCGCGAGGAGGCGAAAGGCCATGGAGCCGGACTCGTCACTCATGCTGTGCTCCCCGTGAAGATGATGCGAAGCGTGCCCTCTTCGAGCTTCGCCGACCGGATCCGCTTGCCGTTCAGCACCCGCGGCAGCGCGATCTCCCGCTTGTAGGCGCCGACGGTGACGAACAGCTCCCCCGGGCTGTGGGTGAGGTCGACCTCATCCTTGCTGACGAACGGGAGCTGCAGCAGCAGTTCGTAGTGGTCCCGCACCTTGCGCAGCTTCTGGGGGACCACGTGATAGAAGATCTGCGACGGGTCCTCGTCGCCGAACAGCGCTTCGGCCATCTCCTCGAGGCGGTCGAGGCCGACGATCTCGTGGTTGAAGAGCTTGGTCCTGCGGATGGGGATGGGGTCGAAGGCCGCGCCCACCATCCCGTCGTAGCGGGCCTGGGTCCGGCGCCACGACGCGAAGTAGCTGTCCGTCACCTCGGGCGGCAGCATCCGGTTCACCACCACCAGGTCGGTGAGGTAGTCGTAGAGGCTGAGGTAGGTGAAGGCGCGCTGCGCCTCCTTCAGCACCATCTTCTCCAGGTTGAGGACGATGCGCACCGTGCAGGTTTCCGGGTCGCCGAGGATGCTCTTCATGCTCTCCAGGTCGAGGAGCAGGTGCTTCACATGGCCGAAGATGTCGTCACTCGGCAGGGGCAGGGAGACGAAGGGCTGAACCACCGGGCGGGCCACCTTCATGATCGTCCGCTCGACGGGGAAGATCCGCTTCAGGTACCACCGGGCGACATCGGGAAAGGCGAGCAGCTGCAGGGTCTCGCCGGTGGGGGCGCAGTCGACGACGAGCACGTCGTACTCGCCGCTCGCCTTGTGGTTCCTGATCTGCATCAGCGAGGCGACCTCCTCCATCCCCGGAGGTGATGACAGCTCCTCGGCGATGATGTCGTCGACGCCCTGGGATGCGAACAGGGTGCTGAGGTACTTGTGGATGCTGTCCCAGTGGCTCTCCATCTCGTGGAGGGCGTTGACCTCCTGGGCCCAGAGGTTGGGGGCGACGGAGGTTGGCACCTCGTCGATCTCACGGTCGAGCGAGTCGCCCAGACTGTGCGCCGCGTCGGTGCTGATCACCAGCGTGCGCAGTCCCCGCTTGGCGCAGCGCACGGCGGTGGCCGCCGCGACCGTGGTCTTCCCCACCCCGCCCTTCCCGGTGTACAGGATCACCCTCATGGTGGTGAGTCCTCAGTGCACGACTTGGGAGACGACACCCCAGGCGATGAGGATGAGCACCACCATCACCGAAGCGATCACGGCGACGCGCCGCAGATCGGCCGGGACGTAGGGGACGTGATCGAAGGGGATGCCCGGGTCGTCGCTCTCCAGCATGGCGATGCTGGCCGCCGAGCTGCTGGAGTACCGCGCGGACCGGGCGGCGAGGCGCTGCTGCCGGAGGGCCTCGGCGCTGGGACCGGCCGGGGAAACCCGCTCGACGCGGCGCCGGAAGGCATCGCCCGCCATCGGTGCGGCCGGGGCGGCGGCGCGGACGGGCTCCCGATCCTCGTCGTCGCCGATGACGGGGGCGGCCGTCCTGGGAGAGACGCTCGGGGCGACCCGGGGGGCGGTCGCGACCGGCCGCGGTCCCGCCTGCGGGGCGGGCCGGCGTGTCGCGCGCTGCTTCTGCTTGCGGTTCTTCTTCGCCATCTGCGACCGCGAAGCGTAGCAGGCGGAGCGAGGGCCGACCCACCCCGGCTGCCCGGTGGAACAATCCGCCCATGCCCCTCGATCGCGACGTCCACGCCTTCGACGAGCGCGCCCCTCGGTACGAGCGCGGGTGGCTGGGGAGGCTGCACCACGACATCGCCGATCGCACCGCCGACCTTGCGATGGCCCGCGCGCCCGAAGCCCGGCGCATCCTCGATGTCGGCTGCGGTTCGGGATACCTGGTCCGCCGCCTCGCCCAGCGGCTCCCCGACGGGGTGGACCTGGTCGGCATCGACCCCGCTCCCGGCATGGTCCGGGCGGCCCGGGCCGGGGTCGCGGACGATCGCCGCGTCCGCTTCGACTCGGGATTCGCGGAGGACCTCCCGTATCCGGATGGCAGCTTCGATCTGATCGTCAGCACCACCTCCTTCGACCACTGGGCGGACCAGGGCGCGGGGCTGGCGGAGTGCGCCAGGGTGCTGGCCCCCGGCGGGCACCTCGTGCTCACCGATCTAATCTCCCCGTGGCTGCTTCCGACGCTCGTCGCCGGCCATCGGGGTCGCGCCCGGACCGTCCGCAGGGCCAGCCGGCTGCTGAGCACTGCGGGCTTCGGCTCCCTGCGCTGGCACCGCCTCTACCGCCTGATTCTCCGGACCGTCACGGCGACGAGGTGAACGGGACCGTCTGGTATGCTGGCGCCGTCTTCGGGGCAGGGTGAGATTCCCGACCGGCGGTACAGCCCGCGAGCGGAGCCAGGAGCTTTTCCCGGCCGAGCAGGACCCGGTGCGATTCCGGGGCCGACAGTCAGAAGCGACGGACCCGGCGGTCCGCCCTTCGAGTCTGGATGGGAGAGGACGCAACTGGAGGCGCGCTTCCAGGAGCAGCTCCCTGCCCTCATGAGCAAGGAGAGGCCATGGTCGGATCGCCAACACCACCGCCCCGGAGCGTGACGCCCCGGGCCCGCAGCGATGGCTGAGCGGATGGCCGCGCAGCCTCGGTCGCGGGAGCGGCCCGGCATCCTCGACCGCTACTCCGCCCTGGTCATCACCGTGGCGTCGGCGCTGTGGGCCGCCGACGCGTTCTTCCGTCCCGCCCTGGTGCAGCAGGGCCTGTCGGCCAGCCAGATCGTCCTCGTCGAGGATCTCCTCATCAGCCTCTGCCTGGTTCCCGTGGCCCGGCGGGCCTGGCGCGAGCTGCGCAAGGCGTCGTGGCGCACCTGGCTGGTGCTCGCCGTCATCGCCGCCGGCCCGCAGGCCTTCGCCACCGTCCTGTTCACGCGCTCGATCGGCTACGCGTATACCGTCCCCGCGGCGCAGAGCGGTGGCGTGCTCTCCGAGGTCTACCTTCTCTACCTGCTCCAGCCCATCTTCGGGGCGACCCTGGCGTGGCTGATCCTCCGCGAGCGGCGCCGGCGCTCCTTCTGGCTGCTCGCCGCCCTCGCCCTCGCCGGGGCCGCCCTCATCGTGTTCTCCACGAACGCCGTGGCGCCGCAGGCGCAGATCCAGGCCGCCCTCTTCGTCCTCGGCGCCGTCGCCCTCTGGGGGGCCGGCACGGTCATGGGCCGCTACGCCCTCGCCGACGTCTCCTTCACCAGCACCGCGGCGGCGCGCTTCATGCTGGCCCTGCCGATCCTGCTCGTGCTGATGCTCACCGACCGGGGCGTCGCAGGCCTTGGCCAGTACTCCGCCGGCCAGCTGCCGAGCTTTCTGGGCATCGCCCTCATCCCCGGCGTGATCGCCATGACGCTCTACTACCGGGCCCTCTCCAGCACCCCCGCCTCGGTGTCGAGCTTCGCCGAGCTCGGCTACCCGGCCGCCCTCTTCCTGATCTTCTCCCTCCCCAAGCCGGTCGGGTACGGCACACCGCTCCAGCCCCTGGAGCTCCTGGGCGCCCTGCTCCTCATCGTCGCCGTGACCCGCCTCAACGTTCTGATGCGGCGGGACGTGGTGAGGGCGCCCCGGCCGCGCCTGCTCCGCGCCGCACCCGACGGCGGATCGGAGTAGCGGCCTCCGTCAGTCCCCGGCGACCCTCTCGGCGTGGAACCCCGCGCCGTGGAGGAGGGCGAGCGCCGCGGCGGCCACGTCGGCGTCCACGGTCAGCACCAGGGCGGCGTGCTGGGTGTCGCTGTGCTGCATGTAGAGGTCCTGGATGCTGATGTCGTTCGACCCCATCAGCGTCGTGACCTCGGCCAGCACCCGCAGCCGGTTCTCGATGGGGACGGCGATGTCGACGTTGCGGCCGCTGCCGCGGATGAGGATGCCTCCGACCGCCCGGTATGCGCTCCCGGCCTCGGTGAAGTGGCGCTGGATGGCGGGACGGTCGGCGAGGTCGTCCTCCAAGCGGCGCATGGCCGCCGTGAAGGCCTCCAGCACCTCCCGCACCGCGGTGGCGTTCTCGGCGAGGATGTCCGACCACAGGCCGGGGCTGGCGGCGCCGACGCGGGTGAGATCGCGGAACGACGGCCCGGCGAAGGTCAGCGCCTCGGGCGAGATGTCGGAGGTCACCTGGAGCAGCGCGACGGCGAGGAGGTGGGGGAGGTGGGACATCGCCGCCACCAGCAGGTCGTGGCGGTCGGGGTCGACGGCGCTGGGCACCGCGCCCAGGTCGTCGCGGACGAACTGGGCGATCTGGGCGTAGGCGTCGGGCAGCGTCTCCGCGGTGGGGGTGAGCAGGTATCGGGCGCCTCGGAACAGGTCGGCGCTCGCGTTGGCGACACCGGACAGCTCGCTCCCCGCCATGGGGTGGCCACCGACGAAGCGCCGCAGTCCGACCCGCGCGGCGTCGCGGACGATCGCCGCCTTGGCGCTGCCGACGTCGGTGACCAGGGCGTCCGTCGGTGCGAGGGCGGCGAGCAGCCCGCCGATCCTCGACACCGGGGCGGCCAGCACGATCACGTCGGACCCGCGCACCTCGTCGATCGCCGCGCCACGGTCGATGGCGCCGACCTCGCGGGCGACCTCGAGGACGGCAGGCTGGTCGCAGCCCAGCACCTCCCAGCCGGCGCGACGCGCCGCCATGCCGATGGAGCCGCCGATGAGGCCGACGCCGACGATCCCGAGAGAGCCTGGCATGGTGGGCATTGTCCGCCGCCCGCTCACACGTTGAATCGGAAATGGACGACGTCGCCGTCCCGCACCAGGTAGTCCCTGCCCTCGAGACGCTGCTTGCCCAGCTCCCTGACCGCGGCGTACGACCCGGCCGCGATGAGGTCCTCGGTGTCGACGACCTCGGCGCGGATGAATCCCCGCGCGAAGTCCGTGTGGATCGTCCCCGCCGCATCGACCGCCGTACCCCCGCGTCGCAGGGTCCAGGCCCGGACCTCCTTCTCCCCGGCGGTGAAGAAGGTGACGAGGTCCAGCAGGGAGTACGCCTCCCGGGCCAGTCGGTCCAGGCCGGGCTCGGCGAGACCGAGGGAGTCGAGGAACTCGCGGCGGTCGTCCGGCGGAAGCTCCACGATCTCCGACTCGATGCGGGCGGAGATGGCCAGCGCGTCGCCGCCATGGTCGCGGGCCAGGGCGGCGAGAGCGTCCGGAGGCGGCGCGCCCGCCCTCGACTCGTCGACGTTGACGACGGCGATGAGGGGATGCGAGGTGAGCAGGAAGAGGTCGGCGACCAGGGAGCGCTCCTCCTGGGAGAGGGCCAGCGTCCGCACCGGGCGCCCCTGGTCGAGGTGGTCGCGGACGCGCCGCATCGCCTCGATGGTCTCGGCCGCCTTCTCCTTGGCGACGCGCGCCGTCTTCTCCAGCCTCTCCAGGCGGCGCGTCACCGTCTCGAGGTCGGCCAGCTGCAGCTCCAGCTCGATGACCTCGAGGTCCCGCAGCGGGTCGAGGCCACCCTCGACGTGGACCACGTCGGGATCCTCGAAGGCGCGCACCACCAGGGCGATGGCGTCGCACTCGCGGATGTGGCCGAGGAACTGGTTGCCCAGCCCCTCGCCCCGGCTGGCACCCCGGACCAGTCCGGCGATGTCGGTGAAGGTCACCGTGGCGGGAATGATCCTGGGCGGCGTGAAGACGGCCGCCAGCCTCTCCAGGCGCGCGTCGGGCACGGGGACGATGCCGGTGTTCGGCTCGATGGTGGTGAAGGGGTAGTTGCCCACCAGGGCCCCGGCCCGGGTCAGGGCGTTGAAGAGCGTCGACTTGCCGGCGTTGGGAAGGCCGACGATGCCCACGCTCAGGCTCATCGGGGTGGCCTAGTCCCGCTCCAGCTCGAACTCCGCGTGCAGGGCGCGCACCGCGTCCGTCACCCGGTCACGGGCGATGATCACGGTCACGTGGATCTCGCTGGTGGTGATCTGCTCGACGTTGATGCCCTGGGCCGCCAGGGCGCGGAAGATCCGGGCGAACATCCCGGGGACCCCCAGGAAGGCGGTGCCCACCACCGACACGGTGGCGATCGTCGAGTCCGCCGTCACCGCCTCGGCGCCGACGGCGCGGGCCACCTCCTCGAGGATGGGGCGGGCGCGGGGCAGGTCCTCCTCGGAGATCGTGAAGGAGAGGTCGGTGTGACCGTCGTGGCTCACGTTTTGGACAATGATGTCCACATTGATCCCGGCCGCGCCGATGGCGGAGAACACCGTGGCGGCGATCCCGGGCCGGTCCGGCACCCTGGTCATGATCACCTTGGCCACGCTCGAATCGTGGGCGATGCCGCGGATCTTCTGGCGATCTTCCATGGAGGCCTTCGTGCTGATGAGCGTGCCGGGGCGATCCTCGAAGGTCGACCGCACCACGATCGGCATCGAGTAGGCTTCGCCGATCTCGACGGCGCGAGGGTGCATCACCTTGGCACCGACGGCGGCGAATTCTAGCATCTCGGCGTAGGCGATCTCGGCGATCGGACGTGCCCTCGGCTCGACGCGGGGATCGGCGGTGTAGACACCGGCGACGTCGGTGTAGATCTCGCACCGTTCGGCGCCGAGCTCCACGGCCAGGGCCACGGCGGTGGTGTCCGATCCCCCCCGGCCCAGGGTGGTGATGTCGAGGTCGGCGGTCGCCCCCTGGAAGCCGGCCACCACCACCACCCTGCCCCGGTCCAGCTCGTCGAGGATGCGCTGGGGCACGATGTCCACGATCCGGGCGGTGCGAAAGGCGTCACTGGTCCGGATCCCCGCCTGCAGGCCGGTCAGGGAGATGGCGGGGATCCCCAGCCCCTCCAGGGCCATGGCCATCAGCGGGGCGGTGATGGTCTCGCCGGTGGAGAGGAGCTGGTCCATCTCCCGGAGCGGCGCGTCGGGGTTGACCCTGTGGGCCAGGTGGAGCAGCTCGTCGGTGCTGTCGCCCATGGCGCTGACCACGACGACCACCCGGCCCGTCTCGCGGCGTGTCGCGGCGATGCGCTTGGCGACCCGCTGGATCAGCTCGGCGCTGGCCACGCTGCTGCCGCCGAACTTCTGGACGATGCAGGCGGCGGCGTGGGGCTGCCCCGCTGCCGGCGGCTTCGGCGTTGCCGGCCCGGTCACGGCGCCACCTCCACCCGGGCTCCGGTGTTGCGGATGCCGAAGGCCTCCGCCCGCCCGGTGACGGAGGCGGTCCTGGCCGCCGCCACCATGGCCGGCCCGACCTCGTCGCTCGGCCCGCTGCAGAGGGCGAGCACCGCCGGGCCGGCGCCGGCCAGGCAGGCGCCGTGGGCTCCCGCGGCGACGGCGGCCTCGATGACCAGGAGCACGTGGGGCATCACCTCACTCCTCGCCGCCTGGTGCCACCGGTCGCGCATCGCCTCGCCGAGGAGGGGAAGATCGCCGGTGAGCATCGTCGCCACCAGCAGGGCGCAGCGGGCGGCGTTGTGGATGGCGTCCTCCCGCGAGAAGGTGAGGGGCACCAGCTCGCGGGCGACCTCGGTGCTCATCTCCGTGTCGGGGACGAAGACGACGGCGTGCAGCCGCTCGGGCACTGGAATCCGGACGGCCGAGACGTCGCCGGCACAGATGACCAGGCCGCCGAGGAGGGCCGCGGCGACGTTGTCGGGATGACCCTCGATCCTCGCGGCGTGGCGGATGATCCGCTGCTCGTCCCAGCCGAGCTCGGCGAGGGCGTTGGCGGCGAGCACGCCGCCGAGGGTGGCGGCGGCACTGGAACCGAGCCCGCGGCCGAAGGGGATCGCGTTGCGGCAGTCGAGATGGACTCCGCCGGGGACGTCGGTGCCGGCCGCCACGCATGTCGAGGTGAAGGCGCGGCAGATCAGGTTCTTCTCCGGGTCACGCAGCTCATCGGGTGCACCCGGGCCCGGGTCGATGGTGAGGCCTCTCCCGGCGCCCACCGTCGCCTCGAGCTCGTTCTCGAGATCGATCGCGAGCGCCAGGATGTCGAAGCCGGGGCCGAGGTTGGCGATGCTGGCGGGGGCGCGGACGGTGACCCTCATCTACAGGCCGATGGCGGCGGCGATGCTCGCCGGCGTGCCGATGACCGACCGCGGCGGAGCGAGGCCGTCGCTCACCGCCGGCAGGTCCTTGAGGCCGTTGCCGGTGAGGACGCAGACGGCGCTCGCCCCCCTGGCGACCGCGCCGTCGGCGACCGCCTTGCGCAGCACGGCCAGCGACGCCGCCGACGCCGGCTCGCAGAAGATCCCCTCGCGGGCGGCCAGGTCGCGCTGGGCGGTGGCGATCTCGAGGTCGCTGACCGAGTCGATGAGCCCCTCCGACTCGTCGCGCGCCGCCACCGCGGACGCCCACGAGGCCGGGTTGCCGATGCGGATGGCGGTGGCGAAGGTCTGCGGGTCGGCCACCGGGAGCCCGAGCACGAGGGGGGCGGCACCCGCGGCCTGGCCGCCGACCATCCGGGGCAGCTGGGAGCAGAGGCCGGCCGTCCGGTACTCCCGGAAGCCCCGCCAGTAGGCGGTGATGTTGCCGGCGTTGCCCACCGGGATGGCGAGGACGTCGGGGGCGTCGCCGAGCCGGTCGACGATCTCGAACGCCGCCGTCTTCTGACCCTCGATGCGGTAGGGGTTGATGCTGTTGACGAGGGTCACCGGGTGGGTCTCGGCGAGCTGCCGGACGGATGCCAGGGCCTCGTCGAAGTTGCCCTCGATGATCAGTACGGTGGCTCCGAACACCTGAGCCTGGATGAGCTTGCCGAGGGCGATCTTCCCCGCCGGCACGACGACCACGGTGCGCAGGCCGAAGCGCGCGCCGTAGGCGGCGGCGGAGGCGCTGGTGTTGCCGGTGGAGGCGCAGATGATCGCCCGGCTGCCCGCCTCCATGGCCTTGGCCACGGCCAGCACCATGCCCCGGTCCTTGAAGGACCCCGTGGGGTTGAGCCCCTCGAACTTGAAGTGCAGCGACCCCAGCCCCAGGGAGGCGCCGATGGCGCGGGACTCGATGAGCGGCGTGTCGCCCTCGCCGAGGGTGATCCGGGGGGTGGCATCGGTGAGCGGGAGACGGTCGGCGTAGCGGCTGATGACGCCGCCGCTGCGGTGATCCCACGTCAGCAGCACGCTCTCCCGGTTCATCCCGCGCTCCGGGCGACCAGGCGGTCCAGCGTCCGGGTCACCGCCTTCACGCCCGGCAGCGCGCGCACCGCCTCCATGGCGCCGTCGAACGTGTCGCGCGCGGCCGGCCCGGTGAGCACGAGCAGCTCACCGTCCCCGGGGGTCACCTGCTCCACCGCGATGCCTCGGTCCTCGAACATCCGCGTGACGATACCGGGGACGTCGGTCCCGCCGCGGACCAGCAGCCGCAGCGCCGAGGCCGTCTCCGCCTCGCGCGGGTCGAGGACGCGCGCCGGGACGGCGGATGGAAGGGGCACGTTGCGCCCCTCCCGGCGGGCGCGGGCCACCGCCACGATGTCGCTGAGCACCGCGCTGGCGGCGGCGTCCGCCCCGGCGCCGCGACCGCGCAGCACCAGCTCCCCGGCCAGGTCGGTGTCCACGATGACGACGTTGTCGGCACCCGCCACCACTCCGAGAGGATGGTCCGAGACCGGCACCAGGGCCGGCCGGACGCTGAGCCCGAGGCCGCCCGGGGTGAGCTCGGCCCGCGCCACCAGCCGGACCGCCAGGCCGAGCTTCGCCGCGGCGGCGGCGTCGGCGGGGCCGAGATCGCGGATCCCCCGCCGGTCGACCTGATCCGGGTGGGCTGACACCCCGAGGCCGAACCAGGCGAGGATGCAGAGCTTGGCGGCGGCATCATGGCCGTCGAGGTCGGCGCTCGGGTCGGCCTCGGCGTAGCCCTGCCGCTGCGCCTCGGCCACCGCGTCGTCGAGGCTCTCCCCACCCCGGAGGCGCTCCAGAATGTAGTTGGTCGTGCCGTTGATGACCGCTGTGATGCTTCGGACGGAGTCGGCCCGCAGCGAGTCGCGGAGCATGGCCAGCACCGGCATCGCCGCGCCGACGGCGGCCTCGAAGGCGAGCCCTCCGCTGCCCGGCCGGACCAGCTCCGCGAGCTCGGGCCCCGCGCGGGCGATCACGGCCTTGTTTGCGGTCACCGTGCCCAGCCCCGAGCCCACCGCCTGGTGGAGGAGCGTGCCGGCCGGCTCCAGCCCGCCGATCAGCTCGACGGCGAGGTCCACGCCCCGTCGCGAGATGGCCTGGGCGCCGTCATCCACCAGGGCGACCCCGGTGAGGAGGAAGGGGCGGAGCCGCTCGGGATCGCGATCGGCCACGCAGCGGATGAGCAGCGGACCGCCGCTGCGCTCGGCGAGCAGGTCGGCATGGGCCGTCAGCTCGCGCGCGACCGCCGATCCGACCGTTCCCGCGCCCATCAGCGCGATGCCGAGAGGAGTTGCCACTAGGCGGGCGAGTCTAGTGTCCGCGGAGCGCGGCCCGTTGAAGCTCCCAGCGCACGCTGTCGCCCGAGAGGCGAGTCCGGCCCCGATGAGACCTCGGACGGCCTCATCCGGAGAGCGATTCGGCGCCGGACGGTGGTCCCCCGGGGGGCGCGGCCGCCTCCGACCGGAACTTGCCCAGGCCGGGGAAGCGCGACTGGCGGGCGAGCAGGCGGAGCAGGGGGATGACCGCCCCGGCGGGCACGGGTTCGCTCCACAACCGTCCCTGCCCGGCGTCGCAGCCCACCTGCTGGAGGGCCGCCAGGGTCGCCTCGTCGTCGACGCCCCGCGCGGTGACCGTGAGGTTGAGCGTGTGGGCGAGATCGACGATCTCGCGGACGGACGCCGACTGCGACCCGGAGCCACGCAGCGAGGCGGCCACCGCGGGGTCGAGGCGCAGCTCGGTGAACGGGAGGCCGCGGAGCCGGAGCAGAGAGGTCGGGCCGGACCCGAAGTTGTCCACGGCGAGGCTGACCCCCGAGCCCGCCAGGGAGTTGAGGGTTTCGACGTCGAGCGACAGGGTGGTGCTCTCGTCGATGTGGATCGCCAGCGCGGTCGGCGGCACCGACCAGCGGCGAAGGAGGGCGCCCACCGCCTTGGGGAACTGGCGGTCCTGCGCATTGCGCCCGGCGATCTTCACACCGACCCGCAGCGCGTACCCCTGCTCGCGCCACCGGGATTGCTGGCCGACCGCCATGCCGAGCAGCGTCCGCGTCAGCGGCCGGATGATCTCCGTCTGCTCGGCGGCGGGGATGAACTGGTCGGGCTCGAGCAGCCCGCGGCGGTGGTGCCGCCACCGCACCGTGGCCTCCACGGAGACCAGCGCCGCGTCGGCGACACGGACCACCGGCTGGTAGAACAGCTCCAATTCCTGGTTGTCGAGCGCCTTGCGCAGCTCGGCGAGCCGGACGACGCGGTCCTCGACCTCGGCGGTGTCGTCGGCCTGGGAGTAGACCATCCAGCCCCGCCGGGCCTCCTTGGCCGCATACATCGCCGACTCGGCATGGAGCATCAGGGTTCCGGTGTCGGTCCCGTGCTCCGGGAAGTTGGCGACGCCGATGCTGACGGAGGGCTCCATCGGCTGGCCGTCCACCAGCAGCGGCTCCCGGAAGGCTCCGAGGACCTGGCGGGCGATGCGAACGCTGGTCGCCGGCGTGGCGCTGCCGCCCAGGATGACGGCGAACTCGTCGCTGCCGAGCCGGGCCACCAGGTCGGTGGCGCGGAGCGTCTGGCGGAGCCGCTCACCGACGGCGCGGAGCAGCTGATCGCCGGCCAGGTGGCCGAGGCTCCGGTTCACCTCGGCGAACCGGTCGAGATCCATCATGAAGACGCTGAACGGCGTCGACCGCTGTGCCCCCTGCTGGATCCGGGCCAGCAGCCTCTCGGTGAACTGGTCGCGGTTGGGAAGGCCGGTGAGGCTGTCGTGGAGTACCGGCCGGGCCGCCGCCGCCGGCTGGCTGCCCTCCGGTGCGTCGCGCACCACCAGGATCCGGGTTGCGCCCCCCTCGCCGGTGCTGACGCTGGTGTCGACGTGGGCCACGAAGCAGGTGCCGTCACGCCGGAAGGCGGCCATGTCCGGCTGGCTGACCCGCGTGGCCCCGCGCTGGTCGGGTGCGCTCGCGGAGAGCCGGTAGGAGGGGAGGAGCTGCTCCACGTGCCGCCCCGCCAGCTCACCGCCGGCGGCGCCGAACAGCCGGCCCGCCGCGGGGTTGGCGGCGGTGACGACGCCGTCCTCGCCCACCAGGAGGATCGCCTGGGTGACGTCGCCGATGACCGCGCGCAGCCGCGCCTCGGCGGCCCGGAGCGCGGCGTCGGCACCGGCCAGGCGGCGCCGGCCGCCTTCCAGACGGACGAGGAGGAATCCGACCAGCACTGCCACCAGCAGGGCGGCGGCGAGGTCGAGGCCGAGCCGCACGAGGCCCGCCGGCAGGAGTGTGGCTGCGCCGGAGAGGACCACGGCGACCAGGACGGCGGCGGCCCCCAGCATCGCCGGGCCGGGGACGCGGGCCGGCCGTTCGCGGGAACCGACAGTCCCCGAGGGCGCGTGGGGGTGGGGATCGGACTTCATCGTGGCATCTGCCGGGTGGCCCTCACACACTACGGGACCGCCCTCCCGCCACCGGCGACGACGGCGTCACGGAGCGACGGAGAGTCGATGGGGCGCGGCCGGACCCGCGTGTGCGTGCGGTGGTACGGTGAAGCGCCAATGATCGAGGTCAGCGCCGACGTCACCGTGCCCGCATCGCCGGCGGATGCGTACGCGGCCCTCCTCGACCTGGAGCACGCCGCCTGGCTCCCCGCCATCCGCGGGCTTCGCCACATCGGCGGCCCCCACCAGGGGGTGGGCGCCCGCTTCGAGGTCGAGGCCGGCCTCATCGGCCGCCATCTCCGCGGCGTGCTCGTCTGCACCGAGGCGACCAGCCCCCGGCGCACGGTGGTGACGCTCGAGGAGGGCCTCGAGCTGACGGTGACCGCCGTGGTGGCGCCGACCAAGGGCGGCTGCCGCGTCTCGCTCACCGCCCGCTACACGGTGGGAACCGGCCTGACCGGAGCCGCCGTCGAGCACGCCAGCGTGGGCGCCGCCCGCCGGGAGGTGGCGAGGGCGGTCGAGCAGTTCGCCGCCCAGTTCGGCCGCAAGGCGTCGGGCGGCCCGCCGGACTGATGCCGCCGATGGGCGCGCGCGACGACGACACCGAGCTCGACGCTCTCGCCGCCCGCTTCCACGGGCGTGGCGGGCTGACGGCCGCCGCCGACGGCGCGCTGCTCGCGGCGGCGCGGCGAGGTGACGCGAGGGCTCGTGAGGAGCTCGTCGACCACTGCCTCCGGACCGTGTTCGCGGAGGCCCTCGCCCGCCGTGACCACAACATCGAGGTCATGGAGCTCTTCCAGGAGGGTTCCGTGGCCGCCGTCGCCGCGGTGGACGAGTACCTGTGCCGCGACGCGGGCATCGCGGGCCTCGCCGGCCACGTCCGCCGCATGGTCGCCACCCACCTCGACCTGATGGTGGAGCGGGAGGCCGAGGCCGCCCGGGCGGCAGCCGCCGCGCTCCGAGACACCCAGCTGCTCGAGGTGGCGCAGCTGACCCTCCGGGGCCGGCTCGGTCGCGATCCGACCGACGCAGAGCTGGCGGTCGCCCTGGGCTGGGACATGAGCCGGGTCGAGCTGGTGGTCCGGATGCTGGGAACGGCGCGCGAGCTGCACGACTCGGAGATCGCCATGTACCTCGACGACATCGACCCGGACGAGGGCGGCGACGGCTGAGGCCGGACTGCTACCCGCCTCCCGGGTCAGCGGGCTCGCGAAGGTCCGCGTGGTCGTACCAGAGGCGGTCGGGATCCTTCCCGGTGACGCCCCGGCTCAGCGCGCCGGGCCCGAAGCGCTGGCGGAGCGAGTCCAGCGCCGAGTCGATGAGCCTGTCCCGGGTCCCCCCGACTCCGTCGAAGAGATCGAGCTGAGCCGTCCGCTCGAGGTTGTGAACCCCGACGCCGAGGAGGCGGATGGGCTGCCCCGCGCGGTGGGACTCCGCCAGCAGTGCCAGGGCGCTGGCGACGATGGCGGCGTCGGTGTCGCTCCCGGCATCCAGGCTGCGCTGACGGCTGACGGTCGTGAAATCCGCGTGGCGGAGCTTGATGTCGACGGTCCTGGCGGAGAGCCCGGCGGCGCGCAGGCTGCGGCCCACGTCGGCGCCGAGGCGGCGCAGGCGCTCTCGGAGGACGGCAGGGTCGCCGATGTCCTGCTCGAAGGTCTTCTCCCGCGAGATGGACCTGGGGGCCGACGGCGGCGTCACCGGCGAGCTGTCGATCCCCTGGCTGCGGAGGTGGAGCGAGAGGGCGGCGGCTTTGCCCAGGCGCCCCTCGAGGAGACCCCGAGGGTGGGCGGCGAGCTCGCCCAGGGTGCGCAGGCCGAGGCCGGTGAGGACGCGCTCCGTGGCCGGGCCGAGGCCGGGCAGGACGCGCAGCGGCAGCGGGCTGAGGAAGGCGGCCTCGCCTCCCGGCGGGACGACCACGAAGCCGCGCGGTTTGCGCAGGTCGGAGGCGACCTTGGCCACCGTCTTCGTGGTGCCGACGCCGAAGCTGGCGTGGAGGCCGGTGGTGTCGAGGATGCGGTCCCGCAGCGCCGCGGCCATGACGTCGGGCTCGCCGGGCGTGGCGGTGACGTCCAGGTACGCCTCGTCCAGCGAGAGGGGCTCCACCAGCGGGGTGACCTGCCGCGCCAGGGCGAAGATCTGCGCCGACGCCAGCCGGTACGCCGTGAAGTCGACGGGCAGAACCGCCGCGCCGGGGCAGAGACGCACGGCGCGCGAAAGCGGCATCGCCGAGCGCACTCCGTAGACGCGCGCCTCGTACGAGGCGGCGGCGACGACGCTGCGGGCGGTGTGCTCCGGTCCGCCGCCGCCGACGATGACCGGCCTGCCGCGCAGCTCGGGGTGACGGAGCTGCTCGACCGACGCGTAGAACGCGTCGAGGTCGAGGTGGATGATCGCCCTCGCTCCGCCCCAGACCATGCTGCGAGTCTGCGGCTTCAGGACCTCTCCGCCGGGCCCCTCGACGTCCACTCCCGCATCTCGTCCTCGGTGAGGTACCCGGCGGCGATCAGCAGCTCGACGTAGGTGACGCCCAGGTGGGGCGCGGCCCGGCGCAACACCCAGGGCGGTGGGTTGTCCTTGTTCTTGTTGACCGCCTGGTAGAAGTAGATCTGGTTGAGATCGCAGAGCAGGGCGAGGCGGTGGAGTGACACGCCGCGCTCCCGGCAGCGATCCCTCAGGTAGTCACGGAAGTCGACAGCCATCAGCACGTCCCGCAATGGCAATGGCGGTGTCCGACCGCGTTGCCGTGCCGACGCTACCACGCCGCCGGCCTCAGTGCCGGTCGCGAAGCAGGGCGGGGAGGTCCCCGAGCCGGTCGATGACCGCGTCCGCGTCACCCGGGCCCGGGTCGTCGTGATGCTCACGAGTCCGGATGGTCGCCATCCCCACCGCCCGGGCCCCGGCGACATCCTCGCGACGGCGGTCCCCCACCATGGCGCACGCCACCGCACCGCTGCCCAGGGCCGCGAGCGCCGCCTCGAAGATCTCGGGTGCCGGCTTCCTCCTGCCCACCTCGCCGGAGAAGGTGACGCTGTCGAAGAGATGGAGGAGACCGAGATGCCGGAGCTGCGCGTGGAGGCTGCGCGAGCTGTAGGGAGCGTTGGAGCAGAGGCCGATGCGCAGGCCGGCTCCGCGCAGCTCGGTCAGCACCGCGCCGACGTCCTCCGCCACCCGGATCCCCTCCCACCAGGCCCGCTGCACCAGGTCGCCGGCCTCCTCGAGGAGACGGTCCGGCAGGCGCAGGCCGCAGGCGGCGTAGGCCCTCCTCTCCTCCGCAACCAGGTCGATCTCGTCCAGGAGACCGGCCCGTTCGTGCCGGTCCACCGCCTGCTCCACGCGGTCGTGGACCCCGTGCAGCAGGCTCTCCGCGGCGGGCACCGGTCCGAGGCCGGAGGCCTCGAGGCGCTCGGCGATGGCACGGTGGGCGGCCAGCAGAGCGTCCACCGGACGTTGGAAGGTCACCAGGGTGAGCCCGTAATCGAAGAGGAGGGCTCCGATCGGCCGGCCAGCGAGGCCGGGGCCCGGCCTCGGGCGCCCCTCTCCCTCAGCCCGTCCGGCCGCGAGCGGCCCCACCCCGCCCCCTCCGGCCGCCGAAGCGCCTCCGCTTGCGGCGCCGCTGGCCCTCCCCGCCCTTCTCCGCTCCGCGGCTGAAGCGGTCGTAGAACGTCGTGGACGGATGGGGGTCGGTCGGCAGTGCCGCCCGGGCGTCCGGCGCCGCCTCCACCCGGACCGCATACTCGGCGAGCAGGGCGTCCAGGGGCCGCTTGTTCTTGGTGGACGGCGACGCGGTCTCCGCCCAGGGCTGGGAGGTCGGGGATTCGGCGGGCACCGGCACCTCCTCGACGTCCCCGGGGACGGCGTGGGTCAGCTCCCGGATCGCCCTGGCCACGAGGTCGTCGCCCGACGGCGGTCCGTGTTCGGTCACGCCCTCTCCCGCGCGCCGCCGACCGGGATGCCGGCGAGGGCCAGGCCGGCCACGGTCTTGATGTCCACGGCGTCATCGGCGACGAGGCGGCCGATCTCGTCGAGGCTGAAGAGGCGGGCGACGACGTGCTCGTCGGGATCCGTGTGGGGCGGGCCCGGGCGGAGCCCGGTGGCGGCGAAGACGTGGAGGATCTCACCGCTGTAGCCGGGGGCCACCGGTCCGGAGCCGAGCCGGCGCCACTCGGCGGCGGTGTACCCCGTCTCCTCGGCCAGCTCCCGGCGGGCCGCCGCCTCCGGTGGCTCGCCCGCTGTCAGGGTCCCGGCCGGGATCTCCCAGAGGGCCGCGCCCACCGCGTGCCGCCACTGGCGGACGAGGACGACGCCCCCGTCCGGGGCCGTGGCGACGATGGCGACCGCGCCCGGATGGTCGACGATCTCCCGGGTGGCGAGCTCGCCGCCGGCGGTGGCCACCTGGTCGACGTGGACGGTGAGGAGTCGGCCCTCGAAGACGTTCCGCCGATCCACCGGTCGCTCGCGCAGCTGCTCGTCGGCCATGGGCGGAGTTTGCCCGATTGCGCCCGCGGGGCGCCCGGGTTTGGACAGTCCCGGGGCGGCTGTGGTAGGGTCTGGGGGTCGCGGAGCGTTCCGATCACGTCAAGCGCTGGCCAGGGGTAGCCCAGCCACCTTCGCGGCCCACCACCCGAACCTCGGTGGAACGGACACCCAGAATCCTCGTCGTCCGCCGCCGCGGCGAACGGGCGAGTTGGGAACGCTGGAGGGGGGTGATGCATGGAGAGTGACCCTTTGCGGATTCCCCGGTTGACGTCGATCACCTCGCGAGCGCTCCGCCTGGCGCACCGCCGGCCGAGGCTGCCCCGCGGCCCCCTCCGCGGGTGGAGGGTCTCCCGGCGCCTGCGGGATCTGGTGATCGGTCTCACCATCCTCGTGGTGGGACCGGTGGCGGCGATCGCCCTCGCCACCGGCGCCGCCGGGGGGGGGGCCGCGCCGGCGTCCGCCAGCGTCCCCGCCCTCAGCGTCCCCGCGGTTCACGTTCCGTCCATCCCGCCGGCCCACCTGGACGTGACCGCGGCCACGCCCACGCCCGTGCCCCAGGCCTCCGCCCCGGCGGCGCCGCCGCAGGTGATGTACCAGCCGGTCACGCCGACCCCCGCGCCCACCTACACGACGGCCCAGATCGTGGCCATCATCACCGCGGCCGCGGAGACGTACGGCGTCGACCCGGGCTGGATGATCAGCACGGCCACCTGCGAGTCCAACCTCCGCCCGGACGCGTACAACCCCTCCGGTCCCTACGTGGGGATCTTCCAGTTCCTGCCCTCGACGTTCGCGGCCCATGGCGGCACCGACATCTGGGACCCGGTCCAGCAGTCGGAGATCGCCGCCAGCATGTTCGCCGGAGGCGACTCCTCCGCCTGGCCGGTCTGCTCCCTCCGCTGACGGGCGGGGACCTCCGCCGCCCGAGGCGTCAGACCGCCACCGCGTACAGCTGGCAGGTGGACGTCTGGGGGCTGGGGCTGCCCAGCACCGCCACCGTCATCGACGCCGACGCCCCCCCCGGCCAGAACGCTGTGGTGAAGCCACTGTCCACGATGGCTCCGGAGGCGTCGTAGCAGACGCCGGTCAGCACGATCTCGGCCAGGGACTGCAGCGTCCCATGGACGGTGGCGGACACCGTGCCCTGGGAAGGGTCGACGGCGTTCGGGCATCCCATGACGTCGTCCTGGTTCACGCAGGCGTAGGTGGGCGACGTCACGGTGAGGGGCGTGCCCCCGCCCGGCACCCAGGCGCCGACGTCCACCGCCACGTCGGTGCTGGTGGCGTTGCTGTCATCGCAGGCGCGGTTGCAGGTGGTCGCCACCGCGAGGGTCTGGCCGGGGAAGAGCGACACGTCCGGGGAGGAGCTGATGGTGTAGGTGCCGCCGGGGAAGTGGACGGTGAAGGTGACGACGATCCCGGTTGCCGTGTGGTCGGCGGCGAGGTTGTGAAGCACCGCCACCGGGTTGGTGTCCAGCTCATAGCCCCCCACACCAGAGGCGAACACCTGGAGGGTCTCGTCGTCCGCGGTGGCGACAGGCGTGGCGCTCGCGGAGGCGGGCGAGGGCGTCCGGGTGGGGCGTGCCGTCGCGCTGGCGGGGTGGCTGGACCCTCCGCAGGCGGCGAGCGTCAGCCCGGCGGCGCAGACCGCCGCGGCTCGCACCAGCGCCGGGGGGCGGGAGGCCATCGCGGCGGCTCAGCCGGGGGCGGGGAACTGGCTGCGCCGGTAGAGGGCGTGCAGCGGCAGATCGTGGTCGCGCAGGGCCGCCTCGCCGCCCTCCTCGCGGTCGACGACGACCAAGGCCTCCACCACCTCGACTCCGGACGGGGCCAGCGCCGATGCGGCGCGGATCAGCGACTCCCCGCTGGTGACGACGTCCTCGACGAGCACCACCCGCTCTCCGGGGAGCGGGGCCGGGCCCGCCACCTTCGCCGCGGTGCCGTGCTCCTTGGCCGCCTTGCGCACCATGAAGGCGTGGAGCGGCGTCCCGCCGTCCCGGGTGCTCAGCGCGGTCACCGCACCGAGGAGGGGGCCGACCCCGTCGTCGCCGGCGACCGCCGTGACACCCAACCGTCGGCAGCGCGACAGCATCATCGAGGCGACCAGGGCGAGGCCCCGGCCGTCCAGGGTCACCTGCTTGGCATCGAAGAAGTAATCGCTCCGCCGCCCGCTGGAGAGGGTGAAGTCCCCCCACCGGAAGGAGCGCTCGGCCAGCATCCGGTGCAGCTCGGCGCGGTCGGCGTCGCCTCCGTCCTCGGTCCCCGGGCCGTGCGGCGTCGGGCCCGCGCTCACCCCGGTGCTCTCCAGCGCAGGATCGGCTTCCGCGCCGCCTCCACCTCGTCGACCCGGCTCACCGGCGTCAGATGCGGCGCCGCCTGCACGAAGCCGAGGTCGCCCTCCGCCTCGCCGACGATGACGGCGCAGATGGCGGCGAGGAGATCGAGGCTGCGCTTGGACTCGGTCTCGGTCGGCTCGAACATCAGCGCCTCGGGGACCGTGGTGGGGAAGTACGCCGTGGGCGCGTAGACACCGAAGTCGAGGAGGCGCTTGGAGACGTCGATGGCACGCAGACCGGGCACCCGGCACCCCCTGGTGGTGGCCACGAACTCGTGCATCGACGCCGTGGGCACGGCCATGGGAAAGAGATCCTGGAGCTGAGACCGCAGGTAGCGGGCGTTGAGCACCGCGTCGCGGGCCACGTCGGAGATCGAGGACCCGTACGTCCGCAGGTAGGCGTAGGCGCGCACCAGCATGCCGAAGTTGCCATAGAACGACCGCACCTTGCCGATCGACTGGGGCCGGTCGCCGTCGAGGCGGAAGCGGTCTCCGTCGCGCTCCACGGTGGGTGTCGGGAGGAAGGCGGCGAGCGCGGCGGTGACCCCCACCGGGCCGCTGCCCGGGCCGCCACCGCCGTGCGGCGTCGAGAACGTCTTGTGGAGGTTGAGGTGGACGACGTCGAAACCCATGTCCCCGGGACGGGCCATCCCCACCAGGGCGTTGAGGTTCGCGCCGTCGTAGTAGAGGAGGGCGCCCTCCTGGTGGGCCGCTTCCGCGATCTCCAGGACGTCCTTCTCGAAGACCCCCAGCGTGTTGGGGTTGGTCATCATGAACGCCGCCACCGAGCCGTCCAGGTGGCTGCGGAGGTCGTCTACGTCCACCGTGCCGGCGGCGTTGCTGCGCACCGTGACCACCTCCATGCCGGCGAGCGCGGCCGAGGCCGGGTTGGTGCCGTGGGCGGAATCGGGGACGAGGACGCGGGTCCGGCCGGTGTCGCCACGTGCTGCGTGGTAGGCCTGGATCATGCGGAGGCCGGTCCACTCGCCGTGGGCCCCCGCCGCGGGCTGGAGGGAGACGCGCGCCATGCCGGTGATCTCGCCGAGCAGCCGTTCCAGTTCCCACATGAGCTGGAGCGCTCCCTGGACGTCCGCGGCGTCCTGGTAGGGGTGGATGTCGGCGAAGCCCGGCAGCCCGGCGAGCTGCTCGTCGACCACCGGGTTGTACTTCATGGTGCAGCTGCCCAGGGGGTAGATGCCGTGGTGCAGGTGGTGGTTGCGGCGCGCCAGCCGGCCGAGGTGGCGGGCCAGCACCGGCTCGGGCACGGCGGGGATCTGTGCCGGCACGGCCCGCAGCCGCACCCCCGGCAGCAGCTCGGCGAGGGGGCGCTCGGGGACACCGCTCGCCACCTCCCGTGGCCCTCCCTCGTAGTCCGTGCTCAGCTCGAAGACGAGGGGCTCCTCGCCGGCCCACTCGGCGGTCGGGGGGACGCCGTTCACGCCGCCTCTCCGGCCGGCATGGCGCGGGCCGCCGCGGCCACATAGCGGTCGATCGCCGCCGGCGAGGTGGTCTCCGTGCAGCAGACGAGGATCTGGTCCCGACGGCTCGGGTCCACGCGACCCAGGGGGAGGCCGGCGACAATGCCCTGGCGGCGCATCTGCGCCGCGAATTCCGCGGCGTCGCCCGGGACGCGGACGACGAACTCCCACAGGAAGGGCTGGCCGGGCGGCACCGCCGAGATGCCGTCCAGCTCGACGAGGCGGTCGAAGAGGTGGTGGGCGCGCTGAACGCTGACCTCGGCCACCCGGCGGAGGCCTCCCGCCCCCATCCTCGCCATGTACACGGTGGCCGCCAGCGCCATGAGGGCGTGGTTGGTGCAGATGTTGGAGGTCGCCTTCTCGCGGCGGATGTGCTGTTCGCGTGCCTGCAGGGTGAGGGTGTAGGCGCGGCGGCCGTGGTGGTCGCGGGCCTCCCCCACCAGACGGCCGGGGAGGCGGCGCATGAGCTCCTGCCGGACCGCCATGAAGCCGACATGCGGGCCCCCGAAGGAGGGGGGGATGCCCAGCGGCTGGCCGTCGCCGACGGCGATGTCGAAGCCGGCCTCCCCCGGGGGTTCGAGGAGGGCACAGGCGACCGGGTCGGCGACGCAGATGGAGAGGGCTCCGGCCGCCCGCGCGGCGGCCGCGATCGGGGCCAGCTCCGAAAGGGTCCCCAGGAACCCGGGCTGCGCCACGACGACACAGGCGTCGCGATCGCCGGCCGCCCTGGCGACGTCCCCGGAGAGCACCACCTCGAGGCCCCGGCCGGCGCCGAATGTCCGGATCACCGAGAGGACCTCGGGGTGGATGTCGGCGGCCACCACGGCCCGGGATCTGCCCGTCTGGGCCACCGCCATCATCACCGCCTCCGCGCTGGCGGTGGCGCCGTCGTACAGCGAGGCGTTGGCGACGTCCAGCCCGGTGAGGGCGCAGATCATCGACTGGAACTCGAAGATGGTCTGCAGCGTTCCCTGCGAGGCCTCGGCCTGGTACGGGGTGTAGGCCGAGTAGAACTCGGGACGCGCGATGCTTGCCCGCACGATGGCGGGGATGTAGCGCCGGTACACCCCGGCCCCGAGGAAGGCGTCGACCGTGCCCAGGGCATGGTTGCGCGCGGCCAGGCGCTCCAGCTCACCGACGAGGTCCTGCTCGGCCAGCGGCGCGGGCAGGTCGAGGCTGGGATGGCGCAGGCGGCCAGGGATGGCCGAGAAGAGGTCGTCCACCGATGCCACGCCGACGGCGTCGAGCATCTGGCGGCGTTCGGCGGCTCCGTTGGGAAGGTAGGCCATCGACCCGACAGTATGCCGAGAGCACGCCCCCTGCCGGGCTCGCCCCGCCGGGGGTGGCGGCGCTCTGCCCGCGCGTCAGGACATGTCGGGCCAGGGGGTGCCGGCGGCGGCCTCCTCGCCCTCTTCGGCCTCGCTGCGCTGCCGGTACCGCTCCGCCACCATCTTGTACGCGACGCTCTTGGGCAGGCCCAGCTTGACGAGGGACTTGACCTCGTCGGCCATGACCTTGTCGCGCGCCGTCTCGATGGCGGAGATGACGTCGTCGATGCTCACGGTGGTGACACGCCTGGACACGCCCTTACTGTACCAGCCGATCACCCACCGCCAAACGCGGCGCCGCCTCAGCGGCCCGGGACAAGCGTCAGGGCCCCCCACACGTTGCGGTCGATCCCCAGCTCGGCGAGGCGGATCTCCGGCGCGGGCTGGAGGAAGAGGTGCTCCCGGACGGTGCCCCGCAGGGAGGCCTCGAACTTCGTCCAGGCGCCGATCACGCCGCCGCCGAAGACCACGACGTCGCAGTCGAGCAGGGCCGCGCTGTTGACCACGGCCAGGCCGAGCCAGCGGCCGATGTCCGCCCAGGCCGACGGGTCGTCAAGAACCTCGGCCCGGCAGCCGAAGCGCCGCTCGATGGCGGCGCCGCTCACCAGCGCCTCCAGGCATCCGTGCCCGCCGCAGTGACAGGCCGGGCCCCCCAGGTGCTCGGGCCAGAGCACCTGGTGCCCCCCCTCGGTGTCGTGCCGTGAGATCAGCAGGTCGCCGTTGCGAACCACGCCCGACCCCACCCCTGTGCTCACCGTGTAGTAGACGACGGTGCCGAATCCCCGTCCGGCTCCGAAATGGGCCTCCGCCAGCGCCGCGCAGTTAGCGTCGTTCTCGGCGTGGACCCGGCAGTGGAAGCGGTCGCCGAGCGCCGCCTGCAGGTCGAGGCCGTGCCAGTCTGCGGAGAGCCCGGGCGGGTTGATCAGGGTGCGGTTCCGGCGGTCGAAGGGGCCGGGCGTGGCCACCGCGATGGCCTCGAGCTCATGGTCACCGCGCACCTCGTCGAGCATGGCGGCGAGGAACGCCCCCGCGTCGCCGCGGCGCGGGGTGGGGCGGACGGTCGGCACTCCGGGCCTGCCGTCGTCGCCGGTGACACTGGCGAGCGTCTTGGTTCCGCCGATGTCGATGAGCCCGATCACCCCTCAGGAGGCCTCCTTCTCTCCCGGCGCCACGGCGCGGCCGGACGGTGTGTCCGTCCTCCGTCCCCTGACGAACCACGCCACCACGGCGGCCACCAGCACCACGGCGAGGATCACCCCGGCGACGCCGATCGGGCCGGCGATGCGGCTCCAGTTCCGGCCCACCTCGTATCCGGCCACCCCGAGGGCCGCGCACCAGGGCAGCGTCCCCAGCACCGTGTAGGCCGTGAAGGGGAGCAGGGGCATGCGGGCGAGCCCGGCGGGGAAGGAGATGTAGGTCCGCACCACGGGCAGGAACCGGCCGAAGAAGACGGCGCTCGCGCCATGGCGCCGGAACCACCCGTCGGCCAGCTCGACGTGGTGCCGCCGGATGCCGATGTAGCGTCCCGGTCCCAGCAGGACGGGCTCCCCGAGCCAGGCCGCCAGGCCGTAGGCGAGCCATGAGCCGACCAGGTTGCCCAGGGTGCCGACGGCGATGGCGGCGACCAGGTTGAGGTGCCCGGTGGCGGCGAAGTAGCCGGCGAAGGGCATGATCACCTCGCTGGGAAAGGGGACCCCGACGCACTGCGCCGCCATGAGCAGGAAGATGGCGGCGATCCCTCCCGTCTCCACCCAGTGCTGGACGGTGCCGCTGAGGCTGGCGAGGGCGATCATTCGGGGCTCCCGGTGTGAGGTGACGGCTGGTCGACGATGGTCGCACCTCGGTGATCCATCAGTGCGGTCCGAGCTCGGGACTGCTGCCTCAACCGGGAGCGGGTGACCATCGCCGCCACGATCACCGCGGCCGGCGCCAGGCTGCGCCAGTCGTGCGTGCCCAGCCACAGGCCCAGGGGAACGGCCACCGTCACCGAGATGTCGAAGAACCCTCCGCGCATCCGCGTGAGCAGGGCCACCGGGACGGCGATCACCCCGCAGAGAAGACCGGCGAAGGGGAGGGCGGCGATCAGGCCCGAGACCAGCGGGACCAGGCCGCGCCCGCCCCGCCGGAAGCCCACCGGGAAGGCGTCCCCGACCACGCAGCCGGCGATGGCGCTGGCGACGAACCAGGAGGTTCCGCCCACCAGCCCGGCGCCCAGGCCGACAGCGCCGCCCTTGAGGCATTCCACGACGACGGCGAGGCAGGCGGTGGACGGCCCCGCCACCCGGAGGGCGTCCAGCGCCCCGGTCCCCCCGCCCCCCTCCCGCCGGAGGTCGATGCCACGTTGCCGGCGCACCAGGAGCCAGGCGATGGGGAGGGCGCCGACGGCGTATCCGGCGACGAAGGCGACGGCGGCGCCGGCAGGGGTGGCGATCACGCCGCGAGCCTAGTGCCACCGCAAGCCGCTTCGCCGGCTGTGACACGGGCGGGAGGACTCCGGCGTCGGGCGGCCCGGCGCTCCACCCCCGCATCGGGCGTGTCACGCTTCGCCGTGTGGGTCGCCATCCCCGACCGTCGCGGGTTGCAGCGCTGGACCCCTGGCCGCGCCCATTCGACCGCGCCAGCGAACTCGACTGGTCCGACCCGGCCTTCAGCCGGCGCCTCCTCCGTGAGCATCTCGACCAGGCGCACGACGGCGCCAGCCGCCGGGAGCGCCTGGTGGACGGGCACGTGCGCCGCCTCCTCCGCCTGCTCCCCCCGCCTCCGGCGACGGTCCTCGACGCCGGCTGCGGGCCGGGTCTCTACGCCGTCCGCCTCGGAGCCCTGGGCTACCAGGTGCATGGCGTCGACGTGGGACCGGCGGTCATCCGCCACGCCCGCCGCTCCTCGCGCGCCGCAGGGCTCGACCGCCAGGTCCAGTTCGACGTCGCCGACCTGCGCTCGCTTCCGGTGTCGCCCCGCTACGACGCCGCCCTCCTCGTCTACTACGTCCTGGAGAACCTCCCCATCCGTTCCCAGGTGGCGGTGCTCCGCCGCCTCGGCCGGTGCCTGCGGCCGGGGGGACGCCTGATCGCCGAGATCCGGCTGCGGCCCGACCAGCTCCCGGGCCGGATCTCCGCCTGGGAGGTGGCCGACACCTCGCTGCTCGGCGACCGCCGCCAGCTGCTGCTCACCGACACCGTCTACGACCGGCGCCGCAACCTGTTCATCCTCCGGGAGGTGGCCGTCTTCGCCGACGGAAGCGTCGGGGTCCAGCAGACGACCAGCCGCCTGCTGGGCTTCGACGAGATTCCCGGCGCCTTCGACCGGGCCGGGCTGCGGGTGCGGCGCGTGTACGACGGGTGGACGCGCCACCTGGGCAGCCCGCTGTGCGACAGCGTGCTGGTGGTCGCCGAGCCGGCGGGGTCGGCCACCCGCTGACGATGCCGGGTTCGCCCCGGGGTGCGAGGCCGAGGCGGCGCCGTACCATTGGCTGCCGCTCACCATCGGCCTTCGATTCCCGCCCCCGCAGGAGGTCGTCTCCATGCCCACGCCCGCACCGGACCGCATTCGCACGGTGGCCGTCGTCGGCCACAGCCACGACGGCAAGACCACGCTCTGCGAGGCACTTCTGCACACGGCCGGGGCAACCGCGCGGCTGGGCTCCACCGACCAGGGCACCTCGATCCTCGACTTCGAGCCCGAGGAGCAGCGCCGCTCCATCTCCATCAGCGCCGCCGTCGCCCACTGCGACTGGAAGGGGACCCGGATCAACATCATCGACGCCCCCGGGTTCCAGGACTTCGCCGGGGAGGTCGCCTCGGCTCTCGCCGGAGCCGACGCCGCCGTCCTCGTCGTCAGCGCCACGGGGAGCGTGCCCGTGGGGGCGGAGCTGGCCTGGGAGATGCTGACCGAGGCCGGACTCCCCTGCCTCATCGTGGTCAACCGGATGGACCGGGAGAACGCCGCCTACGAGGCCACCGTGGACGCCCTGCGCGAAGCCTTCGGCCGCAAGCCCATCGCCGTGACCGTCCCCATCGGCGCCGCCGAGAGCTTCCGGGGCTATGTCGACCTGGTCGACGGGACGGCCCACGAGTTCCGGGGTGACGGCGAGGCGGTGGAGACCGACCTTCCCGGCGACCTGCACGAGGCGGTGGCCCGCGCCCACAGCGCGCTCACCGACGCCGCCGCGGAGACCGACGACGCCCTCATCGAGAAGTACCTCGAGGGGACGGAGCTGTCGGACGACGAGGTCCGCGACGCCGTCCACCGGGCCGCCTTCCGCGGCACCCTGGTGCCGATCATCTGCGCCGCCGCGGCCGACGGGCGGGGCGCCGCCCTCCTCCTCGACAGCATCATCCGCTACCTCCCCTCGCCGAAGGAGCGGGTGCACCGCGGGGTGGACGCCTCGGGCCGGGAGGTGGAGATCCCGTGCTCGCCGGACGGCCCCCTGGTGGCCCGCGTCTTCCGCACCTCGGTCGACAACTTCGGCAAGGTCTCCTACCTGCGCCTCCTGCGGGGCTCGCTGCGCGCCGACACCCACCCGTTCAACGCCAACCGCAAGGTCGAGGAGCGCTTCGCCCAGCTCGGCCGGCCCATGGGCAAGCAGGTCGTCACGGCCGGCGACGTGGGAGCCGGCGACATCGCCGTGGTGACCAAGCTCCAGGCCGCCGCCACGGGTGACACCCTCTGCGATCGGGCGGCGCCGGTGGTCCTGCCGCCCATCACCACCCCCACCCCCGCCTACTCGGCCGCCATCACCGCCAGGAGCAAGGGCGACGAGGACAAGATCATGCAGTCGCTGTCGCGGCTGACGGAGGAGGAGATCACCTTCTCCGTGGATCGCGACCCGGTCACCCAGGAGGTCATCGCCCACGGTCTGGGCGACATCCACCTCGACGTTGTGGTCGAGAAGATGAAGCGCAAGTACGGGGTCGAGGCCACCCTCCAAGCCCCCAAGATCCCCTATCGGGAGACCATCAACGGCACCGCCCGGGTGCAGCACCGCTACAAGAAGCAGTCAGGGGGCGCTGGCCTCTACGGCGACTGCACCATCGAGATCGAGCCCCTCCCCCGCGGCGGCGGCTACCAGTGGGAGGACAAGATCTTCGGCGGCTCCATCCCCCAGCAGTTCCGGCCGTCGGTGGAGAAGGGGGTCCGGCAGACCATCGAGCAGGGCGCCATCAGCGGCCACCCGGTCGTCGATGTGAAAGTCAGGCTGGTGGACGGCTCCACCCATCCCGTGGACGGCAAGGACATCGCCTTCCAGATCGCCGGGTCGATGGCGATGCGCGAGGCCGTCGCCAAGGCGTCGCCGGTCCTGCTGGAGCCGGTGACCACCGTGAAGGTGGTGGTCCCCGAGCGCTTCACCGGGGACGTCATCGGCCTCTTCAACACCCGGCGCGGGCGCGTGGCGGGGATGAACCCGCTCGGCGACGGCCGCTCCGAGGTCACCGCCCAGGTACCGCAGGCGGAGATGTTCACCTTCCCCATCGATCTGCGCGCCCTGACGCAGGGGAGAGGCCGCTACTCCATGGAGTTCTCCCACTACGAGGAGGTGCCGGCCCAGGTGGCACAGCAGCTGATCGAGGCCCACGCCAAGGAGCACGCGGCCCCGGCACCCTGACCCGGCCGGCGATCAGAGGCGGAAGGCCTCGGCGAAGGTGAAGGGGTGGTGGTACCGGAAGGCCTCGTCATCGCCGAGGTCCTGCATCGCCTCGGTCAGCTCCGCCTCGAACTCGTCGCGGACGGATGGCCCCAGCACCGAGAGCATCGCGTGGGAGGAGGGACCGGCCCCCATCATCAGGTCCGTCCAGGCCCTGGCCGAGGCGGTGCGACCGCCGGTGACCGTGACCGTGGTCACCACGCCGGTGAAGCCGGCGGCGACCAGCATCCGCTCCAGGACCTCCGGCTCGCCCAGGTGGGCGCGATCGCCGGGGGGACGGGGGACGACGATGGGGTGGCGGCTCTCCAGGGCGAGGAGCATCTCGTCGTACAGGTCCTGGGCCGGTGTGGCGAGATGACCGTTGAGCACGGAGATGGCGATGCGGGCGTCGCGGCGCAGTACCCGCCTGGCCTCCTCGAGGGCGCGCTGCGGGTCCGCGAGGAAGGGGAGGGCGTCCCCCATGGTCACGACGTCGAAGGTGGAGTCGGCGAACATCAGCGCCTCGGCCGGCACGTGGAGGAATCTGACCGAGGGAGAGGCCCGGCGCTGGGCGACGTCCAGGAGCCCCTGGGCGATGTCGATGCCGATGACCTCGCCGGAGACCCCGACCCGGTCGGCGGCCATCTGTGTGACCAGCCCCGAGCCGCAGCCCACGTCGAGCAGGCGCTCCCCCGGGAGCGGTGAGGCGATCTCCACCAGACGGGCCGCCAGGCGGCGGTGCAGGCCCGACGACCAGTCGTCGTATGCGGGGGAGATGGCCTCGTAATAGGCCTCGAGGTGCCGGGCGTAACGAGTTGCCGACGGCCACTCCTCGTCGGCAGGGGCGGACGGCTCCGGCGCGCTACACTCACGGGCCGGTGTGTCGGCGTAGGTGAAGGGGTCAACCATGGAGCAGGCGGCAGAGAAGGTGAACGGAAGCCCGGAGACGAAGGAGGTCGCCGCGGCGGCGAAGTCTGACCGCCCGCGGGCTGGCGAGAACTCTAGCGGCGGTACGGTCACTCTGGGCGCCGATGACCGCCTTCAAGGCAAGCTGATCATACGCAGCGATCTGGTTGTCCACGGGTCGATCGAGGGCGAGGTCGTCACCACGGGTGACATCGTCGTCGAGGCGTCGGCCAATGTGAAGGCCCGGCTGGAGTGCCGCAACATCAGCATCCGTGGCCGCGTCGAGGGCGAGGTGAGCGCGCAGCAGCGTCTCCGCCTGGGTGGCTCGGGCAGCCTCCAGGGCAACATCCGGGTCGGCAAGCTCCACGTCGAGGACGGGGCGAGCTTCAACGGCCAGATCACCATGGCGGGCGCCGAGGGCTGACGCGTCCCGCCGGGCGCCGCCGTCCCCCGGGGAGACGGCGTCCGGCGCCCGTCGTCAGGGCGCGTCCGTCGTGCGCGCATGCCTCGTCAGGGGCGGCCGCACCCCCCGCCGGGGCGTGAACGTCTGCCTCAGCCGTGGACGAGGAGGGAGAGGCCCCACACCACCAGGACGCCGAACATGGCCATGGCGCTGACCGCGATGACCACCGCACGGCTGCTGGCGGTTCCATAACCGGCGGCGATCCGGGGCTCGGTCGGGAGGGTGGTGGGGCGAGGCATCATGCCTCTAATACGGCGGAGCGCCGGAGAACGTTACGGCCGATCTCCCCCAGAACGCCGGCATCTGCTTACAATCCCGGGCGAGATCGCCGGGCGGACCCGGCCTCGTTCCGCCGATCCAGGAGAGAGAACAGATGGCTGTTTCCGGCTACTGCCTGAAGTGCAAGAAACAAACCGAGATCAAGGACGCGGTAGCGATCACCATGAAGAACGGCAAGCCGGCCACCACCGGCACCTGCCCGACCTGCGGCACCAAGATCTTCAAGATCGGCAAGGCCGAGATCTGAACCCGGCGCTCGCCGCAGCCTCCGGCCCGGGAGCCGGCGGCTGCGACGCGTGCTCCCTCTGACGGGGTTGCACGCCTTCCTCGCCGCCTCCAAGCCCCGCTCGGACCTCAGTCGGCGTCGAACGAGCCCGCGCTGCCGACCCCGGCGATGGAGCCGACCCGGTCGCCCTCGGCGAGGCGCATGACGATCACCCCTCTGGTCTGGCGCCCGCAGATGCGGATCTGATCGAGGGGGATGCGGATGACCTGCCCCTGGGTCGAGATCACCATCAACTCCTCGGAGAGGTCCTCGACGACCCGCATCCCGACGATCTCGCCGATCTTGGGGATGGCGTTCTGGTCAACCGTGTAGACGCCCTGGATGTTCCGGCTCTTGACCGGGTAGTCCTCCATGGGGGTCAGCTTGCCGAAGCCGAACTGGGTCACCACGAGCACGTGCCCGCGCGGGTTGACGATGTCGAAGCCGGCGATCTCGTCGCCGGGTCGGAGCCGCATCGCCCCCACTCCCATGGTGTCCCGGCCCATGGGGCGGACCTCCTTCTCGGAGAAGCGGGCCCCCTTGCCCTGACGGGTGACCATGAGGAGCTGATCGCCGCCTGAGGAGATGCGCACCCAGTTGAGCTCGTCGCCCTCCTGGAGGTTGATGGCGATGAGCCCGTTGCGGCGCACCGCCGAGTAGGCGGCCGAGGGCGTCTTCTTGATCTGGCCGAGCTTGGTGGCCATGACCAGGTACTGCGCGTCGGAGAACTCGTCGACCGAGATCAGGGAGGTGATCCGCTCGCCCTGGTCGATCTCGATCAGGTTGATCACCGGCATGCCCTTCGCCTGGCGCTTGACGTCGGGGATCTCGTGGGTGCGCAGCCGGAAGACCCGGCCGCGGTTGGTGAAGAACAGCATGTCGCTGTGGGTGGACGCCGTCGTCGAGTGCTCGACGTAGTCCTGCTCGGTGGAGCGGCGGGCCCCGACCACGCCCCGGCCGCCGCGGTGCTGGGCGCGGTAGCTGTCCAGCGGGATCCGCTTGATGTAGCCACGGTTGGTGAGGGTGACGAAGACCTGCTCCTTGGGGATCAGGTCCTCCTCGGTCATCTCCACGTCGCCGTAGCGGATCTCGGTGCGGCGGGGGTCGGCGAATCGCTTGCGAAGGTCGGCCAGCTCGTCCTTGATGAGCTGATCCACCAGGCGGGGGGTGGCGAGGAGGTCCTCGAGGCGGCCGATCTCCTTGATCAGCCCCTCGTACTCCTCGCGGATGCGGCTCCCCTCCAGGCGGGTGAGGCGGCCGAGGCGGAGGTCGACGATCGCCTTCGACTGCCGCTCGCTCAGCTCGAAGCGCTGCTCCAGGGCGGCCTGGGCGGCGCGTTCGTCGGCGGCGCCGCGGATCAGGGCGATGACCTCGTCGATGTGGTCGAGGCACTTGAGGAGGCCCTCGAGGATGTGGGCCCGCTCCCGGGCGCGGCCCAGCAGGAACCGGGTGCGCCGGGTGACCACCTGGCGCCGGAAGTCGACGAAGTGCTGGAGGATCACCTTGAGCCCCAGCACCTGGGGCCGCCCGTCGACCAGGGCCAGCATCAGCGCGCCGAAGGTCGTCTGCAGCTGGGTGTGGCGGTACAGGTTGTTCAGGACGGTGTGCGGTCGCGCGTTGCTCTTCAGCTCGATGACGATCCGGGTGGCCTCGGCGCGACCGGACTCGTCACGGAGGTCGTTGATGCCCTCGAGCTTCTTGTCGTTGACCAGCTCGGCGATGCTGGCCAGGAGCCGGGCCTTGTTGACCTGGTAGGGAAGCTCGCGGACGATGATCTGCTCGCGGCCGCTCCTCGCCTCCTCGAACTCGACCTGGGCACGGACCACGATGCGGCCGTGACCGGTGCCGTAGACCTGGGCGATGTCCCGCCCGTAGACGATGCCGCCGGTCGGGAAGTCCGGCCCGGGGATCACCTTGATGAGGTCTTCGGTGGTCGTCTCGGGGTCGTCGATGAGGCGGGCCAGGGCGTCGCAGACCTCGCCGAGGTTGTGCGGCGGGATGTTGGTGGCCATGCCCACGGCGATGCCGCTGGCACCGTTGACCAGCAGGTTGGGCAGCAGCGCCGGCAGCACGGTGGGCTGGAGCACGGCCGGGTCGGCCAGGTAGGTCTCCGCCATGTCGACGGTGTCCTTGTCGATGTCCTCGACGAGGGTCATCGCCGCCGGCGACATCTTGGCCTCGGTGTAGCGCTCGGCCGCCGGCGGGTCGCCGTCCACGGAGCCGAAGTTGCCCTGGCCGATGATCAGCGGGTAGCGCATCACCCACGGCTGGACCAGCCGGGCCATGGTGTCGTAGATCGGCTGGTTGCCGTGGGGGTGGTAGTTCTTCATGACCTCGCCGACGATGGCCGCCGACTTCTTGGTCCTGCCCGGCGCCGTGATGCCCTCCTGGAGCATCGCGTAGAGGATCCGCCGCTGCACCGGCTTGAGCCCGTCGCGGACGTCGGGCAGGGCCCGGCTCACGATCACGCTCATGGCGTAGTCCATGTAGCTCTGGCGCATCTCGAGCTCGAGGTCGATGGGCCGGATGTCGCCTGGATGGAAGATGCTCATGACCGGCTCCCCGCTCCCGTTTCCACGGCGTCGCCGGCCGCCGCCTCCGCCGCCAGCGCCTCCCCGATCCGCCCGCTGACCTGCTGCCTGATGGCCCGAGCTGCCACGCGCACCGCATTGCCCATCGCCTCGGCATCGCTGCGGCCGTGGGCGATGACCACCTCACCGGCGACGCCGAGCAGGAGGGCCCCTCCCGTCTTCCTGTAGTCGACCCGGTCGCGGATGGGGCGCAGCCGGGGTTTGAGCAGTGCCCCGCCGACCCGGCCGGTCAGCGAGGAGCGTGCCTGGAGCGAGATCGCCCCGAAGAGGTACTCGGCGGCGCCCTCGGCCGTCTTGAGAGCGGCGTTGCCGGTGAAGCCGTCGGTCACCACGACGTCGCAGGTGCCACTGAACAGGTCGCGGCCCTCGACGTTGCCGGTGAAGCCCACCGACGAGGCGGCCAGCAGGCGATGCGCCTCCCGGACCAGGTCCGAACCCTTCTCGGCCTCCTCGCCGTTGCTCAGCAGGCCGATGCGCGGGGCGCCCACGCCCATCATCAGCCGCGCGTACACGCCGCCCATGACCCCGAACTGGAGCAGCCACTCCGGCTTGCAATCGACATTGGCGCCGACATCGAGGAGGAATGTGTCGGACCTGGGGGTCGGAAAGGCGGCACCGATCGCTGGACGGTCGACGCCCGCGACGCGCTTCAGGGTCACCAGTGCGGCCGCCAGGGTGGCCCCGCTGTTGCCGGCCGAGACGGCGGCACCGGCGCGGCCCTCCGCGATCAGCCGGGCGGCGACGACGACGCTGGCGTTCCTCTTGGCACGGACGGCGTGCGCCGGGTGCTCGTCCATCCCGATCACGGCGTCGGAGGCGACGATCTCGATCTGCTCCTCCCACCTCCGGTGGGCGCGCGCCGCGCTGGCGGGGTTGGCGGCGCACCATGCGTCGAACGACGCCCGGAGCGCCGGCGGGTCCCCGACGAGGAGCAGCCGCGGGCCGTCGCTCCGGAGCGACGCCTCCACGGCGCCCCAGACGGCCGCCTGAGGGTCGTTGTCGCCGCTCATGGCGTCGACGGCGACGACGGGACCCGTCACCCGGCCAGGGACCTCAGACATCGAGGTTCCGGACCGATCGGGCGTGGGTCTGGATGAAGCGGCGGCGCGGCTCGACGTCGGAGCCCATCAGCCGGTCGAAGATCTCGTCGGCCTTCAGCACATCCTCGACGGTGACCTTGAGGAGGATGCGCTTGGCCGGGTCCATGGTGGTCTCCCAGAGCTCCTCGGGGTTCATCTCGCCGAGGCCCTTGTAGCGCTGGACGTCGATCTTGCCGCCGCCCATCTCCTTGACCTTGGCGTCGCGCTCCGGGTCGCTGTAGGCGTACTCGGTGCGCTTCTGCTTGCCGCTTCCCTTCTCCAGCTTGTACAGGGGAGGCTGCGCAAGGTAGAGGTAACCGCCCAGGATCACCGGCTGCAGGTGCCGCCAGAAGAAGGTGAGCAGCAGGGTGCGGATGTGGGAGCCGTCGACGTCGGCGTCGGCCATGAGCACGATCCGGTGATAGCGGAGGCGCTCCATGCTCATGGTGTCGCCGAAGCCCGCCCCCAGGGCGGTGATGAGGTTCTTGATCTCCTCGTTGCCGAGGATCTTGTCGGCGCGCGCCTTCTCCACGTTGAGGATCTTGCCGCGGAGTGGCAGGATGGCCTGATTGCGGCGTTCGCGACCCTGCTTGGCCGAGCCTCCGGCGCTGTCGCCCTCGACGATGAACAGCTCGCAGTGCTCCGGGTCGCGCTCGCTGCAGTCGGCCAGCTTGCCGGGCAGCGTCGCCGACTCGAGGAGCGACTTGCGCTGCACCAGCTCGCGGGCCCGGGCCGCGGCCTGCCGCGCGCGCGCCGCGGTCAGCGACTGCTCGATGATCCGCTTGGCGTCGGCGGGGTTCTCGTCGAGGTACTGCATGAGCGCATCGCTGAGCACCATGGAGACCTGGCCGGTGACCTCGCTGTTGCCCAGCTTGGTCTTGGTCTGGCCCTCGAACTGGGGGTCCTGGAGCTTGACGCTGATGACCGCCGTCAGCCCGTCGCGGACGTCGTCGCCGCTCAGGTTGGGATCGTTCTCCTTGAGGATCGCCGCCTTGCGGGCGTACTTGTTCAGGGTGGAGGTGAGCGCCGAGCGGAAGCCGGTCAGGTGGGCGCCGCCCTCCTCGGTGTTGATGTTGTTGGCGTAGGCGAGGACGTGCTCGGTGAACGCCGAGTTCTGGTACTGGACGGCGAGCTCCACCAGCGTGCCCTCGACCGCCCGCTCCACGTACATCGGCTGGCTGTTGATGACGTTGCGGTTGGCGTTGAGGTAGTGGACGAAGGCCTTGATGCCGCCCTCGAAGTAGAAGGTGTAGCTGCTCTCCTGGCCCTCGTCCACCAGGGTCAGGCTGACCCCCTTGGTGAGGAAGGCCAGCTCGCGCAGCCGGTCGGTGATGGTCTCCCAGCTGTACTCGCGCTCGGGGAAGATCTGGGGGTCCGCCCACCAGCGGATCATCGTGCCGCGCAGCTTCGTGTCGCCGACGATTCTCATCGGGCCGTCGGGCACGCCGCGGTGATACGACTGGCGGTAGATGTGGCCGTCCTTGTGGACTTCGGCGAGGAGGCGCTCGCTGAGGGCGTTGACCACCGAGGCGCCGACGCCGTGGAGGCCGCCCGACACCTTGTAGCCTCCGCCGCCGAACTTGCCGCCGGCGTGGAGCTCGGTGAGCACCAGCTCCAGCCCGACCTTCTTCTCCGTGGGATGCATGTCCACGGGGATGCCGCGGCCGTTGTCCATGACCGAGACCGAGCCGTCGGTGTGGAGGGTGACCAGGATGGTGTCGCAGAACCCGGCCATGGCCTCGTCGATGGAGTTGTCGACGATCTCGCGGACCAGGTGGTGGAGGCCCCGCGTGTCGGTGGACCCGATGTACATCCCGGGTCGCCGGCGGGCCGGTTCCAGCCCCTTCAGAGCGGTCAGCTGGGCTGCCGAGTAGGCATCGCCTCCGTCGGCCGCCGGCTCCTCGCCGTGGGGGGAATCGCTGGCAATCGGCGTCGTTGTCTGGGTCAGGTGGGTTCCTCGCGGCAGCCGTTCGAGGCCATATCTATCTGACGGGAAATCGCTCTGTCGGGCCCAGTCCGCGGCGTCGCTGCAGCATGGACGTGGAGGGGTTCTTGTGAACGCAATTCTACCAGTTGGGAGGTCAACCGGGCCGGTCCAGCGGGGCCCTCCCGGTCCCTGCAGAGCGGTGTCCCAGCCCCTCCTTCCCGCCCCGCCAGAGGGCCGGCGGTAGGCTTGGCGCATGGCCCTCGAGGAGTACTGGCGCAAGCGGGATTTCCGCGAGACGCCCGAGCCAGCGGGTGACCGGCCGGGGCCCGCGCCGCAGGCCGCCGACCTGTGGCACCGGCTTCCCCAGGGACAGCGCTACTGCGTCCAGATGCACCGGGCGACGCGGTTGCACTACGACTTCCGCCTGGAGCACGGCGGCGTGCTCCTCTCCTGGGCCGTCCCCCGAGGTCCCTCCCTGGACCCGGCCCGCAAGCGGCTGGCCGTCCAGACCGAGGACCACCCCCTCGACTACGGCGACTTCGAGGGGGTCATCCCCTCCGGCTATGGCATGGGGACCGTCGAGCTGTGGGATGCCGGCACCTTCACATGGACCCGTGAGTCGGCGCGGGACCCGGACGGGCAGATCTCCCGCGGCGACATCAAGTTCCAGCTATCCGGGGAGAAGCTGGCCGGCGAGTTCGCCCTGGTGCGGATCGTGGACCGTGCGCCCCGCCCCGCCGGTGCCGCCGAGGCCCAGCGGAGTTTCCTCCTCATCAAGAAGCGGGACGAGGCGGCCCTCGCGGGGCACGAGGCCGCCGATCACGACGGCTCGGTGAAGAGCGGCCGGACCCTGGATGAGATCGCCGCCCAGGGCGGTGGCGACCCCCGCGAGCGTCAGCGTGCCCGGCGCCGGGGCGCGCGGGAGGCGGTGCACGCGCCGGCCGGCAGCCTCGGCGTCGCCCCCGCCCGGCCTCCCGGTCCGGCCGGCCCCCCGGCCGGCCCGCCGCCGGCGGCCCATCCCAGCCTCGACCCCGTGATCGAGGAGGCGCTGGAGGAGCTCAGCCGCATGGGTGCCGCCGGCAGCTGGCGGATCGGTCCCCGCCGGCTGCGACTCACCAACCTGGACAAGCCGCTCTGGCCCGACCCGGTGATCACCAAGCGCCAGATGATCGACTACTACGTCCGCATGTCCCCCTACCTGCTGCCCTACCTCCAGGACCGGCCCCTCTCCATGCAGGTCTTCCCCGACGGGATCACCGGGCATTCGTTCTGGCGCAAGGACAAGCCGGCCCACGCCCCGGAGTGGATCGACTCCTGGCTCTTCCGCGGCGAGGGGGGGAGCAAGACCTGGATCGTCGTCAACGAGGCGGCGACGCTCGGCTGGCTGGCCAACGCCGGGGTCGTCGACCTCCATCCGTGGCACTCCCGGATCGACTCGCCACAGCGGCCGGACTGGGCTGTCTTCGATCTCGACCCCAGCGAGCCGGCGACCTTCGAGGACGTCCGGGACATCGCCCGCCTGGTGAAGGTCGCCCTGGACCACCTGGGGATGCGGGGGGTGCTGAAGACCAGCGGACAGACCGGCCTCCAGATCTACGTGCCCCTGCGCCGCGGCCCCGACTACACCCGGGTGCGGGGCTGGGTCGAAGAGGTCGCCCGCGCCATCGGCCGGGTCGAGCCCGACCGGATCAGCTGGGAGTGGTCGGTGAGCCGGCGGGCCGGCCGGATCCGCATCGACTACACGCAGAACATCATCAACAAGACCCTGGCCGCCCCCTACTCGCTTCGGCCGGGGCCGGGTGCGCCGGTCTCCACGCCGCTGCGCTGGGAGGAGCTGGAGGACCCCCGCCTGCGCTCCGACGCCTGGACCATGGCCACCATTTGGGAGAGGCTGCGGGAGACCGGCGACCTGTTCGGGGATGTCCTCGGCGGCGACCAGGACCTGCCCGGGCGCTGGGCTCCCCCCGCCGCCTGAGCGGGTATCGGAGCTCTCCGCCCAGACCATAGAATTCGACCCATGGCCGTCCTCCTCCTCAATGCCTCACTACAGCCCCTGAACGTGATCAGCCATCGCCGGCTGGTGGTGCTGCTGAGCAAGGAGCGGGTGGCCTTCCTCGACGACGACGCCGAGATGCGCGCCGCCGCCGCGCTCGCCGTGCGCCACATCCCCGACGACGTCGTCATCGTCCGGCTGCTCCGGAACATCCACGTCCCCCGGCGCGTCCTCCGACCCAACCGGCGCAATCTGCTCCTCCGCGACGACAGCACCTGCCAGTACTGCGGCCTCACCGCCCCGGCCGCCGAGATGACCGTCGACCACGTCGTCCCGGTGTCGCGGGGCGGTGCCCCCGACACCTGGGAGAACGTCGTCATCGCCTGCAAGCGCTGCAACTGGCGGAAGGCCAACCACCTCCCCGTCGAGGTGGGCATGCATCTGCGCCGCGCTCCCGGCCCCTTGACGCAGGAGTACGCCCACATCATCTTCCTGCGCTACCCGGCGCTCAAGGCCGCCTACGACGCCTTCTGCGCCTCGGCGGCGGCGTAGGCGCGGCTCCGGGGCGCTCCGCTCGGGAGGGACCGGCGTGGCACCATGAGCGGCCGGGAAGGACGCCGGCGCTGGGAGGTGAGGTGACATGGCGGAGGATCGGTTCGGAGCTCGCGCGGAGCTTCCCGGCGGCCTGACCTACCACCGGGTGGACGCCCTGACCGAGCAGGGCGTCGCCGACGTGTCGCGCCTGCCCGTGACGGTGAAGATCCTCCTCGAGAACCTGCTCCGCCATTCCGGACAGCCATTCGTCACCGACGACGACGTCCTCGCCCTGGCCCGGTGGGAAGGGCGGCCCGCCGAGCACGACCGCGAGCTCGCCTTCGTCCCCGCCCGGGTGCTGCTGCAGGACTTCACCGGGGTCCCCGCCGTGGTCGACCTCGCCGCCATGCGCAGCGCCCTGCAGCGCCGCGGCGGGGATCCCAGCCGCGTCGACCCGCTGGTCCCCGTCGACCTGGTGGTGGACCATTCGGTGCAGGTCGACGCCTTCGGCAGCGCCGCCGCCTACGGGCTGAACATCGAGCGCGAGTACGAGCGCAACCACGAGCGCTACAGCCTGCTCCGCTGGGCGCAGCAGGCATTTCGGGGCTTCCGCGTCGTGCCCCCCGGCATGGGCATCGTCCACCAGGTCAACCTCGAGCACCTGGCGCGGACCGTGGCCGTCCGGGACATCGGGGGAAGGCCGACCGCCATCCCCGACACCGTGGTCGGCACGGACTCCCACACCCCGATGGTCAACGGCGTCGGTGTCCTCGGCTGGGGTGTGGGCGGCATCGAGGCCGAGGCCTGCATGCTCGGCCAGCCCGTCTTCCTTCTCACCCCGACGGTCGTCGGCGTGCGCTTCCACAACGCCCTGCGTCCCGGGACGACAGCCACCGACCTGGTGCTGACCCTCACCGAGATGCTCCGCCGCCACGGCGTGGTCAACAAGTTCGTGGAGTTCTGCGGCAGCGGGCTCTCCTCGATGTCGGTGCCCGACCGGGCGACGCTCTCCAACATGTCCCCGGAGTTCGGCGCCACGGCGTCGCTCTTCCCCGTCGACGAGCAGACCCTGCGCTACCTCCGCCAGACCGGCCGGGAGCCCGAGCACGTCGAGCTGGTGGAGCGGTACTGCCGGGCGCAGGGCATGTTCCGCACCGACCAGTCGGAGACCCCCGCCTTCAGCGAGCTGCTGGAGCTCGACCTCGCCTCTGTCGAGCCCTCGCTGGCCGGCCCCCGCCGGCCCCAAGACCGGGTCCCCCTGGGGCGCTCGCGGCAGTCGTTCGAGGCGGTCCACGGCGCCACCGGCACACCCGCCGGCCTCGACCACGGCGCCGTCGTCATCGCTGCCATCACGTCCTGCACGAACACCTCCAACCCCTCCGTCATGGTCGCGGCGGGGCTGCTGGCCCGGCGGGCGGTGGAACGGGGGCTGCGGCCGCCCGCGCACGTCAAGACCAGCTTCGCGCCCGGGTCGCGGGTGGTCACCGGCTACCTGGACCGCGCCGGCCTGCTCGAGCCCCTGGACGCTCTCGGCTTCAACCTCGTCGGGTACGGCTGCACCACCTGCATCGGCAACAGCGGGCCGCTTCCCGACGCCGTCTCCGCCCAGGTGGAGAGCCGCGACCTCGCCGTCTGCGCCGTGCTCAGCGGCAACCGCAACTTCGAGGGCCGGATCCACCCCCAGGTCCAGGCCTCGTACCTCGCCTCGCCGCCCCTGGTGGTGGCCTTCGCCCTCGCCGGCACGGTCCGCATCGACCTCGCCACGGAGCCGCTGGGGACGGGCTCGGACGGCCGGCCGGTCTTCCTCCACGAGATCTGGCCAAGCCCCGAGGAGGTCGCGGACGCCGTGGCCGGGTGCGTCGGCAAGGACCTCTTCGACCGCGAGTACGCGCGGATCTTCGACGGCGACGAGCACTGGCGGAGCCTGCCCTCGCCGTCGGGGGCGATGTTCGACTGGGACCCGGATTCCACCTACGTGCGGGAGCCGTCCTTCTTCGAGGGCATGGCCGACGAGCCCACGCCCCCGCGCGACATCGAGGGCGCCCGGGTGCTGGCCCTCCTCGGAGACTCCATCACCACCGACCACATCTCCCCGGCGGGATCCATCTCCGCGTCGTCGCCGGCGGCGGTCCACCTGCGCGAGTGCGGCGTGGAGGTCCGCGACTTCAACACCTACGGGGCTCGGCGTGGCAACCACGAGGTGATGGTGCGGGGCACCTTCGCCAACATCCGGCTGCGCAACCGGCTGGCCGGCGGCCGGGAGGGGGGGTTCACCACCCACCTCGGCTCCGGCGAGGTCATGAGCATCTTCGACGCCGCCGTGCGCTACGCGGCCGAGGGGACGCCACTCCTGGTCATCGCCGGCGCCGAGTACGGCTCCGGCTCGTCGCGCGACTGGGCGGCCAAGGGCCCGCAGCTGCAGGGCGTGCGCGCCGTCATCGCCCAGTCCTTCGAGCGGATTCATCGCAGCAACCTGGTGGGGATGGGGATCCTCCCGCTGCAGTTCCTCCCCGGGCAGAACGCGGAGAGCCTCGGCCTGGACGGCCGGGAGAGCTACGCGATCCGGGGCGTCGCCCAGGCGCGGCCGGGCGGCACCCTGCGTGTGCTGGCGGCCCGGGATGGGGGAGGGGGGGTCGACTTCCAGGTGACCGTCCGCCTCGACTCGGGAACCGACGTCGAGTACTTCCGGCACGGCGGGATCCTCCAGATGGTGCTCCGCCAGCTGATGCGGGCGTGAAGCCCGCCCCGCGCCGCTGGGAGATCAACCACCGCCCGCCGCTGGCCGGGCAGCCACCGGTCCTGGGGCGCGTGCTGGCGGGGCGTGGCATGGACGAGGCCGGGGCGGCCGCCTTCCTCGGCGAGGGCGGCGAGATGCCGGACCCCTTCGGTCTCGAGGGCATGGCCGACGCCGTCGTCACCCTCGGCGTCGCCGTCAGCGAGGGCCACCGCATCGCCATCTACGGCGATTACGACGCCGACGGGGTGACCGCCTGCGCCATGCTCACCCGGGCGCTGCGCGCCGCCGGCGCCGATGTCGTCCCCTACATCCCCAACCGCATGACCGAGGGCTATGGCCTGCATGCGGCCGCTCTCGAGGAACTGGCCGCCGAGGGCGTGCGCTGCGTCGTCACCGTCGACTGCGGCACCAGCTCCGTCGAGGTCGCCGCCGGCCGGCCGGCCGGTATGGCCCTGGTGGTGACCGACCATCACCTGCCCCTGGCGCCCGACGGGGGGCCGGCCCGGTTGGCTCCCGCCGACGCCCTCATCAACCCGAAGCAGCCCGGCGACGCCTACGGATTCGACGGCTTCGCCGGGGCGGGGGTCGCCTGGAAGCTGCTCTGCGCGCTGGAGTCCGAGGGGATCGTGCCCGCGGGCCAGGCGGACGCCTTCATCGGTCTCGCCGCCCTCGGGACCATCGCCGACATGATGCCGCTCCGGGGCGAGAATCGCGCCATCGTCCGCCGCGGGCTCCCCCGCGTCCTGGAGCTGCCGGGCCTGGCCGCCCTGGCCGGCGCCGCCGGGCTCCGGGCACCGCTCCGAGCCGCCGACATCGCGTACGGGCTCGCCCCCAGGATCAACGCGGCCGGCCGGATGGAGGACGCCAGGCTCGCCCTGGAACTCTGCCTCAGCGATGACGCCGGGGCGTCGGCCGCTCTCGCCCGGCGCCTCGACGAGCAGAACCGGGAACGCCAGCGGGCCGTGGCCGCCGCCCTCGCCGAGGCGGAGGCCCAGGTCGCCGCCCTGCCCGATGACGCCCCGGCGATCGTTCTCGGCGACCCCGGCTGGCCGATGGGGATCGTCGGGCTGGTGGCGGGCCGTCTGATGGAGCGCTACGCGCGGCCGGCCTTCGTCGTCTGTCTCGATCCCCGGGAGGCCAAGGGGTCGGGGCGCTCCGTCGCCGGTGTGCACATCGTGCGCGCCCTCGACCGCGCCGCCCCCACCCTGCTCCGCTACGGCGGCCACGCCCTGGCGGCGGGTTTCAGCCTGCGGGCGGAGGACCTCGGCGCCTTCCGCGAGCTGATCTCCGCCGCGTGCGCCGAGCAGCTCGGCGACGCCCCGCGGCTGAGGACGTTCACCGTGGACACCGAGATCGGCGGCGAGGAGGCGACCCCCGAGCTCTGCCGCCAGCTCGACGCCGTCGAGCCCTGCGGGGTCGGCAACCCGCAGCCGCTGCTGGCCATGCTCGACTGCGAGGTGCTCTCCACCGCCACCTTCGGCGGGGACGGCGAGCACGTCCGCGCCGTCCTCGGCGGCGGGGGGCGGAGCCTCGACGCGGTCGCCTTCGGCAAGCCGGGGCTGGCATCGCACCTCCCCAGGGGCCGGCGCATCGACGCCTGCTTCGCCCTGGAGCTCGACACCTGGCAGGGGCAGCTCCGGGTCCGCGCCCGTCTCCGGGACCTGCGCCCGTCGTCGGGGGCCCGTCCCCAGGCGGCCGAACCGGCCGCGAACACCGTCGCCTGAGGCGCCCTCGGCGACAGGACGGTCCGGGTCGGTCAGCCCACCCGGCGGCGGCGATCCACCGTGGGCACGGTCAGCGGAACGGGGTCGGTCAGCCAGTCGCTGGCGCGGCGGCGCGGGTGGTCGACATACCCCGCCGGTCGCTCGGGCGCCAGGAACATGCGCATGTCCAGCTCCTCGCCGCTGGCCATGAGATCGGCGGTGCGCCGCGGCACCCGGCCGCAGGCGACATGCTCGCCGATGGCCCGGCCGTCCGCGTCGACGCCCCGCTGCTCGAAGGCGAACAGCTCCTGGAGCTGGACGTCGCCGTCCTCGACGCCGACGATCTCGGCGATGCTGACGATGCGGCGGGTGCCGTCGCGGAGACGGGACTGCTGCACGATGAGGTCGATGGCCGAGCCGATCTGGCCTCGGATGGTGCGGCTGGACAGCTCGGTGCCCGCCATCAGCACCATCGTCTCCAGCCGGGACAGCGCCTCCCGCGTCGAGCTCGCGTGCAGGGTGGTGAGCGATCCGTCGTGGCCGGTGCTCATCGCCTGGAGCATGTCCAGGGCCTCGCCGCCGCGGCACTCGCCCACCACCAGGCGGTCGGGGCGCATGCGCAGCGAGCTGATGACCAGGTCGCGGATGGTGATCTGACCGCGTCCCTCGACGTTGGGAGGGCGGGTTTCCAGGCTGATCACATGCCGCTGCCGGAGTTTCAGCTCGGCGGCGTCCTCGATGGTGACGATGCGCTGGTCGTCGGGGATGAAGCCGGAGAGGACGTTGAGGGTGGTGGTCTTGCCCGCCCCGGTGCCGCCGCTGACGATGATGTTGAGGCGGCCGCGGACGCAGGCGCGGAGGAAGTCGACCATCTCGGCCGTGGCGGTGCCGTTCTTCACCAGGTCGTCGACCTCGAGCCCGGTGTCGGCGAAGCGGCGGATGGTCAGGGTCGGCCCGCTCAGCGAGGCCGGTGCGATGACGGCGTGGATGCGGGAGCCGTCCTCGAGGCGCGCGTCGACCATCGGAGAGCTCTCGTCGATGCGGCGCCCGACCCGGCTGACCATCCGGTCGATGACCTGCATCAGCTGCTCGTTGCTCTCGAAGCGGAAGCCGGTCAGCGAGAGGCGGCCACCACGCTCGATCCAGATCGCGTTGGGTCCGTTGACCATGATCTCTGTGATGGTCGGGTCGGCCAGCAACCGCTCCAGGGGTCCGAAGCCGAGGAGCTCGTGGTGGATCCGGGTGATGATCTCGAACCCCTCCTCGAGGTCGAGGTCCTGGCCCATCTCGCTGGCGACCTCGTTGGCGAGCTCGGCGAGGCGCTCCCGCACCGCCGCGTCGTCGGTCTTGCCCCGGTACGCCGTGTCGTCCACGAGTCGGGAGTGGACGCGCTGGCGGAGCCTCAGGTAGCGGACCTCCGCCGGGTCGGTCGGCTCCTCCTCCTCCTCGGTCGGCCGGGCGCCGAGCAGCTGGCTGTGCATGTGCATCGAGGTCAGCGCGGTGAGCGGCTGATCGAGCGCGAGCTGGGGCAGCGCGGTGGCGAGCAGGTCCTCGGCATCCCGGCTGGTGTTGCGCCAGCGTGGCATCAGTCTTCCCCCTCGCCGAGCGGCCAAACGCTCGGGAGCAACCTCGAGATCACCGGCCGCCTGGCCGGCGCGCAACCGCCCCTCTCCGGGCACCATGCGCTACGTTGGATGCGCTTGACTTTATCAGCCGGCGGGTGACCACGCAAGATTCGTTTCCGGTCTGTGCGATCTTTCGCCATCCCGCCGCAGGGGGTTCGCGGCCCTGCATGCGCCGGCTGGTACGCTCGCGACGCCACCTCCACCCCAGAGAGCCCGCCCATGAGCCTCAGCCCCCCGGCCTCCTCCTCTGAGGCTTCCGCGATGCCGCCGGACGCCGCCTCTCCCCCGCTGGCGGCGGCCCGCGCCGTGGATGCGGTCAAGGTGTACGGGCGCGGGGACACCGCCGTCCGCGCCCTCGACGGGATCACAGCCACATTCGAGCGACGCGAGTTCACCGCGATCATGGGCGCCTCGGGGTCGGGGAAGTCGACGCTCCTTCACTGCCTCGCGGGGCTCGACCGCCTCACCTCCGGTCACACCTACATCGGCAGGGTGGACCTGGGCACGCTGAACGACCGTCAGCTGACGCTGCTGCGGCGGGTCAAGGTGGGGTTCATCTTCCAGGCCTTCAACCTCGTGCCGACGCTCAGCGCGCTGGACAACATCCTGCTCCCCCTCACCATCGCCGGCACGCGGCCGGACCCCGCCCTCGTGGACGAGGTGGTCCGCATCACCGGCCTGGGCGACCGGCTGAAGCACCGTCCCAGCGAGCTGTCGGGGGGCCAGCAGCAGAAGGTCGCCGCCGCCCGTGCCCTCATCAGCCGGCCCGAGATCATCTTCGCCGACGAGCCGACGGGCAACCTCGACTCCCGTTCGGGCGCCGATCTCCTCGCCTTCCTCCGCGGCGCCGTGGACGACCTCGGCCAGACCATCGTCATGGTCAGCCACGACGCCATGGCCGCCGCCCACGCCGACCGGGTCGTCTTCCTCGCCGACGGCAGGGTGGTCGAGGAGACCCGGTCCCCGACCGCCGACTCGATCCTCGCGGTCATCCGCCACCTCGGCGAATGACCGCCTCGGCCCGCGCGAGGACCCGGCCGTGCTGAGGGTGAGCCTGCACAGCCTGCTCGCCCACAAGCTGCGGCTGGCGCTCACCGCCATCGCGGTGATCCTCGGCGTCACCTTCGTCTCCGGGACGCTGATCCTCACGGAGACCATCCAGGCGACCTTCCACGACGTCTACGCCGACGCCACCAAGGGGGTCGCCGTCATCGTCGGCGGCCCGGAGAACGCCGCCGGCACCCATGCGCTGCCGGTGTCGACGTCGCTGCTCGCGCCGGTGCGCTCGGTCCCCGGGGTGAAGGACGCCGACGGCGTCCTGTCGCGTGCCGGGATCGCCATCCTCCGCGACGGGCAGGTGATCAGCGCCCCCGAGGCCCCCACCATCGGCGGCGACTGGATCCCCGACGCCGATCTGTCCCCATACCGGCTGCGCAGTGGCAGCCCGCCCCAGGGTCCGGGCGACGTCGTCGTCGACGCCGCCTTCGCGGCCCGCCAGCACGTGGGGGTGGGGGACACCGTCGACATCTCGTTCGCGGCGGGCATGGCCCAGCCTTTCCGCGTCAGCGGCATCACCGGGTATGGGGGCGAGAGCAGCGCCGCCGGCGCCGGTCTCGCCCTCTTCACCACGGCGGAGGCCGAGCAGGTGCTGCAGGCGGGCGGCATGTTCGACGACATCTACGTGGGAGCCCAGGGCACCGGCGACGACACCCAGCTGCGCGATCGGATCGCCTCCGCCCTGAGTCGCGACGACGTCACCGTCGAGACCGGTCAGCAGGCGTCCGCCGCCGCCGAGCAGAGCGCGGAGAAGACGATCAACGAGTTCCTCGGCACGCCGCTCCTCGCCTTCGCCTTCATCGCCGTCTTCGTCGGCACCTTCCTCATCGTCAACACCTTCAACATCCTGGTCGCCCAGCGCACCCAGGAGCTGGCCCTCCTGCGCGCCCTGGGGGCCACCCGCCGCCAGGTCCTCGTCGAGGTCCTGACCGAGGCCGCCGTCACCGGCGTCGTCGCGTCCATCCTCGGCTTCCTCCTCGGCATCCTCGTCGCGGCGGGGCTGGTGTCCCTGTTCGACGCGTCGGCGAAGCTCACCATCGAGGCCCGCAGCCTGGTGGTGTCGCTGCTCGTCGGGACCATCGTCACCGTGCTGGCCGCCACCCTCCCGGCCCGGCGGGCAACTCGCATCGCGCCGGTCGCGGCGCTGCGCGAGGCGCTCCCGGAGATCCAGGGACTGCCTCGCAAACGGATCGGAGCGGGGCTCGCGCTCCTCGTGGCCGGGACGGCGGCGCTTCTCTTCAGCCTCTTCAGCGCCACCGAGACGGCACCCCCCAACCTGGAGCTCCTCGGCGCCGGCGCCCTGGGGATGTTCCTCGGCGTCGCCCTCCTCGCGCCTGCGCTGGTGAGGCCGGTTGTGGCCGTCCTGGGCTGGCCGGCGCGGCATCTGCGTGGCGCGCCGGGCCGGCTCGCCGGCGAGAACGCGCAGCGGAATCCGAGACGGACGGCCCTCACCTCGGCGGCGCTGATGATCGGCCTCGCCCTGGTGACCTGCGTGGCGGTCCTCACCGACTCCGTGCTGGCCAGCACGGCGGACGCCATCGAGGGCTCGCTGCGCGCCGGTCTCGTCGTCCTCGACCGCCAGACGTTCGGGGCCTTCAGCACCCAGGCCGCGGCGACGCTGCGGACCGACCCGAGGCTGACCGACATCGCCGAGATCCGCCATGCGTCGGTCCTCATCGGCAACGTCTCCCAGGGCGTCGTCGCCATCGACCCCGCCCTCGCCCCCAAGGTCTTCGGCCTGCAGATGACGTCCGGCGCCGCCTCTAGCATCGCGGCCTCCGGCACGGTGCTGGTGGACTCCTCCGAAGCGGCCGGCGACCACCTCCGCGTGGGCTCCCGGGTCACCATGACCTTCAGCCAGGGGGACCGCATCACCGTCTCGGTGGGCGGGATCTTCCAGCCCGACGCGCTGGTCAACGGGTACATCACCTCGCTGGCCACCATCGCTCCTTATGTGACGACCCCCCGCGACATCCTCATCCTCGCCAACCCCGCCCCCGGCGTGAGCCTGGACGCCGCCCAGCAGTCGATGGAACGAGACCTCCACAGCTACCCCCTGCTCTCCGGCTTCACCAAGGACGGGTACCTGGCGCTGATCGAGACGGGCCTGAACAGCTTCCTGAACCTGATCTACGTCCTGCTCGGCCTCGCCATCCTCATCGCCGTGCTGGGCATCCTCAACACCCTCGCCCTCAGCGTGCTGGAGCGCACCCGCGAGCTGGGTCTGCTGCGGGCACTGGGGATGACCCGCGGCCAGACCGAGGAGATGGTGGGCTGGGAGTCCGTGATCATCGCCCTCCTCGGCGCCGTCCTCGGGCTGGGAGTGGGGACCGGTCTGGGCATCGCCCTGGTGAGCGGCTTCCACAACCTGGGCATCGACGTGACCGCCGTGCCGGTCGGCAACCTCGCCCTCTACGCGGCGGCGGCAGCCGTCTTCGGCGTCCTCGCCGCCGTCTTCCCCGCGGTCAAGGCCTCCCGGGTGGACGTCCTGCGCGCCGTCACGACGGAGTAGGCGCCCGAGCTCGCCGCCTGGTGCCGGCGCGTCGCGGCGCGGGCGAGGAGCGCCACACTGGGCGGATGGCCGGTCCGGCGCCGACGGATGAGAAGACGTTCGCCAAGCGGATTCAGTTGCAGATCCGCTCCCGGTATCGAGGCATGGAGGTCTCGTTCGACGAGCTGGCCTTCGCCCTGCGGGTGCGCGGTGCGGGCGTGGACACCCTCCTGCAGCTCGCCCCGCTCCACGAGGCGTGCCGGCGGGACCCGGAGGGCCGCGCCCTCCTCATCGCCGACTTCATCCGCCAGGCCGAGCGCCAGCTGAGCCCTCGCACGGGCGTGTCCGTCGACCTCGATCGCGTCCTCTGGTGCGTGCGCAGCCGGCGCTACCTCGCAGGCCTGAACCGCGCCGGCGAGCTGCTCACCCGTGAGGTGCCCGGCGACATGGTCGCCTTCGTCGCCGAGGCGCTGCCGGCTTCGATGATGCGCGGGGTGCCGGCCGGGGACCTGGCCGGTGCGGGGATTGACGAGGCCGCGGTCACCGAGCGGGCGGACGCCAACACGCAGAGCCGCTTCTCGGCCCTGGCGGGGCGGATCAGGGCCGCCGACCGGATCCCGGCGGACGGCTGGCGGGTCAGCAGCGACACCCTGTTCCAGGGCAGCGCCCTGCTCGCCCCGGCCGTGCTCTCCGCCTTCGCGCAGCGCGCCGGCGGCGACGTGCTGCTGGCCGCCCCCGACCGCTCGCTGGTGCTCGCCCTGCCGGTCGCCCTCCCCAGCGCCGATCGCTTCTCCATGCGCGTCCTGCGCGCCTGGCGCGAGGCCATGAACCCTGTCTCGCGCGCCGTCCTGGTCACCGACGGGACCTCTGTGCGCAAGGTGGAACGGCGCGCCGACGGCCCCAGGCTCGAACTCCTCTCGTGGCTGCGCTGACGGCGGCGCCCGACGGGTGGATCTCCCGGCGCCCCGGCCGCCGGTTCAGCCGGTGACGGGCCTCCGTTCCGGGCGCGCCCCTTCCAGGACCGGGACGACCCGGGCCCGCGCCAGCCGGCGCCGCTCCTCCCGCTGGGCCGCCAGCGTCGAGGCGGCGGCCATCGCGGCCACGCCCGCCAGGGTGACGCCCAGCCCCGCGGCCGTCTTCCAGGGAGAGTTGTCGCGTCCCAGGGCGGGGAGCTCGGGGCCTTCGCCGAACCACAGTGTCACCGCGGTCTGCTCGGTCGTCCCACCCCCGCCGCGAGCCTTGGTCCGCTCCACCCTGACCGCTGCCGGTGCCAGGGGATGGCGCTGCCGGGGCGACAAGCCAGAGATCTGCCGGGCCACCGCCCGCGCCATCGGCTCGCCCAGAGAGCGCAGCCGGTCGAGCGTCACCATGACGAGACAGGATAGCCTCCGCGCATGTCCGACGACGAGGTGATCCCGGAGGCGCCCGAGGAGCCGAGCAACCCGGCCGGGACGGGCGAGCTCTCCCATGGCGAGCGGATCGAGGCCGCCCTCCTGGGCGCCCTCGCCGGCGAGCGTGCGGCGCAGGCGCCGTCGGCGGCCGGCGACCTGCTCGGGGTCGCGGATTCGATCGCGTCCGTGGGCGCCTTCGACGCCGACGACCTCCGCAACCGCGGGCTGGCCGCCGCCTCCCAGGCGGGGGCCGCCGGCCTGCTGCTGCGGGCCGTTCCGTACGGGCTGCTGTCCCCTCTCGACCGTCCCCGGGTGCGCCGGGACGCGTACCGCATCGCCGTCCTGGCCGGAGCCGACGAGGGCACGGCCATCGCGGCCATCGCCGCCGCCCTCATGGCCGCGGACCTGACCCGGTTCGACCCCGCCACCACGGCGGTCCGCGTCCGCCAGTCCCTGCTCGAGGACGCCCCCTTCGCCCTCCTGGAACGGCTCCGGCCGGACCCCGGCTCGCTCCTCCCCCTCCCGGCCGCGGGCGAGCCGGCGGCGGGCGAGGCGGCGGCCCAGCCCGCCACCCCCGACGACGACCCGGGCGCCGCCCTCCAGGTCGCGCTCACCGCCGTGTGGGATGCGGAGAGCATCGAGACCGCGATCGCAAGCGCCGCCAGGACCGGCCGGCGGGCGGCCACCAGCCTTGCCGGGGTCTTCGCCGGAGCGCGCTTGGGCGGGCGCACCATCGACGACGAGTGGCGGACCACGCTGCCCCACTCGCACCGTGCCTCGGCGGTCGCGGCGGCGATGGCCGCCCAGGCGGGCCGCATCGAGGACGCCGCCACGGAGGAGCCGGCCCAGCCCGCCGAGGCGGGAACGCTGCCGTCGCCCTGGTAGAGTTCACACCCTCATGGCAGACCTGACCCTCGACGCCCACGCCCGCTCCGAGACGGGGCGGCACGTCCATCACCTCCGCCGCCGGGGCGAGGTGCCCGCGATCCTCTACGGCTACGACCTGAGCCCCCTGTCGATCAGCGCCGACTCCCGCGCCCTGCTGCGCATCTGGGAGCGGGCCGGCCGCTCACAGCTGGTCCACCTCGCCGTGGACGGCGCCGCCCCCCGGACCGTCCTCATCCGCGACTTCCAGATCGACCCGCGAACCGCCCGGCCGCTGCACGCGGACTTCTTCGCCATCAACCTCAACGCGATGCTGACGGTGGACGTGCCCCTGGTCATGGTCGGTGACGCTCCGGCGGTCACCACCCTGAAGCTCGGCCTGCTCCAGCAGCTGGCCACGACACTGGCTGTGGAGTGCCTGCCCTCCGATCTCCCCGCCCAGCTCGACGTCGATGTCAGCGGCCTCGTGGAGGTCGACCAGGGCCTGCACGTCCGCGACGTCGCGCTGCCCAAGGGGGTCCGCCTCGGAGCCCACGTTGACGTCGACGAGATGATCGCCAAGATCGCGCCGCTCCGCGTCGTCGTCGAGGAGGAGGTCGCCGCCCCGGCGGAGGCCGCCGCACCGACGGCCGCGACCGACGCGACCGGCAAGACGGAGACCCCGCCCGAGGCCTGATCGCGCTCGCCCGGCGCTTCTTCACGGCCCGGCAACACGGCCATCACGGTCCGGCAGCCGGCGCCACAACCGCATGCGCGGGCGCAACGGCGCTTCACGGTATTCAAACGGGCCGCCCCGACACTCCCGCCGCCCCGTACGATCTCGCCATCGGCCGCATGCGGCGGATGCGGTGCGAATCCAGGCGACGCCCCGGGGGGGGCTCCGTTCCGCGGCGACCTCGAGATCAGCCGCGGCGTGCATCGGCGGCGGCAGTCGGGCCTCCAGGCCCGACCCGCCGCCCACGGTTCCGGGAGGGCGTGGTCGCGGTCGCCGGCGCCTCCGGCCCGGGCGTGGTTCCGCTCGACCCGCCCGCCCAGAGCCGGAGGAGGAGGTCCGCCCGTACCGCGTCCGGATCGCCGGCCTGGAGGTCGAGCCAGTAGCTGGCGACGATGACCCGTCCTCCCGCGGCGTCGACGTCCGGGCGGACGGTGGGCGCGGGCTCGCCCGACACCCCCCCGGTCGCGGCCAGCGCGTCATGGGCCAGGCGCATGGCGCCCGCCACGTCGGCATGCGGCTCCAGCGGCAGGGTGAGGCTGTAGCGGCGCTGATCGAATGCCGTCGAGTTCAGGATCACCCCGTTGAAGGCGGTGAGGTTCGGGAGCACCGCCATGCGGCCGTCAGCGGTCCTCAACTCCGTCGTCCGCAGGTTGATGGTCCGCACCACCCCCTCCTGGTCGCCGATGGCCACCCGGTCCCCGATGCGGAAGGGTTTCTCGAGGAGGATGAAGATGCCCGCGAGCACGTTGCGGAAGATGTCCTGGAAGGCGAGCCCGACGGCCAGGCTGAAGACGCCGCCGAAGGTGAGGACGTAGGTGGCGGGGAGGCCGCCGGCGACCAGCCCGCCGACGACCGCGAGCGCCCAGCTGAGCACCGTCAGGCCGTTGCGGACGAGGGTGCGGATCTGGGGGTCGTGCCCTCGGCGCTCGAGGTGGCCCACCACGACGCCGCGGATCACCCTGCCGGTGACGAGGATGACGGCGAAGAGGACGATCCCCTCGACCACTCCCTGGACCACCGGCCCGACGGCGCTCTGATCGCCGGCGCGGCCCTGGATGGCGCTGCAGACGAATTTGAAGAGGTTGTTGGGGCAGTTCTGGACGCCGGCGGACGGAGCCGCCGCCGTCACCGTCGCCGACATCACTCGCAGCATCAGCCGGCCATCGTACCCACACGGGAACCGTGGTGGCGGCTCGTCCGCGACCGCGGGCCCGGCGGGTAGGGTTAACCGCCGTGCTGGCCGTCCTCGTCATCGCCACCCACCAGTGGATCACCTGGTTGGTCATCGGGCTGATCGCGGGCGCACTGGCCGGCCGGTTGGTGTGGGGGAGCGGTCTCGGCTGCCTCCTCGACATCGTGGTCGGCCTGGCCGGTGCCCTGATCGGCGGGTTGATCGTCGACCAGCTGAGTCCCGGCCTCGTCGGCGGCAATGGCCTGGGCGGCCTGATCGAGGACATCCTCGTCGCCTTCGTCGGCGCCGTCCTGCTTCTCGCGGTGGTCAGCCTCCTCACCCCGCGGGGGCGCCGCCAGGCGGCCCGGAGCCGCGCCGGCCGGAGATGACGACCGCGGATAGCGAGACCCCGGCCCCGGACCCGAAGGTGCTCCTCGTCCGCCACGGCGAGACCGAATGGAGCCGCAGCGGCCGCCACACCGGGCGGAGGGACCTTCCCCTCGACGCCGCGGGTGAGGCGCAGGCGCGCGGGCTGCGCCGCCACCTGCGGGGATGGGCCGGCGCCACCGTCCTGGTCAGTCCCCTGCAGCGGGCACGCCGCACCTGCGAACTCGCCGGCTTCGCGGCCGGGGCGCAGGTGGACTCGCGGATGCAGGAGTGGGACTACGGCGCCTACGAGGGGCGCACGGCGGAGGAGATCCAGGTCGAGCGCCCCGGATGGGTCATCTGGAAGGACGGCGTCGTGGGCGGCGAGACGATCGACGACGTCGCCCGGCGCGCCGAGGGCGTCATCGCGCGGATCCGCGACATCCCGGGAGACGTGGCGCTCTTCGCCCATGGGCACTTCCTGCGCATCCTGGCGGCGCGGTGGTGCGATCTCCCGCCGGCGGCGGCAGAGCACCTCGCCCTCTCGGCAGGGGCGGTCTCCGTGCTCGGCGCGGACCGCGGCTCGCCGACCGTCTGGCGGTGGAACGACACCTTCCGCGGTGTCTAGGAGCCCGGCCCGCCGCTCCTGCTCCCCGGCCGGCCCGGGGACCGGGCGATCGCCAGACGGCGCGGTGCCGGCATGAAGCTGCGTTCGCAGTCCACCTCCAGCAGGGCCAGCAGCTCGCCGGCGAAGTAGACGGGGCCGACGGCGAGCACCCGGGGCCCGAGACCCTCCAGGTCGACCTCCTCGAGGTGCATCGCCGCTCCACCGCCGGGGACGCCGGTGGGCGGTCCGCCCCTGACGCGCACCACCGGACGTCCTTCCAGAGCCTCGAGCAGGGGGGCGGCGTCGCGACGTGAGGGGATGAAGGTGAGGATCGACGACGGCGGCCCCATCGACAGGGTGGCGTGGTCGAGGGCGGCGGCGATCGCCGCCGGGTTGGTGGCGCAGTCGACGACCCAGTCCTGTCCCGGCCGGTGGTGCCGGCTGAGGCGGCCGGGGAGACGGACGCTCTGCAGCGCCGCCGTCAGGGCCGCGCCCCCGGGGGGTGGGCGGTCGCGGAGTTGGAGCAGTGCCAGCCCCGCCGCCACACCCAGGCGCGCGCTCGACGCACCGAGCCCGGGTGCGGAGACCGCCGCCCGGACCGGCGGCGCGGCCGGTCCGACCAGGCGGTGGGCGCAGCCGCGGGCGCGCACCGCATCGGCGATGGCGCCCTCCGCGGCCGGGTCGTCCTGAGGTAGGGCGACCACCATGCGCGTCTCCGCCGCGACGATCCCGACCTTCTCGGCGGCGATGGCGGCCACGCTGTCGCCGAGGATGCCGATGTGCTCGCCGAAGATGACGGAGATGGCGGCCACCCCCGCGGCGACCAGCGACACCTCGTCGGAGGCGCCGCCCATGCCCGCCTCCAGCACCACGGCGTCGCATCCCGCGTCGCCGAAGTGGCGCAGGGCGCTGAGCGTGAAGAGGCCGCTCGGCGACAGGTACCCGTCGTCGGGGAGGTCGGCGCCGACCCGGGCGACCGTCGCCGACACGGCGGCCACCAGCGCGGCATATTCCGGGGGCGAGATCGCCCGCCCGTCGACGCGGATCCGCTCCCGGTTGCTGCGCAGCCCGGGGCTGGTCAGGGTGCCGATGCGGAGACCCGCCGCCGCCAGCGTCGCCGAGGCGAAGGTGGCGGCGGTGCCCTTCCCCTTCGACCCCACCACGGTGACGACGCTGTCCGCCCGTGACCGCCACGCCGCCAGGTCGATGCCCAGGTGCGGCGCCAGCGCCCGGGCCCGGGCCAGGCTCCGGCGGCGGCCGCCGGCGCGCCCCGACAGCCTCTCGGCGAAGAATGCCTGGTCGGCGTCGATCCGCTCTCGCCGCATCGCACTCCGACGGTAGTACGGGGGCGGGGGAGCGCGCCGCCGCCCCAATAGCCGGGCCCCGATCACCGTGCCGCCCGGCTATGATCGGGCCGGCTGAGGGTCGGCCGGCGGGGAGCGGCCCCCGTCCCCAGCCCCAGAGGTCCACCACCCATGGCCAGCGTGCCACAGCCGGCGCCGCGCATCCCCGCCGCGCCGGTGTCCACGTCAGAGGTTGGATGAATCCGCGCTCCCCCTCCGGACCCCCCACCGGCGACCCTTCGACGGGTGATCCGGCGCGCGGCCGCGGCCCCCACCACGCGCGACGGCGCCGCTCCCGCTACGAGTACCCCATCCCCCGCCTGCGCTGGGTCGCGCTCACCCTGGTCGGATTCCTCCTCTCCGGCGCGGGCGGGGCGGTGACCTTCTTCCTGCCGGCGATCGACGCGGCCATCCACATCACCGGGCACTCGTTCTCCACGCCCACGCCGAAACCGGAGGGGTCGGCGAGTGCCGGTGCCACCCCGACGGCCACGCCCACCGCTACGCCGGCGCCGGTGTCGGGCGCCCCCTTCACGGTCCTGCTCCTCGGCTCCGACAACGATGGCAAGTTCGGCCCCTCGGGAAGGAGCGTCAACGTCCTGACCCAGTCGATGATCCTGGTCCGGGTCGACCCCACCGCCGACCAGGTGACCATGCTGTCCATCCCCCGCGACCTCTGGGTGCCACTCTCCGGCGGAGGCTCGAACAAGATCGACTCCGCCTACGGTGACGGAGGGGTCTCCGAGGCGATCGCCACCGTCGAGGAGGACTTCGACCTGCAGGTGGATCACTACGTCTGGATCGGGCTCCAGGGTCTCGTGGACCTCATCGACGACGTCGGCGGCATCGACCTCGTGACCAGCCACCCGGTTCTCGACGACTTCTATCCCGGTGACCTGACCAGCAGCAACCCGAACTCCTACGCACGGGTGGCGGTGCTTCCCGGTCCCCAGCACATGGACGGCGAGCAGGCCATGGAGTACGTTCGCTCCCGCCACGACGACATCGCCTCCGACCTCGGTCGCGCCGTGCGCCAGCAGCAGGTCCTCGTCGCCCTGCGGCAGAAGATCTCGGAGCTGAGCGTGGGCGACATCCCGCGTCTGGCCTCGACGCTCTCCGACGAGGTCCTGACCGACATCCCCCTGACCCAGTTCCCCTCGCTGCTCGGTCTCGCTCAGGACGTCGGCGCGGGCCAGATCCAGCACGTCTTCCTGACCCAGTTCAGCAGCTGCCCGCCCGACACGTGCGACGGGACGTCGGCTCTGCTCCCCAGCTGGGGCTCGCTCCTCTCGTACGTCCACCAGTACTTCCCCGCCGTATGAGACGGGCCGGAAAGGTGCTGACCGTCGTGGTCATGCTCGGACTCATGGCGGCCTTCGGCGTGGGGGTGAACCGCTACCTGGCCGGGCGCACCAGCAAGGCCTTCGCCCCCGCCAAGAAACCAACCCAGGAAGTCATCGCGCAGAAGGCGGTGCTGCCGGGCGTCGTCTACTTCGCCGACGGCGGTGGCCTCTTCGCCCTCGACGGCACCAGGGTCATCCAGCTGCAGCCGCAGGGGCAGGGCTGGATGCAGCCCGCGCTGCTCCCCGGCGGGACCGGGCTGCTCGCCGTCAAGGAGGTCCCCAACCTCTACTCCGACCTCTACGAGCTCAACCTCAACGGCTCCATCCGCACCCAGCTCAGTCAGGACGCCGCGAGCGCCGCCCAGAACAACATCGACCTCACCAGCAACAACTGGATCTTCTACCCGACGGTGGGGCCGGACGGCGACGTCTACTTCAGCTACGACTGGCCCAAGGAGCCCAACGACAGCAATCCGTACCAGGTCGACCTCGCCGTCTGGAAGTCGCCGCTGGGCAGCACCATCGACCGCGCCGAGGCCGGCAAGACGATGACGGAGGTCAGCGGCCCCGACTGGTACACGGGCGGTGACGTCAGCCCGGTGCCGCTTCCGGGGGGGCACCTCCTCTACGTGAAGTACGAGGAGGCGAGCGCCGCCGGAGAGGGGAGCACGCCGATCCCCGGCGCCCTGCCTGGCCAGGAGGTCAGCCAAATCCGCCTGGACCCCACCGTCACCACTGACGGCACGCCGCTGACCACGCCGGCGGAGAACTGCTCGGAGCCCGCCCTCAACCCGGCCGGCACCATGATCGCCATGATCTGCAGCCCGAGCAGCACCGAGGCCGACCTGGTGCTGGCCAGCTTCAGCGTGACGGCGGGCGTCGGCCCGCTCACCTACGTGGTCAGCGGCACCCTGGCGGCGTCGCCGGCGTGGTCCCCCAGCGGCGACGACCTCCTCTACCTCGCTCCCTCGTCCAACTCCGGCAACGGATACTTCCAGCTCTGGCACATCTCCGGGGTCAACACGGGCATCCTGTCCAAGCCGACCATGGTCACCACGGACCTCGATCTCGACGCCACCTCGGCGCCCGCCTGGGCTGCCGGCTAGGGGTGAGACGAGGGAGGCCCGTCCCGGGCAGGACGGGCCTCCGGCGAAGGAGAAGGTGCTGGGCTTCGCGTCAAGATGTAGTAGCCGGGCGAGCCAAGCAACCCCATATCTTGAGGCGTCGATAACCGGCCGTCAACGATTCCGCGTCATTGGCCGTGCCCGCCGCCGCTGGCGGCGGGCTATCCGGCGAGGCTGCCGCGCCCGGGCCGGCCCCGGGCTCCGAAGACGGCGCGCACGCGCGCCCGCAGCCCCCCGGCCCGTGCGATGGCGGCCGACGGCGGCACCGACCGGGCCATGGCGGCGACGGAGGCGGGCACCGGGGTGGCGGCACCCGGTGCCCGCCCGTCGTGGCGGTGCCGGGCGACGGGGACACCGTGCAGGTCGGTGACGGGGTCGATGAGGGAGGCCATCTCCCCGGCGTCCATCGTCTCCACCTCGAGGAGGCGCTCGGCGAGCCGGTCCAGCTGGTCGCGCCGCGCCACGAGCATCTCCCGAGCCCGGTGCAAGGCCGAGTCGAGGAGGCGGTCGACCTCGGCGTCAACGCGGCGCTGCAGCTCCTCGGAGTGCGCGGCGCCGAGGGCCCCATTCTCGACCACACGCACGCCGAGGCCGGACATGCCGAACTGGGTGACCATCTGGCGGGCCAGCTGGGTGGCCGTCAGCAGGTCGTCGCTGCCGCCCGTCGTGATGTCGCCCTCTCCGAGCACGATCTCCTCGGCCGCTCGCCCGCCGAGAAGCCCGGTCAGCCGGTCGGTGAGCTGGGACCGCGAGGTGAGGACCTGGTCGTCCTCGGGCACGGTCAGGGTCCAGCCCAGCGACCGGCCGCGGCCGATGATGCTGATCCGGTGCACGGGGTCGGCCTCCGGCAGCGAGGTGAGGACCAGGGCGTGGCCCATCTCGTGGTAGGCGACGATCCGCCGCTCCCGCAGGCTGATCAGGCGGCCCCTCCGCTCGGGACCGGCGAGGACGCGATCGACGGCCATCTCGAGGTGCCGCGGGCCGATGGCGGGGCAGCGTTCGCGGGCCGCCAGCAGGGCCGCCTCGTTCACCAGGCTGGCCAGGTCGGCACCGGTGAAACCCGGCGTCCGGCGCGCCACCAGTTCGAGATCGGCGTCGTCGGAGAGCGGCTTGCCCCGGGCGTGGAGGGCCAGGATGGCGCTGCGGCCCGCCACGTCGGGCGGGTCGAGGTTCACCCTTCGGTCGAACCGTCCCGGTCGCAGCAGGGCCTCGTCCAGCACGTCGGGCCGGTTGGTCGCCCCGATGACGACGATCCTCTGCTCCTGGTCGAAGCCGTCCATCTCGACGAGCAGCTGGTTCAGCGTCTGCTCGCGCTCGTCCTGCCCGTGGTTGTAGCCGGCATCGCCGCGGCGGCGACCCACGGCGTCGATCTCGTCGACGAAGACGATGCAGGGCGCCGACCTCCTCGCCTGGGCGAAGATGCGGCGCACTCTCGACGCGCCCACTCCCACGAACATCTCCACGAACTCGGACCCGGAGACGGCGATGAAGGCGCAGTCGGCCTCGCCCGCGACGGCGCGCGCCAGCAGGGTCTTGCCGGTGCCGGGAGCCCCGGCGAGGAGGACGCCCTTGGGGACGCGGGCGCCGAGGTCGTGGTAGTGGCCGGGGTCGCGGAGGAAGTCGACGAGCTCCCCCATCTCGACCTTGACCTCGTCGCAGCCGGCGACGTCGCTGAAGCGGGTGGGCGGCCGGTCGCGGACGGCGACGGTGCGGGACCGGGAGTGCAGCAGGGACATGGGCCCGCCGGCGCCCTGGCGCCAGTAGAGGACGACGATGACCCCGATGATGATCAGGGTCGGGACGATGACCAGGGCCAGGGTGCTGGCCGGGATTCCGGTGTCCGCCCCGAAGTTCGAGTAGTCGTGGGCGGTGAAGATGCTGATGGCGACGGACTGGTCGGTGATCGCAGTGCTGTACTCGTCGCCCGCGGCGTTCCACCAGACGACCTGGCCGCTGCTGACGACGGCGGCATGGTGCGGATCCGTGGAGATCTGCAGCGCCGGGCTGCCGCTCCCCCGCTGCGTGTCGATGACCGCCTGGGACAGGCTGCCCAGGCTCGCCTGGGGCGGCTGCGGCTGCCGCAGGGCGATGACCAGGCCGGCCAGCGCCGCCATGAGGACGATCCACAGCCCCAGGAGGGCGAGCAGCCTGCGCATCGACATCACGCTCCCCGGAGCTCCTGCGCCCCGCTCGTGCCGCGTCCGTGCAGGCATGACACGATTGCTCCCCTCCAGTCCTTCGCTCTGACCGGCACTATAGCCCGCGGCCCGGGGGGCCGCCAGATGCGGAGTGCGGGAGGTCAGGGAACGATCAGCGCCGCGATCCCAGGGGTTGACACCGTCGTCCCCCGGGCCGTGATCGCCAGGGCCTCGTAGCCGCCGATCCCGCCGACCCACCCTGCTCCGTCGTCACCCATGACGAAGGCGGCGGTGGCGTAGGCGTCGGCGTAGGTGAGGCTGGGCCCGACCACGGTCATGCTCAGCGGCCCCGAGGCGGGCCCACCACGGCGCGGGTCGGCGATGTGCCGGCCTCGCTCGTACGCACCGCTCGTGGCCACCGCCAGGTTGCGCACTCCGAGCACGGCGGCGACCCGGTCGGCGACCTCGGGGTGGCGCACCCCGACACGCCAGGGCTGTCCGGGGACCGGTTCGCCGCGCACCAGCACGTCACCCCCGGCGTTGATGGCGAAGTTGCGGGCCCCGGCCGTCGTGAGGAGGCCGGCGGCTCGTTCCACCGACCATCCCTTGACCAGTGCCGAGGGGTCGAGGGTCCCGCCGTGGCGGACGTCGAAGCTTCCACCGCTGAGCTGCCGCACCTCCTCGCAGAGGCCGAGGACCTCGCGGACCTCACGCCGGCACTGGCTCTCGCTCAACTCCCCCCGAGAGAGCCGGCTGATCTCGCTGTCGGAGCGGAAGGTGCTGAAGACGGCGTCCACCTCGTGGAACCAGGCGAAGACCGAGTCGGCGGCCGCGGTGGGCACGGCCGCGTCGCGCAGGTCGAGGGTGATCACCGTCCCCATCAGCGGCTCCAGCCTGACGCGGCGGGCCGGAGCGCCGGCCTCGACCGGCTTCGGCTCAGGCATGGGCCTGGTCCAGCGCCGACTGCACGGACTGGGCGTAACCCTCGCTGGTGTAGGTGGCCCCGCTGATGAGGTTGATCCTGGCGCTCTGCGCCTGCAGCACCTCGGTGCGCAGCTCCGGCACGACGATGCTGCTGATGTAGGCCGACTGGGCGTGCGCCGTCGGGTATTGCAGGGCCTTGACGTCGGTGATCCTGCCGCCGGCGACGACCACCTGCACCTGGACGTTGCCGAAGGGGTTGGAGACAGCCGACCCGGTGAAGGTGCCGTTCTTCAGTCCGGTGGAGCTGGGGGTCGGGGTCGGTGTCTGAGTGGCCGCCGGTGTGGGCGAGGCGCCCCCTGAGGGAGGCGCCCCCGAGGGCGTGGCGGAGGGCGCCGGCGTGGCGGCCGAGGCCGAGGGCGTGGGTGTCGCGACGGCAGGGAGCAGCGACGTGGAGGGAGGGGTGCGGAAGCTCAGCAGCAGCATCAGCGCGGCGGCGGTGGCGGCGAGGGTGACGGCGGCGCGGTAGGGCACGTGGATGACCTCAGGTCGAGAGGAACGCGAAGCGTTCGCTGTGGATCTGGCTGGTTGGGACGCTCAGTGCGCCCAGACTCCTGGTGACATCGTCGACCAGGTCGCTCGGACCGCAGACGAAGACGTCCCGCTGGCGCAGGTCGGGGACGGCGGCGAGCAGGAAGCGGGGTGCCAGCGGGTGCGGATGCACCTCGCGTCCGCGACGTCCGACGATGTAGTGGACGGCTCCGCCGCGGGCCGCCACCAGCTGGTCCAGCTCGGTCTTGAAGACCACATCGGCCCAGCTCCTCGCCCGGTAGAGGAGGGCGATCGATCCCTTGCGCTGGGGCATCTCCTCGAGCAGGGCCCGCAGTGGGGTGATGCCGATGCCGCCGGCGATGAGCAGGGCTCTGGGGTAGCGGCGGCGGACGGCCGTGAAGTTGCCCCGAGGACCCTCGACGACGACGCGGACACCGGGGCGCAGCGAGACCAGCGACCGGGTGAAGTCCCCCACCTGCTTGACCGTGATCCGCAGGTAGCGGCCGTTGGGCGCCGCCGACAGGGAGAAGGGGTGGACGCGCCACCACAGGCCTCGAGTGAGGAACCGGAAGGTGAAGAACTGCCCCGCCCGCACCGGCAGCCGGTCGAGGTCACGGCCGGTGATGTAGATGGAGAGCACCCCGGGCGCCTCGTCGACCACCGCCTCGACGCGCAGCCGGTGGCGCAGCGCCATGCGCAGGGGGAGGACGAAGCGGAAGGTCACCACCAGTAGGGCGGCGGCGACGTAGAGCGCCACCCAGTAGGCGACCGCCGCCGGGTCCCCCGTGAAGTCCGTTCCGGCGGCGAGCTGGTGGCCGAAGCTGAGGACGATCGCCAGGTAGGCGTAGAGGTGGATGAAGTGCCACGTCTCGTGGGAGATCCGCCGTCGCGCCGCTCGCACCGAGACCACCGCGATGAGGAGGAACAGCGCCGTGCCGACGTAGGCCATCAGCATGTAGGGGTAGGTGGTCAGGAACGCCCATGTCTGCGTGGCAATGGAACGGCCGTCGCTCCAGGCGTACCCCCAGGTGGTGAAGAGCACGTGGCCGCAGATGAGGGTGACGGTGCCGAAACCCAGCCAGCGATGCCACGCCGCCAGCCGGTCGACGCCGAAGAGCTGGTCCAGCCCCGGGATCCGCGACATCAGCACCACCTGGACCAGGGCGCAGTAGGCACCGAGAAGTGCCGCGATCTGGCCCGCGGCGATCAGCACCGCCGCCGGGTGGGCGAGATTCGGGAACTGGCCGTGGCGCAGCCACATGGCGACGATGAGCGCCGCGTTGCCGAAGACGACCAGGTAGGCGTCGCTGGGCCGCAGCCCCCAGGCCCGGGGGACGCGGAGCGAGCGGCGGGTGGCGGCGGTCACCGGCGCCGCGGTGGGGGACGCCGCCGCCGCGACCTGGAGGGAGGCTGGCATGCCCATTCGATGCTAGGGCGGGAATCCTGACGGGAAGGTTGCGACAGGGCCGAACGACCCAACTGACCACGGTCGGCCGGCTCGGACGGCCGCCCCTCCCGCCCCTCGATCGGGTGCGGCGCATACTCAGGACCGGGGCGCGAGGCGACGATCGCGGCCCCGGGCGGCTGGACCAGGACGGTCCGGCTCGGGTCGGGCCAGGTCGCAGGGAGAGGCGGATGTCTGAGATCAGGCTGTACGGCGCCCCGTGGTGCCCCGACTGCAAGCGGAGCAAGCGGTTCCTCGCCGAGCATCGGGTGCCGTACCAGTTCATCGACATCGACGACGACGCCGAGGGCCTTCGCTTCGTCGAGGAGCTGCAGAAGGGAGGGCGGACGATCCCCACCATCGTCTTCCCCGAGGGCGACCATCTCCTCGAGCCCTCGGACGGGGATCTGGCCCGGCGGCTGGGGCTGAAGCTGGAGGCCGATCGCTCCTCCTACGACCTCGCCATCGTCGGTGGCGGGCCGGCGGGGCTGGCCGCCGCCATTTACGCGGCGCGCGAGGGCATCGACTCGCTGATCGTCGACCGCAGCGCGCTGGGCGGGCAGGCGGGCGTGACCGAACGCGTCGACAACTACCCCGGGTTCCCCGACGGCATCGGCGGCGCCGAGCTGGCCGACAGGTTCGTCGCCCAGGCCCGCCGCTACGGCATCGAGACGCTGGCCGCGGTGGCGGTGGAGCGCATCGAGCGGGACGGCGAGGACAGCGTGCTCCACCTGTCCGGAGGGCAGCAGGTGTCAGCCCATGCCGTGCTCATCGCCACCGGCTCCTCATACCGACGGCTGGGCGTCCCCGGCGAGGACGAGCTGATCGGGGCGGGCGTCCATTTCTGCGCCACCTGCGACGGGCCCTTCTACCGGGGGGCCGACGAGCTGCTGGTCATCGGCGGCGGGAACTCGGGCCTCGAGGAGGGGATGTTCCTCAGCCAGTTCGCGGACCGCATCCGCATCGTCGAGCACTCCCCCGAACTGAAGGCGTCCAAGCTGCTCCAGGACAAGGTCCGCTCCGATCCCCGCTTCGTGGTGCACACCAACACCGAGGTGGTGGAGCTGCGGGGCGCGCCCAAGCTCGAGGAGGTGGTGGCCCGCGACCGCGCCACCGGGCGCGAGCTCCGCTGGCAGCCGAAGGCCGCCTTCGTCTTCATCGGCCTCGACCCGAACACCGCCTTCCTGCGCGGCACGGTCGACCTCGACCGCTGGGGCTTCGTCGTCGCCGAGCGGTACGAGACCTCGATGCCCGGGGTGTTCTGCGCCGGCGACGTCCGGGCGGGGTCCACCAAGCAGCTCGGCGCCGCCGTCGGCGAGGGTATCGCCGCCCTTCTCGAGGTGCGCCGCCAACTCGAGAAGCACCGCCAGATCGCCACCCACGCCGCCAACGCGTAGCGGCCGGACGGAAGCGGCGACCTTCCCGCCGGCCCGGGATCAGGAGCTGGTGTGCCAGGCCCCTGCGGGCAGCGGAAGACTGACCAGCGACGTGCCCGACGTGGTGACGATGTCCAGCGACGAGAGCTGTGCCGGCGCCAGGCTGGTCGCCCCGTCGATGTCGACCTTGCCGCTGTAGCTGACCGCCCAGCTGCCGGCCACCTCCTCGGTGCCCGTCTTCGACACGGCCACCAGCTGGCAGTGGTCGCCCGGAGCCACCCCGGAGATGGTGAGGTGGATCGACGTCCCCCAGGGCTGGGCGAGCAGCACCGCCGTCGCCGTCGCGCCGCTTGTGGAGTCGGTGTCCGACACCCGGGCCGAGGTTCCCGCCGGCGCCGCCGGCGCCGAGAGGTGCAGGGCGACGGCGCTGCCGGCCCCGGCCCCGGCGGCGGCGATGGCCACCCCGGCGGCGACCGCGACGATGCGCCACCGCATCCTGCCGCTCCGCCGCCGCCGGCGGAGTTCGGCCAGGCTGCGCTCCACCATGCCGGGCTCCACCCTGATCGTCCCAGCCGAGAGGGCGTCGGCCTCCTCCACCCGTCCCAGCACCTTCGGAAGGTCCGCCAGCAGGGAGAGGTCGTCGCGGCAGTCCCGGCAGCTGGCCAGGTGGGCGTCGACCTGGGCGCGCTCCGCCGGGTCGAGGGCTCCGATCACATAGGCGCCGAGCGCCAACCGCGTTCGGTCGCACACCGCCGTCACCGGCTCCACCCCCGTTCCTCCAGGGTGAGGCGGAGGGCGTGGAGCGCGTAATAGGTGCGGGACTTCACGGTGCCGGCCGGGATGCCCAGCGCCGCGGCCGCGTCGGCGACGGACCGGCCCCGGTAGTACGTCTCCACGAGCACCGCTCGATGCTCAGGGCTGAGCCTGCCCAGCGCCTCGATCACCTCCCACCGCTCCACCGCCAGGTCGATGCCGTCGGGGACGGCGAGACGTTCCGCCGCGCCGTCGGCGACCTCCTGTGGGCGGGCGAGTCGCATGCGGTGCTGGTCGGTGGCCAGGTGGTTGACGACGGTGAAGAGCCAGGGCCGCACCGAACGGGCTGCCGGGTCCAGGCGGTCGGAGTTGCGCCAGGCCCGGAGCAGGGCCTCCTGGACGATGTCCTCGGCACGGCCACGATCGCCCACCAGGCGGCTGGCGTAGCCGAGGAGCGCCTCGCCGTGCTCGGCCCAAAGGGATCGCACGAACTCCTCATCGCTGTCCTCGACCACGCGCAGCCGCTCCTTCTGTCCGACGGCACGCTGCACCCTCACCACTACGGGACCGCGGCTGCGGCGGTTCATCACCAGTGAACTCCCCGGCCCCCGCCCCCGTATAGCAGGGCACGGGACGGTCCGACGCCGCGCCGCGGCGCGGGCCAGCCCACCAGGAGATCGGGAGGATCGACATGCGCACACCCCTCGCGCGAGGCATCTGGCTGGCGGGCGTGGCCGCTCTCGTCGCCGGCTGCGGGACCGGGTCCGTGAAGGCCGTCTCCACCTCCGGCACGGGCAGCACCGAGGTGGTCCATGTCGGCAGCGCCACCGTCGACGGCACCACCGAGCAGGTGCTCACCAACGCCCAGGGATTCACCCTCTATCACCTCACCGCGGACAGTCCCTCCGACCCGACGTGCACCGGCGCCTGCGCCATGACCTGGCCTCCGGTTCTGCTCTCCTCGGGGCAGCCCACGGCGTCGGCCACCCTTCCCCAGGGGCTGACCGTTGTCGACGGCGCCAACGGCCGGCAGGTCGAATACGGTGGTCATCCCCTCTACCACTACTCGGGCGATTCTGCGCCCGGACAGGCGAACGGTGAGGGATTGCTGGGCGAGTGGTTCGTCGTCACGCCCGATCTCAGCAGCGCCGCCGGCGCCACCGCAACCCCGTCGTCGGCGAGCAGCGGATACGGGACCGGTTACTGACGGAACACGCCATAACTCTCAGACGCTCCCGCACACCGGCGTCCCGTTCTGCTCGACCGCAACGAAACATTCATACGCGCCAAGTGGGCCGCGGCGTTCGTGACGCGTTGGAGAGATGTGCCGCAGATTGAGGTTTGCGCGGCTGTTGCGATAATCGTCCCGCGACACATCTCTCCCTGACCGGGTCGCACGCAGATCGGGAGCGCCGATGCCCGCAGCCTATCTGAGCTTCCTCACCACCAGCACTCAGGCCAGCGCGGCGTTGATCGGGCTGCTCTTCGTTTCGGTGTCCGTCGCGCCGGAACGGGTCTTCGGCTCCGACGCCCGGGCCGAGCATCAGCTGCTGGCGCTGAGCGCGTTCACCGCGCTGGTGAGCGCCTTCTTCCTGTCATTCGCCGGCCTGGTGCCGGGGGTGCGCATCGGTGACGTGGCCATCGCCGTCGGCACGCTCGCCCTGACGGAGACGCTCGCCCTCGTCCTGCTCGTGCCGCAATGGCATCGTGAGAGGCGATTGATGCGGGGCTTGATGGCCTTCCTCGTCAGCGCCGTCCTCTACGGATACCAGATCGGGGTGGGGGTCATGCTGGTGCATGCGCCGGGCGATCGCGGGGCACTCGGGACGCTGCTGGTCCTGCTCATCGCCGCGTACGCCGTCGGACTGCTCCGCGCCTGGCAGCTGCTGGGCGCCACCCACCACGGCGCCGCCAGGCAGCTGCTTCGGCGGCTCCGCAATCTCGAGCAGCCGCGGGAGACGGACGCCGAGGCGGGTGGCGTCGGCACCCCGGGCCCGTCCGGGGCTCACCGCTGAGAGCTGTCCTCGCCGCTTTCCCGCGTCCGGTTTCGGGGTGAGCGGGGCCGCTCCGCGCGTGCCGGGAGGAGGGCGAGGGCGACGACGATGCCGCCGGCCGCCACGGCGGCCCCCGCGCCCAGCGAGACGCCGGTGCCGCTCATGAAGGCGACACGGGCGGCGTGGGCGAGGAGGGCGCCCGTCGCTCCGCCCGCCCGCGCCGCCACGGTGAGCGCACCGCCGAAGGAGCCCAGGATGGTGTGCAGTGCGGTTGCGGGCACCTGGTGACCCGCCAGTGCCGCCGTCATCCGGTTCTGATACCGGGTCGAGAGCACGCTGCCGATGACCGCGACGCCGAGGGCTCCGCCCACCTGGATGGCCACGCCGTTGGTCGCCGACCCGACCCCCGCCTCACCGTGGGGCACCGAACCGACCACCGAGTTGGTTGCCGTCGGCATGAGCAGGCCTGCCCCGAGGCCGATCAGCAGCAGGCCGGGGAGCACGTTGCCGTACGTGGTGGAGAACGAGGCGACTGACGCGGTCTGCCACAGGCCTCCGGCGATGAGCGTCAGCCCCGCGGCGGCGGTCAGCTTGACGCCGGCCACGCGGGACGCAGCGGAGGACGCCAGAGCGGCGACCACCAGGGTGCCGGCGATGGGAAGGATGCGCAGACCCGCCTGCAGGGGGGAGTACCCCAGGTCGAACTGCAGGAACTGCGTCTGGACGAAGAGCGCGCCCAGCAGCCCGAAGCTCCCCAGGCACTGGACCGCCGCGGCCACCGAGAACCGGCGATTGCGGAAGAAGCCGAGCTTGAGCATCGGGTGATCGCTGCGGAACTCCCATGCGGTGAAGGCGGCGAGGACGGCCAGGCCGGCCATTCCCACACCGACCACCCTGGCCGAGCTCCAGCCGTCGGTCGGGCCTTCGATGATCGCCCAGAGGATCAGGCCGAGGCCGGCGATGGAGAGGCCCGAGCCCGCAGGGTCCGGCCGGTCGGAGGCGGGATTCCTGGAGTCCGGCACCAGCAGCAGGGCGGCGACGAAGGCCGCCACGGCGATGGGGACGTTGACGAGGAAGATCGAACCCCACCAGAAGCGCGCCAGGAGCAGGCCACCGGCGATGGGGCCGATGGCGATCCCCATGCCCGCCGTCCCGGCCCACATGCCGATCGCCCGCGCCCGCTGGGCGGGATTGCGGAACATGTCGTTCACGATCGAGAGCCCCGCCGGGATGGTCAGGGCGGCGCCCGCTCCCATGACCGCCCGCCAGGCGATCAGCACATCGACCGAGCCCGAGTAGCCGGCTCCGATCGACGCCAGGGCGAAGACGGTCAGGCCGGCGAGGAAGAAGCGCTTGCGCCCGAACCGGTCGCCGGCGCTGCCGCCGACCAGCAGGAGACCGCCGAAGACGATGGCGTACGCGTCGACGATCCACTGCAGCTCGCTGGAGGTGGCATGCAGCTGGCGCACCAGGGTGGGCAGCGCCACGTTGAGGATGGTGTTGTCGACGTTGACGATCAGGGCCGCCGCACAGACCACGAGGAGCGCCGCCCGCCGGTGGTCGGGGCGCCCCGGAGCCTGGGGGACGAGCGGTCGCGTCGCCGGGGTCGCGGAGTTCACGGCCGCACCCCGGGAGCGCGCCGGACGCGGGTGCGACGAACCTGCATCGGCGCATTCTCCGACATGCGAGGGGCGAACCTTCCCCCCCGTGACCGGCTGCGGTTAGCCGCCGCGGTCCGGGTCGCCCGAAGGAGGTAGGCTCTCCGCATGGCCGAGATCCAGATCACTCCCACTGCACTGATCGTCCACATCCAGGGTGCGGACCGCCTGCTCGCCCTCAAGACCCAGCTCGAGGTCCCGCTCCAGCACATCGCGGGCGTCGACGCCTTGGTCCCCGAGGCGCACCAGGTCTGGCACGGGCTGCGGATGGGTGGGACCAACCTGCCGGGCGTGGTCACCGCCGGCCGCTTCGTCCAGGGCGGGGAGTGGGCCTTCTGGGACGTCCACGACCCGGACAGGGCGATCGCCATCCGCCTCCACGACGAGCACTACGCCAAGCTGGTCGTGGGCGTCGACGATCCCGTCGCCACCGCATCGGCCATCTCCGCCGCCATCCAGTCCCCGCGCTGAGCGCCGCCCCCTCCCCGAGCGGAACCGGCGGCTAGTGCACCGGTCCAGAAATAAGCTTCTGGTTGTAGCGGCGTAGAACCTGGTCG
>CAZUDL010000005.1:0-111394 GCA_964618935.1 uncultured Actinomycetes bacterium
ATCTCTACTTGGCCGCTTTCTCGCGCTTGGCGCCGTACTTGCTGCGCCCCTGCTTGCGGTTCTTGGTCCCGGCCGTGTCCAGGGTGCCCCGGATGATGTGGTAGCGAACGCCGGGGAGGTCCTTGACGCGGCCGCCCCGGATCAGCACCACCGAGTGCTCCTGGAGGTTGTGCCCGATCCCCGGGATGTAGGCGGTCACCTCCGCCTTGCTGGTCAGCCGGACGCGGGCCACCTTCCGGAGGGCCGAGTTCGGCTTCTTCGGCGTGGTGGTGTAGACGCGGACGCACACGCCCCGGCGCTGCGGCGAGCTCTTCAGGGCCGGCGCCTTGGTTTTCCGGACGATCCGGGTGCGGCCCTTGCGGACCAGCTGCTGGATGGTGGGCACAGAACTCCGTTCGAGATGAACAGCGTGCCCCGGCGGAGGCACGCGGACATACGAGATCGCACCCCGAGGGGTCGCGCCGGGGAATCGTAGCAGCGCCCGCCCCCAAGCGTCAATTCGCCGCAGCGGGCGCGCCCCTCCGCCGCCGCCCTCCCACCGGCCCCACGACCCTCAGCGCAGCCATCATCATTGCCGACCGTGCCCGTCGACCGAGCCCGGATCGGCAACGTCGCCCTCGTCGTCACCGCGGGAATCGGCGCCGCCGACCTCGCGCGCGCGCTCGCGGACGCGCGCGCGATTCCTCAACAAACCGACCTCACCGTCTACCTGGCGGCCGCCCAGCGGCTGGCCCACGGGATCTGCGTCTACTCCCCGACGGTGACGGCGGCCCTGCGCGGCTCCACGGTCCCCGAGCCGCTCTTCGTCAACCCTCCCCCGATCGCCGCCGCCCTCCTGCCGCTCGCCTCCACCTCACTCAGCCGCGCCGTCCTCGTCTTCCTCGCCGCCAGCCTGCTGGCTACGGCCGCCGCCGTCTGGCTCGCCGCCTCGCGGCTGCTGCCGGCCGGCTTCCCCCTCTGGCGGCGCGTCCTGCTCGCCGCCGTCGCGGCGGCGACGTTCCCCGCCATCCAGGTCTTCGCCTTCACCGGCTGGGACGGGTTCCTGCTGCTCGCGCTGGTCGGTTCGCTGCTCCTGCTGCGCGGGGGCAGGCCACTGCTCGCCGGTCTGGCCGGCGCCGTGTTCCTCCTCAAACCTCAGCTCGCCTGGGGGGTGCCCCTGGTCTTCCTCGTCGCCCGCGAGTGGCGGGCCCTGGCCGGCTTCGCCCTCGGCGGCGTCGTCTGGGCGGCCGGCAGCCTGGCGACGGCGTCCCCCTCCTGCCTCCGCCAGATCGCCGGCAACGTGGGCGTCCTCGCCGGGCAGGTCAACCGCAGCGTCGGGCTCCCCGGGCTGTTCGACAACGCCACCCGCGTGGCGGCGCTGAGCACCGCCCTCTCCGTCCTCCTCGCCGCCGCCACGGTGGCGGCCTGCTGGCACTGGCGCCGGCCCATCGCCGCCGACCCCGCCGCCGCCATCGCCCTGGTCACCGTCGCCGTCCTCCTCGGCGCCCTCCACGCCTTCGGCGACGACCTGATGCTGCTGATGCCCGCCCTCCTCCTCGCCGCCCGGGCCCGCCCAGGGCTGGTCATCGGGGCGGTTCTCCTCCTCGACGCCGCCCTCCGCCTCGACATGCTGGTCGACCCGCATCAGAGCGTGGCCGTGGGCATCGTCTTCGCCGGCCTGGCCGTGGCCGGCCTCCTGGTGTTCCGCCCCGACCGCGCTCGCCCGGCATCCCCGCCCGCCTTCGGGCCGGTGCGCCCGACCCCGCCCACCCTGACCGACCCCGTCTGATATCCTCGCCGGGCACAGCGTCAGACGCGCTGCTCACGCATCTCACCCGAGACCGCAGGCGGGGAACTCCCCCTCAATCTCCTGCGCAGGTGGGATCGGTCGTCCGGCCGGGGCCCCTCCAGGCGCCGCCGCCCGCCGTTCTCATCCGGGGACGGTGGGCAACGCATCCAGGAGGTACGGCATGGCCAAGGCAACCAGCGCAGAGGAGGCCGCCCAGCGGGCCGGCCCGCGCAAGCGCGAGACGGTCACCGAGCTGTCCGTGAAGCTCGGCAAGGCGACCTCGGCGATCGTCACCGACTACCGCGGCCTGACCGTCAAGCAGCTCGAGGAGCTGCGCGCCAAGCTGCGGTCCGAGGGCATCGAGTACGTCGTGGTCAAGAACACCCTGGCCCGGCGGGCGGCGGATCGCGCCGGCGTCGGCAGGCTCAGCTCCCTGCTGAGCGGCCCGGTCGGCCTCGCCCTCGGCTTCGGGGAGCTGGCCACGCCGGCGAAGGTGCTCGGCGACTACTTCCGGATCAACCGCCGGCTCCCCGTCGTCGCCGGGTGGGTCGAGGGCCAGGTGCTGGACGCGCGCGGGGTCCAGATGCTGGCCGACCTTCCGCCCCGCGACACCCTGCTGGCCCAGCTGGCCAGCACCATCCAGTCGCCGCTCACCAACCTGGCCGGCGGGCTCACCTCGATCCTCTCGTCGCTGGCGGCGACCCTCGACGCCTACCGGGAGAAGCTGGAGACCGCCTGACCTCAGGTGGACGCACTCTGCGCTGACCGGCCCGACCACTTCAATTGACCCAAATCAAGGAGACCACCCATCATGGCCACCAAAGCCATCACCCCTGAGGAATTCGTCGACGCCCTCCAGTCCTGGAGCGTCCTGGACGTCGTCAATGCCGTCAAGCTCATGGAGGAGAAGCTCGGCATCAAGGCGGCCGCACCCGTCGCGGTGGCCGCCGCGGCCGCCCCGGCGGCGGCGGAGCCCGTCGCCGAGGAGCAGACCGAGTTCAGCGTCTGGCTGACGGCCGCCGGCGACGCCAAGATCAACGTCATCAAGGCGGTCCGCGAGATCACCTCCCTCGGCCTCAAGGAGGCCAAGGACCTCGTCGACTCGGCGCCCAAGGCGGTCCGCGAGGCCGTGCCCCGGGAGGAGGCCGAGCAGGTCAAGACCAAGCTCACCGACGCCGGCGCCTCCGTCGAGATCCGCTGACCCGGGCGCAACCACCGCCACCGGCACCCGAGCCGGATCCGCTGCCCTCTCCCCCCGCGGGGGGAGGGCGGGAGGGCGGAGATCTCCGGCGGGCGCGCGGAAACCGCGGACATCTGTTCGGGACGCACCAATGAGCGCGCCAAGTGCAGCGGATTTGGTACGCTATGAGATTGTGCCCGCCGCAGCCACTCTCGCGCGTAACCGCTATCAGGGGAACTCTAGCACATGGTCCTTTCTGCTTCCACGCCCTCCAGCCGACGGAACTACGGTCAAATCGCCGACAAGCTGGAGGTGGGGAACCTCATCCAGACGCAGTTGGATTCGTTCGCGTGGTTCTGCAAGGAGGGTCTTCGGGAGCTTTTCGACGAGATCAACCCAATCACGGATTACACCGGGAAGAACTACGAGCTCCGCTTCCTGGACTATGAGTTCGGCGCCCCCAAGGCCGACGAGGAGGAGTGTCGCCAGCGCGACATGACCTTCAGCGCCCCGCTGCGCATCAACACCCGCCTCCACATCAAGACGGGTGAGAACGCCGGGGAGATCAAGGAGACCGAGGTCTTCATGGGCGACTTCGCCATGATGACCGAGCAGGGCACCTTCATCGTCAACGGCACCGAGCGGGTGGTGGTCAGCCAGCTGGTGCGCTCCCCCGGCGTCTACTTCACCGGCGGGGAGGACCGGGTCACCGGGCGGCTGCTCTTCGCCGCCAAGCTCATCCCCAACCGGGGGGCGTGGCTGGAGATCGAGACCTCGAGCAAGGACATCCTGACGGTCAAGATCGACCGCAAGCGGAAGGTCCCCGTCACCACCCTGGTGCGGGCCCTCGGCTACGCCGGCAACGACGACATCAAGGCCTTCTTCAGCGACGTCGACACCGACCCGGAGCACCAGTACATCCAGGCGACCCTGGAGAGGGATGCCACCGCCTCGGTCGAGGAGGCCCTCATCGAGCTGTACCGCAAGATCCGGCCGGGCGACCCGCCCACGGTGGAGAACGCCCGCAACCTGCTCAGCTCGCTCTTCTTCAACGGCCGCCGCTTCGACCTCAGCAAGGTGGGCCGCTTCAAGCTGGACAAGAACCTGGGCATCCCCGAGGAGGAGGCGCGCGAGCGGGCGCTCGACAAGGAGCGCCGCGTCCTCGACAACCAGGACTTCGTCTCCATCATCCGCAAGCTGATCGCCCTCAACAACGGCCTCGGCGAGGCCGACGACATCGACCACCTCGGCAACCGCCGGGTGCGCGGCGTCGGCGAGCTGCTGCAGAACCAGTTCCGCATGGGCCTGATCCGCATGGAGCGGATCATCAAGGAGCGGATGACCATCTGCGACTCGGCCACGGTGACGGCGGCGAGCCTGATCAACGCCCGCCCCGTGGTGGCCGCCATCAAGGAGTTCTTCGGCTCCTCCCAGCTCTCCCAGTTCATGGACCAGACCAACCCGCTGGCCGAGCTGACCCACAAGCGCCGCCTATCGGCGCTGGGGCCGGGCGGCCTCTCCCGCGAGCGGGCCGGCTTCGACGTCCGCGACGTCCACCGCAGCCACTACGGCCGCATCTGCCCCATCGAGACCCCCGAGGGGCCCAACATCGGCCTGATGGGCTCGCTGGCCATCTTCGCCCGGGTCAACGAGTTCGGCTTCATCGAGACCCCCTTCCGGCGCGTCGTCCGCGAGCTCTCGCCGCAGGACCCCAGGGACCGGCCGACGCTGCTGGGACGCACCCTGGGCGAGGCCACTGACGGCCTGCCCGCGGGGCGGATCATCGACGGCAGGGACGCCGACCGCCTGGTCAAGAGCGGCGTCGAGCGCGTCCACATCCTGCCCTGGGTCTCCGACGAGATCGTCTTCCTCTCCGCCGACGAGGAGGACAAGTACACCGTCGCCCAGGCCAACGCCCCCATCGACGGCAACGGCCACTTCACCGTGCCCCACACCGCCTGCCGCAGCCGCCACACCTTCAAGGACCTGCCGGTGGGCGAGGTCGACTTCATGGACGTGTCGCCGAAGCAGACCGTCTCGGTGGCCACCGCCCTCATCCCCTTCTTGGAGCACGACGACGCCAACCGGGCGCTGATGGGTTCCAACATGCAGCGCCAGGCGGTGCCGCTGCTGGTCAGCGAGGCGCCCATCGTGGGCACCGGCATGGAGATCCATGCCGCCCGCAACTCGGGCGAGATGGTCATCTCGCAGAGCGCCGGCACCGTGGTCGGAGTGGGCTGGCCGGAGCCGCAGGGCGACGACCGCTCGGTGGTCAAGGTCTTGAGCGGACAGGACGCCGGCATCGGCATCCTGGTCCGGCCCGACGACGGCGGCCCCGACGTCTGGTACGGCATCCACAAGTTCGTGCGCAGCAACCAGGGAACCTGCCTCTCGCAGCGGATCTCGGTCAAGGCAGGCGAGCGGGTGGAGGCGGGGACGGTCCTCGCCGACGGCCCCTCGACCCGCGACGGCGAGCTGGCCCTGGGCCGGAACGTCCTGGTCGCCTTCATGCCCTGGGAGGGCTACAACTTCGAGGACGCCATCCTCATCAGCGAGTCGGTGGTGCGCGAGGACAAGTACACCTCGGTGCACATCGAGGAGTTCGAGATCGAGGCCCGCGACACCAAGCTCGGTCCCGAGGACATCACCCGCGACCTGCCCAACATCGCCGAGGAGTCGCTGAAGAACCTCAACGACTGGGGCATCATCTACGTCGGCGCCGAGGTCGGCCAGGGCGACATCCTGGTGGGCAAGATCACCCCCAAGGGCGAGTCCGAGCTCTCCGCCGAGGAGCGGCTGCTGCGCGCCATCTTCGGGGAGAAGGCCCGCGAGGTCCGCGACTCCTCGCTGCGGGTCCCCCACGGCGAGCACGGCACCGTCGTCGACGTGAAGATCTTCAGCCGCGAATCCGGCCACGAGCTGCCGCCCGGCGTCAACGAGCTGGTGCGGGTCTACGTCGCCCAGAAGCGGAAGATCTCCCAGGGCGACAAGATGGCGGGACGCCACGGCAACAAGGGCGTCATCGCCCGCATCCTGCCCATCGAGGACATGCCCTACCTCCCCGACGGCACGCCGGTGGAGATCGTGCTCAACCCGCTGGGCGTCCCCAGCCGCATGAACCTCGGCCAGGTGCTGGAGACGCACCTGGGCTGGGCCGCCCAGGCGCTGGGCATCAGGGTCGCCTCACCGGTGTTCGACGGAGCCCCCGAGGAGACCATCGAGGACGAGCTGGAGCGCGCCGGGCTGCCCCGCAGCGGCAAGGTCCAGCTGCGCGACGGCCGCGACGGCGCGACCTTCGACCGCGACATCACCGTCGGCTACATCTACATGCTCAAGCTGGCCCACCTGGTCGAGGACAAGATCCACGCCCGCAGCACCGGCCCCTACTCCCTGGTCACCCAGCAACCGCTGGGCGGCAAGGCGCAGTTCGGCGGCCAGCGCTTCGGCGAGATGGAGGTGTGGGCCCTGGAGGCGTACGGCGCCAGCCACATCCTGCAGGAGATCCTCACCGTCAAGTCCGACGACATCGTCGGACGGGTCAAGGCCTACGAGGCCATCGTCAAGGGCGAGAACACCCTCGAAGCGGGCATCCCGGAGTCCTTCCGGGTGCTGGTCAAGGAGCTGGAGGGCCTCGCCCTCGGGGTGGAGATCCAATCCGAGGACGAGAACCGCATCGTGCTCGGCGAGGAGGACATCCCCGACATCCCGCTCGACCTGGGCATCCACCTGGAGCGCGACGAGCGCGACGAAGCCGACGAGAGCGGCCGCTGACAGGGATGCGCCTCTCCCCACTCCGCCACGACCCACGCCTTCCCCGCGCAGCCGGATCCGGCTGCACCCCGTGCCTGCCGTTCACATCTGAAGGTCAGTGATGCTGAAACTCGAGAACTTTGACGCCCTCCGGCTCTCCATCGCCAGCCCCGAGATGATCCTCTCCTGGTCCCACGGCGAAGTCACCAAGCCGGAGACGATCAACTACCGCACCCTCAAGCCGGAACGCGACGGGCTCTTCTGCGAGAAGATCTTCGGTCCCACCAAGGACTGGGAATGCCATTGCGGCAAGTACAAGCGCTACCGGTACAAGGGAATCATCTGCGACAAGTGCGGCGTCGAGGTGACCCGGAGCAAGGTCCGTCGTGAGCGGATGGGGCACATCAAGCTGGCCTCGCCGGTCTCCCACGTCTGGTACTTCAAGGGCATCCCGTCGCGGATGGGCCTGCTTCTCGACATGAGCCCGCGCAACCTCGAGAAGGTCCTCTACTTCGCCAACTACATCGTGATCTCGGTGGACGAGAAGGCCCGCCAGGAGCTGCTCGCCAAGCTCGACCCGGACACCGACGAGCGGATCATCGCGCTCCGCGAGCGGCTGCGCGGCGACGGCGGCAGCTCCGACCTGCCCGAGCGGATCGCCGCCCGCGAGGCCCAGGCCGCCGAGCACGTTGCCGAGCTCGAGGCCACACGCCAGCAGCGGGTCGCCGCCCTGGAGCAGTCCGCCGCCGACCTCGACGAGCGGATCCAGCAGCTCACGGGCAAGAAGGCGCCCGCCCGCTTCATTCTCGGCGACGGCGTCGAGGACGAGGTCGTCCTGGAGAAGGGTCGCGTGCTCGACGAGGAGGCGGCCATGCTGGTGCAGGATCGGCTCACCCAGCGCCGCGAGGCGCTCGAGGACGAGCTCTCCCGCCAGGTCCAGGCCACCCACGATGCGGCCGCCGCCGAGATCGCCCAGTGGCGCGCCGACGCCGAGGGGGCGCGGGCCGAGGCGGCCCACGCCGGCAGCGGAGAGCTGGAGACCCTCCGTCAGGAGATCGAGACCAGCCGGCAGCAGCTCGAGACGCTCGCCCCCCGCGAGCTGCTCACCGACACCCAGTACCGCGAGCACATCGACAAGTTCGGCAAGGTCTTCAAGGCGGGCACCGGCGCCCAGGCGGTGCGCGAGCTGCTCAACCAGATCGACCTGGCCCAGGAGTCGCTGCAGCTCCGCGAGGAGTCCAAGTCGACGAGCGGCCAGCGCCGCCAGAAGGCGATCAAGCGGCTGCGCGTGGTCGAGGCCTTCCGCAAGTCGTCGACCAGCCCCACCTGGATGATCCTCGACGTGCTGCCGGTCATCCCGCCGGAGCTGCGGCCGATGGTCCAGCTCGACGGCGGCCGGTTTGCCACCAGCGACCTCAACGACCTCTATCGCCGGGTGATCAACCGCAACAACCGGCTGAAGAGGCTGCTCGAGCTGGGCGCCCCCGAGATCATCGTGCGCAACGAGAAGCGGATGCTCCAGGAGGCGGTCGACGCCCTGATCGACAACGGCCGCCGCGGCCGCGCCATCACCGGGACCGGCAACCGCAAGCTCAAGTCCCTCTCCGACATGCTCAAGGGCAAGCAGGGCCGCTTCCGCCAGAACCTGCTGGGCAAGCGCGTCGACTACAGCGGCCGTTCCGTCATCGTGGTCGGGCCGGAGCTGAAGCTCCACGAGTGCGGCCTGCCCAAGAAGATGGCCCTGGAGCTGTTCAAGCCCTTCGTCATGCGCGAGCTGGTCTCGCAGAACTTCACCCAGAACATCAAGAGCGCCAAGCGCATGGTGGAGCGCGTGCGGCCCGAGGTGTGGGACGTCCTCGACCAGGTCATCAAGGAGCACCCGGTGCTCCTCAACCGCGCCCCCACCCTGCACCGTCTCGGCATCCAGGCCTTCATGCCGGTGCTGGTCGAAGGCCAGGCGATCCAGATCCATCCCTCGGTGTGCAAGGCCTTCAACGCCGACTTCGACGGCGACCAGATGGCGGTGCACGTGCCCCTCTTCAGCGGCGCCGTGGCCGAGGCCAAGAACCTGATGATGTCCTCCAACAACATCCTCAGCGCCTCGGACGGCCGCCCCGTCGTGGCCCCCAGCCAGGACATCGTCCTGGGCGCCTACTACCTGACCCAGGAGGGCGACGACCGGCCCAAGGACGCGGAGGCCGCCGCCAAGCTGCGCGCCTTCTCCAACCCCGAGGAGGCGGTGCTCGCCTACGACCAGGGGCAGGTCTTCCTCCATCACTACGTCCGGGTCCGCCTGCCCAGGAAGTGGCTGGTCTCCCGCCGCCCCGGCGAGGAGGAGCCCGCCGGCACCGAGCTGGTGCCGACCACGGTGGGCCGGGTGATCTTCAACGAGCCCCTGCCCATCGGCGAGGTGGGCACGGAGAGCAACGCCCCCTCGATGGTCTTCCTCAACGAGAACATGGACCAGCGCAAGCTCGCCCAGCTCGTCAAGCAGTGCTACGTCCTGCACGGGTCGGAGCGCACCGCGATCATCGTCAACGCCATCAAGAAGATGGGCTTCCACTACGCCACCCGGGCGGGGGTGACCATCGCCGCCATGGACATCAAGACGCCGGCGGGCAAGGCGGGCATCCTCGCCGCGGCCGACCTCGCCGTCGAGGCCATCGACCTGCAGTACCGCCGCGGACTGATCACCGACGACGAGCGCTACCTCAAGACCGTGGAGATCTGGACCAAGGCCACCGACGACGTCACCCGGGTGACCATGTCGTCCTTCGACAAGTTCCATTCGGTGCTGATGATGTCCCAGTCCGGAGCCCGCGGCTCCACCCAGCAGATCCGCCAGCTGGCGGGCATGCGCGGGCTGATGGCCGACCCCACGGGCCGCATCATCGACCTCCCCATCAAGGCCAACTTCTCCGAGGGGCTGACCGTGCTGGAGTACTTCATCTCCACCCACGGCGCCCGCAAGGGCCTCGCGGACACCGCCCTGCGCACGGCCGACTCCGGGTACCTGACGCGACGCCTCGTCGACGTCGCCCAGGACGTCATCGTGCGCATCGAGGACTGCGAGACCACCGCAGGCCTGTGGATCGACCTCGAGGACGAGGAGCTCAGGGAGCGGGTGATCGAGCGCTACGCCGGTCGCATCGCCGCCCAGGACATCGTCTTGGAGGGCGAGCTGCTGGTGCCGATGGGCGAGGACATCACCGACGAGATGGCCGTCCGCCTCTACTCGCTGCGGGCGGGCGTGCCGCGCATCAAGGTGCGCAGCATCATGACCTGCAAGGCACGCGAGGGTGTCTGCCGGGCCTGTTACGGACGCAACCTCTCCACCGGACGCCTGGTGGAGATCGGCGAGGCGGTCGGCGTCATCGCGGCGCAGTCCATCGGCGAGCCCGGCACGCAGCTGACCATGCGGACCTTCCACACCGGCGGTGTCGCCACCGGCAGCGCCGACATCACCCAGGGCCTGCCCCGTGTCGAGGAGCTCTTCGAGGCCCGCGTCCCCAAGGGCAAGGCGCTGATCGGCGAGATCGACGGCGAGGTGGAGGTGATCCGCTCCGAGGGCAAGCTGCTCAAGGTGAAGATCTCCTCACGGGACATCTTCGACACCACCTACCCGGTGCCGGCGCGGCACTCGGTGACGGTGGAGGACCTCCAGCCCGTCGGCGAGGGCACCGAGCTGATCCGCGGCAGCGACGAGCACGGCAACGAGATCTCCATCCGCAGCAAGTACGCTGGCCTCGTCCGGGTGGGCCCGGGGGAGATCAGGGTCCGCACCACCGACGAGGAGTTCCGGGAGTACCCGGTGCCCGCCTCGGCGGAGCTCACCGTGCACGACGGCGACCACGTCCAGGCCGGCGACCGGCTCACCAAGGGCTCCATCAGCCCCCAGGAGCTGCTCCTCGTCCGGGGCCGTGACGACGTCCAGAACTACCTGGTCCACGAGGTCCAGTCGGTGTACCGGAACCAGGGCGTGGACATCAACGACAAGCACATCGAGGTCATCGTCCGGCAGATGATGCGGAAGGTCCGCGTCGACAACTCCGGCGACAGCGAGCTCCTCCCCGGCGAGATCGTCTCGCAGTTCGAGTTCGAGGAGGCCAACGCCAAGGCGCTGAGCGAGGGCGGCGAGCCCGCCATCGCCCAGACGGTGCTTCTCGGCCTCATCAAGGCGGCCCTCAACACCGCCTCGTGGCTCTCCGCCGCCTCCTTCCAGGAGACGACGCGGGTGCTTACCGAGGCGGCCATCTCCGGCAAGGTCGACCGCCTGCGCGGCCTCAAGGAGAACGTCATCATCGGCAAGCTGATCCCGGCAGGCACCGGTCTCGACTACTACCAGAAGCTCCGCGCCGAGGCCGTGCGCCTCTACGAGGAGGAGGAGGCCGCCGCCGCCGCCGCCGTCATCGCCGGCAACGGCGAGGTGGCCGACGGCGAGGCCGTCATCGCGACCGTCTCCGACGAGGAGCCCACGGTCTCGGCGTGACGACACGGGGGGACGGCGCCCGCCGCCCCCCCGAGCCCGCCCGGCCGCCGGCCGGCCGCCGTCGTGACCCCCGCCCCGGACGCCGCACGGTCATGCGCAGGCTCGCCTTCCAGTGACTGCGCACGGCCCGCTCGACCTGGAGGGCCGACCACCAGATGGGCACCTCGGCGAACTCCTCGCGGCGCATACGGAATCCCCGGACGAGGAGCCGCCGGCGCACCGGCATGCCGAAGTCGGGGCGGTACAGCACCCGGTAGGCGAGATAGAGCGCCAGGAAGGCGAGCAGGGTGGCGACGAGCACCCCGCACTGGACCGTGGTCAGGCGCAGGCCGGCGACGGAGACGGACGGCATCACCGGGACGACGATATCGCCTGGACGGGGCCCGCTCTGCGACGAAGCCGTGATGGGCGCGGGCGCGCCTCGAGGTCGCAGAAAGAGGAGGGCCGCCGGCAGCCTCTCGGTCGCCGGCGGCCCTTGGGAAGGGAGGGCAGATGGGACGCCGGTGGGCGATGAGCGCCTCCCGGCTGCGAAGCATCTTCAGCCCGGCGCCATGACAGGCCCGTGCTCCGCTGGTCACGGCTCACCGACGTGGTTGCCCCGGTTCCTTGAAGGCCGACCCCGCGCCCTCCCCTACCTGGAGCGGCTGCCCGCACCCTCCAGCAGGCCGGCGAGGTCGTCGGCGACCAGCTGGGCGGCGAGCTCGGCGACACCCGCCCCGTCGGGCAGGGACAGGACCAGGTCGGCGACCGCCGCGACGCAGGGCAGCGAGTTGGCGAGGGCGACGGCGCAGCCGGCCATCTCCAGGAGAGCGACGTCGTTCTCCCCGTCACCGACGGCCACGCAGGCGGCGGCCTCCTCCCCCAGCTCGGTCAGCGCCTCGCGGGCCCCCGACGCCTTGCTCACCCGCGAGGGAAGGGCCATCACCGTGTCGATGTTGACCACGGTGTGGAGGTCGAGGCGAAGCCCGGCGATGACCGCCTCCACCGCGCCCAGGTGGGCGAGACCGGTGCTGACCATGCCCCGGCCGACCACGAGGGGCCCGGCCTCCCGGCGCCGCAGCTCCTCCACGAAGCGCGCCGGGATCGGCTCGCAGAGCAGGCGGTCGCGACCCGTGGCGGGGTCGAGGAGGACGGCCCCGTTCTCCAGGACGAGGCGGTCGAAGAGGGCGGCCACGGCGCCCATCACCGGTTCGAGCTGCCCGCGGGTGCGGCCGGTGGCGAGGATCAGCCGGCGGCCGCTCTCCCGCACCCGGACCAAGGAGGCGAGGGCGGCGGGGGAGACGAGCCCGTGCTGGGCGATGGTCCGGTCGTAGTCGCAGGCGAGGACGCGGAAGCGCATGGGGCGATTCTCCCCATTGGGGCCCGCCGCCCGCTCTCAGTGGTCGAAGCTGACCCGGATCTCGGTGCCCTTGCCGATCTGGGAGCGGATCTCCAGACGGCCCTTCTCCAGCTCGGCCCGCTCCCGCATGGAGATCATGCCCAGGTGCCGGCCCGACTCGAGGCGGGCCTCGGCGGTGGCGACGTCGAAGCCGACGCCGTCGTCGCGGACGATGGCCGAGACGCGATTGCTCTGGAAGGCCACCACGACCTCGACGTTCTTGGCCCGGGCGTGCTTCTTGGCGTTGGTGAGGGCCTCCTGGATGATGCGGAAGAGGGTCGGCTCCAGCGAGCCCGGCAGCCGCGTCTCCTCGCCGATCACCCGCAGCGTCGTGGTGATGCCGCTGCGCTCGTAGTCCTTGGTCAGCTTGCGCAGGGTGGGGACCAGGCCGAGGTCGTCCAGGGTCATCGGCCGCAGGTCGAAGATGAGGCGCCGCGTGTCGTCGAGGACGCCGCGCACCCCGTCCTTGAAGTCGGCCAGCTCGTGGACGACCAGCTGCGGGTCGCGGCTGATCAGCCTCTCCAGGATCTCCGCCTGGAGCACGAGGTTGGCCATCGACTGCGCGGGCCCGTCGTGCATGTCCCGGGCGATGCGCATCCGCTCCTCTTCGATGATCTGGAACACCTGGCGTGAGGTGTTCCGGAGGCGGGCCGTGCCGCCCGCGGCCGGTGTGGTGGCGGCGCTGGCGGCGAGGTCGTCCAGGCTGCGGTGCAGCTGGCGCAGGATCTCCTGCTCGTGGTGGATGTCGGCGGCCCGGCCGGTGATGTCCCGCACCCGCTCCTCCAGCGAGGCGAGGTCCGCCCGGGTCGACGACACCAGGCGGAACTGGGTGTCGATGTCGTCGGCGGCGAACCGCTCCAGGTTCTTGAGGACATGGTTCCAGGCGACCTCCGCCTCCTCGAGACGGTCGCGCAGCTGGTCGCGCCGCTCGGCGGCGTCGGCCTGCCGGGCTTCCAGGCGGGCAGCGGCGGCGTCGAGGTCCTCGATCCGCTTGGTGATGAGGAAGCGGATCCCCGACAGCGCCGACGGATTGACCGGCCGGCCGGTCTCTGCGGCCACGCTCATACGGCCTCGCTCGGCTGGGTCACTGCCTGGCCATGATAGCCGTGCCCGGAGTGACCGACTGACGCATGCCAGTGACAAAGGCGCGGCTGCGCCGTGACCGCCGGAGGCCTCTCCGGAGCACCGCGCAGCCGCCGCTGAGCACACCGCACGGGTCACGCTTCGGTGGTGAGCCGGGCCCCCTGGGAAGACCGGCCATCGGCTCTGTGACAAGCCGGTTGCGCCGTCACCCTCCCTTCACAGACCGAGGGTATAACCGCCTCACGGTCAGCCGCCGCCCTCTCCGCCGAAGCGTCGTCGGTGCCTCAGCGGCGTGACCGAGTGAGGACGACAGCGATGAGTGACGACCGGCGGCCGACGCGCATCCTCGTTGCCGAGGATGATCCCGCGCTGCGCCGGCTCATCGACATGCTGCTCACCAATCAGGGGCATCAGGTGCTGACCGTCTGCGACGGCGTTGACGCGCTCGAGTCGGTGGGCGGCTGGGATCCCGACGCCCTCATCATCGACGTCATGATGCCCCGCCTCTCCGGCCTCTCGGTGTGCCGCGAGCTGCGCGCCCAGGCCCGCTACGCCACCGTCCCCATCGTCCTGCTCACCGCCCGCGTCTTCGACGAGGACATCCAGGAGGTGATGGAGCTGGGCGGCATCGACTTCATGAACAAGCCCTTCAACCCCCGGGAGCTCATGGCCGTCCTGGACAGGGTCACCGCGGCGCCGCGGCCGGAGGGGGGGCCGGCCCCCGTGGGAGCGACGCCCCACGGTCCGTGGTCGCCCTCGATCGGCCGCTCCGCCCGCCCCTGAGCCGCCCGTCGTGACGCGCTCGGATCGCCGCTCCCCCTGACCGGTCCCTCACACCGATCATGTCGAAGGCGGACGACTCCACGCGTGCCACGACCCCCGGGGCGCTGGCGGAGCGGCGCGCCCCGTGGCTCGAGCGGCTGGACGGCCTGTGCACGCCGACCGGGATCCTCCTCGTCAGCGTCCTGATCATCATCGCGCTGCCGGTGACGTCATCGATCGGCGACCCGGACTTCTGGTGGCACCTGCGCACCGGACAGCTGCTCATCGCCAACCACCTCCAGCTGCTCGGCACCGACCCCTACACGTACACAGTCGCCGGCCACCACTGGACCATGCACGAGTGGCTGGCCGAGGTCCTCTACGCCCTCATCGTCCGGTGGGGAGGCCTGGGACCGATCGTCCTGCTCTTCAGCCTGCTCACCTGGGCCGGCCTGGTCTGCATCGCCCTGCGCGCGTGGCTGCACACCCACAGCCGGGTCGCCGTCAGCATCGGGCTGGTCGTCGCCGTCGTCGCCGCCTACCCCATCTGGGGCCCCCGCGACCAGATGGTCGACTTCACCTTCAGCTGCTTCCTGCTCCTGGTCGTGGAGCGGTACCTCACCCGCGGCGGCCGGGCGCTCTGGGTGCTGCCCCCCCTCTTCCTGCTCTGGAGCAACCTGCACGGCGGATTCGTCCTCGGCCTCGCCTTCCTCGCCATCGTCGCGGTGGCCGAGGCGTGCGGCGGCCGCCTGCGCATGCCCGACCCCGTCCCCTCGCGGCGCGTCGCCATCCTCGGCCTCACCACCCTCGGCTGCGCCCTGGTGTCGATGATCAATCCCAACGGCCCGGGCATCCTCCTCTACGCCATCGGCACGGTGACCTCCCCCGCCCAGCAGGCCCTCATCCTGGAATGGCAGTCGCCCAACTTCGCCGACTGGGCGGTGCGCGGATTCGCCGTCATGCTGCTGAGCCTGGCCGCCTTCGCCATCGCCAACCGGCGCATGCGGGCCCGGGATGCGGCCCTGGTCGTCGCCACCGCGGCACTCGCCTTCCAGTCGGTGCGCAACCTCGCCATCTTCGTCGCCGCCGCCGGACCCGTCTGGATCGAGCAGTTCAGCGTGCTGCTGGAGCGGCTCGGCGAGCGGCGCGGCCATCCCGCCGCCGTCGCCGTGACCCAGCCGCCCGACGGTCCGCCGGACGGCGCCGCCGCGCCCAGCGCCACCCGCGCCCCGGGCCCCCCCCTGGCCATGCGGCTGACCACGCTGCTGCTGGTGGCGGTGCTCCTCCTCGTCGGCTACGCCGGGCTGCGCCTGGCTCCGGCGATGGCGGTGACGCCCACCTCGGCCGCGTACGACCAGGCCTACCCGGTTTGCGCCAGCCGCTGGCTCCAGTCGGCCCCCCGCGACCTCCGCATCTTCGACCAGTACGGGGAGGGCGGCTACCTCGCCTGGAGCCTGGCCGGCACCGGTGACAAGATCTTCATCTTCGGCGACGCCGCACTGATGGGCGACTCCCTCCTCTACACCTACGCCGACGTGGTGTCGCTGCGCCCCGGCTGGGAGCAGATCCTGGCGCGGTTCGGCACCCAGGTCGTCCTCTTCGACACCGGCACCCCGCTCGACGCCGTCCTCCGCGAGAGCCCCCAGTGGGTGCGGGTGTACTCCGACCGCTACCACGAGGCGTTCGTGCTCAGGGACCAGCGCACCTCTCTGAACCTGCCGGCGCCACCGGCCGCCTCGCCGGCCTGCGACGGCCCGGCGCCGGGGACCACGTGACGATGCGGAACCCCGCCACGACCACGCCCCGCCGCCTCCCCCTCTGGCCCGCCGTCGCCCTCTGCCTCAGCCTGCCGCTGACCGTCCAGACCATCGGCACTGGGCAGGCGTGGTGGGACATCGCCCTCGGGCGCTTCATCCAGGGCCACGGCATCCCCGCCGCCGACCCCTTCACCTTCCTCGCCACCGCCCATCCCTGGGTGGCCCCGGAGTGGCTCTTCCAGGTGGTGCTGGCCGGTGTCGTCCACGCCGGCGGCGCCGGCCTCGCCTCCCTGGTGATCGGGCTGGTCGCCAGCCTCGCCCTGGTCGTCGCCGCCCTGGCCGTCCCCGGCGCCTCCCCCACCGGCGGCTGGTGGCGGACCGCCGCGGTGCTGGCCGGCGCCGCCACCGCGTCTCCGCTGCTGGGGGTGAACGGCAACTCCGTGACCCTTCTCGGCGCGGCGGCGACCCTGCTCGTCGTCCGCCGCTGGCGCGAGGGCGGGAGCCGGTCGGTGTGGCTGCTCCCCCCGCTCTTCCTGGTCTGGGCCAACTGCGATCCGGGCTTCGTCGCCGGGCTCCTCATCCTCGCCTTCACCCTGCTGATCCACCGTCCCGCCCGGCCGGAACCGGCGGCCGGCGGACGTCCCGGCCTCTCCGCCTCCCTGCTGGCGCGGCTCCCCGGGTCGCCGGAGGCGGCCCAGGTGGCGCTGATCGGCGCCGTCGCGGCCATCGCCGCGGTGGTGCTCGGCCTGGTCGCCGGCGCGGTCGCGATGGTGGTCATGTGGGCCCTGCTCCGGCCCGTCGCGGCAGCTGCCGCCGCGCCCCGGCGGCCCCTATTGATCGCGGCGCTGCTGGCGGCGGCGGCCACCCTGCTCACCCCGGCGGGACCACGGCTCTACACGGTGATCGCCGCGACCCTGACCAGCCCGGCCATCTCGCAGCTCGCCACCGCCCTGCAGACACCGAACTTCCACAACACGTTCCCCCGCCTGATCGAGGTCGTCGCCGGCCTTCTGGTGCTGGCCTGGATGCTGGGCCGACCACCCCGGACCGAGGACTGCCTCCTCGCCACCGCCCTCTTCCTCGCCGCCCTGGAGGCGTCCGGGGCGGCGGGCATCTTCGCCGTCGTCGCCATCCCCCAGCTCGCCGAGTACGGGGCCAGCGCCTGGGCGGAGCGGGGCCCGGCGGCGATCCGCCGTCTCCACCTCGAGCTCCGCCCCCTGTTCGCCCTCGGCTTCGCGGCGGTGATCGCCCTGGCCTCCGTCCTCGTCGTCGTGCCCCGCCTCTCGCCGAGCGCCGCGGCGCGGGCCGAGAGGGACGGCGAGCCGGCGGCCGCCGCCGCCTACGCACTGGCGCAGTTCCCCGGCCAGCCGCTGCTCACCAGCATCTCCGACGCCGGCTACCTCGCCTACCGCTCCCCCGCGGGACATGCGGTCTTCGTCGACGAGTCCATGTCCCAGTTCACCGGGGGGGCGCTGCGCGACTACACGGACATCACCCAGGTGAGCGGCGACTGGCGCACGGTGCTGCAGGACCTGGGCATCCGCCACGCCGTCCTGGTGGCGGACGGCGCCACCACCCAGGCGCTGATCGAGGCCGGATGGACCGTCAACTGCTACGACCCGGCCAGCGGCCGGGCCGTGCTCTCCGCCGGTTCCCAGCCCGCCGCGTTCCCGCCACCCCTGCCGTCCCAGGCGCCCACCTGCTAGCGCCCGCGCTGGCGATGCCGGGCTGGAGGCGCGGCGGCGCCCGCTCCGGCGGCCGGGCTCAGGAGCTCCCGCCCACCTCCGCCGTGTCACTGAGGAGCCGGGCCGCCGCCCGGAACGCCTCGGAGCTGAGCGACGCGTCCCCGCGCCGGCGAGCATGGTCGCCGGCCTCCTGGAGCAGCGCCGCGGCCGCCCTCCGCTCGGCCGCGTCCGGGGCGGCCAGTCCCGCCTCCTGCGCGTAGGCGAGGCCGACCACGATGCGGCCCTCCTCCAGGGCGACCCCGGCGAGGCCGCGCAGCGCGATGCAGCGCAGGGCGTCGTCGCCCGCCTCCTCCGCGCTCCCCCGGCAGTCCTCGAAGCTGCGCGCGGCCGGCGCCAGCTGGCCGCGGCGCCAGTGGGCGACGCCGAGGTCGTGGAGGATCTCCCCCATCCCCCGCCGGTCGCCATCCGCCTGCCGGAGCGGCAGCGCCTGCCGGAGGCGCTTCTCGGCGTCGTCCCAGCGCTGCTCGTCGGCGGCCTGGGCGGCGAGAGTGCCCAGGCCGTCGGCGACGATCCGCAGGTGGGGTCCCTCCCCCACCAGGAGGGCCTTCTCGAAGAGCGCGTCCGCCGCGGTCGCGTCCCCACCGGCCGCGGCCAGGCGTCCCAGGTTGGCGGCGGCGGCCGCCCGGCTGCCGGGGTCGTGCCCGGCCATGGCCCTCCGCCACTCGACGGCGGCGGCGCCCGCCTCCCCGCCCTCCGCCGCCGCGGACCCCAGCTCGACGAGCAGGGAGGCGAGGCCCGCGGCGGGGCCCTGCCCGCCGAGGCGCCGCGCCGCGGCGAGGAACGGGGAGCCGGCGTCGGGGGATGCGCCACGGGAGAGCTCCCGGCCGAGTGCGGCGAGCGCCAGCGCGCCCTCGGGGGCATCGGCCGCCACCCACAGCGCCAGGGCGGCCTGGGCGTCGCGGGCGGCGGGGCCGTGCTCCCCCCGCACCTCCTCGCAGAACCCCCGGCCGAGCAGCGCCACCGCCCTCCAGGTGGGCACCGACTCGGTGGCGAGGACGGTGTCGAAGGCCTCGAGGGCGCCACCGCCCCCGGCGTCGAGAAGGCGCAGGGCGGCCACCAGGCTGGGGGGGAGGGAGGCCTCGGCGCTCACGGTCCCCCCCTTGTAACACGGGGTGAAGCCGCATCGTTACCGGAAGCGCTGGTCCCCCGGGTCGGGAGGGACAGTAGGCTCAACGGCGTGAACCGGAGGATCGGTGCGCCTCGATGACCGTGACCCAAGGGGTTGCCGTCAACCTCACGGTCGCCCCCCCGGCGAACCCCGATCCGCCGCCCCCGCCCCCGCCTCTCGCCGAGGCGCCCGGCCGGACCATCCACGACCTGCCCACCGTCCTCGACCACGACCGCCGCGCCGGTGTGGAACGGGTCATCGAGCTGGCCCGCTGGATCGTCCTGATCTTCGTCGCCGTCAGCGTCAACTTCCCGGGCAACCATCAGAGCAACGCTCCTGAGATCAACCTCCTCCTCGCCATCTGGGCCGTCTTCAACCTCGCCACGACCATGGCCCTGGTGGCCAACCGCCTGCCGACCCGGCGGCTGCAATACGCCATGCTGGCCCTCGACATCGCGGTCGCCAGCGCCCTGGTGGACCTGACCGGGGGCTTCAACTCCGAGCTCGGCATCGTCTTCTACCTGGTCATCATCGCCAGCAGCCTGCGCTTCGGGCTGGCCGGGAGCCTGCTCTGCTCGGCGGCGATCGCCGCCCTCTACCTCGGCATCGGCCTGCTCGACGGCGGGCACCTCACCCAGGCCACCCTCAACCTCTTCGCCGAACGCCTCTTCCTCTTCGTCGTCATGGCGCTGGTCAGCGGGCTGCTCTCCCGGGAGCTGGTCTCGCGGCGGGCCCACCAGCTGGCCCACACCTACGAGCTGGAGGCGCTGGCCTTCAACGAGCTGCGCGAGGTGGACCGCATCAAGAGCGACTTCATGATGCTGGCGTCGCACGAGCTGCGCACGCCGCTCACCAAGATCAAGGCGTGGATCGCCCTCATGCAGGATGCCGGGGACCGCCTTCCCGCCGGCGCCCGCGACGAGGGCATCCGGGAACTCCGCTCCGAGTCCGAGCACCTGGCCCGGCTCACCGAGAACCTCCTCTGCATCGCCCAGCTGGAGTCGGGGGAGATCCGCCTCAAGACCGTCGCCGTGGAGCTGGATGCCGTGGTGAGCCAGACGGTCGCCCGATTCATCGAGACCGCGGATCGCAGCCGCTTCCAGGTCACCATCAGCCCCGACGCCGCGCGGGTGATGGCCGACGCCGACCGGCTCAGCCTCGTGCTCGCCTGCCTCATCGACAACGCCCTGAAGTTCTCCCCCGAGACCGAGCAGGTCCGGATCGTGGGCCGGCGCGACGGCCCCTACGTCGTCGTCGAGGTCCAGGACAACGGGCGCCGGATCCCCGACGCGGAGGCCGACCGGGTCTTCGCCTCCTTCTACCAGGTGGAGTCCCCTCTGGTCCGCCAGCGCGGCGGCTTCGGGGTCGGCCTCTACCTCTCCCGGCAGCTCGTGGAGCGCATGGGCGGGAGGATCTGGGTGGACAACCGCCGGGCCCGGGGGAACTCGTTCGTCATCGGCCTCCAGGCCGGCGTCTAGCCCGGGGGCCGCCGCAACGGCCGGGTGGCGCTGCGGGGGGCCGTCATCTCGGCCCCGTAAAGGTTGGCAACACTCGGGTAACCGAATCAGATTGATCGCCATCCTCGTGGTAGCGTCGTGGCGAACTGAACGGCCGCCAGACAACGCGGCCCAAGTGGACCAACGCGAATGAGCCCATTCACGGACTACAGCATCCTCAACCCCGTGAGCACCGTGGGCAACCGCGGCAGCATCACCGAGGCCACCGTGCTGGTCATCGACGACGACCCGTCGATGCACGACATCCTCACCGTCCTGGGCCAGCAGCACGGCTTCGGCATCCAGTTCGCCGAGGACGGCTTCGACGGCGTCCGGCTCGCCGAGTCGACCGACATCGACCTCGTCATCCTCGACCTCAACCTTCCCGGTCTCACCGGTTTCGACGTCTGCCGGCGCCTGCGCACCGCCGGTGTCGAGGTCCCCATCATCATGGTCTCGGCCAGCTCCGACCCGGTCGACGTCGTCGTCGGCCTGGAGATCGGCGCCGACGACTACATCACCAAGCCCTTCGAGGTTCGCGAGCTGGCGGCGCGGATCAATGCCAAGCTGAGGCGGCAGCGGACCACCCAGTCCCAGGTGCGCCCCGGACGGCTCAAGTTCCCCGGCCTGATTGTCGACGTGGGCCGCCACGAAGTGCTGCGCGACGGGCATCCGGTCACCCTCACACCCACCGAGTTCGACCTTCTGGCGCTGCTCAGCGCCTCCCCGGGACGGGTCATCTCCCGCTCCGAGATGATCCAGAAGGTGTGGGGTCAGGGTGCCGACCTGGACCTGCGCTCCGTCGACGCCCACGTCTACAGGCTGCGCCGGAAGATCGAGCCGGAGGGCCCGCGTCCCACCTACATCCACGCCGTCCCCGGCATCGGGTACCGGTTCGAGCGCCGCGGCCTGAACGAGCGGCTCGCCAAGGCCCAGGAGGGTGCCCAGGACGAGGCGTCCGCGGAGCGGACCGGAGAGGCCTGACCTCGGGGGCGGCCCGGCGGGCCTCGACTCTCAGATCAGGCCGCCGTGCCGGCGGCGGGCGGCCCGGTGACGCCGGCCGTCGGGATGCTGGAGCACCCACGTCAAGGCCCAGGAGGGTGCCCAGGACGAGGCGTCCGCGGAGCGGACCGGAGAGGCCTGACCCCGGGGCCGGTCCCCCGCGACCCGGCGGGCCGCAACTCTCAGATCAGGCCGCCGTACTGGCGGCGGGCGGCCCGGTGACGCCGGCCGTCGGGATGCTGGAGCACCCACTGCCCCCGCTCGTTCAGCTCGGCGAGCCGCGCGTCGATCAGCTGGCTGCCGAGAAGCGAGAGCGTCCTCCCCTGGGGGAGCGCGAAATCGAGACAGGGCATCAGGTCGCCACCCCAGAGGCGGCGCTCCGACTGGCCGCCGTAGACGGCGATGCTGCGCGTCACGCGGCGCTGCTGGGCGCCCCCCACCGCGTACGAGATGCGGTACATCTCGCCGGAACGCAGGGCGAAGCCGTCCACCGGGTTGACCTCACCCCCACGCGGCCCGTCGCGGACCAGACGCGGGCGACGCGGCACCTCGGTGCTGTTGAAGAGAGAGGTTTGTGCGGACATCTTGAAGCGATTATCGAAGCCGGGTTCGACCGTGCGGCGTACGGGGGGTCACGCCCAGGTGACGGTCGGGTCGCCGTTCACCGCCACGCTCGGCGCCGGGCCGGAGCCGCGCCGCCTCCGCCCCCTCCCGGCCGCCATGGGCCGGTGCGGCCACGTGGGTGTCGCAGGCAGGATACGACGGCGCGACTCGCCCGCCCGAGCGGCGCCAGTTCGGCCAAGGTAGGGGAGCCGTGACCTCGACCATGTCCACCCAGATGTCCCGGAGGTGAGCGTGGGGATCGGCATCGCCTGCGTCTCCGGCAAGGGAGGCGTCGGCAAGACCACGACGGCCATCAACCTGGCCGCGGCCCTCGCCGAGCGCGGCCGCCGCGTGCTCGCCGTCGACTGCGATCCGCAGTCCAACCTGACCAGCGGGCTGGGCAAGAACCCGTACGCGCTGGAGGTGAGCCTGGGGGACGTCCTCAGCGGCCGCGTGCCGGCGGGTCGGGCCATCATCCCCACCGAGTGGCCGAATCTCGACATCCTGCCCGCCACCCCCGACCTGACGGCGGTGGAGGCCGAACTCCCCTCCGGGTTGCACCGCGAGACCCTGCTGCGCGACGCCCTGGCCAGGGCGGGCACGCCGGCCGCCTACGACTTCATCTTCTACGACACCCCGCCCAGCTTCGGCTTCCACACCCTGAACGCCATGGCCGCCACCGATTACGTGATCATTCCGCTGCAGATGTCCGGCTACGCCGTCCGCGGTCTCAAGCAGGTGCTGCTGACCGTCCAGCTCGCCCGCACCGGGTTGAACCCGGGGCTGCGCATCCTCGGCATCGTCCCCACCTTCGTCAACCTGCGCACCAACTTCAGCCGGCAGTTGCTCAGCGGCCTCGCCGACCTGGCCGGGCTGCGCATCTTCCAGACGGTCATCGCCCCCACGGTGAAGATCCAGGAGACCTCCCTCGCCGGCATCCCCATCACCACCTACGCGCCCAACTCCAAGGCGGCCGTCGCCTACCGCGAACTCGCCGACGAGGTCCTCCTCAGTGCCTGACCAGACCGGCGCGGAAGAGCCCGAGGCGGCCGCCGGCCGGCTCGCGCTGCAGGCGGGGCCGCTCGCCCGGTGGCTCACCCCGACGGCGGAGTCGCGGGTCGAACGGATCGGCTGCGGCGACATCGACCCGCGTCCCGGGGAGGACCCGGACCCGGCCGACGCGCTCCTCGCCCTGCGCCGGAGCGTCCACCTGCGCGGCATCGTCGAGCCCCTGCTGCTCCGCCCCCTCGACCGCGGACGGTTCCAAGTTGTCCTCGGCGCCCGCCGTCTCCAGGTGGCGCGCCTGCTCGGCCTCTCCACCGTCCCCGCCATCGTCCGCGAGCTGGACGACGCCGAGGCGGCGCTGCTCGCCGCCTGGGGCACCCTGCCCCGGCTGCGGCCGGGACAGCTCGCCCAGGTGGCGGACCGGCTGAGCGCGGCCGGGGTGAGCGACTCCGAGGTGGCCCTGCTGCTCGCCGCCCCCGGGTCGGAGAGGGCACCCGACGCGCCGCGCCTCTTCGCCGGCTCGGCTCCGCTCCGCTTCGCCGGCGGGGCGACGCCAGTCCACCGCCTGCTGGATGCGCTGGGTGCGACCCGGGCGAGCGCCCTCGGTGCCCTGCGCGGCGTGGACCCCGAGCGCCTCACCCCGCCCGGCGCCTGACGCGCCCGGGGAGGCACCGGCATGACGCCGCGGCAGCCGAAACCGCCACCCGAGTCGGAGGCGGAGCTGTTCGAGCAGTGGTCCGTGCTGGACCGGCTGGTGGAGAGGCAGGCCGCCCAGCTCCGCGCTGGCATCCAGGACGCCGAGGACGTCGACGAGCCCGCACCGGACGCGGTCCAGTCGGCGGCGCAGCAGCGGGAGATCGTCCGTCTTCGCGACGAGCTGCGCCAGGCGGTGGCGGCGCGCGACCAGGCGCTGGGCGCCGCCCGGGTCGCCCGTGAGGGGGAGCGGCGGTGGCAGGAGCGCGCCGAGGCCGCGGAGCTCCGCCTGCGCGAGGCTCCACCCGACCAGGGTTCCGAGATCGCGTCGCTGCAGCGGCGGCTGGAGGAGATGGAGGCGGCCATGCGGCGCGCCGAGGCCGGCCACGGCGAGATGCTGGAGGCGCTGCGCGGCGCCCATCTCGAGGTGGAGAGCCTGCGCCTCCAGCTCGCCGAGGCGCACCGCGGCTTCTGGCACCGGGGGCGCCGCTGAGGCCTCGGGCTAGGCGGGCTGCGCCACCGCCGCGCGGCGTCCCTGGGCCATGGCGATGAAGCTGCGCAGCGCGTCCACCGGCACCGGCCGCGTGGCGACCTCCTGCAGCAGCAACTTGGCCTCGTCGAGCAGCAGCGGATCGGGGAGCTCGCCCTTGCCCGAGGTGGCCACCACCCAACCGGCGGAGAACCAGAGCACGGTTTCGAAGGCGAGCCCGCTCACCGTCAGCCCATTGAGCAGCGACTCGGTGATGCGCGCCAGCGGACGTTTCGCGTTACTGACAACAATGCCCCTAATTCGCTCGAGGACGCCCACCTGCTGCGCCAGTCCCACCGTCAGCGCGGCGGCGCGCAGCGAGAGCAGGTCGAGGGCGGTGGGGATGACGATGCGGTCGGCCACGGCCATGGGGCCGAGCAGCGAGGGCTCATGCGGATGCGTGTCGAGGAGGACGACGTCGACGTCGTTGAGGATGGGAGTGATGATGGCGCGCAACTGGTTTTCCAGCAGCGGCTCGTGATTGAGGCTGCGATGCCCCGGCACCGTCTGGATGCCCAGCGGGTGATCGACGAGCGCCTGACGCAGGCTGACCCGGCCGTGGAGAACATCGGCGATGGTGATGGCCTTCTTGGACTTCTCCAGAGCGTTGCTCAGACCCCCCGTGGGATCGAGGTCGATGGCCACGACTCGCAGTCCACTGGAGGACGCGGCGGCGGCCAGCGCATAGGCTGTCGTCGTTTTGCCAACGCCACCCTTCAGTGACGCGATCGTGATTATTTCCGCGGGCACGTCCGTAGAATATCTCGGGATGGCAACAACGGCACCCTTTGTCAATCTCCTGCGACAACTGGCGAGGGCGAAGGACGACTACCGGACGGGTGCCCTCGACATCACCTGGGACGGCGGCAAGGCCAGCCTGTTCCTGGTCTTCGGCCAGCCCACGCACGCCGTCATGGAGACTTCGGACGGGAGCCACCTGGAGGGATCGGAGGCGCTCACCGCCCTGGTGGCGGGGCTGCCCAACCGCTTCGCCGTCTCCTCCTGGCGCAAGGTCGTGGCTCGCAGCGAGACGCTCAAGTGCACCCTCGAGGAGCTCATGGAGCCCTTCGCACAGATGGCCGGCGCGGCGTCGCCGAGCGCCCCGGGCGCGACCGGCGCCCCCGGCGGCGTGGCCGGGCTGGGCGGCGAGGCCGACGTCGACTTCGGCCTCGAGGACTTCCCCCTCCTGCCTCTCGGGCCCTCGCTGTGGGCCGACGCCGCCGCCAGCGTCGTGCACCTCGACGTCCTCATCCCCACCCTGCCGGACGCCCTCATCGTGCTCACCGCGCCCAAGCTGCGCGCCGCGGCCGTCGTCGTGGACCACCGGCTGGTGGACGCCGTCTGGGTCGATGACGTCGAGCGCATCACCGGCGAGGCGGCCGCCATGGCCCTCATGGGGGCGGCTGACGGTAGCGTCTCCGGCTACTGCCTGGACAGCCCCGAACTCGCCCTGGCGCTGACCAAGCTCTGGCGCTGCCCGGTCACCTTCAGCGGCCTCCCGGCGCCGTGGGTCGACGCTGATCGTGTCCTTGCGGACATCGAGCGCGGCCGCCGCGGCTGCGCTCTCGTCGTCACCGGCGACCACCGCGCCGTCGCCCTCCTCTCGGCCGGCCGGCTGATCGGCGTCTACACCGACAGCGACCGCCAACCCTCGGCCGACCGAGAGCGCCTGGCGCGGGCGCTGGCCGTTCCGGGAGCCACCCTGACGCTGCGCGCGGAGCCGGAGACGCGGTCCGTGGAGCGGCTTCCGGAGGCGAGCTTCCACGCCTTCGTCGCCCCGGCCCTGCCCGCCACTCCCCCAGAGCCGGCGCCCACCGCGGCGGTCTCCCCGATGGCGAGCGCGGCACCCGTCCCGCCGGCCCCCCAGGGTCCCGGTCGCCGCACCCCGGCACCGGCCGCCGCCGCTCCGTCCCCGCCCCAGCCCCCACCCTCCCCTTCCGGAACGGCGTCCCAGGCGGCACCCTCCGAGCGGCCGGCCGGCACCCCGCCACCGCGCGGCGCGCGCCCCGCACCGGAAGCCGCCGCTCCCCCGCCCGACCCCGCACCGGGCGGCACCCTCGAGCCCCTGCTCTCCGTCAGCGCCACCACCGACCGGGTCCCCGATCCGGCGACGGCCGCCAGCATGTTCACCGACGCCGCCCCGGACTGGAACGCCACCGTGCCCGCGGCGGATGGGGCGGCGCAGGAGATGTTCGTCGGCCTCCCCTCCGGGCAGGGCCCCGACTACGAGGCGGTGAAGGCCGACCTGATCCAGATCGGAGCCCTGTGGCTGGGCCGGGACGACCTCGCCCCCGTCGCCGAGATGATCAGCTCCACCAAGCCGTCGATCGGCGCCTTCCTCGCCACCATCGACGCCATCAAGGCCCTCTCCGTCCCGGGCCACGAGGCGTCGGTGATCCGGGCCATGGCCCGTGAGATGCACTACCACGCCGCCGAGTACCTGAGCGGGGTCTGATCCGGATGAGCTCGGTGCTCGACTTCCTGACCGGCCATGCGGCCTGGTTCTTCGCCGGCGCGGCGGTCGTCGAGGGCATCCTCGCCGCCTGGCTGATCCGGCGCAACGACGAGCTGCGGATGCGGTTGCAGCGCACCCGCGGGCTGGCCGAGGAGGCGGCCCGCACGGCGGCCCTCGCCGCCCCGGGCGGCATCGACCCCGAGATCGTCATCCAGCTCCTGCGCTCAGGGCAGAGCGCCACGCTCGACGTGGTGCGCGACCTGACGATCCAGGCGGAGCTGGGGGACGGCCCGCGGAGCCCTCAGGCGTCGGGGTCGCGGTAGGCGGCGGCGACCAGCTCCCAGGTGCGCTCGACCGCCTGCTCCCGCAGGCTGGTCATGGCCGCCTCGGTGGCGCGAAGGATGTGGACTCCCTGCCGGATCGACCAGCCACTGCGCGGCGCGGAGACGGGGCGGGGCACCGGGCGCCAGCCCGACGCCGACACCCGCCCATCGTCCGGCCGGGCCGCCTCATCGCGCCGGAAGCTGGGCATGGCGGCCACCTGGAACTCACCGGGGGGCGCGTCCGCGGGACGGGCGGGTGGGGCCGGCCGCGGTGGTGCGGGGACCGGGGACGGCTCCGGGCGCGAGACGGCCGGCGGCGCGGCGCGGCTGCCGACCAGCGCCATCAGCGCGGAGGCGAGGCTCTCGCCGGAGTCGAAGGCGCTGCCCTCGCCGAACCAGTCCTCCTCGAGCTCGGCCTCGCCGGGGGCGAGGAAGCCCGCCGCCGGGGGCGTCACGGCCGCCACCGCCGGCTGACGGCGGTCGAGGCCCTCGGGTACATACTGGAAGTCCCTCCGCACTGATGAGACGCCCATCGTATCCGGGGACAGCCCGTCGCCCGGGAAAAGATCCTGTATCGAACGTGTTGCCACCGGAGGGTCCCGAGCCTCTCGGGACCAGAATCGCGGGTGAAGCCGCAATTGGGCGGTGGCCACCCTCGTCGACAGGAGCCACCTTGTGAGCGCTGCCACCAACCCCCGGATGGACGCCCGGTACCTGGACGCCCTTGGACCCCTCCGTCCCCTGATCGAGGACGACAGCCTCACCGAGATCATGGTCAACGGCCCGGACATGATCTACGTGGAGCGCAAGGGGAAGATCCTGCTCACCGACATCCGCTTCGACGACGAGGCGCACCTGCTCCGGGTCATCGACACCATCGTCAGCTCGGTGGGCCGGCGCATCGACGCCCGCAGCCCGCTCTGCGACGCCCGCCTCCTCGACGGCTCCCGCGTCAACGCGGCCATCCCCCCGGTTGCCCTGGACGGGCCCCTGCTCACCATCCGGAAGTTCGCCAAGGATCCCTATCAGGTCTCCGACCTGATCGGATTCGGCACCCTCACCCAGGAGAGCGCGTCGTTCATCCAGTCGTGCGTCCTGGCCCGGGCCAACATCGTCGTCTCCGGCGGGACCGGCACCGGCAAGACCACCCTCCTCAACGTCTGCTCCGGCTTCATCCCCATCGACGAGCGCATCGTCACCATCGAGGACGCGGCTGAGCTCCAGCTCCACCAGGAGCACGTCTGCCGGCTGGAATCCCGGCCCCCGGACGTCAACGGCGAGGGCAACATCCGCATCCGCGACCTGGTCATCAACGCCCTGCGCATGCGGCCGGACCGCATCGTCGTCGGCGAGTGCCGCGGCGGCGAGGCGCTGGACATGCTGCAGGCCATGAACACCGGCCACGACGGCTCCATGACCACGGTGCACGCCAACAGCCCTCGCGAGACGCTCTCCCGCCTCGAGACGCTGGTCCTCATGGCCGGCATGGACCTGCCCCTGAAGGCGATCCGCCAGCAGGTGTCCAGCGCCATCAGCATGGTCATCCAGCTCGCCCGCCTCAAGGACGGCTCGCGCAAGATCGTCTCCATCACCGAGGTCGTCGGCATGGAGGGGGACACCGTCACCATGCAGGAGATCTTCCGGTTCGAGTCGCGCGGCGCCGACCCCGTGACCGGCAAGATCATCGGCGACGTCAGCCCCACCGGCATCCGGCCGAAGATCATCGACCGCCTCTTCGACATGGGCATCCCCCTGCCGCCGCGCATGGCCCAGCTCTTCCCGGACCACCGCCAGATCCAGCGGGGCGCCCAGCTGGCCGCCCTCGGCCTGCAGGCGAACAACGGCGTGCCACCCGGTGCCATGCCGCCCATCCCCGGGATGCCGCCGGGCATGAGCATGCCCCCCGCCGGTCCGCCCGCCCTGCCTCCCGCCCTCCGCGGCCGCTGACGCGGGCGCGGCCGCCGCGCGGGTGGGCCGCCGCCCCCTCCCCTGACCGCGCTCTCGGAACCCGAGGTCAGGCCGCGCCGGCGACGCCCAGCACCGCGAGGATTCCCTCCTCGTCGAAGGGCGGGACGGTGGGACGGGCGAGGAGGAACCCCTGGCCGTGGGTGACGCCGAGGTCGCGCAGGGTCTGCAGCTCGGCGCTCGTCTCGATGCCCTCGGCGACGATGGTCGTCTGCACCTCCTGGGCGAAGGCGACCATGGCACGCGAGATGGCCCGCCGGGGGACGTCCGACTCGATGCCGCGGATGATCGAGGCGTCCAGCTTGATGATGTCGGGGACCAGCAGCAGCATGTGGCTGAGGCTGGCCAGCCCCGCCCCGGTGTCGTCGACGGCCAGCCGGATGCCCCCGTCGCGCAGCGGCCGCAGCGCCCGGGTCAGCCGGTCGTAGTCGCCCACCGGCGCGCGCTCCGTCATCTCGATGACGATGCGCTCCAGGGGGACGTCGCTGAAGAGGCCGAGGACGTCCGTGCGCAGCAGGGTCGACGGCGAGAGGTTGAGGGAGAGGTAGGCGTGGACGGGGAGCGCCGGCAGCCCGGCGAGGGCCGCCTCGATGGCGCGCACCTCCAGCTCCTCGCGCAGGCCGACGTCACCCGCCTCCTGGAACCACTGCAGCGGCACCCCGGTCTCGAATCGGGAGAGCGCCTCGACGCCGGTGACCAGGCCGCTGAGCAGGTGGATGATCGGCTGGTACACGGAGCGCACTCCGCCGCCGTCGATGACGCTGCGGATCCGCCCCAGGAGCTTGTCACGGGCGCTGTCCGCATCCTCGTCGGCGGCGAGGCGCTCGGCGAGCTCGCGCACGACGCTGCCGGCGACATCCGGGGAGACGACCGACTCGCCGCGGCGGACGCGCTCGATGGTGTCGGTGACCTCGTCGGCCAGCGCGCCCTTGACCAGGTAGGCGACGGCGCCGGCACGCAGCATCTCCACCACGCTGGCCCGGTCGCCGTACGCGGAGAGGGCGACGATGCGGGTGTCGGGGCTGGCGGCGCGGATGCCTCGCGCGGCGGCGGGGCCGCCCCCGCCCGGCATCTTGACGTCCAGGACGGCCACGTCGGGGCGCTCCCGGGTCGCCGCCTCCACCGCCTCGACGGCGTCGGCCGCCACGGCGACCACCTCGATGCCCGGCTCGGAGTCGAGGAGGTCCCGGAGCGCCTCGCGGATGTTGACGTCGTCGTCGGCGATGAGGACCCGGGTGGGCGATCCGCCGCTCATGCGGCAGCCCTCCCGCCGGGGGCGATCCCGGTCAACCGGGAGATGGCCGCCTGCCGGAGACCCGTGCCAGGGCCGGAGTCCGCCGGGCCTCGCCCCGCGGCTCCGACTGCCGAATATGGGAACACGTCAGCCTGAGTCTAGACACGCCCGGTCCCGGCCCGGGGCGCGCGCCACGACCGAAACCCTTTGGTGAGGCACCCGTCACCGGCTTGCCCGATTCTTTACAGGAATCACGCCGCCGGGCGCGGATCGATCAGCTCGCCGCGTCCCGCACGGTGAACATCGACTCGTCCACCGCCTCGCCCTCGGAGCGCAGGTGCTCGAGGATCTCCGGGACGGTGCCGGTGGGCACCAGTTCCCCGATGACCTTGCCGCTCTCGGGGTCCACGCCCGTCTGCTTGAAGGTGAACAGCTCCTGAAGCTGAACGCCGGACTCGTCGGAGCCGATGATCTCGCAGATGCTGACCACCTTGCGGGTGCCGTCGCGCAGCCGCGACTGATGCACGATGAGGTTGACCGCCGAGCCGATCTGCTCGCGGATGGCCCGCGACGGCAGGTCGGCGCCCGCCATCAGCACCAGCGTCTCCAGGCGGCTCACGCATTCCCAAGGGCTGTTGGCGTGCAGCGTGGTCAGCGAACCGTCGTGGCCGGTGTTCATGGCCTGAAGCATGTCCAGCGCCTCGCCGCCACGGCACTCGCCGATGACGATCCGGTCCGGCCGCATGCGCAGGGCGTTGATGACGAGATCGCGAATCGTCACCCGACCCCGGCCCTCGACGTTGGCCGGCCGCGTCTCCAGCGTGACCACGTGGTCCTGGCGCAGCTGCAGCTCGGCGGCGTCCTCGATGGTGACGATGCGCTCGTCCTCCGGGATGAAGCTGGAGAGCACGTTGAGCGTGGTCGTCTTCCCCGAGCCGGTGCCGCCGGAGACGACGACGTTGAGCCGGGAGCGGACACAGGCGCGCAGGAAGTTGACCATGTCGGGGGTGATCGACCCGTAGCGCACCAGGTCCTCGATGGTGAGGGCCTCCTTGGCGAACTTCCGGATGGTCACCGTCGGACCGCGCAGCGCGAGCGGCGGGATGATGACGTTGACGCGCGACCCGTCCTTGAGGCGGGCGTCCACCATCGGCGACGATTCGTCGACGCGGCGGCCGATGGAGCTGACGATCCGGTCGATGACCTGCATCAACTGCTCGTTGCTCTCGAAGGTGACCGGGCTGGAGAGGAGCTTGCCGTGCTCCTCGACGTAGATCTGGTTGGGGCCGTTGACCATGATCTCGGTGATGTCCGGATCGGCCAGGAGGTCCTCCAGGGGGCCCAGCCCGAGGACGTCGTGGATCAGCGTGTCGACGACCCGCTGGCGGTCCTGCCGGGTCATCGTCAGGTTCTGCTCGGTGATCGCCTCCGCGACCAGCTCGGCGATGCGCTGGCGGACGACGTCCCCCGGGGCGCTGTCGGTGTTGCCGGCCAGGTCCTCGACCAGGCGCTGGTGCACCCGGGTGCGGAGCTGGCTGTACATGGCTCCGGCCGGGCCCCGGCCCGGGACGCGGATCCCCGTCCGGTTCAGCAGGGAGGACGAGCGGGCCCCGTCGCCTCCCGGGGCCGCGTCGCGGCCCGCGAGGAGCGGCGCCGGCGACGCCGCCGGGGAGCCCGGCCGGTTGAACCACGGAGCGGGCGCGGCCGGCGCGGCCGGGATGGCGGGGCGGGGCGGGGCCGCCGGCGCCGCCGCCGAGGCGCGCATCGACCACGCCGGCTGGGCGGGCGTTGTCTCGAGGCCGGTCTCGCCGGGGACGGCGACACGGAGATTGGGGGGCGGCGATGCCGGGGCCGGTGCGACCGGCGGGCCCGCTGCCCCGGGGGCACCGGCCGGGACCCCGTCCTCAGCTCTGCGCTGGACACGATCGAGAAGCGACATCTTGTGTTCCCATGTGCCCGTGTGACGCCGGCGCTTCCGCCGCGTCCATGACCTTCTGACGTTCCGATTCCGGCTCGCTCCGGCGGACCCGGACCCGGTTCCACGACTGCGACGGTGGTGATGAGTGCAACTCAGAGGACCGCCTCATCGCATGGTCCCCTCCCCAGCTCACCCTTCGTCGTGCGCTGTGCAACGGGGTGGTCACGGAGGGATGACGAACTCCCGGTGCCCGCCGCCGGCGCGCTGCAATCCCCCTCGTGAGCCTCGACAACGCCTGCCCGCCCCCCCTGGCGCCGGCCGATGCGGGCTGGGAGGCGCTCTGCCGCACGGCCGACGCCGTCCGGGCGACGGCTCGCCGCGGCTCCAGGACGGTGCGGCGTGCGGCCCGACGCCGGACCCTGCTCTCGGCCGCTCTGGTCGCCGGCGCCATCACCGCCGTGGCGCAGTTCCCCACCTCGCCGGTGCGGGCGGACTCGGGGGCCGACGGAGACCTCTTCTCGATGACCAACCAGGACCGCACCAGCAATGGCGTCGCCGCGCTGAACGGGAACGGCACGTTGCAGTCCATCGGCGAGAACCTCCCCTACGGCGGGTGCAGCGGCGCCGGCACCATCGACGGCCGCGCCCAGGACATGATCAACCGCAACTACTTCGACCACGCCATCCCCCCCTGCAACCAGTACGTCTTCTCGATGATGCAGTACTTCGGCGTCAACTACCGCTCGGCGGGCGAGAACATCGGGTGGGTCAGCGGCGAGGACTCCGCCTACGACGCCGCCCAATGGATCAACCAGCAGTTCATGCAGAGCTCCGATCACGAGGCCAACATCCTCAACCCGAACTTCACCGACCTCGGCATCGGCAGCGCCCAGACCGCCTCCGGCCAGTCGTGGACCGGCGGCGGCAGCAGCCTGCAGAACGTCTGGATCTTCGCCGAGGAGTTCGCCCAGCTCGGTTCCAGCCCGCCACCGCCCACGGCGACTCCGACCCCCGCGCCCAGCACGCCTGCGGCCACGCCGGCGCCCACCGCGACGCCCGCGCCCACGCCCACGGCGACTCCGACCCCCGTGCCCACGCCCACGCCCACCCCCACCCCATCGGCCACGCCCACATCGGCGCCGGGCCCCTCCTCGCCGGTCTACGTCTACGCCGGGCAGGGACTGATCGCCGACACCGTCGAGGCCACCCTGGAAGGCTTCCTCTTCGGCTAGAGTTGCGGCCAATTCCGCCCCTTACAGCAGGGAGCCGCGTGCAGGATTCCCACCGCGAGACCACCCCGGCGGGCGCCCCCGTCGTCGCCGTCGAGGCGCTGACCAAGAGCTTCCACATCAGCCGGCCGCCGCGCACCGTGCTGGACGGGATCTCCTTCACCGTCGGCGCCGGCGAGTTCGTCGCCATCATGGGGCAGAGCGGCTCCGGCAAGAGCACCCTGCTGCACATCATGGGCGGGCTCGAGCCGCCCGACTCCGGGCAGGTCCGCATCGACGGTCAGGACCTCTATGCCATGGGGGACGCCGAGAGGGCGGCCTTCCGCCGCGACCACATCGGCCTCGTCTTCCAGTTCTTCAACCTCATCCCCAGCCTGACGGCGGCGGAGAACGTGGCCCTGCCGCTGCGCCTGCGCGTCGGCCGCCGGCGCGATCGCTCGGCGCGCCTCGACCGGGGAGCGGTCAGCGAGCGCGTGACTGTGCTGATGGACCTGCTCTCCCTGCACGGCCTCCAGGGGCACGGCCCCGAGGAGATCTCCGGCGGCGAGCAGCAGCGTGTGGCCATCGCCCGCGCGCTGGCCGCGGCGCCGACGCTCCTGCTCGCCGACGAGCCCACCGGCAACCTGGACCGCCCCAGCGGCGACGAGGTCATGCACCTGCTCGCCCGCCTCTGCCGGGAGCGGGCGCAGACGACGATCGTGGTCACCCACGAGGCCCGGGTCGCCGCCTACGCGGACCGGGTCCTGGTCATCAGCGACGGGAAGCTGGTGGACGAGGTGGCCGTCGAGGCGGGCGTGGCGGACGGCGATCCGCGGGGTGTGCGTGCCCTGGCCCGCCGCCTCGAACACCATGACCTCTGACCTCCGGCGATGAGCCCGCCGCAACGGCGGAGATCCGCCCGGATCCTCCGGGGGCCTGCCGGGGCGGTGCGGGGGATCGCCGCCGGCCTGGGGTGGCTCGTCACCGGCGGCCTGGGCGCCGGGCTCCGGCCCGTGGCCGGGCGCAGCCTCCTGGCCCGGCCGGTGCGCTCGCTGCTCACCGTCGCCGCCGTCACCCTGGGGGTGGCGGTCATGCTCGGCGTGCAGATCGACATCGCCGGTGCCCAGACCCAGGCCCGCGAGGCGGCCGCGGCGCGGACCGGCAGCTCGGGTCTGGACGTCCAGACGACCGCCGGCGGCGGGCTGAGCTCCGACCAGCTGGCCGCTCTCAGCGGCGTCCCCGGGGTCGAGCAGGTCGCACCCCTCTATGAGAAGGAGGTGTCCGCCCGGGCGGCGCAGGCCGGCTCCCCGGTGACGACGGTCATCCTCGTGGGCATCTCCGGCGGGCAGGCGGCCCTCCGCCCCATCGCCCTGGTCGCCGGCAGCCTTCCCGACGCGCAGAGCCAGGACGAGGTGGCCATGGACCTGTCCCTGCGGGCGGCCCTCGCCCCCGCCGGGAGCACCCTCCAGCTCGGGGACAGCCTGCTGCTGACGACGTCGTCCGGGGAGGTCAGCTTCCGCGTCGTCGGCTTCACCGCCCCCGGGAGCGTCAGCGCCAGCTTCACGCGCGATGTCATCTTCGTCCCCCAGGCGGAGCTGCTGCGCGCCTTCGACCTCGGTCTCCGGGCACCCCTGGCGGCCCTCCGGCTGGCCCCGGGAGCCAGTGCCGGCGCGGTGGCGGCGGCCGTCCACTCCGCCCTCGGCAACTCGGTCGCCATCACCGGCTCGGCCGCCGAGACCAGCAACCCGCTGGCCCAGCTCACGCCCCTGCTCCTCCTCGTCGGCGTCCTCAGCCTCCTCATCGGCGCCGGGGTCAGCGCCAACACGGTGAGTCTCGCGGCGCTCGAGCGCCGCCGCGACATCGGCCTGCTCCGGGCCGCCGGAGCATCGGCCATGCAGGTCTTCCGCCTGCTGGTCGGCGAGGCCACGGCCCTGGCCCTGGCCGGAGCCGCCCTCGGCGTCGGCGCCGGGGTCGGCCTGGGCGCCCTGCTCCAGCTCGCCTATCGCGGTCCGGGGTCGCCGCCTCTGCCCGGGCTCCAGATCAGCCCCTGGGTGGCCGTCCTGTCGGCGCTGGTCGGGGCCGCCGCCGCCGTGGCCGGTGCGGCCGTCCCCGCCGCCTCGTCGGCGCGGCTGTCGATCCTGGACGCCCTGAGCGCCGACAGCGCCGGCAGGCCGGACCGGCTGCACGGTGCCCCGCTCGGGGCCGTCCTCCCCCTCCTGGGACTGGCCGTCATCGCCGGACTCGGCGGTGGTGCGGCCGTCGCCGTGAGCGCCGTCGCCTTCCTGCTGGCCGTCGGCCTCAGCCTGCCCGCCCTCGCCCCCTGGCTGACCCAGTGGCTGGGACGCCTGCTCGGGGCGCTCTGGCCGGAGACCCAGGTCACCGCCGCCAGCCTCGCCCGCCACCGGAACCGCACGGCCCTGACGCTGAGCGGCCTGGTCACCGCGGTGGCGGCGGCGGTGGCCGGCACCATCCTCCTCTCCGGCAGCCTGGCGGCCGGCACCGCCTGGGTCAACAGCCTGTTCATCGGCAACACGCTGGTGCAGAGCCCGGTGACGGAGAGGACGGCGATCGCGACCCAGCTGGGGCAGGAGGCGGGCGTCCAGGTCACCGGCCTGCGCTTCTTCCCGGCCGTGGTGGGCGGCGAGGTCATTGGCATCTCCGCCATCGACAGCCGCACCTACGCGGACCACGGCGGCCTCGACGTCGTGGACGGCAACCGCGGCCAGGCCCTGGCGGCGATCGGCGCCGGACCGAGCCTCCTCGCCCCGCTCACCCTGGCGAGCGCGAACGGCTGGCGGGTCGGCACCGAGCTGGCGGTGGAGACGGCCTCCGGCACGACCGAGTTCACCGTGGCCGGGATCGTCGAGCACTCGTTCCCCTCCGGGGACGGCCAGGAGTCGCTGATCGTGGACGGCACCGAGGCGGTGCGGACCTTCGGCACCGACGCCTCGGGGTTCGACGATCTCGAGGTCCTCACCCCCGGCCACACCGCCCTGGTGCACCGGGTGGCCACCGAGTTCGGCCTGGCCACGACCCCGATCACCACCATCGACGCCCGGACCGAGGAGGCCCTCGGCGACACGGTGGGTATCCTCCCCGCCGTGGCCTGGATCGCCGTCGCCATCGCCATGCTCGCGGTTGTCAACACGCTGGTGGTCAACGCCCGTCTGGGGCGCCGGGAGCTGGCCCTGCTGCGCGCCGTCGGGCTGAGCCGGGGCCAGGCCCGGCGCCTGGTGCTGGCGCAGGCCGCTCTCCTCGGCGCCGCCGCGGTGCTGGCGGGCCTCGGCGTCGGCTGCCTCCTCGCCCTGCCCATGCTGCACGCCAGCGGCAGCACCGGCTTCCAACCCGCCTTCGTCCTGCCCTGGCAGGCGGTGCTCGTCCTGGCCGCCACCGTCCTGGTGGCTCCTGTCGTGGCGGCGCTGCTGCCGGCACGCCGCGCCACGGCGGCGGACATCGCCACTGCGGTGCACCATGAGTGAGCTGCCGCGACGCGCCACCGTCGGGCTGGGGCTGGCGGCGGCCCTGGCGGTCGCGGCGTCGGCGTGCGGGTCGGCGCCCGGCCTGCTGACCGGGGAGGCGCAGGGCTACCTGATCACCCTGGACCAGCTTCCCTCCCCCGACTTCACCGTCTACCAGGCACCCGCGGCGGTGGGCGCCGGCTGGCTCGACGCGCAGGGCTCCGCGGCGCTGGGGCGCGACGGGTTCCAGCAGGCGTCCGAGGTCGAGTTCTACCGGCAGGTGGCCCTCGACACGAGCAACGGCCCCATCACCGTCACCGCCGTGGTGGCCCGGTTCGCCGCCGCCACCGGGGCGGCCTCGGCGATGCAGGTGCTCGACGCCGCGCTCGACCAGCGCCCGGGCGCGACCGCCGTCTCCACCGGCCCCCTCGGCGACGGCGCCCACGCCATCACGCAGATGGCGACGCTGAACGGCGTCTCCATCACCCAGGTCGTGGTGGTGTGGCGGGTCGACAACCTGGTCGACAGCCTCACCGGGCAGGGGCGGTACGGGGGCATCACCGTCGACCAGATGCTGGCCATCGCGCAGACGCAGACGGCCGACGAGCTGCTCCCGTCCACGGCCACCGGCGTCCCCTCCACGGCTTCCGCCCCGGCCACGCCCTCCCCCACCGCGACGGCCACCCCCGGCGCAGCAGCCGGGGCCACTGCCTCCGCCACCGCGACGGCCGGCGCCACGGCGACGGCCGGCTCGTAGGTCAGGCCCGGCGCGACCCCCAGCGGAACCAGCGAAGGGTGACGAGCATTGCCGCCGCGCCCCAGAGAAGGAGCACGGGCAGGTCGTGCACGTCCCAGCCGGTCGATGAGGGCTTGGCCCCGAAGGCGGTGAGCATCATCTCCTTGAATCCGAAGGCGGGAAAGACCTTGGCGATGTCGTCGAGCAACGTGTTGGAGAAGCTGAAGAAGAAGCCGGAGAGAAAGAGGAGCGGCAGGTAGATGACGTTGACGATGGCGGGGGCGGCGTCGGCGTTGGGGATGATCACCGTCAGGGCCAGGCCGATGGCACAGAAGACGGTGCCGCCCAGCAGCACCGTCACCACCGCCGGCAGCGGATGCGCCGGCCAGGGCGACCCGTACAGGACGTGCCCCACCAGGGACGTCAGCGCCACGAGGAGCACGGCGGTGATGAGAGCCGAGCCGACGAGACCGACAACGAACGCGGCCACGGGCAAGGGGGTCCCGCGCATGCGCTTGAGCACCCCGTTGTCCCGGTGCACCGTGACGAGGATCGCCAGATTGACCAGGCAGGTGGTGATCACGCCCCAGGCGGCCATGGCGGGGACGAAGAACGTGTTGTACGGAGTCGACACGCCCCCCACGCACTGGCCGCGCGCTCCGTAGGTGCCGTCGATGCACGCCTTCTCGCCGTTGAAGATGGTGCCGAAGATGAGCAGGAACATGATGGGGAAGAAGAAGCCGAAAAAGGCCGCCGCGGGGTTGCGCCAGAATCCCCTCTGCTCGGCGCGGACCTGGCCGAGCGCGATCCTCGCCTCAAGCATCGCGGGTCAACTCCAGGTAGACATCCTCCAGCGACGGCTGGGTGACCTCCAGCCTCGCCAGCTCGATACCCTGACCGAGCGCCCAGGTGGTCAACTCGTTGAGGGCCCGCGTCGGCGTCTCCGTCACGATGGTGACGACGGAGCCATCCCCACCGGGGATGACCTCGCCAACCCTGGGGACGTCCACGCCGGCGGGTTGGGCGAAGCGGATGGTGGCCACGGCCTGCTCGGCGCGCAGGCTGTCGGGCGCGCCGATCCTCACCACCTGGCCGTCGGCGATGATGCAGATGCGGTCGGCCAGGTTCTGGGCCTCGTCCATGTAATGGGTCGTGAGCAGCACCGTCTTGCCGAGCGCCTTCATGCTGCGCACGATCTCCCACGCGTTGCGCCGCGCCGACGGGTCGAATCCCGTCGTCGGCTCATCGAGGAAGATCAGCTCGGGATCCCCGACCAGCGCGAGGGCCAGGTCGAGCCGGCGCTGCTGCCCCCCGGAGAGCTTGCGCACCCTGACGCCAGCACTTCCAGCCAGCCCCACCAGGTCGACGACCTGCGCCGTGGGCAGCGGCTTCGGGTAGTAGCCGCCGAAGAGCTCGACCACCTCGCGCACCGTCAGGTAGGGAAGAACGGCGCACTCCTGGAGCACGAGGCCGACGCGCTGCTTGAGCCGCCGGCCGCCGGACTGCGGGTCCTCGCCGAGCACCTCGACGCGTCCGTGGTCGCGCCGGCGGTACCCCTCGAGAATCTCCACGGTCGTCGTCTTGCCGGCGCCGTTGGGGCCGAGCAACCCGAACACCTCGCCCGCCTCGATGCTGAAGCTGATGCCCCGCACCGCCTCGACCGGCCCGTACGACTTCCGCAGGTCCTCGACCAGGATCGCGGGCACCCCGCCACCTCTCTGCGATATCGGAGATTCGCGGCGAGTATATCGGGAGGCGGTCGTCGGGCCGGAGTGCCCGAGGAAGCGATGGGGACGCGCCGGGTCCCCCGCTCAGCCCGCCAGGAACGCGGTCGGCGCGCGCAGCGGCCGCCCCTCGAGCAGCAGGCGGCGCACCTCGCGGCCGGCGACCGGCCGGGAGAAGAGGAATCCCTGGTAGGCGTCCAGGCCCTCGGGACGGAGGCGGTCGAACTGCTCCTCGGTCTCGACACCCTCGGCGATGACCCGCAGCCCGAGGCTGCGCCCGAGCGCGATCAGGGCCCGCAGCAGCGCCGAGGGATCGGCGACCGGGAAGGTGGGATCGAGGAGGAAGCTGCGGTCGATCTTGATGGTGCTGATGGCGAGCTGGTGGAGCTTCCCGAGGTTCGAGTAGCCGGTGCCGAAGTCGTCGAGGGAGATCGTGACGCCGAGCCCGGCGAGCTCGCGGAGCACCACCGAGGCCGATGCCGAGTCGGCCAGCGCCGCCGACTCGGTCACCTCGAGCTCCAGTGACTGGGGATCGGTGCCGGTCTCTCGAAGGCAGCCGACGACGTCATCGACCAGGCTGTGGTCGACAAGCTGATATGCCGAGACGTTGACGGCGACGCTGACCTGCCCCAGGCCCTCGCTCCGCCATTCCTGGGCCTGGCGGAGCGCGCTGCGCAGGACGAAGCGGCCGATGTCGCGGATGATGCCGATCTCCTCCGCCAGCGGGATGAACCGCGACGGGGGCAGCTCACCGAGCACGGGGTGGTGCCAGCGAGCCAGCGCCTCGAGGCCGACGACGCGCAGCGTGGCCGCGTCCACCTGGGGCTGGAAGACGACGCTGACCTCACCGCGGTCGATGGCGCCGTGGAGCTGCTGCTCGACGAGGAGCCGGTCCTGCGCCTCGTCCGAGAGGGCCGCCTGGAACCGGACCACCCGCTCGCCGGAGATCTGCGCCCGGTGCTGCGCCATCGCCGCGTGCCGCATCAGCATGGCCGGATCGCCGCCGTCCTCCGGGGCGATGGCGGTGCCGATGACGGCCCCCATGTGCAGCTCGGCCGCGCAGCTGGTGCAGGGCATGGCGACGGCCCCGGCGATGCCGCGCGCCAGCTCCAGGGCCTCCTCCGGCGAGGCGAGACGGGGCAGGAAGATGGCGAACTGGTTGTCGGACCAGCGGGCGAGGAAGGCCTCGGGCAGATCGGACGTGGCCCCGCGCCCCGCCACCCGCGCGCGCCCGCGGTCCACCATGGTGTCGACGCAGTCGCGGACGCGGAGCGCCATCTCGGCCTTGAGCCTCTCGCCCGCCTCGTGACCCAGCGTCTCGACCATGGCACGGACCCGGTCGAGACGGATGAGCAGCACCCCGGTGCACTCCCCCGCGGGTTCCGCCGCCGCGAGCGCGGCGGCAAGGCCTGCGGTGAAGGCCTCTGAGTTGGGCAGGCCGGTGAGACGGTCGTGGGACGCGGCGTACTCGGTCTGCGCAACGATGCGTTCGCGCTCATCCGTCCAGCGCGTCACGTCCACCCCCACGCAGGTGACCGTCTCCCCGTCGCCGCTCTCACCGAGGGCGTGGGTCACCGACCAGGCGATGGTGCGGATGCGCCCGTGGGCGTCGAGGAACGGGGCCTCGACGCAGCCGGCGCCAGATGGGCTCCGCACCGCAGTGTCGAAGGCCTCGGCGACGCCGTCGCGGTGCTCCGAGGGGACCAGCGCCTCGTGCCAGGGACGCCCCGACACCTCCTCCCAGCTCCAGCCCGCCAGGGCGAGAAGGTGGGGGTTGGCGAACGCGAGGCGTCCGGCCGGGTCGGTGATCATGGCAAGCACGCCCGGCCCCGCAGCGGGCCCCGACTCGCCATCCGCGAGATGGTCGCTCATCCCCTCGGGGGGCAACGGTCCAGCGTCGAACATCGTCGACCGAATCTCCTCATCGAACCGGTGGGCGGTTGGGGTGTTCCCGCTGCGAATGGTCGCTTGCGGTGATGGGGTGGAACGACGCTTTTACCTGCCCTGGGACGTTTCAGCGACAGCGGCGTCATCGCCGCCGGACGACCGCCCGCCGATGTGACGTTCCGGTGGCCACCGACGCGGTCGCCATCCGGCCTTTCGCCCGGCCGCCCGGGCCGCCGGCCGGCGGGCGGACGGGCTCTGCCTCCCGGGTCAGACCCGTCGATCGCGTCACGGTTCCACGGGCACCCCGTTACCCGGCTGTGGCGGGATCGGCCGGGGATCCGTGCCACCACCCCCCCACCCTTACTGGTGACGTCTAGTGCATATGAACTACCTGGACGCACAGAGCAGGAACAGAAAGAGGACATGAGGATCATGGAAAGCAGGAAGAGCAAGCGCTCCCTCCGCATGGCGCTGGTCCTGGGAGCGGCCGTCGCCGGGACGGCTCTCGTCGGATTCGGCGGCTTGGCGGTGTGGAACGCCTACACCGAGAACGCCGGCAACAGCGTCGCCGCCGGCACCCTGAGCCACACCAACAACACCAGCTGCGTCTCGCTGCTGGGCACGATCCCCATCGGCGCCGGCAATGGCTGGTGCAGCGCGGTCATCAGCGTCACCGCCATCAACTCGACCTGGAGCGGCCAGAACGGCACCATCAAGATCGACAACACCGGCTCGCTGACGAGCACCTTCTCCATGAGCATGCCCGCCGCGCCGAGCGGCTCGCTCTGCGCCGACCTCACCCTCAAGGTGACCGACCTCAATAGCACGGCTCCGGACACCGGGACGGTGTACCCGGTGACGGCGTTGAGCTCGACGATGAGCGCCACCAGCCTGTACAGCAACGCCTCCACCCCGAGCCTGAACTGGACCGGCAACGGAACGGCCGGCGCCGGCACGGGCGCCACCGGCAACACCTTCACGCTGGCCGTGGCCCCGGGCGGGAGCTACGGTGGTCACAGCACGGACGCGGGTCAGAGCTGCACCTTCAGCATCCTGTTCACGCAGGGCGCATAGCCGAGCCCCTGAACTGAGGGAGGCCGGGGCCCGGAGATCTCTCCGCCCCGGCCCCTCCTCCCCTCCCCCGGCCGCCCACAGCGACCGCCGGCACGGCCACCACCGTCCGGCGGTCGTTTCGCGTCCAGGGCAGAGGCCCCCGGAGGCGACGTCAGGGGCGGCGATTGCCCGTCACACCGGTCGATCGCGTCACTGCTCCACGGGCACCCCGTTACCCGGCTGTGGCGGGATCGGCCGGGGTTCCGTGCCACCGCCCCCCCCACGCTTACCGGTGCCGTCTAGTGCATATGAACTACCTGGACGCAACCGTCAGAAGACAAGACAGAGGTCACGAGGATCATGGAGACAAGGAAGAGCAAGCGCTCACTCCGGATGGCGCTGGTGCTGGGAGCCGCCGTCGCCGGCACCGCCCTGGTCGGGTTTGGCGGATTGGCGGTGTGGAACGCCTACACCGAGAACGCCGGCAACAGCGTGGCCGCCGGCACCCTGAGCCACGCCCAGACGGTCGCCTGCCTCTCGTCGCTGGGGACGATCCCCACCAGCGGCAGCGGCCAGGCGGGCGGCTGGTGCAACGCCGCCATCAGCGTCTCGGGCATCAACTCGACGTGGACCACCACGACGGGCAACATCACCATCGCCAACACCGGCTCGCTGGCGAGCACCTTCTCCATGAGCATGCCGGCGGCACCGTCTGGCTCGCTCTGCGCCGACCTGACCCTCAAGGTGACCGACCCTGACACCGGTGCCCCGGGCACCCCGTACGCCGTCACGGCGCTGAGCACCCAGATGGGAGCCACCAGCCTGTACAACAACGCCGCCACCCCCAGCCTGAGCTGGACCGGCGGCGGCACGGCCGGCACCGGCAGCGGCGCGACGGGCAACACCTTCACCCTGACCATCGGCGTCTCCGGGACCTTCGCCACCGACAGCACCGACGCGGGTCAGAGCTGCAGCTTCAACCTCCTCTTCACGCAGCAGGCATAACCGACCACACCATGATCTGAGAGAGGCCGGGCCCGGAGCGCATCTCCAGCCCGGCCCCCCTCGTCTGACGGCCGCCCACACGACCGCCGGCACGGCCACCGCCGTCCGGCGGTCGTTCCGCGTTCAGGGACGGTGAAGCTCCGCCAGTCGCCGCGTCCGGTGCCGGCCATACCGGTCGAACGCGTCACGGGTCCACGGGTAGCCCGTAACCCGGCTGTGGCGGGATCGGCCGGGGTTCCGTGCCAGCGCCCACCCTAGCCTTACCGGTGACGTCTAGTGCATTTGAACTATCTGGACGTTGTGATCAGAAGGCAGCACGAGGTGACGAGGGTCATGGAACAGAGGAAGAGCAGGCGCTCCCTGCGCATGGCGCTGGTCCTGGGGGCTGCCGTGGCGGGCACGGCCCTGGTGGGATTCGGCGGCCTGGCAGTGTGGAACGCCTACACCGAGAACGCCGGCAACAGCGTGGCCGCCGGCACCCTGAGCCACGCCAACCAGTCGTCCGCCTGCGTGTCGTCTCTGGGAACGGTCCCGGTCTCCAGCGGCACCGGCTGGTGCAGTGCCGTGGTCACCGTCACGGCCATCAACTCGACCTGGACCGGGACGGGCGCCGCCGACACGGTCAAGATCGACAACACCGGCACCCTCTCCAGCACCTTCGCGATGAGCATGCCCGCGGCGCCGACCGGCTCCCTCTGCGCAGACCTGTCGCTCAAGGTCACCGACAAGAACGCGGCGACGGTGTACCCGACCACGGTGCTGACGACCGCCATGGCGGCAACGGCACTCAACAACAATGCCGGCACCCCCTCGCCGACCTGGACGGGCGGCGGCACGGCCGGCACCGGCTCGGGCGCCAGCGGCAACACCTTCACCCTGACGGTGGCTCCGTACGGGAGCTACGCCAGCGACAGCACGGACGCGGGGACCAGCTGCACCTTCAACATCCTCTTCACCCAGGCCGCATAACCGACAACGCCATGATCTGAGAGAGGCCGGGCTCGGAACGCCCTGGCCCGGTCTCTCTTCTCTTCCCGCCTCCCACACGACCGCCGGGGGGTCCGACCCGTCCGGCGGTCGTTTCGCGTCCAGGTACCGGACCCCATTCCGACCGAACGCGTCACGACTCCTCAGGCGCCCCGTTACCCGTCTGTGGCGGGATCGGCCGGGGTTCCGTGCCAGCGCCCACCCTAGCCTTACTAGTGGCGTCTAGTGCATTTGAACTATCTGGACGATTACATCAGAAGGCAGAACGAGGTGACGAGGGTCATGGACGAGAAGAAGAACAGACGGTCCCTGCGGATGGTGCTGGTGCTGGGAGCGGCTGTCGCCGGGACGGCACTCGTCGGCTTCGGCGGCTTGGCCGCATGGCAGGCCTACACCCAGAACGCCGGCAACAACTTCGCGGTCGGCACCCTCTCGCACACCAACCAGGTCGGCCTCGGCACGGTCTGCGCCTCGACCATCTCCGCCAGCGCGCCGGGCGCCTGCTCGGTGATCGTCAGCGGCGCGGCCCTGACCTCCGACTTCGCCGGCACGAGCGGCACGGTGACCATCACCAACACCGGCTCGCTGAGCAGCACCTTCGCGATGTCGATGCCGGCCGCGCCGACGGGCGGCGCCCTCTGCGCGGATCTCGCCCTGACCGTCACCGACGGTGAGGGGACGCCCGCGACCGTGTACTCGCAGACGGATCTGACCCAGACGATGGGCCCGACCGCCCTGGACAACAGCAATGGCGTGGCCACCTGGGCGCACGGCGACCACGACACCTTCACCTTCGCCATCGCCCCCTACAACAACTTCGCCAACGACGACAGCGTCCTGGGCTCGACCTGCGGATTCACCATCCTGTTCACCCAGGCCAGCGCGTAACCAGCAACCCCACGAACTGAAGGGGCCGGGCGGACCAGCTCCGCCCGGCCCTTCCTGTTTGTAACCACCCAACGCCGGTTGCGGCGCCGGCCTCGCCGGCAGCGCCGCCCAGCACGTCATCAGGAGGTTCCCCATGGCCATCGACCGTCCCCGCCCCGCGCGCAGGAACCTGCGCAGCGGGCTGGTCCTGCTGCTCGTGATCGGCAGCACCGCCCTCATCGGCTGGGGCGGGTTGGCCGCATGGCAGGCGGTGACCGGGAACAACGGCAGCAGCTTCGGGACGGGTGGCGTCCACATGCAGAACGTGGCCACCATCACCTACCCGAGCAGCGCGGCACCGGTCACCTGCACCGACCTGACCTCCCCCGGAGGCTGCGGCGCCATCTTCTCCGTCGCCGGGGCCGCCCCGGGATTCTCCGCGCCCGTCGGCACAGTGGAGATCACCAACACCGGGACCCTGCCCACCACCTTCACCCTCAGCCTCGGCTCGGCGGTGACCACCGGCCAGGGCACCACCCTCTGCGGTGACCTGACCCTCAGCATCGTCGACGCCAACGGCGTCACCGTCTACAGCGGCGCGCTGACGGGGCTGACCACGACGGCCAACCTCGACAGCTCGCTGAGCTCCCCGACGTGGAACCAGAGCGACAGCAACACCTTCACCTTCAGCCTGGCGCTGCCCGGCAGCCAGAGCAGCGACCAGGACTCGACCTGCACCGCCGACTTCACCTGGACCCAGACACAGGCCTGACCGACGCCACGGAGCCGGGGCGGCGGCCCACCCGCCACCCCTCCCCCGGAGGGCACGCCACACGACCGCCGGACAGCACGTCCGGCGGTCGTTTCGCGTCCGGGCCCACCCCCCGCCCAGACGCGTCGATCGCGTTACGGGCGATCGAAACCCCGTTACCCGGCTGTGGCCGGATCAGGCGCGAGTCCGTGCCATCACCCCTCTAGCCTTACCAGTGACGTCTAGTGCATTTGAACTAGCTGGACGTTGCGGTGAGAACCGCCTCGAGGACACGAGGATCATGGACAAGCGGCGTCACCGGCGCTCCCTTCGGGCGGCGCTGGTTCTCGGAGCCGCCGTGGCGGCCACGGCGCTGGTCGGCTTCGGCGGGCTGGCCGCGTGGAACGCCTACACCGAGAACGCCGGCAACAACGTCGCCGCCGGCACCCTCGCCCACGCCAACAACACGAGCTGCGTGTCCCTGCTGGGGACGATCCCCACCGGCACGGGCAACGGCTGGTGCAGCGCCGACGTCACGGTCACCGCGGTCAACTCGACCTGGGGCGGCACCACGGGCACCATCACCATCGCCAATACCGGGTCGCTGTCGAGCACCTTCGTCATGAGCATGCCGGCGGCGCCGAGCGGCTCACTGTGCGCCGACCTCACCCTCAAGGTGACCGACCTGGCCACCACCGCCCCGGACGGTGGCACCCCGTACGCCACCGCGGCGCTGAGCAGCACCATGGGCACGACCCACATCTACAACGACGCGGCCACGCCCAGCCTGACCTGGACCGGGGGCGGCGCCCCCGGCACCGGCACGGGTGCGACCGGCGACACCTTCACCCTGACGGTCGGGACCGGCAGCGGCTTCTCCACCCACAGCACGGATGCCGGGCAGAGCTGCACCTTCAGCATCCTGTTCACCCAGTCCGCCTAGCAGGGCCATGATCTGAGGGGCCGGGCGCGGGGCGAGAGCCCCGCTCACCCGGCCTCTTCTGTTTGCCGCCCGCCGCCCCGCGGTGGCCGTCCAGGGCGCCGGGACCGGCCATCGGGTGCTGCGCAACCGATTCGTTGCGCCACGTTGCACGGCCTTCCGCAGGGTCGGATCGACAATTGACCCGCCAGCTCGAGGCCGCGACCACAGCCGTCGGCGAGCGGCGAAGGACAGCGCATGGGTAACGCGAGGCCCCCCCTCTCGGAGGAGCTCCACGATCTGGTCCGGGACGTCGTCGAGGACCTCGAGTCCGCCGCCGTCGCCTGCGACCCGGGCCGCCCCACGCCACGCGCGAGCCCCACCACCGCGGCGGAACGGCGCAGGGCGCGCCAGGCGACCATCCTGCGGCTGCGCCCCGACGTCGAGGCATCATCCCCGCCGCCCCCGCCCGCCACGACCCCGCCGGCCGCACCCCCGGCGCCGGTTCCCCTCTCGCCCCCTCCCCCGCCGATCCAGCCGCACCGTCAGCGGGCCTACCTCGCCCGCCTCGACGTCGCCTCCTCGGTGTTCACCCCCCGCCTGCCCGTGCGCACCAGGCGCCTGGCCGTCGCCTGCCGCAGGGTCTCGCCCCTCGACGCCGGGCGCGCCATGCGGATGCTGCGCATCGCCGTCCCCACCGTCGTGGTCGATCCACGGGCTGCCATCGCCTCGCCGCCGCGGCCACCCGCCGCCTGGGCCACGCTGATCTCGCCCGCCAGGTTCGAACCCCGACCGGACGAGCCCGCCACAGCGGCCCCGCCGGCGCCCGAGGCCGAGATCCCGGCACCGCCCGTCCAGCTCCCGGCACCGGCGGCCGACGTCGCCGGGCCCGCACCCGAGGCAGCCGGCGCCATCCTCACGGACGACGCCACCTTCTCGATCGACGGCGTCGCGGCGGTGGTCGAGATGCCGGATCCCGGCTCCGACGTCGCGGCACTCGAGGTCCATCCGGCGCCACTCCCCGACGACCGGCCCGCGGCGACGCCCCTCTTCGCGGACCTGCGCGCCGCCGTCTCCCCCGAGGCTCGTGCCGCCACGCTGCCCGCCGTCGCCACCCCTCGCTCCCGTATTCGGACGTCCGTCGCGGACGCGCCGTCGCCCTGGCGCGGCCGCCTCGGCCATGCCACCAACCTGCTGATCGCCGTCGCACTCGAGATCGTCGTCATGGTCTGCGCCACCATGGTGGGGCTGATCGTCACCGGGCACCACCTGGAGGAGGTGGTCACCGGCAGCATGCAGCCCACCATCCCCATCGGCTCCATCGTCCTGACCGAGAGGATTCCCACCGACCAGCTCACCGTCGGCGACGTCGTCGTCTTCCCCGACCCCGACAACACCAGCCTGACCATCGTCCACCGCATCGTCTGGCTCAGCCACGACTCGGTGGGCGACGTCCTGATCAAGACCAAGGGCGACTACAACGCGGTGGCCGACAACTGGACGGTCAAGCGCCCGGGCACCTCGTACGCGGACCGCGCGGTCTGGGTGCTCCCGGGTGGCGGGGTCGCCGCGACGTGGCTCCGCTTCGTCGGGTTCTTCGGCCTGCTGGCGCTGATCATCGGCTTCATCGGCTTCCAGGGATTGCGCCAGGTGCGCAAGGTCCTCGGGGCGGATGACGGCGACGCCATTGCCGGCGCGGCGGAAGTGGTGTCATGACGCCCGACAGCCTGAACATGATCCGGCGGGGCTGGCAGGACGGGGCCACCACCGTCGCGCCCAGGGTCCCGGGACTGGCCGACCTCCTCGACCACCGCCTCGAAGAGGCGATCCGGCTGGGCACCCTCGACGAGCGCAGCCTCCTCGCCATCGTGGACCAGGCCACCAAGCTCGCCGCCGACTCCGGCTCGGCCGACATCGTGCCCAGCCTCACCAAACGGCTGCGGCGCGGCGTCTACGAGTACCTGCTGTCCCTCGACGCCGTCCCGCCGGCGGATCGCGCCACCGCGCCGGTCACCCCACTGTCGCCGGCCCCGCAGGCGCCGGCCGCGCCGGCCGCCCGTCCCGCACCGGCCGGCCAGCCGGCGCCGGAGTGGAACGGCATGTGGACCGCCCCCGGCCAGCCCGGCCCGCGGGCGGCGCGCCGGGAGCCCTCGGGCGGCATGCTCATCGGAGCCGACGAGGCGGCGGCCCTGGGACGGCTGCAGCTGCCCGAGTTCAGTCCCATCCCGCTGGAGCCCCGTGCCGCCGCTGCGAGGCCGGCGCCACCCGCCCCCGCGCCCGCACCACCGGCGGCCGCCCCGCAGAACCACCCGGAGAGGCCGTCTCCCGCCCCGCCCAACCTCCCCCACTTCCGCTTCCACATCGGGGATCCCGACGACGTGCCCGCCGATGCGGCGCCGGTCGACCCGGGCAACGGCAACGGGCAGGTCGCCCACGACTCGGTTGCCACGGGAGACGCCCAGACGGCGGCGCCACGACGGGCGTCCTTCGCCGATCCATCGACGTGGCCGAAGCCGGTCACGCCAACGCAGAGGCCGGGACACGCAGCCGACGCCGCCCTGGACCTCCCCCCGGAGCCCACCGCATCGCCCTCCCCCCACCCGGGTTCCGCGCCCGCCGGCGAGGCCCGTCTCAGCCTCTCCTGGCCGTCGCCGCTCGATCCCCACCGCGACGGCCCGAGCCAGCGCCCCGGCTGGCCGCCGGTGCCGGAGCGGGAGCACGGGCAGGAGATGGCGGAGGCCGAGGCCGTCACCCGGCTCCCCGACACGGAGTTCGAGCCCGAGACCTCGCAGGCGCAGGCGGACGCCGCGACGCCGCCACCGGGCGGCTGGGCGGTTCGCCAGCCGGAGACGGTCCAGATCCATCTCCAGCCCCTCACCGGCGGGCCCTTCGACGCCGACGAGGATGCGCTCGCCCCCTTCACCGTCGAGGAGGTCCCGGAGAGCGACTTGCGCCAGCTTCGCGCCTCCATCGAGCTGAAGCTGCGCAAGAAGAAGTGCGACGACGCCGCCGCCATGCTGCAGCAGGCAGCCCATGAGCTGGGGGGCCAGGCGGTGGCGGAGATGGCACTCGACATCGGCGACCGGTGCCGCGCCCTGGGCAGGGGCAACGCCGCGCTCAACTGCTATCTCGCCGCCTCGAGGGCCGACCCCATCTTCGAGCCGCCCCTGGCGCGGTTGGCGGACATCTGCATCGACGACCACGACATCGACCTCGCCGTCTCCTATCTGGAGCGGATCGCGCGCCTGACCCGCTTGCGCGGGGACAATCGCGGCGCGCTGCGCGTGTACCGCAAGATCGCCACCATCGCGCCGTACCGGGACGATGTCCTGGAGATGCTGATGCGGGCGCAGATGACGGGTCGCCTGGAGCCATGAGATCCACCCGCACAACTGCGAATAGGGCGCACCCCACCTGTTACCGGATAGCGACACCCCGGCGGCGGCCTTAAGTCACACTCGGGCGGCAAGCCCCCACCAACCGAACCACGTCCCGGCCCCAACGGGGAGCGACGTGGCGCGGTTGCAGCAGAAGGAAAACAAGGTGGCCCTCCCGTCCAACAAACCACAGAACCGCGTCCTCCTCCTCGGCGGCATCGTCTTCGCCCTCCTGGCGGGATTCGTGGTCTTCCTCGCGGTGCAGAGAAGCACCGGCACGCCCGCCCAGGGCACAACGTCCACCGACGAGGTGGTCGTGGCCGCGGCCACCATCGCCACCGGCGAGAAGATCACGGCCAGTGAGCTCACCACCCACGCCTATCCCACCAACATCGTCCCCGTCGGCTACCTCTCCCTGGAGAGCCAGGCGATCGGCAAGATCGCGGCGGTGACCATCACCGCGGGAACGCCCATCACGTCGGAGCTGCTGACCACAACCCCCGGCAGCGTGACGGTGCCCATCCCGGGGAACCAGCTGGACATCGCACCCGGTGACGTGGCCCTGGCGATCCCCGCCAGCGGCAGCACATCTGACGAGAGCACCGCCCTGATGACGGTCGGCTACTACATCCAGGCCGGAGACCACATCGACATCCTCGTCGACGACGGAGGCCCGGATGCGACCAGCAACGACGTCAGCTACGGCTTCCAGGACGTTCCCGTGCTCGCCGTCGGCGGCCAGACGACCTCGACGGCATCGCCCGCGGCCTCGCCCGCCGCGGCGGCGGCGCCGGCGGCGCCCACCTACCTGGTCATCGAGCTGCCCCGCGCCCAGGCCGAGATCATGACCGCCCTGCTCACCGCCAGGTTCGCCAGCTCGGCGACCGGCAACCCGCCGACGGTGCTCAAGTACGTGCTGCGGCCCATCAGCGAGTACGGCACACCGGCCAGCCCCAAGTACGAATCCGCGAGCGGGCCGGCGCTGACCGACCCCGGCGACAACCCGGTGACGCCGCAGAGCCTGAGCAGCCAGTTCGCCTCGTGAGCGCAGAGGTGCCGCGGAGCCCGACCGGCTAGGGTCTACGATGACCAACATCCTTCCCATCCTCGCCGCCGTCCTCGTGGCCTGCACGCTGCTCTGCTGGGTGGCCCTCATCGCCGGGCGGAGCAACACGGAGGCCGACGAGGTCGCGCGCCGCCTGAGCGCCTACATGGGCGGCCAGCAGCAGCGCATGCCGGAGCGGATCAGCTCCGGCAACGCGCTGCGCGACATCCTCGATCGGGCCACCGATGTCCTCAACCCGGTGATGGCCCGCGGCTCGTACGCGGGCAAGCTGGCCGAGGACCTGCAGAAGGCGGGGCTACGCATGAAGGCGTCGGAGTGGATGCTGCTCATCGCCGCGCTGGCCGTGCTCGTCGGCGGCATCTGCTGGCTGCGCTTCTCCACCATCATCGCCGTCATCCCCGGCCCCGTCATCGTGTGGATCGGCAGCGGCATCTACCTGCGGCTGCGCCAGTCCCGGCGCACCCGCGCCTTCGAGGCCCAGCTGGGCGACACCATCGTCCTGCTCAGCAACGCCCTGAAGGCGGGCCTCTCCTTCGCCCAGGCCATGGCGACGGTCGCCAAGAACGCCTCGCCGCCCATCTCCGACGAGTTCTCCCGAGGCACCCGCGAGATCGCCCTCGGCATCCCCGTCGACGACGCCCTCCAGCACATGGTGCAGCGCAACAAGTCCGAGGACTTCGACCTCATGGTCACCGCCGTCCAGATCCAGCGCGTCGTCGGCGGCAACCTCGCCGAGATCCTCGACACCATCGCCTACACCATCCGCGAGCGGGTGCGCATCCAGGGTGAGATCCGCACCCTGACGGCGCAGGCCCGCCTCTCCGGCGTGATCATCACCCTGCTGCCGATCGGCCTGGCCCTCTTCCTGTTCTTCATCGAGCCCTCGTACTTCAGCCCGATGGTCCACCACGTGGCCGGTTGGGTGATGCTGGCGATCGGCGGCACCAGCATCATGTTCGGCACTGCGATCATCTCGAAGATCACGAAGATCGAGGTGTAGCCGATGATGTACGCCGCCCTCGCCGGAGCCCTCATCGCCTGCGCCGTACTGCTCGTCGTCCTCGGCCTGCGCCCGGCGCGGTCGGCTCAGGTCGACCTGCTGGAGGCGCGACTCGCCCAGTTCACCGAGGCGGGCCGCGCCGTCCAGAGCCTGGCCGAGGTGGAGATGACGCTGCCCTTCTTCGACCGCGTCTTCCGCCCCGTGCTCGAGCGCTGGGGGCGCCGCCTCGCGTCCACCTCGGGCCAGCAGCGGACGCAGGCGCTGCAGGAGAAGCTCAACCTCGCCGGCAGGCCCTGGGGGCTCACCGTCGGCGGCTTCCTGGTGCTGCGCATCATCTCGGTGATCTTCTGCGGCTTCATCTTCCTGGCCCTCGCCGCGGTGGCGAGGATGCAGATGCCGCTCTTCCTGGCCGGTCCGCTGTTCGGCCTCCTGATCGGCTACCTGCTGCCGGAGAACCTGCTGTCCCGCCGCATCCGGAAGCGGCAGAAGGAGATCCTCCTCGCCCTCCCCTCCGCCCTCGACCTGCTCACCATCAGCGTCGAGGCGGGCCTCGGCTTCGACGCCTCCCTCGGTCGGGTCTGCGAGAAGTACAGGAACGCCCTCTCGGCGGAGTTCAACCAGGTGCTCAACGAGATCCGCCTCGGACGCCCCCGGCTGGAGGCCCTGGACGACATGGGCACGCGCAACAAGGTGGAGGAGCTGAACTCCTTCATCCAGGCGGTGATCCAGTCGGAGCAGCTGGGCGTCGGCATCGCCAACGTCCTGCGCATCCAGTCCGAGGAGATCCGCCGCAGGCGGCGTCAGCGGGCCGAGGAGACCGGGCAGAAGGCGCCGCTCAAGATGCTCTTCCCCATGGTGTGCTGCATCTTCCCCACCCTCTTCGTCGTCCTGCTCGGACCGGCCGCCATCAACCTGATGACGGAGTTCGGGTCACACTGACGGTGCCGGGCGGCTGCGCAGGGCGTCGAGCGCCTCGGTGAGCTGGCCGGTCAGATGGGCCCGCCAGCGGGCACCGAGAACCATGTTCGACCGGTACACGGCGGGGACGGCGACCTCGCCCCGCCGCAGGGCGTCGAGGAGACGGGAGAGGTCCGGGCCGAGCTCCGTCAGCCGCAGCCGGCCGGCAACGTGGAGGGCGGCGGTGACGCGCACCTGCTCGCCGGAGCCGAGCCAGTCCCGCAGCGCCACGACAAGACCCTCCCGGCCCTCGTCCAGCACCGTGCGCGCGTAGTCGAGCATCCCCGCCTGGACCGCCTCCGCCCCGCTCTCCAGGCGCCTCTCGAGGGCGGCGAGGATGGCGTCCGTGGCCCCCTGGTGAGCGAGGACCGCGGCCACCCCGGGGGCGGCCCGGCCGAGGAGCAGCTTCTCGAAGGGGCTCAGCTCGACGTAGCCGATGCGGTCTCCGGCGATGGAGACGATCCAGGGGCTTCCGTCGGGACGCAGCAGGCAGAGGTTCTCGGGACGGTCCGGCTGCATCCACGCGAACAGGCCCGGGGCGGTGCCGAGGACCTCGATGCAGGCGCCGCTCAGCTCGTACCGCAGCCGGCGCACACCGGCGCTGATGGCCTCGGAACGCAGCGACGGGGCCAGGCGGCCGAGGAGCTCCCGTCCCGGCCCAGCCAACTCGCGGGTGGTGTCGACACTGAGCACCGCCGTGTCGCACTGCGGGCGGGCACAGAGGAGGAGGGCCCGGTAATCGTCCCCGACGGGCTCGTCCACCAGGTCGTAGGTCTTGCGGCCGGAGACGTCGGCGGCGCTCAGACGGGCGACGAAGCGGCTGTCCCGGCTCCTCTGCGGCTCCTCGGGGGGGGTGTCCATCAACCTGGCGCGATGGTACCAGGGGGCGGGCCGGCGCACATCGGCGACGCCCTGCGCCGGCGCGGAGGCGGCCGCGCCGGCACCGCCGCTCATGCCACAGCGTCGTCACACACCTGTGGATACGGGCACCCCGGCGCGGTGCTACGGTGACGGCTGCCGTGCCTGCTTACGGGCTCAACGAAGCCGCCGCCGACTTCATCCTCATCGTCGTCGTCGCCATCAACTGCTACATGGGATGGCACTTCGGGCTGGTGCGGCGTGCCATCGCCTTCGTCGCCATCTTCGCCGGCACGGTATCGGCCACCTACGTCGCCAATCCGCTGGCCAAGGTCATCGGGCCCGGCACCCTCTACACCAACGCCTGGACCTTCCTCGGCGTCTTCGTCGTGGTGGTCATCCTCATCGAGATCCTCGCCGCCCTCTACGGCGAGCAGCTGCAGCGCGTCGTCACCGTCGCCTTCGACCACGTCGCCGGCTTCCTCGCCGGCGTGATCATCGGCGTCCTCGAGGTCGGGCTCGCCTGCATCGTCGCCCAGGCCGTCGCCAACGCCCAGCCGACGGCGAACCTCCCCGTCCCCGCCACCCACACCGAGGCGGCGACGGCGCTGGACCACGGACTTCTCACCCAGCTGGTGGTCAAGCTCGAACCGGGGATCCAGAACCTGCTGAGCCCGGTGCTGCCGTCGAACCTGTCGAACCAGCTCGCCCAGGGGACCAATCCGGCCGGGGTCAGCTGAGCCGTCGACCCGGCGCCGGCGCGCCACCCCGCAGGGTGGCGGGGCTCAGCTGGGGACGGCCTGATCGGAGGCGAAGAACGACTTCACCACCGATCCCAGACCGACCAGGTTGAAGGGTTTGGTGATGAGATGGTTGGCGCCGGCCAGCCGCGCGCGCTCGACGTCGTCGTCGCCCGACAAGGCGCTGAACATCAGGATGGGGATGTCCATGGTCACCGGGTTGCTGCGGATGCGGCGGCAGGCTTCGACGCCGTCCATGCCGGGCATCATGATGTCGAGGATGATGAGATCGGGCTTCCGGGCGTCGACCTCCTGAAGCCCCTCCTCGCCGTTGGAGGCGGTGGCGACCTCGAATCCCTCGATGCCGAGGTACATGGCAACGATGTGGAGGAGACGGGGGTCGTCGTCAACGACGAGGATCCGGCGCTGGCTCACAGGTGATGCCTCATGTCCAGGGTTGTGCGGGAGCCATCAGGATAGTGGACACCGGCGCCGTCTGGGCATCAACCGTCAACCTCGTCGCCGTCCCCGCGGTCCCCCGGTGGACCCGGCGCGCCACGCCGCCCCTCCTGCCGGTCGATCCCCGCCTGGAGGGCGGCGAGGAGACGGCGGTTGAAGTCCTTGCGCCGCTGCGCGTCGAGCTCCGGCGGCGGGAGGGCGCCGTGGAGGCGCTGCGCGATCCAGGGCGGCATGAGTCGCTCGACGATGGTCATGTTCACCCGGACGGCGACCTCCGCGTCCGCCCACTCCTCCACGAGCAGGGAGACCCGCAGGGTGTGGCCGGTCTGGTCGACGAGTTTCCAGGCCCGCTCCCAGGCGCGGCGCCGGTCCCCGCCGGTGAAGACGAGGTAGACGGGATCGGTGAGGAGCTGCGTCACCTCCCCCGGGCCGGGCACCGAGAGCAGCAGCTGCCGGATGTCGGCGTCCACCTCCCGGGCCACCCAGCTGACCAGGGACGGCGCCCGGTTCTCCAGGTCGGGGAGCGGCGCCGCATTGGCGAGGTACCCGCCGGGCAGGGCGCTGACGACCCCGGCGTGGCGGCGGCAGTAGACGCGGCCGTCGATGACCATGCGGTGCTCGGGACACCAGGCGGTCCGGCAGGCGCGGCCGAGACGGTCCACGTACTCGCAGGCAAGCCCGGTGGTGCCGCCGCAGCCCGGCTGGGTGCAGGCCGAGGCTCCCTCGAGCTCGACGAGGGCGGCGGACCGCCGCTCCGCCTCGGTGCCGTCGGCGGTTGCGGCGGGTGCTCGGGACCGGCTCCAGGAGGGCATATCCGCGACCTTAGCACCCGTCTCCGGGCGTGCCCGCCGCCTTCACCAAGCCGTTGAGCCGGAGGTGGTGGAGGCCCCGGACCAGGGGCCCGGGAGGGCTGTCAGGGGCAGCCCTAACACAATGCGCACCCGATATCAGAACCCTTGTTACCGTAACTTCGCACTTTCAGGTATCCCAGGGCGCCCCGTCCAGGGCATATTTCGCATGAGCCGTATCGAGCTTGCTCGATCAACCCAATGCAAGGAGGTGAATCCAAGGTGCTTAGCAATCTCTACCTGCGACTTCGCGAGCTCGCGATCCGCAAGACCCAACTCGACAAGGAAGGCCAGGAAGGCCAGGGCATGATTGAGTACGCCCTGATCCTGGTGCTCATCGCCGTCGTCGTCATCGTCATCCTTACCGTGGTCGGTGGTCAGGTCAAGAACGTCTTCTCGAACGTCAGCAACGGCCTGAACGCTTAGGGGCCATCGGGCTCCGATTGCCAAAGGGGAGTCGCTTCGCGGCTCCCCTTTCGCTTGTCCAGGCGGCCGCGACAGTGGCGTCGCAGGCGTCCCAAGGGTGAACTTTCGACGTACCATGCCGCCAATGCAGGAGGGTTCCTCGGGCAGCGCCACCCGGGTGCTCATCGCCAGCGACGCGACGTACGCTGTTGCCAGGCTGGAGACCCTGGCCGGTTACTCCGACCGGGTCATCCTGGTCGGCTTCAGCCGCGAGACGTCGGAGCTGGGTGAGGACATCCGTCTGCTCCGCCCCGACGTCCTCCTCCTCCACCAGGGGTTCGGCCGGCTGGACATCGTCAGCCTGGTCGACGAGCTGGCCCGCAACGTCCCCGGGCTCGGGGTTGTCGTCGTCCTCGACGCCGCCGACCCGGCGCTCACCGCCCGTCTGGCGCAGGCCGGGGCCGCGACCATGGTCGCCGACAACGCCGAGGGGCCGGACCTCATCGCCGCCATCGATCGTGCCGTCTCCGTCATGGCCCCGCCGGCCGTCGCCGACCTGTCGGCGCCCCCACCCCTGTCATGGGCCCCTGAGCCGGGGCCCTCCGCCCCCGCGGAGGCGCCGCCCGGCAGCGCCCAACCGGCGCAGCCGGAAGCGGCGCCGTGGGCGGCGCAACCGGAACCCGCGCCGTGGGGGGCGCCGCCCGACGCGGCGCAGGTGGCCCCGTACGAGGTCCAGCCGTCGGCCCCCGCCCCGGCGCGGTGGGAACTGGAGATCCCGCCCGACGCGGTGCTGACCCCCGAGGCTGCCCCCGAGGCCTCCCCCTCGCAGCCGACCTCTGAGGACACGGCTGAGGACACGGCGGCGACCCCGTCCCAGCCGGCGCGGACGGAACCGCCGCCCTGGGAGCACGAGGCCTCTCCCGGCCCGGCGGAGGCGCCCGCCGTCCCCGCCGGGCAGGAGCCCACCGCTCAGCCGGGGGTGCCGGTGTTCCAGCTCGACGACGAGACCCTCGGGTCGCCAACCCCGCTCGAGGTCCCCGAGACGCCCCTGCTCGACCGCACCCCGGAGCAGGTCGCCCGGCCCAGGACGGCCCGGCGCGGCACCAAGGGGCATGCCGAGCTGTTCGTCGTCTTCTCCGGCAAGGGAGGGGTGGGCAAGTCGGTGATCGCCACCAACCTGGCGGTTGCCCTCTCCGCCAAGGGCAACAAGGTGGCGATCGTGGACCTCGACCTCCAGTTCGGCGATGTGGCGGTGATGCTCCACGCCGAGAACCACCCCACCGCCATCGACGCCCTGGCACAGCAGGGGGAGCAGGTGGAGATCGACTTCATCGAGGAGGTCATGGCCACCGGTCCGGAGGGCGTCCGGGCGCTCCTCGCCCCGACCAGCCCGGAGTTCGCCGACCTGGTCAACACCGCCAACCTCCGCGCCATCCTCCGGGAGCTGGCCACCACCTATGACCAGATCATCGTCGACACCCCCGCCCACCTCGAGGAGCGCAACCTGGAGGCCATCGAGACGGCCGATCAGATCATCGTGGTGACCAACTTCAACATCACGGCGATCAAGGACACCAAGGTGACCCTGAAGCTGCTGCAGTCGCTCGGCATCCCCAAGGAGCGCATCGCCCTGGTGCTCAACCAGACGCGGGCCAAGGCCAGCTTCCCCCGCGCCGAGGTCGACGACAGCCTCCGCTTCCCGGTGGTGGCGTCGCTGCCCTTCGAGCCCAGGATCGACGAGTTCATCGACGCCGGGAAGACCATCGTCTCCGCCGACGCAAAGTGCGACTTCAGCAAGCAGATCCGCCAGCTCGTCGACCACCTCTCCCCCGCCGTCAAGGCCGCCCCCCAGGGCGCGCGCGGAGAGCGGGCCGGGTCCGGGTCCAACCGCCGCCGCTTCTCGCTGGGGCGGAGCTGAGCTGCCGGGCCCAGCCGGGGTGTCCGAGATGATCCGGGTGCTGATCGCCGACGAGTCCCCTCGTGTCACCGAGAACGTCGTGCGGCGGCTGAGCGCCGAGCCGGATCTGCTCGTCTGCGCCACCGCCGCCGACGGCGAGCTGGCGGTGCAGGAGGCGCTGCGGACGCAGCCCGACGTCGCCATCATCGACGCGGGACTGCCCGGCATGGACGGCATCCAGACGACGGAGATGCTGGCCCAGTACCTGCCCCGGACGGGCGTGATCATGCTATCCCTGGACGCGGAGAACGAGGCGTTCCGGCACGCCATGCTGGCCGGCGCCCGCGAGTTCCTCGAGAAGCCGTTCAGCGGCGACGAGCTGGTGGCGGCCATCCGGCGGGTCCACGAGTTCGAGCTCCGCAAGCCGGCGCCCCCGGTCGGGGAGGAGCACGCGGAACCGCCGCCGGGCAACGGCAAGGTCTTCACCGTCGTCAGCGGCAAGGGGGGCGTGGGCAAGACGGTGATCGCCGTCAACCTGGCGCTGGCGCTGGCCCGCTCGCACCGCGTCGTGCTGGTGGACGCCTCCCTCCAGTTCGGCGACGCCTGCGCCCTCCTCAACCTGAACGTGGACAGGACGATCGCCGACCTCGCCGCCAGCGACGCCGTCGCCGACCGCGACGCGGTGCAGCAGGCCCTGGCCCAGGGCCCGGGAGGCCTCACCGTCCTGGCCGCCCCCGCCCGCCCCGAGCTGGCGGACTACGTCACCACCCAGCACCTGCGGGCCCTGATGGACGAACTCCGCCGCACCTTCGACTACATCGTCGTCGACACCCCCTCCTACCTCACCGAGGTCAGCCTCGACGCGGTCGAGACCTCGGACAGGGTGCTGCTGATCTCCGACATGAGCGTCACCTCCGTCAAGAACGCGAAGCTGGTGCAGGCGGTGATGGAGGTGCTCAAGCTGGAGACGGCCCGCTTCGTCCTGATCCTCAACCACCGGGACGGTGCCAGTGAGATGGAGCGAGGCCACGTGGAGGGGTTCCTGCGGACCAAGGCGATCGCCGAGATCCGCCACGAGCCCGCCGTCGTCGCCACCTCGGTCAGCCACGGCGTCCCCTTCATGATCGGGCAGCCGCGCAGCGCCGCCGCCCTGAGCATCGCCGAGCTGGCCCGCGTCCTGGTGCCCGACGGCCCCGCCGGCGCGCCGGCCGGCGACCAGGACGACACCTCCGGGGCGCAGAGGTCGCGCCGGCGATTCGGCTTCGCGCGGCCCTGAGACGGGCGCCGGCTACCCGCAGCGGCGGCGCGAGCGCCGCCTGGCCAGCGCGGGCAGGGAGCAGAGGCTGAGGGCGACGATGAGGAGGAGCCCTGCCAGAACGGCGCACACGTCGGCGAGCACGCTGTCCCCGTGCACTCCCGCGAGGGCGGCCCCGGCACCGAGCAGGACGGCAACGAAGACGGCGACCCGCCGATCCCGGACGTCCTCCGGGCTCGGCGGAAGCGTGGGATCGACGGCTGGTGCCCCCATACAGGTTGCATTCTCGTCTAACGCCGCTATCCCACCATGCGTCCCAAGCCGGTCGTGACCTCGCTGTCAATCCGCCGCCGGCCGTGTGGCGGGCCGCGACGGCGTGAGACCTGAACGTTCAGCGGCCGAAGAGGCCCCGCCGCCGCTTCTTGTCCCCGCCGGCGAGGGCTCCCTGCTCCGCCGGGACGAGGCGCGAGACCAGCTCCCGGACGGCGCGGCTGATCTCCGCCTCCGGCTGCGTCTCCACGAAGAGGGTGCCGCGGTTCTGGCCCTCGCCGACGGCCCGCGGATCGTGGGGGATCTGCGCCGCCACGGGGACCCGGAGGTTCTGCTCGATCGCCTCCTTGTTGAAGTCGGAGTACCCGTCGCTGCGGTTGACGATGAGCATGACCCGCTCCGGATCGACGTTCAGGGATTCCAGGACCTTCAGGGTGAGGCGGGCGTTCTTGATCGCCGGGATGGTGAGCGCCGTGACCACCAGGATGCGGGTGGCGATCTCCATGACCTGGAGGGTGATCTCGCCGAGATGGCTGGAGGCGTCGACCACGATGAAGTCGCACATCTTGCGCAGCTCGGTGAAGAGGTTGCGGATGTGCTCCGGGGTCACCAGGTCGGCGAGCTCGGGGCTGATGGGGGCGAGGAGGACGCGGATGCCCGCCGGCCCGACGGCGAGCACGTCGTCCAGGGCCTCGCGGTCCAGGTGCTCCCGCGCGTCGACGATGTCGGTGATGCTGCGCGAGTAGTCGAGGTTGAGCATCACCCCGATGTCGCCGAACTGCAGGTCCAGGTCGACCAGCCCGACGCGGGCGTCGGTCTCCCTGGCCAGCGCCACCGCCAGGTTGGCGGCGAGCAACGACTTGCCCACGCCGCCCTTGCCGGAATACACGATGAAGACGTCGCCCGGGCCGGTGCGGCCCGAGGTCGCCACCGGGGGCTGCACCTCGGCGGTCTTGGCGAGGAACGTCCCCTTCTTCTGCTCCAGGGCGTACACCCGCCGGATCGCCGCCACCAGCTCGTCGTGGCTGAAGGGTTTGATGAGGAACTCGCGCGCGCCCGCCTGCATGGCGCGGCGCAGGTAGTCGCGCTCCCCCTGCACGCTCATGATGATGACGGGGCTCCCGGGCAGGTCCTGGGTGAGCTGCTCGGTCAGCTGGATGCCGTCCATCAGCGGCATGTTCACGTCGGTGAGGACGATGTCCGGCTGCAGCCGGTGGGCCTCCTCGACGCCCTCCTTGCCGTCGCCGGCCGCGCCCACCACCTGGATGTCGTCTTCGAAGCTGAGCAGCTTGCGAAGGTTGTCCCGCGTCGACTGGATGTCGTCGACGATGAGCAGGCGGATGGGCTGCACGGGCAAGGGGAATTACGCCACTTGCAGCTTCGAGGCCTGTCCGGGATCGACCTTGACGGCGGGGCCGTGCGTGGTGCAGAGCGTCACCGTCTTCACGTAGGTGCCCTTCGCCGCCGACGGCTTGGCGCGGATCACCGCGTCCATCAGGGCGGCGAAGTTCTCCCCCAGCCGGGTGTCGTCGAAGGAGGCCTTGCCGATCACCGCATGGAGATTGCCGAGGCGGTCGTTGCGGACCTCGATGCGCCCGCCCTGGACCTCCTTGACCGCCCTGGCGATGTCGAAGGTGACCGTGCCCGCCTTGGGGTTGGGCATCAGGCCGCGGGGTCCGAGGATCTTGCCGATGCGGCCGACGAGGCCCATGACATCGGGGGTGGCGAGGGCGACGTCGAAGTCGATCTGGCCGCCCTGGACCTGCTTGACCAGGTCCTCGCCGCCGACCAGGTCGGCGCCGGCGTCCATCGCCTCGCGCGCCTTCTCCCCGGTGGCGAAGACGGCGATGCGCCGCGTCTTCCCGGTGCCGTGGGGGAGCACGACGGTGGTGCGCACGGCCTGGTCGGCGTGGCGGGGGTCGATGCCCAGCCGCAGGTGGGCCTCGACGGTGGGGTCGAACTTGGTCATGGAGGTCTCACGGACCAGCTCCACCGCCTCCCGGGGCGGGTAGAGGCGTCCGATCTCGACCTTCTCCGCAGCCATGCGGTAGTTCTTTCCGAATCGATGGGGCATCAGCGTTCTCCTGTGGTCCTGGCGGGCCGGTTGGGGGCCCTCCCACTTGCTGCGCAGACGGTGGCCTGCCGGTCTCCTGGTGCTTACGGTTGGACGGTCAGGCCCATGGAGCGGGCCGTTCCTTCGATGGTGTGCATCGCCTGCTCGACGGAGAAGGCGTTGAGGTCGGCCAGCTTGAGCTCGGCGATCTCGCGGACCTGCGCCCGGGTCACGGTGCCGACCTTGTCCCGGCTGGGATTCGCGGATCCCTTCTCCACCCCCGCCGCCTTCTTGAGGAGGTCGCCGGCGGGAGGGGTCTTGGTGATGAAGGTGAAGCTGCGGTCCTCATAGACGGTGACCTCGGCGGGGATGACGCTCCCCACCTGCCCGGCGGTGCGCTCGTTGTAGGACTTGCAGAACTCCATGATGTTGAGCCCGTGCGGGCCCAAGGCGGTGCCCACCGGCGGTGCCGGGGTGGCCTTGCCCGCCTGGATCTGCAGGCGGATGACGGTCTTGACCTTCTTCTTGCCCACGCTGCTCTGCGCCCCTCCTAGCGAAGTCGCTCGACCTGCAGCAGGTCGAGCTCCACCGGGGTCTCCCGGCCGAACATGTTGACGAGAACCTTGAGCTTGCCCTTCTCGGGATTGATCTCGGTGACCTTGCCATGGAAGTCCGTGAACGGCCCGTCGACGACGCGGACGTTCTCGTCGATCTGGTACTCGACCGAGACCTTGGTGGGGGCCTCCGCCTTGACCTGCTTCTGGATGCCCCGGATCTCGCTCTCGGCCAGGGGCACGGGCTTGTTGCCCGAGCCGACGAAGGAGGTGACGCCCGGCGTGTTGCGGACGACGTACCAGGACTCGTCGGTCATGACCATGTTGACCAGGATGTAGCCCGGGTAGATGCGCTTGGAGACGCGGCGGCGCTGGCCGTCCTTGATCTCCATGACCTCCTCGGTGGGGACGAGGACCTCGAAGATCTTGTCGTGCATGTCCATGGAGTCCACGCGCTTGAGGAGGTTGTTCTTGACCTTCTCCTCGTGCCCGGAATAGGCATGGACGACGTACCAGCGGGCATCGCCGATCTGGCTCACGGTCTCGTTCATGGTGTCAGTGACGGCAGAATTCCCTCGACGTCAGGAGCTGGGGGTGGCGGTTGGGGTGGGGGTCGCGTTGGCGGTGGGCTCCGGGGTCACCACCACGGTGCCCGGGGTGGCGCCTATAGAGGAGGCGGTCGATGTGGTGGGCGGGTAGAGGGGCTTGACCACGAGGCTCAGCCCGAAGTCGGTTCCGCCGATCAGAAGGCCGAAGAGGACGACGGTGGCGACGACCACGCCGGTCATCCGCCACAGCTCGTCGCGGGTTGGCCAGATCACCTTCTTGAGCTCTTCCCAGACGCTCTTGAAGTAGCCGAGCCGCGCCGCTCCACGTGGAGCGGAGCCTCCCGGGCCCGTCCCCTGCCGGGGCCTGCCTGGCGCCTTCGCCACTGTCTTCCTGGACCTCCGATGCCCTGAGCAATCTAGCCGGTCATGCCGGGGCGGCGGACATGGCAGGGGCGGCAAGATTCGAACTCGCGACCCTCGGTTTTGGAGACCGATGCTCTACCAACTGAGCTACGCCCCTGTGGCCCGCCAGCATAGCCGCCGGCGGGGCCGACCTCGCACATCGCCCGATTCTCTCCGCGGGCAGGCTACTTGGTCTCGCGATGCCGCGTGTGGGTGCGGCACCGCGGGCAGAACTTGCGCAGCTCGATCCGGTCCGGATCGTTGCGCTTGTTCTTGACCGTCGTGTAATTGCGCTCCTTGCAGTCCGGGCACTGCAGGGTGATGACGGACGCGCCGCCCTTCGCCGAAGCCACGATAAAGCCCCAACACAAATAAGACCTAGCCGCGCTAGGTCACCAGGATGGTAGCACAGACCCCGCCGGCCGAGCCAGCCCGGAGGCGCCAACCGGGGCCCCCTCCTCCCCTCCCCTGTCACAGGTCGCCAGACACCCCTTGACGCCGCAAGCTTCGCCGGCTGCATACTTTGGGTACCTGAGTATCTGTGGGGTTAACGAATGGCCAACCCGGCGCCCCCTCTGACCGAGAGGGAGATCCTCCTCAACCGCTTCATCGGCCTGCAGCCGGCGCTGCGGCACCGCTTCCGGGCGACGCTCCCGGCGGAGGACCGCCTGCGGGTGCAGGAGACCATGAACGACGTCACCGGCGCCCAGATGGAGGCGCTGATGCTCCTCCACGGGAGCGACGCCGGCCTCTCCATGCACGAGCTGGCCCAGGCGCTGTCCGTCACCCCGAGCTCGGCCACCCAGCTGGTCGACCGCCTGGTGCGGATGGGCCTCGTCGGACGCCTCCGCGAGGACGAGGACCGGCGCCTGGTCCGCGTCCAGCTGTCGGACGCCGCCCGCCAGCGCTTCGAGGAGACGCTCCACCTCCACCTCCGCGCCCTGGCCATCCTCACCGGGACGCTCACCGACGGGGAGCTCGCGAGCCTCGTCGAGCTGCTCTCCAGGATCAGCCAGCCCGCCGCCACGGGGGACGCCGGATGAGGCGCCTCTACTCCTCCCTGGGCCGGTTCGACGTCCGCTTCCGCTACCTCATCGTCGCCTTCTGGGTGGTGGTCACCGTGGTCTGCGTCCGCACCCTCCCCGGGCTCGGCTCGGTGGCCAAGGACACGGAGAGCGGCTTCCTGCCGGCGAACTCGCCGAGCATGCACGCGGCGCAGCTCCTCGACCCCTTCGAGAACTCGACGCTCGCCACCGCGACGCTGGTGGCATCGCGCGGCGGCACCGGCCTCACCGCCCAGGATCAGACCGCCATCAGCGCACTGCTGGCGAAGGTCAAGGCCCTCCCCAACGTGGTCAGCGTCCGAGCCCTGGGGACGTCGAGCGACGGCGAGGCTCTGCAGGCGCTGGTCCAGGCCAACGTCCCCCAGTACGGCGGCGGAGCCGGCACCACGCTCGTCGACGCCATCCGCGCCGACTTCACCGGGGTGGGGGCGCCGGCTGGCCTGCAGTTCAACCTGACCGGCCAGCTGGCCATCGCCAGCGACGCCGACACCGCGTCGGCGCACTCCCAGAACACCACCCAGCTGCTCTCCGTGCTCTTCATCATCGTCCTGCTGCTGTTCGCCTTCCGAGCGCTCCTGGCGCCACTGGTGACGCTGCTGCCCGCCGGCCTGGTGCTGGCGCTGGCCGGCCCGGTGATCGCCGCCGCCTCCCACATCGGCGTCCAGGTGTCGATCATCACGGAGCTGATCCTCGTGGTCCTCGTCCTCGGCGCCGGCACCGACTACGGCCTCTTCCTCGTCTTCCGCGTCCGCGAGGAGATCCGCCGCGGCCTGGCCCCCCGCGACGCCGTGGTCCGGTCGGTCGAGACGGTCGGCGAATCCATCACCTTCTCCGCCCTCATCGTCATCGGCGCCCTGCTCAGCCTGGTCATCGCCCAGTTCGGCTTCTACCAGGGGCTCGGCCCGGCGCTCGCCATCGGCATCGGCCTCATGCTCCTCGCCGGCCTCACCCTGCTCCCGGCACTGCTCGCCATCCTCGGCCGGGCGGTCTTCTGGCCCAGCAACCTCACCGTCCGGGAGACGCCCCAGGTCGGCTTCTGGGGCCGGGTCGCCGCCGCCTTCGTCCACCGCCCGCTGGTGACGGCGATCGCCGGTGTGGGGATCTTCGCCGCCCTGGCCATGGGATCCCTGGGCACGACCACCGCCGGGTTCGCCGACGAGGCCGCGGGGCCGTCGGGCAGCGATTCGGCGATCGGCCAGGCGGTCCTCAACCAGCACTTCCCCTCGGCGGGGACGATCACCTCGACGGAGGTGGTGATGCGCTTCCCCACCTCGGTGTTCGACAACCCCACCGCCCTGGTCGCGGCGCAGGACAGGCTCGAGATGTCGCCGGGCTTCAAGAGCGTGATCGGACCCCTGGATCCGGACGGGCCCACCGGCGTCACCCTGACGGCGGCCCAGATCACCGCCCTGCACCAGCAGCTCGGCTGGCCGTTCACCCCCGGCGCCGCGGCGACCGTCACCCCCGCCGTGGCCCAGGAGTACGGCGCGCTGGTGAGCTTCATCAGCGCCGACGCGCGGACCGTCGTCTTTGCCGTCATCCCCACCATCGGACCGGCGGGCAGCGCCGTGGCCAGCGCCAACATCCCGGCGCTGCGCGCCGACACCACCACCGCGGCCACCGGCGCGGGAGCCTCCGACAGCGGCATCTTCAGCCTCGACGCCTTCGCCTACGACGTCGAGAACATCTCGCAGAACGACCTGATGCACATCATCCCGACGGTGGCGATCATCATCGCCATCCTGCTCGCCATCGTGCTGCGCAGCGCCACCGCATCGCTGTTCCTCGTCCCCAGCGTCGTCCTCTCCTACCTCGCCGCCCTCGGCCTCGTGGGCCTCGTCTTCGTCCATTTCGGCGGCCAGAGCGGCGTGCAATTCATCATGCCGTTCCTCATGTTCGTCTTCCTCATGGCGCTGGGGTCGGACTACAACGTGCTGGTCATGACGAGGATCCGTGAGGAGGCGCACCGCCTGCCGCTGCGACAGGCGGTGCGGACCGCCATCGGGGTCACCGGGACCACGGTGACCACCGCCGGCCTGGTGCTCGGCGGCACCTTCGCCGTGCTCGGCTTCGCCTCCGGGGGCACGCCGCAGTCGGGCGAGGTGCAGCAGGTCGGCTTCGGCATCGCCGCCGGCATCCTCATGGACACGTTCTTCGTCCGCACCATCATGGTGCCCGCCGCCGTGGTGCTGGTGGGACGCTGGACGTGGTGGCCGTCACGGCTCTTCCACCGCCGCGCCGACTTCGCCGTCGCCGACGAGACGGCCGCCTGAGCCTCCCGCGACCGAACCTCCCCGAGGCCGGCGCCGCGCCGGCCCGGGCGTGCCAGACCTCAGCCCCAGCGGATGGTGGCGCGATCGCGCCAGAGGCCGAGGACGGCCCTGTCGCCACTGACCAGAACCGCCGGGGTCCCCGCCGGCAGCCGGTTCCACAGGAAGAGGTAGAGGTCGCTCGCCGCCCCCCGGATGGTGCAGTCGGCCGGCGACAGGCCGGACGTGACGGTGCGCCGGTCGGGCTCGATGCGGATCGTCCACGCGTCGCCGGTGTCCGCTGCCCGGATCCCCAGCGCAATCGCCGGGTCGGAGACCAGGCCTCCTCGAGGGCGGCTGAGGAAGCCGTTCAGCAGTTCGTCGATGCCGTCCGCGGCGAATCCCGCCTCGCAGGTGGAGGGACCCCCGGCCGCCGCCTCGGCGTCGACCCGGTGGATGGCCGTCTCATGCGCCTGCCGGCGTGCCCAGAAGGCGAGCGCCGAGGGCGCCGCCAGGAAGGTCCAGCAGTGCAGCGACGGATCCGCGCCGGTGAGCGCGGCGAGGAGCGACGCGTGCCCGTCGAGAAACCAGGCGAGAAGGTCGGCGTCGGGGACCCTGGCGAAGAAGCGGGCGTCCTCCGCCGCCGTCGTCTCGCGGGACTCGCCCGACGTGACATGCCAGGTCGCCCAGCGGTGCACCCCACCGAGATGCTGGACAAGGTCGCGGACCGACCAGCCGGGACAGGTGGGCACCGGCGCGTCGAGACCGGCGGCGGCGGCGGCGCCGGACAGCCGGCCTCCCTCCTCCCGCAACGCCGCGATGTGGAGCGAGGGGTCCATCTCCGCGTCAGAGCCAGGGCCTGAGCCGCAGCCCCTGCGGCCAGCCGCCGCGACCGGTCAGCCAGGCGAGGAAGCGGCGGTCGTCCCCGCGCTCGACCAGGCGTTCCGGAAGGCGCTCGAGCGAGGCGCTCAGCTCCCAGGCGACGTACTCCTCGGGCCAGTCCGCCAGCTCGTACCCGAGACCGAGATCGACGTGGTGCATCTCCACCTCGCGGAGGCGGCGGAAGGGGCTCCCCGTCGTCGGGAAGTGGTCTCCCGCGAGCAGCCCGGCGTTGGGCCAGCCCGCCTCCTGCGACAGCACCCAGATGCGCTCCAGGCGCCGCGCCGACTCGGTGACATCGCGGAAGAGCTCGTCCTTGGAGCGGCCCGCTCCGGCCGCGATCTCGCCGTCCCGCTGCTCGTCGCCTCCCTCGTAGCGGGGGACCTCGCGCCCCTCCAGCGCCCCCGCGAGGCGCCGGACGTGCCCGTCCGCGTTGCGCGCCAGATGGGTGAGCACATGGCCGACGGTCCACCCGGGAAGCCGGCTGGGGCGGCGCCCGGTCTCGTCGTCGATCCCGGCGGCGGTGACGAAGAGTCTCCGGTGGGCGGTCCTGGCGAGTCCCAGGGCGTCACTCGGCTGCGGTTCCACGCTTCCAGCTTGCCAGATCGCCGGGCGCCTCGGTCGAACCGGCGGGACGCCGCCGGCCACCCGGGCCGGGCCGTCCGCCGCACCCGGCCGGCCCCGGGCCAGCCGGGCTTGATCCGATACCCCTATGGGTATATACTCGCAGCGTTGCAGGCATACCCCTGTGGGTATTCATTCGAGGTGGACATGTCCACGATCACGCTGAACGCAGAGAGCTACGCCCAGACCGTCACCCGGGACGGCATCGTCCTGGTGGACTTCTGGGCCACCTGGTGCCCGCCCTGCCGCGCCTTCGGCCCGGTGTTCGAGGCGGCCTCCGAGACAAACCCCGACATCGTCTTCGGCAAGGTGGACACCGACGCCGAGCCGGTCCTCGCGGGGTCGCTCGACATCCTGTCCATCCCCACCCTGATGGCCTTCCGCGACGGCGTCCAGGTGTTCTCCCAGCCGGGAGCGCTGCCCGCGCCTGCGCTGACCAAGCTGATCGCCGCCATCCGCGACCTCGACATGGCCGCGGTCCGCAGGGAGATGGCGGCCGGCGAGACCGCCGCCCGGACGGCGTGACCGGCGACAGCGCACAGCGCGACGAGCCCTGCGTCGCCGACGTGGTGACGCGGCTGCGGCGGGCCGACGGCCAGCTCCGGGGAGTCATCCGCATGCTCGAGGAGGGCTGCGGCTGCGCCGACGTCGTCACCCAGCTCGCCGCTGCGTCGCGGGCCATCGACCGCGCCGGGTTCCGCCTCGTCGCCAGCGGATTGCGGCAGTGCGCCAGCGCCCGCCAGGGCGGTGCCACCGCGCCGATGGACGAGGAGCGGCTGGAGCGGGTCTTCCTCTCCCTCGCCTGACCGGGGCGGCCGAGGCCGCCGGTGACGCGACGGCACCCGCAGGCCCCGTTCTAAGCTCCGCGCCATGCGTGTCGGCGTCGTCATCCTCCCCGAGACGGCGTGGGCCGAGCAGCGCTCCATGTGGCAGCGCGCCGAGGCGCTCGGCTTCGACGACGCCTGGACCTTCGACCACCTCGCCTGGCGGTCGCTGCGCGAATCCGCCTGGTTCGGAGCGGTTCCGACGCTGGCGGCCGCGGCGGCGGTGACCTCCCGCATCCGGCTCGGCACCCTGGTGGCGTCGCCCAACTTCCGCCACCCCGTCCCCTTCGCCAAGGATCTGATGACGCTGGACCACGTCTCCGGCGGTCGCTTCACCCTGGGGATCGGAGCCGGTGGGACGGGATTCGACGCCACCACGATGCGGCGGGTGCCATGGAGCCCCCTCGAGCGAGCCGACCGCTTCGAGGAGTTCGTCACGCTCCTGGACGGCCTGCTGACCGACCGGGTCACGACCCGTGAGGGCCGCTTCTACCACGCGTTCGGAGCCCGCATGCACCCCGGATGCGTCCAGACACCGCGTCTCCCGTTCGCCATCGCCGCCACCGGACCCCGGGGCATGCGCCTCACCGCGCGCTTCGGGGCGACGTGGGTGACCCAGGACCCGCCCCTGCCCGACGGTGCCGGCACCGGCGTCGAGGCGGCGGTCCCCGCTCTCCGCGCCGAGATGGACCGCATCGAGGCCGCCTGTGAGGAGCAGGGGCGCGATCCGGCGACCCTGGGACGGCTCCTCTTCAGCGGGTCCCGCGTCACCGCCGCCGCGGTGTCGCCGGAGGCGTTCCGCGAGGCGGCCGGCCGGCTCGGCGAACTCGGCTTCACGGACGTCGCCGTGCCCTGGCCCAGGCTCGACGAGCCCTTCGCCGGAGACATCGGGACGCTCGAGATGATCGCCGCCGAGGCCGGGTCGCAGCCGCAACGCGCGGACCGGGGGATCTGAGCGAGGGCTCGGGGCACGGCGTCGCAGATCGGGGCGCCGGCGCTTCCGGGCACGCGCGCTACGCTCCTCGCATGTGTCGCAGCATCAAGACCCTGCGTGGGACCGACCCACCGCCCTCCGCCGCTGAGGTCGACGCGGCGGCCCTGCAGTTCGTCCGCAAGATCAGCGGGTACCGGAGCCCCTCCCAGCGGAACCAGGAGGCCTTCGACGCCGCGGTGGCGGAGATCTCCGCGACGACCGGCCGCCTGCTGGCGCATCTCGTCACCGCACAGCGCACCTGACGATGGCTCCGCCCGCCGACGGCGAGACCTCCGACGCGCCGGCGTGGGCCGGCGGCCTCGACGGCTACATGGCGCGGACCCTCCGGCGCCTGGGCGCCGGCACCCTCCCGGCGCACCTCGAGCGCGAGTACGGCATCCAGGTCTCCGGGGTGACCGAGCTCGACGTCGGCGTGGTCCGCGTCGACCGGCAGGACGGACCCTCCTGGGTCGCCCGCGTGTTCCCGGCGGACCGGCCGCTCGAGGCGGTCGAGGGCGACGCCAGGATCCTGAGTGCACTGCAGCGCCAGGGTTTTCCCGCCGAACGCTGCGCGTCCCCGCACCCGGTGTCGGTGCACGAGGGCCAGGGTGTGCTGGTCACCGAATGGGTCGCGGGGGAGCGGGCCGAGGGGCGGGGACACACCTTCGGGGTGCTCGGCGCCCTTCTCGGCGCGCTGCATGCGAGGAGCGCGACAGTCGCCGTGCCGATGCGCCGCGGCGGAGCGTGGCACCACCTCTGCCCGGCGGACGGGCCGCGCGACGAGATCGCCGCCGCCGTCGCGCTGCTCGACGCGGCACGAGACCGCCTGCCGGGGGAGCACGCCCCCCTGGTCGCGGCACTCCGCGACGAGCTCCTGCGCTCCGACGACTGCGAAGACCTGCCGCAGGCGCTCCTCCACCCCGACTTCGTCCCCGTCAACGCCGTCCAGACGGCGGAGGGACGCCTGGTGATGGTGGACTGGACCGGTGCCGGACGCGGCCCCAGGCTCTGGTCGCTGGCCTTCCTGCTCTGGGCCGCCGGTGTCCGCGACCTGCGACTGGTCGACGCCGCCGTCTCCCACTACCGCCGCCATCTCCTGCCCGAGGCGGGCGAGCTGGAACGGCTGGCCTCCGCCATGCTGACGCGCCCACTGGTCCTGGATTGCTGGGCGGTCTGCGTCGGCCGGCGGAGCCTCCCCGACGTGGTGCGGGATCTGCCCGCCAGGGAGCACCTGACCCAGGCCATCGCCGCCCGCGCGCGGCAGGGCTTCGCCGGGTCCCCGGCGGGCGACGGCGTGTCGCCCCCGGCCCCTCCGCGGCGCGAGGGAGCATCGCCGGCGTCGACGTGACCGCCGTCCCCGACCGGCTGCGCCGCCTGGAGCTCGGCCGCCGGCAGAGCGGAGAGCCCGGGCTCCCGGGGGTGGACCGCGAACCGGTGGCGTGCCATCCTGGCGCCATGGACGAGCGGATCAGCCTCGTGACCCTGGGGGTCACCGATCTGGCCCGCGCCCGCGCCTTCTATGAGGCGCTCGGCTGGCGGGGTGCCCAGCAGCCCGATGACGAGGTCTGCTTCTTCCAGGCCGGCTCCATGGTGTTCGGCCTGTGGACCGCTCTTGGCGGCCACGGCGCGCCGGGCGTCGAGCTCGCCCACAACGTCCGCTCGCCCGAGGAGGTCGGGGCTCTTCTCGCCGAGGCGGAACGGGCGGGGGCGACGATCGTGCGCCCGGCCGCGATCGCGGACTGGGGCGGCACCTCCGGCGCCTTCGCAGATCCGGACGGCTACGTGTGGGAGGTGGCCCACAACCCCGGCTGGACGCTGGATGACGACGGGGCGGTGCGGATCTGACCGGATCGCTCCGGATGGAGGGGCGCGTCAGACCGGCGGTGACGGGCCGGCGACGTGCGGCTGCACCGCCGTCCAGATGCGACCACCGTCGTCGGTCTCGACCAGGTAGCGCGGTCCGCCGTCCAGCTCATCGAGATCGGCGGCCGCCCATCCCACCTGCGGGGTCACGAAGTCCAGGCTGAGGCCGACGTAGGGGAAGGCGTTGAGGTGCGTCCAATCGCTGCCTCCGTCTCGGGTGGCGTAGAGGGCCGGCGCCCCGCCGGAACCGTCACCGTCGGTCACCAGCCAGCCGTGGTCGGAGTCGAGGAAGTCGACGGTCAGCGGCGCCCCCGCGCGGGTCGCCCTCAGGTGCCAGGTGATGCCTCCGTCGGTGGTGGCGAAGAGGCTGGTGCTGATCCCGGCCGGCTCCGCGAGCTCGGTGAGCAGCGTGCCGTTCTGGGCCGAGGTGAATGTGGGCGGGAAGGACGTCTCGCCGTCGGACGTGGTCGGGAGTGGCGCGAGCCGTTCGGCGGTCCACGTCACCCCGCCGTCCCGGCTGAGGTACAGGGGCGGGGGGCCGGTGTTGCAAGTGCCGGTGACCCAGCCGGTGGAGTCGCTGGCGAAGCTGGCCGTCAGCGCATCGCAGCCGCCCGGGATCACGCCGGCGGCGGCCTGCCCCGTTCCGGCCCCCGGCCCCCCGCCGGTCGCCGCCACCTCGGTCCAGTCGGCGCCGCCGTCCACGGTGCGGTACAAGACCGTTCCCGCCAGCCCCGGCGCCGCCTCGAACTGCGAGAGCCAGCCGTGCTCCGCGTCGGTGAAGTCCAGCGACCCCCCGACCGACGGGTCGTAGCCCTGGACGCTGATGGTCCCCTCCGGGTTCCACACAGCTCCGCCGTCCCCGGTGGCCCACGTCTGGATCGTCGCCTGGGCCCTGGCGTCGCGTGGCACCGTGAGCGATCGGGCGGTCCGCGCGTCGACCTCGGCGACGGCCAGGATGCGGCCGTCCGCCGGAGGTGAGACCACCGTCCAGTGGGTGACCCCCTGGGTCGTGTGCAGGATGGCGCCGTCGCTGAGCCGCTGCGCCCATCCCGTGCTGGTGCTGAACATGCGCAGGGCGCCGATGCCGTCGGCGGAGGTCATGGCGGGGATCGCCGACGGCACGGTCCGGGCCGGGGGATGTCCGTTCCCGAGAAGGGCCACCCCGGTGGCCGCCGCTGCGACCGCGGCGGCAAGGCAGAGCACCGCCATCAGGTTGGTCCGCGTGCCCCATGGCGCGCGCGCCAGGCGGACGCGGCTCTCGCCGGCGCCATGGCCGGCCCCGGGGTCCGCCGGTCCCAACCCGGAGCCGGCGTCCGTGCCGCCTCCCCCCTCCGCGGGCGGTTCGAGCGGCAACCATCCCTGCGGCGGCCCGCCGGAGGATCCGATGATGGCCTGGCGGAGATTCCGGACGGGGTGCAGCGCGTCGGCCTCGCTCAGCCGAGACGGCAGGCCGGTTGCCGCATGCGACGGCTCCTCCCCCGCCGCATCACCCGGCCTCTGACGTCCCCTCGCACCCGCTCGCGCCATCCTCCCATCATCCCCGGCCGCCGGCGTGGTGCGACCGCGGCGAGTTCGGCGGCCGGCCCGGAGGCGGCGAGCCGAACGCCGACCCGAAGCCGCCGGGAGGCCAGCGCGGAGGGAACCGCCATCAGCCTCCCGCGGGTCGCGTCCAGGCGGGGTCCGACCTTGCCAGCCATCGGCTGGTCCCGGCCACGAGCGAGATGGCGACCACGGCGATGACGAGCGGGGCGACAAGCTCATGTCGGATGACCAGGACCGCGCCGACCAGGGCGCCGGCGAGCATGGCCACCACCGCGATGACGCGCCGCCCGGCCGCCGATCGCCCGCCTCCGGCCGCAACGCTGTCGGCGGCGATACCGGTGATGGTCAGCGTCAGCACGGTGGTGGTGAGGTCGGGGACGGCGAGCCTCCGGGCGGCCGCGTTCTGGATTCCCATGGCGATGGCAAGGAGGGCGACCAGCGCGTAGCGGGATGCGCCCGAACCGGGAGATCGGGCCACGGCGGTGAGCACCACCGCCGCCAGCAGGACGACGGCCTGGATGGAGGCGGCGGTGCTGAGCAGCCTGCCCCGCTGCCGGCCCAGCCGCGAGCCGAGCTGACCCCCGACCAGGGCGCCGGCGCCGAATGACGCCAGGGCGGCGAGGAAGACGGGGAATGAGAACCCCGGCGCCCCGGCCAGGGCGAAGCCGAGGAAGACGACGTTGCCCGTCATGTTGGCGACGAACACGTGCCCGAGGACCAGGTAGCTGAAGGCGTCGACGAGACCGGTCACGACGGTCATGGCGACGAGCATCGGCGGAAGCGGGCCGTCCCGGCCTTCGGGCCCGGGAACGATCGTCCGCCGGATCTCGGTGAGGACGGTGCTCACCTGGGCGTCCCTGGCACGCGGACTCAGGTCCCGACCGCGGCGCCGATCAGCCGGCCCAGGCCGAAGGTGATCCCCGCCGCCAGCGCGCCGAAGGCGAGCTGCCGGCTCCCCGAGAAGAGGACGCTGCGGCCCGTCAGCAGCGTGATCAGGCCGCCGATGGCGAACAGGCCGAGCGCGGCGAGGACGGCGGATGCCCCCATGGCGACGCCCCCGCTGACGAACAGCCACGGGATGACGGGGAGCACGGCGCCGATCGAGAACAGCACGAAGGAAGAGCCGGCCGCGGTCCTCGGCGAGCCGCCCAGCTGCGAGGGGTCCAGGCCCAGCTCCTCGCGCACCAGCGTGTCCAGCGCCGTCTGGTGATCGGCCATGAGCCGCTCCGCCACCTCGGCGGCCTCCTCCGGGCCGAGCCCCTTGGACTCGTAGATGAGGGCGAGCTCCTCCCTCTCCTCGTCGGGGACGAGTCGGATCTCCGCCGACTCCGTCCTCACCTGGCGCCGGTACAGCTCCCGGGCGCTCTGGACGGATACCCACTCGCCGATGGCCATGGAGAAGGCCCCCGCCATCAGACCGGTGAACCCCCCGATGAGGACCACCCGACCGGCCACCCCGGAGCCGGCGATGCCCATCACCAGGGCGAGGTTCGAGGTCAGCCCGTCGTTGGCTCCGAGCACCGCGGCCCGCAGCGCGTTGCCCCCCGGGGCCCGGTGACGCCCCTCCAGCCGGGCCAGCGTCTCCCCGGCGATGCCCTGCGGCGAGCCCCCGGCGATGCAGCGGAGCACGCGGGCATGTGAGCGCTCGTCCGCCGGCATCCCGGTGTCCTTCGACTCCGGCTGGTCGTCGTACGCCTCCTGGTCCACCTGCTCCAGGGTGGCGACGGTCGGCAGCACCAGCGCGGCGCCGAACCGTCGAGCCAGGAGGCGCATGGCGCGGGCACGCCACGACGGGCGGCGCCGTCCCGGATCGCTCCCCAGGGCCCTGATCTGGTCCTCCCAGAAGCCCAGGTGGCGCTCCTCGACGTCGGCGAGGCGGAGATAGACGGAGGCGAGCCTCTGGTCGGCTTCCGCCCTGGCCATGGCTCGATACACCACCGCAGAGTCGATCTCACCCTGACGGTTGGCCCGGTACCGGGTCTCGTCGGCCGTCGCCCGCGCCATCCTTCATCCCCTTCCGGGTTCTCCCCGGCACGTCCCGGGGCCGGTGCGGCACACCGGCCGTGAACCAGGCGAGAGTAGCGGGTCGGAGGTGACGGTGCAGCGAGCCCGGTGATCCGGGGCTCACCAGACCCCGTTGCGGCGTTTGACGGCGAGCGCCGAGATGGCTTCCAGCAGGCAGCGATGGGCGTTCTGCGCCGTGATCTCCGCCCAGTCGTACGGGGGCGAGACCTCGACGACGTCCATGGCCACGACCTCGGTCTGCAGCACCACCTTCCGGATCGCGTGGAGAAGGTCGATCGGCTGCATGCCGCCCGGCTCGGGCGTCCCCGTCCCCGGAGCGAACCCCGGATCGAGGACGTCGATGTCCACCGAGAGGTAGATGTGCTGCGGTCCGTCGAGCGCCTCGGCGATGGCATCGTCGATGACCGGGTTCACGCCCCGGTCACGGAGCTCGCCCATCAGGTGCCAGCGCATGCCCTGGTCGCGCATCCACCGGAACACCTCGGGTGGCGGCCAGTACCCCCGGAGACCCACCTGGACGAAGTTGCGCCCCGGGATGGCACCCGACTCGATGAGCCGGCGCATGGGAGATCCGTGCGAGTAGAGGTTCCCCCAGGAGCTGGTGCCGGTGTCGGCATGCGCATCGAAGTGGACGATGCCGACGCTGCCCGGAGGATGCGCCGCGGCCACCGCCGTCGCCGACGGCCAGGTGACCGAGTGGTCCCCCCCCAGGACCATGGGGACGATCTTCCGCGACGCGACCTCACCGACCCGCTCGCGGATGGCGGCGTGCGACGCCTCCGCCATGCCCGGCGCGACTGCGGCGTCGCCGAAGTCGATCACCCGCAGCACCTGGAGCGGCGCCACCTCGAGCTCGAGGTGCCAGTCGGCAGCCTGGTACGAGGCGGTGCGGATGGCGCGCGGCCCGAAGCGGGCACCGGGGCGGTACGTGACGCCGTCGTCCCATGGGGCGCCGACGATGGCGACATCCGGGTGGACGGCATCGAGCTCATCCGCGCGCGTCAGCAGGGGGACGCGGCAGAACGTCGTCGGACCCATGTACGCAGGCCCCTCGGCGACCCGGCGATCGACCTGTTCGGATGGATCGCTTCCGGCCATGCGCCGACTATGCGCCTGCTCGGGGGTGGCCGCAACGGCCTTCGGGTGGTGCGGGCTCCCTCAGCTTCGGGCCCGAGGGTCCTCGCCGCCCCGCAGCTGGCGGACGCTCTACGCCGCGGCTGAGATGCGGTCGCTGGTGTAGTCAGGTGGACCCTGGCCGGTCGGGACGAGCTGCACGTAGAAGGTGGTCGCGCCTGGCACGCGCTCCACTGTCGTGGACGCCTGGCCACGGCCGGTCGAGCCGGTGACCAGCGTGCCACCATTCGCCTGCGGTTGGGGGCACGAACCGGGGACCTGCTGCATGAACACCCCGTACGTCGTGTTCGGCGGTCCCGCCTGCAGCTGGATCTCCGCCTGGAACGCGTTGGGCGTGAGGGTCAGCACCGCATACCCGACCGAGGTCGCCGTCTCGCTGGTGTTCGTGGTGCAGTCGCCTTGGGCCGGGTTGTTCGTCCCCAGCGCCACCTTCGTGCCGGTGGACGCTGCCGTCGCCGTGTGGCTGCTCGAACACGCGGACAGGGAGACCAGGGTGGCCAGCAGCACGATGGGAGCCACCGCCATGAAGCGGCGGGACAGGGAGGGTCGCATACGGGGGATTCTCTGAGGATGCCCTCGCGCAAACCAGGGTCTTTCGCACCATGAGACCCAAGGTCCTTCTCACCGCATCGCGGCGGAGGCCGGCAACCTGCCCCCCAGAACCGGTCCCTCAGGTGGACCGGCGAACCGGCGGCCGCTCACCCCCTCGGGTGGCAGCAACGGACGCGGTTCAGCAGGGCGAGGGGACGCAGGTCTCCACCAGGACGGCAGCCAGACCCAGCAGCGCCAGCATCCCCCCGACGAGCGGTGTGCAGCGCAGCCCCAGGGTGGAGAGCACGACGCCTCCGATCACCGGGCCCCCCGCGATGCCGACGTTGAAGGATGCCGAGTACCACGCCGAGGCGATGTCGGTGCGCCGCGGCGCCACCACCAGGACGTGGCTCTGGTTGGCGATGGCCACGCCGGACAGACCCATGCCGGCACAGCCCTCGAGGACGATGGTGGCGGCGCCCGAGGTTCCCAGGGCGAAGAGCGCGAGCAGAGCGGCCGCGAGCAGGGCCACCGGCCCGACCCGCGCCAGCGTGGGGTGGCGGTCGAGCAGCAACCCGGTGACCACGATCCCCACCGCCGCGGTGACGCCGGTGACCAGGAGCACCGGCGGCACCGCTCGGAGCGCCAGGCCGCTCACGCGGGTCAGGAAGGCGGTCACGTAGGTGTAGGCGGTGAAGGAACCGCCCACGCAGAGGATGGTGGCGAGCACCGTCAACCGGTAGCGACGGGGGTCCGGGCGGGTGCCGACGGCGGCGTGCCCCTCACCCGCTCGCATCGAGGGCAGGAGCACGGCCAGGGCGGCGAGATCGAGCAGCCCCGCGCCGCTCAGACCCGCGAAGGCCACCCGCCAGCCGGCCAGCTGGCCGATCAACGTCCCGGCAGGAACACCCAGGATCAATGCGATCGAGCTGCCGGCGAAGACGGCGGCGACCGCCCGTCCCCGTGCACGCGGCGGAAAGAGACCGACCGCGACCACCGCGACGATGGACCAGAAGAGAGCCTGGGCGAGGGCGATCACAACCCGCGCCGCCATCAGCCAGCCGTAGCTCGGAGCCGCTGCGGCCGCCAGGGTTGCCATCACGAAGGTGACCAGCAGGCCGCTCAGGAGCGGACGCCGGGGGACGTCCCGGGTCAGGTGGGTGAGCGGCGCCGAGACGGCGACCACCACCAGCGCGTAGATCGTCACGAGCAGGCCGACGGCGGAGAGGGAGACGCGCAGGCCCGCCGAGAGCTGGGGCAGCAGCCCCACCGGCAGGCTCTCGCCGGTGACGAAGCAGAAGGAGGCGCCGCCCAGCGCTGCGACGGCGGCCACGGCGGCGACGGGGTGCCGGGAGGCAAAGGCGCCGTCGTCGGCACCGACGACCGTCACGCGGGCCGGGCCGAGATCGGTCGATCCCACGCTCTCCCCTCCCCCGTCTCGAGCCCCCGGACCCGACCCCGTTTGCTGGCCCACCTGGTGTGGCCCCCGTCTACTGGACCCGCCGGCTGCCTGAGACAAGACACTGGAGCCCAAGGTGGGAATCGAACCCACGGCCTACGCCTTACCAAGGCGTTGCTCTACCTCTGAGCTACTTGGGCCGGGCCGGAGTGCTGCGCAGATGGTAGCGGAGGAGTGCCGCCACCAGAATGCCGGCACGGTCCCCTACCCTCCCTCGCCCTGAGGACAGCGCCGCCTCACACTGCCGGTGGATCTGCCTCCCCGCCATGGTCGGCGGCACGGGACGGGGCGGGCGGCGCCCCCTGGAGAAGCTGTGAGAGCGAGACCGCGGCGACGACCGCTCCGGCTGCAAACGACAGCCTGGCGAGCGGCCTCGGCAGGCGCGGGCCCAGCACGAGGCGCCCCGGCCCCGAGCTCATCAACCCGACCGCCAGCGCCAGGTTGGTGAGGGGAAGCTCGAAGCCGCCCTTCTACGACATCGACCCCTGCCTGCGGTGCACGGCGGTGGCCACGCTCATCGCGCCCGCGATCGCCACCGGCCCCAGCGGGTCGGCGATGCCGGTCGCCGTCAGCACCCCCCCGGCGAGTTCGCTCGCGCCGGCGAGCACCGCCATCGCCCTGGCGGGACGCGTGCCCAGCCTCTCGAAACGGCCACCGTCGCCTCCAGGCCCGGGCCACCGAAGGAGCCGAACAGCTTCTGGGCTCCGTGGACGGCGAGATACCCGCCGAGCACCGACCGGGTGGTGAGCAGACCGACACTGCGCATCTCATTCCTCCCTGCGAATCGCCCTCACCCGGGCCGGCCCCTCCCGCGGTTCCGGACGTACCGGACCGGGTGGATGACCCAGTACGCGTTGACCGTCCACCCGGCGCCGAACACCTTGGGGGTGAAGAACCGGGGCTCGTCGGGGTTCCAGTAGCGGGCCTGGTTCCTCGCCACGGTGGGCCGCCTCGTGTCGTGGGGGATGCCGTGCCAGCGCTCGGGCTCCCCGACCCTCTCCTGAGGCGTTTCATCGGTCACGCCGGATCCTCCTGGCGGTCGCTGCGGGTGGCTCGGCACCCGGCGCCCGGGCGCCGCCCCCCGATCATCGCGCCCGCCGAGCGGCGCGGCCCCGCCAACCAGGCGATGACCGGGCCTTCCCCCTGCCATAACCGATGGCGGCGGACACTCTGGGGGTGCTGCTCTCCGACCACCACCGGTCGAGACGCGCCACGGGCGCGGACCTGGAACTGGCCCTGGCCCTGGCCGAGACGGGCGCGCGGCTGGCCAGGAGGCGATTCGACCAGGGCCGGCTCCACGTCTCGCTGAAGCCGGACGGGGCGCTGGTGTCCGACGTCGACATGGCCGTCGAGCACGAGATCCGGGCCCGGCTCGAGCTGGAGAGGCCCGACGACGGTGTCATCGGCGAGGAGTTCGGCGTCACCGGCAACCGGCGCAACCGGTGGGTCATCGATCCCATCTGCGGCACCCACAACCTGGTGCGTGGCGACCCGCGCTGGGCGGTGATGGTCGCCCTTGAGGTCGGCGGCCGTCTCGAGGCGGGTGTCGTGGCGGCCCCCGCCCTCGGCCGGTGCTGGTGGGCGGCTCGGGGGATGGGAGCTTTCGCCGACGGCCGGCCGATGCACCGCCGCTGGGGCAGCGGCGTCGCGGCGGCACGCCTCACGGCGAGGGCGAGCCGCGAGCTGGTGCGGCTGGGTCCGGCGCATCCCCTCACCCGGCACCTGGGCGGGCTGCGGGTGGTCACCTCGCCACTCCCCTGGCCGGAGCTCGCCGTCGCCGACGGGTCGGCCGACATCGACCTGCGCCTCGACGCTCGCCCCTGGGAGCTGGCCGCTCTGGGCGCGATCCTCACCGAGGCGGGCGGGGCGGTGACGGACCTGCGCGGCGCCCTCCGCATCGACGGAGGCTCCGCCCTGGTGGCCCGTGCGGGTCTCCACGCCGAACTGCTCGGCACGGCCGCGTCCCGGGTTCAGGGCCCGGCCCGCACCCGCCGCGCCGCGGTCGGCGAGCCGACCCCCGTCGCCCTGCTCGGCTGACCAGGCCGGGGACGGCCAGCCGAACCGGCCGGCCCGGCTTTCCGAGCGGCTGACCTCTGTGGCAGGATCTCGCGCCGATGCCACTTCCCGGCTTCCGATCCCCGCCTCCTCAGGCAGCCCGGACTCCGCCGGTCCCGCCCGCCAACCCCGCGGCGCACCCGCCGGGCCTCATCCGGCTCGGCGTCGACACGCTGCGCAACCGGTTCTTCGACATCACCGTGCCGGAGGGGATCGTGCAGCACGTCACCCTCCTCGGCCTCACCGGCACCGGGAAGACGACGACCGCCGAACGCCTGGCCGAAGGCGCCGTCGCCTCCGGCGTCCCCCTCGTGGTCATCGACGCCAAGGGAGCCGGCCTGCGCGACCGGGCGAGGCGCCTCGCCGCCGCCCACGGCCTCCCCCACCGGGAGGTGGTCCCCGGCGCGCCGGGGACGCTCGGCTACAACCCCTGTGCCCTGGGGTCGCGGGCGCAGGTCGCCGACAAGCTCGTCTCCGCCTTCACCCACGGGCCGAGCGCGGAGATCTACCGCAACATCGCCTCCGAGGCCGTCTCCATCCTTGCCGGCATCCTCCGTGCCCTCGGTGAACCCGTCACCATCCGCCGCCTGCGGCGGGAGCTGGACCGCACCCGGATGCCCGGCCTGGCGCACCGGGCGCGCGACGTCACCCCGGACCTCGCCGACGACCTGGTGGACCTGGCCAAGCGCGGCGGAGTGACGGCGGACGCCCTGGAGGGCATGCGGGCGCGTCTCGGCGCCCTCCTCCACGGCGAGTACGGGGAGATCGTCGACCGCGACGGCGAGTGCCTCGACCTGCCCACCGCGCTCTCCCTGCCCGGCGTCACCTACGTCAGCCTGCCGGCGCTGGCGGTCAGCCAGGACACGGCGCTGATGGCGAGGGTGTTGATCCAGGACCTCAAGCAGGCCGCCTTCCAGCGGCTGCAGGTCCCGGGTTCTCCTCCGGCGATGCTCGTGCTCGACGAGTTCGCCGCCCTGGGCGACCCGGCGCAGATCAACGACCTCCTCCGCCAGGCCCGCGAGGCGCGTGTCTGCACCGTGGTCAGCACGCAACAGCTTCCCGACCCGCGCACGGCCCACGCCCTGCGCGGCGCCCTGCTCGGCGCCGGCGTTCTGATCGCCCATCGCGTCGGTCACGACGACGCCGAGGCCGTCGCCCGCGTGATCGGGGTCGAGCCCGCGGTGCAGGTCACCCGCACCGTCGACTCCGGCCACGACACCGGGCGCCGGACGGTGCGGGCCGTGGACCGCCACATCGTCGACCCCAACCGCATGAAGCAGCTGAGAAGCGGCGAGGCCGTCGTGCTGTGCGCCGCCGGAGAGCGCCGGGCCGCCGTCATCACCGTGCTGCGGCCGTCCGCGGCGGACGCGGCGTGATCCGGCCACCAGCCGCCACCGGCCGGCCGGCGGGGATCCCCCTCAACGTGGACTGGCTGCTCGCCGGCATGCGGAGGCGATGGGGCTCCGCCCTGGTGACGCTCTTCTGCACCTGGTCGGGGCTGTGGCTGGCGGTGTGGCTGGTGGCGGTCACCGCCATCCTCGACGCCCTGCTCACCTTCACCGGACTGGCCCTGACCGGGGGCGCGATCAGCTCCAGCCCCGGCGGCGGCGCCGTCTCCGCCGCCGGCGGCGTGCTCTCCGGGGTGATCGGGGCGCTGGTCACCGCGCTCGCCGCCGTGTTCACCGACGACCCCCTCCAGCTCGCCACGGCCCTGGCGCTGGGAGTGGCGATCTCCCTCGCGCTGCTGGGCGCGATGATCGGCCTCGAGCCCTGGCTGCTCCGGGTTCGCGGATACCGCCGCATGAGCCGGCGGGAGGCGGTGCGGATCGTGCCCCTGCTGGACGGTGCGGCCCGCGACCTTCGCCTCGGCGCCGTGCCCGCGGTGCTGATGGACGACGGCGGATCGCTGACCGCGATCACCGCGCACTGCCGCCACCTCGTCGTCAGCCGCGCCCTCTGCGACGAGATCGGCGATGAGCCTCTCGGTGCCGTGATCACGCATGGCCTGTGGCACTGGGCCGCGGGCGATGCGGTGGGCGGCCGTCTGGTCCTCGCCTGCGGCCTGCCGCTCATCCTGCTGTACGAGGCGGGTGCGTGGCTGTCGCGACGCGGCGGCGGCCTGGTCGCCGCCGTGGGCTGGACGGTGCTCTGGCCGGCCTGGGTGCTCGTCCGCCTCGTCATCCGGCCGGTCATGGCCGCCGGCACGCGCCGCCAGGAGTACGGGGCCGACGCGGCGGTCGCCGCCACCGGCCGGGGTCCGGCCCTGCACCAGGCGCTCACCTTCCTCGGCGAGTTCGAACCGGGACGTTCCGGCTGGGACCAGACGATCGCCGCCACCCACCCGCCGCGAGAGCTGCGCCTGGAGGCCCTGGAGCCCGCGGCGGAGCTCAGCGGCGCCGGCTGTGCGTGGCCGGTGGAGGCACCGTCCGTCCCGCCCGCCCGCTGACCCACCCGAGCCCCGGCGGACCCCTGCAGGGGCGTCCGCGGCGAGTATCGTGTCCCTCCAGGCGGCCGTTCTGGGGAGGGCTGGAACGTGAACCAGGATTGGGTCATCGGCGGCACGATTGCCGTCGCCATCGTGCTCGTGGTCCCGCGCGGACTGTTCGTGTGCTGGCGCACGAACGACAGGCTCGGCCTGCGGTCCGCCGTCGGCCCGGTGAACTTCGATTTCTCCAAGAGCTTCGCCTCCACGATCACCGCCCTCGGCGCCCTGCTCACCACCATCCTCGCCGCGAAGGGCATCGTCACCTCCAAGACGCCCCACCTGACGGCATCCAGCTACGCCGCGCTCAGCCTCTTCTTCGGCATCCTCGTCGTCGTGGCACCGTTCGTCTACCGCGCGCTGAGTACGACCAGCGACGTGATCGACAAGGACGGCCTCGACGACATTCAGTACCAGGGGAATGCCGTCGGCTTCCTGCTCGCCGTCCTGCTCACCGTCTGGGCCGTGTACGGGCAGCTCGTCACCATGTTCCTCTTCCTGACGGACATCCAGTCCACAACCCTGTTCGAATCCGTCCTCGGCGTGATCTTCGCCCTCAGCGCGATGCTGGTCGCCTACTACGTGTGGACCGTCATCCGTGACGTCCTCGCCATCAAGGAGAAGAGGAAGGTGCCGGCCACCAAGCCGCAGGCCGCACGCATCGCGTCAGAGGCTGTCACGGGGCGACCGACGACGCCTCAGCTGAGGACCTGGTCGGCCCTGTAACCCGGCGTCTCCAGCACCGCGCCAGGCGCGGCATCGCGACCGAAGACGCGCCATCCCACGCCGCAGGCGATGGCGGCGAGCACCAGCCCGCCGGCGACGTCGGCCAGGTAGTGCTGGTGGACGAGCACCGTCGAGGCGACGATGAGCAGCGTCCACACCGCGACGGGGACGCCGATGCGGCGGTCCCAGCGCCACCAGTGGACGGCGACGATGGTGGACAGCGACGTGTGCAGGCTGGGGAAGTCGTTGTACGGGCGGTCACCGGCGTACACGTCGCGCAGCCATCCGGTGAGGAGGCCGTTGCCGCTCAGGGATGGGCGCGCGACATAGGACTGCAGCAGGAGATAGAAGGCGAAGCTGACCAGCCAGGCGATGATCAGGGCGAGGGCGGCGGAGCGGGCGAGGCGGGCGCGGAAGGCCAGGAAGCCGAGCAGGCTAGCGACGAGGAGGGGGGTCAGCGAGAGGTAGGGGATGACGAAGACCGGCACCAGCGGGATGTCACGGTCCAGCGGGGTGCGCAGGAAGATCCGGTTGGGCCCGTGGTTGAGCGGCTCGTAGAGGAGGCTGACGGCATACGCCGCGAGCAGCAGGGCGACGGTCAGGACTGCCGCCGTGCGCGGTTCCCCGAGGACGCCCGCGCGCAGGGGGCCGGGCAGGCGGGGCCTCGACGTGCCGGCAGTGCGGTGCACGGCGCGGATGGTACCCGCGGGGCGGGTCGCCGGGCGGCTGCGCTCCGGGCGAGGGTCCACAATTCGTCCCCATGGACACCGACGCCTTCCTGACCGACCACGCGGCCGCGATCCGTGCCGCCGCCTCGCGCATCGCCGGCCACGTCCGCCACACCCCGCTGCTGGACGCCACCGACGTTGGGCCGGCCGGCGAGGCAGTCCTGCTCAAGCCGGAGCTGCTGCAGCCGACCGGCTCGTTCAAGGTGCGGGGCGCCTTCAATGCCGCCCTCGCCCTGCTGGAGCGGTCCCCGGACAGCCCCGGTCTCATCACCGTCAGCTCCGGCAACCACGGCCAGGCGGTGGCCCTGGCGGCGGCCCGGCTCGGCCTGCGCTGCATCGTCGTCATGCCGCAGGGGTCGAACCCGGTGAAGGTCGCGGCGGTGGCGGCGCTCGGCGCCGAGGTGGTGAGCGAGGGCGTCACCGGCGAGAACCGCGAGCAGCGGGTCCTCGAGGTGATGGCGGGGACCGGGCTGGACCTGATCCATCCGTTCGACGCGTGGGACACCATCCACGGCCAGGGGACGATCGGCCTCGAGGTGCTCGCCGACTGTGCCGACCTGGGCATGCTGGTCACCCCGGTGGGCGGCGGCGGCCTCATCTCCGGCTGTGCCATCGCCGTGAAGGCGGCCCGGCCCGCGGTCAGGGTGGTCGGGGTCGAGCCGGAGCTCGCCGCCGACGCCGCGGCCTCGAGGCGCACCGGGCAGCGGCAGCACCTGGAGCACGCCCCGGCGACTCTCGCCGACGGGTTGCGCAGCCTGGCTATCGGCGAGCGTGGCTTCGAGGTGATCGTCGAGCGGGGCCAGGTCGACGACATCGTCACCGTCAGCGAGGCCGAGATCGAATCGGCGGTGCTCGCCGCCTGGACCCGCCTCCACCTGGTGGTCGAGCCGTCCGGCGCCGTGCCCCTGGCGGCGCTCCTCGCCGGCCGCCTCCCCGCCACCGCGGCGGGTCCCCGCGCCGTGCTGGTGCTGAGCGGCGGCAACGTCGACCCCTCCCTGGCGGTTCGTCTGCTCGGCCGTCCCGGCTGACCCGGCACTCGGCCGGGGTGGTTCTCCCGACGTCGGCGGCGCCCGATCGGCGATGCTTGTCGGCGGGGGGCGGCGCGGGCGATCGAGGCCCGCGAGCCGCCGCCGGAGGCGCCGCTGGAGGGCAACGATCGTGAAGCTGGGTGTCCACGTTCCGGATTTCACCTGGCCGGGCGGGCCGCGCCATCTGGGTGAGGACCTCGCCGCGGTGGGCCGGGCCGCCGACGCGGCCGGGTTCGACCGCCTCAGCGTCATGGACCACCTGTGGCAGATCCGCGGTGTGGGCCCGCCCGAGCACGAGATGCTGGAGGCGTACACGACCCTCGGCTTCCTGGCGGGTCAGACCTCCCGGATCAAGCTGCTCACCCTGGTCACCGGCGTCGTGTACCGCTCACCGGGGCTGCTCGCCAAGATGGTCACCACCCTCGACGTCCTCTCCGGCGGCCGGGCCATGCTCGGCATCGGCGCCGCCTGGAACGAGGACGAGGCGCGGGGCCTCGGCCTCTTCTTCCCGCCCATCGCCGAGCGCTTCGAGCACCTGGAGGACACCCTGCGCATCTGCCTGCAGATGTGGAGCGACGACGACTCCCCCTTCGCCGGGACGCACGCCAACCTGGGGCGGACGCTGAACTCGCCGCAGGCCCTGTCGCGGCCCCACCCGCCGATCCTCATCGGCGGCTCGGGAGAGCGCAAGACGCTCCGCCTCGTCGCCCGCTACGCGCAGGCATGCAACCTGTTCTCCACCCCCGACCTGGAGCACAAGCTGGACGTGCTCAAGGAGCACTGCGAGCGGGAGGGCCGCAGCTACGACGACATCGAGAAGACGGTCCTCTTCAACTTCGACGTCGGGGAGCACGGCGAGCGCACCGCCGAGCTGATCGAGCAGCTGCGGGGCCTCGCCCAGCTCGGCTTCCAGGTCGCCCACGGCCGGGTCACGGACGTCTGGAGGATCGAGCCGCTGGAGATCATCGGCCGCGAGGTGATCCCCGCCATCGCCGGCCTCTGACCGGTGGGGACGGGCAGGGGCGCAGGAGGGCAACGATCGTGAAGCTGGGCATCGGTCTCGCGGATTTCACGTGGCCGGGCGGGCCGCGGCATCTGGGTGAGGACCTCGCCGCGGTGGGCCGGGCCGCCGACGCGGCCGGGTTCGACCGCCTCAGCGTCATGGACCACCTGTGGCAGATCCGCGGTGTGGGCCCGCCCGAGCACGAGATGCTGGAGGCGTACACGACCCTCGGCTTCCTGGCGGGTCAGACCTCCCGGATCAAGCTGCTCACCCTGGTCACCGGCGTCGTGTACCGCTCACCGGGGCTGCTCGCCAAGATGGTCACCACCCTCGACGTCCTCTCCGGCGGCCGGGCCATGCTCGGCATCGGCGCCGCCTGGAACGAGGACGAGGCGCGGGGCCTCGGCCTCTTCTTCCCGCCCATCGCCGAGCGCTTCGAGCACCTGGAGGACACCCTGCGCATCTGCCTGCAGATGTGGAGCGACGACGACTCCCCCTTCGCCGGGACGCACGCCAACCTGGGGCGGACGCTGAACTCGCCGCAGGCCCTGTCGCGGCCCCACCCGCCGATCCTCATCGGCGGCTCGGGAGAGCGCAAGACGCTCCGCCTCGTCGCCCGCTACGCGCAGGCATGCAACCTGTTCTCCACCCCCGACCTGGAGCACAAGCTGGACGTGCTCAAGGAGCACTGCGAGCGGGAGGGCCGCAGCTACGACGACATCGAGAAGACGGTCCTCTTCAACTTCGACGTCGGGGAGCACGGCGAGCGCGCCGCCGAGCTGATCGAGCAGCTGCGGGGCCTCGCCCGGCTCGGCATCCAGGTCGCCCACGGCGGGGTGAAGGACGTCTGGAGGATCGAACCGCTGGAGATCATCGGCCGCGAGGTGATCCCCGCCGTCGCCGGCTTCTGACCGGCCCGTGTCGGCAGGGGACGGCGGCCCACCGGGAGGTGACGGCATGAACGAGCCCGGCGACAACCTGGCCACCCTTCTGTCCGCGTGGACGGCCATGCTGCGCACCGGCCGCACGGCCGAGCTGGCCGGCATCCTCGCCGCCGACGTGGTCTGGCAGGGGCTGCGCCCCGAGCTGCGGTGCGCCAATCGTGATCAGGTCCTCGGTGTCCTGGTGCGGAACCGGGGGCGGCCGCCGCGCATCACCCGCATCGAGGCGCAGGAGCGGGGTGCCCAGGTCGCGGTCAGCGTCGAGGGAGCGGACCTTCCGGAGGCCCCGGTGGAGCTCGCCACCGCCGCGCGCTCGCTCGTCTTCACCTTCCGAGATGGCCGGGTGGTGCGGATGGAGAGCCTGCCGGACCGCGACGCGGCCTTCGCCCGTCTGCTCGAGTGACGGACCCGCCCCCCGGGGCGCGACCGCTGAGAGAATGGACCGGGTGGCGCCCGGTCCCCGGCGGCGGCCCCCGCCGCCGCTCCGGCGGTGGGGGCGTCGCGGGTCCGGTTCAGGGATGCATGCGCAGGTACTCGGCGGCCAGGCCGCGCAGCCGGGCGTCGACGCCGTTCATCGCCTCACCCGGCGGGAGGAACCGCTTGGGGAACTTTGCCACCGACGTGTAGTTGGTATCGACGACGTTGGCGAGCGGCGAGAGCACGCCCTGGCTGACCAGCTGGTATGCGTCCATGGCCTCCAGCCCGTAGTCCTCACCGAGCCAGCGGATCAGGTCCGTCTGGGCGATGCGGAAGGCGTCCTCCAGGGGGCGCGCCGAACCCGTGGAGATGATGTGCGTCTCCGACTCGATGCGCGGCCACGGGCAGGGCCGGCCCTTGATGAGGTCGACGGCGATGACCGTGTTCATGGCGCATTCCACCGCCACGCCGCAGGTCTCCCCCTCGCCCTGACGGGCGTGCCCGTCGCCGAGCGAGAGCAGCGCCCCCTCGACGTTGACGCCGAGGTAGCAGGTGACCCCGGCGCGCATCTCGGGGGTGTCCATGTTGCCGCCGAAGGCGTCCGGCACCAGCGCCGAGCGCACCTCGAGGTTGGCCGGGGCCACCCCCACCGTGCCGTGCATGGGGTCCATGGGCAGGGCCACCTGGAAGTCCCCGGAGCGGGCCCGGAAGATGCAGCTGCCGGCCTTGCGGTCCAGCTCCCAGATCCAGACGATCTCGGGCAGGGCCTCGTGCAGCAGGGCGGTCAGATGGGTCGCCGTCAGAGCGCCGAAGAGGGGCACGGTGGTGGACACCGCCCAGTCGCGGGCGGGCTCGATCTTGATGAAGTGCACCGCCACGGTGTCGCCCACCTCGGCGCCCTCGATGTAGAAGGGGCCGGTCTGGGGGTTGACGAAGGGGAAGTTGCAGACGTCGGAGACCAGGTCGCGCTCGGTGCGCACCTTGCCGTCGAAGCAGTCCTCGGTGAAGAGCCGCAGCACGGTGCCGGGCCTGATCCGCCGCAGCGGCGCGACACCCCCGAAGGTCCAGGCGTACTTGCCCGGTGTCGGGTCGATGGTGAGAACTTCCAGACCGCTCACGAGGTCACCTCATTGGTGTGGATGGACGATGGACGACGAATCCCCCCACGGGATCCGCCGGCGCCCCACCCCTACAGGGCGGGCGCCGGCGCCTCCCCCTCCGCGACCATCTCGGGGGCGAGGTCCAGGTGCACCGTGCCCACCTCGACGACACGCGCCGGATGGGTGCGGTACAGGTAGACCATGTAGCCGATCCCCAGCAGCATCCAGACGCCCATCGCCGGTCCCATGTAGGAGTAGGGCGGCGGCAGCGGCGAGATGAAGTTGAAGACCGGGATGCCGGCGCCGCTGAACCAGGCGGGGATGAAGGCGACGATGCCGAGGACGGGGACGACGACGTGCAGGAACCAGTTCAGCTTGCGGCCGCGCGTCCTGATGAAGTAGCCCATGCAGGCGGCGTTGACGACCAGGTAGATGGCGACCAGCAGCACGACGATGCCGGTGCCCACCATGGCGAAGGCCACGAACGGGTTGTACTTGACGCCGAGGCCCACCGACACGGCGACGGAGACGAGGAAGGCGGTGAGGAGTCCCCACTGGGGCGTCCGGTGGCGGTGGTGCACCGTCGAGAAGAACTTCGGGAAGGCGCCGATCCGGCCCATGGCGAAGGCGGTCCGCGTCGAGGCGGTGACACCGGCGTTGGAGTTGGCGATGGTGGAGTTGACGATGGCGAGGAAGACGAAGAGCCAGAAGATGCCGTACGAGGCCGTGGCGATGCCCTGCCAGGACGAGGCGCCGGCGCTGCTGAAGTTGGCGAAGTTGCCGGGGCCGAAGACGACGTCGGCGGCGTAGGTGGTGAAGACGTAGATGATGCCCACGCCGAGGGTCGCCCCCAGGACGGCCCGACGCACCGTCTTGCGCGGATCCTTCGCCTCCTCGGCCAGCGGTGCCGCGCCCTCGAAACCTCCGAAGGCGAGGATGGTGAAGACCGATCCCGCGATGATGCCGCTGAGCCCGCTGAAGTGGGCCGGCGTGTACTTGGCGGTGAAGACGTTCAGCGTGTTGGCGCTGCCCGCCTTGACGACGAAGAGGATGGCGAGCACCACGAAGACGACGATCTCGAAACTTCCGAGGATCGTGCCCATGCGCGCCGAGGTGCGGATGCCGTAGTAGCCGGCGGCGAGGACGATGAGGGCGCCGGCGATGGTGAACAGCCACCAGAGGTTGGTGGAGAAGCCCGTGTCGTACTGGTGCACGGTGGCGGCAACCGTGTAGCCGAGCTGGAGCAGCACCAGCGGCGGGATGAGGCCGGCCGCGGCGACGTACGCCCAGTTGACGAGGAATCCCAGCGACGGATGCAGCCCCCGAGCCGTGTAGGTGCCCATCGAGCCCGCCGAGGGAAGCTCCCTGGCCAGCTCGCCGATGCACGAGGCGCAGAGCAGGCAGGCGACCAGCGCGATGAGGACCGAGAGGGGCAGGGCGCCGCCGGCGAATGCGACACCGGCGGGGATCGACGCCGCGATCGCCGCCCCGGGCGCCATGTCGGTGACGCTCTGGAAGAGGACCTCTCTCAGGCCGATGGCCCCACGTCTCAGGCCAACGTTGCTTGAAGCGAGCTCGGATGCAATCAGAGTCATGGGAATCCCCTGCGCATGGGCTGATTGCCGGGTGACGGTAACAGGCGGCGAAACCGGGTGTCAACGCGCCTCGGTTTGCCCCGGCAAAGCCCGGAGGGAGGTGTGCGCGGGCGCCTCGTCGGACCGCCGGCGGCGTCACATCGCCGGCCGCGGATCGCACGGGTCAAGCGGTCGCGGCCTCCCGGCGGGCGTCGATGCGCGTCACCGAGAGGTAGGCGACGCAGAGGACGATGAGGGCGGTGAGGGCGAGGGCCACCGGGGCATCGCCCCATCCCAGCGCCCCCCAGCTGCGTGGCTTGCCCATCCAGTCGGCGAACGACGCGCCCAGCGGCCGGGTCACGATGTAGGCGAACCAGAAGGAGAGGATGGCGTTGAGCCCGACGAGGCGGTGGGCGGCGGCGGGGACCGCGATCAGGGCGGTGAAGACCAGGCCGGACAGCAGGTATCCGAGGTGCAGGGTGGTGGCCGTCATGTCCCCGGCGGCGGTGCCCAGCGCGAAGGTCGCCATGACGGTGGCCCAGTAGAAGGCCTCGCGCTGCCAGGTGATGATGCTGTGGATGGAGAGCGTCCCCTCGGTCCGCCGCCACAGGGCGAAGACGGCGGCCAGCACGACGGCGAAGAAGCCGGTCGACACCACGTAGGGGACGCCGAACTCGATGTGCAGCACGTCGGCGGCCATGGTGCCGGCGACGGCGACCATGACGACGGCCAGCCAGTACACCCACGCCACGTAGCGGCGCATGGAGAACTGCAGCACCAGGGCGATGACGAGACCGACGCCGCCAAGGCCCACGGCGAGGAAGGGATCGATGGCGTGCACGAGCGAGTCGGAGGTCGATTCGCCCATCGCCGTCGTCAGCACCTTGGTGATCCAGAAGACGGCGGTGATCTCCGGCACCCTCCGCATCGCCGGACCCGCGCCGCGGGCGGTGACCATGGCGCCGGAGCGGGGTCGCGCGGGGGTGGTCATCGAGGGAACGGTCATGTCGAGCTCGCGCCCCGTGGGGTGGTCGGCCTCGTCGGCCCAAACCTACCACCTCCCATGCCGGGCACGCCCCGGCTCCGCCTCCCCCGGCCCTCCCCCATCGGGGCATCCCCGCCGGGGCGGGCCACGATGACGCTTCGCCACCGAACACGGCGCACCACGGACACGTTTCGTTCACCGGCGGCCGCCTCCACTACAGTTCGTCCAGCCATCCCCCGCACCCACGAGGACCCCTCAGTGCCCGCTGTGACGCCCGCGGAGCCAGTCCCGGCGCCCCCTCCCGCCCCGGCCCCGGCTCCCGGCTTCAAGGCGAGCCGCCCCCCCCGGGGCCTGCGCTTCCTCGTCTTCGGCCGCGCCATCCCCACCGCCTTCTACGGGCTCCTCGTCTACCTCCAGTTCCACTTCTTCACCGGCGTCGTCGGCAACGCGTATCAGCACCCCTCGCCGCTCAACGTCCTCAACGCGACGGGCAACCTCTTCTACCTGATCTTCTCGGTCATCCCCGTCGTCATCTTCTTCACCCGACCCGCCCCCAAGAGCTATCTGGGCAGCTTCCCGGCCCGCTTCGCCGCCTTCGCCGGCACCACCATCCAGCTCGGCATCGGCATCTTCATCAACCTCGAGAAGGGCCGCTTCCAGGGGCCGACGCTCTATCCGGCGGGAGACGTCACCGCCTACATCAAGGCGATCGCCATCATCGCCGGCTTCGCCTTCGCCGTTTACGCCATCGCCTACCTCCGCTACGGCTTCAGCATCGTCCCGCAGGCGACCTCGCTGGCCACCCGGGGGCCGTACCGGGTGTGCCGCCATCCCCTCTACCTCGCCGAGCTCACCGCGGCGTTCGGCGGCTCGCTGCAGGACTCGCGGCTCCTCCCCGTCCTCGGCTTCGTCGCCCTCTTCGGCCTGCAGCTGATGCGCACCCGGTACGAGGAGCGCCTGCTCCGCTACCACTTCCCCGAGTACGCCGCCTACGCGCGGACCACCAGGCGGCTCATCCCCGGCGTCTTCTGAGGGACGCCCTCAGCCTCCCGCCCCACCGCCACGGCGACGGGCTCGGGCCTCCGCCGCGACCCGATGGGCGCTGACCCAGAGGCCGGCCAGGACCAGCGCCGGGGTCGCCCACCAGGCGGCGACGCGGGCCTGGGCGAGGAGCGCGCAGAGAGCGAGACCGGCCACCACCGCCACGGCGAGATGCCAGTCGTCGCCGACCACGAAGTCCCACCAGAAGACGGCGAATGCCCGGACCGGCTTCACGCCCCGCCCGCCGTCACAGCGCCTGGCTGCGCCATGGCGGGCGGGCGGCCGGCCACCTGCCGGAGCCAGCCGACCATGGCGAGGGCGACGGCCAGAACCGCCGGGATGATCACCAGCAGCGCGGCGTCGCCACCCGGCCAGGCCGCCCCCGCCCCCTCGGTCCCCCAGAACATGCCGAAGCTGGTGAGCAGCGCGCCCACCGCGAACTTCATGGTGTTCTCGGGGACCTTCGCCAGCGGCGCCCGGACCAGCAGGGCGGCGGCGAGCACGACGACGACGGCCGCCGCCGCGGCGAGGGCCGCGTCGAGGATGCGTCCCTGGTTGGCACCGAAGGTGACGACGATGAAGGCAACCTCCAGCCCCTCGAGGAGGACGCCCTTGAAGCAGACGGTGAAGCCGTAGGCGTCGAAGGCGCGCGGCGCCAGGGAGACGGCGGCCGCCTCCGACCGCTGGTCGCGGAACGCCTTCTCCTCGTCGTGCCGGCTCTTCAGCCCGGCGGCGCGGAGGATCGCCGAGCGCAGCCAGCCGAGACCGAAGACGAGCAGGAGAGCCCCGACCACCAGCCGAAGCGCGGAGATGGGGACGAGGCTGAGCGCCGGGCCCAGGGCGGCGACGATGACGGCGAGGACGCACAGCGCGACGCCCACACCGATCAGCCCGGAACGCCAGCCCCGCGTCAGGCCGATGGCCAGGACGATGGTGGTCGCCTCCACCATCTCCACGCAGCAGGCGAGGAAGACGGCGGCGACCAGCGCGACGACCCCGGCGGTCACGGCAACCGCACGGCCGTCAGGGGATGTCCCGCCGCAGGGTGATCAGCCATCCCATCCCGGCGAAGAACAGCCCCCAGCCGAGCGTCAACAGGCCACCCTGGAGCTGTGTCAGCGAGCCCCCGGGGAAGCCTCCCGATCCGGGGTCGACGAGCGCGTTGGAGGCGGCGCCGGGGAGGAAGCGGTAGGCGTCGTTGACATATGGGATGACCGAGAGGAGCGGTTCGACGATGAGGAAGTAGGCGAGGGCGCCGATGACCGCCGCGATCTGGTTGCGCACCAGGACGCCGACGCCGACGCCGACGATGGCTCCGATCGCCACCGCGACCAGTGCGCCCGCCAGCGTGCGCAGGACACCGCCGCCCGTCCACTCGATGGTCACGCCGCGCGCCGCGAGCCAGGGCACCATGATGGCGAGGTCGGTCAGGACGCACGCGACCGCGTAGAGGAGGCCGACGGCCGCGGCGACGACCAGCTTGGCCGCGAGGACGTGGCCGCGGCGGGGCTGGACCAGGAAGGTCGGTCGCGAGGTGAGGTGACGGAACTCGGTGGTCACCAGGATGATGCCGACGATGATGGCGAAGATCCCGGCGGCCGCCGCCGTCGACGCGATGTTGCGCTGGGTCATCGCCTGGCTGAGCAGGTCGGGCACGGCCACCCCGGGGGGGCCACCCGCGTGGGAGTTGACGTCGCTGGCGATCTGGCTCACGACGCCGAGGGCGGTGAGGGCCACGCAGCCGATCAGCATGCCCCACCACAGCTTGGTGGTGAGGACCTTGCGCCACTCGGAACGGAGCAGCCTGGTCATGCCGGCGCTCCGGGCGGCCCGGGATCGGCGGTGAGGGCGAGGAACCGCTGCTCCAGCGTCGATCCCTCGTCGCGCAGCTCGTGCAGCTCGACGTTCGCCTGCCAGCACGCGTGCCCGGCGGCGGCGGCGGAGATGCCGGTGACCAGCAGCCAGCCGCTGCCACGATCGCTGACGGCGGCGCCCTGCGCGGCCAGCGCGGCCGTCGCCGCCTCGACCGCCGGCGTCCGCACGACGACGGCGGACTGGCCGCCGGGCAGGTCGCGCAGGGTGCCCTCGTAGAGGAGGCGCCCCCGGGCGATGATCACGACGCGGTCGACGATCTGCTCGACCTCGGAGAGCACGTGGCTGGAGATGAGGATGGTGCGGCCCTCGGCGTCCGCCATGTAGCGCAGCAGCTGGCGCAGCCAGGCGATGCCCTGGGGGTCGAGACCATTCGCGGGCTCGTCGAGGATGAGGACCCGCGGATCGCCGATGAGGGCGGTCGCGAGGCTGAGCCGCTGGCGCATGCCGAGCGAGAAGCGTCCCACCGGGACCCGGGCCGCACCGCTCAGGCCGACGACCTCCAGCACCTCGTCCGCGCGGCGGTCGGCGACGCCCGCGGCGGCGCAGAAGACGCGGAGATGGTTGCGCGCCGTGCGTGCCGGATGGAAGCTCGTCGCCTCCAGGACCGCGCCGACGGTGCGTGCGGGATCGGCGAGGTCCGCGTACCGCGCGCCGCCGATGGTGGCGGCACCGGCGCTCGGCGTGGCCAGCCCGAGGATCATCCGCAGCGTGGTGGTCTTGCCCGCGCCGTTGGGGCCGAGGAAGCCGGTCACCGTCCCGTGCTCGACGGTGAAGCTCAGGTCGTCGACGGCCCTGACCGTCCCAAAGTCCTTGCTGAGACGGGAGGTGACGATGCCGGGAGCCGCCGCCCTCGCCGTGCCCTGACCGTTCCCGGCTGCCGTCTCCCCGTCCGGCGTCGGGCGCTGCCGTGCCAATTCGGTCATCGCCTCATCATGCCGTACCGGCGCGCTGTGGCGCTGCCTCGCCGCGCAGGAGGCGCTCCGCGACCTGCTCCCCCTGGGTGCGCGCCAGCAGGTGGCCGGCGGCCAGCTCCTGGTCGGCGCGGTCGCGCAGCGACGCCATCGCCGGGGTCACATGCGCCAGGGTGAGCTCGACGGCGGTCGTCTCCAGTTCGAGATCCCAGACGTCGACGAAGATTCGCCGCAGCCAGGGCGTGCTGTGGTCCCATCCGTGCCGGGGCGCGCCCTCTCCGTACCCGCCGCCCCGGGCCAGCACCAGGATCGCCGGCTTGCGCGAAAGCACCCGCTCGCCGGACGCCTTCAGCCGCGCGTCGGTGATGACGACGTCGATCCACGCCTTGACGTGCTGCGGCACTCCGAAGTTGTAGAGGGGGATGGCGAAGAGCAAGGCGTCCGCGTCGACCAGCTCGTCCACCAGCGTGGTGGCCAGTGCGAGGGCATCCTGCTGTGCCGGGGTCAGCGGCGCGGACGCCGCCCTGGCGGCGATGGCGTCCACCCAGGTGCGGGCCGGCAGCGGCTCCCGGCCCAGGTCCCGCCGGATCACCGTGAGGTTGGGGATGCGGCTGCGCATACCGCTCAGGGCACTGTCGGCGACGCTGCGGCTCACCGACCCGTCGGTGCGGATGCTGGCATCGACGCGGAGAAGCCTCACCGGTTCGGTCCGGTCACGCCGTCTCCACCTCGGTCCTCAGCGTCATCGCCGGTCACCTCCACTGGCTCGGGTGGCCCCGGCCGTCCGCCGCGGCGCTTCGACAGGATACCAGGGGGGGCGGACCATCCCCGGCTGCGCCGCCACCACCCGGAGTGCTCAGTAGATGAAGCCCTCGACGTCCACCAGGCTGTTGACGGGGCGCTGATCGGGGACAGTCGGGTTCCATCCGAAGTTGTCCTCGTCCACCGCAAAGCTGGTGGGGCCGTACACGATGGCGACGTAGGCGACGTGCCCATAGAGGCTGTTATAGCCGTACCCCGGGCCCCACACGACGATGGCACCGACCTTCGGCGTCGACCCCGTCGAGTAGCCCTGCGCCTGGGCCGCGCCCAGCCACTGGTCGGCGTTGCCACCCCAGGTCACCTCGCGCAGGGAGGCCACGTACCAGGTGCACTGGCCGTAGGGGTAGTAGTCGGGGATGGGACCGAAGGCGAAGGGGGGAAGCGGCCCGCTGCCGTCCTGGGGCGGCGCGGCCCCCGCCGCCGCCGCTGCCGCCGCCGCCGCGGCCGCAGCCTGCTGCTCGGCGCGCACGGCGGCGATCTGGTTGAGGATCGACGTGCGCTCCGCCACGAGAGTCGCCATCTGCCCGCTGAGCGACGCGACCTCCGTCTGCAGCTGCGCCTGCTGCGCCTGCAGCTGCGCCTCGAGCGTGGTGAGCTGGGCCGACTGCTGGGTCGCGGTGGCGAGCTGCGTCTGCTGGGTCTTCAACAGGCTGCTGAGACGCTGCTGGTCCCGGTGGACCTGGTCGATGAGGACCTGGATGCTCGCGCTCACCGCCTGCTCGCTGCTGAGCCGGTCCATGAACTGGACCAGGTTCTGGCTGTCCACCAGGGCGTCGACGACGTCCTCCCCGCCGCCTGTGTAGATCGCCACGGTGAGACCGGAGAGCTGGGCCTTCTCGGCCGCCATCTGGGTGGTGTCGGACTGGATCGCCCCGGCCGTCTGCGCCAGCCCGGTGTTCAGCGCGGTGATCTGCGACTCGACGGCCGCGAGCTGCGTCTCGGTGGTGGCGACCGTCTGCTGGGCGGCGAGCACCTGGGCGCTCAGGTTCGCCTGCTGGCCCTGCAGGGACTCGATCTGGCTGCCGAGGGCATCGTATTGCGCCTGGAGCTGGGCGATCTGCTGGTCGTAGGCATCCGCCAGCCGCAGAGGCGGATCGGCCTGGCGCGCCGCCAGGGGCGAGATCGCCAGGAGGCCGGCGCCCACGAGGATCGCCAGTCCGAGGCGGCGAACGCTGCGCTTGATTCGACGCGTGGGATGTGGTCTGTCCTGCTTGGAGGGATCGGCCACGGGAACGTAACAGACGTGCCGCGTTTCGCCGATGGCGTCTCCGTGAAGAGATGCCGGCGATTGTGACGGCGATGCAACGATCCCCCGCGAGCCGCGCTTCCTCGAACTCGGTTTCGCGGTGACCGGCGGCGCCCGCGCGTCCCCAACGGTGGCACGGCCCGCGTGCGGAGCGAGTGCTAGATTGGGCGGCCATGGCTGGAAACCGTCCCACCATCGTCTTCGTCCACGGCATGTATTTGAACGGCGCGAGCTGGGACCCCTGGATGGAACGCGCCGGGGCGGCCGGCTTCGACTGCCTCGCTCCCTCCTGGCCGTACCACGAGGGCGAGCCGGCCGAGCTGCGGCGGCACCTCGATCCCGAGCTCGGCTCGCTCACCTTCGGCCGCGTCGTCCAGCACGTCGTCGACATCATCGGCGGGCTCGCCGTGCCGCCCCTGGTCATCGGGCACTCGGTGGGCGGGCTGGTGGTCCAGCGGCTCGTCAACGACGGGCATGTCCGGGCCGCTGTCGCCATCAGCTCGGCGCCGGCGCGGGGCATCATCTCCCTCGACCCGCACTTCTTCCGGGCCAACTTCCCCCATGTCAACCCCTTCGCCGGCAACCGGCCGGTGGTCATGACCCGTGCCCGCTTCCACTACGCGTTCTGCAACACCATGACCCGCGCGGCGAGCGACGAGGCATTCGACCGCTACGTCGTCCCCGAGAGTCGCAATGTCCCGCGCAGCACGCTGACAGGCAGTGGCAGGATCCGCTTCCGCCGCGACCACGCCCCCCTCCTCTTCCTCAGCGGCGACAGGGACCATCTCTGTCCCCTCGGGGCGGTGCGGCGCAACGCCGCGGCATACCGGCGGTCACCCACTCCGGTCCGCCTCCGGGCCTTCGCCGGCCGCTCTCACTTCATCTGCAATCAGGACGGCTGGGAGGAGGTGGCCGATGCCGCTTTCGACTTCCTCCGCACGGCGGCCGCGTAGCGGGCTAGGAGGCGCCGGGCGCGGCGACCTGGTGCCACACCCCGCCGTACAGGGTGATGCCGTTGCCGGTGTCCTGGCCGGGGGCCGAGTCCCCGGCGTAGGTGTAGAGCGGGTGCCCGTCGAAGGTGGTCTGGTTCGAGCCGTCCGCGCGCTGGATGGTGCCCAGCGTTCCGCTCACGTCCGCTGCGGCGGTCGAGGCGCCGATCACCGGCGGCCAGTACTGGGCGCATGCCCCGTTGCAGTTGGAGGTACCGGACGTGTCGCGAGCGAACCAGTAGAGGGTGAAGCCCTGGGCGTTGGTCAGCACCGTGACGCCACCGACGGTCCCGATGCTCAGGACGGTTCCCTTCGTGCCCGTCCCCGTCTCGCTCGCCGTCGCCACCCCGATGCCGAACAGCAGCGCCGCCAGGAGGCAGACGCCCGCGGCGGCCTGGGGGACGCCCGGGATGCCCTTCAGGACCCTGTCGATGAGGCTGTCGGCGCGGGCCACGGGCCCGGCCGCCACCGACTGCACGCCGGTACGGAGGGCCAGGGCGCCCAGCGCGGCGAAGGCGGCCACCTCGATGCAGCCGGCCGCGATACCCGCCGTGGTGCGGACCTCCCGGAACCCGAACAGCCCGAACCGCAGGGCCACCAGGTAGCCGCCCAGAACCGCGAGCGCGAGCAGCGCACCCGCCGCCGAGAGAAGCCGGCTGCCCGTCGCCAGGATGACGGCGGTGAGGCCGAAGGCAGCGATCACCTGCAGCAGGAAGAGAGGTCCGATCGTCGGGATGGAGCTGTACCCGGTGAGGTAGAGGTCGAGGTGGATGGCTCCCGCCGCCGCCAGCAGCCCGGCGCCGCCGAGGCGCAGCGCGATCGCCGTCCGTCCCGCCCCGAGCCGTTGCGTGCTGTCCATGCCCGCCACTACGTCCCGCCCTCCGCGCCGGTTCATCCCCGCCGCACGGAGGGACGCCGGGTCGCCGCTGGGCCGCTTCGGCAGCGATAGGTCCTGCCCCTACGTCCGCACCTCGGCGAGCCTCCCGGTCCGAACGTCGTACACGAACCCCCGCACGTCGTCCGTGTGGGGCAGGAAGGGGCTGAGCTTGATGCGGGCGATCGACTGCCGCACATCACCCTCGAGATCGGGGAAGGCCTCCAGGGCGAAGGGCGGCCGGACGCCGGTCTCCTTCTCGATCTGCGCCTTCACCTCGTCGTCGTGGAAGGTCAGCATGCCGCAGTCGGTGTGGTGGATGAGCACGATCGATCGCGTCCCCAGCAGCCGCTGGGAGATCACCAGCGAGCGGATCGCGTCGTCGGTCGCCACCCCGCCAGCGTTGCGGATGATATGCGCGTCACCGATTTCCAATCCGAGGATCTTGGCGACGTGCAGGCGCGCATCCATGCAGGCCAGCACGGCGATGCCCTGGGCCGGGGGCAGGGGCGCGGCGCCGGCGTGGAAGTCGGAGGCGTAGGCGGCGTTCCGCGCCACGGCATCATCGATCGCGGACATGACAGCACTCCTTGTGAATCTCTCTGTGAACCGGGCGCAGCCCCGCGGGCGGCGCGAGGGTCGTGGCCGGGAAAGCTCAACCCTGGACGGGGACTCTCGCCGTCACCTGACGGCGGTGCCGCTCAGGCGACGCGGGGGCTCTCGTTCCTGCGCAGACAGCGGTGGCTGCGGCAGCGGCCGAAATCGACCCAGCGCCGTCGCGTCAGCGGATGCAGGACGTCACGAACCACAGGCGGATGGTAACGGCCGGCGGCGCACGGCGTCAACCGCCAATCGGCGACCGGACGTCCTCACACCCCCCTGTGATTGGCAATGCGCGACAGGCGTTTCGCATGACTCCGGCGGCGAAGCCGGTGATCACGGGACGGTCGGCGGCGCGGTTGCGCCGCGCCGCCTCCGCCGCGTCAACAACCGATTGGTGCGTTTTGGGAGTTTCGGAAACGCGGGGGGCTGCCGTCCTACAATCCGGGCGTTCCCAGGTCGCACGCCGTTTGCCAACAACCGTGGAGGCCTGGCGCGATGGGAGAGGCGCATGTCGAAGACGACGGTCCTTGAACCCGGGGGCCCCACGGCCACCACGACCCCCGAACGCATCTCGCTGTTCCAGCGCGTCGCGGACAGGGTCAGCTACGGGATGGGGACTCCCACCAACATCGGTATCTGGATCCTCATCGTCGTCGGCTGGACGCTGCTCTTCGCGCTCCACATCGTCGCCCCCAGCGGCAGCTTCCTCCCCACCTGGTTCACCTCGACCGGCTTCAACTTCCCCCTCAACCTGGTGACCACCGTTGCCGAGCTGTACATCGGCTTCCTGGTGGGCGCATCGTCCAACCGCTCGGAGCGGAATCTCGAGGCAACGCTCGGCCGTCTCACCGCCCAGGAGACGCAGATCTCGGACGTCGAGACCCGGCTGTCGGCAACGCTCGAGGTCAACACCGAACTGACGCGGGAGGTCCACCAGCTGACCAAGCTCATCCACGAGACGGTGTGCGCCCCGAAGTGAGAGCTTGGCGCGGGGCCGGGCGGTGCCGGTGACCGCCCGGCCGGGCAACCGCACGGCCGTCCGGTGACTTAGACGGCGCTCTCGTTAGCCGCTCCCTCACCGGCCGGGTCGGAGGCATCCGCCTCAGCGGTCTCATCCTCCGCCGCGCTCGCACCGGTGACGTCGGGGACCTCTCCCGCCTGCTCGTCGACCTCTTCCTCGTCCAGTTCCTCAGCCGAGATCGCCGTCACTTCCCTCATGGCACACATCTCCTTCTGCGCGTCGTTCCTGGACGCCGCCTCGCCCGCAGTCTCGCAGCGCCGTGGCGACCCTCGGGCGATGGCGCGGTTAACCGGCGGCGTGCGCCGGGTTAGCCGTTGGACGGATTCCCCATCATGCACGCCAGGGCCCGACCAGGCCGTGCCCTCGCTCTCCTACCATGGTGCGGCGCCGCCCCTGTCGGTCCTCCCCAGAACCATGCGCACCGTGGCGAACTTCGACCCGCTCAACTACGCGGTGCGGGCGCTCCAGGATCCGTGGTTCGGGTACGGCATCACCGGGACCAATCTGATCGTCCTGGCCGGGATCGCCGTCGCCGGCGGCACCGGCGCCGCCCTCCTCTTCCGGCGGCACTGAGAGGCACCGCCGCTCCCCGACGGCCCGCCTACTCGTCCACAGACGGGTGGAAAGGCTCGAGGTGCTCCAGGTCGATCTCGGTGAGATGGGCGAACAGGGCCAGGTCGTCGCTGCGTCCGAGGAAGCGCACCTGCAGCAGGACGTCCTCCTTGAAGAAGCCCACCGGGTGGACCACCACGCCGGCCAGCTCGCCGCCGTCCAGCACCACGTCCCTGACCGTCCCCAGCCGCTTCCCCGTGTGCCCCAGCATCACGTTCTCGCCCCGCCGGATCTCCAGCTCGTCGAGACGCTTGCGGGCCTCCTCGAGGAGCGGGGGGACGAACATGCCGCCGCCGGCCTCGGCGATGAGCACGCGCTCCTCGTCCCCCCTGTCGAGGGCGGCGAGCTGGTAGGTGAGATAGGGAGCGGCGCGCCGGGCCTCGGCCGATGTGATCGACAGGGTGACCTGGCCGCGCTCCGCGTCGCGGACGGCCGCGATGGGGATGGCGATGTCGTCCTCCATCAGCGCCGCCACCACCTCGTGATGGCCCGAGAAGCGGCGGGTCTCCTTGACCACGAGGGCATGGACGTCGGAGCTCTCGCGGTCGACGATGACGAACCGCACGGACCCGATGTGCCTGCCGTCCGAGGAGAACACCCTTGCCCCGAAGTGGAAGTCCTCGGAGCGCCTCCTCTGTGCCGGGGTGACGTCGCTCATGGGGAGGATTCTATCCCGCGGCGGGCGAGCCCCCGGGGTTCATCGACTGCTGCGCCTCGTCCCCCGCGTGCCCGCCGGGGCGCGGGTGGTTCCGGCCGGCCGCGGGTTCGACGGCGCCGCGATGATGCACACTGGCCCGGTGAGCGGGCTCTCCCCCGACCGACCGCCGGCGCCGTCGGGCTCCCGGTTCACCATCCCGGTGAGCGTGGGCCCTCTGGTCATCGAGCTGCGGGACTCGCGGGAGCGCGGGGTGTGGCGCTTCGACGTCGCCTCGCCGACCGAGCTGCTGGTCGACCTGCTCGACCCCCGTCTGTGCCGGGTGGAGGGTGCAGAGGCGGTCGAGGTGCGGTTGCCTGACGGCTACGTCCCCACACCCCGGCTCCGCCTGGCCGTTAACGGGGTCGTCCACGAGCTCGTCTGCAGCGACGAGCGCGTCCTCCAGCGGCACTACTCGCGGCCCCATCACCAGGACCTCTACGTGAGCAGCGATCCCTGGATCGAGGCCTATCATGCCGCCCGGGTCCGCCAGGCGCGCCGCCTGCTGCACGGGGTGCGCGGGCGCGTGTGCGACGTCGGGTCGGGGTACTCGCTGGTCCAGGCCGCCGGCCCGTGGACGTTCCAGCTCTCAGCCTGCGACCGCGACCCCGAGGCGATCGCCGCGCTGCGGAGGTCCGGCGTCGATGCCGTCTGCGCGCCCGCCGACGACCCGCCCTTCGCCGCAGGCAGCTTCGACGCCGTGTTCGCCGGGGAGATCCTCGAGCACCTCGCCGATCCCGAGACGGCGCTGCGACGGTGGATCGAGCTGCTGCGGCCCGATGGGCGGCTGGTGGTGACCACCCCCAACCGCCGTCACCTGCTGACTAGGGTCCGCCGCCACGAGCTGGTGGAGAACCCGGAGCATCTCTTCGAGTGGGATCTCCATCAGCTGCGCCGCGGCCTGACCGGTGCAGGAGCCGCGGTGGACCATGTCGAGGGGCTCGCCGTCCCGGTGCCGGTCTACGTGCCGCGCCATGGCTGGCGGGACCTCACCGGCGCTGCGGTGCGGCGCGTGCCGGTGCGGCGGCGATGGGTGGTTGCCGTCATCGAAGCCGGGCGGTGGACGCCCGGGCTGGCGGTGAACCTGGCGGCGGTGGCGCATCGCCTTCGCTGAGGCGTGCCGCGCCGGACGCCGGGCCCCGGGACCAGCGCGGCGGCGCCCTCGCGGCGCTGCTGACGAGGGTCCGCAGACGACGAGGCCGATCCCGAGCTGACCCCTCGTGGTGTCACCCAGGCCACGACCCAGCCGTTCCCGGTGAGGGCCGGCGCGTGGTGCTGGCCGCTGGCCATCGCCGCGATCCCCGGCTGCAGGTCGACCCGGATCGGCGCATACCAACTGCGGGGCGGTGGCCGGTTCTGCATGTCCTTCGACACCTGGCGGCAGCTCCTCGAGGAGCAGGGTGATGTCACGGTGCCGAGGCCGCAGGGGTGGGGCGCTGGCAGCTCGGGGGTGGCGGGCCAGATCGTGGACCCCGGCACCGGTCCGCCTTGGGCCCACCACCTCGGTGCCTGTCGGAGCCGGGCTGAAGCCGGCGTCGCTCCCATCCAGCTCGCTCGTGGCGAGCGCACGGCGTCTGGATCGCCGCCCCGGCCGTCCGATGCCGGGATTCTCCGCACGCGCGTTGACAAGTCTTCGGCCGGTTGACCATACTGCCGCGGCGACGAACGAGGAGTCAGGAGTTCTGGCACCTCTCCGAGACGTGGTTGTCTACGTGCACCGAAGGGGATGGAGGTGCCTTGGGGGCGATGGGCGGCTGAGCCGCAGCCCGGCGCGATCTCCAATTCGACCGTCCGGTTCCGCCGCGGGCTGGGGCTGTGCGCCTGTGCCGGGGTGGTGCTGGCGAGCCTGGTCTCCGGCTTCGGCCTGCCCCAGCGGGTGGCCGCCAGTGCCAGGCCGGCCCCGCCGACGGGGGTGAGTGCGGCCAGCACGGCGCCGGGCCAGGCGACGGTGTCGTGGACGCCACCGGCCGGCGGGGTGGCGGAGGGGGTCACCGGCTACTCGGTGACGACGTGGAACGACCTGGGGGCCCAGGTGGGGAGCGCGCAGCCCGTCTCCGGGGAGGCGGCGACGTCGGCCCCGGTCACCGGCCTGACCAACGGCACGCCGTGGTTCTTCGAGGTCGCCTCGGTCAACGGGGCCGGGAACAGCTCCGGGGTGCCCTCCAACTCGGTGACGCCGCTCTCCGGGGTGGCCCCGGCGGGGGGGATGACGGCGGTGAGCACCCGGCAGTACCAGCTGCCCAACAGCGACGGCTCGACCTGGCAGGTGATGGACGAGACCAACCTGGCCTTCACCATGACCCCGGGGAGCTCTGAGGACGTCCTGCTCAGCGCCAACAGCGACCTGTGGACCTCCACCGCCGGGTACAACCAGGACATCGGCATCCTGGTGACACCCTCGGGAGGCAGCCCGGTGCTGGCGGCCTGGAAGGAGTCGGGGGGCTTCGCCGGCACCTACTCCCCCAACGCCGCCTACGTGGAGACGGTGTACCTGATGACGCAGGGCACCACCTACACGGTGCAGATCGTCTGGAAGACGAACAAGCCGGCGATCGGGGCGACCATCGCCGCGGCGGCGGGGAGCTCGCCCACCTTCTCGCCGACACGGCTGACGGCCGACGTGCTGCCGGCCTGGTCCCAGACGGCGGTGAGCACGCAGCAGTACCCGCTCCTGGGCAGCGACGGGAGCACCTGGGTGCCCATGGACGCGACCACGCTGACGGTGACCCTGTCGCCCTCCAGCAGCGAGGACGCCGTGGTCAGCGGCAACAGCGACCTGTGGACCTGCAACGCCGGGTACAACCAGGACATCGGCATCTTCGTCAGCGACAACGGGGGGACGCCGACGCTGGTGGCGTGGAAGGAGTCGGGGGGCTTCGCCGGGACCTACTCGCCCAACGCCGCCTACGTCCAGACGGTGTACCCGATGACCCAGGGGCACACCTATGTCTTCACGCTGGAGTGGAAGACCAACAAGGCGGCGCCCGGGGTGACCATCGAGGCGGGGGCGGGGGCCGGGCCCACCGTCTTCTCGCCGACCCGGCTGACCGCCTACCCGATGCCGTCGGCCGGCGTGGCGACGGTGATGAGCACGCAGCAGTACCCGCTGGTGGGCAGCGACGGGAGCACCTGGGTGCCCATCGACGCCACCCAGCTGGTGCAGTCGGTGACCGGGTCGGCGGAGACGGTGCTGGTGAGCGGCAACGTGGACCTGTGGACGTGCAACGCCGGGTACAACCAGGACATCGGCATCTTCGTGAGCGTGGACGGGGGGACGGCGACGCTGCTGGCCTGGAAGGAGTCGGGAGGCTTCGCCGGCACCTACTCGCCGAACGCCGCCTTCGTCCAGACGGTGGACACGATGAGCTCGGGGCACACCTATGCCTTCAGCCTGGAGTGGAAGACCAACATCAGGGCGTCCGGGGTGACCATCGAGGCGGCGGCGGGAGGTGGGCCCACCATCTACTCGCCGACCCGGCTCACCGTGGTCCCCCAGGAGACGGCCACGACGGGCCAGACCTCGCAGAGCATCAGCTTCACCAGCACCGCGCCGGCGGACGCGGTGGTGGGCGGCGCCACCTACACGCCGACCGCCACCGGTGGCGCGTCGGGGAACCCCGTGACGATCGCGGTCGACTCCTCGAGCGCCTCGAACTGCTCGATCTCGGCCGGGGCCGTCTCCTTCACGGCGGTGGGCTCCTGTGAGCTCGACGCCAACCAGCTGGGCAGTTCCACCTACACCGCCGCCCCCCAGGTCCAGCAGTCCTTCACCGTGGGCCAGGGATCGCAGTCCATCAGCTTCACCAGCACGGCTCCCTCGAATGCGGTGGTGGGCGGTCCCACCTACACCCCGACGGCCACGGCGACGTCGGGCCTGCCGGTGACGCTCACCATCGACCCGTCGAGCGCCTCCGACTGCTCCATCTCCGACGGGTCCGTCTCCTTCCCGACCACGGTGGGGACCTGCATCGTCGACGCCAACCAGGCGGGATCATCCAACTACACCGCCGCCTCCCAGGCCCAGCAGTCGTTCACCGTTGGAAAGGGCGCACAGACCATCGCCTTCATGAGCAACGCCCCCGCGGATGCGGTGGTGGGTGGCCCCATCTACACGCCGACCGCCACCGCCACGTCGGGACTGCCGGTGACCATCACGGTCGACTCCTCGAGCAGCTCCGTCTGCGCCCTGTCCTCCTCGACCGTCTCCTTCATCGCGACGGGCACGTGCATCATCGATGCCAACCAGGTGGGCAGTTCCAGCTACGAAGCCGCCCTCCAGGTCCAGCAGTCGTTCTCCGTCGGCAAGGGGTCGCAGACGATCACCTTCACCAGCACGGCGCCATCCAACGCCGTGGTCGGCGGCGACGCCTACACGCCGACCGCCACGGCGACGTCGGGCCTGTCCGTGACATTCAGCATCGACCCGTCCAGCACCGCGGACTGCTCGATCTCCGACGGCACGGTCGCCTTCCTGTCGGCCGCGGGCACCTGTGTGATCGACGCCAACCAGGCGGGCAGCGCCGACTTCACCGCCGCCCCCCAGGTTCAGCAGTCGTTCTCGGTCGGCAAGGGGTCGCAGACGATCACCTTCACCAGCACGGCGCCGCCCAACGCCGTGGTCGGCGGCGCCACCTACACGCCGACCGCCATCGGCGGGGCGTCGGGGAAGTCCGTGATCTTCAGCATCGACCCGTCCAGCACGGCGGGCTGCTCCATCTCGGCCGGGGCCATCTCCTTCACCGCGGTGGGCACCTGCGTGGTCGACGCCAACCAGGCGGGCAGTGCCAACTTCACAGCCGCAGCCCAGGCTCAGCAGTCGTTCTCGGTCGGCAAGGGGTCGCAGACCATCACCTTCACCAGCACGGCACCGGCCGATGCCGTGGTCGGCGGCGCCACGTACACGCCGACCGCCACGAGCGGGGCGTCGGGGAACTCCGTGATCTTCAGCATCGACCCGTCCAGCACGGCGGGCTGCGCGCTCTCCGCCGGGGCCATCTCCTTCACGGCGGTGGGCACCTGCGTGGTCGACGCCAACCAAGCGGGGAGCGCCAACTACGAAGCCGCCTCCCAGGTTCAGCAGTCGTTCACCGTCGGCAAGGGGTCGCAGACCATCACCTTCACGAGCACGGCGCCGGGCGGCGCCACCGTGGGCGGTGCCACGTACACGCCGACGGCCACGGGTGGGGCGTCGGACACCCCGGTTGTCGTGACCGTCGACGGGTCGAGCACCTCGGACTGCCTGATCACCGGCGGCGTCGTGTCCTTCCCGACCGGTGCCCGAGAGCTCTCGTCCATGGCGACGCTGGCCGCGGGCCCGGATGCCGGAGACGTGGTGCTGTTCGGTGGCGCCGACGGCAACAGCACCGACTTCGACGACACATGGCTCTTCACGGGAACCACGTGGACGCAGGTTCATCCGCCCGTCTCGCCCTCTGCCAGAGCCTGGGCCTCGATGGCGACTTTGAAGGCGGGACCCGACTCCGGCGACGTGATCCTCTTCGGCGGCTACGGCAGCAACGGCTTCCTCGGGGACACCTGGATCTTCGACGGCACGACGTGGACGGAGGTCGCTCCGGCCACCTCACCCTCGGCGCGGAACCTCGTGTCGATGGCGACCTTGACCTCCGGCCCGGATGCCGGTGACGTGGTGCTTTTCGGCGGCACGCAGGGCAACAACACCTTCTTCGACGACACGTGGATCTTCGACGGGACGGACTGGGCGGAACTCAGCCCGGCGACCTCACCTCCCGCAAGGAACTCCGCGCCCGTGACAACGCTGACGACCGGCCCCGACGCCGGGGACGTGGTGTTGTTCAGCGGCAACGGTGCCGGCGGTGGACAGCTGGACGACACCTGGATGTTCAACGGGGTCACGTGGACCGAGGCCGACCCGGCCACGTCGCCTCCGCCGCGCTACAACTCGGCGATGACGACGCCGTCAGCGGGGACGGATGCCGGCGACGCCGTCCTCTTCGGTGGCTTCGGCGCGGGCACTCTCGGGGACACGTGGATCTTCGACGGCACGACCTGGACAGAGGTCAGCCCGGCAGCCTCCCCGCCCCCCCGGGGCCTGCTCGCCATGGCCACGCTGGCCAGCGGACCAGACGCAGGAGACGTGGTCATGCTCGGCGGTGCGACCGATTGGAGCACCTACGAATCCCCCCTCGGTGATGCGTGGCTCTATAACGGCATGTCGTGGACCCAGATCGACCCACCGGCCTCGGCCGCGACGGGCAGCTGCGTGATCGATGCCAACCAGGCGGGCAACGCCAACTTCACCGCCGCGGCCCAGGCTCAGCAGCCGTTCACGGTCGGCCAGGGGTCTCAGAGCATCAGCATCACCAGCACGGCGCCGACGGACGCCACCGTGGACGGCCCGAACTACGACGTGACGGCGACGGGGGGAGCGTCGGACTATCCCGTCGTCTTGACGGTCGACGGGTCGAGCACCTCCCACTGCTCCATCACCGACGGCGTCGTCTCCTTCCCCACCACCGCGCGGCTGCTGAGCTCCATGGCAACTCTGGCGACCGGGCCCGACACCGGGGATGTGGTGCTGTTCGGCGGCAACGGTGCCGGCGGTGGAGCGCTGGGCGACACCTGGCTCTTCGACGGGACCACATGGACGCAGGTTCATCCCTCCGTCTCGCCGTCTGCCAGAGCCTGGACCTCGATGGCGACCTTGAGGGGGGGACCGGACGCGGGAGACGTGGTGCTCTTCGGCGGCTATGACGGCACCGGCTTCCTCGACGACACCTGGATCTTCAACGGAACGGCGTGGAGCGAGGTCACCTCGCCCACCTCGCCATCAGCGAGGAACCTCGTGTCGATGGCGACGTTGACGTCCGGTCAGGATGCCGGGGACGTGGTGCTGTTCGGCGGCACCGAGGGCAACAGCACCTACTTCGACGATACGTGGATCTTCAATGGCACGAAGTGGACGGAACTCAGCCCGGCGACCTCGCCGCCCGGAAGGAACTCTGCTCCCATGGCGACCCTGACATCCGGCTCCCACACGGGGGATGTGGTGCTGTTCGGCGGCAACGGCGCCGGCGGTGGACAGCTGGACGACACGTGGATCTTTAACGGGACCACGTGGAGCGATGCCGACCCCGGCACCTCGCCCCCGTCGCGGTACAACTCCTCGCTGGCGACGCTGTCCGCCGGGCCTGATGCCGGCGACGCCGTCCTCTTCGGCGGCTTCAGCCCCGGCGCTCTCGGGGACACCTGGATCTTCGACGGCACGAACTGGACGCAGCTCAGCCCGGCAGCCTCCCCGTCCCCCCGGGGCCTGCTCACCATGGCAACGTTGGGCGGCGGACCAGACGCCGGGGACGTGATCATGCTCGGCGGTGCGACCGACTGGAGCACCTACACGTCTCCCCTTGGCGACGCGTGGCTCTTCGACGGCACGACGTGGACGCAGGTCAACCCGCCCACGTCCCCCTCCATTGGCACCTGCGTGATCGACGCCAACCAGGCGGGGAACGCCAACTTCAGCGCCGCAGCCCAGGCTCAGCAGTCATTCACGGTCGGCCAGGGCTCCCAAACCATCAGCTTCACGAGCGATGCGCCAACAGACGCCACGGTGGGCGGCCCGGCCTACACTCTGAGCGCCACCGGTGGCCCGTCTGGCAACCCGGTCCTGTTCAGCGTCGACGGCGCCAGCACCTCCGACTGCACCATCTCGGGCTCGGTCGTCTCCTTCCCCACCACGGCGGGCAGCTGCGTGATCGACGCCGACCAGGCGGGGGACGCCAACTTCGGAGCCGCGCCCGAGACGCAGCAGTCGTTCACGGTGGGCCAGGGTTCACAGACCATCACCTTCACCAGCACGGCGCCAACAGGTGCTGCCGTCGGCGGTGCCACCTACACGCCGACGGGTACGGCCACGTCGGGCCTGCCCGTGGCCTTCACCATCGACTCCTCCAGCGCATCCACCTGCTCGATCTCCGCCGGGGTCGTCTCATTCACGGCGGTTGGAACCTGCGTGATCGATGCCGATCAGTCGGGCAATGCCAACTACAGCGCAGCCCTCCAAGCGCAGCAAGCGATACCAGTAATTCCGATTGCGCACGTTTCGGGCACGCTGAGTCAAAACACCGTTTGGAGTGCACAACTCGCTCTCACCTACGTCATTGACAGTGCCGTAGATGTTCCTGTGGGGGTCACTCTGACCATCCAGCCTGGCACCGTCATCAAGTCTGGCGGTGGTGCCATTACGGTGGAGGGGTCGCTCACCGCAGTTGGGACGACGGCCGCGCCGATCGTGTTCACCTCCATCAATGACAACTCGGTGGGTGGGGCAACCGGGTCGGGGAGCCCGACGGCCGGAGACTGGAGCGGGATCGAATCGAGCGCGGGTGGCTCGATCGACATCGAGCACGCCGACATCGACTACGCCAGGACGGCGGTGAACGCCGGGGGGAGCGGAGGGTTGACGATCGAGAACGACAGCTTCAGCAGCGAATATGGAGGGGTCGCGTCGTCTGGTTCCGCAGCGCCCGTGATCGAGGGCAACACGTTTGTCAGCCCAGGGGGGGAGGCGGTGAGCGTGATCGCGAGTGGCACTCCGACCGTGGAGGCCAACGCGGTGAGCGGTCCGGATGGGGCGGCGTTCGCCGTCGACGGGCTGGCCATCGACCCGGCCTTGCTCAGCGGCAACACGGTCTCGGGCGGTCCCAGCTCCTTCCGGCTGGCCGGTCAGGTGACCACCAGCGGAGTGCTCCCCTCGCTGGATGTTCCCTGGCAGGTTGGTTACTTCAATTGGGCCAGCGGCGCCACGACCGGCGCCTGTCTTGACGTTCCCGCGTCGGTCACGCTCACCCTCACCCCGGGGACGATCATCAAAGGCGAGGGCGGCGGCGAGAGCTACTCTCCTGATTGCCCCGCCCCCGGCCCCGTCGTTGGCGCCATTTCGGTGGAGGGGTCGCTCACCGCAGTTGGGACGACGGCCGCGCCGATCGTGTTCAC
>CAZUDL010000005.1:111494-149258 GCA_964618935.1 uncultured Actinomycetes bacterium
TCGAATCGAGCGCGGGTGGCTCGATCGACATCGAGCACGCCGACATCGACTACGCGGCAACAGCCATCGACTTCGCGGGTAGTGATGCCAACCTCGCCGATGTAACGGTCGGCAACGTCATTGATGGCATTGACGTTTCGCATGGAAGCCTGGCCTTCCGAGGGGCATTTCTTGGCGTCTCGACCGGCGTTCAGGCATGCGACTGGGGCTCGTTAGCGTGCAGTGTAGACGCAGCTTATTCGTACTGGGGGTCGCCCGCCGGTCCGTTCCCTAGCGGACAGTCTGCTCTTGCCTGCGGCGCTGTGACGGTTAGTTCGTGGTACACCTCCCCCGACCTCACGGGCACAGCTTCGGGTGACGACCCCTTTGGGGTTGCCAACTGTGATGGGAGCTCCACGCCGGACACCCAGCTCTCCACGGCCAGTGGTAACTACAGCGACGCCATGGCTCAAGAGGGCATCGACTGCGGCGACGGCTTTGAGGACGCCTGTCAGGCGATGCAGCAGGCTCAAGTTTGTCTCAGCGGGGCGGTGAGTGTGGCGGATGGCCAGTCTCCGTTCCCGTTTTCGACTCCGGATGATGCGGTGTCCAGCCTGGGTGACGCACTTGCGTCCTCGGAGGATCCAGCGGTGAGTAGCCTTGGCAACGTCCTGGGGTTCGGCGTTGACATCGTGGGGGTGGGGGCGACGGTCTTGGACTTGGCCACGGCGTACAACACCTGTGCCCCCTGACGAGTCTCAGCCTTCTTGGAGCAGCGGGTTCAGCGACGTACAACTACAACGCAGCCGATGAGCTGACCCAGGTGACCAGTGGGTTGAACACCACCACGTACACCTACGATGGCGACGGGCTCCAGGCCACCGCCACGTCCGGCGGGGCTACGACGACCTTCGGATACGACGTGAACGGGGCGGTGCCGGACTGACCCCTGCTCACGGGAGGCATCATCGACTACCCTTCAGATCATCCCCACCCGGGGGCTCACCTGGTCAGTTTCGGCCAGCGACTCTGGTCAGTTTCGACCGGCCCCGTTCGGCGGCAACGCATCGAGCAGGGTGCTGAAGTAGCGTCCCCTGTGGCGGGCTGTCGGCGGCCACGTGATAGGTCCACCCGCGGTCAGGTGATGAGGCCACTTGCGGTCAACGAATGAGGCCACCCCATCGGGTGGCGTGACCCGGTGGGGCTGTCTTCCCGGCGGACCTCAGCCGGCTGCCGCGTCGAGCGCCGCTATTCGGATGAGGTTGTAGGCAGCTCCGGTCATCAGGAACCACGCCCGGTTGCGCCGACAGCCCCGGTAGCGAGGCTTCCTGCCGCCGGCCACCGTCTTCATCCAGCCGAAGGGCTCCTCGATCCGCTTGCGCAATCGCAGGCTCACCTCGTGGCCGGGATGTCGGGTGGTGCGCCCGTCGATCGCGCTGCTGCGTCGGTCGCCGATGTTCTGGGCCACGTGCGGCGTCACGCCCAGATCCCGGCAGCCCGCCACAAAGTCCCGGGTGTCGTACGCCTTGTCGGCCGCCACCGTCCGCCGCCGTTGGATCACCGGCAACGCCCCCAGCAGTTCGAGCGCCGCCTTCCGCTCCGCGTAGCCGTCCGCCTGGGTCAGATCCATGCCCACGATCAGGGCCTTGCGGTGCTCCATCAGCAGGTGGCCCATGAAGCTCAGCTTGGCCGGCTGGGCTTGGCTCTTGCGCATCATCCGGGCCTCGGGATCGGTGGTCGAGCGGTGGGTCTCGTTGATCCGGCGCTCACCGTGGAACTTGCGCTCGGCGTTCCGGCCCCCGCCGGCCGTCGGCGGCGGAGCCGAGCCGTCCTCGTCGCGGGGGCGGAAGCTCTTGTGCGACGCCCATGCCTCGAGCAGCGTGCCGTCGACGCTGAAGTGCTCGCTCGAGATGTAGCGCCGCAGCTTGGCCTGCTTGACGACCTCGGCCAGGAACCGATCGGCGATCTCGGCCTGGAGCAGCCGCTCCCGGTTCTTGGTGAAGGTGGTGGGGTCGAACGCCGGAGCGTCGATCGGCAGGTCCAGGAACCACTTGAAAAGCAGGTTGTAGGTCAGGTGCTGACAGAAGGCTCGCTCGCTCCGGATCGAGAACATGGCCATCAGCACCGTCGACTTCAGCAGCGTCTCCGGGGGCACGCTGGGGCGGCCGATGCTCGAGTACATCGCCTCGAAGTCGCCGTCCATCTCGGCCAGGACCGCATCCACGATGCTCCGGATCCGGCGCAGGAGTAGCTTCCCTACACTTGGTGTAAAAGCAGAGGCGGCCTGAAAGCAAGAAGGCCACCGACGAGATCTCCTTCACAGCTCTTCATTCCACTCAGGAGACCCCACCAATGGCCGTGCCTAGTTTCCCATCCTTTGACCTGCTCGCACGACTCGAGAACGCCGCCGCAGACGGTGACATCGATCACGTTCGGGAGATCCTCCAGACCGCGATGCAGCACCTCATCGACGTCCAGGCCGCGGTCGCCATCGGCGCCGATCGTTACGAACGCACCGAGGAGCGCCTGGCCCGGCGCAACGGCTCGCGACCGCGGACGCTCGACACCAAAGGCGGCCGGCTCGAGCTCAGCATCCCCAAGCTCCGCCAGGGCAGCTTCTATCCCAGCCTGCTCGAGCCCCGGCGGCGGGTGGATCGGGCCCTGCTGGCGGTGATCCAGGAGGCCTATGTCCACGGCGTCTCGACGCGCAAGGTGGACGACCTGGTCGCCGCGCTCGGTGGCTGTTCCATCTCGAAGAGCGAGGTCAGCCGTATCTGTGCCCTGCTCGACGAGGAACTCAGCGCCTTCCGGGAGCGGTCGCTGGCCGAGGAGGGAGAGTTCCCCTACGTCTGGTTCGACGCCACCTACGAGAAGGTGCGCGAGGGTGGCCGCATCGTCTCGCTCGCGACGGTGATCGCCATGGGCGTCCGCGCCAGCGGCGAGAAGTGCGTCCTCGGTGTCGCGGTGGGGCCGAGCGAGACGGAGAGCTTCTGGCTCGCGTTCGGCCGCTCCCTGCTGGCGCGCGGCCTGACCGGGGTCCGCTTGGTCATCTCGGACGCGCACCAGGGGCTCCGGGCGGCGCTGGCAGCCTGCTTCGCCGGCGCCTCGTGGCAGCGCTGCAAGGTCCACTTCCTGCGCAACGCCGGCGCGCTGGTGAGCCGGCACGATGCGCCCGCGGTCATGGCGGTGCTCAAGACGATCTTCCTGCAACCGACCGGCGACGGGACCCGGGCCGCCGTGCAGCACGCCCTCGACGTGCTCGAGCCCACCCACCCGCGGGTGGCACAGCTGCTGCGTGACGCCGAGCACGACGTGCTCGCCTACCTGAGCTTCCCGCCCGAGCACTGGAGCGCCATCAGCTCGAGCAACGCCATCGAGCGGGTCAACGCCGAGGTGGACCGGCGCGCCAAGGTGGTGGGCATCTTCCCCAACGCCGCCTCGCTGCTGAGGCTGACGACCGCGGTGCTGCAGGAGCAGCACGACGAGTGGCAGGACGGCAAGCGCGCCTTCTCCCAGGCCTCCATGCAGCGGCTGCTCCACGGCGACGCCACCGGCACCACCAACCTGCTCACGGAGGGCCTTGCCGCCTAGCGTCCCCGGCTCACCTCATCGGGGAGGAGAGCTCGCTGCATTTACACCACTCGGGGGGACTTGACCGGCGCAGGGGGTGATCCGCCGGGACCATCGCCTCCGTGCTCACCGTAGTGAGCATCGTCATCTGCAGATCGGGGCTGCCACGCATTCGAGATCTCCTGCTGGGACGCGTCCCCGCAAGACTCTCACACCCATGTTTAACCCGGCAAGCCCCTCCTGGGGTTCTTCAGCACCCTGCTAGTGGTCTTCTCGACGACACCTGGGTTATCGGCAACTAACAGCGGTGCTCGGGAGCCTCCACCCGTTCGCGGGCGATTCAGTGGGAGCCCGCCCGTTGCTGAGCGGCGGCCCGCGGGCTTCCTGGGACGGCCTGGGCGAGCTTCGCCACGAAGCTCAACGTGGCGCCTGAGATCGGCGACCGGCGTGCTTACGGAACAACGCGACGTTGCGCTCCGTGCATACCGTTGCCTCGTCTCCCCTTCACCCGACCGGGGCGACGTGCCTCGAGCAACGCTTGTCGCTGAGCCCCTCCAGAGTGACGATACGCCCGCGCCCAGCCAGAGCCAAGCGACCGGCCACCGCGACGCCACCGTGGGCGTCGACATCTCGTCTCCGTCGCCAGCCTGCGCACCGTCAAAGTGCGTCTGTCGGGGAGCGCGGACTCGAACCGCGGACCCCTGGTCCCCCAGACCAGTACTCTAACCATCTGAGCTACTCCCCGACGGGTCCGCCCTCAGTGTAGCGGAAGCCTCGCCGGGCCTTCCCCACAACGGTCCCAGAGCCCCGGCCGTCACCCAGGAGCCGATTACCCATGACCACGGAAGCACCCCCCGACGCCCTCTTCGACGCCGCGCTGGACCAGATGCAGGCGCTCATCGACAGCGCCCGTCCCGATCAGATGACGCTCCCCACCCCCTGCACCGACTGGGACGTCCGGGCCCTGCTCAACCACATCGTCGGCGGGCCGGCGGGCTTCGTCGCCCGGGTCTCGGGGAAGACCGCGGGCTGGGCCGCCCCGCAGGGGGACCTCCTCGGGGACGACCCCGCCGCCGCCTTCCGCGCGGCGCGGCAGACCCTGGAGGCGACCTTCCTGGAGTACCCGGAGGCCGCCGGGCGATCCCGGCCCTTCATCGTCGGGGAGAGCGCCATCCACGCCTGGGACCTCGCCCAGGCGACCGGCCAGACAGCGCGCCTGGACCCGGCCCTGGCCGAGGCGGGGCTGGTCGTCCTCCGTGCGGCGCTGAAGCCCGAGATGCGGTCGAGCACCTCATTCGGCCCCGAGATGCCGGTCGCCCCCGACGCCCCCCCGTACGAGCGGCTGGCCGGGTTCCTCGGACGCCAACCCCTGGGCTGAACCGGCTACGATGCGGCGGCCGCGCCGAACCGCGCCACCGTCGCGACCGGCGGTGTGGGCGGGCCTCAGCACGCGCGGCGCCACAGGACCGATTGGAGGCGTGACGCCTTGCCCCGGACACGGAAGAACACTCCCGCAGCGGCGGAGGGGGCCAGCGGAGACGCACCGGCGCGGACGCTCGTCATCCTGCCGACCTTCAACGAGCGGCTCAACCTGGAGGCGATCGCCGGAGGCGTCCGCGGGCAGGGATGCGACGTGCTGGTGGTGGACGACAACTCGCCCGACGGGACGGGTGAGGTCGCCGACTCCCTCGCCCGCGCCGACCCCGGGGTGCACGTCCTGCACCGCTCGGGCAAGCTCGGACTCGGCACCGCCTACATCGCCGGGCTCCAGCACGGCGTCCGTAACGGGTACGACCTGCTCGTCACCATGGACGCCGACGGCTCCCACAACCCCGCCCACCTGCCGGCGCTGATCGCCGCCGCACGCAGGACCCGCGGCGTCGCCATCGGCTCGCGGTACATTCCGGGCGGCGCCATCGTGGGCTGGAAGCGCCATCGCCTGGCGCTCTCCTGGACCGCCAACACATACGCCCGCACCATCCTCGGCATCCGCGTCCACGACTGCACCTCGGGGTACCGCTGCTACCCGCGCACCGTCATCGAGCGCGTCGACCTGGACCGCATCGTCGCCGACGGGTACGCCTTCCTCATCGAGATGCTGTACATCTGCCTCAACCTCCCCTCCCCCGTCACCGAGGTCCCCATCCGCTTCGAGGACCGCCTCGCCGGCAGGTCCAAGGTGTCGTCCTCGGAGATCGTCAAGTCGGTGGCCCTGGTGCCGCGGCTGCGCCTGCGCGGCCGGCGCGCCATGCCTAGAGCCCGCTGAGCCCCAGCCCCCGCAGCTCGTCGGCGGGGCCGCGCCCCATGAGGTCGGAGAGGGCGGTGGCGATCGGCTTGCCCTCGAAGAGGACGGCGTGGATCTCCAGGGCGATGGGCATGTCCACCCCATGGCGCTCCGCCAGCCGCACCGCCGCCCGGGTGGCGTTCACCCCCTCGGCGACCATGTGCGTGGAGGCGATGACCTCGTCCAGCCCGCGCCCCCGGGCCACCGCCTCGCCCAGCAGGCGGTTGCGCGAGTGCGGGCTCATGCAGGTGAGGATGCAGTCGCCGAGCCCGGTGAGCCCGGCGAAGGTCAGCGGCTTGGCGCCCGCCACCACCCCCAGGCGCGCCATCTCGGCGAGGCCCCGGGTGATGATCGCCGCCTTGCCGTTGTCGCCGATGCCGATGCCGTCGCAGATGCCGGCGGCGATGGCGACGACGTTCTTCAGGGCACCGCCGTACTCCACCCCGAGCAGGTCGGGGCTGCTGTAGACGCGGAGCTGCGCCCCGGTGCAGGTGTCCCGCACGCTCTCGGCCCAGTCGGAATCAAACCCCGCCACCACGGTGGCGGCCGGCAGTCCCAGGGCCACCTCGACCGCGATGTTGGGACCGCTCATCGCCAGCAGCCGCGGGCGCCAGCCCTCGCCCAGCACCTCGAGGAGGACCTGGCTCATGGTGCGCAGCCGGTCGAGGTCGAACCCCTTGGCGGCGCTCATCACCGCGGCGGCCGGGTCGAGGTGCGGCCCGGCCAGCCGGGCGATCTCCCCCAGCACGTGGCTGGGCACGGCCACGATGACCAGCTCGCCGCCGCCGCAGGCGCGGGCCATGTCGTGGGTGATGACGATGGAGGGGTCGATCTCCAGGTCGGGGAGGTAGCGGAGGTTGCGGCGGCTGTGCGACATCTCGGCGGCCCGCTCCGCCGTCCTCGCCCAGAGCCGCACCTCCAGCCCCTGGCGGCAGAGGGTCTGCGCCAGGGCCGTGCCCCAGGATCCGGCGCCCAGGATGGCGACGCGTCGCACTTAGGTGCGGCTCGGGCCGCGGGGGCCGGGGGCGGAGGGGGCAAGGGGGATGGGCATCGCCGGCGGCGATCCTACCCCTCGGTCACCGCCCGCCGCCGGGCCACCAGGCGGAGCCGGACGCCGGAGAAGCCGAAGACGCTCCGGATGCGGTTCTCCAGGTATCGCTGATACGAGAAGTGGAGCAGATCGGGGTCGTTGACGAAGAGCACGATGGTGGGGTTGGGCGTGCTCGCCTGGGTGGCGTAGAGGACCTTGAGCTTGCGGCCTTTGTGGAAGGGCGGCGGACGGTCCTCGACGGCCTTGCGGATGAGCTGGTTGAGGGCGCCGGTCGGCATGCGGAAGGACCTGGCGTTGGACACCTCCTGGGCTGCGTCCAGGACCCGCGAGACGTTGCGGCCCTGCGTGGCGCTCACCGTCAGCAGGGGCGCCCCGGGCACGAAGTCGAAGGCGCTGGCGATGTGCCGGAGCGTCTCCGGGTCGGAGCGGTCCTCGCTGGAGACGAGATCCCACTTGTTGGCGATGATGACGACGCCCTTGCCCGAGTCGGCGGCGTATCCGGCGACGTGGCGGTCCTGGGCCACCGTCCCCTCGGAGCAGTCGATGACCACCAGGGCGACGTCGCTGCGCTCCAGCGAGTGCATGGCCCGGAGCAGGCTGTAGTGCTCGATGTCGGTGCTGACCAGCCCGCGGCGGCGGATGCCCGCCGTGTCCACCAGGCGGAACTGGCGGCCGCCGTGCTCGATGAGCGTGTCCACGGCGTCCCGGGTGGTGCCGGCGACCGGCGACACCAGGGCCCTCTCCTGGCCCACCAGCGCGTTGAGCAGCGACGACTTGCCGACGTTGGGCCGGCCGATGATGGTGACGCGGAGCTCGTCGGGCTGGACCTCGTCGGCGCCCTGTGGCGGCGGCAGGAGGTCGACGACGTCGTCGAGGAGGTCGCCGGTGTCGGTGCCGGAGAGGGCGGAGATGAGACGCGGCTCGCCGAGGCCGAGCCGGTACAGCTCGTGGGCGTAGTGGGGGTCGCCGGGGGCGTCCGCCTTGTTGCCGGCGAGGATCACCGGCGCCCGTCCGGTGCGGAGGATGGCGGCGGCGTCCTCGTCGAGGCCGGTGACGCCGGCGCGGATGTCCACCATGAGGATGCAGACGTCGGCCTCGGCGATGGCCATGCGCGCCTGCTCCTGGGTCCCCCGCGTCAGTTCGGCGATGCCGGCGTCGTCGCCCACCAGCTGGGGGTCGAGGCCGGCCGTGTCGACAACGGTGAAGCGGCGGCCCCTCCACTCGGCCACCCCGTACAGGCGGTCGCGGGTGAGCCCGGCGGTCTCGTCGACGATGGCCTGCCGGTGTCCGGTGAGGCGGTTGAAGAGGGTGGACTTGCCGACGTTGGGCCGCCCGACGATGGCCACGATGCCGCTGGGCGGCGCCAGCGACGGGTCCTCGCCGCGGCGCCGGGCGTGGCGCGCCGGCAGCGTCCCCGCCACCCGGCTCACCGTGCCCCCTCCCCCGCCACGACCGCCACCTCCTGGAAGGGCCCGCCCTCCGCCTCCAGGCGGAACGCGTTGAGGTCGCCGCTGCCCCCCGGCACCGTGGTGACGATCAGGTAGGCGTAGTCGACCCAGGCCCGGTCGGTGTCGAACTGCGAGGGCCGGGCCGGGTGGTCGGGATGGCTGTGCCAGAAGCCGACGACGTCGAGGCCGACGCCGCGCGCCCGGCGCTCGGCGGCGGCGATGTCGGCGGGATCGAGATCGTAGCGGTCGCGCATGCGCTCGGTCCAGAGGTTGCGGCCCGAGGTCGCCTCGCGGACGGCGATCTCCCCGCTGTCGAGGTAGGCGCCGATGAGCACGCCGCAGCCCTCGTGCGGGTAGACGGCCTCGGCGAGGCTGCGGATGGCGGCCAGGGCGGAGGCGCCCAGACGGACGGCGGGGAGGGTCACGGCGGGGTCATGCCGTACAGGCCGCGGCTGACGTAACGGTCGCCGCCGTCGCAGAAGATGGTGACCACCACGCCCCGGTCCAGCTGCCGGCCCAGCTCCCGGACGGCGTAGAGGTTGGCGCCGCTGCTGTGGCCCACCACGACGCCCTCGGACTCGGCGAGCTGGCGGGCCAGCGCGTACGACTCCTCGGTGGGGGCACCGACGTGCAGGTCGGCGAGGCTCGGGTCGTAGATGCCGGGGACGATGGAGGTGGCCATGTGCTTGAGGCCCTCGAGGCCGTGCCAGGGACCCTCGGGCTCGACGGTGACGAGACGGACCTCGGGGTTCAGCTCGCGCAGACGGCGGCCGGTGCCCATGAAGGTGCCCCCCGTCCCCAGGGCGGCCACGAAGTGCGTCACCGACCCCTGCGTCTGGGCCCAGATCTCGTTGGCCGTGCCGTGGTAGTGGGCGCGCCAGTTGTCGGGGTTGTTGTACTGGTCGGGCATGAAATAGCGGTCGGGGTCGCCGGCCAGGATCTGCTGGCAGAGGCGGATGGCGCCGTCGCTCCCCTCCATGGGATCGCTGTAGGTGATCTCGGCCCCGAGGGCCTTGACCAGGGCCTTGCGTTCGTCGCTGACGTTGGCCGGCATGACGAGGCGGACGCGATAGCCCTTGACAGCGCCGATCATGGCGTACGCGACGCCCGTGTTGCCGCTGGTGGAGTCGAGGATCACCCGACCGGCGGTCAGCCGCCCGTCCCGCTCCGCCTCGGTGATCATGCGCAGCGCCGGCCGGTCCTTCACCGAGCCGCCCGGATTGCGGTACTCCGCCTTGGCGTACACCTGGACGTCGGGGAACTCGTCCTCGAAGAGGCGGATGCGGAGGAGCGGCGTGTTGCCCACCATGTCGAGCACGCCGCTGCCCAGCGGAGGGGGGAGCACGGCGAGGTGCGGGTCGGAGGCGCCCATGCGAGCCATTATCGGTGACCTCCGATCTCGGGCCGCGTCGCCGCAGCCGGCCCGCCCGGTGTGCCGGTCAGGCTCAGGCCTTGGTCCCGGAGGCGCCGACCCGGAAGCCGGCGCTGCCCTTGTGGGTGTCGGGGAAGAGGGCGACGATCGCGGAGGGGCGGATCCGGATTGGCCCGTCGTCGGTGGGCAGCTCGATGAATCCCGCCTTGTCGGCCGGTCGCTCCAGCGCCTTCAGGGTCTCCTCCACGGAGAGGCTGACGGCGGTGTCGGGGCCGTTGCTGAGACGGATGGTGGTCATGGGCCTGCGCTCCTCGCTCATCGCTTCCCCGCCATCCTAGCCGCCACGGAGCCCGGAGCCGTGCCGGCCCGGCGGGGACCTGGGGTCCCCGCGCGGGCGGCGATGGCCGTCAGGCCTTGGCTGACCGCTTCGCCCTGGGGAAGGCGGCCCTGCCTGCGAAGCTCCCCGAGCTGCCCAGCTCACGCTCGATGCGGAGCAGGCGGTTGTACTTGGCGACCCGCTCCGAGCGGGAGGGGGCACCCGACTTCAGCTGCCCGCCGTTGATGGCGACCACGAAGTCGGCGATGAATGTGTCCTCGGTCTCCCCGCTGCGGTGGCTCACCACCGGGTTGTAGCCGTGGGCCCGGCCCAGGGCCACCGTCTCCAGGGTCTCGGTCAGCGTGCCGATCTGGTTCAGCTTGATGAGGATGGAGTTGGCGACGCCGAGGTCGATGCCCTTCTGGAGCAGCTTGCGGTTGGTGACGAAGTTGTCGTCGCCGACCAGCTGGACGCGGTCGCCCAGCTTCTCGGTGAGAAGCTTCCAGCCATCCCAGTCGTCCTCGGCCATGCCGTCCTCGAGGCTGATGATGGGGTAGCGGTCGAGCCAGGAGGCCCACATGTCCACCAGGGCGGCCGGCTCCAGCTCCCTCCCCTCGCCCTTCAGGACGTAGCGGCCGTTCTCGTACAGCTGCGACACCGCGGGGTCGAGGCCGATGCCGACCTGGTCGCCCGGGGTGTACCCGGCCTTGGTGATGGCCTCGACGAGCAGCTCGACCGCCTCCTCGTTGTGCTTCAGCGACGGGGCGAAGCCGCCCTCGTCGCCCTGGCCGGTGTCGTACCCCTTGCCCTTGAGCACGGCCCGCAGGGCGTGGAAGCACTCGCTGCCGGCCCGCAGCGCCTCGGCGAAGCTGGGCATGCCCCAGGGCAGGAACATGAACTCCTGGAAGTCGACGGAGGTCCGGGCGTGGGCGCCGCCGTTCAGGACGTTGAACTGGGGGACCGGGAGCGTCGCCGCGGCCACGCCTCCCAGGTAGCGATAAAGGGGGAGGTCGGTGGACTCGGCGGCGGCGCGAGCGCAGGCGAGGCTGACGCCGAGGATGGCGTTGGCCCCGAGGCGGCTCTTGTTCTCGGTGCCGTCGAGCTCGCAGAGGCGGGCGTCGATGCCGGCCTGGTCGAGGGCGTCGAGGCCAATGAGGTCGGGGGCGATGACGTCGACGACGTTGCTGACCGCCTGGAGCACGCCCTTGCCGCCGAAGCGGGCGGCGTCGCCGTCGCGCAGCTCGACGGCCTCGTGCACGCCGGTGCTGGCGCCGCTGGGGATCAGGGCGGTGCCGCTCCAGCCGCTGATGAGCTGGACGTCCACCGCGATGGTCGGGTTCCCCCGGGAGTCGAGGATCTCTTGGGCCGAGATGGATTCGATGAGTGTCATGCCCGGCAGGATAGCGGGCCGAGCGCCTAACCCGCCGGTGGGCCCTGGGGTGGTCCCAGATAGGGATTGGGGGGATAGCCGGGGGGGCCGGGCGACGGGTAGGGATAGGGGGCTCCGAACGCGGCCACGGCGATGACCTGGGTCCGCCGCACCACCAGCGAGCGCCCCAGCTTGTCGTGCAGGCCCTGCTTGCGCTTGTCCCAGGCGACCCAGAGGAGGGCGAGGATGACGAGCAGGCCGACCAGCGAGGCCACCCCGGGGACGAACTCCAGGAGGGACCCTCCCCAGAACACGAGGGACCTGGGCAGTGACCGCTCCAGCGGCAGGTAGCGTGCGGGGTCCTCGATGCGGACGACCCGTGCTCCGATCGCGCGCTGGCCGACCGTGCTGCCCCAGGCGCTCACCAGCACGCCGTAGTAGAAGAGGCCGATGACGGAGGCGCACACCGCGTAGACGGCGGCCGGACCGGCGGGCCACGCGATCTGCGGCGCCGCGCCGGTGCAGGTGCCGTTGATGCATTGCGTGTTGACCCAGGTGGAGACCGCGTTGAAGTAGCTGGAAAGGGTGGGCCAGAGCAGGACGACGAAGAGGATGCCGCTTGGGACGCCGACGATCAGGCCGTCCAGGAGGTAGCCGAGGACGCGCCACCAGAAGCCGGCGTAGACGAGCCCGGGCGCCGGCCCCGGGGGCCCGGGGAAGGCGTAGTGGGCCAGCGGGTTGTCGGCGTACGGTCCGCCCGGGGTGCCGGGGTAGGGAGGGATGCCGCCGGGGTAGCCGGGGCCAGGGTAGCCGCCGGGGTAGCCCGGGCCCGGGTACCCACCGGGGTAGCCGGGAGGAGCCTGCCCCCCGGGATAGCCGGGAGGGGCCTGGCCTCCGGGAGGCGTCTGGTCATCGGGAGGCGTCTGGCCGCCGGGAGGGGACCCGTAGCCGGGGGAGGGCGGCTGCCAGCTCATCGGGCCACCCCGCTGCCCGGCGGCAGCGGGCCACCATGGAAATCGCTCGGCCTCATGGCGGGCAGGATAGCCATCAGCGACCCCAACCCGCCGGTGGGGCCTGGGGCGGCTGCGGAGGTTGGGCGGGAGCCGCGTACTGGGGGGGGCCGTAGCCGGGTTGATAGGGGTAGGCCGGCATCACCGGGACCAGCACGGGGGCTGCGGATCGCCTGACGACCACGGATCGGCCCAGCTTGTCGTGGAGCCCCTGCTTGCGGGGATCCCAGGCGACCCACAGAAAGCAGAGCAGCTCGCCCAGACCGGCCAGCGCACCGAGCCAGGCGACGATTCCGAGAAGCGTGGCGACCCAGAACACCGACGATCGGAGCAGGGAGCGCTCCATCGGCAGCGGTCGCGCCGGGTCCTCCTCCCGGACGACGCGCGCCCCGACCGCCCGCTGGCCCACCGTGCTGCCCCAGCGGCTGACCAGGACGCCGAAGTAGAGGACCTGGAGGAGGCCGAGGCAGACGGCGTAGCCGATCGCCGGCCCCAGGGGCCAGCCGGCCGGGGGGGCGGCCGTGCTCCAGCTGCAGGAGCCGTCGGAGCAGACCGCGGTCGGGGCGGCCGCCCAGTGAAGGTTCGTTGCGAGCGTGAGGGCCATCACCCCGGTGGGCACGCTGATGATCAGCCCGTCGAGGAGGTAACCGAGGAAGCGCCACCAGAAGCCGGCGTAGACGAGCCCGACCGCGGGGCCGGGGGCACCCCGGAGGGCATACGCCCCAACGGGGTAGCCGGGGTACGGCTGGCCGCCCGCGGGGATCGGGAACGGGGGATAGCCGGGCGGGGGGACGGGGTAGCCGGGTGGGAGGCCGTATCCCCCGGGGCCGCCGGGAGAGCCCTGGGCCGGGGGCTGCCAGCTCATCGGGGCCCCGGGGGGCGCCGCAGCAGCGAGTGGGCGAGGTCGTCCCACAGCCTGGTCACGGTGCGGAGCCCGCCGTCGAACTGCTCGAGGTCCCATTTCTCGTTGGGAGCGTGGATGCGGTCGTCGGGGAGGCCGAAGCCGATGAGCACCGAGGGGAGCTCGAGCAGGCGGTCGAACATCTCCACCGGCGGGACCGATCCTCCCATCCGGGTGAAGAACGGGTCGGCGCCGAAGACCTCGCGCACGGCCCGGGCCGCCGCCCGCACCGCGGGGTGGTCCACTGACGTCACCACCGGGTTGTTGCCGCTGCCGATGGTCACCGCCGTGGTTACCGCCTTCGGGGTCGCCGCCTCCAGGGCGGCCCTCACCTTGAGGGCGATGTCGTCGGGGCGCTGGTGGGGCACCAGCCGGCAGGTGATCTTCGCCCAGGCGGTGGCGGGGACGATGGTCTTGGGGCCGGGGCCCTGATAGCCGCCGCCGAAGCCGTTGATCTCCAGGGTGGGGCGCACGCTGGTGCGCTCCATGGTGCTGTAGCCGTCCTCCCCGAACATGGCGGGCACGCCGCCCGCCTCCTCCCGGTAGGTGGCCTCGTCGAAGGGCAGCTCGGCGATCTGGGCGCGCTCCTCGGGGCTCAGTTCCTGGACGTCGTCGTAGAAGCCGGGGACGGTCACCCGGCCGGTGGTGCCGTCGCGCAGGGAGGCGAGGATGCGCGCCAGGGCCTCGAGCGGGTTGAGCACGGAGCCGCCGAAGTGGCCGGAGTGCAGGTCCAGGGAGGGGCCGCTCACCTCAACCTCGAGGTCGACCATACCCCGCAGCCCGACGCAGATCGACGGCTGGCCGCGACCGTGCATGGCGGTGTCGGAGACGACGCAGACGTCGGCGGCGAGACGCCCGGCCTCCGCCTGGATGAGCTCCTCGAAGTGGGCGGAGCCGATCTCCTCCTCGCCCTCCACGATCAGCTTCAGGTTGAGGGGGAGCTCGCCGCGGACCCGCAGGTGCGCCTCGACCGCCTTGAGGTGCATCCACACCGGGCCCTTGTCGTCGGAGGCGCCGCGGCAGCGGAGCTGGCCAGCCTCGATCCGGGGGTCGAAGGGCGGCGACGTCCACCGGTCCAGGGGGTCGGCGGGCTGCACGTCGTGGTGCCCGTAGATCAGGGCGGTGGGCAGGGAGGGGTCCACGATCCGCTCGGCGTAGACGGCTGGGTGGCCCGCCGTCTCGATCAGGCGGGCGGTGGTGAAGCCCGCGGCGAGGGCCCCGGCGGCGAGGTGCTCGGCGCTGCGCCGCACGTCGGCGGCATGGGCCGGATCGGCGGACACCGAGGGGATGCGGCAGAACCCCCTCAACTCGTCGAGGAACCGCTCCCGGTTGGCCGCGCAGAAGTCGTCCAGATCCTGGCTCACGCCGCCGAGCGTACCGCGGCACGGTGACGTCGTGAGGCACGATCGCCCGACCTGGTGTAGCCTTCGCGGGGTCTGACCTCAACTCCACCCCACGTCCTTGCAGGAGGTTGATCCTCATGGCGGTTCAGGCACGCCCCCCAGAGTCCCTGGGCCTCGCCTATCCGAGGCCTCCCCAGGCGCCCACAGCGCCCCCGGGGCCATATCCCGAGCCGGACGACCGCGCCCTCGAGCTGCTCGGCCGCCGCGTCTACCCCGCGCCCCCTCCGGCCGACGAGGGCACGCGATTCGCCATCGACCAGGCGGTCGACGCCGCCATCCTCCCCCACCAGCTCCACGAGATCGACCAGGTCCTCGAGATCGCCCGGCTCCATGAGCTCCGCGTCGAGAAGGACTCGCGGATCGCGGTCCTGGAGCGGGGTCTGGCCCAGTGGCGGGAGAGGGCCCGCGCCGAGAGTGAGGCCCGCCTGGCGAGTGAGCAGCTGGCCCACGAGCGCGAGACCGAGTTGATCCGCGTCCTCCACCAGCAGATCATGGTCATCGAAGCCGCCGAGCAGGGCAACCAGATGGCCCTGGCCCGCGTCCACGAGCTGGAGGGCGCGATCGAGGATCTGGAGCAGCGTCTCCGCCGCCGCTGGCGCCTCTTCCACCGGGGGCGCTGACCCGAGGTCTCAGCAGATCCTCGGCAGGGGATCCCCGATCAGCATGTCGACGACACGGGTGCCGCCGAAGCCCGTGTGCACGAAGACCATGCCCTCGGGTTCCGGGAGCACCTCCCCGATGGCGACCGCCTCGGCCGCCTCGGGACGTGCGCGCATGATCAGGAGCGCCTCGGCCACCTGCGCGGCGGGCAGGATCGCCACCAGCTTGCCCTCGTTGGCGATGTAGAGCGGGTCGATGCCGAGGATCTCGGCGACACCCCGCACCTCGTCGTGGACGGGCAGCCTCGCCTCCTCGATGGCGATGGCCAGCCCCGACCCCTGAGCGATCTCGTTGAGCACCGTGGCGACGCCGCCGCGGGTGGCGTCGCGCATGAAATGGACGTCGATGCCGGCGTCGAGCAGGGCGGCGGTGAGGCGGTGCAGCGGCGCCGTGTCGCTGCGCAACCCCGGCGCCTCGAGATCGAGGTCGCCGCGCGCCAGCATGACGGTGGCCCCGTGGTCTCCCATCGCGCCGCTGAGCAGAACGGCGTCCCCGCTCTCGATGCGGTGCATGCCCAGCCGGTGGCGGGCCTCGACGATGCCGACGCCCGTGGTGGTGACGAAGAGCCGGTCGGCCTTGCCCCTGGGCACCACCTTGGTGTCGCCGGTGACGACGCTGACGCCCGCGGAGTCGGCGGCGGCACGCATGGACTCGACGACGCGGCGGAGCGTGGCCATGTCCAGGCCCTCCTCGAGGATGAAGGCCGCGGCCAGGCCGAGGGGGACCGCGCCGCCGACGGCCAGGTCGTTGATGGTGCCGTTGACGGCGAGTTCGCCGATGTCGCCGCCCGGGAAGAAGAGCGGGCTGACGACGAAGGAGTCAGTGGTGACGGCGAGCAGCGAGTCCGTGCCCGGGATGGGCAGCAGCGCCTGATCGCCGAGCTCGTCGAGGACCGGGTTGCTGAGCACGTCGGCGAAGAGCGCCGCCACCAGGGTGTGGCTCGCCTTGCCGCCGGCGCCGTGGCTCATGGTGACGGCGTCGTCGCGCAGCACCGGCTTGCGCTTGCGGACCGTCGCGATGCGGCGGAGCACCTGGGCCTCGGCGTCGGCGATGGCGGCGGTCGCCGTCACGGGCTCCGCGGGCGCCGGCGACGTGTCGGAGGGCTCCCCCGCGCCCGGCCTCACCGCCCGCCGGCCTCGGGCGGCCGCGCCAGGGCGCGCTCGCGGTCCCGCGCCCGCGAGTAGCGGCCGAAGTTGTAGTACGCGGCGCAGGCCCCCTCCGACGACACCATGCAGGTGCCGATCGGCGTCTCGGGGGTGCACGCCGTGCCGAAGACCTTGCACTCCCAGGGCTTGATGGCTCCCTTGAGGACCTCGCCGCACTGGCACGCCGAGGGATCGGCGACGCGCACACCGGGAACCTGGAAGGCCCTCTCCGCATCGTGCGCGGCGAACTCCTCGCGCAGCTCCAGCGCGCTGCCGGGGATCATGCCCAGCCCTCGCCATTCGAACTGGGGGCGGAGCTGGAAGACGCGCTCCATCACCTCCAGGGCGCGGGGGTTGCCCTCGTCGTGGACGACGCGGCGGTACTGGTTCTCCACCTCGCAGCGGCCTTCGACCAGCTGGCGGATGAGCATGTGGATGCCCTGCAGGATGTCGAGGGGCTCGAAGCCGATGACCACAACGGGGAGACCGTAGCGGCTGGCGATGACCTGGTAGGGACGGATGCCGATGACGGTGGAGACGTGCCCGGGACCGAGGAAGCCGTCGAGGCTCAGCTCCGGCGCCTCCACGATGGCGGTCATGGGCGGAATGATGGTGACGTGGTTGCAGAAGACGAGGAAGTTGCTCCGGCCCTCGGCCCTGGCCCGGAGCAGCGTCAGCGCCGTGGACGGCGCCGTCGTCTCGAAGCCGATGGCGAAGAAGACGACCCGCCGGTCGGGATTCTGCGCGGCGATCTTGAGGGCGTCGAGCGGCGAGTAGACCATGCGCACGTCGGCGCCGGCGGCCTTGGCGTCGAGCAGGCTGCCGTGGCTGCCCGGCACCCGCATCATGTCGCCGAAGCAGGTGAAGATCACCCCCTCCTGGCGGGCGACGGCGATGCCGTCGTCCACCCGGCCCATGGGGATGACGCACACCGGGCAGCCGGGACCGTGCACCAGCTCGACGTTGCCGGGCAGCAGGTCCTCGATGCCGTACTTGAAGATGGCGTGGGTGTGCCCGCCGCACACCTCCATGAACTTCCAGTGCCGGTCGCCCGCCTCGCTGGCAATGCGATCGGCAACGCCCCGGGCCAGCGCGCCGTCGCGGAACTCGTCGGCGAACTTCACGGCGCCACCTCCGAGTGGCGGATCTGCGCGATCTCGTCGGTGTAGGCGGCCCCCATCTCCTCGAGGAGGGCCAGTGTCTCGGTGGCCTCCTCCTCGCTGATGCGGGAGAGGGCGAAGCCGACGTGGATGAGCACGTACTCGCCCGGCTCTGCGGCGTCCTCGCCGGTGAGCAGCGAGGTGTTCACCTGGCGGTTGACCCCGCCGAGCTCGACCCTTGCGTAGTTGCGGTCACTGTCGACATATTCGACGAGGCGGGCGGGGATGGCGAGGCACATGGGCTACTCCACCCCGTCGCGCTGCAGCGCGACGCCGCCCTGGCAGAGGAGGACGTCGCCGCTCACGACATCGGGGACCAGCTCGATGGAGACCTGGCAGGCCCGGCCGTCGACGGTTCCCCGGGCCATGCCCGTGGCGGCGTCGGTGGAGGTCACCACCAGGCGGACCAGCTCGTCGCGGCAGGTGACGCAGACAGAGTCGCGGCACTCCGCCTCCACCGCCCCGCCCCCCTCCGGCCGCTGCGATACCGCCACCAGCGCCTGTCCGAGGCTGATGCCGCCGTCGTTGGCGGGCACCGCGGAGTTCGCGTGCACGCTGAGGCCGCGCTGCCGCAGCAGCGCCTCCAGGCGCCCGGCGAGGAGAGCGTTCTGGAAGACGCCGCCGCTCATCGCCACCCGGTCCACGCCGCACTCCGCACCGAGCCGCGTCACCGCCTCCGCCACGGCCTGGGCCAGGCTCTCGTGGAAGAGCAGCGCCAGCTCGGCGGCGGGGCGGCCCCTCTCGCGCTCCCGGGCGAGGGCCACGACCAGGGAGACGGTGTCGATGACGAGCGGATCGCCGCGCATCCCGACGGGGAGCGGCTGGACCTGGTCCGGCTCCCCGGCGCCGGCCGCGAGCGCCTCGAGGCGCATCGCCGCCTCCCCCTCGAAAGTCGACACCTGGGCCACGCCGAGCAGGCTGGCGACGGCGTCGAAGAGGCGGCCGGCGCTGGTCGTCACCGGCGCCCGGTCGCCCGCCGCCAGGCGGGTGACCAGCCGCCAGCGGCGCGCATCGGGGGCGTCGGGGGAGGCGACGACGGCCACTGGCGGCGCGTCGGGGGTTCCACCCGCCGCCACCAGGTAGGCGGCCGCCATGCGCCACCCCTCCCGGGCGCACATGTCGCCCCCGGGCTGGGTGACCGGCGCCAGGTGCCCGGCGCGCACGTAGGAGCGCTCGTCGCAGAGCAGGATCTCGCCGCCCCAGATGGTCCCGTCCGGCCCCAGGCCGATGCCGTCGAAGGCGATGCCCAGGACGCGGCCGCGGAGGCCGTGCTCGGCCATGACGCTGGCAACGTGGGCGTGGTGGTGCTGCACCCGCACGGGCCGGGCCCCGCCCTCCCACCACGTCTCGGCAAGGCGGCTGGAGGCGTAGTCGGGATGCAGGTCGCAGGCGACCACGTCGGGGCTGACGCGGAAGAGCCGGAGGTAGGTGGTCAGCGCCTCGGCCTGGTGGCGCAGCGCCAGCGCCTCGTCGAGGTCGCCGATGTGGGGGCCGACGAAGGCGTCTCCGTCCTTGAGAAGGGTGAAGGTGTTCTTCAGATGCGCCCCCAGCGCGAGCACCTCCGGTCGGGACCCGCCGGCCCCGCCGCGCAGGTCGACGGGCAGCGGGCAGAAGCCCCGGGCGCGGCGCACCATCCGCGGCGTCCCGCCGATCAAGCGCACCACCGAGTCGTCGTAGCGGGCATAGATGTCGCGATCGTGGAGGAGGAAGGCGTCGGCGATGCCGCCCAGCCGCTCCACCGCCTCCTCGTTGTCCTTGGCGATCGGCTCGTCGGTGAGGTTGCCGCTGGTCATCACCAGCGGCCGGCGCAGCCTCTCCAGCAGCAGGTGGTGCAGCGGGGTGCTGGGGAGCATGACCCCCAGATCGCCGAAGCCGGGGGCGATCGACGGCGCCACGCCATGGTCTCCGGCGTCGCTGTGCGGACGCAGCAGCACGATGGGCCGGGCCGGCTGCCGCAGCAGCTCCGCCTCCTCGTTGCTGACGACGCAGATCTGGCGCACCGCCTCCAGGTCGGCGCACATCAGCGCCAGCGGTTTGGCGGGGCGGTGCTTTCGGGCGCGGAGCCGCCGGACCGCGGCCTCGTCGCCGGCGTCGCAGCAGAGCTGGAACCCACCCAGGCCCTTGAGGGCGACGATCCGCCCCGCCCCGACGGCCTCCACCGCCCGGTCGACGGCGTCCCCCGGCATCTCCGCACCGTCGCGCGCCGCGAACCACAGCCGGGGACCGCACTCGGCGCAGGCGTTGGGCTGGGCATGGAAGCGGCGGTCGGCGGGGCTCTCGTACTCCCCCTGGCACCGGCTGCACATGGCGAAGCGGCGCATCGTGGTCAGCGGCCGGTCGTACGGGATGTCCTCGATGATGGTGAAGCGCGGCCCGCAGTTGGTGCAGTTGATGAAGGGGTAGAGGTGGCGGCGGTCCTCCGGGTCGAACAGCTCCGCCAGGCAGTCCGGGCAGGTGGCCGCGTCCGCGGCGATCGTCTGGTGCTCACCGGCGACGGCGCGGCTCTCCTCGATGCGGAAGTCGATGGTCCCCGCCGGGTCCGTCTCCACCATCTCGATGCCGGCGATGCGCGACAGCGGCGGGGCCTCGCGGACCAGCGCCCGGGCGAACGTCTCCAGCGCCCCGGGGGTCCCCTCCGCCTCCACGATGACGGCGCCCGAGGTGTTGCGGACCGAGCCGGTGAGACCATGCCGGGCGGCCAGCGACCACACGAAGGGCCGGAAGCCGACCCCCTGGACCAGGCCGTGGATGGTGTAGGTGCGCCGGACGCGCACCTCGGGGAAGGCGGCGACCACCAGGCCCCCCGGATCGCCGGCTCGGCGCGGGGGCGCTGACGAGGTGGCTCGGGACGGGGGGATGTGGGGGGACACCGAGGGTCAGCCTACACGCTGACACTGACGAGACCGCCCCGGCCCGGCGGGGCCGGGTGTCCGGCCGTGGGGCCGGAGGCTAGGCCGGGACGGGCTTCCCCGCCGGGCCCGGCCCCAGCGGCGACGCGTGCCGGGGCTCGTAGACGCGCAGCTCGCCACCCGGGATCAGCATCGTCGCCACCCGCCCGAATCCGGCCTCCTCGATGCCGCCGGAGAACTCGGCGCCCCGGGCCCGCAGCTCCGCAACGGTGGTCTCGATGGCGTCGCACATGAGGTAGAGCTCGTGGCGGTTCTCGCCGTCCGCCGGGTGTACGCCGAGCTCCGCGGGCGGCAGGGCGAAGATGAGCCAGCCGCTCCCGGCGTCGACCGACGGCAGGCCCACGACGTCGCGCAGGAACGCCCGGGCGGCGTCCGGCTCCGAGGTGAAGATGATGGCGTGCACGCCGGTGATCACTCGCCGACTCTAGCCCCGACCGCCCGCACCGAGGGCCGGTGCGGTGCTCCCCGGTCTCGGGTGTAGCGTTCAGCGGACCGCAGAGCCGCAGTGAGGATCCCGCCCGTGATGCACGAGCCACCACCTCCACCCCCGCCGCCCCCCACCCTGACGCCCCTCCAACCGGCGCCTCCCAGTGGGTCTCCTCCCATCCCCCCGCCGCGGGGCGGTCTGCCGCCCGCCTCCGGGGGGCGCGCCGTCCGCTTCGAGCGACGCGGCATCCTTGGCATCGCACTGGGCGCCATCGCGATCGCCGCGATCGCCGCCCTGATCGTCATCGACCTGGGACTCCAATCCCGGGTCAACTCCCTCACCGGCCAGGTGAGCGCCGACAAGGCCGGCCTCGCATCGGCGAGCGCCCTCGCCAGCGGCCTGACCGGGAACAACCTGGCCGACCAGGCGCAGATCGCCTCGCTCCAGGCGGAGGTGCCGAGCCAGCCCGACTTCGAGATCGTCAGCACCAGCTGGCAGAAGGGCTGCAGCGCGGACACCTGCTACCCGGAGGCGTCGGTGATCAACTACGGCGAGACGGGCCAGGCGGTGGTCATGTTCAGCGTCGACCAGGGAAGCCCGTCGACGGGCACGGTGCTCGCCACCTGCTCCGCCTCGATCGCCTCGACACCACCGAACGGCGCCGCCGACGCCAGCTGCTCGGCATCGTCGGCGGCCCTGATCCAGTACTTCGACAACGATCCCACCGGGGAGGTCTCCCTGCAGGTCACCATCAAGAACCCCTGAGGCGGGCCGGCGGCCGCCCGAACCGGGGTGCCGGCGCGGCGAGCGCAGGGCAGCCTATCGGCGTTCTCACAGCGGATTCCCAGGATTCGCTGCCACCATGGGGCCGTGGCCGAGCCCGTGACCGAGCCCCCCCGGGTCCTGGTGGTCGACGACGAGCGCAACATCACCGAGCTGGTGGCCATGGCGCTGCGCTACGAGGGATTCGAGGTGCAGACGGCGGCCACCGCCAGGCAGGCCCGGGAGGCGGTCCTCGAGCGCCGCCCGTCGCTGATCGTCCTCGACATCGGGCTGCCCGGCGAAGACGGGCTGCGGCTGGCCCAGCGCCTGGCCGCCGAGGGGCAGCGCGTTCCCATCATCTTCCTCACCGCCCGCGACGCCACCGAGGACAAGGTGCGGGGCCTCACCGTGGGGGGCGACGACTACGTCACCAAGCCCTTCAGCATCGAGGAGCTGGTGGCGCGCATCCGCGCCGTGCTGCGCCGCTACCGGGGCAACGATCCGGAGGCCGGGCGGCGTCTCGCCGTGGCGGACCTGGAGCTGGACGAGGAGAGCCACGAGGTGCGGCGCGCCGGCCGGCTGGTCGACCTCACCCCCACCGAGTTCCGCCTGCTCCGCTACCTGATGGCCAACGCGCGACGGGTCCTCTCCCGCGCGCAGATCCTCGACCACGTCTGGGACTACGACTTCGGGGGCGACGCCGGCGTCCTGGAGACGTACGTCAGCTACCTGCGGCGCAAGGTGGACTGCGTGGATCCGCCCCTCATCCACACGGTCCGGGGCGTCGGCTACGTGCTCCGCCCGCCCCGCCCGGCGTGAGATGACTCTCCGCACGCGGCTGCTGTGCACCCTGGTGCCGCTCTTCGCCGTCTGCCTGGCGGCGGCCGACATCGCCACCTACACCGACCAGCAGTCGGTCCTCTTCGGCCAGCTGCGGCAGCAGGCGCTCAACGGGGTGACGCTGATCGCGGACTCGGTGCCGGGCAACCCCGGGGGGCCCGCCGGAGGCGGTCCGCCGGGCGCCGGCGCCCAGCCCGGGGTCGTCTGGGGCGAGGTCCTCTCCCCCGCCGGGGTGGTGGTGAGCCCCGCCAAGTTCCTGGGCTTCCCCACGCAGGATCAACTGAGCGCCACCGCCAACCACCCGGTGCTGACGGCTCTGCTCACCTCGTCACCGCCCCAGGACGTCGAGGTCTCCGGGGTCGGCCGCTACAGCGAGTACCTCGTCGACAGCCGCCCCGCCAACGACGGCAGCGGCGATCTGATCGTCGCCGCGGTGCCCATGGACAGCTACGACGCCACCCTCGGCAACCTGCTCCTCCTCGAGCTCCTGGTGGGGGCTGCGGTGGTGGTGATCCTCGTCCTCGCCGCCTGGCTCATCGTCCGCCGCGGGCTGCGGCCGCTGGAGCGCATGGGCGCGACGGCCGGCGCCATCGCCGCCGGCGAGCTGGGCCGCCGGGTCACACCCGCCGACGCCAGCACCGAGGTGGGGCGGCTGGGGCTCGCCCTCAACACCATGCTGGACCGCCTGGAGGCCGCCTTCGCCCAGCGTGCCGCCGTCGAGCAGCGGCTGCGCGAGTTCATCGCCGACGCCTCGCATGAGCTGCGCACGCCGCTCACGTCGATGCGCGGATACGCGGAGCTGGCCCGCCGCAACCCGGAGATGACGACGGCGGAGATGGACCTGTCGCTGCGGCGCATCGAGGACGAGACGCGGCGGATGGGCGACCTCGTCGACGACCTCATGCTGCTGGCCCGGCTCGACCAGGGACGCCCCCTGGATCGGGCCCCGGTGGCGCTGGAGGCGCTGGTCACCGACGCCTGCGCCGACGCACGGGTGATCGACCCGCTGCGGACGATCACGGCGGATGTCGCCGCTCCGCTCACCGTCACCGGCGACGAGGCACGGCTGCGCCAGGTGCTCGGCAACCTGCTCCGCAACGCCGTCGTCCACACGGCCCAGGGGACGCCCGTCGAGGTGCGCCTGCGCCAGGAGCCGCCCTGGGCGGTGATCGAGGTGGTCGACCACGGCCCGGGCATCCCACCGCCTGCCCGGAGCCGGATCTTCGAGCGCTTCCACCGGGCCGACCCGGAACGGAGCCGGGACCAGGGCGGCAGCGGGCTCGGCCTCAGCATCGTCGCCGCCGTGGTGGGGGCGCACGGCGGGCGGGTGTGGATCACCGACACCCAGGGGGGTGGTGCCACCTTCCGCATCGACCTGCCGCTCGCGGGGTAGCTGGAGCGTCCCCCGAGCATCGAGGTGCGAGCCGGCAGAGATCTGCGGCGCCGGGGCGGCGGGCGCCGGTCAGACGGCGCGGCGCTCAGCCGTACGTGGCCCGTCCCTGGTGGTCCACCTCGAAGGGGCCCTCCGGGATGAGGCAGAACTCGTTGCCCTCCGGGTCCTCCATGACGACGAAGCCCCCCTCGTCGTACCCGGCGGCGCGGCGGCCGCCCAGGCGTTCAACGCGCTCCCGCTCGGTCGCGACCTCCGGGGTCGCCAGATCGAGATGCACCCGGTTCTTGACGGCCTTCGTCTCGGGCACCTTCTGGAAACCCACCGCCAGATCCCGCTCCCGGGTGAGCCACACGTAGGGGCCGGTCCTCCCCGCCACGGTCCTGCCCAGGAGCGCGGCCCAGAACGAGGCCAGCCGCTCCGGGTCGGTGCAGTCGATGATCACGCACGAGATGGTCGGGGAGGTTCCACGCATGCCGCGATCTTAGGCGCCACCGCATCCCCGTCCCCGCACCGGCCTTCCCACGCCGCCGGGTCATACGATGGCGTTGTGGTAGACCCGACGGTGGATGAGCTGGAGCGCTTCGTCGTCGATGCAAAGGCCCGGACCTATGCCGCCGGCGGTGGCTCCGTTCCCTCGGCCGTTCCCGGCGAGTACGAGCATGGCTATGAACGGGGACCGTGGAGATACCGGGACCGCTACGTCGGCGGCGCCGACTTCTGCGGCCAGGAGGTCGTCTGGCACCGTGACGTCCCCGTCTGGGCGATGGTGTACTACGGCGCGATCCTCCGGCCCGACGCCGTCGACGCCGCCACCACCGGACGCGTGATCAAGGCCGCGCTCACCTCCCTCTATGCGCAGGGCAGGTTCTTGGGCGGCTGGCGGATGGAGGTCGACGGCTGGCGCTACGACGACGTCAACTCAGGAGACGTGAGCGGCTTCACCGGCGAGGAGTCGATCAGCCTCGCCGGCGACGTGTGCTACCGGCTGTGGTACGCGGGTGGGCGGACACGCGAGTGACGCCGGCCGCAACCGCGCCGGCGCGGGCGCGGCGGATGACAGCACTCCGATCCCGCTGCGAGCGGGGGGCCACGGGCTCGGCCGGCCCGGGTGCATCGAATCCATCCACCCGCGCAGCAGCAGGTAGCGGCACACCGTGGCGGCGAGGTTCGCCGCCGTCAGCGCCGCCGCCTCGACGAGGCGGCCGGTTCGAGGCGCGGCCACGCTGAGTGTGCTTGCGGCCGCCGTGGTCATCAGCAGGGCGATGACGAAGGCGACCAGGCCGGCCAGGTAATCGCCCCGAAACCCTCCGCGCCCCCGGACGCCGAAGGTGTACCGCCGGTTCAGGCCGGTGTTCCCGACCGCGGTGAGGAGGAGCGCGGCGGCGCTGGCGACGGTGGGAGGGGCGACGCCGCGCAGCAGGAGGTAGAGGCCGGCATAGGCGAGGGTGCTGGCCACCCCGACGACCGCGAAGCGCTGGAACCGCCCCGAGACCCTCGACCGCAGCAGCCGCCAGACCCCGCGAAGGTCGCCGGCCGCGGTGGCGACGATGTCGACCCGCGAGTCGGGATCGTCGGTCCAGTCGACGGGCACCTCGTGGATGCGCAGGCCCGCGCGCTCCGCCAGCACCAGCAGCTCGGTGTCGAAGAACCAGGAGCGGTCCGCCACCCGCGGCACCAGGCGCCGCGCGACATCGGCGCGGACCGCCTTGAAGCCGCACTGGGCGTCGCGGAAGCGGACGCCCAGGGTGACCCGGAGGATGAGGTTGTAGGCGCGCGAGATGGCCTCGCGCTTGAGGCCGCGACGGACGCGGGCGCCGGCGGCGAGCCGGCTGCCGATGGCCACCTCGCTGTGCCCGCTGATGAGGGGGGCCACCAGGGGGAGGAGCGCGTCGAGGTCGGTGGAGAGGTCGACGTCCATGTAGGCGAGGATGTCGGCGTCGCTGCTGAGCCAGGCCGAGGCCAGCGCCCGGCCGCGCCCCTTCTCCTCGAGGCGCAGGAAGCGGACGCCCGGCACCAGGGCGGCGAGCCGCCGGCCGATGGCGGATGTGCCGTCGGTGCTGGCGTTGTCGGCGATGACGATGCGAGCCGGGAAGGGGAAGCCGGCGTCGAGATAGGCGCGCAGCCGGCGCACGCTGGGCTCCAGGTCTCGCGCCTCGTTGTGAACGGGCACGACGATGTCGATGAAGGGATCTCCGGCCAGGACGGCGGCGGGACTGCTCATGGAGGACACGATCCGCGCCCAGTCTTTGCCCGATCTGCGAGGCGGCTGTGAGGTGCATGGGAATTGCCGCCGCGGGATTCACAGGCTTCTCCCAGGTCCCTACCAGGGCACTCTCGGAGACGGATGCCAGGGTGGTCCCATGACAGATCAGGCATCGACCCCGATCCCGGGCCCCGAGGACCCCGCCGAAGCCCCTCCCCTGCGCCATCCCGCCGTCCGCCGCCTGATGCGGCAGGTCACCTGGCCGCGCGTCTCACTGCTGCTGCTGCTCGCCGTCACCGCCGGCCTCTACCTGTGGAACCTGGGCGCGTCGGGATGGGCCAACAGCTTCTACTCCGCCGCCGTCGAGGCGGGGGCCAGGAGCTGGAAGGCGTTCCTCTTCGGCTCCTTCGACTCCTCGAACTTCATCACCGTCGACAAGCCGCCCGCATCGCTGTGGGTGATGGACCTGTTCGCGCGCGTCTTCGGCGTCAACGCCTGGAGCATCCTGGTCCCCCAGGCCCTGGAGGGGGTCGCCGCCGTCGGGGTCCTCTACGCCACGGTGCGCCGGCGCTTCGGGCACGCCGCCGGGCTCATCTCGGGTGCCGTCCTCGCCCTGACGCCGATCGCGGCACTGATGTTCCGCTTCAACAACCCGGACGCCCTGCTCGTCCTCCTGCTGGTCGGCAGCGCCTACGCCCTGACCCGGGCTCTGGAGGCGGGGAGGACGCGCTGGCTCGTCCTCGCCGGCGCCCTGATCGGGTTCGGCTTCCTGACCAAGATGATGGGGGCCTTCCTGGTGCTCCCGGGATTCGCCGCCGTGTACCTGCTGGCCGCGCCCGTCCCGGTGCGCCGGCGCCTCCTGCAGCTGGTCGCCGCCGGGCTCTCCGTTCTCGTCGCCGGCGGCTGGTGGGTGGCGCTCGTCTCCCTCTGGCCCGCCGCGGACCGCCCCTACATCGGCGGCTCGACCGACAACAGCGTGCTGAACCTGATCTTCGGCTACAACGGCTTCGGGCGCGTCACCGGCAACGAGACCGGCAGCGTCGTGGCCGGAGGCGGCGGCACCGCGTCCGCATGGGGCCCCACCGGCCTCTTCCGCATGTTCAATGACACCTTCGGCAGCCAGGCGAGCTGGCTCATCCCGGCGGCGCTCATCCTCTGCGGCGGCCTGCTGTGGTTGCGCTGGCGCGCACCGCGCACGGACGGCAAGCGCGCCGCCGCGCTCCTCTGGGGCAGCTGGCTGGTCGTCACCGCCCTGGTGTTCAGCTTCGCCGAGGGCATCATCCACCCCTACTACACGGTGGCCCTCGCCCCGGCCATCGGCGCCCTGGTCGGCATCGGCGGGGTCGAGCTCTGGCGGCATCGCGATCGCCTCGCCGCCAGAGGTCTCCTCGCCGTGGCCCTGGCGTCGACCGCGATCTGGGCCTTCGTCCTGCTCGGCCGCAGCCCGGACTGGATGCCCTGGCTGGCCCCCACCGTGCTGGTCGCCGGGCTGCTCATCGCGGGAGTGCTGCTGGCACCGCCCGTCAAGAGCGTCGCAGTCGCAGGCCTCCTCGCCGGCTGTGTGCTGGCGACCGCCCTGGCGGCGCCGGCCGCCTACGCCCTCGACACCGTGGCCACCCCGCACAGCGGCGCCATCCCCACCGCCGGACCGACCGCGACGTCGGCCGTCAACAGCCCGGGCGGGCCGGGCGGCGGCATCGGCGGGGCGCCGATCGGCGCCGTCGCGGGTTTGGGCGGCACCGGGGGGGTGCCGGGCGCCGTTCCGGGTGCCGCTGCGGGGGGTTCGACGGGGGCCGGGCCCGGCGCCGCCCATGCCGCCGGGCTTCCGGCAGGGCTCCCATTCGGCGGCGGCGGCGGCTCGGGCGGCACGCCTCCGCCCGGCACGAGGACGGGCGCCCTGCCGTCAGGTGGCCCCGCCGGCGGCAGCGCCGGAGGTGGCGGCCTTCTCAACGCGAGCACACCGTCCGCTGCGGTGAAGGCACTGCTGGAGAAGGACGCCTCCTCCTACGGCTGGGTCCTCGCCACCGTCGGCGCCAACGACGCGGCCGGCTACCAGCTCGCCACCGACGACCCGGTGATGGCCATCGGCGGCTTCAACGGGACCGACCCGTGGCCGAGCCTCAGCGTCTTCGAGAAGCTCGTCAGAGAGCACGAGGTCCACTACTTCATCTCCGCCGGCACCGGCGGGGGCCCGGGTGTCGGCGCCTCGACGGAGAGCGGCGAGATCACGACCTGGGTCGAGAGCCACTTCACCAAGGTCAGCGCCGACGGCACCACCCTCTACGACCTGACGAAGCCGCTGTCCACGACGGCGCCCTGACGCCCGCCGCGAACCGGCGCTAATCGATCGACCGGCCGAGCCACACGGCGAAGAAGCACTCCCGCATCGACGCATCGGGGTTGAGCCGGCGGTACTCCTGCGCCGCGGCGGCCCCGCCACGGCGCAGCCTGAGCATGGTCCGGAACCGGTCGTACTCTGGCGATGCGAAGACCGTCGGGGCGTCGAAGTGCCGGTTGACGAACTCGGCGGCACCGTCGAGCGGCGTCTTGTTGCGCAGCAGCGGGCGCAGGGCTCCCCAGGCCATGTCGACGCCGATGATGCACGGTCCGATCCGCCGCCTGCTACTCCCGAATGTCCCGAAGATGGGTGACATCGGGGAGTAGACAACCGGCTCGCGGATTTGTTAGGGGCTCGGGTTCGAAGAGCGGCGGATCCGAACCCCGGACGATCCCGCGAGGCGCAGGGCACCGAACGCGGAAGGCACCCGCCGTCAGCCGTCTGGCCGCCGGCGCTCGGCGACGGGCGGAAGTTGGCGGATGACGGTGATGACGCCCTGGCCGGCGTGGAACACCCCGGACATCGGGTGCGGGCCCTCACCGAATTCCGCGGTGGGCGCGCGAGCCACGAGCCGCCCACGGGTGGTGAGTGCGCGCAGGTCGGTGCATCCCTGGGGCGGGGGCTGCGGGTCGTGATCCGCGACCATCCGGTCGACGAATGGCTCGAAGGCAAGGATGAAGGCGCGCACCGCCTGGCGGACGGGCTCGTGGAAGCCGCCACCGATGACCGCCCCACCGGTGCTCAGGTACACGCTGCCGGTCCCGTCCTCGAGGGCCAGGACGGTCACCACCACGCGATCCATGGCCCAGTCCATCACGGCTCCGTACACGACCCTGTCGGTGCCCGAGCTCGTGAATCCGGCCAGGGACGGCGACGCCGCGAGCGCCTGGGAGCGAAGGCTCTGGTACACGTTCCGCGGCGTCCCCGGTGTCGCCGGTTGATCGTTCTCCTCGCCTCCGAGCACGCCCCGAAGGGTAGCCGGTGGAGGGCGTCGCGGGGCCCACCACGTCCCGAGACATGCCGACGGCAGAGCGAGGGGGGCCACCTCACCCACCTGCCGTCAGCCCGTCGGAGCATAGACTGAGGAGCGATCAGGAATCGGGACCCCGGTCCCCCGCTCGACCCAGGAGCGACACACCATGACAACCGGTGCCCTCACGGCGGACGGGCGGGCCCGCATCCTCAACGATGGCAACCAGATCCCCCTGCTCGGCCTCGGCGTCTGGCAGATGAGCGACGGGCGGGAGTGCATCGACGCCGTGCGCTGGGCGCTCGAGTTCGGCTACCGCCACATCGACACCGCCCAGGCCTACGGCAACGAGGAGAGCGTCGGGACAGCCCTGCTCGCGAGCGGCGTGCCCCGCGACGACGTCTTCCTCACCACGAAGTTCTTCCCGCGGAATCGGGACCCCGTCGCCGCGCTGGAGCAGAGCCTGCGGCGGCTTCGCGTCGACCACGTGGACCTGTACATCATCCACTGGCCGGAGGGTGGCGCCACCTGGGCCTGGCCGGGCATGGAGAGGGCGCGTGAGCTGGGATATGCACGCTCGGTGGGGGTCTCCAACTTCAGCGCCACCCAGCTGGAGGAGGTGATCGGGGCCGGCAGCATCCCGCCGGCCGTGAACCAGGTGCAGTTCAGCTCACTGCACTACCGCCGGGCGCTGCTCGAGGCCTGCCAGCGGCGAGGCGTCACGCTCGAGGCGTACAGCCCGCTGGGGACGGGACGACACCTCGCCAACCAGACGGTCCGCCAGGTGGCGCAGCGCCTCGGGCGGACCCCCGCGCAGGTCCTCGTGCGCTGGTGCGTTCAGCGCGATGTGCCGGTGATCCCCAAGTCCACGCACCGCCAGCGCATCGAGGAGAACGCCGACATCTTCAGCTTCCATCTCTCCGACGAGGACATGCTGGAGCTCGACGCCCTCGACGAGACGGACGGCACCGATCGCGCCCTCGAGCACGCTTGGTGGTGAGCGGCCCCGAGCGGGCCAGCGCCCGACGGACCACCCATCGGCGGCCGCCCGCTGTCCGTCCGATGGCGAGTGCGCCGCCCGTCCGATGAAGGACCCCGTCCGGCCCCATCAGCGAGCCCCTGAGGCGGGCCAGTGGATGCAGGCTTTCAAGGTCCAAGAGCCCTGAGGCCTCAAGGCCGCTTGCCTCTGGTGGCCCGCACCGTCCGCCACCCACGCTTCGGCGGCAACCTCACCTCGCGCCGTGCCATCCGCGGCGCGGTACGAGCGTCTGGTCAGTCCTGCGCATGGCGGCTTGGAGGGCACCCAGGATGTTTGGCCTCGTGAGCGGGCAGGGGCGACGTCTGACACGCCGTCCGCTGCGCACAACCACGGTCGGCGTCGCTGCCGTCGCTCTCTGGTTCGCCGGCTCGGCGGTCTCCGCACAGGCGGTGGCGGGCGCGGCACCGACGCCCTCCCCGACGGTGGCCGCGCCGGTGCGCGTGGGCGGCGTTCCCCCCGCACCCACCGGCGCCACGCCACTGACGCCGCCCTCCGCGACGGCGACGATCCAGATCGACGTGGTGCTCCAGCCCCGTGATCCGGGGGCGCTCGCCCAGTTCGCCACCGACGTCTCGACACCGGGCAACCCGCTCTTCCGGCACTATCTCAAGGCGGGTCAGTTCCCCGATGTCTTCGGGCCGACGGATGCGAGCATCGCGGCCGTTGAGGCGGCGCTCCGCGCCGAGGGCCTGCACCCGGGCACGATCTCGACCAACCATCTGAGCATCCCGGTGACAGCGACCACCGCGCAGCTGGCCAAGGCCTTCTCGGTCGGCTTCCGCCGCTACCGTCTGTCCGGTGGCCGCGTGGCGTACGCGAACACGGCCGCGCCCCTGTTTCCGGGCAACGTGGCCGGCCTGCTGCAAGGCGTGATCGGCCTCGACGACCTCGAGGCTGCCCAACCTCTCGGGCTCGGCCCCTCGCCGGAGGCGTCCACCGCACCGGTCTCCACACCTTCAGTCACCGGCGGACCGCAGCCCTGCGCGGCCGCCGTCACCGCCGGTTCCGAGGACGATGCCTACACCGCGGATCAGTTCGCCTCGGCCTACCAGTACTCGAGCCTGTACGGCGCCGGAGACCTGGGCTCCGGCCAGTCGGTCGCGCTCTTCGAGCTCGCGTCGAATGACACCTCCGACATCAGCACCTATCAGACCTGCTATGGGACCAATGCCTCGGTGAGCTATGTCGCAGTCGACGGCGGGGCGACCACGTCAGACGGTTCCGTCGAGGCCATCCTCGACATCGAGGACGTCATCGGCCTCGCCCCAAAGGCCAGCATCGTCGTCTACCAGGGACCGAACACGCCAACGGGGAGCTACGACACCTACAGCACGATCGTCGGCAGCGACACAGAAAACGTGGTATCCACGTCGTGGGGGCTGTGCGAGGCCGTCGCAACCTACGGCGGCAGCACTGGCATGGCTGCCGAGAACACCCTCTTCGAGTTGGCGGCAGGGCAGGGGCAGTCGATCTTCGCCGCCGCCGGCGACACCGGCTCCGAGGGCTGCGAACGAGGCGACGGTTCCACCGCGCTCGGCGTGCTGGACCCGGCGAGCCAGCCTTTCGTGACCGGCGTCGGGGGGACGACGCTGTGGGACGTGGGGCCTCCGCCGACGGAGACGGTCTGGAATGAAACGAATGTGGGAGCCGGTGGTGGCGGCATCTCGGCGGTGTGGACGATGCCCTCCTACCAGTCGGGCGCCCCCTCCTCGCTGCACGTCATCAACTCCAGGTCGTCGGCGACCCCCTGTGCTGCCGGGGCAGGCAAGTACTGCCGTGAGGTCCCCGACGTGAGCGCCGACGCCTCCCTCTACCTGGGCTATCTCATCTACTACACGGGGAGCGACACCGGCTTAAGCGGGTGGCAGGCGGAAGGGGGAACCAGCGCCGCCACCCCGCTGTGGGGTGCGCTGATGGCCCTCACCGACGCCGACTCGGCCTGCTCGGGGACACCGGTCGGTTTCGCCAACCCGGGGCTCTACGCGGTGGCCGGCACCACCTCCTACGGGAGCGCCTTCCACGACATCACCTCCGGCAACAACGACTACGGGGATTATCAGGGAGGCCTCTATCCCGCGGGGACCGGCTACGACATGGCCTCCGGGCTCGGCACGCCCAACGGGAGCGCGCTGCCCGGGCTGCTCTGCGCCTTCACGACCGCCGCGGCGCCGGCCGCGACGACGGGTGCCGCCACGGCGGTCGACTGGGATGGCGCCACTCTCCACGGCACCGTGAACCCGAACGGTTCGTCCACCACCTACAAGTTCCAGTACGGCCTGACCACCTCGTATGGCATGACCACCAGCGCGACCAGCGCCGGCTCGGGCTCGAGCGTGGTGGCGGCGGCGGCCGTCGTGACCGGGCTCAGCCCAAACACCCTCTACGACTTCCGGCTGGTGGCGACCAACCTCGCCGCGACGACCGACGGGTCCAATGCCACCTTCACGACCCCGGCGGAGCCGCCCCCGCCCACCGCGACGACGGGTGCGGCCACGGCGGTCGACTGGGACGTCGCCACGCTGAACGGCACGGTGAACCCGAACTCCACCGACACCAGCTACCAGTTCCAGTACGGCCCGACCACCTCGTATGGCATGAGCACCACCGCAACCGATGTCGGCTCGGGCTCGAGCGGGGTGGCGGCAACGGCCGTCGTGACCGGGCTCAGCCCGGATACGACCTACGACTTCCAGCTGCTGGCCACCAGTGACGCCGGCACGAGCTATGGATCCAACGCCACCTTCACGACACCGGGTGAGATGACCACCGCGGTGAGCACCCAGCAGTACAAGCTGACCAGCAGCGACGGCGGCACCTGGCAGGCGATGGACGCGACCGACCTGTCGCTCACGCTGAGCCCCGCGACGGACGAGAGCGTGCTGCTGAGCGCCAACGCCGACCTCTGGACCGCCGATGCCGGCTACAACCAGGACATCGGAATCGAGGTGACCCCGGGGGGAGGCAGCCCGGCGGTGGTGGCCTGGAAGGAGTCGGGAGGATTCGCGGGGACGTACTCACCCAACGCGGCGTTCGTGGAGACCGTGTACCAGCTGGCGGGGGGGACCACCTACACCGTCGAGATCGTCTGGAAGACCAACAAGCCCGCGATCGGCATGACGATCGCGGCCGGGGCGGGAGCCGGGCCCACCGTCTACTCGCCGACCCGGCTGACCGCCGAGGTGCTGCCGGCGGAGTACCAGACGGCGGTGAGCACGCAGCAGTACTCGCTGACCGGGAGCGACGGCGCCACCTGGCAGCCGATCGACCTCGGCAACCTCAGCACCGCTTTCTCGCCGACGGTCGACGAGAACGTGGTGGTGAGCGGCAACGCGGACCTGTGGACGGCCAACGCCGGGTACAACCAGGACCTGGGGATCTTCGTGAGTGTCGACAGGACACCGGCCACGCTGGTGGCCTGGAAGGAGTCAGGAGGCTTCGCGGGGACGTACTCGCCCAACGCCGCCTACGTGCAGACGGTGTACCCGCTGACCGCGGGGGACACCTATGTGTTCTCCCTGGAGTGGAAGACCAACCTTCCGGCCGCGGGGGCGACCATCGATGCGGGGGCGGGGGCGGGGCCCACCGTCTTCTCGCCGACCCGGCTCACCGTGTACGCGCTGCCGGCCGACAGCGCCCCGGACCAGTCCACCAGCGCGGTCAGTACCGTCCAGTACAGCCTGGCCAACAGTGACGGGAGCAACTGGGTGGAGATGGACTCGACCGACCTGGTGACCGGCAGCATCGCGATCGGTGGCGGGGGCGCGGCCGAGACGGTGCTGGTGAGCGGCAACGTCGACCTCTGGACGGCCACCGCCACCTACAACCAGGACATCGGGATCTTCGTGAGCGAGGACGGCGGGACGCCGGTGCTGGTGGCCTGGAAGGAGTCGGGCGGCTTCGCCGGGACCTACTCCCCCAACGCGGCCTTTGTCGAGACCGCGTACACCCTCGAGCCGGGGCACAGCTATGTCTTCTCGCTCTGGTGGAAGACCAACAAGCCCGCGCCGGGCGCGACCATCGACGCCGGGGCGGGAGCCGGGCCCACCGTCTTCTCGCCAACCCGGCTGACCGTCGCGCCCTGAGCGGTCTCAGTCACACCGCCTCACCATCCGCCGGTCAGGCCCACCGCGGTTGGGCAACGTCTGGCGACCAAGTCGGAGCCACCTCTTCAACTCACGTCGTCGGCGGAGATGGGTGTCGCGGTCGCTCATCAGCAATCCTTTCGCGCCACCACCTCAGGCTGACTTTGGCCACCGGGATGTCAACCCTGTGGCCGAGTTCCTCACTCAGGTGATTGGAAGCAGCGCGCCCCCCCCGAATGCTTAGGGCCAACGCTCTCCCACCACAGCATGCAAGTAGCACGAGCGATAGTGCTACCGCCGCTAGACCCGCGGACGATGACCCGGGATCGGCGACGATAGCAAACGTGGCACCGAGTATCATGCACACGAGAGCCCCGAGGCACCATCTGAAGACGCCACCCACGATGTCCGCGGCCTGCAACCCGATGAGCGCAACCAATCTACGCTTGTAGCGTGCGAAGTACCGATGGCGAGGAAGAGGAGCGGGGACCAGTTTCACTTGCACCCCTCGAGGGCGCGTTGGAATGCGTGAACGACGTCAATCACGAAGCCAGCGACGCCTCCGACGATTGAGGCGCTTGCGAACAGGTTCGCGAAAGCCCCGCCCCCCAAACCCAATGTCCCAGCCAGACCCCCGAGTCCCCCCACGGTGCCAAGTCCCGCCGCAAAGCAGGCTTCAACATTCCCATGGAGACACGGGCCTGCGTCCCCGCCGACTGCCAAGGCGCCGCTGCCAATGCCGACCCAGCCGATGGCCGCAGCCGCCCCCCCTCGCTCTGGGAGAGCAGCCACGCCACCGGTGGCGAGGATGCTGATTGCGCCGAGCGCCAAGCCACCTTCTGTTGTGCTCAGGGGGGCTTGACAGCCACCGTTGCCATTGTCTCCCCCCAATGGGTTGCGCCAACACAAGCCGGAGTGCTGAACAGCATGAACAGCTCTGCCGCCGGTCGCATTCCAGGCGCTGGTCGCCCACCCGGGCAGGCCCCACTCGCCGCTCGGGTCCGTGTCGTTGATGGGATCTCCCGCCACGTACCCATACGGGGACAAGTTGCTCGACACTTTAGGGTCGACGGTGAAGCATTGCCCGGTCCTGGGATCGTAATAGCGGGCAAGAACGGGAGTTGCTCCGCCGACTAGGGGCACGGGGTTCGCGCACCGATCATGCGTTCTCGCCAGAGCGGGCCCGCTCTGCCTTCAACCGGGTAAGGAGACGACGTCCTCGCCGCCACAGCCAAAGGCTGATCGCTAGGTATATGCACCCTACCGCCAGAATCGCCGCCGTGGCTCCGGCATCGAGACGATGCAACAGCGGACCGCCAACAACAGCGCACGCGATGATCAGAACGCCCAAGAGCGCCATGCCCTGAAATAGGCGCAGGACGAGTCGGAGGTGCGGAAACTCATTCATAGTGCCGAGCACCCGGACGCACCACCGGAGATGTAGGCGTCCGCGTTGGCGGCGTTCGCGGAGGTGGCCCCTAGATAGATAAGCCCCACCCCACTCGCTATCGCGCCCAACCCAGTCCCGATTGCAACCGGCGCTGCCCAGCTATAGAATTCGTATGCCTCGGCGAAGCCAACTAGCGTGGAGGTGTCGAGCTCTCCAGCTGCGGCTATAAGCGCGAGCCCCGCGCCCCCAGTAAGAGCCACGCCGACGCCCACAGCAACCACACCTAGTACGATCATCGCCGCCTGAAGTGGATGCTTCTGCGCGTAGTTGACAACCTTGCCTGCGGTTGCATTCCAAGCCGTGCAGACAAACCCGAACAGCCCGCCGCACTCACCGCTCGGATCGCTCCCGTTCACTGGGTTCCCGGCCAGGTAACCGTAGGAGGACAGCGTGGTGGCCACCTTCGGATCGACGGTGAGGAACTGAGCGGTGGCGGGACCGTAATAGCGGGCCAATGACGTCAATGGGCCTTGATCATCGCCCGTGCTCTTCCGGCTGAGCACTGCTGTTCTGCGCTTGGCGTCTCTCCTCCCGCATGCGACGACCGCGCGTCACTTCGCGGACGCCGACGGCGAATAGGAGAAGACCTGCAAAGGCGAACCCGGCGGCGCCAGCGGGGGAGATTAGCTGGAGAAGCCCACTGACCAGTGCCCCGATGAAGATGATCCCACCCACCGCAGCGCACCATGTGAAACCTCGAATGGCCGAATCCAACGGACTCCGCGTGCTCATTTGTCACACCCTCCGGATCCGAATCCAAGAGCGCTTACTCCCCAGAATACGCCAATACCCCCGACAAGAGCAGGCACCCCTAGGATGGACCAGGCTCCGACGATACCGATGCCGGCATTGACAGCGCCCAGCAACGTGCCGGAAGCGAAATCCCCGGCGATACCCGCGAACACCACATCCCCAAGCCCAAGCGTTGCGACCGTACCCGCAGCAGTCACAAGGGTGGCACCAATCAGTTGTACTCCTTGACGCCCGCTTAGAACTGTTTGACAGCTGCCGTTGTCGTTCGAATCCCAGTCACCACCGCCCGTTCGGATGCACAGGTGAGAGACGAAGCTCGAGACTCTCTGGGCAGCGGATTGGCAATTGGACTGCCAGATGAAGCAGAGGCCCTTTCCCGTCGGATCGCTCGCGTTAACGGGATCCCCGGCGACGTACCCGTAAGGCGACAGCGTCGTGGACACCTTGGGGTCGACCGTGAGGAACTGGGCGCTGGCGGGATCGTAATAGCGGGCAAGAACGGTCCCCACCGCCTTCCCGTCGTACCAGGGCCGGTTTTCCCAGCACCGGTCTGGGGAATCGAGGCTTCGGACCCCGACCCGCGGCCAGGTGAGGACGTCGAGCGCCTTAACGCGGTTTTCGGGGCACGCGGCCTCGGCGCCGGCGGCGGTCGGGGCGGTCGCGGTGGCCGGCATCGGGAGTGATTGTCGGCCAGGCGGGCGGCGAAAGGGGCGATGTCGGCGACGTTGTCACCGCCGGTATCGAGACGCCCCGTAGGCAGTCTCTCGATACCAGGGAATTCGGAGGGCCCCGAATTCAAGCCTGAGTTCAGGGATGTATCGAGAGGGTGCTGTGTTACACGATCCGCACCGTCCCTGTTCAGCGCTTCGGCAGCGGGGTCAGGTGGGCGCCGACGGCGCCATCGAGGCAGGCACCACCCCCGCCGCCCCC
>CAZUDL010000006.1:0-141493 GCA_964618935.1 uncultured Actinomycetes bacterium
TCCCCAGCTTCGCCGGGTCCTCAGCGGCTATTTCCACAAGTCCTGAAGTTAGCTCCTTGGTGGCGGCGTCATATGAAGATTGCACCGCGTTGAACGGGAAGCCCTGACGGCAGAGCGGGGCACCGACTCGAATGTGAGATTCGGGATTGCCGAACTCGGGAAAGCGGCCGACGAGATGAGGCGGTAGGTCCTTCAACTGTACCAGTGCCAGGTCCGCCACTTGGTCGACGAAGGCCTCGCCTGCTGTCACCCCATCGGCCGCCCACCAGTAGGAGTGATTCGCAATCCATTTTGGATTGGCTGCGAGCCGACTCAGTCGTCCCTTTCGGCGCGACGGAGAAAGTGAAGTATCCCCACGGATCGCGTCCACCTGCGCCTGCCACTTGTCAATGTCAGACCGATCCCGTTCGGCCTCCAGTTGCGTCGTCAAGACGTGCCCAGCTGTCAGAGCCCACCCGTCGACATTGACGATGACGAAGGCCGCGATACTGGCCTCCACCGCACCTGAGTGTCTCAGGGTACTGACGACAACAGGGTGGGTGAAGGCCCCGGAGAGTTCGATTGCGTCTTCAAACACTTGTTCGGGTCATGGACCGTTATTGTATCGCCACATCCCCGTCGGCCAAGGGGGATCAGATACGCATTATGGTGATAGCGATGGAGTACCTGCGCACACGGCTTGATGAGGGTCGGGCCAAACCGGCGACCACGATCTCCCGCAGGCCCGCAACGTCTGACCTCGACCGCCCTCGCTGGGGGACAGAAGAGGCGCCGTACTTGGCAACGGACTTCGCACCCTACGTTTCTCTCATGCAGGCGAGCCTCAGTAGCGGCTCAACCCGCGGCGCTACGTCCCCTACGGTGCTGGGCTAGCGGCCGGCGGAACAGGCTCGCTCGACCAGTAGGCGGAACTTCGCCTCGCCGACCGGCATCCGCTTGACACCGGGCTGGCGTCGGGTGTGCTCCCGGTGGTTGTACCGCCAGGCGTACTCGTTCAGGTAGGACTGGAGCCACTTGGACGACACCGAGTGGTAGGTCCCACGAATCCCGCTCTTGAGAAGCGACCAGAAGCCTTCGATGGACTGGGTGTGGGCGTCTCCGTCCACGTAGACGCCCGCCGAGTGATTGACCCGTGCGTGGCCGTAGCCGCGCCCTTCCAGGCGCCGGTAGATCGGCGATTCGTCCGTGTAGACCATGGTGGCGGGGAGGATGTGGAGGTCGGTCATCTGCTCGACCTCAAGCCGGTTGGCTGATCCCACGTAGCGGGCGACAACCTTCCCCTGGCGCTGGACCGCCCCCATGACCGCACGCTCGCGGAGACTGCGGCCCGGCTGCCCGACCGGCTCGTTCCGGCGGCGCCGGTGGACGATGTAGGTCTCGTCCATCTCGACCTCGCCCGAGAGGGTGACCCCATCCTCGGCCATGAGCGAGTTGCGGATGACGTTGAACATCCGCCAGGCGGTCTTGTAGGTCACGCCGAGTTCCCGTTCGAGCTGCTTCGCGGAGATGCCGCACCGGGTGCTCGTGATCAGGTAGAGCGCGTAGAACCAGAGCTTGAGCGAGGTGGACGACTTGTGGAAGATCGTCCCCGCCGTCGGGTGGACGTGGAGCCCGCAGGCGGAGCACGTCCAGGACTGGCGCTGCTGGGCGGTGTGGTAGCGGTGGAAGGTCCGCTCGACCTGGCAGCGGGGGCAGATCGCGTGCTCCCCGTCGGGGGAGTAGCGGGACCGCCAGAGGTAGGCCAGGCAGGCGTCGTCGTCCGGGAACTCGGCCATGAACTCCATGAGGGAGTACCGGGATTCGGACGACCCCGCCCGGGTTGGGTTCTTGCGGTTGGAGGGCATTTCAGATGATCTCTTGGTCGAGTGATGAGGACGGGGTGACCTTTGTCCTGCCGTCCGTCTCAGGCGTTCCTGAGCGCGTCTATTTCCCGCGCAAGGCGGAGTACTACCGCATGCATTGCATTGGCTTCCCGAAGGGTGAATGCCTGGAGGTTGACCAGGGCGGCCACTGTACGGGGGGTAGCCTCGCCAGAGGCGTCGAAGTCGGGCAGGGGGCCGACGGTAGAGGCCAGGATCTCAGCGATCTCGTCGTAGAGCATGGCTAGAGTATCGCACATCCGTCCTCTACAGTCAAGGGATACTTGCCGTCTCAGGAGCTCAGCCGGCGGATTCAGAAGCTCAGGTCGCCGGCTCACTCTTCTTCAATCTGTCGGCCGATCAATTCGCAACCTCTGCTCCTTCGCCTTGACGGCGGCGCCCGAGGAGTCGGGCACCCAAGAGACCGGATGACCGGTGACAAGCGAGGCTGCCGGTCATCTCGGCGTGAGCAACCGGTCAGATGCCACCCGGGCCTGACCCTTCTCAAGGGGGGTCTCCGAGAGACGTAGCAGCGTGCCCCCGGATCCGCGGATTGGAGGAGGGGCGACACTTTCCGCGGCCTGAACCCGTATTACAGTGTGACCAACTGGACAAGGAGGCTCCATGGCGCCGCTCCCAGGTCGCGCGGGCGCGGCGGATCTCGTGACCCCGTGCGACGCCGACGGCTCCGCCTTCGAGGAGGAGATTGGCCCCCTGCTCAACATCGCCACCCGCCTGGCCACCGGGATGCTGCTGAATACCGTAGAGGCGGAGGATGCGGTCCAGGAGGCGTGCGTCCGGGCCTGGCGCCATCGTGCCAACCGGCGGGCGGGAACCGACCTTCGCCCGTGGTTCCTGGGCATCGTGGCCAATCAATGCCGCGAGGCAAGGAGAGGGCGCTGGTGGTCGGTGCTACGGATGGCGGATGTCTCCGGTGCCGCGCCGACTGGACCGACGGACCTGTCGTTGGCGCTCGCGCTGAGACAGGCATTGTCGCAACTTCCACATCGCCGCCGGGCCGTCCTGGTGCTTCGCTACTACCTCGACCTTCCCCTCGAGGAGGTCGCTGCCGCCACCGGATGCTCGGTCGACTCAGCGAAGGCGCTTATCAGACGGGGGACCGCAGACCTCAAGCGGGCGCTCTCGATGCCTGAGGCGAGCTCATGACGACCGATGACCGCCACGACGATTTGAAAGCCCGGATGCACGACGCCGTCGATCCGATGTTACCTGCCGAGGGCTTCGAGCAGCGCATGATGGAGCGCTTCCGGGACCGTCTCGTCGCTTCACCCCCCCCCCCTGAACGGGCAACCGCGGCTGCGGACGAGGCTCGGCACCGCTCTTCTGACCCTGACTATCATCGCCGTTGTTGGCGGGGTTCTCGGTATCTCTCTCGGCATTCGGGGCGGCTCTCACCCGTCCGCGGGCCCGGCGAAGACTCCCTCTTCCAGCGCCCCAGCCACGAATACCCTCAAGCCTTCGGGGCTGGGGACCCCCTCTCCAACAACCTGGCAAGCCCCAGCGACGATCGCCTACGTGCAGCCGACTTCCGTGAGCTTCCCAACGTCCGCGGATGGTTGGGCTCTCGGGGATGCCTGTGACGCGCAACAGACCTGCGCAATCGGCGTTGCCCGGACCACGGACGGCGGCTCGACCTGGGCGATGGTGACTTCCGTGGGACATCCGAACCCAAACGGCGCTGAACTCAGCCTCACCGCTGCGTCCAGTGAGGACGCCTGGGTCTGGGGGACGGACTCCGATGGTCAGCCGGTGTTCGTCGCGACACACGACGGAGGGGCGACGTGGCAGCCGGTGAACGCGGGCGCCGCAGTCGTCGACATTTCTGTCGCGTCTGGAACCGCGTGGGCACTAACAGCGTGTCCTCAAGCGGGCGGCACGTGTGCGATCGCTCTGCTGTCGGCTCCGGTGGGCGGTGGTCCGTGGACGGATCTGCCTTCACTTCCAACATCGGTGCAGGGTGCGCCCGTCAGCAACGCCCTGGCTCGGGGACCTGAGTTGGTGCGGTCTGGCCTGACCGCTTGGGTGCTGAATGACAATCAGTCGCCACCCGCTCTCGTGAGCACGGATGACGGAGGTCAGACGTGGTCGTCTTTGCCGCTGCCATGTGCGACATTCGGATCCCTGTTCCTGGGAGCATCCTCGGCCAAGGATCTGATGCTGGTGTGCGCGGACGACGGTACATCGTCTCCAGCAGCCCAAGAAGTTTGGACATCGGGTGATGGCGGTGCGACGTGGGTCATACAGAGCCGCGACAATGAGACGTCCTTCTCGCCCCCGCTCCCCGATCTGGGGAGTCTCAACAACGGCGGTGACCCGTACGGCCTCATGGTTGTCAGCGACACTTCAGCATGGATGATCAACCACAACGAGGACGACCTGGTTAGTCACGACAACGGGGTAACCTGGGCGAACGTCCCACTGCCTGCCAACCTCACATCCGCGTGGCAGGGCGGTGCCGAGGTCGACATCACGTTCGCAGACGCATTGCACGGGTGGATCTTCTCGAAATCGGGACTTTGGGTGACCACGGATGGGGGGACCGTTTGGACGGCTCAACCCATCATCGGTGTGGTTCCCGGCGCGTAGCCTGAACCGCCCCGGGTTTCATAGAGGCTCTGGTTATTGGGAAGCGGCCATCGGGGCCAGTTCGTGCTGATGGTAGTCGGCTTCGAACTCGACCGGCGGGCGCATGCCGAGCTCGGTGTGAAGCCGCCGGTGGTTGAACCAGTCGACGTACTCGAGGGTGGCGAACTCCACGTCGTCGAGCCCGGTCCAGGGGCCGTCCTTGTGGATCAGCTCGGCCTTGTAGAGGCCGTTGAAGGACTCGGCCAGGGCGTTGTCGTAGGAGTCGCCCCGGGATCCCACCAAGGTCACCGCGCCGGCGTCGGCGAGACGCTCGGCGTAGCGAATCGCGAGGTATTGGACCCCGCGGTCGGAGTGATGGACCAGGTCTCCAAGGTCCGCGCCGCGCCGCGCCCAGATGGCCATCTCCACGGCATCGAGGGCCAGGTCGGCCCGCAGCGAGCGAGAGGCTTGCCAGCCGACCACCCGCCGCGAGAGCTGAGGCGTCACCACGCTTGCCGAGGCGCCGTCTCGCCGCCGGGATTCTACGGGTGTTCGGGAGGGCTCGTGGCGGTCGCCCGTCGCGCCCGTGGAGGAACTCCGACGAGGTCGGCGTGGGGATCCGGCGTGGCGGTCGCCGGACTTCCTGCGGCGGCCACGTGCGATTCGCGCAGCTTCCGGCGGCGGCTGAAGTACCAGCGGAAGCCCACCGTCATGCCGCCGAAGACGGCGAAGAGGAGGATGGCGGTGACGATCGCGGCCTTGGCGGGGTGGGCGGGTGTCGATCCGGGATGCAGCACGACCTCGACCAGGCCGAACGTGGCGATGCCGAAGGTGACCGCCCAGGCCGGGCGGTTCCAGGCCGCCAGCGCCGCGCCGGGAAGCAGGCGCAGCGGCATCAGCGTGATGACCGTGCCCACCAGGCCGCTGACGAAGATCGAGGCCAGCATGTCGGCGACGACGACGACGGGGATGGCCGCGCCGGGAGCGGCGGCGGCGTGGCCCACGGGAACCCAGATGAGCCAGGCGACCACGGCGACGGTGAGGCTGGCGACGGCCCCGAGGGCGGCGGTGTGCCCCTGCTCGTTCTTGGGGAGCGTGCCCTGGAAGGCGATGCCGGCGATGACCCCGTACAGGTAGCCGGGTTCGAAGGCGGTCAGCCGGGAGACCAGCACACAGCCGGCGGCGACCAGCAGCCCGGCGGGGAGCGCGTGAGGGCTGGCGACGACCGGGTGGCGGCGCAGCCGGCGGTACAGGGCACCCACCAACCCGCCGACGGTGACGCCGGTGAGGATGGAGAGCACGACGGCGAGGTAGGTCGCGGCGGAGTGCCCGTTGAGGCCGAAGCCCGGGTCGTTGAGGCTCGCCAGGGCGGCGCCGCAGAGGACGGTGAGCGCGAACGCCCCGGCGCGGATCCAGCCCCCCGCCTCCCGGTCCGCGCGGCGGCGGAACCGGCGCAGCCAGCCGAACCGGCGCAGGGCGATGTCCCGGATGTCGTCGTAGTTCTCCTCGAAGGTCTTGTTGAAGAGCTGGGAGGGGAAGGTGACGAAGAGGATCACCCCCAGCGTGATGGCGGCGTTGACGGCGGTGGCTCCCGGCGAGCTGAAGGCGTCCGCCGGGGTGGCCAGGCCCGAGGAGATCGATGATTCGGCCGGATTCCCGGTCGCCGCCAGGGCGCAGGCGGGGGTGGACGATGCCGGGAAGCTGGTGCCCATGGGGACGGCGAGGAGGCTCAGGTGCTCGACCGTGCCGACGACGCCCACCCCGGCGCTGCAGTTCCAGCCGATGTCGTCGGTCTGGGTGCCGGAGAGGAGCACCGCCTGCCAGGCGCCCGGGGCCGCCAGCGCCGCCTGGAGCACCGTCAGCGTGGTGGGGTAGGTGTCGAAGCCGGCAGGGGGATGGCAGGAGTGCCCGGGGCCGCCGAAGCCGCCCCCCTGGGCCACGCCCGAGAAGGTGCTGGCGCTGTGGGCAAGGCTGGTCGCGGGGTTCCAGTAGAAGCCGGTCGCGCTGTCGTAGACCGGCGCGCCATTCACGCCGGAGGCGACGGGCGCGATCTCCGCGACGCACTGCCCGGTGGCCGTGCAGCTGGTGGAGAGGGCGACGTCCGCCACCGACTCCGTTCCCACCTTGGTGCCGCCGCCGGGAGCGGGACCGCCCGTGTAGGCGGAGACGGTGATCCTGAGCTGCCAGGTTCCGGACAGGGTGGCCGCGTCGACATCGCCGCACGAGGCGAGGACCTGGGCGGCGCCCATCGCCGCGAGGAGGGCCGCCCCGAGGGCCGCGAGGGGCAGCCGGAATCGATGGACCAGGGACAGCCTCCGGCCTTCCGCCACTCCTCTCCGCTCCTCCCCCGGGGCCCCGGCCGCGAGGCGCGACCGCAGGTCAGTATGCCATCGCCCCGCGATCGCACCGCCGCGGCGCACGGTGACGGGCGTGGCCGGCTGGCCTGCCGCCTCGAGGCGCGCCGGTCCCGCCCCGCCGGCCCGGGTGCCACGAACCGTCCATACCGGGTTGACATGGGTCTCCTGGGGCGTAGGCTTAGGCCAAGGATCCGGTACACGCGGAGGACAACACCGATGCGAACCGTGTACCAGCGCTTGAGGCACACTCGAGCCGAGGCGTAGGGCCCGGTGTGGGCCCCGCCAGCACCCACGTGGTCGCCGCCGTGAGATCGCCGGGAGCATCCGGTTGATCCGGCAGGTTGGTTGGAATGGATGAGGCGCCGTGGGACATGCGGTGGGTTGCCGCCCCGGGCATGACACCAGGCACCGGACGGTGCCACACCAAGCCCGGCCCATCCGCCGGGCTGCCGATGAATCGGCAAACAAACACGAAGGGGCCGGCACAGTCCGGCCCCTTCTCTTTGCCGTCCCTGACCCGGTCCGGGGCCACCTCGGTCCAGCCGGACCGGCTCAGGGAACGGGCGGGCGCGGACGGGAGACGGCGGGATGCCCCGCCCAGGCGAAGCGCAGGGGGCGGTCGGCGGCCCGGCTGACGCCGATCCGCGGCCCAGCCACAAGGGGGATGGCGGCGTCTCCCTGCAGCAGGCGCATCCGGCTGCGCGGGTCGCAGAGATCGGCACCGTTGTCGGCCAGCGTCAGCCCCAGGCCGCATCCCAGGTTGCCCGGCCCCCGCAGCAGCGCCGCCCTCTCGGTCGCCTTGGCTGCGCCGCGCCGGCGGCGGCGCACCACCGGTTCGCCGCAGTCGACGGCCGCGGCACGCAGCAGGACGGCCCCGGCGGTGCCCAGTGGCTCGGTGACGACGTTGGCGCAGAAGTGCACGCCGTAGGACAGGTAGACGTAGAGATGGCCGGGAGGCCCGAACATGACCGCGGCCCGCGGCGTGGGGCCGCGGTGGGCGTGCGACGCCGGGTCCTGGGGGCCGAGGTAGGCCTCGACCTCGACGAGGACCGCCTCGACCTCATCGCGGGTCCCCGGGTCGCAGACGATGCGGGCGCCCACCAGGTCGCGGGCCACCGCCTCGGTGGGCCGGGCGAAGAAGGCTCGAGGAAGGACGTCGTGGCGTCCCCCTCCCCCTCCTACCGTCGCACCTCGGCGTCGCAGCGCTGGCGCAGGGCGAGGGCGACGGCATCCTGCCATCCCTGCACGTCCGCCGAGGCCAGCGTCCGCTCCGGGCTGCGGAAGGTGAGCCGGAACGTCCAGCCCTTGCGCCCCTCCCCCACCTGAGCGCCGCGGAACTCGTCGTAGAGGTCGATCGACTCCAGGAGCGGGCCCCCCGCCTCGCGCATGACGGCAAGGGCGTCCCCCGCCCGGCTCTCTCCGGCGACGCTGACGGCCAGGTCCTGGACCACGGCGGGGAAGCGCGGCACGGGCCGGTACTGGACGGCGCGGTGCTCCGCCAGCAGCACGGCGTCGAGGCGGAGCTCGGCGACCACGACACGACCGCGGAGCTCGAGCCGTGCCAGGGTCTCCTGGTCCAGCTCGCCGACCAGGCCCACGCGCCCGCTCTCCGCGCGGACCCAGGCGGCCCGTCCCGGCCGCAGTCCGGGGATCGCGGCGGGCTCGAAGCTGGCAAGGTCGCCCCCGACGTGCTCGACGAGCCAGACGAAGAGGGACTGGCAGTGCCGCAGCGCGGCGGCGGTGGCCTCTCCCCCGCCCTCGACATGCACGGCGGTGCCGAGCAGGAGGGGCTCGGCGGGGAGCGCCGGCAGGCCGGCGTCGGCCCCGTCAGGGGTCGATCCCGCCACCGGGCCGCGGCGCTCGCCCTCCCAGTAGGCGCGCCCCACCTCGAAGATGGAGGCATCACTCACGCCGCGGTTGAGGTTCAGGGAGAGGACCTGGCAGAGCCCGGGGAGGAGGCTGGTGCGCAGATGCGTCTGCTCCTCGGTGAGCGGGTTGGCCAGGGCCATCGGCGAGCGTCCCTCCCCGAGGCCGGGCAGCCAGGCGGCGACCTCCGGGCGGACGAAGACGTAGGGGATCACCTCGTCGAACCCGGCCCCCGCGCAGACGTCCCGCACCAGCTCGTCGAGGGCCGGCTGGGCGGCGAGGCGCCCCACCGCCACGCGCCTGCCCGGCAGGGTGCTGGGAAGGCGGTCGTAGCCGAGGGAGCGGCCCACCTCCTCGGCGACGTCCTCGGGGATGCGGACGTCGCGGCGGAAGTAGGGCGGCAGGACGGTGAGCGAGTCGCCGTCCTGCTCGACGGCGAAGCCGAGACGCGCCAGTGCGATGGCCGCCTCGTGCGCCTCCACGGCGTAGCCGAGCAGCCCGCTGAGCCAGGTGCCGGTGACGCCGACGGGCTCGAGCGCGGGCAGGGGCGCCGGGTGCTCGTCGAGGCCGTCGCGGAGGACGTGCCCGCCGGCGAAGGTGGCGATGAGCGTGGCGGCGCGGTCCAGCGCCAGCGGCGCCAGGTCGTCGGGGAGCCCCTTCTCGTAGAGCGTCGAGGCGTCGGTGCGCAGGGCGTGGCGGCGCGACGTTGCCCGGATGTCGAGGGGATTCCAGTTGGCCGCCTCGAGGAGGACGTTGCGGGTGTGCGCGTCCACCGCCGTCTGGGTGCCGCCGATCACCCCGCCCACCCCGGCCGGGGACGCTCCGGCGCAGACGACCAGATCCTCGGGGTCGAGGTCGACGGTGGCCCCGTGGAGGCACTCCAGCCTCTCCCCCGCATGGGCCCGGCGCACCTCGAGAAGGGCGGGCCGGCCGCCTCCCGCCAGCTCGGTGAAGCGGTCGAGGTCGTAGGCGTGCATGGGCTGGCCCATCTCGTGGGTCAGGTAGTTGGTGACGTCGACGACGCTGTTGATGGGACGCAGGCCGATCTGCCGCAGCCGCCGCCTCATCCACTCGGGCGACTCCCCCACCGCCACCCCCTCGATGACGCGGGCGGTGTAGCGGGGGCAGCCCTGGGGGTCGTCGATGCGGACCGACACGCGGTGGGCCGTCGCCGTCGCCGACAGCAGCCCCTCGGGGACCTCGGTCGAGGGTTCCTTCAGCCCCTCGCCGAGGGCGGCGGCCAGCTCCCTGGCGATGCCGAGATGGCACAGGCAGTCGGGACGGTTGGTGGTCACCTCGACGTCGAGGATGTCCATGTCGAGGATCTCGTGGAGCGGCTGTCCGGGGCGGCCGCGTTCCAGGATGAGGATCCCGCCCGCGTCCTCGCCGACGCCGAGCTCCACCGCCGAGAGCAGCATCCCCGGCGAGGAGTACCTGCCTCCGAACATCGACCTGACCTCGAGCGGCTTCGCCGCGCCGGGCAGCAGGGTCCCGGCGGGGGCGTAGGGGACGAGGTCGCCCACCTGCACGTTGGGGGCGCCGGTGATCAACCGGACCTGCTCCCCACCGCCCACCTCGATGTCGGCGAGCCGCACGCCCTTCGTGGACTCGGGGATGGGGGCGAGCGCGACGACCCGGGCGACCACCGTCCCCACCGCGGCGCTCTCCACCGTGTCGACCTCGGTGCCGGTGTCGACCAGCGCGTTGACCAGATGGGCGACGGGCGCGTCGAGCTGGGCGTACTCGCGCAGCCACTCGAGCGAGATCTTCATGCCTGGCGCACCAGCCGGACGTCGTTCTCGTAGAGGAGCCGGACGTCGTCGATGCCGTAGGCGAGCTGAGCTGCCCGCTCGATGCCGAAGCCGAAGGCGAAGCCGGTGTAGCGCCCGGGATCGACGCCGCCGTTGCGCAGCACGTCGGGATGGACCATGCCGCTGCCCAGCACCTCGATCCAGCCGCTGTGCTTGCAGATGCGGCAGCCGTCGCCGCCGCAGATCATGCAGGACACGTCCATCTCTAGCGAGGGCTCGGTGAAGGGGAAGTGATGGGGGCGCAGCCGGAGGGCGCGATCGGCGCCGAACAGGGAGCGGGCGAGGAACTCGAGGGTCCCCTTCAGGTCGCCGACGGTGACGCCCTCGTCGACCAGCAGACCCTCGACCTGATGGAAGACCGGGGAGTGGGTGGGATCGCTGTCACGGCGGAAGACCTTGCCGGGAACGATGACGCGCAGCGGCGCGCCCAGGGTGATGAGGGCGCGGATCTGCACCGGACTGGTGTGCGTGCGGAGCACCCGGGACTGGTCGACGTAGAAGGTGTCCTGGGTGTCCCGGGCGGGATGGCCGGGGGGCATGTTGACCAGCGTGAAGTTGTAGCGGTCGTACTCGACCTCGGGCCCGCTCACCGCCTGGTAGCCGAGCTGGGTGAAGACGTGGCGGATCTCCCGGCTCATCCGCGTCACCGGGTGCAGGTGGCCGCGGCGGAGCGGCGGCGCCGGCCGGGTGAGGTCGACGGCCTCGGCGCGGAGCTCGCCACGGCGGCGGGCCTCCTCCAGCTCGGCGCGCCGCGACTCCACCTCCTCCTCCGCCCGGCGGCAGGCTTCGTTGACGGAGAGGCCGAACTGACGCCTCGTCTCGGGGTCGGCGAGCTGGCCGATCTGTTTGCGCAGCAGCGTCAGCTCGCCGTCGCCGCGTCCCAGGAAGCGGGCGCGGACGCTGTCGAGGGCGGCCAGGTCACCGGCGTCGCGCACGGCGTCCAGCGCCCGCGCCAGCACCTCGTGGAGATCGCCTGGGACCAGGGCCGAAGCCAATGTCTCCCTCCTCGCGCCGCGAGGCGTCGGGCCGGCTGGTGTCAGCTCGGCTCGAGCGCCGCCCGGGCCGCCGCCACCAGCTCGGTGAAGGCGGGCGCGTCCGCGACGGCGAGATCGGCGAGCATCTTGCGGTTGATCTCGATACCGGCCGCCTTGAGGCCGTGCATGAGCTGGTTGTAGGGCAGGCCGTTCTGGCGCGCGGCGGCGTTGATGCGGGCGATCCAGAGGCCCCGCATATCGCCCTTGCGCTGGCGCCGGTCCCGGTAGGCGTAGGCGAGGGAGTGGAGCACCGCTTCGTTGGCGGACTTGTAGAGCCGGCGACGACTCCCCTGCATCCCCTCGGTGAGCTCGAGGATCTTCTTGTGTCGGGCCCTCTGCGTGACCCCGCGTTTCACCCTGGCCATGGCGCGATCTCCTTACAGGTACGGTGCGCTGCGGCGCACCCGGCGGACGTCGGCGGGGGACGCCACCGTCTCTCCGGCGAAGAGGCGCTTGCGCTTGGCGCTCTTCTTCTCCAGGATGTGCGACTGCATCGCGTAGCGCCGCATCACCTTCCCCGTGGAGGTGACGCGGAAGCGCTTCTTGGTTCCCCTATGGCTGCGGATCTTGGGCATCTGCGCCGTCTCCTTCGTCGCCGCTCTCCGCCACCGCCGGACCCGGCTCGGTGCCGTCGTCCGCGTGTGGCAGGGCGGGCCTGCTGGGTTTCCTGTGCATCGGGCTCATGATCATCGTCATGTTGCGGCCCTCGACGAGGGGATTGCGCTCCACGGCGGCGAGTTCCCGGAGCTCCTCGGCCATGCGGTCGAGAAGCTTGCGGCCGTATTCCTGGTGGACCATCTCCCGGCCCCGGAACATGATGGTGAGCTTGACCTTGTCGCCTTCCTCCAGGAAGTGCTTGACGTAGCCGAACTTGGTCTGGAAGTCGTGCTCGGAGATCTTGGGCCGGAGCTTCATCTCCTTGACGGTGATCACGTTGTGCTCCCGCCGGCTCTCCTTCTCTCGCTTCAGGGCCTCGAACTTGAAACGCCCGTAGTCCATGAGGCGGCAGACCGGAGGCTGCGCCTGCGGAGCGACCTCGACCAGGTCCAACTCCCGCTCGACGGCCAGCTGCTTGGCCCGCTCCACGGGGACGATCCCGAAAGCCTCCTCGGTCGTGTCGTCGAACAACCTGACCATGGGGATCCGGATCTGGTCATTGACCCGCAACTCTCGAAACGCGATGGGTGGGCCTCCTGAAAAAGGGATAGAAACAAAAACGGATAGCTTCCGCTATCCAGGTAGGGTGGCTGGACCTCCAAGGCGAACCCGGGAGGTGGGGCCGTGCCGAGCGGACCCTCTTGGCGGCGCTTGTCGCGTCAGCGGCGGAGCATACCACGGCCGCGGCGCACCCCAAACCGCCGTCACGGCTCCCGCCGCGCGTGGACGAGCATCTCGCGCGCCCCCCGGGCACCCAGCACGGGGGAGTCGATGGCGGCGACCACCCGCCAGCCCGCCAGCAGGAGTCCGCCGGTGGCGGCGGCCAGGGCCGCCCCAAGGCTGGCGTCGTCGGCGGGGGCGGTGGCGCGGCGCAGTTCGAACATGGGCTTGACCAGGCCGACGAGGTCGGCGGCGGGCGCCAGCTCGATGCGGTCGAGCTGGGCGGCGGCCGAGCTCAGGGCGAGGTAGGAGACGTCGATGCTGACCACCTCCACCGCCTCCGGGACCAGCCGGCGATCCAGGGCGGCGACGTTCGTCGCCTCCAGGTTGACGACGCGCGGATCCTGGCGCAGCGATCCCAGCAGCTGCCCGTGGCCGGCGTCGACGGCGTAGACGCGGCGGGCGCCGGCGCGCAGCAGGACCCGGGTGAAGCCGCCGGCGGCGGCCCCGACGTCGAGGGCGACCCGGTCCGCCACCGGCACGGTGAAGGCCTCCAGGGCGGCCGCCAGCTTGGCCTCGCCGCGCAGGCCGCCGGAGACGCGGCGCCGCACCCGTGCACCCGCCGCCACGCGGCTGTCGGGATTGGTGACGACGAAGCCGTCGACCTCGATCTCCCCCGCCGCGACCAGGGCGGCGGGGTCGCCCCCCAGGCCGAGGTCGCCGACCAGGTCGGCGAGGCGGCGGAGGCGCGGCGGCATGTCCCCACTCTAGCCCCGCCGGCGGGGTGGCTAGTCCGGACGCCGGGTGGCGACCTCCTCGGCGAGGCGGGCGAGGAGGTCGGTGACGGTGAGGTTCTCGGTGCCGCCACGCCTCGTGTCGCGGAGGTTGACGACGTCGTCGCCGCGTTCGACGTCGCGCTTGCCGACGACCACGACGTAGGGCACCTTGCGCAGCTCGGCGTCGCGGATGCGCGCCTGCATCCTCTCGCCGGGGTGGTCGCTGACCGCGGCCCGGCGCCCGGCGGCCTCGAGGCGGTCGACGACCCGCTGGGCGTGGGCGACGACCTCGGGGACGTCGTCCTGGACGGGCACGATCTCCACCTGGACCGGCGCCAGCCAGAGCGGCAGGTGGCCGGCGAAGTGCTCGATGAGGATGCCGATGAAGCGCTCCAGCGAGCCGTAGATGACGCGGTGGATGACGACCGGGGTGCGCGGCGCGCCGGAGGCGTCGATGTACTCGCAGCCGAACCGCCGGGGCAGCTGGAAGTCGAGCTGGATGGTCCCCGTCTGCCAGGAGCGCCCGATGGCGTCCTTCATGAGGATGTCCACCTTGGGGCCGTAGAAGGCACCCTCGCCGCGCTCGACGGTGAAGGGCGTGCCCGCTTTGCCCACGAGGATGCGCAGCAGCGCGGCCTCGGCGCGGTCCCAGGTCTCGACGTCGCCCATGAAGTCGTCGGGCCGCGTCCCCAGGCGCAGCGAGTACTCGAGCTTGAAGATGCCGTAGTAGAGGCGCGTGATCTCGAGGATGCGGGCGTACTCCTCCTCGATCTGCTCCTCGGTCACGAAGATGTGGGCGTCGTCCTGCATGAACTTGCGCACCCGCAGCAGGCCGTGCAGCGTCCCCGAGCGCTCGAAGCGGTGCAGCGGATCGATGTCCGAGTACCGCAGGGGGAGCTCGCGGTAGCTGTGGCGCCGCAGGTTGTAGATGACGTGGGCGTTGGGGCAGTTCATCGGCTTCAGGCCGTAGGTCGTCTGCTCGTCGACGGGGATGAGGAACATGTCCTCGCGGTAGTGGTCCCAGTGCCCCGAGGTCTCCCACAGCCCCTTCTCGCTGATCAGCGGCGTCATCACCTCGTGGTAGCCGCGGGCGCGATGGTCCCGCCTCCAGAAGTCGATGAGCTCGTTGAGCACGATGACGCCGTTGGGCAGCCAGTAGGGCATGCCGGGCGCCGAGGCGTCGAAGTGGAAGAGCTCCAGCTCGCGGCCGAGGCGGCGGTGGTCGCGGCGCTCCGCCTCGGCGAGCCGCTCCAGATACCCGTCGAGCTCCTCCCGCGCCATCCAGGCGGTCCCGTAGATGCGCTGGAGCTGGGGGTTGCCCTCATCGCCGCGCCAGTAGACGCCGGCGACGCGCAGCAGCCGGACGGTGCGGAGCTGGCCGCTGTCGGCGACGTGGGGGCCGCGGCAGAGGTCGACGAAGTCGCCGGTGCGGTAGACGGAGACGCTGTCGACGTCGTCGGCGAGGCGGTCGATGATGGCGACCTTGAAGCTCTGACCCATGGCCTCGAAGAGGCGGCGGGCCGCGGTGCGGTCCATCACCTCGCGGCGGTAGGGCAGGCGGAGCGCGGCCAGCTCCCCCATCCTGGCCTCGATCGCCGCCAGGTCCGCCTCGGCGAGATGGCGGTCGCCCGGCAGCAGGAAGTTGTAGAAGAAGCCGTCCTCGATGGAGGGGCCGACGTCGTACTGCGTGCCGGGGAAGAGCTCGCAGACGGCCGCGGCCATGAGGTGCGCGGCGCTGTGCCGGAGGATGTCGAGCGTCAGCTCCGCCGGCGCCTCCAGCGGGGGCCCAGCCTCAGCGGCGTCGTCGATGTCCTCGGGCACTGCGCGGCGAATTGTACGGGGAGCGGCCGCCCTCGGCTCAGCCGGTCAGCCTCGACATCCCCCGGGGCACGTCCTCGCGCCCCTCGCCGACCAGGTCGATCTCCGCCTCGGGGTTGCTCATCGACGAGCCCCACACGTCCAGCGACAGCTGCCGGGACATGGGCAGCACGGAACGCCGAGACGCGCGCTGCGCCTGGATGCGCAGCCGCTCGTGGCGCTCCGGGTCGATGGCGCAGCAGCGGACGCTGCAGTACTTGTTGGTGGGCTTCTTGACAGGCGTGCCGCAGCCGATGCGAGCGCACACCCGGTTGAGTGGTGGGCGGCCCGAATCGACGCGTCGCGCACCCACTTCCATGTTAGTCAGCCAGTCTACGACCCCCCTCTGCATGGCTGTCAACACCTACGACGCATCTGGTTGCGACGGGTCGGCGACAGTTCCGGCGAACTCCGCACAGAGCGTGCGCACCGGTGCTGTGCAGACTGTGGACAACCGCGGATGGGGCAGTTCACGGCCCGGCGGAGGCCTGTGCGAAAACTGTTATCAACCCGCCCGGCGGGGCGCGCGGGCGACACACGACTGGGGCGTCAGGTGTGACAGCGCGGGACCGGCACCCGGCCCCGGACGGCAGCTTCGGCGCGGGCCCCGGGCCTCCGGGGCGGTGGCGCCGCCGCGGCCGGGCCGGCAATGCGGGGGCCCGGCGGTGGTCCGTGAGGGCCCGCGGCCCGCCATCCCGGGGAGGGCGCGCGACCCTGGCCGGCACGCGCGGCGGGGCCACGGATGCTGTGGTGGGCGCATCAGGGATCGAACCTGAGACCTCAGCGATGTCAACGCTGCGCTCGTACCAACTGAGCTATACGCCCACGCTCGTGCGCTGGTGAACCGGGATCATACCGCGGCCCCCGGCGGCCCACGCTGGCCGTCAGGTACCGGGATCCCGACCGGACGCGGTCAGACGGTGGCCGGCTGCGAGACGCCGGAGCCCGACCGGGCGGGACGAAGGTCGGCGCTGGTGACCTCGACGAGGAGGATGCCCTCGCACCCGTGGCAGACGACGTGGAACGACTCCGGCTTGCGAATGGGCCGCGCCATCTCCTGGCGGTGGCCGCAGTACTCACACGTGACGATCGCCCGCATCTGTCCCACGGCGCCTCCACTGACCCGCCCGACACCTCGACTCCACGCCGGAGCTTGTCACCGCCCCCCCGGCGTGCCGGCGCTTTGATGGCACCGCGACCCGGACGTTGCAGTGCCGTTTCAGGGGCTGGGTGAGCCCAGCCCCAGGTCGGAGACTGCCTCGTGCGGCCGGTCGAGGATGGCCAGCCGGCTCCACAGCGGGCCCCGGAAGCCGGCCGCCACGGCGACGATGAGGGCGCCGAAGACGATGACCACGCCGTTGACGGAGTGGAAGAGGTCCACGGCACCGCCGAAGGCGAGCAGGGGCAGGGCGATGGCGGCGTTGATGACGGTGAAGACGCCACCGAAGATCCGCCCGCGCGACTCCTCGGTGGTCCCCTCCTGCAGCACCGTGAAGGCGGGGATGAGGATGGCGCCCAGGGCGCAGCCGAAGACGAGCGCGACGACCACGACGACGGGGATGAGCAGGCCGGCCAGCCCGAGGTCCTGGAGGACCGGCGGGAGGATGCCCATCGCCGCCAGGCAGAGGCCGGTGGTGAGCAGGGCGAGCACCATGAGGGCACGGCGGGAGAGCGTGATCAGGTGCTGGCCGAGGACACCCGCCATCGCCATCAGCCCGACCATGGCCGGGATCAGCACGATGGAGATGTCGTTCGGTGAGCGGTGCAGCACCTTCTTCATGTAGGGCGCACCCAGCGCGTAGACGGTGAAGACCATGACCAGCGCCAGGCCGAGCTGGATCATGCCCCAGCGCAGCGCCGGGCTCCGCCGGAGGATGGCCAGCCCGTCGCGGAGCTCCTGGAGGACGTGGCTCTGCGGCGCCGTGCCCGTCTTCACCGCCTTCAGCGAGGCCCCGATGCGCCAGCAGAACCCCGCCGCCAGGGCGAAGAGGCCGGCCGCGATGTAGAAGGGGATGAGGTCGCCGAAGAGGATGAGGCAGACCGGGGCCAGGACGCTGCCGGCGACGAGGCTGAAGATCACCGTCGTCATGAACAGCGACATCGCCCCCTGGATCTGCTGGCGGCTCACCAGCGAGGGGATGCTGGCCGCCTCCGCCGGGGCGAACACCTGCCCCACCGAGCTGAACAGGAAGGTGATGACCAGCAGCGGCCAGGCCTGATGCTGGAGGAAGGGGATCAGCTGGGTGAGCGGGATGAGCACCAGCAGGCCGGCCCGCAGCAGGTTGGTCAGGACCATGAGCGACCGCTTGTCGTGACGGTCGGCGTAGACGCCGGCCGGGGCGCTGAGGACGACACCGGGGAAGGTGAAGGCGATGGCGACGGCGGCCACGGCGGTGGTCAGCCCGGTGAGGTCGTAGACGACCACCAGGAGGGCGAACTGGATGAAGTTCTGAGCCACCTGGCTGCCGCATTGGGCGGCCCAGAGATAGCGGAAGTCCCGCCGGCGAAGCACCCTGGCGAAGCCCGCCGCGTCCTCGCCGCTGGGCGGCAGCGCCGGGCGGACCGCGTGGAGGGGCTGGAGGTGCTCGGGCGGTGCGGAGCGTCCGTTCCTCACCGCAGCGCCTCCGCGGCCCGGGCGAGGTCGCGCCACTCCTCCAACCCCAGCGTCTCGGGCCGCCGGCCGGCATCGATGCCGCAGCGCACCAGGACGGCCGCGGCGAGGCCGGCGTCGCCGAGGGCCCGGGTCATCCCGTGGCGCAGCGTCTTGCGGCGGAGCTGGAAGGCCCCGCGAGCCAGGTCGAGCACGTTCCTGCGTTCCTCCGCGGCCATCTGGCTGGCCGGTTGGAGGCGAATGATGCTGGACGAGACGGCCGGTTGGGGGAGGAAGCTGGTGGGCGGGATGTCGCCCAGCCGCTCGACGGTGGCCACCGAACGGATCGCCACGGTGGCCAGGCTCCACCCGCCGGGCGGCGCGGCGATCCGGGCGGCGACCTCCCGCTGCACCAGGAGGACCGCCCGCCGGGGAGGCCGGGCGGCCTCGAAGAGGTGACTCAGGATGGCGCCGGTGAGGTTGTAGGGGAGGTTGCCGGCGACCAGGTGGTCGTCGGGCAGGTGGAGGCTCGCGGCGTCCACGGCGAGGGCGTCGGCCTCGACCAGCTCGACGTTGACGTGGTCCCGCAGGGTGCCGGTGGCGGCGCGGATGCAGGCGGGATCGAGGTCCACCGCCACCACCCGGGCGGCGCGCCGGGCCAGCTCCTCGGTGAGCGCCCCGATCCCCGGGCCGATCTCCCAGACGGTGTCGGACGCCTCGGGGGCCAGCGCCTCCACGATGGCGGTGAGGGCGTCGCGGTCGACGAGGAAGTGCTGGCCGAGGCGGTGTTTGGCCTGCAGGCCGGCCCGCCGGGCCACCAGGCGCACCGTCGCCGGGTCGGTGAGATCGGCCGGGCGGCGAGCGCGACCCGACGGCGGCGCGTCAACCATGGAGCCGGTCCTCCGCCGGGAGGGCGAAGAGGCGCCGCGCGCTGGCCGTCGTCGCCGCGGCGACCACGGCGACGGAGACGCCGCGGAGCCGGGCCACGGCCGCCGCCGTCACGGCCACGTAGGCCGGCCGGTTGCCACTCCCGCGGTGCGGGACGGGGGCGAGGAAGGGCGAGTCCGTCTCCACCAGGTAGCCGGCGCCGTCGACCGCGCGGGCCGCCTCCTGGATGTCCAGGTTGCGGGGGAAGGTGACGTTCCCCGCGAAGGAGATGAGGAAGCCGCGCTCCCGGCAGAGCCTGGCGTGGGCGGCGTCACCGCTGAAGCAGTGCATGACGCCCCGCAGCCCCGGCACCCGGTCGACGGCCTCGAGCACCTCGGCGTGGCTCTCGCGGTCGTGGATGACCGCGGGCAGGCCGTGGGCACGGGCCAGCTCCAGCAGATGCAGGAGGGCGTCCCTCTGGACGTCCAGGGGGGTCTCGTGGTACCCGGGGCGCCAGTACTGGTCCAGCCCGACCTCGCCGACGCCGACGGCACGGGGGTGCCCCAGCAGCTCGCCGAGGGCGCGCAGCTGGGAGGCGTCGGGGCCGTGCGGCTCGTGCGGGTGCCAGCCCACCGTGAAGAACACCCCCGCGTGGGCTTCGGCGATCACCCGGCAGCGCTCGCTGTCCTCGAGGTTGAGCCCCGGGCACACGACCTGCTCGACGCCCGCCAGGGCGGCCTCCTCGAGGGCCGCCTCCACGGCGGCGGCGCCGTCCCGCTCGGCGAGCACCTGGAGGTGGCAGTGGCTGTCCACCAGCGGGAGGACGGGCGCCGTCCCGGTGGGATCGCCGGCCGCGGAGGGGGCGGGAGGCCCGCTCATCTCCCCGCCAGGACGGCGTCGCGGTCCAGCCGGGGGAAGAGGATGTCGCCGACCCCGACCGGCTCCCCGGGGCGGAGGGCCGGCCAGACGGTGAGGCCGGCGCGGAGGTCCCCGCCGAGGTCGACGCCGAGGTCGCGGGCGACGCGCTCGGTCGCCCTCGGGATGAAGGGATGCAGCAGCATGGTGCTGACCCTCACCGCCTCCAGCAGCTCGCCACACACGGTGCCGAGACGGCTGTCGCCGGCCTGGTGCAGCTTCCAGGGCGCCACCTCCTCGACGTAGCGGTTGGCCCGGCCCACCAGGCGGCGCACCGCCTGCAGCCCGCCCGTCATGTCGAGCCGGTCCATGGCCGCGTCGTACTCCGGGACCACCGAGCGCGCCAGCTCCTGCAGCTCCCGGTCGATGGGCTCCTCCCCTCCCCGCTCGGGCACCCGCGCGGCGAAGTAGCGCTGCACCATCTTCTCGGTGCGCGACACCAGGTTGCCATAGTCGTTGGCGAGGTCGGCGTTGTAGCGGTCGACGAACCCCTCCATGGAGAAGTCGCCGTCGCGGTCGAAGGGGACCTCGGCCATGAGCACGTAGCGCACCGCGTCGCTCCCGAACTGTTCGACCAGGGCGCGGGGCTCGACGAAGACGCCGCGGGTCTTGCTCATCTTCTCGCCGCCCAGCGTCATGAAGCCGTGGGCGTGGACCCGGCGCGGCAGGGGCAGCCCCGCCGCCATCAGCATGGCCGGCCACATCACGGCGTGGAAGCGGGTGATGTCCTTGCCGATGATGTGCACGTCGGCGGGCCAGAAGCGGTCGAACTCCTCGGCTTCCGAGGCGTAGCCCACCCCCGTGAGGTAGGCGATGAGGGCGTCGAACCAGACGTACACCACCTGGGTCGGGTCGAAGGGCAGCGGGAACCCCCAGTCGGAGAAGCCGCGCGAGACGCTGATGTCCTCCAGCCCGCCCTGGACCAGGTTGAGGATCTCCCTGCGCCGCGGTTCCGGGACGAGGAACTCGGGGTGGCTCTCGAAATGCGCGAGGAGGCGCTCCCGGAAGGCGCTGAGGCGGAAGAAGTAGTTCTCCTCCTCGACGAGGTCGACGGGCCGCTCGTGGACGGGGCAGAGCCCGGCCACCAGGTCGTTGTCGGTGTAGTAGGTCTCGCACGAGGGGCACAGCCAGGCCCGGTACCAGCCCTTGTAGATGTGCCCCGCGCCGTGGACGGCCTGCATCAGGCTGTCGGTGCTGCGCCGGTTGGCCTCGCCGCCCGTGTGCACGTAGGCGGTGTAGCTGATGTCGAGCGCGTCGAAGAGCGAGCGGAATCTCTCCGACTGCGTCCGGACGAACTCCTCGGGGCTCACGCCCTGGTCCCTGGCGGCGCGCAGCACCGACTGGCTGTGCTCGTCGCTGCCGATGGTGAGCCGGACCTCGTCGCCGCGATGGCGGCGGTGGCGGGCCAGCACGTCGCAGCCGACCTTCTCGTAGGCGTGCCCGAGGTGGGGGTCGCCGTTGACGTAGTCGATGCCGGCGGTGATGTAGTAGGAGGAGTTCACGGCTGGTCTCTGGGCGATCCGATGACGACGGTGCATTCCCCCCGGGGCGGCGACCGGCGCAGCGAGGCGGCCAGGTCCGCGGCGGTGCCGCGCTGGAAGGACTCGTGGACTTTAGTCAATTCCCGGGCGATCACGACGGGCCTCCCGCCCAGCTGGGGCTCGAGCAGTTCCAGGGTCCTCGCCAGCCGGACCGCCGACTCGAAGAGCACCACCGGCAGGCCCACGGCGAGCCCCGCCTCCACGCTGCGCCGCAGCCGGCCCGGGGAACGCGGGGGGAAGCCGAGGAAAACGAACCCGCCGCCGCCCCCCAGGCCGCTGCCGGCCATGGCGGCGGTGACGGCGCTCGGCCCCGGCACCACGGTGACGCCGATGCCGGCACGGTGGCACGCGCCGACCAGCCGGCTCCCCGGGTCGCTCACCGCCGGGGTGCCGGCGTCGCTGCAGAGGACCAGACGCTGGCCCGCCACCATCCGTTCCATCAGCGCCGGGATGCGTCGCTCCTCGTCGAAGGCGGGCAGGGAGAGGATGGGCCGGTCGATGCCGAGGGAGCGGAGGAGGTTCCTGGTCCGCCGGCTGTCCTCGGCGACGACCGCGTCGCACTCCCGCAGGACGCGCTCGGCGCGGCGGCTGACGTCCTCCAGGTTGCCGATCGGCGTCGCCAGCACCATCAGCTCGCCGGGGGCGGCCTCGCCGCTGCGCGTCTCAGGCGTGGCGGCCTCCGGCCAGGGCGGCCGTCGCGCCCAGCGCCACGTACACACCGCCCGCCAGGGCGTCGGCGCGCCGGGACACTCCGGGGCGGCGTCGGACCCAGCCGGAGGCCGCGGAAGCGGTCAGGGCCCACAGCGAGTCCCCGACCAGGGCGACGGCAAGGAAGATCGAACCCAGCGCGGCCGACTGGCTCCACACCGGACCCCTGGCGGGGTCGATGAACTGGGGCAGGAGGGCGAGGAAGAACAGGGCCACCTTGGGGTTGAGGACCTGGACGACGACCGCCTGCCAGAAGACGCGGCGCCGGGAATCCACCGGCCGCGAGGGCGCGGCGTGGCCGGCGTGGCTGCGCAGCCTCTGCACGCCGAGGTAGACGAGGTAGGCGGCACCGGCGTAGCGGACCACGCTGTAGGCGGCCGCCGACGAGGCGAGCAGGGCCGAGATGCCGGCGGTGGCGGCGGCCACGTGGACGGTGCCGCCTGCGGCGATGCCCAGCGCCGACAGGAGACCGGCGGCCCGGCCCCGGCTGGCGCTGCGGGTGACCACGTAGAGGACCGCCGGTCCGGGGATGGCCACGAGCGCCATGGCCGCCAGGCAGAACAGGCCCGCGGAGGTCAGGCTCGGCATGGGATGTCAGTGGCCCCAGTCGCGGGGGTAACGGAAGTCGCGGTCGATGGTGCGGTTCGACAGCTTGGCGATGAGCGGCGGCCGGCGCTTGTACTGGCTCTGCCTCACGCGGCGCTCGACGTCCACGACGAAGTCGTCGGCGAAGCCCAGGGCGCGCAGCTCCGCCCTGGTCCGGCGCTCGTCGACCATGTGAAACAGCAGGCGGTCGACGGCGGCGTACTCGAAGCCCAGCTCGTCCTCGTCCGACTGGCCCTCCCAGAGATCGGCCGAGGGGGGTTTCTCGATGACCTCCCGGGGCAGGTCGAGGTGGCGCGCCAGGGCGAACACCTGCGTCTTGTAGAGGTCGCCCAGCGGGTTCAGGGCGTGCGCCATGTCGCCGTGGATGGTGCCGTAGCCGAGCAGGAGCTCGGTCTTGTTGGAGGTGCCGACCACCAGAGCCCCGACCTCGCCGGAGATGTCGTAGAGGATGGACATGCGCTCGCGGGCCATCTTGTTGCCGCGCCGCGTGCGGTCCGCCTCCGGGAAGCGGTCGAAGTAGGCGTCCACCTGGGGCGAGATGTCGACGACCCTCGGGGTCGTGCCGAGCCCGGCCGCCACCGTCCGGGCGTCACGTTCCGACGCGGGGCTGCTGCCCCGGTAGGGCATGAGGACGGGGACGACGTTGCCGGCTCCCAGGGCGCGGCAGGCGAGGGTGAGCGCCAGCGCCGAATCGACGCCGCCGGAGAGACCGACCACGGTCCGCTCGAAGCCGACCTTGCGGACCTCGTCGCGAACGAAGCGGACGAGGATCTCGGTGACCAGGGCCGCGTCGATGTCGAGGACCGACCGGGGAGCGGCGTCCCGGGCCGGGCCCTCGCCGGCACTCCCCGGCTCCGGCAGCGTCATCGCGTCAGTCACGCTCGCGCCGGCGCAGTCTCTCGCATTCCGCGTCGACGACATCGTGGCGCTCGTCGCGCAGCATCGGGTTGGCGATGCGGGCGCGGCGCAGCGCGGCCAGGTCCAGCCGGTGCAGCGGCATCGCCTCGTCGCGGCCCGCCGCATCGCCCATGACGCGGCCCTCGGGGTCGACGACGCGGGAGCCGCCCCAGAAGTTGATGCCGTCCTCGTAGCCGACGCGATTGCAGTAGACGACGTAGGCGGTGTAGAGCTGCGCGTAGGTGCGGGTCATGACGTCGTAGCTGGTGGCGGTTCCCAGCTCCGCGCCGGGGCCCACCCCGCGGCCCGGCGACGCCGACGGGCAGATGATCATGTCGACGCCGTCGCGGGCGAGCAGGTACGCGGAGCTGGGATGCCACATGTCCTCGCAGATCAATAGCCCCACCCGCCACGCCCGGCGGGGGTGCGCCGAGGGGAGGTCCGCGGCGAAGCTGCGAAAGCGATTCCCGGAGGCGAGGTAGCGCGACTCGTCGAAGAGCCCGTAGGTGGGCAGGTAGACCTTGCGGTGGACATGGGCCACCTCGCCCGCCGAGAGGTAGACGCTGGCGTTGAAGAAGCGGTGATCGTCGCTCTCCAGGATGCAGCCGGCGACGACGTCGATGCCCAGGGAGGCCGCGGCCAGCGTGCCGATCTCCTCTCCGCCCAGGCGCACCGCCTGGTCGATGACGAGGTCCTTGAGGAAGTAGCCGGTGAGGGACAGCTCGGGGAAGACCACCAGGTCGGCGCCGCGCTCGCGGGCGCTGCCGATCAGCTCCAGATGGCGCAGGAGGTTGCGCCGCACGTCGCCCAGCAGCGGCGCCATCTGCGCCAGCGCCACGACGATGTCGCTGCGGTGACCCGACTCGCGGATCGAGGTCGGCTGCGGTTCCGCCTCGGAGCCGTCGGGGGCATCAGGTTCGGTCACGGCAGCTCCGATTCTCCGCCTTCCGGAGCCGGTCGCCCCCTGCCGGCGGCCACGAAGTCGGCGACGCGGAGGGCGACCTGCTCGGCCGGCTCGCGGAAGATCGCCGCCGGGGGCAGCGCCTCGAGGAAGCGCCGCGCGTAGTCGCGCGTCTGCAGCCGCGAGTCGGCGATGACGACGGCGCCGCGGTCCTGGCCGGAGCGGATGAGCCGGCCGAATCCCTGCCGCAGCCGGATCACCGCCTGCGGCAGGATGTAGGCGCCGAAGGGGTCGGCCAGCTCCGCCACGCGAGCCCGCACCAGGGGGTCGGTGGGCACGGCGAAGGGCAGCTTGGCGATGATCACGCACTGCAGGCCGTCGCCGGGGACGTCGATCCCCTCCCAGAAGGTCGAGGTGCCGAGGAGCAGGGTGCGGGGGTTGGCCTGGAACGAGGCGAGGAGCTGCCGCCTGGTCCCGTCCACGCCCTGCCCCAGCGTGGCGATCTGGGCTCCGGCGAGCCGCCGCGCCGACATGTCGCGGATGCGGCGCAGGGCACCGTAGCCGGTGAACAGACCGATGGTGCGTCCGCCCAGGCGCTCGGCGATGCCGGCGCAGAGGTCGGCGAGGACCGGCTCGTAGCCGGCGTCGTCGTAGGGCGGGATGTCGGTGACCAGGACGCAGACGGCCTGGCTCAGGTAGTCGAAGGGGGACGACAGGGTGAGCTCGTCGGTGCGGGCCCGCAGCCCGAGCCGCTCGCGGATGAAGCCGAAGTCCCCGGCCACGGCCAGGGTCGCCGAGGTCAGCACCGTCGTCCGTGCCCGGTCCAGCAGCCCGCTGCCCAGGCCCTCGCCCGGGGACACCGGGGCGTCCCGCAGCTCCGCCTGCTCGGCGCGCAGCTCCATCCAGGAGACGTGTCCGGGGCGGCGGTGGATGAGGATGTCGTCGATGCTCGTCGCCGAGGCCTCCAGGGACGCCGCCGCCACCGCCAGCTCCTCGCCTCCGCGGTCCGCCTGGGGCAGCAGGTCGAGGGCGAGGGAGGTGGCGGGATCCGCCGATCGCAGCGCCTCGGCCGTGCGCCGCAGGCTGGCGATGGTCAGCTGCGCCGCCCGGAGCAGACCGTGCATGCCGGTCTCCTCGAGCACGCCGTCGGTGAGGGCCAGGCTGCCGGTCGGCGCCCCCTCTCCCCCACCCAGCCGGTCCGCCAGGAACCCCTTGGCCTCGCCGAAGAGCCGGTGTGCCGCCTCCCGGCTCTGCTCCAGCAGGGCGTTGAGCTCGGTGTCGATCAGCTCGGGGAGGCGGTCCAGGGTGAGGGCGATGTCGGAGCCGCGCAGCCGGTGGCCGCCGACCCGGGTCGCCGAGTCCTCGAGGTGGTGCGCCTCGTCGATGACCAGGGCGGAGTAGTCGCCGAGCAGGCTGCCCTCCTCCGGGTCGTCGCTCAGCAGGAGCGCGTGGTTGGTCACCACCAGCTCGGCGGCGACGGCGGCCCGCCGCGCGGCCACCATCGGGCAGGCCCCGTTCGGCCAGTTGACGCAGTCCGGCCCCAGGCAGTCGTCGCGGCTCGACTCGACGTGGCGCCACAGCTCGCGCTCCGCGCCGCCCAGGTGGAGCTCGGCGCGATCGCCGTTGCGGGTCAGCTCCAGCCAGCGCAGCAGCTTGAGCTTGAACCTGACGGCGTCGAGGTCGGCCCCGTGGGACGACACATCGGTCTGGCGCAGGTAGCGGCGGAACCGGCGCAGGCTGATGTGGTGGCTCCGGCCCTTCAGCATGGCGGCGCGGATGGGCCGCGGGAGGAGCGGCTGGAGAGCCGGGAGATCCTTCTCCATCAGCTGTTCCTGGAGGGTGACGGTGTTGGTTGCGACCACCACGCGACCCCCTCCCCGCTCCGCCCACAGCGCCAGCGGGATGAGATAGCCGAGGGTCTTGCCCACCCCCGTGCCCGCCTCGACGAGGAGGCGGCCGCCCCGCTCCAGGCTCTGCGCCACCGCCCGCGTCATCTGCTCCTGCGCGTGCCGGTACTCGTATCCGGGATGCTCACCGAGCGGGCCGCCCGGCCCGATGAGGCGCGCCGAGGCGTCGGCGAGGCTGCCGCTCAGGAGCTGCTCGGCCGCCCAGGGGTCCGCCGGGCCCGCCGCGGGTACCGGTCCGGCGCCCTCCTCGAGGCGTTGCGCCGGCGCCATGCCGGCTGCGTCCGCCGCCCCCGGCAGGGCCCGGAGCCTCTCCGGGTCGTCGCGGAGCTCCTCGACCAGGTCGAAGAAGCGCTGCAGCGGCGATTCCAACTGGGACGCCACCCGGCGCATCTCGCCGAAGGTCTCCTCCCGGATGGCCGCCGCGTCGGTCAGCAGCAGGTGGAACAGCGCCGCCGTGGCGACGGCGTCGCTGAGGGCGCGGTGGGGGCGGTCGTGGGGCAGCCGGAGCGCCTGGCTCAGCCGTCCGAGGCCGTGGCTGGGCTCCAGGGGCATGAGGATGCGGGCCAGTTCCAGGGTGTCCATCGCATCCCGGCGGCCGAAGACCTGCGGCGCCACCTTGGAGCAGAAGGCGAGGTCGAAGACGCTGCCATGCCCGACCAGGTCCGCGCCGTCGCAGAAGTCGGCGAGCTGGGCGACCGCCTCGACCGGGGACGGCTGGCCGGCCAGGGACGGGTCGGTGATTCCCGTCAGGCGCTGGACGGCGAGGGGCACCGGCATGCCCGGGTCGACCAGGATCTGCAGGTCACGCCTCTCCCCGCCGTCCAGGCTGAAGCGGATCGCACCGATCTCGATGATCCGGTCGCCCTTGGGCGAGAGCCCGGTGGTCTCCAGGTCGAAGGCGACGAGGTCACGGGTCATGCCCATGGCTGCCGGCTCAGACCGCCGGTGGCGGGGCGGTCGCGCCCGCTGCGCCGTCCGCGAAGACCCCCCGGCGGGTGCGGGGGAGGACGGCGGCGACCCGGCGCATGAGCAGGTCGGCGATCTGCTGGCTGGACAGCCGGCGGCCATGTGCGTCCACGGTGGGGATGGGGGCCGCCTCACCGAAGCGCACGTGGATGGGGGCTCGCCGCGGCCACCGGGCACCGATGGGGAGGACACGCGAGGTCCCCCACAGACCGACGGGCAGCACGGGGACTCCGGCCGTGCGAGCCAGGAAGCCCGCCCCCGGCAGGGCACGCTGGAGGTTCCCGTCCGGGCTGCGATGCCCCTCGGGATAGAGAACCACGGCGTGCCCCTCGGTGAGCAGCTTCAGCGCATGGCGCAGGGCGGTGCGGTCCGCCGTGCCCCGAACCACAGGGAAGGCGTGGTAGCCGGCGATGAAGAGCCGCCCCACCGGGTGCTCGAAGTACTCGCTCTTGGCCATGAAGTAGGTGTCGGGGCGCGGCAGGTAGGCGCCGAGCAGCGGGGGATCGATGGTGCCGACGTGGTTGCTCACCACCAGCAGGCCGCCGTGACGCGGCACGTTCTCCGCTCCCTCGACGCTGAGCAGGCCGTCGAGGATCACGCCGCAGACCAGGCGCATGGTCGCCCGCATCGTGGCGTAGACGGCGTCCCCCATGGGGATGGACGCGTAGGTGAAGTCCGCCGGCGCGGTCGGCGACGTGTCCGCTGTCACCGCAGCGCCTCCGCGGTGTCGCCGGCGGCGCGACCGGTCCCATCCGCAGCCTTCCCCACCACACCGGCGGCGGCGCAGTGGCGCAGGGCGATCGCCACCATCTCGTCGATGCCGCGCGTGCCCGTGTCGATGACGATCGCGCCGGCGGCGGGGGACAGCGACGGTGCGTCGGTGCGGTCCCGCCCCGCGATCTCGGAGTCGATGGTGCCGTGGTCGACGGCCGACCCTCGCCGCTCCAGCTCGGCGGAACGGCGGGCCGCGCGCAGCGTCTCGCTGGCCTGGAGGTACAGCTTCACCCGGGCGCCGGGGAAGACGACCGTCCCGCAATCCCGTCCGACGGCGACGGCCCCACCCCCGGCCGGGGCGCGCTGCAGACCCAGAAGGTGGCTCCGCACGCCGGGGATCTGGCTGACGGTGCTGAGAAGGAGGGCGTGGCGGGGGTCGCGGATGCTCTCGCCGGGGTCATCTCCGTTGATGCGAAGCTCCCAGCTCGCGTCCGCCGGGGTGGTGTTGATCTCGATGGTGGTCCGTCGCGCCAGCTGAGCGATCCGCTCGGGGTCCGCGGCGTCGAGGCCGGCGGCCACCACGGCCACGGTGACGGCGCGGTAGAAGAGGCCGGTGTCGATGAAGGGCAACTGCAGCGCGGCGGCCAGGCGGCGGCCCAGGGTTGTCTTGCCGCTCCCGGCGGGCCCGTCGACGGTGACCACAGGAGGAGCGCTCACGGCACCACCAGGCCGACGCAGGCGTAGAGGTCGCGCTCCTCGCCGGGGGTGAGGGCTCGGGTCTCGCCCTCGCCGAGCTGGCCCAGCACGATCGGGCCGAAGGCGACGCGCAGCAGGTCGACGACGCGCAGCCCGACCGCGGAGCACAGCCGTCGCACCTCGCGTTTGCGGCCCTCGGCCATGGTCACCTCGATGACGCTGGCGCTGGCGGTGCTGCCCCGGTGGGCGGCGACGGCGCGAGCCGGGCCGTCCTCCAGGTGCACCCCGGCGACGAGACGGTGGAGGTGCTCCGGGGCGACGTCCCGATCCAGCACCAGCCGGTACCGCTTGGTCACTTCGTGCCGCGGATGCGTCAGCCGGTGCACCAGCTCGCCGTCGGTGCTGAGCAGCAGCAGACCGCGACTGTCGGCGTCGAGCCGGCCGACCGGGACCAGGCCGGGGACCGAGGTCACCAGGTCCATCACGGTGGGACGTCCCTGGGGGTCGCGCACCGTGGTCACCACCCCGACCGGTTTGTTGAGCAGCACGGTGACGGGCCGGCTCGCCCGGGGGATGGGATTCCCGTCCACGGAGATGACGTCCAGCTCAGGATCGACGCTGCTGCCGACGGTCGCGGTGGCACCGTTGACGGCGACCCGGCCGGCGCCGATCAGGGTGTCGGCGCCGCGCCGGGAGGACACCCCGCGCCGGGCCAGGTACCGGTTGAGCCGCTCGCGCGCGATCGCCATCAGCCGGCCTCCGAGGTCGTGACCGCCTCACCGTCCGGCGGAGGCGGCGTCACGCCCTCGACGGCAGGGAGCTGGTCGATGGTCTCGAGGCCGACCAGCTGGAGGAACCGCAGGGTCGTTCCAAAAAGGCGGGGCTGGCCCGGGGTCTCCGCCCGGGCCACCTCGATGACCAGGCCTCGGCGCTCCAGGCTCTCCAGCACCGTCTCGCAGTTGACGCCTCGGATGGACTCGATGACCGCCCGCGTCACCGGCTGGCGGTACGCGACGATGGCCAGCGTCTCCAGGGCGGGGCGGCTGAGGCGGGCCGGCTTCTCTGGGTTCAGCGCCCGCTGCACCGCCCAGGCGACCTCGGGGCGCGTGACCAGCTGCACCTGGTCGAGGTGCCTCTGCAGCATCAGGCCGCGTCCCCTGACCTGGGAGGCGAGCGCGTCCGCGGCACGGCCCACCGCCGGAGCGGAGCGGCCGAGGATGCCGGCCAGCTCGCTGAGGGACACGGCGCGGTTGAGGACGAAGCAGACGGCCTCCAGGGCCAGGGCGAGATCCTCGGGCTCGGCTGCCGAGACCCACTCCGGCACCCGCGGCCGGCCGATGTCGTCGAGGTCGAGGTCGAGCTCGAAGCCGAGCTGCTCCCCCGGGTCGTCGTCCAGGTCCAGGCCGTCGACGTCCCCGATCGCCGGCTCCGCGAGCACCCCGTCCGGCGGGGTGGAGCCGTCCAGGCCCTGGCGCTCCACGTCAGCCACCCGCGGACACCATGATGGGGCCGAAGGGCTCCGATTGATCCACCGACGCCTCGCCCAGCTTGAGCAGCTCGAGCAGGGCCAGGAAGCAGGCCACCGCCTCCAGGCGCGACGTCACCCCCGCGAAGACGGCCTCGAACGCCATGGGGCCGTGCGCCAGCGCCGCGCGCAGCACGGCGGCCTTCTCCTCCACGGAGAAGGTCACCAGCCCGACGGGAAACTCGCCGCCCTCCTCGAGGCGTTCGAGCACCAGGCGGAAGGCTGCGGTCAGGCGCTCGGGGGGAATGCGCAGGCGTTCGAGGGGCAGGACGTCGGGCGCCACCATGCCGAGGAAGCTGAGCCCGCCCGTCTCCGCGGGTTCGAGGAGCAGCGCCTCCATGGCCGCCCGGTAGAGGCGGTACTCGGCGAGCCGCTGACCGGCCTGCGACTCGACGAGCGGCTCCTCGGCATCCTCGGCGTCCGCCTCGTCGCCGGTGATGCGGGCGGCCTTCATGAAGAGGAGCCGGGCCAGCAGGCTCAGTGCCTCGGCCGCATCGCGCAGGTCGCCACCGAGTTCGGGACCGGAGAGCTGGCGCGAGACCTGGGTGGTGACCTGGGCGACCGGAAGCTCGCGGAGGTCGACGTCACCGCGCTGGGCGGCGAGGACGAGCTCCTCGAGGGTGCCGTCGAAGCCCACAACCTGCACCGGAAGACGTCGCGGCGCCGGGGCGTGAACGGTCTCTTTCTCGCTCACGGCGCCCATGTTGACATCCTCCGCGGTGGACGAGGGGCGAGCCCGCTCCGCACCGCGATCTCGCCGTCGCAATCAGTCCGAAACCTTCGACTGGCCATGATGCAGACATGAGCAGTTCGCATGGGCCGGCCGCGGGGCGGCGGTAAGATGCCGACCGTGCGCACCCCCCGCGTCATTCCATTGTGTGAATCATGAGCATCGACGATCCGGGCGCAGGCGCGCCGTCGCAGCCGACCGATCCCGACCCGGCGCCGCGGCCACCGGTGCGGCGCCCGCGGCGGGTCGCCACACCGGGCGGGGCGGGATTGCCCAGCTCGGCGCTGCCCGCCGACATCGCACCCCTTGCCGCCGCAGACGTCCCGCCGCAGACACCCCTCGAGGCCTCGCCTCTCCCCGACACCGCCGCCTCCGCGTCGGTCCCCGAAGCGGTTCCCTCTCCCGATCCCTCCGCCTCCCCCTCCGGATGGCAGCCGGCACCGCCCGGCTGGGGCGCACCCACACCGTATCCGGGCTGGGGCCCGCCACCACAGGGCCCGCCGGCACCGGCCTGGGGGCAGCTCGCCCAGGGACCTCAGGCACCCCAGCCGCCGCTTCCCCCCGGGTGGGGTCAGCCGGCTCAAGGCCCCAGGTGGGGTCAACCGGCTCAGGGCCCCGGGTGGGGTCAGCCGGGCCAGGGCCCGGGATGGGTTCAGACCCCGCCCCCAGGGTGGTCTCCCGCCCCCGGCACCGGCTACCCGCCCCCCCAGGGGAGGGGCCTGCCGCTGTTCATGGGCATCGCGCTGTTCGTCATCATCGCCCTCGCCGTCGGCACGGCGGTGGCGATCCCGCTGGCGCTCAGCGGCAACCACGGCTCGACGAAGACATCCGCCACGCCGACGCCCAACGCGGCGGCGCAGCAGGCGGCGCACGTGTACCAGCAGGCCCTGGCGGCGGCGAACTCCTCCGCCGGCTATCACTACGTCGCCGTCTCGTCCGGAGACGGGCAGTCGCAGACCATCGTCGGCGACGCCGGCCAGCAGGGTGGACGGCAGGTGCTCACGTTCGGGACCGAGCAGTTCACGCTCGTGCTCATCGGCAGCACGGTGTACTTCGAGGGCAACACGCCCGCCCTCGAGGATCAGCTGGGCGTCCCGGCGAGCTCCGCCGCGGGGTTGACCAGCACATGGATCTCCGTCTCGCCGGGTGACGGCCCCTACACGCAGCTCGAGGAGGGCATCACCGTCGATTCCTCGATGCAGGAGATCGTCCTCGACCCCACATCGCTGGCGCAGGTGACGACCTCGACGGGTGTCGTGACCCGCATCAGCGGCACGCTGCCGGCGGACCAGGGCGGCGGGACGGCCCATCTCGACGTCTCCCCCACCACCGATCTCCCCATCGCGTACGCGTCGAGCTCGACCGTCGACGGGGTGACGGCCACGGACACGACGACGTTCAGCTCCTGGGGCACGGCGCCCACCGTCAGCGCGCCGGCCAGCCCGACCGCCTGGTCCAGCCTCAACGCCACCGAGCCCGACGGCGGCTACGGCAGCGGCAACGTCCCCGGCGCCAGCCCCACAGCGACTCCGAGCCCCACAGCGAACTCCGCGTAGCCTCGACCTTTCATCGAGGTGGGCGGGTCCGCGGCCGGGGGGACGGGAAAGTGCCTGGTCAGATTCGGGATACTGGCGTTTACCCGAACAATGGGGTGCCGCGCAGGAGGCACTTCTGAGGTGAAGCGTGCGAGCTAGTTCCAGCGCCCCGGCCGCCCGCCGGCACCGCCATGCGCCGGGAGCCCGGGCACCTGCGCCTGCAGCGCGGGTGGCGGCGCGTAGACCTTCTCGTCACCGCCTTCAGCCGGTTGCGCGCTCCGTCTCACATCCGGAAGGTTGCGGCTGCCTCGCGATCAGCACGAGCGGCGAGTCTGGTCTCGCGTGATCGTGGGGAGGGCGCTTCGCTCGTTGAGCCAAGGCCGGCGGGCGCTCGCAAGCTACGGGGTCGTCGTCACCCTCTGGTTGTTGGTGACCATCGGCTTGGGAAGCACAGTCAGGTGCGGGCCGCCAACACCCCTCGCCGCTGCCTTGTACTGGATCGACGTGGCCCTCATCGTGCCAGGCCTGGTCGTCCTCTGGGGGACGGTCAGATGGCTGGCGCGCGCGTCACGGAACTCGACCATCATCCGACGGTGGTTGTGCACCGTCGTTGCGGTGGTAGGGCTGCTGGCATTTCTCGGCATGGCTCTCTTCACCGTCATCCTGTTTCTGACCGTGTATGGACCCCTGAATTGCCCTGATTGACTTCGGCGAGCGCCGGGGACCGCCCTCCGGGCCTTGTCCACGGTACGGGCGACCGCCGAGTGGATCCTTCCCCAGCCGGAGAGCCCGTCCCGGGGCGCAGGTGGAAGATCGGGGGAGGGAGACCGCCGGTCGCAGATGGGGTGCGGAGGCCTCCCACGAATCGCCCCACGGGACGCTAGGGGGACGGCGTCCCCGCCGACAGGGGGGCGGGCACCGGCCGATCCAGCCGCCCGGCCCTGCCGCGCCCTGACCCCGGCCGGACCCTCTCCCCGGTGGCCAGCCAGTCGGCGAGGATGAGCGCCATCGCCAGGGCGACCGCCAGCGAGCAGTCGACGCCCTCCGTGACCTTGGCTCCGGCGGCGGCGGGAGGATGCACCGCGAGCACGACGGCGCACGCCGCCAGGAGGGCGGGGCAGGCGACCCGCCAGTTCAGCGCGGTCTGCGGCCGGCCCAGCCACCACAGGGCGGCGAAGACGTACGGATCGACCAGGTAGTACGGCCACACGGACTTGGCGAACAGGGGCAGACAGGCGGTCGAGACCGCCAGCAGGGCGTAGACGCGGGGGGCGGCGAAGGTCGCGCCGGGTCGCCGCCAGAGCGCCGCGGCGGTGAGGATCACGGCCGCCCCGCCGAAGGCGACGGTGTCCCAGCGCTGGGCGAATCCGGACAGGGAGGTGCCCTGGAGGAGCTGCCAGAAGGAGCCGCCCAGGCTGGGGACGTCGCTGCGATAGGTGACCAGGGACCGGACCACGTCGCCCGCGTCGGCGACCACGAACGGCAGCAGCCCGGCGGCGACGGTGAGCGCCGCGGTGCCGGCCAGGGCGGCCGCGGATCGCATGCGTCGGGAGAAGACGAGGAGGAGGGCGAGCGGAACGGCGGAGAGCAGCACCGTGGTGCGCGTCAGCAGGGCAAGGCCCAGGCAGAAGCCGGCCTTGACCGGGGCGTCGCGCCCGAGCAGACGGACGCTCAGCAGGGTCAGCCACATCTCGATGGGCAGGTCGACGTGGCCGTATCCCACCACGCCGATCCACAGTGGGGGGGCGAGCAGGAAGGGCGCCGCCGCCGCCAGGGGATGGCGGAAGGGGCCCCGAACGGCCTCGATGGCCAGCACCGCCTCCCTGGCCAGGAGCAGGGAGAAGATGCCGAAGAGGGCGATGGTCAGATCGGCTCGGAGGTCGATGCTGTCCTGCCATCCGAGGGCGTTGGCGAGCGCCGCGACGGCGGTGAGCGGAACCAGGCCGAGGGGACCGTCGTCGCTGCGCCATGGCCCGACGTGGACCGAGTAGACGAGGAGCGGATGCCCGTGCAGGGCCATCTCCGCCATCGGCCAGCGGAAGCCGTCGAGGTCTCCCGGGGAGTAGAAGAGGGCGGCGACCAGGCCGGACCCGGCGAGGAAGACGGCCCCCGCCACGACGCAGCGGACACGGCGGCTTCCCAGCCCCGGGCGACGGTCCGCAAGGTCGCCGGATGGAGGCGCACCGTTCGCCGGATGCCTTGCGGGGTCGGGGGCCACCACAGCCTCAGGCCGTGCCGCGCCGGCGCCGCGCCGTGCCTCTGCCCTCCAGCAGCAGCTCGTCCGCCCGGGCCAGCGCCGCCTCGGTGGTCCGCCCCGACATCAGGCGAGCCACCTCGGTGAGGCGGTCGTCCGCGTCCACCCGCCGCACCCGGCTCTCCAGCCGTCCCGCCGCCTCATGGCGATAGACGAGCAGGTGCCAGCTGGCACGCGCGGCGATCTCGGGGCGGTGGGTGATGGCCAGCACCTGGCGGCCATGCCCGATCTCCGCAAGGAGGTCGCCGACGCGGGCCGCGGTCTCGCCGCCGATGCCGGTGTCGACCTCGTCGAGGACGAGGATCGGCTGACCGCCCTCGCCGGTCACCGCCGCCAGTGCCAGGGCCAGACGGCTCAGCTCGCCACCGGACGGCCCCTCGTCCAGCGGCAGCGGCACGCCTCCGCGGTTGGCGGCGAGGCGGTACTCCACCTGGTCGACGCCACCGCCGTCGCAGCGGACGGGACCGTCCCCGAGGTCCAGCCCGTCGGGATCGGCGCTCACCGAAAGGGTGACGCGGAAGCGGGCGTCGGGAAGCTCCAGCGCCGCCAGCCGGTCCTCCACGGCCTGCTCCAGGTCGTGCGCCGCCGCCTGCCGGGCCCCGGTGAGGCGGCGGGCGGCGGCCGCGGCCTCCCCGCCGGAGCGCCGCGCCTCGGCCTCGAGGGCGGCGATGTCGAGGCCCCCCCGCGCCGCCTCGTGGAGCATCCGGGCCTCGGCCAGGGCGGCCAGGGCGGCGCGGATGGAGCCGTGGCGGCGGCGGACCCGGGCCAGTGCGTCGAGGCGCTCCTCCACCCCCTCCAGGCGCTCCGCGTCGAACTCCACGCGCTCGCCGAGCCGCCGGGCGCTCAACCCCAGGTCGCGCAGCGTGGCGACGAGCACCGTCGCCTCGCCGGCGAGCCGTCCCAGCTCGGGGTCGATGCCGCTGAGCCGGTCGGCGTCGATGAGCGCCCTCTCCAGCAGGTCCGCGGCGGAGAGCGCGTCCTCGTCGCCACCGCTCGCCGCGTCGGCCAGCCCGGTGGCGGCGCCGGCGATGGCCGCGGCGTGCCGCAGGCGGATGCGCTCGGCCCCCAGCTCGTCCTCCTCACCCTCGCGCAGGGCGAGCGGCTCCAGCTCCGCGATGGTGAGCTCCGCCTCCTCGAGCTCGGCGGCGGTGCGCCGGCTGGCCGCCCGCGCCTCCCCCAGTGCCGAGCAGGCGCTGCGCCAGCGGCGGTGGGCCTCCGCCATGGACGCCCGCGCCTCCGCGACGGGCTCGCCACCGGACGCGTCGAGGGCGCGGCGCTGCCAGCTTCGGCGCAGCATCCGGTGACCGGCGCCCTGGGCGGTGATGTCGGCGAGCTGCTCGCCCAGGTCGCGCATCGTCGCCTGGGAGACCAGCGCGCCGTTGACCCGGCAGGTGCTCCGCCCCGATCCTCCCGCCTCGCGGGTGAGCGTGACCAGGTCGTCGACGCCGACGCCCACCGTGGCGAGGAGGGCGACGCACTCCGCGTCCGGCTCGAAGACGGCGCTGACCGAGGTGCCCTCACCGACGGCGTCGCCGTCGAGGCGGCCACCCAGGGCCCAGCGCAGCGCGGACACGCAGAGCGACTTGCCCGAACCGGTCTCCCCGCTGAGGACACCGAAGCCGCTGTCGCAGTCGAGGCGCGCGTCGCGCACCAGGGCGAGGTTGCGCAGGCGCAGCTCGAGGAGGCGGCTCATGGCCGGGGTGGGCCGTCCGGCGCTTCGCCGGCAGCGGCCGGGGTGCCGTCCCCGGTGAGCCGCCGGTCCTCCGCCAGCTTGAGGGGCAGGCCGAAGTGCACTTTCTCCCGCAGCTGGCGGAGGAAGGAGGGAGAACCCGCCAGCCGGACCACCGACAGCTCGGGCCCCGCCGAGATCCGGACACGCCCGCCGACCTCGAGGCGGGCCTGCTCCTGGCCGTCGGCGGCGACGAAGACCCGGCCGTGATCCACGGTGACGTCGATGACCGTCATCTCCGGGAGGACGACCGGCCGGGTCAGCACCGCGTGGGGGGCGAGCGGAACGACGACGATGGCCGGGACCCGGGGATCGATGGGCGGACCGCCCGCGCTGAGCGCGTAGCCGGTCGAGCCGGTGGCCGAGGCGACCACCACGCCGTCGGCGTCGAAGTCGCCGAGGCGCTCGCCGTCGGCGTCGACGCGCAGGCGGACCACGGCCACCTCCCGGGACTTGAGGACGATGTCGTTGAGGGCGAGGGCCTCGACGGTGCCGGCGCCGCCGTCGATGAGGGCGGTGAGCAGGCTCCGCCGCTGGCGCACGGTGGCCCCGGCGGCGAAGGCGTCGATGGCGGCGGGCAGGTCTGTGAGCTGGACGTTGGTGAGGAAGCCGAGGCGCCCGCGGTTGACGCCGAGGACGGGGATGCCGCGGGGGGCCGCCAGGCGGGCGCCGAAGAGGAAGGTGCCGTCGCCGCCGACCGTGACCAGGAGCTCCGTCCCCTCCGCGTGGGAGGCGACGTCTTCGGCGGGGTGGACGACCGTGGTCCAGGTTCGATAGCCGTGCCGCGCGGCGGTCCGCAGGGCGCCCGCGATGACACCGTCGACCTCGTCGGGGTGGAGCAGGAAGCCGATGGCGCCGCGGCTCACCTCGGCGCCCCCGCCGTGCCGGGGCCCGGCAGCCGCAGGTGCACCAGCAGCTCCAGGTTTCCCTTCGTCCCCCGGACGGGAGCCGCGACGGGTCCGCCCTCCACCGTCGCGCCGAGCTCGTGAACGCACCAGTCCAGGAAGGCCTCGGCCGCGGCGCGGGCCGCGGCCTCGTCGCGCACGACCCCTCCTCGTGGCACCGACTCGCGGGCCATCTCGAACTGGGGCTTGAAGAGGGCGACCACGTTCGCCCCGGCGGCCAGCCGGGCGACGGCCGGCAGAACCGTGCGCAGCGAGATGAACGACAGGTCGAGGGTGACCAGGCTCGGCGGAGGGCCGGGGAGCTGCTGGAGGAGGCGCAGGTTGGTGCGATCGAGAACCGTCACCCGCGGGTCGCCGCCGACCCGGGGCAGGAGCAGGCCGTGCCCGACGTCGACCGCGTAGACACGGGAGGCACCCCTCGACAGGAGCACGTCGGTGAAGCCGCCGGTCGACGCCCCCGCGTCCAGGCAGACACGCCCCGCACAGTCCACGCCGAATCCGCTCAGGGCGGCGTCGAGCTTCTCCCCCGCCCGGCTCGCCCACCGGGTCGTCTCCCCGGTGATGCGGATGCCCGCCCCCTGCTCCACCCGCTGGGCGGCGCTCCGTGCGCGGAGACCGTCCACCTCCACCATCCCGGCGGCGACCAGGGCCTGGGCTCGCTCGGCGCTGTCGGCCAGCCGCTGGCTCACGAGGAGCGCGTCGAGGCGCGGGCGCGGTGGCACGGTGCGGGTCGCCGCCATCAGAAGGGGATGTCGTCGGGGTCGATGGGCACCGCGTCGCGCCGCGTCGGAGACGCTGCGGCGGATCGCCCCATCTCCGCCGCTCCGGGCCCAGGGGTCCCGCCCGCCGCCGCGCCGAAGGGAAGCCCCGCCTCCGCCGGTCGCCCGACCGGCGCAGCGGCGACCGGGTCCCTCTCCGCGCGCTCCGGATCGAAGGGCCTCTCCGCCTGGAGGCCGCCGCCGCCCACCACCAGCTGGGTGATCTTCTGCTCGGTGCGGTCGAGGAGTTCCCCGCAGTGCTGGGCGAGGCGGCTCCCCCTCTCGTAGGCGGCGATCGCCTCGTCGAGCGCGACCGCTCCGCGCTCCAGCCGCTCGATGATCCCGTCCAGCTCTGTGAGCGCCACCTCGTAGCTGAGGCTCTCGATGTCGTCGCCGTTCATCCTCTCTCCGGTGTCCCGTCGCCGGGATCGTACATCCGTTCTGGTTCCGCTGTCGAGCCCGCCCCCGCGCCCTCCCCGTCCGCCTCCCGGACGGTGCTGACCACGGTACCGCGGGCCAGCCGCGTGCGCAGCACCTGTCCCGGCCGCGCCGCCGCCGCCTCGGTGAGCACCGCGCGCGTCGCCCCGTCCATGGTGATCGAATAGCCGCGATCGAGGACGGCCAGGGGCGAGAGCGCCTCGAGCTGGGCGCGGCGCACGGCAACGCCATGCCGGCGGCCCTCGACGGCGGACCCGGTGAGATCGGACAGCCGCCGTCCCCGCCTCGCCAGCCGCTCCCGCTCGAGGTCGAGACGCTGCCCGGGCGACACCAGTCGGAGCCGCCCCCCGGCCCGTTCGAGCTCCCGGCGCTTGCCCATGACGGCCGCGCTCAGGGCGGCGCGCAGCCGGGCGGCGCGAGCGTCCATCTCCTGGCGGTGGCTGGGCAGGCGGCGCAGCGGCGAGGCGTTCTCCAGGCGCGACCGCAGCCTCTCCACCGCCTCGCGCCTGGCGTGGAGCCCCCTGGCACCGGCGGCGCTGAGGCGGCCCCGGCGGCCGGCCAGCTCGGCGGCGAGACGGCGGCTGTCGGGGGCGACCATCTCCGCCGCCGCGGACGGGCTCGCGGCGCGCCGGTCGGCGGCCAGATCCGCCAGTGTGGTGTCCGTCTCGTGGCCCACGCCGCAGACCACGGGCAGGCGGCTGCCGCGGACGGCCCGGGCGAGACCCTCGTCGTTGAAGGCCATCAGGTCCTCTAGCGACCCGCCGCCGCGCACCAGCAGCACGACCTCCGCGCCGGCGACCAACTGCGCCCTCTCCAGGGCGAGCACCAGCGTCTCCGCCGCCCCCTCCCCCTGCACCGTCGCCGGTGAGACGACCACCTCGACGCAGGGGGCGCGCCGGCCCAGCACGGTGAGCACATCGCGCAGGGCGGCGCCGGTGCGCGAGGTGACCACCACGACGCGCCGCGGGAGCAGCGGCAGGCGCCGCTTGCGCGCCGCGTCGAAGAGGCCCTCGGCGGCGAGCGCCTGGCGGCGCTGCTCGACGGCGAGGGCGAGGGCGCCGACCCCCGACGGCTCGACGCGGTCGGCGTACAGCTGGTAGCGCCCCTGGGCGTCGTAGACCTCGATGCGTCCGTGGACGATGACGGTCATGCCGTTCGCCGGCCGGAAGGGGATCTGCAGGCGCTGCGATCGCCAGACGACGCAGCCCAGGGCGGCGCCGCCGTCCTTGAGGGTGAAGTAGAGGTGGCCCGAACTGGGGAGCGAGAGGTTGCTGATCTCCCCCTCGACGAGGACGTCCTCGAGCTCGGGGCTCATCGAGATCACCCCCCGGATGATGCCCGTCAGCTCGGCGACGGTGAGGGGGCGGCGCAGGCTCACTGGCGTTCCCGGGCGATCTGTCCCAGCACGCCGTTGACCAGGGGGACCGCCTCCTCGCCGGCGTAGACCCTGGCCAGCTCCAGCGACTCGTCGATGCTCACCGCCACCGGCGTCGCCGACTGGTAGAGGAGTTCGAAGACGCCGAGCCGCAGCACCGCCCGCTCCACCTTGCCCAGGTCGACGAGGTCCCAGTGCAGGCTGGCCCCGGTGATGGCGGAGTCGATCGTGCCGATGTGCTCCAGGGTCCCGTCCACCAGCCGGCGGGCGAAGGCCGCGACGTCTGCCGGCGCCTCCAGCTCCTCCCCCTGGTAGCTGAGGACGGCGCGCGGATCCTTCTCGGTCCCCTCCAGTTCGAAGAGCGCACGCAGGGCCAGCTCCCTCCCCCGCCGCCGCCTCCCTCCCGAGCGGCTCATGCCGAGAAGACGACCTCGCTGATGTGGACGTTGATGGCCGCAACCTCCAGCCCCAGCATGCGGTCGACGGCGTCGGCGACCCGCTGCTGGATCTCCGCCCCGACATGGGCCACGGCGTTGCCGGAGACGAGGACGACCCAGAGGTCGATGACCAGCGCGTGATCGTCACGCAGCTGGACCCGCGCCCCGCGGTGGGCCAGCGACCGCCGCAGGATGCGCTCGAAGGACTGGCCGCCGGCCTGGTACATGGCGTGGATGCCGGGCACCTGGAGGGCGGTGAGCGCGGCGATCCGCGCCACCACCTCGTTGGCCACCCGGGTCACGCCGAGCGCGTGCGGTCCGTCGCCGGTGGCGAGATCCGCCGCTCCGTCCACCGTCTGCGCCATCACGCCCGCTCCATGTAGCGCCCGGTGCGGGTGTCGACGCGGATGAGGTCGCCCTGGTTGACGAAGAGGGGGACGTCGACGACCGCTCCCGTCTCCAGCACCGCCGGCTTGGTGCCGGCGTTGGCGGTGTCGCCCTTGAATCCGGGATCGGTCTCGGTGACCCGCAGTTCTGCGGCAATGGGCAGCTCGACGCCGAGGATGCGCCCGTCGTAGCTGAGCAGGGTGAGTGTCTGGTTCTCCTTGAGCCAGCGCGTCCCGTCGCCGACCTGCTCCTCGGTCAGCGGCGTCTGATCGTAGGTCGTCGAGTCCATGACCACGAAGGTGTCGCCGTCCCGGTAGAGGTACTGCGCCTCGGCGCGCTCGATGCGCGCGCGGCCGAACTTCTCCTCGGGGCGGAACGTCTCCTCCGTCACCGCCCCGGTGACCAGGTTCTTGAGCCGGGTGCGGACGACGGCGGTGCCGCGCCCCATCTTGATGTGGGCGAACTCCAGCACCTGGAGCAGGTCGCCGCCGCGATCCACGGTCGTGCCGGGGCGGAGTTCTCCTGCGCTGATCATCGGTGCGTCCTCAATTCTGCCTCTCCCGGATGATCCTGACCGCGGCCTCGAGCGCCACCCGGTAGCCCTCGGGGCCCAGTCCCAGGATGACGCAGTCGGCCACCTCCGCGGTGACCATGGCGTGCCGGTAGCCCTCGCGGCGGAAGGTGTTGGTGAGATGCACCTCGACGACCGCGCCGGGGAATCCCCGCAGGGCGTCGAGCAGGGCCACGCTGGTGTGGCTCAGGCCCCCGGGGTTGATGATGACAGCGCCTGCCCGGCCACCCTCCTCCTCGAGGATGTCGATGAGCCGCCCCTCGCTGTTGCTCTGTTCGGTGCGCAGCTCGACCCCCAGCTCGGCGGCCTGCCGACGCAGCTCGGCGTCGATGTCGGCGAGGCTCTGGGGACCGTAGATCTCCGGTTCGCGACGGCCCAGGCTGCCGAGGTTGGGACCGTTGAGGACGAGGACCCGCGTCACAGCGCCGCCCTGCGCCGGTCGCCCGGCCGGTGACTGTTGCCGGTCATGGTGTGGAGAGCACCTCCTCGAGGGCCGCACGGACGAGGTCGGGGGGCACGCGCTGCCCCAGTCGGGGCTCACCCCTGCGAGCCAGCAGGACCCAGCGCGGCTCTCCGCCCACGGACTTCTTGTCGTGGCCGAGGCGTTGTAGCACGGCGGCGGGGTCGATGGCAGGGAGCGGCGCCAGATCGATGCGGTCGAGGAGCCCGTCCTGCCACCGCAGATCCTCTTCGGGCAGGCCGGTCATCTCCACGGAGATGCGCCCGGCGACGCGCATGCCGGCCGCGACCGCCTCCCCGTGGGTGACGGGCCCGAAGCCGGTCGCCGCCTCGATGGCATGGGCGACGGTGTGGCCGTAGTTGAGGACGGCACGCCCCCCTCCCTCCAGCGGGTCGCGGCCGACCACCTCCGCCTTGATGGCGGCGCAGCGCTCGATGACGGCGGTGAGGGTGTGGACGTCTCCGGCGATGGCCCGATCGAGGCAGCAGTCGAGCAGGCCGGCAAGATCCCCCTCGGCGATCATGGCGTACTTGACGATCTCCCCCAGCCCCGAGGCGAGCTCGCGGCGGGGCAGGGTGTCGAGCAGCGTCGGGTCGGCAAGCACCGCCCGGGGCTGCCAGAACGCGCCGGCGAGGTTCTTGGCGACGCGGAGGTTCACCCCTGTCTTGCCGCCGATGGCGCTGTCCACCATGGCGAGCAGGGTGGTGGGCACGACGATCCAGGCGATGCCGCGGCAGTAGGCGGCGGCGGCGAACCCGGCGGTGTCCCCGATCGTCCCGCCGCCGACCGCGACCAGGGCGTCAGCGCGGCCCAGGCCGAGGCCGGCCAGCCCGTCGAGGAGGCGTCCCGCCGAGGCCCAGCTCTTCACCGCCTCCCCGGCGGTCAGCGCGATGACGTGGGGCTGGCGGCCGGAGGCGCGGATCACGCCCGCCAGCCGGCGGGCGAACGGCGCGACGGCCCGGTCGGTGACGATGGCCACGCGGCGGCACGAGGCGGGGAGATGGATCGCCAGGTGGTCGGTGGCCCCCGCGCCGACGATGACGGGGTAGGCCCCACCGGGCAGGGGCACGCTCACCGAGTCGGCGAGGGCGCAGAGCGCCGCTTCCGCCGCCTCCAGCGGGGTGCGCTCGGTGTCGAGGTGGACGTGCGCCCGGGCGTGCGCCCGTTCGCGCCGGCGGCGCAGCTCGGCGATGCGCCCGGGGGCGTCGCCGCGCAGCAGGGGGCGGTCCTCACCACCGACGATCCGCCGCAGCAGCGCGGCGTCCGGTGCGTCCAGGGCCGCGACCCAGGCGGAGCGGAGCAGCCGCCGTGAGGGGGCCTCCTCGGCGAAGAGCCCTCCCCCGCAGGCGATCACCAGGGGCAGGTCGCTGCGCAGCAGGTCGATGACCGTGGCGGCCTCCAGCCGCCGGAAGGCGCCCTCGCCGTCCGTGTCGATGATCTCCGCCGGGCTCCGCCCCGTGGCGCGGGTGATCTCGTGGTCGGTGTCCCTGAACTCCCATCCCAGCCGCTCGGCGAGGCCGCGCCCCAGCGTGGTCTTGCCGCTTCCGGGCAGGCCGACCAGGGCGATCGACCGCGGTCGGGCGGTGGTGGGAGCCGGGGAGGGCGCCGGCCCGGCGCGGGTCGCGCTCACCGCAGCCGCCGCGTGGTGCGCCGGTAGGCGGCCAGGTTGCGCCGCATCTCGGCCAGGGAGTCGCCCCCCAGCTTCTCCGCCATGGCGGCGGCGATCACCCAGGCGAGCATCGCCTCGGCCACCACGGCCCCCGCCGGCACGACGCAGATGTCGCTGCGCTCGTAGTGGGCGTTGACCTGGGCACCGGTGTGGACGTCGACGCTGGGCAGGGGCTTGAGCAGGGTGGAGATCGGCTTGAAGTGGACGGTGGCCCAGACGGCCTCGCCGTCGGTGACGCCGCCGGTCAGGCCTCCCTGGCGGTTGGTTAGGTGGTGGAAGCCCTCGCCCTCGACGTAGCTCGGCCGGTCGTGCACCCGGGAGCCGGGCGAGCCGGCGGCGGCGATGGCGGCGCCGATCTCGACCGCCTTGACCGAGGGGATGCTGCACAGGGCCTGGGCGATGAGCCCGTCCAGCCTCCGGTCCCACTGCGCGTAGCTGCCGATGCCGGCCACCACCCCGCTGGCGGTGACCACGGCGCTGCCGCCCAGCGTGTCGCCGGCCTCGCGGGCGCTGTCGATGGCCGCCACCATGCGCTCCGAGGCCCCTGGGTCGGGGCAGCGCACCGGCGAGCTCTCGACGGCGGCGGGGTCGGGGGAGTCGGTCCAGTCCACGGCGACGTCGCCGATGCGCTGCACCCACGAGGAGACATGGACGCCGAGCCGGCCGAGCAGCGCCATGGCCACCGCGCCGGCGGCGACCCGCGCCGCCGTCTCCCGGGCGCTGGCCCTCTCCAGGACGTCGCGGGCGTCGTCGAGATCGTGCTTCAGCATGCCGGCCAGGTCGGCGTGCCCCGGCCGGACTCGGGTCACCGGCTTCTTCGAGAAGCCGGCGGCGCTCACCTGCATCGGGCCCTTCCAGTTCTCCCAGTCGCGGTTGCGGATCACCAGGGCGAGCGGCGAGCCGAGCGTCCGGCCGCCGCGGACGCCGCCGACGATCTCGGCATGGTCGCGTTCGATCAGCTGGCGCTTGCCGCGCCCGTAGCCTCCCTGACGGCGGATCAGGTGGGGGTCGATGTCGCGGCGCGCGTCGAGCGGGAGCCCGGCCGGCAGGCCCTCCACGATCACGGTCAGCTGGGGGCCGTGGGATTCGCCGGCGGTGAGGAAGCGCAGCACTGGCCGGATTCTACGGGGTGGCGGCGGCGGCCACCCGTGTCCGGCCGCCCCCTACCCCGCCACGACGTACGCGGTGAAGGGGCGGGAGCCGCCAAAACCGGTCGGCGCGGCGACCTCCCGGGCATCGGGGAAGCTCTCCTGGAGCCGGCTCGTCCCCGCCCCCGCCTGGTTGACGTCGATGACGATCCTGGTCGGGCCGGCGACCTCCAGGCTGCTCAGCCCGGCGGGGTCGAGGCGGGTGTAGGCGGCGTGCCCGTGGGTGAGGTACTGCACCGTCTGGTCGGCGTAGGCGCCGATGACGACGTAGGTGGTGCCGTCGAAGCCGCCGGCGTTCAGGTAGGAGGAGATGGCGACCGTGTCCGCGGCGAACGCCTGGTGGGCCTGCGACGACCCCGCCCAGCTGACGAAGTACTCGCGGTAGGCGCCGTACGCCGTGGCGGCGAGGATCAGCGCCAGGGCGAGAACCCCGGTGGCCCGCGCGGCGGCTCGGAGGGGGAATCTGCGGTCCCACACCTGCAGCAGCCAGTCCGTCCCCAGCGCGGCCAGGATGAGCGCCGCGGGCATGGCGCCGAGGGCGCGCATGGCGTGGGGGATCCCCTGCGCGCTGAGCACCTCGGGCAGCAGCATCACCCCGAAGACGCTGAGCAGGGCGAGGTAGCGCAGCCTGCGGATGCCGGCCAGCGCGATGACCAGCCCGACCAGGAAGGTGGCGCCGATGAAGAGGGGCAGCTCGGGCGCGCCGCCCAGGTTGAACTTGTAGTCGGCGTCGCCGAAGAGGTTGAACATCAGGGCGGTCTTGCCGATGGTCGCCAGCAGCGTCTGCAGCGGCTGGCCGTTGTTGACCGACGGCGTCAGGAAGCTGATGCCGGCGGGCCGGCCCACCACGTCGAGGGGGTGCTGGACGCCGTAGACGATCATCCACGAGCAGGTCACCAGGAAGGCGCCGACGGTGGCGAGCACGCGCCGGCGCACCCTCACCCAGAGCCGCCGGATGCCGGGGCGGGCCCGCCAGCACACCGCCGCGACGAGGATGAGCGGGATGAGCGGGAACGCCTTGAAGTTGAGGTAGGTGTACATGCCCACCCCAATGCTCACCCCGCTGAGGACGAACCAGCGCATCCGCCGTGTCTGATACGCGAGGGTGATGAGCCACATGGTGAGCATCACCATGAACGGCGTCATGTTGGCCCGGAAACCGGTGCGGCTGATGAAGAAGGCCCACGGCGTGATGGCCATGTAGAGGGCCGAGAGCACCGCCACCCGCTCGCTCCACAGGCGGCGCGCCCAGAGATACGTGGGCACGAGGGCGGCGACGCCGAAGGCCGCCGGCGCGATGCGCAGCGCCAGGATGGTGTTGCCCATCGCGGCGACGAAGATCGCCTGGATGAAGGTGAACAGCGACTCGTTGGGCCCGTTGTTCGTGTAGATCGGCTGGAAGTCGTGGTGCTCCAGGATCTGGAAGATCGAGATCCCGTTCGCGGCCTCGTCGGGGAACAGCCCCGGGGGTAGCCGGTTCAGCTCGTAGAAGCGGTAGAAGGCGGCGACGGCGAGGGCGAGGAGCAGGGCGGCGTGGTAGCGGTGCCGTTCGGCGAAGCGCAGCAGGCGCAGGCCCCGGGACGCGCCGGGCGCGGAAGCAGGCGAGGTGACCACCCGCCGCAGTCTACGGGCCGCCGGTGACGGGGAAGCCGTCGCGGACGTAGATGTCGAGTGTGCCCGAGCGCAGCAGGTGGAAGTCGTCTGCGACGTAGCTCCGCAGCGGCGTGTACGGGCCGTCCAGCCACTGCGCCGCGGTGACCCCCAGCACCAGGTAGTCGGTGTGCGTCAGCGCCGCCCGGAAGGCGTCCACCCCGCCCGACGGGTCGCCGGCGAAGCGCAGCTTGGTCCCGAAGGGATCGGTGATCTCGGTGCAGCCGGGAACGGCGGAGACGAAGCGGTCGGCGGTGACCAGGATGCTGGGGTTGTCGGAGGTGGCGCAGGCGCCCGCCGGGACGACGGCGGTGACGCTGCCGGCCACGTCCGGGGTGGACGACATCTCGACCACGATCACCTCGCCCGCCACCACCGCCAGCAGCGCCGCCGCATACAGCGCCGCGACCTTGCGGGTGACGAGCCGCGGTCCCAGCCGGCCCAGGCTGAGGCCGAGCAGGATGGCGGCGAAGGGGGCGAGGAACGCCGCGTACTGGGCGAAGTACTGGCTGGTGGCGAACTGCACGGCGAAGACCGCGCCGAAGGCGGCGAGCGCGAACCAGTCCAGCGGCGTCAGCCGCCCGCGACGCCACAGCAGCCAGGCGAGGACGCTGGCGCAGTAGAGCAGCGCGATGACGACGGCGACGGCCGCCAGGATGCCGACGGGCCGGCCCCCGAAGGTCATCCTCGCCAGGCGGTCGATGATCGAGGCGCGGGCCCCCCCGGGGAACCTGGCCAGCTGCGTCAGCACCACATCCTGGACGAAGGCCGAGGGCGCCAGGAGGAAGAAGGGAAGCGAGGGAATGGCGAAGCCGGCGGCGGCGCCCCCCACCAGGGGCGCCAGGCGGCGGCGAGCGAGGACGGCGACGAGGATCACCAGGACGGCGACGGGGGCGACCGCGGAGGCCTTGACGGTGCAGGCCAATCCCAGCAGCACGCCGCCCCCGAGGATTCGCCGGGAGCCGGACAGCCGGTCAGCGTCGAAGACGAGGGCCAGGCATCCCAGGCAGAGGAGGTCCTCGATGGGCTCCAGCAGCCCTCCGTTCAGGGCGTAGACGGCGGCCGGGTAGAGCGCCATGCAGAAGCAGGCGGCGAGCGCCGCCCGGGCCCCCCGATGTCGCACCAGGCGCCCGGCGAGGGCGACGTTGGCGGCGGCCAGGAACGGGGTGCACAGGCGCACCGCCGCCAGGGCGCCGCGCGTGCCCAGGGCGTTGGAGAGCAGGCCGAAGGGGCTGAGGAGCAGGAGGGTGCCGGGTGGCTGGTCGAAGACGAAGTCCCGGTAGGGCACGGCGCCGTGGACGAGATGGACGGCTGCGCCGAACCAGACGCTGATGTCGGGGGTGAGCCCGAAGAGGTAGCCGGGGCGGGTCACCTGCAGCAGGTCGATGACGGCGGCTGTGAGCGCGGCGGTGGCGACGATGGCGGACACCGTTCGGGCGCCGCGCGGATCGGCGGCGGGTCGCTCCGCAGCAGTCGCGATCACGACGCGCTCCGCGCCGTCCCGGCCCCGGCCGCCGGCGTCGCGGCGGCCGCGAAGCCGTCGCGAACGTAGCAGTAGAGGCGTCCTGAGCGCACCAGATGGAACTGCTCGGCGACATCAGCGCGCACCGGGGCGTAGGCCGCGCCCGGAAGCCACTGGTCGAGGCTCATGTCCACCACCACGTAGTCCGCCCCGGTGATCGCCGCCCCGAAGGCCGCGGCCGCACCGCCGGGCGTCTCCGCGTTGGCGTAGACGGTGCCGCGGGGGTCCACCAGCTCCGGACAGCCGGGGCGGGTGGAGACGAAGCGGTCGCTGCCGACGAGCAGGTAGGTGCGATCGGCGACGGCGCAGGCACCGGCGGGCACGACGGCGTCGACCGCGGCGGCGGAGACCCTCACGCTGACCAGGCCCTCCACGCCCACCACCTGGGCCGCCAGGAGCCAGAGGGCGAACCCGGTGACCGCCGCCGGGAGGAGCCTGGGCAGCCGCCAGGCCGCCAGCCGCCCGGCCGAGATGCCCAGGAGGACGGCGAGGAAGGGGGCCACCATGGCCGGGTAGTGCGGGAAGTACTGCGAGGTGACGAACTGGGCCGCGAGCATCGCCGCCGCGGCCCCGAGGGCGAACCACTCCAGGGCGGGCAGCCGGCGCCGCGGGGGGACCAGCAGACCGGAGACGGCGACCAGCGCGATGGCGGCGAGGATGACCACCGCCACCACCACCACGGTCCACCCCTGCCCGCCACCGACGGTCAGGTCGACAGCCCGCAGCGACAGCGGCTGCCGCGCCGCGTCGGGAACGCGCGCCAGCTGCGAGACGAACACCCCGTCGACGAACCCGCCCGGGGAGAGCAGCGCGAAGGGGAGCGAGGGGACCCCCACGCCGGCGGCCAGCCCTCCCGCCAGGGGCAGCAGCCCGCGCCGGGGATGGCGGGCCGCCACCGCCGCCACCGCCAGCGCGGGGATGAGCCCGGGCAGCATGACCGTCGCCGCCACGCCCAGCGCGACGCCGCCCAGGATCAGCCGCCGCGGGCCGGCCAGCCTGTCCTCCCGGAAGGCGAGGCACAGCCCCACCAGGCAGCACAGGTCCATGACCGGCTCGACCATGCCGTCGCGAAGGGCGAAGAACACGGCCGGATAGACCGCCAGCAGTCCGCAGCCGGCCAGGCACGCCGTCCAGCCGCGGTGACGCAGCAGGCGCCCCACCAGCACCACGTTGGCGGCGGCGAGGAGCGGCGTGCAGAGGATGAGGGCGTCCAGCGCCAAGCGGGTGCCGACCAGCTCGGAGAGCAGCCCGAAGGGGCTGAGCAGGAGCAGCAGCCCCGGCGGCTGCACGAAGGCGAAGTCCCGGTAGGGGACGGCGCCGTGGACGAGCCTGATGGCTCCGCCGAGGAAGACCGCGGTGTCGTAGGAGGTGCCGGGCAGCTGCCCGGGACGGGTCAGCTGGAGGGCGGCGACGGCCGCCGCCACCAGGGCGGCGGCTCCGGTGACCAGGGCGGTGGCGGAGGGATGGCGGCCGGCCACGCGGCCTGGACGGTCCAGCGCAGCCGGCCTACCCCCGGATGGCGGGCCCATCCGCGCCGGGGTGCGCGGCCGGCGCCGTCACAGGCCGCCCTGGCCGTTGCCGTGCGGGGCCGGAGGCGGCGCGGTGCGGCCGGTCTCCCCCTCCGCGGCGGGATAGCCGGCCCCCTGCCGGTGGTTCTCGATGGCCTGGAGGATCTGCGTGTAGAAGCGGTCCGCGTGCGGGATCAGCCGCAGCACCTCGACCCCGTCGCGTCCGGCGGACTCGATCTCGATGTTCCCGGCCCCGATCAGGCGGTCGGCCAGGGGCCGGCGCATCACCGTGTCCTGCACCCGGTCGAGACCGATGGACTCGGTGACGCGGGAGAGCACGCCCCGGCTGAGGATGATGCGGTGACTGGTGAGCGTGTAGGTGTGGAAGCGCCAGCGCAGCACCCGGACGAGGAGCCAGGCCACCACCAGCACCACGATCACCGCGTCGACGACGAGCCGGACGCCGGCGATGTCGTGGCCGAGCACGTGCACGGGGATCAGCTGGATGAGGAAGAGCAGGGCCGCCGCGCAGACGACGACCGCGGCCACGATCGGCAGCAGCACGAGCACGTGCTCGCGCTCGGTGGCGATCTCGCTCTCGCCCTCGAGGAGGTGGGCTGCCATGCGCGGCATGATGAGCCATCCGCGCGGCGCCGTGCTGCGCCTCCGCCTCAGAGGGAGAGGTAGAGCACCAGCACGGCCCCGACGCAGAGGAAGGGCCCGTAGGGGATGGGGTCCTTCAGGCTGCGGATCCGGGTCACCACCAGGAGCAGGGCGACGACCCCGCCGAGGAGGACGCCGGCGAGCACCGCGTCGACGGCGGCGTAGTGCGCTGCCCCGAGCCCGGTGACGGCGCCGATCAGCGCCACCAGCTTGACGTCGCCGAGCCCGAGGCCGTTGCGGGAGATGACGTGGAGGACGAGGAAGAAGCCGCCGACGGCGGCCGCGCCGATCACCGCCTGCAGCAGCGACAGGCCGGGGGTGACGGCGGCGAGGACGATGGCGAGCGGCAGCGCCGGATAGGTCACGACGTTGAGGATCAGGCGGTGCTTGAGGTCGAAGGTGAAGACATGGATGAAGACCGCCACCCACAGCAGGTCCTCGGCCACGATCCAGGTCAGCCCGTGACGTGCGCCGAAGAGCCCGAAGCTGACCGCCCCCAGCAGCGGCGCCAGGAGGAGCTCGATCCACGTCCATCCGTACCGCTCGCCCGCCCAGGGTTCCGCGGCCGGGGGGTCCTCACCGGCGCTGCGCGCCGCCTCGGCCTTGCGCACCACCTCGGCCTCGTACTCGGCCCGCTCCTCGGCCTCCTCGCGCTCCAGGCCCTGGGCCTTCTCCAGGTAGACGCCGAGGAAACCCGAGCCCCAGCCGGCCACGGCGCCGGCGGCCGCGGCACCGGCCGTGAGGGCGAGGTTCATCCGCCGAGCGCCTCGTGCAGGGCGTCCCGGGCCGCGTGCCACGGTGGTTCGGCACCGGTCCAGCGCCGGAAGCTCAGCATCCCCTGGAAGAGCAGCATCTCCTCCCCATCGCAGGCTCCCAGGCCACGCGCCTGCGCCGCCGCGACGAGGTCGACCGGTCGCGGCCGGTAGCGCAGGTCGGCGACCGCGCACGTCGCGGGCAGGGCGTCGACCGCGAGGGGGAGGTCGGCGATCCCGACCGGGGTGGCGTTGACCACGATGGACGCCTCGGCGCAGGCGGCGTTGACGGCGGCGCGATCGTCGAAGGCCAGCACGCGCGCATGCTCCGGGGCGACCTGCTGGCAGAGGCTCTCTGCCGCCTCGACGCGCCGCGCCACCACGGCGATGTCGTCGGCGGGGGCGTGGGTGAGGGCGAGGACGGCGGCGGCCGCCGCGCCGCCCGCGCCGAGAACCACGGCACGGCAGCCCGGGGCGGGCCAGAGGCGGCGGTAGCTGAGCGCGAGCTGCAGGCCGTTGGCGTCGGTGTTCTCGCCGACCAGCTCGCCGTCCACCAGGGTCAGGGTGTTGACGGCCTGGCAGCGCGCCGCGTCACCCTCCAGCCGGTCGCACGCGGCGGCCAGGGCGGTCTTGTACGGCGTGGTGACGTTGCACCCCGCCAGCTCCCCGGCGCGCAGCCGCAGGAGAAGGGCGGGGAGCTCCGCCGGCGCGACGTCGAAGAGTTCGTAGTCGCCGGCCAGCCCTCGCGCCTGGAGGGCGGCGCGGTGCATGGCCGGGCTCGGCGAGCCGGCGATCCCCGAGCCGATGAGGCCTAGCTGGAGGGTGACTGCTCCGGGCATGAATCCAGATATTCGGCAACTTGCTGCTCGTGCTGTACCTCGGTCACAGAATAGTGGTTGTACCCACACGCGTCGGTGACGTAGAAGAGGTAGTCGGTGCTTGCCGGGTGCAGCGCGCCGCCCAAGGTGGCGAGCCCGGGATTGGAGATCGGCGTCGGCGTCAGCCCCGGGTTCAGATAGGTGTTGAAGGGGGTGTCGACGGCCTCGTCGGCGCTGCTCATCTCCTGGCCCACCATGTGCAGACCGTAGACGACCGTCGAATCCAGCTGGAGATCCATGCCGTCGGCGAGGCGGTTGTTGATCACCGACGCCACCTGCGGGTAGTCCACGGTCATGTCGGCCTCGCGCTCGATGATCGAGGCGGTGGTCAGATCCGCATAGGCCTCGCTCGCCGACTTGGGCAGGAGGGGGACGACCCGGGTCGCGAAGTCGTCCAGCTGCATCTGGATGACCTGGTGGGCGGTGGCGCTCTTCGGCACGTCGAAGGTGTCGGGGAAGAGGAAGCCCTCGAGCGAGGTGTCACCCGCCGGGCGGATGCTGAGGAACGCGGCGGTGTAGCTGTCGTCGGCGACGGCGTCCAGGTACTGCTGGCGCGTGATCTGCAGGCCGCTGGCGGCGACCCTGTCGGCGATCTGGTCGATGTCGAGGCCCTCGGGGATGAGCAGCTTGACGCTGCCGTTGACCGATGGCGTGGAGGGACCGTTGAGCCGGGCCACGATCTCGCTGGAGGCCATCCCGGCGTCGACGGTGAAGGTCCCCGCATGCAGATGGACGCTCTCGAAGCGCGCGAAGGCGGCGAACCAGAAGCTGCTGCGGACGATCCCCAGCCCGGCCAGGTCGTCGGACACGGCCCCGATGCTCTCCCCGGCGCGCACCGTCACGCTGATCGGCATGGCCTGCGTCGAGGACCTGGGCTCGAGCTGGAAACGGGCGTAGACCAGCGTTCCTCCCACCCCCCCGACGAGCAGGAGGAGGACCACGCAGAGGGCGAAGACGGCCCCCAGGCGCCGGCTCACGACGCCGCCCTCCCCCGGTGGGCGTCGAGGTAGCCCTGGAGGATCAGGCTCGCCGCCACCGCGTCGACGCTGCGCCGGCGGCCGGCGCGGCGCACTCCCGCCGTGATCAGGGAGCGCTCCGCCTCCGCCGTGCTGAGGCGCTCGTCCCACATCTCCACCCTGACGTGGAGGCGCTCGGCCGCCAGGGCGGCGAAGCGGCGCGCTGCTGCTGCGGCCTCCCCCTCGCTGCCGTCCATGTTGCGGGGCAGCCCCACGACGAGGAGCCGGCACCGGCGCTGGGTGCAGACCTCTTCGAGCGCCGGCCAGAATCCGGGGCGGGTGCGGTCCAGCACCCGCAGCGGAGACGCGAAGGTCCCGGTGGGGTCGGCGGTGGCCAGCCCGACGCGGCGGGTGCCGAGGTCGACGGCGACCGCCAGTCCCAGGGAGGGTGCGTCCACCGCCCGTGCCGGCGCGCTCACCCGGTCGCCGTGGGCGAGGCTGACGGGGACGCCGTGGGCGAGGCGTGGGGCTTGACCGGCGGCTTGCTGCTGACGAAGTCCTCGGTGATCTTGATGCTGCCGCTGAAGAGCGGCATGTACGGCAGCCCGAACGGGGACTCCTCGACGGTCACCTTGGTCACCCCGGCGAGCTGCTGGGCGATGATGCCCTCGACGCTGCCCGGGCCGCGGCCGGTGAGCTGGCCACGAAGCGCGTCCAGGTTGACGTCGGGTTGGGAGAAGTCGGTGGCCGTCACCGAGAGGGCGAAGTTGCCGTCCGGCGTCGCCTCGATGATGTCCACGGCGGAGAGGCTGAGGCGGCCGGGCACCAGCGTGGCCCCGGACGAGAGCTGCTTCTTCAGGTCCGCCAGCACGACGGGCTGGATGCTCGCCGGGTTGTACGCGGCGGCCTGCGCCGTCATCGTCACCGTCACCGTCGCGGGGGCTTCCTGGGTACCCGCCGTCACCTGGGTCACGTCCGGGCTGACGGTGAAGCTGATCAGCTCCCCGCCGCCGTTGGGGTCGATGGCCAGCTTGTCCGCGCCCGCCTTGGTCACCAGGTCCGTCTTCGCCTTGGCGGTGAGGGTGGCCTCGTCCTGGGTGATGTCGCTGGTCCAGCCGGCGATGTCGCCGGCGGTGGCGACGATCACCTGCTCGGCGTCGGTGCCGCCGGTGGCCGGTGCGGGGTTCTTAACGGTCACCCCGTCCGTCAGGCAGATGTCGTTGCTGGGGGCGCAGGCGTTGATGTCGCCGGCCGGCACGTTGGCGCTGGCTCCTGAGGAGGTCGCCACGACGGGGATCTCGGCGCTCTCACCATAGGCCGCGGTGATGCTGAAATCCGTGCCCTCGGTGACGGCGAACACCACGGCGGGATTGCCCGAAGTCTGGAAGAGGGTTCCGGCCGCGATGTAACCGCTGCAGGGCCCGGGGGGTGGGCACTGCCCCTGGCCGTTGGAGGTCAGCACCACGTCGGCGGTGGCGCTGGTCGCAGGGTTGGTCTGTGTCCCGCTCGGCGTCGCCGTGAACTCCATGGTCCCCGTGTCGCTCACCGACTCGCTGAGCAGGTGGTCGGGCTGTGTCGCCGTGCCGGCGTCGGGCGTGCCCTGGATCGTCGGGCTCACCGTCAGCGGCACCTCGGCGAAGGTGACGGTGACCTGCGCCGACGGCGCGACGATGAGGAAGATGAGGATCATGAGGATGACGGCGCCGGCGATCCCCGCGTAGATGGCCCTGCGGCGGTTCTGGCTCATCGGCTTGCGGGCGGGTTTGGCGCCACCCGTCCCCGGCCGCCCGTCGGGGCGCGAGGGGGTCCCGGAGAGCGGCGGGCGGCCGCTCCCCGCGGCCTGCCCGTAGGGGGAGGAGGGCTGGCCGTAGCCGGCGTCGGCCTCGTCGGCCGTGAAGGCGACGCCGGCCGCCGGGTAGGCCCGATGTCCGAACGAGAAGGTCTCGGGAGGCGGCGCCGGGGCCGGCGGCGTCGGGCCCACGGGGCGCCCCGGCTGCGGCTGGCGCGCCGTCCAGGGGGACGGTGCCGTCAGCGCGTCCTGCCCGAGCGCCGGGCCGGGGGGCGGTCCCGCCGGGAGCGACGGCGGAGGTGTCGAGGACGGCAGTCCCGACGGCCGGAGCTGCCCCGCGGCGGGGACCGGCCCGGGTGGCGGAGCGCCGAACCGGGGACCGGTCACGGGAGCAATGCCGCCGAGGGGACGGCGCTCGCCCATGGGGATGCCCTGCTCGTAGGCGCTGACCGAAGTGAAGGTGCCCAGCCCCGCGTCGCGGGCCAGCTGCTGGGTGCGCTGGTCGGGGCTGACGATGCCGGCGGTCACCCCCTGGCGGGCGCAGAGCTGGTTGATGAGCCGGAAGTTGAGGGGCGTCTGGAAGACGACGGCCCCCTGGGGCACGACGAAGCCGACCTCGTCGCCCGGCGCGGCGGCCCGCACCCTGCTGACGAGATCCGCGATCTCGTCGTCGGCGCCGACGTAGAGCAGCCTCCTGGCCATTCAGACCACCTCGATCCGGTGTGCTCGCCGCGTCGTCATACCCGCATCGCCCTCATCACGCGCCGCATCAGGCCCCCCAGCGGTTGATCCGCGTCATCTTCCAGGGACACGGCGTGATACGCAAGCCCCATCGGGGTGACGTCCTGGCTGCCCACCAGCAGGCCGGTGCTGTCGTGGATCCCCTGGACGTTCTCCGGCCCCAGCACGGTCACCGTGGGGGGACGCACGAAGGCCAGGCTCTCCGCCCAGTCAGGAGCGCGGAACTGCTCGCTGACCTCGGGCAGGGCGGCGCCGCCGCCACCCAGGTAGAGCGCCGGGGGCAGCTGCTCACGTCCCGCCAGCTCCTCCAGGGTCAGCGCGACCCCCTGCGCCAGCACCTCGGCGGTGGGGCCGACCGCGGTGCGGGCCATAGCGTCCTGGTCGGCGGGCAGGCGGCCCTCGGCGTGAGCCAGCTTGAAGCGCTCCGCCTCCTCCAGGGTCATGCCCAGCTCGTTGGCCAGCCGCCTCGTGAAGGACCGGCCGCCCAGGGCGAACATGCGGATGGCCTCGATGCCGCGGCGGACGACGGCGATGTCGGTGGTGCCGCCGCCGATGTCGATGAAGATGCCGCCCAGCTCGTAGACGTCCTCGGTGGAGCAGCTGCGCGCCAGCGCGTACGGCTCGGCGACGGTCGCCACCAGCTCCAGGTCCAGCTCCTGGGCGATGGTCTGCAGCGCCCCGATGTGAGTGAGCGGCGCGAAGGTGTTGAAGACGGCGATCTCCAGCACCTGTCCCTGGAAGTCGACGGGATTGGTCACCGCGTAGCCGTCGATGTGGACCGAGGTGATGCTGCTGTGCACCAGCTTCACGTTGACCTCGGCCACGCCCAGCTCGTGCGACATCTGGCGCACCGCCTCCTTCATGGCGCGCCGCTGCACGGCCTGGAGGGCGGTGGCGATCTCCGCCTGCGTGATGCGCGCCTGCGGCTGCGACCGCGGCATCGTCATGGTGGTGCTGAAGCCGCGGACCTGCTCCCCGGCGATGCCGATGACGGCCTGGCCGGGGATGCTGCCGCACATGTCCTCGGCCTCGGTCAGCGCCTTGTCGCAGTTGTCGATGACGCCCTGGATGTCGGCCACCGCGCCGGCCTGCATGTCGGAGAGCGACTGCCGCACCTTGCCCACGCCGATGACGACACCCTGGCCCTCCTCGCGCTTCACGACCAGGGCCTTGACGAACTCGGTGCCGATGTCGATGACGGTGAAGTGGCTGTGGAACTCGCCGCGGCGCCGCAGCAGGGTGAACTTCTTGCGCGGCATCACGACCCTTCCCCCCCGACGGATGCCCGGAAGGCGGCGAGCGCCTCGCCGCGGCGCGCCGGGTCCCTGAGCGCGCCCCGGCCGAAGCCGGGCTGGCCACCGCCCCGTCCCCCCGTGGCGGCCGCCACGGCGGCGGCGAGGCGCCCCGCGTCGAGGCCGGCGGCGAGCGACGACCCCCCGACGCGGACGCAGACCGTGTCGGCGCCGAACACGGCGGCGACCCCGTCGGCGCCGAGTCGCTCCGCCAGGAGCCGGTCCACCAGCGACACCGCCTCGTCGCCGCTCAGCACCGCGTCGTCCGCCACGGCGGTGGGGTGCGCGCCGGTGCGGCTCACCTCGGCGGCTCTGACCCGGCCACCGGCCGCGTCGTCGCCGGCCGCCCGGTGACCCCGTTGCAGGTCGCGGTTCTGCTCGATGAGCTGGGCGACCCTGGCCGGCACCTCGGCCGGCCGTGCCCGCAGCGCCCGCGCCGTCTCCCGGAGCAGGGCCTCGGTCTCCTCCCAGCGCCGCTCGGCGGCCTCGCCCGCCACCAGCTCGATGCGCCGGGTCCCCTGCCCAATGGAGCTCTCGGACACCAGCAGGGCCGCACCGATGTCGCCGCTCATCGCCACATGGGTGCCCCCGCACAGCTCGCGCGACCAGCCCCCGAAATCCACGACGCGGACGCGGTCGCCGTATCTCTCGCCGAACAGGGCCATCGCCCCCTGCGCGCGGGCCTCATTGACATCCGTCACGGTGACACCACGGGGGAGATTGTCGCGGATGGCGGCATTGACCCTCCACTCGACGGCGCCGACCTCCGCCGCGGTCAGCCCGCGGGAGAAGCTGAAGTCGAAGGTGGCGTGGTCCGGGCCGACGAAGGACCCGCGCTGGACGGCCCCCTCCCCGAGGGTCTCCCGGAGGGCCTTGTGGAGGAGGTGGGTGGCGCTGTGGTGCCTGGCGATGCGTCCGCGCCGCGCCGCGTCCACCATGGCGGTCACCCGCTGGCCGCGGCGCAGTGACCCGCCGGCGACGCGCACGCGATGGGCCCGGCCCCGGATGGGCCCATCGGTGAGGTTGACGCAGTCGAGCACGTCGGCGTGGCCGTCCCCCCAGGTGAGCGTCCCCGTGTCGCCGACCTGGCCGCCGGCCTCGGCGTAGAAGGGGGAGACGTCGAGAAAGACCTCCCCCTCCTCCCCCGCCTTGAGGGCGTCGACATCAGCGGCGCCCAGGCGGACGGCGGTCGACGCCGTGATCAGCGTCTCGTAGCCCTGGAACTCGGTGTCGAGGGCGGTGCCGGGCGTCCCGGGCCCGGCGCCGGGAGCGGTCCAGCCCGTGGGGGCAGCCCGCCGCCGGCTCCGCCGCCGCTGCCCGTCGAGGGCCGCGTCGAATCCGGAGCGGTCCACCGGGAGCCCGCGTTCCGCCGCCATCTCCTCGGTCAACTCGATGGGGAGCCCAAAGGTGTCATAGAGGCGGAAGGCGTCCTCCCCGGAGATGCCGGTGCCGGCGGCGAGGAGCGTCTCGAGACGCTCGGAGGCGGCCTCGACGGTGCGGGCGAAGACGTCCTCCTCGGTGCGCAGCGTGGTCTCCACCAGGGCGCGGCGCGCGGCCAGCTCGGGGTACGCGTCCCCCATCACGCCGACCACGTCGCCGACCGCCCCTGCAAGGCCGCCCTCCAGGTGGAGCCGGCGCCCGTGCAGGGCGGCGCGCCGGATCACCCGCCGCAGGACGTAGCCGCGCCCCTCGTTGCCGGGGGCGACGCCGTCGGCGATGAGGAAGGCGGCGCCGCGGGCGTGATCGGCGAGGATGCGGATCGACCGGGTCCGCCCCGGAGCGTGGCGATCGCCGCCGGCGCGGCGGTCGAAACCGTCGACGATGGGCCGCAGCAGGTCGTTCTCGTAGGTACAGCGGACCCCCTGGAGGACCGCGGCCATCCTGTCCAGGCCCATGCCGGTGTCCACCGTCCGCTGCGGCAGCGGCACGCGCGTCCCGTCGGCCCGCTGGTCGAACTCCATGAAGACGAGGTTCCAGATCTCCAGGAAGCGGTCGCCCGCGCATTCGTCCTCGGGGCGGCAGTCGTCGCGGCCGCAGGAGCAGGGTGCGCCGAAGTCCCAGTAGATCTCGCTGTCGTAGCCGCAGGGACCGACCGGTCCGGCCTGCCACCAGTTGCCGGCGATGCGGCTGATGCGCTCGTCGGGGACGCCGATGCGCCGGTTCCACAACTCGATCGACTCGGTGTCCTCCGGGTAGACGGAGGGCCGGAGCCGCGCCGGGTCGAGGCCGAAGGTCCGCGTCAGCAGCTCCCAGGCGAGATCGATGGCGCCCTCCTTGAAGTAGTCGCCGATCGACCAGTTGCCAAGCATCTCGAAGAAGGTGTGATGGCTGCAGTCGCCCACCGCGGAGATGTCGTCGGTGGTCAGACCCGAGCCGCGGAAGCAGCGCTGCCACGAGGTGAGGCGGGCGGCCGGCGGGGTGCGCTCACCGCTGATGAAGGGCTTGAGCGGCACCATCCCGGCCACGGTGAAGAGCAGCGACGGATCGCCGTCGGGGATCAGCGAGGCATTGGGCAGCAGGTGATGCCCGCGCTCCTCGAAGAAGCCGAGAAAGCGCTTCCGGATCTCTTGACTACGCAAACAGGGGCTCTTGGAACGATGGGGCACCTCATCCGCGCGGGGAGCGAAGGCTCCGGCGAGGTGCGGGGAGAACTGATTCTATCGGACTGGAGTCACACTGGCTGCTCTCCGGCGAACTCGCGGCGGAGGTGCTCCACCGCGGCCCGCTGGAGCCGGGAGACGTGCATCTGGGAGATGCCGAGCCGCTTGGCGACCTCGGTCTGGGGCAGCTGCTCGACAAAGCGCAGCGCCATGATGCGGCGCTCGCGGGGGCTGAGATGGGCCATCCCCCGCTCCAGGACGTCGCGCATCTCGACCCTGTCGAGGCCCTCGTCCTCGCCGCCGAGGCGATCCGCCAGGACGGCGCCGTCGCCGCCCTCCCCCCCCACCGGCGCCTGCAGCGAGACGGTGTGCTGGGCGGGCGACACCTCGAGGGCGGCCAGCACCTCGTCCGGCTCCAGTCCCAGGTGCGCGCCGATCTCGTTGATCGACGGGGGCCGCCCCAGCGTCGCCTGCAGCGTCTGCTCGGCGGCGTGGACCCGCAGCAGGTTCTCCTGCAGCCGGCGCGGCACCCGGACGGCCCAGGACTTGTCCCGGAAGTGGCGGCGGATCTCCCCCATGATGGTGGGCGTGGCGAAGGTGCTGAACTCGTGCTCCAGGGACGGGTCGAAGCGGTCGATGGCCTGGATGAGCCCGAGGAAGCCCACCTGTTCCAGGTCCTCGAGCGGCTCGCCGCGATAGGCGAAGCGCCGGGCGATGTAGTGGACCAGGTCGCTGTTCAGCTCGACGAGCCGCTCGCGGATGGCCGGATCGCGGCTCTCCCGGTACTCGCGGAGCAGCCGGCGGACCTCCTCACGTTCCGCAGACGCGGCGGGCTTCGCCATCGTCCGCCGCTCGGGCGCGACCGCATGGCCGGCTCCAGCGGCGCCCGTCACCGAACCCGATACTTCGTCAGCCGGACCCGCAGGCCGCCGGTGCGCTCGTCGACGCGGTAGCGGCAGTCGTCGACGAACAGGCCCATCAGCCGCATCGACATGTCCTCCGCCTCGCGGGCCTGCGCCTCCAGGGCCGCCCTCGCCGCCGCGACGGCCTGCCGCTGCGTCGCCGCCTCCAGCTCCGCACGCGACAGGCTGCTGCGAACGTCCACGTCGAGGGAGCTGTCGGCGAGGTTGAAGAGCAGCCTGATGTGCCCGTTTCCCGGCCCGGCCACGCGCTCGGTCAGGCCGATGGCGTTCTCGCAGGCCTGGGCCACGGCGATGACGAGGTCGTCCAGGGCCTCGACGTCGAGCCCGGCCACGGCGGCGAACCCGGCCGCGGCCCGCTTGGCGACGACGATGTAGCGCCGCTCAGCGGGAAGCCGCAACTCGGAGGCGCGGGCTGAGCTCACCTGATTGGCATACCCGAGCGGGGCCAGGCTCAAACTCGGCCCTCCGCCGGCTCCTCGGCGGCGGCCCGGCCGGCGGCGACACCCTCATCCACCGCCGCGTGGATGTCGGCGTCCCACTCCAGGTCGTCCGCCTCGCGGCGCGCCACGCGAACGCGCCAGTAGACGACACCGGCGGCGATGGCCGCCGCCGCGAGAAGTCCCCTGCGGCCGAAGGGGATGCGAAGACGCACCGGCTGTCCTCCGTGGTCGGCTGCCCGGCTGGGTGAGACTCCGATTATCGGGGAAATGGCGGCGGGTCCTCCGGCGGCACCCGCCGGTGCTGCCGGCCCGCCCTCGACGGGGAGGCGGCGCGGCCGTGGCTGCGGGGACCGGCGACGATGGCGCCGACCATCTCGAGGACGGCCATGCCCAGGGCGTCGGCCACGGGGTGGACGGGCCCGAGCGAGGGCCCCCCGGCGCCCAGCCCGAGCGCCGCCAGCTCACCCGCGATGACCCCCAGCGCCGCCAGCCCGAGACTGCGCAGGTACCCCGAGGCGGGCACGAGCAGGCGGGTGACCTGCGCCCCAATGAGGGCGAAGAGTACCCCGAGGGCGAGCCCCGGGCTCACCGCCGCCCCGCGGAGATGGCCCCCACGCCGGTCGCGCCGTCCTGGGCTGAGCCCGGGGACCAGGTGGGTTCCCGCACGACGCTTTTCCCCTTCCCCGGGTTCGGGGCACGGGGGCCGGCGGCGGATGTTGGGATCCCGGTGTCTGAGGTGTTGGTCCAGCCGCATTGGAGCGCTGAAACCGGCGGGGTGCCTGCGCCATGGTAGCCCAGGGGCGGCCGGGACGCGGCGGCGTCACCCATCCGTGGGCGCCCCGGCTCCACCGAGCAGGCGCCGCAGAGCCCCGGCGAGCTGGTCGTTGGGCACCGTCTCCTGGCGCCCGGTGCCGAGGTCCTTCCAGGTTGCCGTGTCCCCGGCCGCCTCGTCCTCGCCCACCATCACGGCCGCGAGGGCTCCCTGGCGCACGGCGCCGGCGAGCTTGCGGTCGAGCCTGCGGTCGGCGGTGTCGAGGAGCACCGCGACGCCCGCCTCGCGCAGGCGGCGGGCCACCCCCGGAGCGGCGCGGTTGCCCACCTCGCCGATGCCGAGGACGGCGACGCTGCCGCCCGCCCGCCCCGGTCCCAGGCCCTGGATCCGGCAGATCGAGAGCGTCCGCTCGACGCCCAGCGAGTAGCCCGCCCCGGGGGTCGGGGCGAACCCCAGCACCTCGGCCAGGCCGTCGTAGCGACCCCCGCCGCCCAGCGCGTTCTGCGCCCCCTGGAGCGATTCGTGCCACAGCTCGAAGGTGGTGTGGGCGTAGTAGTCGAGACCGCGGACGAGGCGTGGATTGAGGGTGAAGGGGATGCCGGCGGCCGTCAGCAGCTCCCTGACCTGGGCGAAGAACTCGCGGCTCTCCGGGCCCAGCGACTCGCCGAGGTCGGGGGCCTCCGCCACCAGCGCGGCGTCGCGGCGGCAGTCGAGAAGGCGCAGCGGGTTGATCTCCAGCCGGCGCCGGCAGTCATCGCAGAGGCGGTCGCGCAGCGGCCCGTAGTAGGCGAGCAGAGCGCTCCGGTAGCGCAGCCGGTCCCCCAGGTCGCCGAGGGTGTTGAGCTGGAGGCTCAGGCCGGTGATCCCGAGAGCCGCGAAGAAGCGCCATGCGACCTCGACGACCTCGGCGTCCAGCGCCGGCGACTTCTCACCGATGACCTCGATGCCGACCTGCCAGAACTCGTGGTGGCGGCCGGCCTGGGGCTTCGCGTAGCGGAACATCGGCCCCGCGTAGCGGACTCGCACGGGGCGCCGCTCCTGGTCCAGGTGGGCGCCGAGGACGGCGCGCACGACCCCGGGCGTCATCTCCGGCCGCAGCGTGAGGGAGCGTCCTCCGCGGTCGGTGAAGGTGAACATCTCCTTCTCGACGACGTCGGTGCCGGCGCCGGTGCCCCTCTCGTACATCTCCGTCGCCTCGAAGACGGGGGTCTCGATCAGATCGTAGCCGTGGAGGGCGGCGACCCGGGCGTGGGTCTCGAGCAGCCACTCCCAGAGCGCCGCGCCGGCGGGGAGGATGTCGTTGGTCCCCCGGGGACGGGTGATGGGGGGCATGGCCCGCCAAGTGTACCGAGGGGGACGGAGGCGGAAGGAGGCCCGCCCGGTGGCGCCGCGGAGCCGCCTACTGCTCCTCCATCAGCTCCGTCTCGCCGTACGTGATGAGGGCGCCGCTGGCGATGGTGGGCAGCGGCGTGAGCGGGCTGTACTTGAAGCCGACACCGACCACGACCAGGTTCTGCCCGGGGGTGACGCAGCCCGCCGGGGGATTGGCCTGCTGGGTCCAGGTGGGTGAGGCGCCCACGCTCCAGGTTCCCCACTGGTTGTACTGGACGCTCCACTGGATGCACAGGGTGGGAGGACCGGTCGAGTTCAGCTCGAAGTACCAGATGCCGATGCACCCCGAGTCACTGCTCGACCACCCGAACGGAGGATAGGAGCTGGGGGTGAGCCACTGCGGGTTGTTGGTGTCGGACCACAGGCAGTCGTTCGTCGTCGGGATGCTGCCCTCGTTGGACTGGCGCTTGATGGCCGCCACGATGAGCGTTCCCGCCGACGGGGAGTTCGCGTAGGCGGACTCCGACTCGATCACCGCGGTGCGGGCGCCCGCCCGCGCGGCGTTCTCCACCGACAGCCGGGTGCCGAAGTAGCCGCCGAAGTCGATGGTGGCGAACATGACGAGCAGGAAGACGGGGGCGAGGAGGGAGAACTCGGCGAGGCTCTGCCCCCGGGAGCGCCCGTGACGCGCGGGTCTCATTGGGAGACCACCAGGGTGTACTGGGCGGTGATCTGGGCATTGAGCCCGAAGGCGGCGTTCATGACGTCGAAGGCTGGCCCGGGTGCGGTCTTGGTGAAGTTGTAGATCACCGTCACCTGGACCAGGGTGCCCACCGCCGGATAGCCCGTGGTCGTGCAGCCGGCGGTGCCGCTGCCCGCATTCCACAGCTCGAAGCAGTTGCTGGTGTCGGACCACCAGCCGTAGAGGACGGGCGAGGTGTACAGGCCGTCACTCCCCGAGGTGTAGTAGGCGACGGTCATGCAGCTGTTCGACGAGCCCAGGCTGGCGGCGGAGGCCGTGAGGCTGGGATGGTTGCCCGACCAGACGCAGTCCACGTTGTCCAGGGGCAGTCCGCCCTCGGGGACGGTCAGGCTCTCCGCCTCGTACTGGATCACCGACTCGATGGTGTTCGACGGGGACGTCGTCAGGGGGCAGTTGTACTCTCCGGTGGCCTGGGTGTAGCTCGGAGCGCTGCACAGGTTGTTCCACACGCTGCCCAGCGAGTTGTTCTCGCTGGCGTAGCGGGCGCCGTCGCGGACCACGGTGGTGATGTTGTTGACGTGCTCCAGGTAGTAGCCGTAGTCGAAGACGGAGATGGCCAGGAGCAGGAGAACGGGGAAGACGATGGCCAGCTCCACCATCGCCTGGCCGCCGCGGGCGCGCCGCCGGGCCGGGCGGTTGGCCCGGGCGCCCATGGCGGCTCGGCAACTGGTCACGGGGGCGTCTCCCAGGATGATCGGCAGGCGGAGACCTGATCTCGGCTCACGCTACCCCCCGGACGTCGACGAAGCCTTGGACAAAGCATCACCGATTCGTGACAAACGCCCCCGGGTGGGGCACGGATCCGTGCCGACGACCGCCGCGCCGGCCGCCGTCAACTGACCAGGGCAGGGTAGCCGCCCACGCCCGGGTTGGCCACGCCGTCGCCCGTGCTGCCGCTGTCGGTGGACCAGCCGCCGATCCACACCCCGTCCTGCGTCCCCCAGTTGTCCCACCAGTTGTCGTTGTTGTTGCTGATGGTCAGGGAGCCGATGATGATGGGCGAGGACCAGAGCATCACCCCCGTCCCGGTGATGTTCATGGAGATGTTGGCGCCGTAGATCGCCCCACTCCAGGGGTTGTGCTGGTTCCAGTAGTTGCCCCAGCCGCCCCAGCCGCCGTACCAGTTCCCCCAGGCCCCCGCCCAGAAGCCGTTGCCGGAGATGCTGAAGCTGGCCGTGTCGTTGGGGTCGAAGTAGTAGCTGATGTTGCGCTGCGGCCCCACCGTCGGCGCCTGCCAGCTGAAGAAGGTGTAGTTGCCGCTCACGCTGATGCCGCCGCCCGCCGTGGGCGAGGAGCACACGCTCTCGTGGTCACCGGTCCCGCAGGTGAAGTAGAGGGTCACCCCGGTGCCCTGGAAGACGTCGTCGTTGCCGTTCACGTTGAGCCCGCCGTTGCCGATGATGTAGGTGCCGGGGCTGAACGTGTAGACGGTGCAGTTGGCGTTGAAGGTCATCCCATCGTAGATGCCGGGGTTCAGCGTCTTGGCGTTCTTCATCCAGGAGTCGCCGTCCCAGGGGTTGTCGCCGTCGCAGTTCGCCGCGCTGTCGCTGTAGGTGCCCTGGTAGGTGCCGGTGATGGTCGGGGCGACGATCCTGCCGGCCAGGGGGTCGGTGAAGGCGCTGGTCATCTTGGTGGGCGTCGGGTTGTACACCTGATAACCCCACCAGCCGTGGCCCGAGTTCTGCGGCGAGTAGCTGCTCTGGTAGTAGATGGCGCCGTTGGCGTTGTTCCAGCCCCAGCCGTAGTAGGTCGAGCCGGAGAACACCCAGTCGCTGTCCCAGCCCCAGCCATAGCCGTTGTCGCTGACGTTGATCGAGCCGTTGCTGTCGATGTTGCCGCTCAGCGCCATGATGTTGACGTCGTCGCCGCTCACCGTGATCCCCCCGCTCTGCAGCACGCACAGCTCGCAGGGGGAGCTGGTGCCGCCGCTGCCGCCGGAGCCGCCCGGGATCGCCGCCACCGCCTGGGCCTGGACGCTGTAGGTCCGGCTGCCCCCCTTGCCGAGGTTGGCGAGGACGTCGCTGGTGGTGTTGCTGACGCCGGTGCCGACGTAGGTGACGGAGGAGGCGCCCGTCCCCGAGCAGGTGTTGCTCACCCAGTTGCCGGTGCACAGGGAGGTCTGGGGGGTGGCCGCGTAGCCGCTCGCGCTGTAGAAGGTCAGCGCGATGGTGCAGGGCCCGGCCGGCCCGCTGCAGTCCTGGGCGGAGACGTTCTTGGCGACGGTGAAGGCCCCGTTCAGGTTGGCGGAGGTCGGGTTGGCGCTCAGCCAGTAGGAGGCGGCCAGGGCGGCGGCATCGGCGACGTCCTGGTCGTTGCGCGACTGGTCGTAGCCGAGACCGGCGTCGATGGCCAGGGCGGCGAAGCCGGTGAGGACGACGAGGCAGAGGGCCACCAACGGGATGACCTGGCCGCGCTCGCGGCCCCTCCGCCGGGGTGCCGGCGACCGCCCCCCGTCGGGGCGTGCCGAACCGGGCCCCCTCGATGCTCGCAGCGACGGGGCGTGGGGATGGAACTGGGACCACACGGGCCGTGGCATCGCGTCAAATCTTCCAGACCTCACGTCACGAAGCCGTGGGTTCGCCGTCGCAAGCCGCCACAGCCCCTGTTCCGGTCCTCCGATGCGGGCGCCCCGGCGGCGGGGCCGGTCGCGGGCTCAGCCGACCTCCCGGGCCACGGTGTGGACATCCCTGACCTGCTCCAGCCGCTCCAGGAGGCGGCTGAGCTGGGTCAGGTTGGAGATCTCCACGATGGTGGAGATCACCGCCGTCCGGTCGTCGTAGACCTGGACGTCGGCCCCCGAGAGGTTGATCTTGGATTCGGCGATGACCGCGGCGATGTCCCGCAGCAGGCCGGTGCGGTCCCAGGCCTCGATCTTGATGTTGACGGGGAAGACCTGCCGGGCCCCCACCTCCCACTCGACCTCGACCAGGCGGTCGGGGTCGTGGGCGTGGCGGATGCTGGAGCAGCCGGCGCGGTGCACCGACACCCCTTTGCCCCTGGTGATGTAGCCGCGGATCGGCTCGCCGGCCAGCGGCTTGCAGCACCGGGCGAAGGTGGTGAGCATGTTGCCGACACCGTGGACGCGCACCTCGCCGCTCGGCGCCGTCGACGAGGTCAGGGGGATGGCCAGTCCGTGCTCACCGTCGGCCGCCGGCGCGTCGCGGTCGGCCTGGCGGAGCACGACGCTGCGAGGGCTGACGTCCCCATAGCCGATGGCGGCGAAGAAGTCGTCGACGCTGCCGAGCTTGAACTCCTTGGCCAGCTCGAGGAGGCGGTCCTCCTTGACGGCGGTCAACGAGGTCTGCCGCAGCCGCCGGAGCTCCTTGTCCAGCATCTCCCGGCCCTTGGAGACGTTCTCCTCGCGGCGCTCCTTCTTGAACCAGTTCCGGATCTTCTCCCGGGCCGTCGACGTCTTGACGAAGTTCAGCCAGTCGCGCGACGGCCCGTGCGGCGCCTTGGTGGTGAGGATCTCGACGATGTCGCCGTTCTGCAGGTGGTAGTCGAGCGGCACCATGCGCCCGCTCACCTTGGCGCCGATGCAGTGGTGGCCCACGTCGGTGTGGACGCGGTAGGCGAAGTCCACCGTCGTGCTCCCCGCCGGCAGGGACCGCACGTCGCCCTTCGGGGTGAAGACGAAGACCTCGTCCTGAAAGATGTCGACCTTAACAGAGTCCACGAAGGTCTCGGCGTCGGTCAGCTCCTTCTGCCAGTCCATGAGCAGGCGCAGCCAGCCGTAGCGCTCGTCGAAACGGACCTGCTGCGCCCCCCCCGCCTTGTAGTGCCAGTGGGCCGCGACACCGTACTCGGCCGTGTGGTGCATCTCCACGGTGCGGATCTGCACCTCGACCGGCTCGCCGGTGTGGGAGATCATGGTCGTGTGCAGGGACTGGTAGCCGTTGCCCTTGGGCATGGCGATGTAGTCCTTGAACCGGCCGGGAATCGGCTTCCAGAGATGGTGGACGACGCCTAGGGCGGTGTAGCAGTCCTTGACCGAATCGACCAGCACGCGCACCGCTACGATGTCGTAGATCTCGTCGAAGTCCTTCTGCTGGCGTCGCATCTTGTCATAGATGCTGTAGACGTTCTTGGACCGGCCACTGATCTCGGCACCGACGCCGACCGCCGCCAGCTCGCGCTCGAGGATCTCGCTCACGTCGCGGATGAAGACGGCGCGCTGCTCGCGGCGGCTGCGCAGCTTGGCCTCGACGGTGCGGTATGCGTCCGGGTCGAGCTGGGCGAAGGCGAGGTCCTCCAGCTCCGCCTTGAACTGCCAGATGCCGAGCCGGTGGGCCAGCGGCGCGTAGATGTCGAGGGTCTCACGGCTGATGCGCTGGCGCCGCTCCTCGGTGTGGGCGCCGACGGTCCGCATGTTGTGCAGGCGGTCGGCCAGCTTGATGAGGACGACCCGGATGTCCTCCGCCATGGCCACCAGCATCTTGCGGATGTTCTCCGCCTGCGCCTGCTCCCTGGTGTGGACGTGGATCTTGCCGAGCTTGGTCACCCCCTCGACCAGCTTGGCGATGTGAGCGTTGAACTCGCGACGGATCTCCTCCACGGTGACGTCGCTGTCCTCGACGGTGTCGTGGAGGAGCGCTGCCGCCAGCGTCTCGGTGTCGAGGCGCAGCTCGCTGAGGAGGGCGGCCACCGCCAGCGGGTGCTCCACATAGGGCTCACCGGAGAGCCGGAACTGCCCGGTGTGGGCCCGCTCGGCGACGTCGTAGGCGCGCCGGATGAGGGCGCGATCGGCCTCCGGCAGGTAGCCGATGGTGGCCTCGAGATCGCTGAAGGGCATCCTGAGATCGAGTGTACCGGGCTTCCGGCCGGCCGAAGCAGGTGGCTCCCGGCCACGGCCTCCCGAGGTGACGCCTATCATCCGAGCCCTGATGGATCAGCCAGGCGGCTTCGGCGCCGTGCCGGGGGTCCCCCCACCCGGGGCTCCGCTCAGCCCGGACGGCCGGGCCTGGTGGGACGGCGCCCGCTGGCTGCCTCTCCCCCCTCCCATGGCCCCGGCGGCGCCCGCGCCGGCCGCCGCCCCTCCCCCCCCGGCGGTCTTCGGTCAGGTCCCGCTCTTCTTCCAGCCGTACCCCCAACCGCCCGCTCCCGCGGCGCGCCCGAGGAAGCGCGGTCTGTTCGCCGTGATCGCGGTGGTCGTGCTGGTCGCCGTGGGAGGGACGGCCACCTACCTGATCACGCGCCCCGCCCCCATCCCGACGGGCCACACCTTCACCGATCCCGGCGGGCACTTCTCCGCCGCCTTCCCGACGCCGCCGCTGTCCACCACCCAGACGCTGACCGAGGACGGCGCCGACTTCACCATCACCGAGTACGAGGCGCAGGTGTCGGCGTCCGACGGCTATCTGGTGGGCTACGTCGTCTACCCCGCGAGCTTCGACGCGGGGGACAGCTACGGTGTCCTCGGGGCGGCCATCCAGGGCGCTCTCAGCGCGGCGGGCGGCACCCTCATGTCCCGGACCGACGGGACCTACCACGGTCTCCCCTCCACCGACTTCCTGCTCGCGGCGAGCGGGTACTACGTCGAGATGCGCCTCGTTCTGGACGGCGAATCGCTCTTCGAGATCGGCATCCAATCCACCCAGGACCCGCCGCCGGGCTTCACCGGCTTCGCCAACTCCCTGGTCATCCTCTCCCCCTGAGGGGCCGGAGCGAGCCGGCCCGCCGCCGGCCGGCGTAACGATTTCGTGCCTCGGGCACCCCGCATCCCAAAGCGGGGCAGCGGCGGCGCTATGATCCCCGCACATGTCCAACCAGGGTGGGCCGTTCGGCCCGCCTCAACCGCCCTCCCAGGGCCCCCCGCCCGGAGCCCCGATGAGCGACGACGGCCGCTACTGGTGGGATGGCACGCGGTGGAACGCGGTCCCGCCGCCCGCCGCTCCCCTCCCACCCCCGGTGGCGCAGCCCTGGACCCCGCCGGCCGTGATCGCTCCGGTGCCGGCGGCCTCTCCCTGGGCCCCGCCGCAGCCCGCCCCGGCGCCCGTCGCCCAGCCGTACGGCCAGCCGCCGCAGACCGCGGCCGGCAGCTGGGGGGCTCCCGGCTATTCCGCTCCGTACGCCGGCGCCCAGACGGCGCAGCCGCCTGCAGCCGCCCCGACCCGGTCCTCCGGCGCCCGCTGGATCCTCCTCGCCGTGGTGGCCGTGGTGGTCGTCGCCGGCGCGGTGGTGGCCTTCCTCGTGCTCGGCGGCGGCGGGTCGAACGGCATCGCCTCGAAGTCGCCGGACCAGATCCTCCAGGCGGCCACCACCGCGGTGAAGGGCGCGAGTGGGTTCGAGATGACGGGGAGTGGCAACTTCGGCGGCGGCGTCACCAGCGTCGACTTCACGGTCCACGGCAGCAACCTCGAGGGCTCCATGACCCTGGACGGCGACAGCATCGGCTTCGACTACATCGGAGGCAACGTCTACTTCAACGCCCCGGCCGCGTACTGGACCGCCCAGGACGCCACCAGCGCCGAGGTCTCCCAGTACGCCGGCAAGTGGGTGGAGATTCCCGCCGGCTCCTCGTCAGCATCCGACTTCTCCGGCGTCAGCGATATCACCGACATCGCCGGCGACCTGTCGGATCACGGCACGCTGGCCTCGGACGGGACCGGCACCGTCGACGGGCAGTCTGTGGTGTTCGTCAAGGACACCAGCACCGGCGGCGTCGTCGCCGTCGCCACCACCGGGACCGCCTACCCGCTGCGGCTCTCGGAGACCGGTGCCACCAGCGCCACCCTCGACTTCTCCAACTGGAACAACGTCCCCTCCTTCACCCCGCCGCCGAACCCCATCAGCCTGCCCAGCGGCAGCTGATCACGCGGCGCCGCCGCAATCCGGCACGTCCCCGACGGAGGGGACGCGCCCTCGAGGGTTGAGCCGCCCGTCAGTACGAGCGCGCGATGACGGCGATCTCGGTGGACGGCTCCCCGCAGGCGATGCAGGTCCCGGCCTCGCCGCTGCGGTCGTGGCGCAGGTTGCGGACGGTGAGCGCCGGGGCGGTGCCCGCCACCACCTCCTCGCAGGCGGGCCGGTTGCAGAAGGGGGCGCTGGCGAAGACGGGCCGCTGCTCGAAGGCCTCGCGCAGCTCACCCAGGCTCCGCACCTCGACGCTGCGCTCCCGGAGCATCGCCCGCGCCCGGGCCAGGGTGCGCGCCTGCGCATCGGCGAGAAGGGCGGGCAGCCGGGCGGCGAGTCCCGCCAGCGGCTCAGTCCAGCTCTCACCGTCGACCCTGCGGGTCACCGTCACCTCGCCCTGGGCGAGGTCCCGGGGCCCGACGGTGACCCGCAGCGGCACGCCGCGAAGCTCCCAGTGGGCGTACTTCTCGCCGGGGCGGACGCCCTCGCGTCGGTCGACGCGGAGACGGACCTCGCCGGCGCCCCCCTCGATTGCGGCGCACGCCTCGTCCACCGCGGCGGAGCCCTCGGCGTCGTTGCTGCGAACGATGGGGACCACGACCACCTGGATGGGCGCCACGCGGGGGGGCATGACCAGCCCCGCGTCGTCGCCGTGGGCCATGATCAGACCGCCGATGATGCGTGTGGACAGCCCCCACGAGGTCTGGTGGGGGTGCTGCAGGGTGTTCTCCCGATCGCTGTAGGCGATGCCGTACGCCCGGGTGAAGTTCTGCCCCAGGTGATGCGAGGTCCCCGCCTGCAGCGCCCAGCCGTCCGACATCATCGCCTCGATGGACATGGTGTACTCGGCACCCGGGAACTTCTCGCTCTCCGTCTTGCGACCGGGGATGACCGGGATCGCCAGCCAGTCCTCGGCGAGTTCGCGGTAGAAGGCGAGCGCGGTGTCGGCCTCGGCGGCCGCCTCCGCGTGGGTCTCGTGGAAGGTGTGGCCCTCCTGCCAGAGGAACTCGGCGGTGCGCAGGAACAGCCGGGTGCGCTTCTCCCAGCGCATGACGTTGCACCACTGGTTGATGAGCACGGGCAGGTCGCGATAGCTGTGGATCCAGTCCGCGAACATCGAGCAGATGATGGTCTCGCTGGTGGGACGGATGGCCAGCCGCTCCTCCAGCTCCTTCTCCCCGCCGTGGGTGACCCAGGCCACCTGGGGCACGAAACCCTCGACGTGCTCGGCCTCTCGCTGCAGGTAGGACTCGGGGATGAGCAGCGGGAAGTACATGTTCTCGTGCCCGGTGCGCTTGATCATGCCGTCGAGCGCCCCCTGGATCCTCTCCCACAGGGCGTAGCCGTAGGGGCGGATGACCATGCAGCCCCGCACCGGCGTGTAGTCGGCGAGCTCGGCCTTGCGCACCACGTCGGTGTACCAGCGGTCGAAGTCGTCGGCCTTGCGCGCGATCTGCTTGGGCAGCGGGGCCCTCTCGTCAGCCATAGGCCGCCGAGTGTACCGGGGCCGGTGCCCGGCGAGCGTCAGACGGCCGGTCACGCTCCCGGGGAACGCCCGGTGCGGACGCGGTCCACCGCCTCGCGCCAGCGCCGGTAGGGCTCGGCGGGGCGGACCCCAGGCGCCGCCGGCTCGAAGCGGCGCCCCGGGCGCCAGGCGGCGGCCGCGTCGGCGGCCGAGCCGAGGAACCCCTCCCCCACCGCGGCCAGCCAGGCGGCGCCGAGGGCGGTCGTCTCGGCGGTCACCGCCCGGGCCACGGGCAGGCCGAGCAGGTCGGCCTGGAACTGGCAGAGGCCGTCCATCTGGCTGGCGCCGCCGTCCACGCGCAGCTCCGTGAAGGCGACCCCCGACGCCGACTCCATGGCCTCAACGACGTCGCGCGTGCGCAGCGCCATGGACTCGACCACGGCGCGGACGACGTGGGCCCGCTCCACCCCGGCGGAGAGCCCGAGCAGGGCGCCCCGCGCCTCCGCATCCCAATAGGGAGCCCCCAGCCCGGCCAGGGCCGGGACGAAGATGCAGCCGCGGCTGTCGGCGACGGACTCGAAGAGCGGGCCCGCCTCGTCGTCGCCGGCGATCAGGTGGAGCCCGTCGCGCAGCCAGCGGAGCGCCGCCCCGGTCACGAAGATGCTGCCCTCCAGGGCGAAGGTGTCCCGCCCCTGGAGCCGCCACGCCACAGTGGTCAGCACGCCGTGGGCGGGCTCCGACACGCTCTCGCCGACATTGACCAGGACGAAAGAGCCGGTGCCATACGTGTTCTTGCTGGTCCCCGGCGTGATGCACGCCTGCCCGAAGAGCGCCGCCTGCTGGTCACCGGCGATCCCGCTCACCGGCAGCCGGCGGCCATGGAAGACGCCCGGATCGGTGAATCCCACCCGTCCCGCGCTCGGCACCACCGTGGGCAGCACCGCCATCGGGATGCCGAAGACGGCGCACAGCTCGGCGTCGAAGTCGCCGCGCCGGAGGTCGTAGAGGAGGGTCCGGCTGGCGTTCGAGGCGTCGGTGGCCACGACCTGGCCCCCCGTCAGCCGGGCCACCAGCCAGGTGTCGACGGTGGAGGCGCAGATCTCCCCCGCTTCGGCCCGCCGCCGGAGGCCGGCGTCGCCGCGGAGAAGCCATTCGATCTTGGTGGCGGAGAAGTAGGGGTCGAGGAGCAGGCCGGTGCGCCGGCGCAGCTCGGGTTCCTCCCCGGCACGCCGGTGCGCCTCGCACAGCTGGGCACCGCGGCGGTCCTGCCAGACCACGGCAGGACCGACCGGCTCCAGGGTGCGGCGATCGAAGACCACCACGGTCTCGCGCTGGTTGGTGATGCCGATCGCGGCCGGCTCCCCCGCCCGCAGCGCCTCGGCCGACGCGGCGAGGACCGATGCGAGCAGATCCATGGGGTCCTGCTCGACCCAGCCGGGCCTGGGGTGACGCACGGCGACCTCGCGGTGGGCGCGCGCACGGATCTCTCCACCGGTGGTCACCATCAGGCAGGTGGTCCCGGTCGTGCCCTGGTCGACGGCGAGGACGAGCGGTCCGCCCCGGGTCATGGTCGGGCGTTATATCGCAGTCGGCGCGCGCGGGGCGGGGACGGCGCGTGCCGCAGCCCGCCGTCGACGTCACGCGGCCGGCCTCGCGGGCCCGGGCTCGGGCTCGCGGGGAGACCCTCGCTCAGTCCCCTCAGACGACGGGAAGCAGCGTGAGCGTGGCCGAGTCGGATGCGGCACCGTCGCCCAGGCCGACAGGGAGCGGGCTGCCCTCCGCCAGCAGGCGGGCGTCCTCGGCGGCGATGGCGCCCAGCTCGGCGAGGAGGGCCTCGATCAGCTCCTTCTCGGGGAGCGACGCCACCACCCTGCCCCCCTTGTAGAGGAGGCCCTTCTGCCGGCCGCCGAAGATGCCGATGTCCGCGTGCATGCCCTCGCCCGGGCCGTTGACGACGCAGCCCATGACGGCCACGGTCAGCGGCCGGTGGATGGTGAGCAGGGCCTCCTCGACCCGCTTGACCATGGGCACCATGTCGATCTCCAGCCGCCCGCAGGTCGGGCAGGCGATGAGGTTCGGGCCGGTGGGCGTCGCCTCCAGGTTGGCGAGGATCTGGCGGGCGACCCGGACCTCGTCCTCGGGTTCGCCGACGAGCGAGACCCGGATGGTGTCTCCGATGCCCTCGGCGAGCAGGATGCCGATGCCCATGGCGCTCTTGATGCTGCCGGAATCCACCGGGCCCGCCTCGGTGAGCCCGAGGTGCATGGGATAGCCGTTGCCGAGCGCGGCGAACCGGCGGTTGGCGGCGAGGTTGGTGAGCACGTCGCTCGCCTTGAGCGACACCTTGATCTGCCGGAAGTCGAGCTCCTCGAGGATGCGGATGTGGCCGAGGGCCGCCTGGACCATCAGCTCCGCGGTCTCCTCGACGCTGCCGCCCCGACCCCGTTCCAGCCCCTTGCGGTTGGGGATACTGCCGGCATTGACGCCGATGCGGATGGGCACCTCGCGGGCCTTCGCCTCCCGGGCGATGTCGGCCACCTTGGCAGAGTCGGTGATGTTCCCCGGGTTGAGTCGGAGGCAGGCGATGCCCGCCTCAAGGGCCTCCAGGGCCCGGGGCGCGTCGTAGTGGACGTCGGCGACGATGGGCAGCGGCGAGTTGCGAACGATCTCCCGCATCGCCTGGCCCGCCTCCGGCGTGTCGCAGGTGACCCGGACGATGTCGGCGCCCGCCCTGGCCGCCCGCTCGATCTGCGCCACGGTGGCGGCGACGTCCTCGGTCTGGGTCTTGGTCATGGTCTGGACGCTGATGGGCGCGGCCCCGCCGATGACCACGGAACCCACCCGGATGGGCACGGTGCGGCGCCGGTTGGGAGGCGTCATCGGCCGTGTCCGCCGGTGGGGGATGTCATCACGGGGCGCCTCCCACGATGTGATTGATGTCGCTGATGGTGATGAGCACCACTGCCAGGATAACGAAGGCGGCGCCGATGGCATACGCCAGCGCCTCGCGCTGGGGGTCGAGCCGCTTGCGGCGGACCGCCTCGATGACGATGAAGAGGACCCGGCCCCCGTCGAGGAACGGGATGGGCAGCACGTTGATGAAGCCCAGGGCGATGCTGATGAGGCCGATCAGCCAGAGGAACTGCACCCACCCCTGCTGGATGGTGGCGCCCGCCACGGTGGCGATGCCCACCGGGCCGGAGAGCTGCTGGGCCGCCACCGACGGGTGGACGAACAGCTGGCCCAGGACGCCCAGAGTCCCGGTGACGTAGGTGGGGATCACTCCGAACCCGTCACCCATCGCCTGGAGCAGCGGTGCCCCCGGCGTCTCGGCCACAAAGCCGATGCGCCAGGCCGCCGTGTATCCCACCTGGCTGCCGTCGCCGTCGGCGACGCCCGAGATGGCGACGGACGTGAACGTCGTCCCCGGGCTCCCCTCGACGAAGCCGCTGACGAGGACGGTGCCGTTCCCCTCCAGGGTCGCCCCGTGACGTCCGGTGCCCCAGGTGACCGCGTCCATCTCTCCGGCGTCGGTGACGGCGATCCCGCCCGTCCCCGCCAGGACCGCGGCGGGATCGCCGGTGCCCGGCGGCAGGCCGTCGACGGAGGTGATCACCAGCGCCTGGCCGGTGAGGTCGCTGGGCAGGATCCCCTCGGCGATGTTGGTGTAGACGACCAGCTCCGGGGTGATGGTGCCGGTGTGGGTGCCGCCGTCGGGGCTGCGGAAGACGACGGCCATGGGACGGCCCTGGCTGGCCTTGGTGGCCGCATGGAGGCCGTCGGAGATGGTCGTGATCGTCGAGTTGTCGATGCGGGTGCCCCCCAGGCTGAGGATGACGTCGCCACTGGTCAGGCCCGCCCGGGCCGTCGGCTGGCCCGAGGGGACCTGGGAGGGGGTGGTCTGGGCGTAGACGACGCCGAGGCACAGCGCCCCGAAGACGAAGTTGATGGCGACGCCGGCCACGATGGTGACCAGCCGCCGCGGGATCGTCGCCCGGTAGAAGTTGCGCTCGCCGGCGTCCGCCTCCCCCTCCAGCCCGAGCATGCCGGCCATGCGAACGTAGCCGCCGACGGGAAGCGCCCGCACCGAGTACTCGGTGTCGCCGCGCCGCGCGTGGAGGAGCCGGGGGCCGAAGCCGATGGAGAACTCGTCGACGCGGATGCGGAAGAGCTTGGCGAACAGGTAGTGGCCGCCCTCGTGGACGACGACGACGATGGTGAAGACCACGGCGAAGGCGATGACGTCGATGGCGGCGCCGGTGAGCCCGGACATCAGGCGACCAGCGCCCCCGCCACCCGGCGGCGGGCCCAGGCGTCGGCCTCGACCACGTCGTCGAGGGAGGGCCGATCGATCCTGGGAGCCGCCTCGACCGCCTCCCCGACGGTGGCGACGATCTCGTCGAAACGGCAGCCGCCGTGGAGGAAGGCGTCGACGCAGACCTCGTTGGCGGCGTTGAGCACGGCGGGGACGACACCGCCCAGCTCCCCGGCCCGCCGGGCGAGCGGCAGCGCCGGGAACCGCGCCGGGTCGGCCGGCTCGAGGTGCAGCGGCGAGACGGCGGTCAGATCCGGTGCCGGGGCGATCCCCGGCAGCCTCTCGCCGCCGGTGAGCGCCAGGGCGATGGGGAGGCGCATGTCGGGCACGCCCAGCTGCGCCTTGACGGCGCCGTCTCGGAACTCGACCATCGAGTGGATGATCGAGGTGGGGTGGATGAGCACCTCGATGCGCGCGTAGTCGACGTCGAAGAGGAAGTGGGCCTCGATGATCTCCAGCCCCTTGTTCATCATCGTCGCCGAGTCGATGGTGACCTTGGGGCCCATGGTCCAGGTGGGATGACGGAGCGCCTCCTCCGGCGTGATCTCCCGGAAGGTGGCGGGGTCGCGGCTCCGGAACGGCCCGCCGCTGGCGGTGAGGATGAGGCGCGCCACCGACGACGGCTCCTCGCCGCGCAGGCACTGCCACAGCGCCGAGTGCTCGCTGTCGATGGGGACGACGCGGGCGCCCGAGGCGCGGGAGCGGGCGCGGACGATGTCGCCGGCCATCACCAGCACCTCCTTGGTGGCGCTGGCGACGGTGTTGCCCGCGTCCAGCGCCGCCAGGGTCGGGCGCAGCGCCGCAGCGCCGGTGATGGCGACGCAGACCGTGTCGCTGGGCATGGCCGCGATCTCGCAGGCGGCATCGAGGCCGACCCCCCAGCCCGCCGGCACCGCGGCGCCGGCGTCGGGGTTGACGACGGCGGCCCGGGCCACGCCGAACCGGTCGGCGAGCGCGCGCAGCCCCGCGACGTCGCGCCCCGCCACCACCCCCACCAGTTCGAAGCGCTCGGGGAAGCGGGCGATGACGTCGACGGCCTGCCGGCCGATCGATCCGGTGGCGCCGAGGAGGACGACGCGGCGTGGTGTCATGGCTGGGGGATGGGACTCCGCGTGAGGGGCTTGGCGCCGGGGCGCGGGGATGGGCTCACCGGAAGCTGATGAGCACCAGAAGGCAATATACGGCCGGGCCGACCATGAGGAGGCTGTCGAGGCGGTCGAGCAGTCCCCCGTGGCCGGGGATGAGGTGGCCGGAGTCCTTCACCCCCGTCTGCCGTTTGAGGGCCGACTCGGCGAGGTCGCCCCCCTCGGCGGCGATGGCGATGAGCACGCCCATGGCCACGGCGGCCAGCGGCTGGAGGGAAACGAGCAGGGGGCCGGCGATGCCGGCGACGAGGATGGCGCCGGCGGCGCCGCCGATCGCCCCCTCCACCGACTTGCGGGGGGAGATGGAGGGGAAGAAGGGGTGGCGGCCGAGGGCGTGGCCGGTGAAGTAGGCGAGCGTGTCGGTGGCGACCACCGCCCCGATGACGGTGCCGAGCAGGCGGAGGCCGAAGTCGGCGTTGGAGCCGTGCCAGTGGTACAGCGCGAGAAGGCTGCCCAATCCGATGCCGACGTAGAGGCTGCCGCCCAGCCCGGCGGCCCAGCCGGCCCAGGGGATGCGGCGCAGCACGGCCACGACCATGCCGGCGAGCAGCGCCGCCGGCAGGATGATGTCGAGCCGGCCCCCGGGCCCGGGGAGCACGGCGCGTTCGGCGAGCCAGACCGACAGGGCCATGACCAGCCAGCGCGGTGGCGCCGCCGGGAGCCGCACCAGGAGCCCGGTGAGCTCCCAAGCGCCCAGGGCGGCGGCGACCCCGATGAGCACGTCGAGGGGGATGCCGCCCAGGTAGAGCATGCTGCCCACCAGGGCCAGCAGCACGACGCTGGAGATGACCCGGGGGGTGAGGTTCATCCGTCTGGCGGTGCGCGGGGGGCGCGCCTGCTCCACGGCGGCCGGCCCGGTCTCATCCGGCGGGGACGGTGCCCCCTGCTCCCCCGCGCCGCCGGCGGCCGCTGTCATCCCGCCTGCGGCGCGGAGGCCCCACCGGCGCCGTCGCCCTGGGCACGTGCCACCTGCCCGAAGGTCCGCCGCCGCGACGCGAAGTCGCGCAGCGCGAGGCCGACGTCGGCGGGGCCGAAGTCGGGCCAGAGCGTCTCGGTCACGTGCAGCTCGGCGTAGGCGCCCTGCCAGAGCAGGAAGTTGCTGACCCGCAGCTCGCCGGCGGTGCGGATGATCAAGTCGGGGTCGGGAAGTCCCGCCGTGTAGAGGGCCCCCGACAGGGTCGCCTCGTCCACGTTGCGGAGGTCGGCGCCACCGGCGGCCAGCTCGCGGATCGACTCGACGAGCTCGCTGCGCCCGCCGTAGTTGATGGCGACGTTGAGGATGGCGGTGGTGTTGGCGGCCGTCTTCGCCTCCGCCCTGCCGACCTTGGCGCGCAGCCGGGGGCTGAGCTTGCTGCGGTCGCCGATGACACGGACCTGCACGCCCTTGGCGTCCAGCTCGTCCACCTCCGACGCCAGGGTCTCCTCGAACAGCCGCATCAGCGAGATGACCTCGCCTCTCGGTCGCTGCCAGTTCTCCGTGCTGAAGGCGTAGAGGGTGAGGATGTGCACCCCGGCGTCGTTGCAGGCCTCCATGACCTGGCGGATGGCGCGGACGCCCTCGCGGTGCCCCGCCGCCCTGGGCAGATGGCGCCGTCGAGCCCACCTGCCGTTGCCGTCCATGATGATGCCGATATGGCGCGGCAGATCAGGGCTGGCCGGCTCGGGGATGGCGGCGGGAGGGGGTGGTCGGTGCATGGGTCTGAACGGGGGAACGGCCTCGGTGCGCCGGCCGTTTCGGCGATGGCCAGAGGCTAGACCTCGAGGATCTCAGCCTCCTTCTTCCTCGCCACCTCGTCGATCGTGGCGACGAACTGATCCGTGATGCGCTGCACCTCGTCGACGGAGCGGTCCACCTCGTCGCGGCTGACGTGTCCGTCCTTCTCCAACCGGTGCAGGTGGTCGTCCTCGTCACGCCGGATGTTGCGCACGGCGACCCGGGCGTCCTCCGCCTTGCGCTTGCAGAGGCGGACCAGCTCGTGCCGGCGATCCTCGGTGAGCTGCGGGATGGCGATGCGGATCGTCTGCCCGTCGTTGCCCGGGGTGAGGCCGAGATCCGAGCGCAGGATGGCCTTCTCGATGGCGACGATGGCGCTGCGGTCGTACGGCTGGATGACCAGGAGGCGCGCCTCCGGGGTGGAGATGCCGGCCAGCGAGATGAGCGGCGTCATGGCGCCGTAGTAGTCCACCTGCAACCTCTCCACCAGCGAGGGGCTGGCCCGGCCGGTGCGGATCGTGCTCAGCTCCTTGTGCAGCGTCTCCACGCTCTTCTCCATCCGCGTCTCCGCCTCGCGGAGGCGTTCGGCCATGTGCTGGAGCGCTTCGTCGGCCTTGGCTCGATCGGTCATTCCGTCACCCCTCGCGAATCGACCCGCGTGCCGATGTCCGCCCCGAGGATGACCCGTTCCAGGTTGCCCTCGGCCAGGAGGTTGAAGACGATGATCGGCATGTGGTTGTCCATGCAGAGCGTCAGAGCCGTGTTGTCCATGATGGTCAGCCCGCGGTTGAGGACCTCCAGGTAGGAGAGGTGCCCGAAACGGGTCGCCTCGGGGTGCGAGACGGGGTCCGCCGTGTAGATGCCGTCCACCTTGGTGGCCTTGAGGAGGACGTCGGCCCCGATCTCGGCGGCACGCAGGGCGGCCGTGGTGTCGGTGGTGAAGTAGGGGCTGCCATGGCCGCCGGCGAGGATGACGACGCGGCCCTTCTCCAGGTGGCGCACGGCGCGCAGCGGGATGAACGGCTCGGCGACCTGCTGCATGGCGATGGCGCTCTGCACGCGGCACTGCATGCCCCGGTGCTCGATGGCATCGCGCAGGCTGAGCGCGTTGATGACCGTCGCCAGCATGCCCATGTAGTCCCCGGTGACCCGGTCGATGCCCTGACGGCTGATCTCCAGGCCCCTGACGATGTTGCCGCCGCCGACGATGATCGCCAGCTGCACGCCGTGGGCCACGACCTGCTCGATCTGCTGGGCGATGAGGCGGACGGTGGCCATGTCGATGCCGAAGGCGCTGTCACCCAGCAGCGCCTCGCCGGAGAGCTTCAGCACCACCCGGCTGAAGACGGGGCGCCTGCCGCCCGCCTCCGCACTGCGGGTGGCATCCGGGTCGGCCGTCTCCAGCACCATCAGTCCTCGTCTCCAGCTTCCGCGGCGGACCTCTCACCCACCTGGAACCGCACGAAACGGCCCACCGAGATGTTCTCGCCGGTCTTGGCCACGACCTCCTGGATCAGCTCCTTGACCTTCTTCTTGTGCTTCTCGTCGCGGATCCACGGCTGCTCCAGCAGGCAGACATCGCTGTAGAAGGCGGCCAGCTTCCCGGCCAGCATCTTCTCCACCACGGCCTCGGGCTTGCCCTCGGACTGGGCACGGAAGATGTTCATCTCGCGCATCAGGCGTGCCGGGGGGACGTCCTCGGGCCGGACGTACTCCGGGTTGGCGCCGGCGACCTGCAGGGCCAGCTCGCGGGCCAGCTGCTTGAATTCGTCGGTCTTGGCCATGAAGTCCGTCTCGCAGTTGAGCTCGACCAGGACGCCGAGCTTGGGCAGCCCGCCACCGACGGCGTGCACGTAGGCCTCGATGACACCCTCGTCGGTGCTGCGGCCGGCCTTGCCCTGGGCCCTGGCGATGCCCTTCTCACGGAGCCGGTCGCGGGCCTTCTCGATGTCGCCGCCGGTCTCGGCCAGCGCCTTCTTGCAGTCCATCATGCCGGCCCCGGTGAGGTCCCGGAGCTCCTTGACCATCGCGGCGGTGATCTCGCTCATGAGGCGACCTCCGGGGCTGCGGCGGCGCGCTTGGCCCGGGGCGCCCGGGCCGGTTTGGCCGGCGCCTCCGCCGCCTCCGCAGCGACCGGGACGACCGGCTCCGGCTCGGCGGTCACGACGGGCGCGACCGGGGCCTCGACCTGCGTCGGCGCCTCGACCTCGACGGCGGCCTCGGCCGCCTGCGCGGCCGCAGCCGCATCGGCGTCGTGCCGCTCCCGCATCTCCCGCTCGCTGAACAGGCGCTGACCCTCGAGGACGGCCTCGGTGATGGCGTTGATCACCAGACGGCAGGAGCGGATGGCGTCGTCGTTGCCGGGGATGACGTGCTGGATCTTGTCCGGGTCGCAGTTGGTGTCGACCAGGGCGATGACGGGGATGCCCAGCTTGTTGGCCTCGGTGACGGCGAGCCGCTCCTTCTTGCAGTCGATGACGAAGACGGCGCCGGGGAGGCGCTTCATCTCCACCATGCCGGCGAAGTTGCGCTCCAGGCGCTCGAGATCGTCCTTGTTCTCGTTGGCCTCCTTGCCGCTCATCCGCTCGAAGTCGCCGCGCTCGTTCATGCCCCTCAGCTCGACGAGGCGGCGGAGCTGGCGCTGGATGACCGAGAAGTTGGTCAGCATGCCGCCCATCCAGCGGTGGACGACGTAGGGCTGGCCGCTCCGGGCGCAGGCCTCGACGATGGAGTCCTGGGCCTGCTTCTTGGTGCCCACGAAGAGCACCTTCTGACCCCCGGCGACGAGCTCGCGGGCGTAATCGCCGGCGTCGTCGAGCAGCCTCTGGGTCTTCTCCAGGTCGATGATGTGGACGCCGTTGCGCGACCGGAAGATGTAGTCGCGCATCTTGGGGTTCCACCGGCTGGTCTGGTGGCCGAAATGGACCCCGGCCTCCTGCAGCTGGCGGAGGCTTGCTGCCGGCATGGCCAGCTCCTCCTGTGTGGGTTTGGTCGCCTCCGCCCGGGGTGAACCGCGGCGGCGACCCCGAGGGGCACCCGCGCGCCGCGTGGACCGGGCGTGTGAAGTCAGGGCGAAGTGTGACACCCCGGCCGCACATCGCGCCGAGGATCGCCAGCTCTCACCGCCCCGGCCCGGTCACTCCGGGGGTGGCTCGGGCGCGCCGCGGGCTCCCGCGCCCCGACCCCGACCGGCGCCGCGGCTCGGTGCGGCGGGCACCGGACGCCAGCCGGCGCCGTCCCACCAGTGGCCGCCGTCCTCCGAGCGGGGAGCGCCCGGCGGGACCTCTCCCGCCGCGTCCCTCCACCCCGAGCCGTCGAACCAGCGCTTGCCGTCAGGCGAGAGGGTGCCGACCGGCAGTGTCGAGACGGGGAGCCCCGGGGTCGCTCGCGGCAGGCCGGCGCCCTCCCCCTCGAAGAACATGACGCAGCCGCCGACGCCGAGCAGCCCGGCGAGGCCGACGCCCACCCAGAAGCCCCATCCGGGGCTCGTGCCGAGGACGCCCCCGTTCGAGGTCACCCAGTTGAGGACGAAGAGGCCGACCTCCACGGCGGCGAAGAGGACCCAGATCAGCGCCTCGGGCACGGGAAGGCGCAGGCGCACCTGGGGCAGCCGGCGGATCACGAAGAAGAGCAGGCCCCCCACCAGCAGCAGGGCCGGGAGCAGTCCCAGACCGGACCAGAGAGAGCCGAAGAAGTAGGTCGACGCCGGACAGCTCGGAATGTAGGGAAGCAGCCCTCCGCGAATGATGGGGGGGCTGACCACGCACCCCACGCTCGCCTGGAACCAGGTGCCGACGAAGGAGAAGGCGAAGAGCGCGACGAGCGCCACGCCGGCGATCACCGCCCCGGCACGGGGACCGGCGGGGACCGGCCGCAGGGCGACGCCGGCCCCGAGATGCTCCGCCGGAGCTCCTGGTACGGCCGGCTGCCGGCCGCTGTCTCCTTGGATCAGCTCGAGGGCCCCGCCCGCGACGAGCAGACCACCCAGGCCGACGGCGACCCAGAACGCCCACCCCGGGGTCGCCATGGTCGAGGACAGGTACGGGGAGACGCCGGCGGGGCTGGGGATGACCCAGTACAGGAAGAGGAGGCCCGTCTCGACGACGCCGAAGACCATCCAGACCACGCCCTCGGGGATGGGCAGCGTCAACCGGACGCGGGACAGCCGCCGCACCACGAAGAACAGCATCGCCCCCACCAGCAGCAGCGCCGGCAAAAGGCCGAAGCCGGACCACAGGGTGCCGCCGGGCACCCATTCCGCGCAGATTCCGGTCCCGCCAGCGTAGATGGGCCCCGGGACCACCGGCTCCGGGCAGAACAGCTCCGTCTGGAACCAGGCGCCGACGAAGGAGAAGGAGAAGAGCAGCACCAGGGCCAGGCCGACGACCACGTCGCCGAACGAGGCGGAGACGGCGTTGCGGACGGCGCTGTTGAGGTCCAGGGGCTCGCGCCCGGGCGGTGGTGTCGCGTCCACTCTCGGTCCCTCGTGGGTGGGGCCGGCAGGCCCCTCACCCCCCGAACCTATAGCAGGCGAACCTGTCGTTTGGGTATCTCAGGCGTCACGAACTGCCGCCGAGGGCCTCGATGGCCCCCGAGATGTCGGATCCCGCCACCAATGCTCACGGCCCGCGAGGGCTCGCCAGGGTTGGGCGGTCCCGTGCGCGCCCCGTCAACCTCCTCAGGCAGCGTCACCAGCCGTTGCCGACGGTCTGAGGAACCTCACCGCCCCACCGACGACAAGGGCGGCGGCCAGTGCGACCGACATCCAGACCGGCCAGCCGGCGACCTTGACGGGCACGAGAACCCCCCCGGCCCCGGGGAAGGTTTGGCTCATGAAGTCCGTGAAGCCCACCACCTTGAGAAGCAGCAGGAGCCCAAGCTCGACAGCCCCGAGGCCGATCCAGACGAGCGACTCGCCACGGGAGGTGAGCCGCCGGACGTCGAAGGCCCACACCAGCAGGAACATGGCGAGGGCGGCCGCGATGAGCAGGGCCGGACTCGGACCGAAGGCGAGGAGCACCGCGACGTCCGTGACGGCCACGGCGATGCCGACCGCGGAGGCCCAGGGTCGGACCAGGCGCGGCAACCGTCGCAGGACGAAGAACATCACCGCTGCCAGGAGGAGAAGCCCGGGCACGATGCCGAATCCCTCCCACAGCGAACCACCGGGGAACCCCTGGGGGCAGGCGGCAAAATAGTCGATGCACGGGTCGGCGGCGGTGCACCCCGCGGGAACCAAGTCGGGACAGGTCAGCGCCACCGGCAGGGACCAGGTGCCGACCAACGAGAGGCTCACCAGGGCGGCCAGTGCGAGGGCGATGATCACGTCGCCATAGGGGAAGCGGAGGAAGGCGTTCTGCCGGGTGGTCCCCGGATTCAGGCGCCGGCCCAAGGCCGGCGATCTCGCGTCCACCATGCTGGCAACCCCCGTGGTGATCCGACCATCACCTCATCCCGGGCGCGGTATAGCAGAAGCCGGCGGGCTGTGTCTGCGAAAGTGGGGCGCCGGGCCGGCGACCCCGCCCCTCGCGTCTGGTAAGCCGCCGCCTCAGAGGATGTAGCGGCGCAGATCGTCGTTGCCGATGAGGTCGCGCAGGCGGTCGAGCACCATGGCGCGGTCGACGACGACCTTCTGCCCGGTGAAGTCCTCGGCGCGGAACGACACGTCCTCGAGGACCTTCTCCATGATCGTGAACAGCCGGCGCGCGCCGATGTTCTCGTCCTCCTCGTTGACGCGGTATGCCTGATGGGCCAGCTCGGCGACGCCGTCGTCGGTGAAGGCGAGCTCGACGTCCTCCGTGCCGAGGAGCGCCTGGTACTGCCGGGTCAGGGCGTTGTTCGGCTCGGTGAGGATGCGGGCCAGGTCGTCCTCGCCCAGCGGGCTCAGCTCCACCCGGATGGGGAAGCGGCCCTGGAACTCGGGGATCAGGTCGCTCGGCCGAGCCACGTTGAAGGCGCCGGCGGCGATGAAGAGGATGTGCTCGGTCCGCACCGAGCCGTACCGCGTGTGCACGACCGACCCCTCCAGCAAGGGAAGCAGGTCGCGCTGCACGCCCTCGCCGCTCACGTCGGGGCCGCGATCCGGGGCGGGGCCGCAGATCTTGTCCACCTCGTCCATGAAGACGATGCCCGCCTCCTCGACGTCCGCGATGGCGTCGTCGTACACGCGGTCCATGTCGATGAGCCGGTCGGTCTCCTCCTCGGTGAGGGCGGACCGGGCGTCGGCCACCGTCATGCGCTTCGACCGCTTCCTCGCCGGCGCCATCTGGGAGAAGAAGTCGGAGAGCGAGTAGCCGACCTCCTCGAGGCCGGTCCCGGTCAGCCCCTCGAAGGGCGGCTGGTACGGTTCGTCGACCTCGACCTCGATGTAGCGGTCCTCGAGCTGCTTGGCGCGCAGCCGGAGCGCGAGACGGCGGCGCAGGCGCGCACGCTGGCGTTCGCGTCCGCCGCGGCCGGGGCCCGCCGCGGACGCCGCATCCGGCGGGCCCTCACCCACCGCGTCCGATACCGGCGACGCCTGCTGGCCGTCCGGGGCTCCTGCCACCGGCACGCTGGGCATCTCCGCCTCGAGGAGGATGTCGAGGATGCGGCTCTCCGCGACCTCCTGCGCCGTCTGCTCCACCTCGGAGATCCGCTCGTTCTGAACCTCGGTGATGGTCTGCTCCAGCAGGTCGCGGACGATGGCCTCGACGTCGCGCCCGACATAGCCCACCTCGGTGAACTTGGTCGCCTCGACCTTGATGAAGGGGGACGAGGTCAGCTTGGCGAGGCGGCGGGCGATCTCCGTCTTGCCCACACCGGTGGGACCGATCATGAGGATGTTCTTGGGCAGGACCTCCTGGCGCAGCTCGTCGCTCAGGCGCCGGCGGCGCACCCGGTTGCGCAGGGCGATGGCGACCGAGCGCTTCGCCCCGGCCTGCCCGATGATGTAGGCGTCGAGGTGGCGCACGATCTCGCTGGGGCGCAGGTCATCGGCGTCCGCCGCCGCCGCCCCGTCTCCGGTCGCCTCCGGGGGCGCCGGCTCCGTGGCCCCGGACGGGTCGACCCTCTCCTGCTCTCCGCCGACCGGCGTGCTCACCGTCCCCACCGTCACGCCGGCGCCTCCTCGGGAGCCACCGTGGAGAGCGTCTCCACGATGATCTGGTCGTTGGTGTAGATGCACAGCGTGGCGGCGATCTCGAGAGCGCGCCTCGCCACCTCGGCCGCCCCGAGGTCGGTGTTCTGCAGCAGCGCCTTGGCCGCCGCCTGCGCGTAGGGGCCGCCGCTGCCGATGGCGGCGACGTCGTCGTCGGGCTCGATGATCTCGCCCTCCCCCGACAGCAGCAGCAGCTGGTCGCGGCTGGCCACCACCAGCATCGCCTCGAGGTGGCGGAGGTACTTGTCGGTGCGCCACTCCTTGGCCAGCGAGACCGAGGCACGCAGGAGGTTCCCCTGGTGGCGGTCGAGGTGCTGCTCGAACTTGTCGAAGAGGGTCAGCGCGTCGGCGACGGCGCCAGCGAAACCGGCCAGCACGGTGTCGTGGTGAAGGCGCCGCACCTTCTGGGCGCTGTGCTTCATGACCACGTCGCCCACGGTGACCTGCCCGTCGCCGGCGATGGCCACCGTGTCGCCGCGGCGCACTCCGAGGATGGTGGTGGCGTGGGGCCTGCGGTTCATGACGCCCTCGAGCGTGCCGGCGCCGGCGACGCCTTGGGCGGCCGGTACTTGCATCCCGGGTAGCCGCTGCAGCTGACGAACGGGCCGAAGCGACCCTGGCGCCGGACCAGCGGCTTGCCGCAGTCCGGGCAGGCCTCCCCGGTCGGCTCGGCGGCAGCGGCGGTGGATGCACCGCCGCTGCGCGGCTGGATGTACTTGCAGCCCGGGTAGCCGGTGCAGCCCACGAAGCTGCCGCGGCGGCTGTCCTTGCGGGCCAGCGGCTTGCCGCACTCGGGGCAGGCGCCCAGCGCCTCGGACGGGCCCGTGGCGGAGCTCCCCTCCGCACCGGTCGAGGCAGGTGCGGCCGCGGCGGGAAGGTCTCGGATGAAGCGGCACTTGGGATAGCCGCTGCAGCCGACGAAGGGGCCGCGCCGCCCCTCGCGCTGGACGAGCGGCTTGCCGCACTGGGGGCAGACCTCGCCGGTGACGACGGCGGTCGACACCTTCTTGTCCTTGATGTAGCTGCACTCCGGATAGCGGGAGCAGCCGACGAACTCCCCGAAGCGCCCCTGCCGGAGCACCAGCTCGCCGACGCCGCACTCGGGGCACTTCTCACCGGTCGGCTTGGCGGGCACCTTGACCCTCTGCATCGTGGCCTCCGCCCTGACGACGGTCGCGTCGAAGGGCGTGTACCAGTCCCTCACCGTGGGTTCGTACTTGCGCGTCCCGCCCTCGATGCCGTCGAGACGGCGCTCCAGGTCGGCGGTGAAGTCGACGTCCACGATCTCCGGGAAGTGCTCGCGGAGCAGGCCGTCCACCGTCTTGCCCAGCTCGGTGGGCTGCAGGCGCCGCTCCTCCTGGCGGACGTAGGCGCGTTCCTGGATCACCTCGATGGTGGGGGCGTACGTGGACGGCCGGCCGATGCCCCTCTCCTCCATCTCCTTGATCAGGGACGCCTCCGTGTAGCGCGAGGGCGGCTGGGTGAAGTGCTGCTCCGCCACCATCTCGACACAGGCGAGCCGGTCACCGGCGGCGAGCGCCGGGAGCTGGCCCTCCTTGTCCTTCTCCTCCTCGCGCTTCCAGACCCGCTGGAAACCGTCGAAGAGCAGCACCGACCCGGTGGCCCGGAACAGATAGTCGCCACTGGCGATGGCCGCCCTGGTGTTGAGGAAGCGGGCCGCCGCCATCTGGCTGCTGACGAAGCGCCGCCAGATCAGGTCGTAGAGGCGCGCCTGCTCCCTCGAGAGCTGCCCCTCGAGCTGGTCCGGGGTCCGGCTCACGTCGGTGGGGCGGATCGCCTCGTGGGCGTCCTGGACGTTCTGCCCCTGGCGCTGGCGGCGCTGGCCCGCATGCACGTACTGCTTGCCGAAGCTCGCGGTGATGTGCCGCGCGGCCTCCTCCCGGGCCTGATCGCTGATGCGGGTCGAGTCGGTGCGCATGTAGGTGATCAGTCCGACGGGGCCGGAGCTGCCCAGGTCCACGCCTTCGTACAGCTCCTGGGCGATGGACATCGTCCGGCGCGGCGAGAAGCGCAGCCTGGTGCTCGCGTCCTGCTGCAGGGTGCTGGTGGTGTGCGGGAAGGGCGCCGAGCGCATCGTCTCGCTGGTCTCGACGGCCTCCACCTCGAAGGGCGGATCGTCGACCTTGCGGTGCCCGGTCTCGTCGAAGCGGAGGGCGCGAAGCACCTCGAATGCCTCCGCCTGGGTGGGCAGCTCGAGCCTGTCGCCCTTGCCCCCGGTGTCGTCGGCGGCGGCTCCCTTCGCCGTGCGGCGGCGCGGCGCCACGGCGGCCCTCTCCTCGGCCGGCACGGCGCCACGGCGTCCCTGGAGACGAGCCGTGAAGCGGCTGTCCCCCTTCTCCAAGACCGCGTCGAGGCTCCACGACTCGACCGGCACGAAGGCGTCGATCTCGTTCTCCCGGTCGACGACGAGCCGCACCGCCACCGACTGGACCCGGCCGGCCGACAGGCCGGTCCGCACCTTGCGCCAGAGAAGCGGGCTCAGCCGGTAGCCGACCAGGCGGTCGATGACGCGCCGCGCCTCCTGGGCATAGACGAGGTTCCGGTCGATCTTCCGGGGGTTCTTGAGAGCGGCCTCGACGGCGCTCTTGGTGATCTCGTGGACGACGATCCGATCGGGATCGGAGAGCTTGAGGGCTTCGGCGATGTGCCAGGCGATCGCCTCCCCCTCACGGTCCGGGTCGGCCGCCAGGTAGACCTGCTCGGCGCGCTTGGCGGCGTCGCGCAGCTCCTTGATCTGCTTCTCCTTGCCCCGGATCACCCCGTACTCGGGCTCGAAACCGCGCTCGACGTCCACCCCCATCTTCGACTTGGGGAGGTCGCGGACATGACCCATCGAGGCCTTCACGGTGTACCCGGCACCCAGGAACTTGGCGAGGGTTCGGGCCTTGCTGGGGGACTCGACGATGATCAGGTGGTTGGGCATGGGCATCCTGTGAGGGGGCGATCCGGCCCGCCGGAGGTTCCGGAGGCCGGGCGATGATAGCAACGGCCTTCCACTCGGGCCGGGAGTCACCGCCCACTGTAGCCCCGATCATCACCACGGGAGGCCCCGGGTCAAACCTCCGCGCGGCTCGCGCCGTCCCCCGCCCGTTCCGGGCGGCGGGCGCGACGGCCCTCCCGGGCTCCCCCGCCAAGGACCGCGGCAGCCTCTCAGCCAGGCCTCAGCCCCCTCTCAGACTCCTCTCAGCGGTGCGCCCACACCCGGCCCTAGCCTTGAGCCATGACCTCCCCCTCGCAGACCCACGGCTGGGCCCAGCGTTGCAGCAGATGCGGGCGAGGTGTCGCGATGCTCGTCCTCGGCTGGGCGCTGGGGGGCGGCGCCAACGCCTCCATCGTCCTGGATTCCCTGGCACAGGCGGTGACCTGCCGGAGGACCGCCGCCCCGCTGCGGCCCACCGGCCCCGCCACCCCGGTCTGGCGCCGCGTCGCCGGATTGGGCACCGTTCTCGGAACCCTCGCCCTGGCGGGCTGCGGAGTGACCGCGACCGCCTCCGTCCAGGCGATCTCCGGCGCCCAGGCCACCTCGCCGGCGCAGGCGGCAGGCTCCGTCCCCGCCCAGTACCAATCGCAGTACGCCACCATCGCTTCCCAGACCCAGGCCTTCCAGGCCATGGCCGGAGGCCCGGCGAGCGCCAGCTCGACGACCGTCGGCGTGGAGCTTCTCGCCGCCAACGGCAACGTCGGGGCAGGTCTGCTCACCTCCCACGCCATCTCCGGCGTCGAGTCCGAGCTGAACGCCGACCAGTCCCTCGGCATCCAGGGGGTGACCGTGTGCGTCTCGTTCCCCCTGCTGCTCCCCACCACCCCGGACAGCTCCGGGTACCTGAGCTTCTACGAGCAGGTCGCCCAGCAGGTCCGCGCCCGGGGAATGGTCCTCTCCGTCGAGGAGAACCCCATCTTCGCCGGCACCCCGCTCACCTCGCTCCCCATCAGCTACGCGGGGCTGACCCTCTCCTCCTACGCCGCCGAGGAGCAGCAGCAGGCCCAGATCATCATCGATGACATGCAGCCCGAGTACCTGTCGCTGCTCACCGAGCCCGACACCTACACGAGCGTCCTCCACATCGTCCTCGACACGCCGGCGGCGGCGGCCCAGGTGGTGACCGACGAGCTGACCGGCCTGAACCGGGGGACCACCCGGGTCGGCGCCGGCGCGGGCACCTGGTCGAGCCCGGCGATCGACCAGGCTCTGCTGACCACCTCCATCGACTATCTGGACGTCCACGTCTACCCGGAGGCGCCCGCCGACCTCGCCAACCTGGCCAGCGACGTCTCCGCCGCCAAGGCGGTCGGGAAGCCCCTGGTCATGGACGAGACCTGGCTCTACAAGGACTACTCCGACGGGAGCTTCACCGCCGCCGGCACGTCCGAGCCCGGGGTGGACGGCGCCCCCAACGAGATGAAGGATGTCAGCTTCAGCTTCTGGCAGCCCCTCGACCAGACCTACGTCGCGGCGGTGGTCGACTACGTGCGGGCGGAGGGCTTCTCCTACGTGGCCTTCTTCGACGGATCGCGCTGCTTCTTCGGCTACCTGACCTGGTCGCCCACGCTGCAGTCGGCCTCGTACCAGACGTTCTCGCAGCAGTACAACCAGCTGGTTTCGGCCGACTTCGCCAGCCTCACCGTCTCCGGCACGGGGAACACCCTGCGCCAGGCGATCGCCGGGTAGCGCCGCCGGCGGGCGGCGCTCCCGCCGGGCGGGCGAGGCGTGGCCCGCCGCTCAGGTCTGTCAGCGCTCGACCCGGAGCGCGGGATGGCCGCGCCACGCCGGCATGGAGCTCATGTACTCGCGGGTGGCCCGTTCGGCGGAGAGGCGGTCGAGGCCGTCCTTGCGCATCGACCACTGGGTCATCCTCTCGAAGCGCTCCTCGAAGGGCTGCAACTCGCCGCTCTCCGTGGTGCAGTGCGTGCAGTAGGGGATGGCGGCGTCGCCCCGGGCATGATCCGCCGCCGACGTCAGGGGCATGCCGCAACTCAGACAGCTGGTCACCGCGCTCATGAGACCTCCTCCTCGTGGTGGACTGTTGGCGTGTCGGCGGCGGCCCGGAGCAGGTCGCCGAGACCCTTGATGAGGGCCATCCGCGTGGCCGCCGGCAGAGCGGCAACGGCGCGGAGGAAGCGATCGTCGACGGCCTGGCCGGCCAGTGCCAGGAGCTGCTGGCGGCCGCCGTCGGTGAGCCAGACGAACACCCTCCGCTGGTCCCGGCCGTCGCGCATCCGCTCGACGAGCCCCTTGGCCTCGAGGCGCTGGACCACCTCGCTGGCGGTGGCGCGGCTGATGCCGAGATGGCTGGCCTGCTCCCCAACGGTGAGCGGCCCCGACGCGGCCAGATGGCGCAGGAAGGCAAGCATCCGCGGCGTCACCGAGGAGCCGCTGATGGCCTGCCGGGGCTCCTGGAACCGGCGCCACATCTCCCCGTAGAGGCGGGAGATCTCGGCGCCGTCGCGGACGGCCTCGGGGCTGGCCGCGCCACCGGCTGTGATCATCCCGGCTCCGATCGTCCGGCCCCGGCGCCGTTGCCGATGTTCTTCGTGACGAACATTTCGTCACGAATTATATGCGGGATGCCGCCCCTGTCAAGAGATTGGGATGGATGGCATCGTGATCACGGTCACGGTGGGCAGACCGAGGTTCTCTGCAGGGTGCAATCCCGATCCGGCCAGCTCCGCGCGAGGGCCGGACCCGTCAGCCGCCTCATGGCTCGGGCGACGGCACGGTCCTGCTCCTGCCCCACCACGGCGACTCCTGCCGCACGGAGTGCATTAGCAGGCTGAGGTCGGCCGATGTCCCATGCGGGTGTGCCGGCATACGGCGCATCGAAGTCCCCCTGCCTCCGTCGGATGGGCCCCCGCCCCACCGTCGAGCCCGACCCACCGTCGTCGGAGTATCAACGGCCTTCACCTTGAGCTTCGGGTATCCCGCCCGATTCCCACGACGCCCTGTCCGGCGGGTGCGCCAGGAGCTTGGACGCCCACTTGGTCTGCATGGGCACCCCTGGAGGCCGAGCTTCCGCGCCGCACCGGACGGTTCCGTTCACACGACTGTGACCGGGGCGTGATCTCGATCCGCCAAGCGCTTCCATACGATCGGATCGGGGACAGAGAGTTGAGGGAAGAGGGTGGCCGGGCTGGCTGATCTCGGGCATGCGGGGGCAGGAGGTACCGCGATACCGGGACGGGTCGCCGCCCACCGGCGGGGCGCCTCCGACCGCCTCCTCGACGCCGTCCTCCTCCCCTCGCGAGGCTGGGCGCGGGTGGCGGGGCTTGCGGTGGGCAGGCGGCACGCCTGGGAGTCCCTGGCGGACGCCGCCGGCGACCTCGGCGAGGGTGTCCTGGTCACCGAGGCCGGGCGCCCGGTTCACGTCAGCCCCGCCTTCGCCGCCTTGACCGGGTACCCGGCCGGAGAGATCCTCGCCATGGACTCGCTGGCCCCGCTCCTCCCCGCGGAGGAGAGGGAGGCCGGCCTGGCCCTTCTCGGTACGGAGATGGTGAGCAGCGCGGGTCATCGCTTCCCGCTCCAGCTGAGGGCGAAGGGTGGCCGCACCCTGTCGGTCCAGGTCGCGGCCCGGCCTCTGGCGGGCATCGGGCGGCGCCGCGTCCTCCTCCTGGTTCGCGACGTCACCGCCAACGGCAGGGCGGAGGGGATGCGGGCCATGCAGGTGGCCATCACCCGCACCCTCGGCATGACGCCCACCTTCGAGGCCGGCGCGCCTCGCATCCTCGAGGCCGTGGCGCGGGCCATGGGAATGCTGGGTGGAGAGGTCTGGCTGCTCGACCCCGATCGCGCCGTGCTGACCAGGCGGGCCTGCTGGTGGGCGCCCGGCGTGGACGGCGGCACCTTCGACCAGGAGCGATGGGACCTCGACGTGAAGATCGGCGCCGACCTGCCGGGCCGGGCGTGGGCCGCCGCGGCCCCGGTGATCGTCGCCGACCTCGCCCGCATCGCCGACCTGAGTGGCGGCGGCGCCGCCGCCTCCATGGGGATCACCTCCGGCATCGGGTTTCCGCTGCTCGCCGACGACAGCGTGGTCGGCGTCATCGCCCTGTTCGCCAGCTCCATGCCCGCCATGAGTCCCGCGGCCGTGGAGATCATGGTCGACTTCGGACGGCAGGCCGGGCACGTGCTGGAGCGGCGCAGGGCCGAGGCGGCGCTGCGCGACACCATGGCCCGGCTGGCGGAGGTCGCCGCCACCGATCCCCTCACCGGGCTGCGCAACCGGCGAGAGTTCGACCGGCTGCTCGCCACCATCCCACGCAAGCGCTTCGCCATCTGCGCCGTCGACGTGGATAACCTCAAGCGCGTGAACGACGGCTTCGGTCACGAGGCCGGGGACGCCCTGCTCCGCGCCGTCGGCCAGACCATGACGTCCAGCCTCCGCGGCTGGGATGTGGTGGCCCGCATCGGCGGCGACGAGTTCGCCGCGCTGATGGTGGACATCAGCGCCACCGAGACCGCCACCGCGGCGGAGAGGCTGCGCCGCACGATCCACTCGATCTCTGTCGCGTCCGGCCAGGCCCGCGTGAGCGTGGGATGGGCGGTCGGGGAGCCAGGGGCCGACCCCAGGGCGGTCGCCCGGCTTGCCGACACCCACCTGTACCGCGCCAAGGAGGGCGGGCGCGACCGCGTCTCCGGCGGGGAGATCGACCTTCCCTCCGGCCTCAGCCACCGATCCGAGTGGGCGGCCCGCGTCGACCACGCCCTGGCCCAGCGCGACCTCCGCATGGTGTACCAGCCCATCTGCCGTCTCTCCGACGGCACCGTCATCGGCAACGAGGCGCTGGCACGGCCCCACGACATGGGCGCGGGAGACAGCGTCGAGGATCTCTTCGCCGAGGCGCAGCGGATCGGGCGCATCCGGGACCTGGACTGGCTCTGCCGCCGGATCGCCATCGCCGACGCCCCCTGGCGCCTGCAGCCCGGCCGCGCCCTGTTCCTCAACGTCAGCGCGCTGACCCTGCTCGACCCCGTCCACGGGCCGGACCAGCTCATGCTCGTTCTCAAGGCCGCGGGGGCCCGCCCCGACCTGCTGGTGCTCGAGATCACCGAGCGGGAGATCATCACCGACCTCGCCCGGGTCCGCCGGGTGCTCGCCTCGTACCGGGCGCTTGGGGTCCGTTTCGCCCTCGACGACGTCGGCGACGGCCACTCGACCCTCGAGCTGCTGGCCGCCGCCAACCCCGAGTTCATCAAGATCGCCCGCAGCCTGACCATGACCGCGTCGCACTCGGGCTCGCGGGCGGCGATCCGGGCGGTCGTCTCCTTCGCCAAGGCGAGCGGAGCGTCGGTCATCGCCGAGGGCGTCGAGAACGAGCTGGCCGCGCGGCAGACCAGGGACCTGGGGGCCGAACTCGGACAGGGCTGGTGGCTGGCGCGTCCCGTCGAGGCCGACGGCCTCCAGGTCAAAGGCGCCCGATTCCTGGGGCGCCGCCCGGCCACCCGTGCGGGCTGACCCAGGCCGTGTGCCCCGACGGTGGGCCGGGGGCGCTCCGGGGACCTCGCGCTAGGGTGGTCCGCCATGGGTGAGATCCGGGTCCACGTCGAATCCGCCTCCCGCCGCACGTTCGCGGCCGCCCTCGACTGGCCGGGATGGTGCCGCTCAGCGAAGGACGAGGCGGGGGCGCTCACCGCCCTCCTCGCCTACGCGCCCCGCTACGCAGCCGTGGCCCGCGACGCCGGACTGCAGCTGCCCGGCGAGCCGGCGCTCCGGGTGGTGGGGCGGGTGCCCGGCTCGACGACGACCGATTTCGGGGCGCCGGACGTGCCGGCGATCGGCGACGCCGACGCGCTGGCCCCCGGCGAGGCAGCGCGACTGGTGGGACTCGTGGAGGCGTGCTGGAGGCGCTTCGACAGCGTCGCCGCGGCCAGCCCCGAGATCCTCCGCAGGGGGCCGCGCGGGGGCGGGCGCGATCGCGACGCCATCATCGATCACCTCCTCGCGACCGAGACGTCGCTGTGCGCCCCCAGGCTGGGGCTGCGCGGGCTGCGCGCCGCCAGGGGCGACGACGCCGGCATCACCGCCATGCGGGCCGCCATCGCCGCCGCCCTGGGCCCGGCTCCTCCCCCGCCGGGGGTCGGCCGGCCCGGCTGGCCGCCCCGCTACGCCGCCCGACGCATCGCCTGGCACGCCCTCGACCACGCCTGGGAGATGGAGGACCGCGGCATCGTCTCGCCCGGGGAGGCCGGCAACCCCACCCGGTGAGCCCCACTGCGCCCGGCACGCGCCGGGCCGGGTCGAAGACACCGGGCACCCGATGCGCTGCAACGACGGGTGCCGTCCGCCCGGGTCCGCGACCGGGAGGCCCGGGACCGGAGCGCGCCCGCCCCGGTCCCGCGATCCTCCCTCAGCTCAGATGCCCGGTTCGGTGACGCAGATCCAGCTCTCGGTGATGGTCTCGGTCTGACCGTTGCCGCCGCTGTTGATCAGCGTGGCCTTCAGCGTGCCCGATCCGTCCGCGTTCACCTGGGCGGTGACCGACGAGGCGGCTTCGTTGTCGTTGTCCCAGTCGGTGTCGCCGTAGCTGGCGAACTCGTACAGGCTGGTCGACGGGTACGACCCGGGGCCCGTGTAGGGCCCGATGTTGAAACCGAACTCGAGGTCGTTGCCGTTGACGGTGATGTCGGCCTCTGACGCGTCGGGTGCCGGCAGGACCTCGCTGGCCGCACCGGTCGTCTGCTCACCGTTGGTCACCCAGTCGGTGCAGCTGACCGCTCCGTTGCCCTCCCCGTCGTCGTAGAAGCCGCCGCTCGCGGTCACCTCGCCGGCCATCGTGTAGCAGCTGATGAGGGTGACCCCGCTGGGCGGGAAGTCGGCGGCGGCCACCTGGCAGCCGCCCGGCCCGGCGGTCGGCCCGCCCGCGGTGGCCGGTGTCGGCGTGGCCGCGGCGGTGGTCGTGATCGGCGTCGACGAGGTCCCTCCCGCGGGCGGCGTCGACCCCGACGAGTTGCTGGGCGTCTGCACGGAGATGCCGCACGACGAGATGACGAGGGCCATCCCGGCCAGGAAAAGGGGGAGGAGGGCGCGATTTCTCATGGGCAAGGAATGGTAGAGGTTCGATGGGGGTGACAGGCGACGCTTCCCCGGCCACCGCCCGATCGCGATCGGTCGGGGCCCGGGCCACCGCCCAGCCCCGACGGCGTTGCGGATGCGGTCGCAGCACCGCGCTCCCCGGTCGCCACCGAGCTGAGGGACGACGACGTCGATGCGGCACGGCTGATCGGCTCGGCCGGTCGCCGCCCGCACGGCGCCGAGGAGCATCCCGAAGTTCGCCTGCCTGCGCCGGTCCACCGCCTGCCGCGGCGGGCCGTCACCTCCGCCGCCAGAGGATCCCGCGCTCCTCGCACGGGGCGTCCAGCCGCCCGCACGGCAGCGCCGGTCGCGGGCGAGCACGGGCATTCCCCGCACCTCGAGGTGACCACCACCGCCCCGGCCATCCCGGCACGCCGCCGCGATGGCGGCGGCGTGACCGCCCCCCGGCCCCCGTCCTGTCCGCGGACGGTCAGACGTTGCCGGGCTCGGCCTCCACGTCGGGCTGGGTGGGCGTCTGGTCCTCGACGTCCAGGTCGTCCGCCGCCGGCGTCTCGCCGGCGCTCTCCGCTGTCTCGGGCAGAGCGGCGCGGGCGTGGCTGACCGAGGTGGCCTCGGCGCCCACGGGCTGGCGGCGCTCGCGGATTCGGGCCCGCTTGCCCACCTTCTCGCGCAAGTAGTAGAGCTTGGCGCGCCGGACCTCGCCGTGGCGGAGGACCTCGATCCTGTCGATCCGCGGCGAATGGAGCAGGAAGGTGCGCTCCACGCCCACGCCGTGCGAGGCGATGCGCCGGACGGTGAAGCTGGTGGCGGTCCCGATCTTGCCGTTGACGGCGATGACCACGCCCTCGAAGACCTGGATGCGCTCGCGGGTGCCCTCGACGACCTTGACGTGGACGCGGACCGTGTCGCCACTGCGCAGCACCGGCACCTCGGGCTTCTCCTGCTCGCGCTTCAGGAGCTCGATGACGTTCACTGTGTACCTCCAGCTATCGTGCGGGACCCTAACAGATCGGGTCGCCGGCGGCTTGTCGATTCATGGCTCTGCTGCCGGCGCCAGGCGGCGATGGCGGCGTGGTTACCACTGCGCAGCACCTCGGGAACCGTCCGGCCCTCGAAATCCGCGGGACGGGTGTAGAGGGGGGCCTCCAGGCCCCCACCGGCGGCCTCGGAGAAGGTCTCGTCGGCCAGCGACTCGGGGGATCCGACGACGCCGGGAAGGAGCCGGGCCACCGCGTCCACCACCGCCATGGCGGCGATCTCCCCCCCGCTCAGCACGTAGTCGCCGACGCTCAGCTCCTCGCCGATCTCCTCGCGCGCCCGCTCGTCGACGCCCTGGTAGCGGCCGCAGACGAGCAGCAGCGCGCTCTCCCCGGCGAGTTCGCGCGCGACATCCTGGTCGAGGCGCCGCCCCTGGGGGGACAGCAGGATGCTGCGCAGCCCCGGCACCTCGGCGCGGAGCCGGCGCACCGCCCGGATGAGCGGCTCGGGCTTGAGGATCATCCCCGGGCCGCCGCCGAAGGCGATGTCGTCGACCTGGCGGTGCCGGTCCCGCGTGAAGTCGCGGAGATCGTGGACGGTGAGGACGACGTCGCCGCTCTCCCGTGCCCGGCCCACGACGCCGACGCCGAGGGGCCCGGGGAAGACCTCGGGGAAGATGGTGAGGATGTCGAAGCGCACCGCCCCTACTCCTCCTCGTCCCAGGGGGTGAGGACGATGCGGCCCCCGGCGAGGTCGATCTCGGTGACGAACGCCGACACCATGGGGAAGCGGCGCTCCGCCGTCCCCCTGCCGACCACCAGGATGTCGTGGGCCGGTCCCGACTCGATGTCGGTCACCTCGCCGAGGGCGCGGCCCTGCGCGTCGACGGCGGCCAGGCCCACCAGCTGCCAGACGAACCACTCGCCGGGCGGGAGGTGCCGGACGGCCTGCGGCCGGACGCAGAGGTAGGCGCCGCGCAGCGGCGCCGCCGCCTCCGGCGTGTCGATGCCGTCGAAGCTGACCAGCAACTCGTCACCGGCGACGCCGCGGGCGGAGCGCACGGTGAGGACGGTGCCGGTCTGCTCGACGGTCAGCTTCACCCCGCGACGGAAGCGGCGCGCGTCACCACCCAGGCTCTCCACGCTCAGCTCGCCGCGGACGCCGTGGGGACGGCGCACCCGGGCGGCGCGGAGCAGGGTGGGACTGGACGGGCGAGGCCCGGCCGCTCCTCGGGGACCGCGGCTCATCGCTGCTCGGCGACCTCCACCTGGACCCGCTCGTGGGCACGCAGCCCCGCGGCGCGGACCACGGCGCGGACGGCGTCGATGTTGCGGCCGCCCTTGCCGATGAGCTTGCCGATGTCGGACTCCGCGACCCCCACCTCGATGATCGTGGTGCGGCCGTGGGGCAGGGCGCGAACGTTCACCGCCTCCGGGGCGCTGACCATTCGCTCGACGATGAAGCGGGTGAGGTCCACGTAGTCGGTCACTTGCCGGTCTTCCCGGCTCCCGGAGCCGCCTCCGCCACGGAAGCCGCCTCGTCGGTTGCCGCTGCGGCGGGCGCGTCCGCCACCCCGGCGGCCACCTCGTCAGCCTGCGGCGCGGCCGCCGGGGACTGCACCTCGGTCACCGCCGGCGTCTCCACCGCCTCGGAGGCCGCGGCGTGGCTCCGCCGGCTGTTGGCGGGCAGGATGCCCTGGGCGACGAGCAGGTCGCGGGCGCTGTCGCTGGGCCGGGCGCCCTTGCGCAGCCACTCGCGGACGCGGTCGGCGTCGATCTGCACCGACGCGGGCACGGGGAGCGGGTCGTAGAAGCCGAGCGCCTCGATGAAGCGCCCGTCACGCGGGCTGCGCGAGTCGGCGACCACCAGGCGGTAGAAGGGACGCTTCGTCGTCCCCATCCTCTTCAGCCGGATCTTGACCAAGGCCTCTCCTTTTGGTGAGCCCGGCACGGGTGGCCGGGTGACAGCGGGTGGGTGATCCTCATCGGGTGCATGCCGGTCATCGGGTTCGGCGTCCTCACGGCGTCGGCAGCCCGAACTGCGAGGGGTCCATGCCGCGCAGCTGGCGCAGCATGCGGGCCTTGCTGCGCACGCCCTTGCCGGTCCCCTTGCCGCCCATCGCCTTCATCATCGACTGCATCTGCTCGAAGCCCTTGAGCAGCCGGTTGACGTCGGCCATGGTGGTGCCACTGCCCAGCGCGACGCGGCGGCGCCGCGAGTTCTTCAGCAGCTCGGGATGGATGCGCTCGTGGGCCGTCATGGAGAGCACGATGGCCTCCATCCGCGACAGGTCCTTCTCCGTCGGGACCATGCCGCCCGCCTGCTTGAGCATCTGGCGGCCGCCGGGCAGCATGCCGAGGATGCCCTCCAGCGGGCCCATGTTGCGGAGCTGGCGCATCTGCTCCAGCCAGTCGTTCATGGTGAAGCGGCCCTGCAGCAGGCGCGTCGCCGCCTCCTCCGCCTTCTTCTCGCTCATCTGCGACTGGGCCCGCTCGACGAGGGTGAGGATGTCGCCCATGCCGAGGATGCGCGATGCCATCCGCTCCGGCTGGAAGGGTTCCAGCTCCGAGACCTTCTCCCCCACCCCGGTGAAGAGGATGGGCTTGCCCATCGCCTCCTTCATGGAGAGCGCCGCACCGCCCCGGGCGTCGCCGTCGAGCTTGGTCAGGATCACGCCGTCGACGCCCACCTGATGGTCGAATTCGCGGGCGACGTTCACCGCCTCCTGCCCGGTCATGGCGTCGACCACCAGCACCGTGTCGTGGACGGTCAGCTTCTTCCTGATGTCCTTCAGCTCGTCCAGCATCACCTGGTCGATCTGCAGGCGACCGGCGGTGTCGAGGATGACCACGTCGCAGTTGAACCGCCTGGCCTCGTCCAGCCCGCGGCGGCAGAGTTCGGCGGGCTTGCTCTTGCCGTCGGGCATGGCCACGGGGATCTGGTTGTCCTTGCCCAGCTTCTCCAGCTGCTGCGCGGCGGCCGGGCGGTGCGTGTCGGCGGCGACCAGGAGGGGGCGGTGACCCTCGCGCCGAGTCGCCAGCGCGAGCTTGGCGCAGGTGGTCGTCTTGCCGCTGCCCTGGAGGCCGATGAGCATCACCACGGTGGGCGGCTGCGGCTGGTAGTGGAGCTTGCGCTGCTCGCCGCCGAGCGTGGTCACCAGCTCCTCGTTGACGATCTTCACGATCTGCTGCCCCGGGGTCAGCGACTCGAGGACGTCGGCGCCGACCGCGCGCTCGCGGATGCGGTCGACCAGCGCGCGCGCAACCTTGAAGTTGACGTCGGCCTCGAGCAGGGCGAGGCGCACCTCGCGCATGCCCAGCTCGACCTCCTCCCTGGTCAGGCGGCCGCGCCCGCTCAGGGATTTGAAGATCTCGCCGAGCCGGTCGGAGAGGGAGTCGAACATGTCAGTCGGCCCGGGAGCGCAGCCGCGCGATGCGGGTCCGCAGCTCGCTCTCGATGGCATCGCGGCGCGCCAGCTCCCGGGCGTGCCCCAGGCTCTCCTCGAAGTGCTCCAGCTGGGCCAGGGCCCGCCGGACCAGGTCATGGGCGCCGCTGCGGCTGCAGCCCAGGTGCTCGGCCAGCTCGCTGAACGACCAGTCCTGGTCGAGATGGAGGTGGCAGGCGAGCCGCTGGTGCTCGGTCAGCAGCGGTCCGTACACGTCGAGGAGCCGCTGCAGGCGGGCGTTCCGGGCCAGCGCGTCGCGCGCCACCTCGCCCGGCGCGGCCGGGGGGCGGGAGCTCATCGTCGCTGTCAAGGGCAAAGCCTGGACAGTGTACCGGTCCGGGCCGCCCGCGGGTGGCCACCGGGTCGGTGATGGTCACCCGACAGCTGAAGCCCGATCGTGGTGACCGCCATTGTCTACCAATCAGGTAGTCTTATGGCATGACCGCGTCATCGCGCGCCGCCCCGGCTTCGCGGCCCGGCGCCGAGCGCGGAGAATGGCATGTCACCGATGCCCCGCCGCAGCGGCGGGCATCCTCCCCGGCTTCAGGAGCCACCATGCCGACGCTGACCGACGCATCCATCTCCAGCGATCCCCAGGAGTTCGACGGCGCCTTCGTCCGAGCGCTCGTCGAGGGCCGCTCCGGCGTGGTCGCCAAACTCCCCTCCAAGCGGAAGATCGACGCGGTCATCGAGAGCATCCTCGGCCTCCTCTTCCCGCAGCACACGGCGGACGTCGAGGCGACGCAGGAGCAACTGGTCGCCCGCCTGACCCTGCTCCGCGGCGACCTCTCCCGCATGCTCGGCAGCGTCGTCCCGCGCCAGCACGCGGCGGCCCTGGCGACGCGCTTCATCGAGAGGCTGCCGGAGATCCACACGCACCTCCGCGAGGACGCGGAGGCGATCATGCAGGGCGACCCGGCGGCGGAGAGCCTCGACGAGGTCATCGTCGCCTACCCCGGCTTCCTCGCCATCGCCGTCCACCGCGTGGCCCACGAGCTGCACGCCCTCGGCGTCCCCGTCCTCCCCCGCCTCCTCTCCGAGGCGGCGCACGCCAGGACGGGCATCGACATCCACCCCGGCGCCAGCATCGGGCGCTCCTTGTGCATCGACCACGGCACCGGCATCGTCATCGGCGAGACGGCGGTGATCGGCGACAACGTCAAGCTGTACCAGGGGGTGACGCTGGGTGCGCTCAGCGTCTCCAAGGCGGCGGCCGGCTCCAAGCGCCATCCCACCATCGAGGACCGCGTCGTCATCTACGCCAACGCCACCGTCCTCGGCGGCGACACCACGGTGGGCCACGACACGGTGATCGGCGGCAACGTCTGGCTCACCACCAGCGTGCCGCCGGGGTCGTTCGTCCACCACACCAGCCAGGTGACCGTGCGCAGCGTGGCCGACACGCTGGCCAGCTCCGACTATTCGATCTGACAGTGGAGGAGGGAACCATCCATGCCCGTTGACAGCATCCTCGCGACCATCGGCAACACCCCGCACGTCCGCATCAACCGCCTCTTTGATCCGCGGGTCACCGTCTGGGTGAAGCAGGAGCGGGTGAACCCCGGCGGCAGCATCAAGGACCGCATCGGGCTGGCGATGATCGAGGACGCCGAGAAGGACGGCCGCATCGGGCCCGGCTCGGTGATCATCGAGCCCACCAGCGGCAACACCGGCATCGGCCTGGCCCTGGTGGCCGCCGTCAAGGGGTACCGGCTGATCCTCTGCATGCCGGAATCATTCTCCATCGAGCGCCGCCGGCTGATGAAGGCGTACGGCGCCGAGCTGGAGCTGACCCCCCGCGAGCTGGGCATGAAGGGGGCCATCGCCCGCGCCAACGAGCTGCAGGCGCAGACGCCCAAGTCGTGGATCCCCATGCAGTTCGACAATCCGTCGAATGTCGACGTGCACCGCCGGACCACCGCCCGCGAGATCCTCGAGGACTTCCCCGAGGGGCTCGACTACATCATCAGCGGGGTCGGCACCGGCGGCCACATCACCGCCATCGCCGAGGTGCTCAAGCCGAAGTGGAGCGGGCTGCAGGTCTTCGCCGTCGAGCCCACGCTGTCGCCGGTCCTCTCCGGCGGCACGCATTCCCCCCACCCCATCCAGGGCATCGGCGCCGGCTTCATCCCCGGGGTGATGCGCGTCGACCTCCTCGACGGCGTCATCCAGGTCGCCCCACCGGATGCCATGGAGTACGCGCGCCGGGCCGCACGCGAGGAGGGGATCCTCATCGGCGTGTCCTCGGGTGCGTCGCTGGCCGCCGTCGCGCAGAAGATCCCCGAGGTCCGCGACGGGGCTCGGATCCTCACCGTGACGTACGACACCGGCGAGCGCTACCTCTCCGTGGACGGGCTCTTCCCCGCCTGACCCGCAGCGGCCGGCATGGCCTAATCGTCTGACGCCGGATCATCCCCGGAGCGCCCGGGGTGCTGGATGGGCCGCCTACGCGGACGGCTCCTCCAGCACGCCGGCGAAGAGGGCGTCGAGGTACGCCCTCGGCTCGAAGACGTTGAGGTCGTCGATGCCCTCCCCGAGGCCGACCAGCTTGACGGGGACGCCGAGGTCCTCCTCGATGGCGAGGACGGTGCCGCCCCGCGAGCTGCCGTCCAGCTTGGTGAGCACGATCCCGGTGAGCTTCAGCGCCTGGTCGAAGACGCGGGCCTGGGTGATGGCGTTCATCCCCGTCGGCGCGTCGATGACGAGCAGCACCTCGTTGGGCGCCTCGGGGATGAGGCGCTGCACCACGTTGCGGATCTTGGCCAGCTCCGCCATGAGGTTGGTCTTGGTGTGGAGCCGCCCGGCCGTGTCCACCAGCACGCAGTCGATGCGGCGGGCCATGGCCGCCTGCAGGGCGTCGAAGACAACCGCCCCCGGGTCCGCCCCCGGCTGGTGGGCGACGACGTCGCTGCCGCTGCGGTCCGCCCAGATCCGCATCTGCTCGATGGCGGCGGCCCGGAACGTGTCGGCGGCGGCGATCAGCGTGGTGCGGCCCTCCGCATGCAGGCGGTGGGCGAGCTTGCCGACGGTGGTGGTCTTGCCGCTGCCGTTGACGCCGACCGCCAGCAGCACGGCGGGCACGCCCTCCAGGTCGAGGCGGCGGTCCCGCGCCTCGAGGACGTCGAGCATCTCGGCCTTGAGGGCTCGCAGGGCCTGCTCGGGAGTCGACAGCCTCTCGTCGCGAACCCTGGCCCGCAGCCGCTCCACCATCCGCTCCGAGATCACCGGGCCGCAGTCGGCGCCGACGAGGACCTGGAGCAGGTCCTCGTAGAAGGCGTCGTCCAGGTCCCGGCGCAGCAGGACGGTGTCGCGGACCTGCTCGCTGAAGCTGAGCGAGGCGCGGTCCATGCGCCGCGACATGCGCCGCCACCACGCCTCCCGCCCCGGCCGGCGGCTCATCTCCTCGCTCATGAGGCGGCGCGGCGCAGCGGCGACCGGCCGGAGCCGATCGCGATGGCGCTCTCCTCGGCGCGCGCCGGAAGCCGCACGGACAGCACGGTGGTGACCCCCTCGCGGTCGATGGTCACACCGTAGAGCGCGTCCGCCACCGCCATGGTCATGTGGTTGTGGGTGACGACGAGGAACTGCTGGCGCTGCGCCAGCCGGGTGAGCAGGCGGGTGAAGCGCGCGACGTTGGCGTCGTCGAGGGCGGCGTCCACCTCGTCGAAGACGTAGAACGGCGACGGGTTGACGTGTTCGAGGGCGAAGATCACCGCCATCGCGGTGAGCGCCCGCTCCCCGCCGCTCAGATGGCTGAGGGGCTGGAGACGCTTCCCCGCCGGCTGGGCGAGGATCTCGATGCCGGGGAGCCGCTCGCCGTCGGGCGCCGCCTCGTCGCCGTCCCCGTCCGCTGCCGGCAGCTCGGCCTCCTGGAGGTGCAGCGTCGCCCGCCCCCCGGGGAACAGCTCGCCGAACAGCCCGGCGAAGTGGACGCTGACGTCACCGAACACGGCGTCGAAGCGGCGTCCCGCCTCGACCCCCAGGCGGCGGGCGAGGTTGCGGATCTCCCCGGCGGCGACGGCGAGGTCCTCGCGGTCGGCCCGCTGCCGGGCCACCCTCTCGGCGAGGGCCTGGTGCTGCTCCGGCGCCAGGGCGTTGACCGGGCCCATGGCGGCGATGCGCCGCTCCAGGCGGGTGATCTCCCGCTCCGCCCGTTCCGCCGCCGCCGCGTCCAGCTCCGGGGCGTCCTCGACCACCTCGCCGCGCACCGAGTCCGCCAGCTCGGCGACCCGCATCTCGGCGACGCCCACCTCGTCCCCGGCCGCGTTCACCTCGTCCTCGGCGCGGGCCAGGGCGACCCTCACCTCGGACCGCTCCGACTCGGCGGCGGCGATCCCCGCCTCCAGCTCGCCCAGGGGGAGGCTGGCGCGGCGCAGCCGCTCTTCGGCCTGCGCCACCTGACCGGCGGCCGAGAGGGCCACGGCGGAGGCGTCGCCGCTCCGCGCCAGGGCGGTCAGGACGTCGGTCTCGGCCGCCGCCACGCGCTCCTCCGCCTGGGCGACCCGACCGCCCGCCTCGGCGCGCCGCCGCAGGCCGTCGGAGCGCAGGCGTTCCACGTCGTCGTGCTCCCGGCGCATCCCGGCGAGCTCCTCCCGCGCCGCGGCGAGCTGGCCCGCCAGCGAGGCCTCCCGGCCGTCGCGATCGGCCGCCTCCCGGCTCGCCCGCTCCCTGGCAGCCCGGACCTGCTCGGCCTGCTCCAGCCGCCGGGCCGCCTCCACCGCGGCGGCCGTGGCCGCCTCGAGGGCCCCGGCGGCGGCCTCCCGGCGGCGGCTCACCTCCGCCTCCAGCGAGGGGAGGCGCCTCTCCTCCGTCTCCAGAGCCGCCCGTGCCGACGCGGCGGGGGCGGCGGCCTCGGCGACCTCGCGGCGGCGGGCGCTGAGATCGGCCGCGGCGGCGGCCGCGGCGCCGTCCGCGACGGCCACCTCCTCCGACAGCCGCCGCACCTCGGCGTCGGCCCGGGCCTCCGCCTCGCCCGCGGCGTGCGCCGCCGCCCCGGCCTCGCGGGCGGCCTCCACCAGGCGGAGGGTGGCCCCGTGCCCGCCCCCGGCCCGGACTCCGGCCGCGGTGACGACGGTGCCGTCGGGGAGCACCGCCCGCCCGGCTCCGCCGGCGGCGACCCGTCGCGCCGCGGCCAGGTCGGGCACCATCCAGGTCGCGCCGAGGCAGTGGGCGGCGGCCCGGCCGGCCCCCGGCGACACCAGGACGGCGGAGAGGGCGGGACGGGCCTCTCCCGCCTGCAGCGCCGGCGGCCGCGTCTCCGCGCCGCCGTCGCCGGCGAGGAACACCTCCTCGCGCAGATCGGCGGCGCGGAGGAACCCCAGGGCGAGGTCGAGGTCGCCGACGATCCAGGCGCCGAGATGCGGCTCCAGCGCCGCCTCGAGGGCCGCGGCGTCGGCGGGGTCGCGAACCCGCAGCGAATCGATGAGGCGGGTGGCCCCCAGCTCGGCGGCGTGGGCGGTGACGGACCCGCTGCCCCCCAGAGCGCCCTCCACCTGGCCCTGCAGGCTGGCGGCCCGGGCGATCGACTGGGCCGTCGCCTCCCGGGCGGCGAGGAGCCCCGCCTCCGCCCGCCGCAGCGCGGCGCGGGCCGCCTCCAGGGCGGCGGCGCCGTCCGCGGCAGCCTTCTCGGCACGGGACGCGACGGCCTCGGTCTCCCGCAGGCGCGCCTGGGCGTCATCGGCGATCGAGCGCAACCCGGCCACCCGCCGTCCCGACTCCGCCAGCTCCTCGCTCTGGGAGCGCACCGCCTCCTCGAGCAGCGACGCCCGCGCCGCCGCCTCACGGCCGGCGGCCTGTGCGAGCGCCGCGGTCTCCCCCATGCGGGCCAGGTCGGCGTCCGCCGCGGCGAGCACGCGTCGCGCCTCCGCGGCATCGCCCGCGGCCGCGCCGCTGCGCGCCTCCAGCTCGGTGAGCGAGGCCTCCAGCCCCTCGAGGCGCCGCTGGACGTCGGCACCCGACCCGGCTAGGTCCACCAGCGCCCCGCCCGCCTCGCGCTCGTCGAGGAGCGCCCGGGCGAGGTCGAGGCGGGCGTCGGCCCGCCGCAGCACGCTGGTGGTGATGCGGTCACCGAACCGGCGCGTCTCGCCCCCGGCACGCTCGGCGGCAACGCGCGCCGCCTCCAGCTGCTGGGCCGCCAGCCGCTGGGCCGCACGCGCCCTCTCCAGGTTCTCGCGCTCGGCGTCGAGCCTCTCGGCATATCCGGAGTCGGCGAGCCGGGCGGCGTCGAGCCGGCGTTCGGCGGCGTCCAGGCGCCGCCGGGCCTGCTTGAGCTGCGCCCGCGCAGAGCGCCACTCCTCGCGGGTGAGGCTGCCCCGCAGCTCGCCGAGCCGCCCGGAGAGGCCGCGCAGCTCGAGTGCGGCCTCCGTCTCTGCGGCCAGCAGGCGGAGCCGCGGCTCGGTCTCCCCGAGCCGGTCGACCAGCCGCTGCACGGCGACATCGACGTGCTCCAGCCGGCGCAGGGCGTCGTCGCAGGCGACGCGCAGGGGGCGGACCCCGGCCGCCTGCTCGACCAGGCTGCGCCGCTGGCGCGGCGTCGCCTCGATGATCGCCTCGATGTCGTTCTGCGCGACGACGGCATAGCCGTGCTGGGTCAGCCCCGTCCCGCCGAGAAGGCGCTCGACGTCGCGGAGGCGGGCCCGATCCCCGTTGATCCTGTACTCGACCTCGCCGCCCCGCACCACGCGGCGGCTCACCGCCACCTCGGCGTCGTCGGCCGGAAGGCCGCCGTCCTCGTTGTCGAGGACCAGCTCGACCTCGGCCACCCCCATCCGCGGCCTGCCCTGGCCGCCGGCGAAGATGACCTCGTCGAGGCGGCTGCCGCGCAACTCCCTCGCGTTGGTCTCCCCCAGCGCCCAGCGGATGGCGTCGACGAGGTTGCTCTTGCCGCTGCCGTTGGGGCCCACCACGCCGGTGATGCCCGGCTCGAAGCGGATCTCGCTGCGCAGCGCGAAGGTCTTGAACCCGCTGAGAACGACCCGGCGCAGCCTCATCCGCCGGATTCTCCCTGCAGGCTCAGCTCGGCGTCAACATCTGGGGTCGGCGCCGGGCCGGCACCACAAGATGTCGGGGCCGCGATCACGTCGGCGGCGTGGACGAAGGAGAGGGGCGGTGGCGGCCGCGCCCGCCGCGATGACCCCGGCGGGTGTGCTTGCGGACCTCCGGCTCGGGCTCGGGCTCGGGCGCCGGCTCCGGCTCGGGACGGCGGCCGGTGATGACGCGGAGCATGCCGAGGAGGCCGCGGCGCGGCTTCCCCGGCGCGGCCGGCGCCGCGGCGGCCGCGGACCGGCCCGGGGACGCGCTGCGATCGGCGGCGACCTCGGCGACACGGCGCCGCACCCTGACCGACTCGGCGGCGGGGGCGTGCGGAGGCGCCGGCCGGGCCCGGGCGGCGGCGTGGGCGGGGACGGGGACGGCGGGGGCGGAGACGCCCAGGCGCTCCAGGGCCTGGCTGGCGGCGGCCTGCTCGGCCGCCTGCTTGGTGCCGCCGCGGCCCTCGCCGACGACACGGCCGCCCACCACCGCCTCGGCCCGGTACTCGCGCCGGTGTCCGGGGCCGCCGACGGCGGCGACGCGGTAGCCGGGGGTCGAGTTGAAGCGCTCCTGGGCGAGCTCCTGGAGCTTGCCCTTGTGGTTCTCGTCGCTCCACTCGTCGAGGTCGCCGATGCTCTGCAGGAAGACGCGGGTGGCGACCCGGTATCCCTGGTCGAGGAAGATGGCGCCGATCATCGCCTCGAAGCTGTTGGCGAGAAGCGACGGCAGCTGCCGCGCGCCGGTCTTGGCCGCGCCCTTGCCGAGCAGGAGGGTGTCGCCCAGCCCCAGGCGCTCCGCCAGCTTGGCGAGCGAGAGGGTGTTGACGAGGGCGGCGCGCAGCTGGGTCAGCTGGCCCTCGTCGTGGCCGGGGAAGCGTTTGAAGAGGTTCTCCCCGGCGACCAGCTCGAGGACCGCGTCGCCCAGGTACTCCAGGCGCTCGTTGTCGTGGCCGGGCCCGGCGGGTGCCCCCCGCTCGTTGTTCCACGAGGCGTGGGTCATCGCCTCGCGCAGCAGGGAGGGGCGGCGGAAGGTGATGCTCAGGCGGGCGGCGAGGTCGTCGAGCCGCCGCTGCTCCGCCGCCGTCAGCTCCGGCTGGCGGAAGCTCTCGAAGGCGGACATCTCGGAGGGGGGCGCGTCGTCGGCCTGCCCCTCGGCGATGGCCGCCTCCCGCGCCGGCGGCACCCCGGGCAGGGGCTCCATCGCCTGCGGCTCGGAGGCCGGTGCCTTGTGCGAGCGCCCCCGGCTGCGATGCCGCCGGGCGGCCGCCGCCGGGGCCGCCGCCTCGACGCTCGGGGAGGGTGCGGGCGCGAGAGCCGCAGCCGGCGGCTCGGCGGGGGCGGGGACCGCGGGCGCGGCACCGGGGAGCACCCGCTCCGCGGCGTCCTCGGGCGACGTCGCCGCCGCCCTGGGGCGGCGCGACCGGCTGCGGCGGCGGCGCGGCACCGCCCCCGGGGAGGGCTCCATCGGGTCGGCCACCGCCGGCTCCGCCTCGGGGACGGAGACGATGACCGGCAGGGGGACCCAGACCGGCTCGGAGGGATCGGCCCAGCCCGACGGGGCGGCGGCCGCGGGCGGGGCGGTCGGCGTGCCCGTCGCGGAGGCGGACGGAGGTTCAGCGGGGGCGACGGCCCCCGGGACGGCGACCTCGTCCGGCGGCGGAGCGGCGGCTAGCTGGCCGCTCCGCTCTTCTCCTGGATGTACTCCCACGCCTGGGACACGGTCCCGATCCTCTCCGCGTCCTCGTCGCTGATCTCCATCTGGTACTCCTCCTCGAAGGCCATGATCAGCTCCACGAGGTCGAGCGAGTCCGCGTTGAGATCCTCGACGAACGACGCCTCCGGCGTCACCTGGTCCGGCTCCACGCCGAGTTGCTCGGCGACGATCGTCTTGAACCGGTCGAACGTCACGTCTGGCATCAGTCGTCAGTCCTTCTGTGTCGTCGGCGTGAGCCGCTTGGGATTGGTGGGGAACGATAGCGTTGGGAGGGGGGTTGTCGCCAGTGGGCGAACCGGCGGGGGGTGGGCGGAAGGCGTAGAGACCCGACGCGCCGTCGAGGGGGGTGGCGGGGGTGACCTCCTGAATTGAGGCGGCGGGAGCGGGGGCCTCCGCCGGATGGGCCGCGGTCGCGGGGCGGCGGCGGCGCGCCGAGCTCGGCGACCCGGCCGGCCCGGCGTGCTCGGCTGGAATATCGGGCACGATGTCCTCTGATCTTAACGGGGGATGGGCGTCCCCCGGCCGCTAAGCCCCCATTCCACCGTCGATCTGGAGGACGCAGCCGGAGATGTAACCGGCCTCGGGGAGGGCGAGGAAACGGATGGCGGCGGCCACGTCCTCGACCTTCCCCACCCGGCCGAGGGGGATGGCGGCGAGAGCCGACGACAGCACCTTGTCGCCCAGCGCCGCCGTCATGTCGGTGTCGATGAACCCGGGGGCCACGGCGTTGACGGTGATCCCCCGCGAGCCGACCTCGCGGCACAGGCTCTTGGTGAGCCCGATGAGCCCGGCCTTTGCGGCTGAGTAGTTGGCCTGGCCCGGGTTGCCGATGACCCCGGCGATGCTGCTCACGTTGATGATGCGGCCGGAGCGCTGGCGCAGCATCGGCCGCAGCGCCGCGCGGCACACGTGGAAGGCGGCGGAGAGGTCGATGGCGATGACCAGGTCCCATTCGGCGTTGGTCATCCGCACGGCGAGGTTGTCGCGGGCGATGCCGGCGTTGTTGACGACGATGTCGATGCGCCCGAGCTGCTCCACGGTGGCATCGACCATGCCCTGCGCCGCGGCGGGGTCGGCGATGTCGGCGTCGAGGCTGACCGCGCGGACTCCGAGGGCGCGCGCCTCCTCGGCGGTCTCCTCGGCGATGCCGGGGTGGCCGGCGCGCGCATCGGCGGGCGCGGAGTAGCTGAGGGCGACGTCGGCGCCGGATCGGGCGAGGGCGAGGACGGTGGCCCGGCCGATGCCCTTGGACCCACCGGTGACCAGGGCGACCTTGCCGGCGAGCGCGGCCTCAAACACGGGTGCCTGCCGGCGGGCGCGGGGCACGTGCTGGGGGCGCCTGGAACACGGACCGTAGAGTACTCGACGGACGGTCCCCGGGTCCGCTCATTCGCCCCCCTCGGCCGCCAGGCGGCCGGCGAGATCCGCGGCCGCGCTCAGCGAATCCACGCAGAGGGCCGGGATGCCCGGCGCGGCCCGCCGGGCGAGCCCGGTGAGGACGGCCCCGGGGCCGACCTCGACCAGGGCCTGGACGCCCATCTCCACCATCCGCCGCACCGAGGCCTCCCATTGCACGGGAGACCCCATCTGCCGCCGCATCCGGTCGCGCAGGATCTCCACGTCGGTGACGGGATCCGCGCCGACGTTGGTCACCACGGGCACCCGCGGCGCCCGCAGGGGCGCGGCGTCCATCGCCCTGGCGAAGGCGGCGGCGGCATCCGCCATCAGCGGGGAATGGAAGGCGCCGCCGACCCTGAGCGGCACGACGCGCCGCGCGCCGGCGGTGCGGGCCAGGTCGCCGGCGGCGGCCACGGCGTCCTCGGTGCCGCTGATCACCACCTGCCCGGGGGCGTTGAGGTTGGCGACCACGACGGTCCCGTCCACCCGCTCGCACAGCCGGGCCAGCTCCACCGCGTCCAGGCCGAGGACGGCGGCCATCGTCCCCTGGGTCATCGCCGCCATGAGGCGGCTGCGCTCGATGACCAGGCGCAGCGCGTCCTCCGGCGCGAGCGCGCCGGCGGCGGCGCAGGCGGCGAACTCCCCGACCGAGTGGCCGGCGACGACCACCACGTCGAGACGGCTCGGCAGCGCCGCCGCCAGCACCATCTCGGTGAGCACCAGCGCCGGCTGGGCGATCTCGGTGCGCCGCAGCGCCGCGTCGTCGTCGCCTCCCCAGGCCGGGGCGAGGTCGACGCCCGCGGCGGCCGCGACGGCTCGCAGACGCCCGCCCAGGTCGGTGCCGTCGAGACCGGCGGCCATCCCCGGCGTCTGGCTCCCCTGACCGGGGAAGCAGAGTGCGATGCGCAGCACGGCCAGGCGGGCGACCGTCCCGAGAGCAGGCGGATCGCCGCCTACTCGGTGGCGATCACCTCGCGGCCGTCGTAGTGGCCGCAGTTGGGGCAGACCCGGTGCGGCAGCCGCGGCTGCTTGCACTGCGGGCACGGGTTGAGCGTGGGCAGCTGCAGCGCATGGTGGGCGCGCCGCGTGTCACGGCGGCGGCTCGACACCCGTTGCTTTGGAAGGGGCATGACGTCTCCACTGAAGGACGAGGCCGCGCGGCCGGAGGCGCGCCGCGACCGGGCCGCAGTATACGGGATCGGCGCCGACATGACGGCGGGGGCCCGCCCGGGAGACGGACTGTCAGCGGCGGCGCGGCGGCGGGGTCAGCGCCTTGAGACCGCGCCGGACGGTGGTCGTCGCCTTGACGAGCTGCTCCTCGAGACCGGTCATGACGGCTCGGACGTACTCGTCCGCCTCGGCCGCCACGCGCTGGGCGCGCTCCTCCGCCTCGCGCAACAGCACCGCCGATCGCTCCGCCGCGATCGCCGCCACGGCGTCCGCGGAGACGAGCTGCTCGGCCTGTGCGTGCGCCTCGTCGAGGAGGCGCCGGATCTCCGCCTGGGCCTGGGCGCGCAGCGCCGCCACCTGCGCCCGACCCTCCTCGACCAGGTGCCGCGCCTGCTCCTGGGCCTCCTCGCGGAGCTGGGCCGCCTGCTCCTCGGTCCCCACCAGGATCCGCTCCCGCTCGTCGAGGAGATCGCGGGCCTCCACCAGCTCATCGGGCAGCGAGGTCCGGATCCGGTCGAGGAGATCGGTCAGCTCCGCGTCGTTGACGACGACGTTGCCGCTGAAGGGGACGCGGCGGGCGTCCCCGACGAGGGCGTCCACGGCGTCGAGCACGTCGAGGACGGAGGGCACCCCCACCCCCTCGGAGCCGGTCGGGTCGCTCACCTGGGCTCGCCGAAACGACGGCGGATGGCCTCCGCCGTGGCCGGAGGCACCAGCTCGGTGATGTCCCCGCCCAGCCGGCCGATCTGCTTCACCATCGACGAGGACATGAAGATGTTCTCCGCCGACGTCATGAGGAAGACGGTGTGGATGCCGGGGCTGAGGCGGCGGTTCATCAGCGCCATCTGCAGCTCGGTCTCGAAGTCGCTGAGGGCGCGGAGGCCGCGGACGATGGCGATGGCGCCCACCGCCTCGGCGTGGTGCACGGTGAGCCCCTGGAAGGTGTCGACGGTGACGCTGCCGTCGAGGCTGGCGACGGCGGAGCGGATCATATCCAGCCTCTCCTCCACCGTGAAGAGCGGCTCCTTGGCCGGATTGCGCAGCACCGACACCACGACGCGGTCGAAGATCGCCGTCGCCCGCTCCAGGATGTCGAGGTGGCCGAGCGTGATGGGGTCGAAGCTCCCCGGGTAGAGGGCCACACGCTCGCTCATGGGTTTGTCTTCTCTCGGTCCTGGGGTCGGTACATCGTCAGATCGGTGAGGCCGTAATGGGCCGTCCGCACCGCGGCCATCGTCCCCAGGGTGTCGGGCATCGGCCGTGCGCGGTGATGTTCGCACACGATGAGAGGCGGTGCCAGGTCGCCGAGGACCTGCAGTGCCGCCAGCATCTCGTCGTCCTGGTAGGGCGCGTCCACGTAGCACACGTCCGCCTCCACCGCCGCGGTGGGCCGGCGGCGCAGCCAGGGCACGGCGTCGGCCGCCACCAGCTCCACGCGGTCCCGGCACCCGAAGCTGTCGGCGTTGACGCCGATGACGCGAAGGCTCTCCCGTCCCCGGTCCACGAAGGTCACCCGGGAGGCGCCGCGGCTCAGCGCCTCGAAGCCCACCGACCCGGCGCCGGCGTAGAGGTCGAGAAAGCGGGCGCCCGCCACCTCACCGCCGAGGATGTTGAAGAGCGCTTGGCGGACCATGCCGCGGGTCGGCCGCAACACGTCGAGCCCCCTGGGCGTGGCGATGCGCCGGCCCCTCCAGTCGCCCCCGGTGATCCTCGTCTCCGCCAGCTTCGCCATCCGCCGCTCCCGCCGCCCGCTCAGTCCAGGTCGAAGACGGCGCGGTAGCCGTGCATCGCCTCGCGCAGCGGCGCGTATGCGGTGAGCTCGGGATCGCGATCCAGCCAGCCCATGGCGGCGGCACGGGCGCGCTGGGCCAGGGCGACATCGAGCAGGTCGGCGGCGCGCATCTCCGGAAGCCCGTGCTGGCGGAGGCCGACCACCTCTCCGGGCCCGCGGAGGCGGAGGTCCATCTCGGCCAGGTCGAAGCCGCTCTGCGTCGTCTCCAGCGCCCGCAGCCGTGCCGATCCGTCGGGGTCGGCCTCTCCCTCGAAGAGCAGGCAGTGAGCCTGGTGCCGGTCACGCCCCACCCGCCCGCGCAGCTGGTGCAGCTGGGCGAGGCCGAAGCGCTCGGCCGCCTCGATGACCATGATGCCGGCGTTGGGGACGTCGACGCCGACCTCGACGACCGACGTCGCCACCAGGATGTCCGCCGCGCCGGAGGCGAAGCGGGACATCCTCGCCTCCTTCTCCCGCGCCGGCATGCGCCCGTGGAGCATCTCGAGGCGAAGGTCGGGGAACACCTCGTCCGCCAGGCGCTGGTGCTCGGCGGTCACGGCCTTGGCACCGAGGCTGTCCGACTCCTCGATCAACGGGCAGATGACGAAGGCCTGCCGGCCCGCCCTGACCTGGCCGCGGATGAACCCGTAGGCGTCGGCGCGCCCCTCGGGGGGAACCACGCGCGTCTCGACGGCAAGCCGGCCGGGCGGCATCTCGCGCAGCTCGCTGAGGTCGACGTCGCCGTACAGGGTCAGGGTCAGCGAGCGGGGGATCGGGGTCGCCGTCATGGCCAAGAAGTTGGGCACGGCCCGGGCCTTGAGGCGCAGCCTCTGGCGCTGGGCCACGCCGAACCGGTGCTGTTCGTCGACGACGACGAGGCCGAGGTTGCTGAAGGCGACGTCGTCCTCGATGAGGGCGTGGGTTCCCACCACCAGGGCGTCGTGGCCGGCGGCGAGCCCGTCGAGGATCTCGCGGCGGGCGCGGCTGCCGGTGCTGCCCAGCAGCAGGCGTGGGGGGAGGCCGTGGCCGGAGAGGAGCTGGTCGAGGGTCGCGTGGTGCTGCCGTGCGAGGATCTCGGTGGGCGCCATCACCGCGATCTGGCCGCCGGCGCGATGCGTCATCAGCGCCGCCAGGGCGGCGACCACCGTCTTGCCGCTGCCGACGTCGCCCTGGAGCAGCCGGTTCATGGGCCCCGGAGCGGCGAGGTCGGTGAGGATCTGGTGGGCGGCGATGCGCTGGCCGTCGGTGAGGTGGAAGGGAAGGCTCCTGGTCAGGGCCCGCGCCACCTCCGCGTCGTAGGGCGCGACGAACCCCGCCGAGCGCAGCCGGCGCCGCCGCGCCCTCTCGGCGGCGAGCTGGAGGAGGAACAGCTCCTCGAAGGCCATCCGCTCCCGGCCGGCGTCCGCCGACGGCTGGTCGTCGGGCATGTGCACCTGCCGCAGCGCCTCCCCCACCGGCATCAGCCCCTCCGCCTGGCGGACCGACGGCGGCAGCCGGTCGGGAAGGCGGTCCGCCACCGGCAGGTACCTGGCGATCAGGCCCCGGAGGAAGGCCGAGGTGAGCTTCTCCGTCTCGGGGTACACCGCCGCCAGGCGTCCGACATGCCGCTGGGAGGGGCCGGTGCGCTCGAACGTGGGGCTCTGGAAGGCCAGGCCGTGGAGGGACTGCTTCAGCTTGCCGCTGACCAGCAGGTCCATGCCGACCTTGAGCTGGGAGCCCAGGTAGGGCTGGTTGAACCAGACGGCGCCGACCTCGGCCCCGTCCTCCTCCAGCGTCGCCTCGACGAGCGCCATGCCCCGCCTCGGGCTGCGGCGGACACGCACGCTCGCCACCCGGACGTGGGCCGTCTGCACCGTCCCCGGGGCCAGCTGCCGGACCGGCGTGACATCCCGCGTATCCTCATAGCGGCGAGGGAGATGCAGCAGAAGGTCGGCAAGCGTGACGATGCCCAGCCGGGCGAGGCCCCTGGCCCGAGCGGATCCCACCCCGGACAGCCGCTCCACGGGCGTGTCCGGGAGCAGGGCGGTGGGATGGATGAGCATCCGGCCCATCTCCTGGTCCCGGGCGTCCGTCATGCGGCGGGTACCACCGGACCGTAACAGGTCGGTGATGTCTCAGAATTCAATCGCGTCATTCAGCATACTTGGCTGGCCCACCATGGATGGTACATGTCTCCGGAGGACCCTCCAGTGAACATGCGACGCCTCGGTCCGCGCCCCGCCCGCCGCCGCCGCTGCGGACAGGCGGCCCAGGGGATGGTCGAGTTCGCCCTCGTGGGCGGGATCTTCTTCTTCGTGCTCTTCTCCACGGTGAACGCCGGGCTGTTCCTTTACGGGCGCAACTCGATCTCCTACGCCGCCGACGTCGGCGTCGCGGCCATCGCCGCCGAGGGCAACTGCACCGCCTATGCGGCCGACACCACCTGCGTGCAGGCCCCCGCCGGATGCCCGGCGAGCAACGCGGACGACGTGGGCATCTGCCGCATGGACGGCGCCGGCCTCACCAGCCAGCCTCTGATCACGGTGACCGAAGTCGACATCTGGCGTGAGATCGCAGGCAGTAACACCTGCAACAGCACCGGCACCGGCTCCGGAGGCAACCAGCCGTGCAACGACAGCACCTGCGACACGGCGCAGGACGGGCCGGGCACTGGGACTGCGCCGTGCGAGGACAGTTACACAGCGACCGGGGCGCAGGTCGGCAACGACAACTGGCCGCCCAAGATCCGGAATGTCAACCAGTCGACGGCGCCTGACTTCGCCCGCCTCGTCATCACCTACACGTACACGCTCGCCGGCAGCGCCGCAAGCTTCCACCTGACGGACTCCACCGTCTTCCGGCTGGAGCCTCAGCAGTGATGCGGCCCGCCCGCCGCCGCTCCCGCGGGCAGTCGCTCGTCGAGCTCGCGGTCCTCCTCCCCGTTATGGTCATCCTCTTCATGGGCGCCTGGACCGCCGCGGACCTCGTCGCCGACAACAACACCGCGATCCAGGCGACTCAGGAGGGCGCCCGCTACGCGGCCGAGCTCGGCGATGGCTCGAGCATGGGCACCGGGGTCACCGTCAACCAGGTCGACACTGCGATCGTCGAGCAGATGCTCCCGGTCCTGCATAGCCAGTTCACCAACGCCGTGATCAACGAGATCGACATCTACCAGCCCGAGGGCTCCGGCAACGACTGCACCTTCACCACCTCGAGCTGTCCGCCCGACAACGGCGCCTATGTGACCGGCGACCCCGTCGACCAGTGGCCGATCAGCGGCACGACGATCGGGACGCCGCTCCAGCTCACCTACACCCTCGCCCTGCGCGACCAGATTCACCCCTTCGAGTCGGAGCTGGGCGTTCGGGTCAGATTCACATACACCTCGCCGACCATGCAGGTGTTCACCCAGACGGACTTCCAGTACACGGTCGTCCGGCTCGCGCCGGAGGAGTGATTCCCATGCGCCCAAACCGTCCCCGAGTGATCGTGCGCGGCGAGCGCGGACAGGTCATGGTGATCTTCGCTCTGGTCTCCCTCGTCCTCTTCGCCATCGTCGGCCTGTCCATCGACGCCGGCATGAGCTACCTGGCCAGCGACCAGGTGTCGCGTGCCGCAGACGCCGCCGCCCTGGCCGGAGTGGCCTACATGCCCGGCGAATACGGCAGCGCGGAGAACGCGGCCCTGGTCGAAGCCGCCCGTAACGGCTTCACCGATGCCGGATCCAACAACACATGCACGGCATCCCAGTTCCCCTGCGTCATCACCTCGCAACCGCCCGGCACCACCAACCAGCTCAAGGTCACCATCTCGGTGACGGTGCCGTCGACCTTCCTCAAACTGCTCGGCTTCGGCTCGCACGTCGTCACCCGTTCGGCGACCGCCGAGTACCTGCCCCCCATCGCCCTCGGCCAGCCGGGAACCCAGCAGGGCAGCACTCTGGCCCAGCTGGGCACGGCCAACAACTTCTACTTCGAGCGCACCGAGGGCTACGGCAACCCGCGCTCCGAGGGCGACCCCTTCACACCAGCAGCCGATGACTCCGCCAACTCCTGCGACCCGCAGAGCAGCTGCGCGGCGACGACTGCCCCGGACGCGCAGGCCATCAGCCAGACCAACGGCACCGAGAAGGCCTACCCCGGATACAACCTCAACTACAACGGAGGCTACGACTACCTCATCACGCTGGCACCGGGGCAGAGCGCCGACGTCCAGGTCTACGACCCGGCCTTCGCGCCCGACAACGCGGACGACGCCAACGACACCACCTACACGTACCACGAGGACGATGGCAGCTTCCCGGACGACAACAACACGACGGGGCGGACCGACACCACCACCGATTCGGAATACTCGGCGATGTCCTACACGCTCTTCTCAGTGCCCACGCTCTCGTCGGACATGCAGGACACGCTCGTCAGCCAGGACGTCTTCTACCCGTACAATGCCACCTGCATCGCCACCAATGGCACCGGCCAGTACGACAGCGGCGGGACCATGACCGACTGCCCCAGCGGCGGCCCCAGCTACTTCTACTTCAACGGCTCCGGCCATGCGACGACGGTGAAGGGTCACACCCCCGCGACGTACCACCAGTGGGTGTCGGTGATCGATTACACGCCGTCCGCTGCCGATGCCAACCTCGTCTCCGTGACCAACCAGCAGAACGGCGTGCTCGACAACACGACCAGCACCACCGAGTACTTCCGCCTCGAGGTTGACACCCTGACCTGGAACGGCCAGGCGACCTGCACCAGCAACCCCTGTGGCAGCGATCCCGACACGGGGAACCTCTCGGATGGCAGCTCCACCGCCCACAAGGGCTACTCCGTGCAGATCGTTCCCGCGGTGGCGGGCGACTGCGCCAACACAACGACGGTCACCGAGTGCGGCGTCTCGGCCATGGACGACATGACCGTGTACACGCCGATCATCAACGCCAGCAGCACCAGCCATGCGCAGTTCAGCATCCCTCTCTTCCGGCTCGACCCGTCGTATGCGGGACACACCATCGATGTCGACATCTTCGACATCGGCGACGTCTCGAACACGACGGCCGGGGGTGCCTGGGTCGGGGTGCAGCAGCCCGACACAGGATGGGGCCAGTTCCCCAGCGGGGTCACGACGATGACCAACCTGGGGACCTCCCTCAACGAGGATGGGGCGACCTACGCGGTGTCTGCCAACTGGGAGGGCACGGCGACGCCTCACAGCGCCGTCTTCCAGACCGCGAACGCGACGGGGGGCGCGATCTACAACGGGCAGTGGGTCCAGGTCCAGATCAGCGTTCCCTCGACGTTCGCCGACGCCGCGGCCTGCTCCGGCGGGAGCAGCAACTGCTGGAACGACTACTGGAACCTCGTCTATGACGTGGGTCCCCAGACGATCTCGGGAGACACCTTCGCGGTCGAGGTCGGATTCGCCGGCTCGCCCGATCACCTTCTCCCCTGACCCGGGGCGCGCCGGTCGGTCTCCCCCCCGGGCCCGTCAGCGCAGGGCCTCGTCGACCAGCTCGATGACGTCGCGGACCTGGAGCCGGCCCTGGTTGCCGGTCGACTTCACGGCGTCCTCGAAGCGGGAGACCTCGTACGGGCAGCAGACGGCCAGGGTGTCCGCGCCCGTCTCCACCGCCTCGCGGACCCGCCGCTCGCTGAGACGCTCCGCGATATGGTCGCGGGCGAAGCCGTCGAGCCACATGCCACCGCCGCCCCCGCCGCAGCAGTAGGCGTTCTCGCGGCAGCGGCGCATCTCCACCAACTCCAGGCCGGGGATGCTGCGGATCATCTGCCGCGGGGCGTCGTACTCGCCGTTGTGACGGCCCAGGTAGCAGGGGTCGTGGAAGGTGACCCGGTAGGGCAGCTCACGCGTCCAGGGAAGCCCCCCGAGCAGCGGGGCGAGGAACTGGGTGTAGTGGCTGACGTCGTAGCTGGCGCCGAGCTTGGGGTACTGGTGGCGCAGGGCGTTGTAGGCGTGGGGGTCGGGGGTGACCAGGCGGGTGAAGGCGTGGCGGGCGAGGGTCGCGATGTTCCGCTCCGCCTCCGCCTCGAAGAGGCCCCGCTCGCCGGCCATGCGCTGGCTGTCGCAGGCGCACCTCTCCTCCTGGCCGAGGATCCCCCAGTCGACGCCCAGCGCCGCCATGACGCGGGCGAAGGCGCGCGCCGCGTCCCGGCCTCGGGGGTGATAGGACCAGTAACACTCCACGAAGACGAGGACGTCGACGGGGCGGGGATCGCGGCTCAGCACCGTCACCGGCACGCCCGCCTCGGCCACCCAGTCGGCCCGGCGGCGGGCGGGCTCACCGAGCGGGTTGCCGTGGCGGAAGGTGTTCTCCAGGGCGGTCTGCAGCTCGGCCGGGACGTTGCCCTGGGCCACGGCCTGCTCGCGCACCGCCGGCATGATCTGGAGCATGTCGACCTGCTTGGGGCAGACGCGCAGGCAGTTGGCGCAGGTGGTGCAGAGCCAGAGATCGGGGCTCTGGAGGAGATCGGCGCCCAGCTGGGTGCGCCGGTAGATCTTGCGGGGGCTGTAGTCGCCCACATGGTCCACCGGGCAGACGGGGGTGCAGCCGCCGCACTGGAAGCAGGACCCCAGCGACTCGGCGCCGGCGATCTCCCGGACGCGGTCGAGGGCGCCGACGTCGTAGTCCCAGATCACCCGTTGCTCGAACATCCGGTTCCACGACCCGGAGATGTCCACCCCCTCGAAGGTGAGCTCCTTCTCCTCGGCGATCCGGGGGGGCGGATCGGCCATCAGGCTCCCCGCCGCTGGACGCCGAGCAGCCGGCGCACCAGCTCGGGCGCCGGCGGGAGCACCGCGTTGAACTCGCGGCTCATGGCCGTCCCGGTGACGGTGTAGAGGTGGGCGGCGTAGACGGCGGCGAGGAACACGTCCACGCCGAACGGGGCCGGGCCGAAGCGGGTGATGCCCGCCGCCACCGCGGTCCGCTCGACGAAGGCGATGCCCTCCCCCACCCGCAGGTAGCTCTGGCCCGCCGACGCCGCGCTCAGATCGAGCTCCTCCGGGGTCGCCAGCGACAGGGCCCCGGTGCCCGTCCCCGGGTCCCAGATCCACCGCGTCCACAGCCAGTGGCGCGACGGGTCGAAGAAGTGCAGCACCTCTCCGGCGACGTCGAGGCGGATGCCCGGGTCGACCCCGGCCAGGGCCGCGTCGAAGGCGTCGACGCGCGCGGCGACGGGCCCGGCGCCGTGCAGGAGGTCCCAGAGGGCGGACCGCCAGGCGTCCACGCCGCCCTCCGACAGCAGCGCGCCGGCGCGGCGGCGGGCGGCGAAGATGGTGCGCAGGCAGGCGCGCAGCCTCTCCGCGGAGACGTCGCGCAGCACGCCGCGATCCAGCGCGTCCTGGAAGAGCCGGGACTTCGCCAGCAGGTCAGCGGCGACGCCCTCGAGCCCGGGCTCGGTGATCAGCGCCTGGGCCTGCCTCGCGAACTCGGCGGCGGCCTCGGTGCCGGCCACCTGGCCCTGGCCCCGGGTCATGCCCGCGGCGTGGCCGGCTCGGCGCGGCGGACCGCTGCCACCGCCCTGGCGGCGGCGGCGCCCGCCATGGAGACGCTGTCGTCCAGGTCCTTGGGGCCGGCCGCGGCGCCGGCGACGTAGATGCCCGGCACGGAGGTGCTGACGCTGTCCAGGGCGTCCTCCGCCACGGCGATGAAGCCGTGCTTCTCCTGGGCCACACCGAGCAGCGGGCCGATCGCCCTGGTCCCCTCCGACGGCACCATGCCGACCGAGAGGACGACCACATCCATGGGGATCTCCAGGGGCCGGTTCATGGTCGTGTCCTCGCCCTTGATCACCAGGCGGTCGCCGCGCCTCGTGACCTCGGTGACGATGCCGCGCACGAAGTTGACGTGGTCCTCCTCCTGCGCCTTCCAGTAGAGGCGATCCTCCCAGAAGCCGTAGGTGCGCATGTCGATGTAGAAGATGAAGACGCGGCAGTCCGGCACCAGGGCGCGGATCTCGGAGGCCTCCTTGGTGGCCACGGCGCAGCAGACCTTGGAGCAGTACTCGTTGCCGATGCGGCGGTCGCGGGAGCCGACGCACTGGATGAAGCAGACCTGCGCCGGCGGCAGCCCGGTGGAGGGCCGCACGAACCTCCCCGCCGACAGCATGCGCTCGGCGTCGACCAGGGTGATGACGTCCTCGTACTCGTAGTAGCCGTACGCCTGCGTCTCCCGCCCGGGATCGAAGTGGTCGAAACCGGTGGCGATGATGACGGCGCCGCACTCCACCACCGCGGTCGCCCCGTCCGCGTCGCGGAGCGTGGCCCGGAACGCCCCCAGCTCCCCCTCGAAGGCGGTCACCGACACACCCAGGCGCACCGAGACGAGGGGATGGCCGAGCACCGCCCGGCGGGCCGCCTCGAGCACGACCTGCACCGGGCGGTGGTCGAGGGCGAACGCGGAGAAGCCGGCGGCGTCGGGGGTGCCGCCCAGCCGCTGCCGCTGCTCGACCAGCACCACCGGGCAGCCCAGGCCGACGGCGGCCCGGGCCGCCTCCAGCCCGGCCGGGCCGCCGCCGACGACGAGGATCGTCTCAGCCGACATCCGTCCCCTCCCAGGTCACGTGCTCGATCTCGCCGCTCCTGATGCGCCGCAGGTCCTCCTCGAACTCCGCCCAGCGCGCCTCCCAGTCGATCCCCATCTTGGTCAGCAGCGGACGGTAGTCCACGGCGTGCCAGTGCAGCTGGCAGACCCGGTAGGGGTGCGCCCCCATCGAGAGGGCCACGAACTGGGCCTCCGACATCACCGGAATGCCCACCTTGAACCCCTTGGCGCGGGCCACGAACTGGCTCTTGTCCAGCGTCGTGACGCAGCCCGTGTCGTGGGTCAGCACCACGTCGGGATTGGCCTCGTCGCGCATCACCTCGATCTTGCGCAGGGTGGCGAAGGAGCGGGTGAAGTCGCGCTGCAACATGATGTGCCGGAAGCCGAAGCCGCAGCAGTCGAACCACGTCGAGTAGTCGGCCACGGTGGCACCCATGGCCTGCACCACCGCGGAGACCACGGCGGTGCGCTGGCCGCCGTAGAGATCGGCGTCGTAGATGGCGTCCTCGGCCACCAGTTTGTAGTAGTGGCAGGCGGGGTGCACCGTGGCGGTGATCGCGGAGACGTCGAAGACGCGGCGCCTGGCGAACTCGTCACGCATGGCGTGCACCCATTCGCTGTAGTGCACGATCTCCTCGGGGATGACCATCGGTTTGCCCAGCTTGGCGAGGATGTCGCGCACCTGGTGGCGCAGCTCCGGGCTGTGGACGAGCTGCTCGCGGACCTCCTTGTAGTGGCCGTAGCTGGTGCCGCAATGGATCAGCGGGTAGTACCCCGTCTCGTGCGCTGCCGCGAAGTTGCGCAGCGCCACCGCCGCCTGGGCGGCGGCGTTGGAGGTCGCCGACGCATAGTAGTTCCACGCCGTGCACGAGGTCTGGTCGCGCGGGTCCTCGTAGTCCAGGCCCAGGGCCCGGTGCAGCCAGAAGATGGACGTCGAGTACCCGGGCAGGTGGCCGCACTGGCCGCAGCTCTTGTGGTGCCAGGTGTGCCGCACCGGGATCCTCTTGGTGCGCCCGTACTTGGTCTCCAGCTCGACATACGGCTCGGGCACGCGCTGGACGATCCACTCCCCCCGGCGCTCCAGCTCGAAGACGGCCTCGCGCAGATCCTCGGTGGGGGCGTTGGCCGGATCCCGTGTGAACGTCCGTCCCGCGGGGCCCAGCGCGGACAGCGTCACCATGCCGCTCATGCTGCGCCCGCTGCGCGACCGGCGCGACGCTCAAGGCGGCGCATCAGTAGCAGAACACCCGGCACTCGTCGGAGAGCGCCATCTCCGTGTAGCGCGCCGCGCCCATGGCACCGTCGACCTCGGGGATGAGGTCCTCCATGGTGAGGTCGTGCAGCGACAGCGACGCCGGGCAGACGTAGAGCGAGGCTCCGGCCGCCTTCGCCTGACGGATGAAGTCGAGCACCGTCTTGTCCTCACCGTCCTTGATGGTCAGCGTCTCCGCTACACCCTTCTTGAGCAGCAGGGTGCCGTCGATGAGGGTCACGATGACGCACTCGTAGTCGAGCGCCGTCGCGGCCATGGCCTGGAAGAAGGGCGTGCCGAGTCGGTGTCGCGTGTCGGGCCCCGACGTCATCATGATCAGCAGCGTGTTGGGCATTGAGGCCTCCACCGCGGCGCCGGCCGACCCCGACTCGCGGCGTTGACGGCAGGATGCATACTGTGTTCACATGTGGTTGTCGCGGTTCGAATGCCCCGGGAGTCCGGGGCGGAACGCGGCGAGGAGGGACGGCGATGCCGACCAAGGTGTCCGCTGACGCGGAGATAGAGGAGCGCGTCCGCCAGGCCGTCGACGCCTACCTCGCCGAGAAGGCTCAGAAGGAGGCAGAGCGGCCCAAGAAGATCGCGCTGATCTCCAGCAAGGGCACGCTCGACATGGCCTACCCGCCCCTCATCCTCGCCACCACCGCGGCGGCGCTGGGCTGGGAGGCCGGCATCTTCTTCACCTTCTATGGCCTGAACATCATTCATCAGAAGAAGCACGCCAAGCTGCAGGTCGCGCCGCTCGGCAACCCCGCCATGCCCATGCCCGTCCCCAACCTGGTGGGCGCCATCCCGGGCATGACCGCGCTCGGCTCGACGATCATGAAGTCGATGTTCAAGTCGCACGGCATCGCCACCATCGACGATCTGCTCGAGGCGGCCGTCGACGGCGGCGTGCGGCTCATCCCCTGCTCCATGACCATGGACGTCTTCGGTTACAAGCCGACCGACTTCCTGAAGGGCGCCGAGGCTCCCTGCGGGGCGGCGACGTTCCTCGACTGGGCCGCCGACTCGGACATCTCGCTGTTCATCTGAGCGCGCCCGGGGGGGTATGCGGAGCATGGGACGTCTCACTCTGACCGGGACGCCGCGGCCCGCCCCCACAGCGCGGGGCGGGTCAGCGGGACGGCGAGCTCCGGCCACACCCTCGGGTCGGGCCGCGGAGCGTATTCGCCGGTGACCGGGCTCACGTCGTAGGTCCAGCGCGGACCCTCGCCGGCGATCCGGGTGAGCGCCTCGACGAGGCGATCCACGTCCCCCCTGGTCGTGCCCAGGCCCATGCTCATCCTCACCGCCCCCGGGACGCTGCGCCGGTCCCCGGCGATCAGCCGGCAGCGCACCAGCTCCGCCTCGGCGGGGTCGACGTGCAGCAGGTCCACCATCAGCGGATGGGCGCAGAAGCAGCCGTTGCGGACACCGATGCCGAACTCGGCGCTGAGGACGACGGCGAGCTGGCTGTGCTGGAAGCCGCCGAGGTTGAAGGTGACCACGCCGATGCGGGCACTGTCGTCGTGCCACGATCGGTAGAGCTCGATGCCGGGGATCTCGGCCAGCCGTCCTCGCGCGTACGCGCCCAGCTCCAGCTCCTCGCCAGCCACCCGGTTCATGCCATAGTCGCCCAGAACCCGCACGGCCGCGCCCAGCGCCACGGCGCCGGTGACGTTCGGCGAGCCCGCCTCCTGGCGGTCGGGCAGCGCGGTCCAGAGGACGTCCCCGCCGGTGACGAACTCGACGGCTCCCCCGCCGCGCAGGAAGGGGGCGGAGCGCTCCAGCCAGTCCGGGCGCCCGATGAGCACGCCGACGCCGAAGGGCGCGTACATCTTGTGGCCGGAGGCCGCCATGTAGTCGACCCCGAGGTCACGGATGCTGACGGGGAAATGCGGCGCCAGCTGGGCGGCGTCCAGCAGCACGCGGGCGCCGTGCGCGTGGGCCACGTCGGCCAGCTCGCGCACCGGCCAGATCTCGCCGGTGACATTGGACGCGCCGGTGATGGCGACCAGGTCGGTGCGGGTGCGCTCGAGATGGCGGGCCAGCGCCGCGACGGCCTCCTCCGCACTGCGGGGCACCTCCAGGTGGGTCGTGCGGAGCGTGTCCCGCCGCCAGGGCAGGAGGTTGGCGTGGTGCTCGGAGACGAAGGTCACGATCGAGGTCCCGGCCGGCAGCGACCCGGCCAGCAGGTTGACAGACTCCGTCGTGTTGCGGGTGAAGATGACGACGTCGTCGGAGCGCGCGTCGAAGAACTCGTGGACGGCGTCGCGAGCGCCCTCGTAGGCGGCGGTCGCCAGCTGCGACTTGAAGCCGGTGCCGCGATGGATGCTGCTGTAGTAGGGCAGGAACTCGGTGAGGGCGTCGGTCACCTCGGTGAGCGGCGGCGTGCTCGCCGCATAGTCGAGGTTGACGTAGCGAGTCCACCCACCGGTGACCAGCGGCACCTCGACGCCATCGCCGAGCAGCGCGGGCCGTGCCGTCGCCGACGCGTCGCATCCGGTGGCTGCGATGCCCGCGGGCACACTGCCGCGCACGCGGACGGGGAACGTGGTCACGTCGCCGCCAGACTCACGCGACTCGCGGCCGGCGATGCGTCATGAGGGTCGCCGTCGCGCCGTGGGAACGGCATGGGCCGGCAACCACCTCATGGTGCCATACTATACCGCATCAGTAGACATTCCGCCCCGGGCGGTCCGGCGCCCCAGCCCGCCGGCGGCACCGCCACGCCGCGCGGCGAGATGACCCCAGGAGTCCCACGTTGCGCATCGCGGTGATCATGAAACAGGTCCCGGACCTGGTTGAGGACGTCGAGGTGGACGCCCGAGGAACGGCCATCGACCGCGACGGAGTGCGCTGGACGGTGAACGAATTCGACGGTCACGCCCTGGAGCAGGCGATGCTGCTCAAGGAGGCGGTCGGGGCCGAGGTCACCGTCCTGGCCGTCGCCGCCGCCGGCATCGACCAGGTGCTCTTCGCCGCCCTGGCCCGGGGCGCGGACCGGGCCATCGTGGTGCCCACCCCGGAGGGCCGGACGGATGCCCCCCGGGTGGCGGCGGCCCTGGCGCCTGCGCTCACCGAGATCGGCGCGGACCTGGTCCTGACCGGCGTCCAGGCGGCCGACGATCTCCACGGCCAGCTCGGCCCGATCCTGGCCGCGTCGCTGGGATGGCCCCACGTCAGCGTCGTCTGCGGCGCCGAGCTCCACGGCTCGGCGGTCGTCGTGCAGCAGGAGTACTCCGGCGGCCGGACGGCCGCCCTCGAGGTCGATCTCCCCGCCGTCCTCGGCGTCCAGGCCGCCGGCCGCCCGCCCCGGTACGTGCCCATCAGCCGGCTCCGCCAGGTCATCGCCTCGGCCACCATCGGCTCGCACGCCCCCGCCGCCGTGGTGCCGGCCCCGGCGACCACGGTGACCCGGCTGGCGGCCCCGGCCCAGGAGTCGCTGGCGCGCATGCTGGAGGGAAGCGCCGACGACGTGGCGCGCCAGATCGTCGAGGCGCTCCACGAACACGGCCTGGTGGGCGTCTGAGCATGCCCGGCATCCTCGTCTACATCGAGGCCGACCCCGGCGGTGTCGCCCCCGTCAGCTTCGAGGTCCTGGGGGCGGCGCGCACCCTGGCGCCGCATCTCGGCGGCCCCGTCGAGGCGCTGGTGGCCGCGGCCGACCCGGACACCCTGGCCGCCGCGCTGGGGGCCGCGGACAGTGTCCTCACGGTGACCGATCCGTCCCTCACCCCCTACCTCCCCGAGGCGCACCGGGCGGCCCTCGAAGAGGCCATCCGCGTCCGGCAGCCGTCGGTCGTCCTCATCGGCGGCACCTCCGCGGGGATCGACCTCGCCGCCGGCGCCGCCACCGCCACGAGCCGTCCCCTGGTCGCCTACTGCACCGCCCTGAGGGTGGCGGGGCAGGAGATGGAGGCCGAGAGCCAGCTCTACGGCGGCAAGCTGGTGGCGACCACCAGGACGGCCCCGCCGGCGATCTTCTCGCTGGTCGCGGGGTGCTTCCCCGAGGCTCCCGGGCACGCGCCGGGGACCGCCCCCCGCATCGCCCTGCCGCCGCCGGCCGCCCTCCAGCGGCTGAGGACGAGGCTGGTGGGGACGGGGGCCGCCGCCGCCGGCACGGTGGACATCACCAAGGCCGAGCGGATCGTCAGCGTCGGACGCGGCATCGGCGCCCCCGGCGACATCGACCTGGCCCGCGACCTGGCGACCGCCCTCGGTGCCGAGCTGGGCGCCTCCCGCCCGGTGGTCGACAGCGGCTGGCTGCCCAAGGAGCGGCAGGTGGGCAAGTCGGGGATGACCGTGAAGCCCAGGCTCTACGTGGCCGTCGGCATCTCCGGGGCGCCGGAGCACCTCGAGGGCATGCGCGGCGCCGGAGTCATCGTGGCCATCAACACCGACCCCGGCGCCCCGATCTTCCAGGTCGCCACCTACGGCAGCACCTGCGACTTCGGCGATCTCCTCCCCGCCCTCAGCGCCCGCCTGACGGCAGCCGGCTGACCCGGTGGCGGTGCCCGCGATCCTCCTGCTCGCCCTGGTCGCGGCGGTCCTCCTCTGGTCCGGCACCCGCTACTGGCGGGTGCTGCGCCCCTTGGCCTCGGCTGCGCCCGAGCACCGCTCCGACCACCCGGGGACCCGGCTCCGCGGTGTCGTCACCGAGGTCGGCGGCCACACCCGCCTCTTCGAGGTCCCCTACTCCGGGACGTTGCACGCGCTCATCTTCGGAGGCTTCGTGGTCCTGCTCACCGCGCTCGTCGAGGAGGCGGGCCGCCTGGTGGCGCCCGGATTCAGCCTCGACGCCATCGGCGGCTCCACCTGGATCGCCCTGCTGCAGGACGTCTTCGAGGTCGCCGTCCTGGTGGGGGTCTGCATGGCCGCCTACAACCGCTGGGCCCGGCGGCCCGCCCGCTTCCGCGGCTCCAACCAGCGCGACGCGGCGGTGATCCTGGCGCTGATCTTCTGCGAGATGGTCAGCCTGCTCCTCCACGACGCCTTCCGCATCGGCCAGGGCGGCGATGCCGCCGCCGGCTGGCAGCCGGTGGCATCGGCGCTGGCGCGGCTGATCGAGGTGGCCGGGGTGCACGACGCGGCCGCCGCGCCCTGGGCGGGTGCCTTCTTCTGGGCCCACGTCACCGCGCTCCTCGTCTTCCTCCCCTACATCGCCACCAGCAAGCATCTGCACATCGCCACGGCCGTCCCCAACCTCTACTTCCGCAATCTCGGGCCCCGCGGCGCGCTGCGCCCGGTCGACCCCGGCGGCCCGGCGGTCGGGGTCGGCGAGGTCGACCAGCTCAGCTGGAAGCAGATGCTCGACCTCTACGCCTGCACCGAGTGCGGCCGCTGCCAGGACGCCTGTCCCGCCTTCGCCGCCGGCCAGCCGCTCAGCCCCAAGGTGCTGATCATGGACGTGCGCAACCACCTCCGCGACCGCGGCCGCTCCGCCACACGGAAGGCGGCAGGGGGCGCCGTGCCGCAGCTGCTCGGCGACGTCGTCCGCGACGAGACCCTCTGGGCCTGCACCACCTGCACCGCCTGCATGGAGGTGTGCCCCCTCCACATCGAGCACGTCCCCCTCATCGTCGACATGCGCCGCCGCCTCGTCGAGGAGGGTCGCATGGAGCCGCCGCTCCAGGACGCGCTGGCCAGCCTGGCCCGCCACGGCAACTCGTTCAACCGCTCGGAGCGGGCGCGATCGGCATGGACCAGGGATCTCGGCTTCCCGGTCAAGGACGCGCGCACTGAGCCGGTCGACGTGCTCTGGTTCGTCGGCGACTACGCCGCCTACGACCCCCGGGTGCAGGAGCTCACCAGGGGCGTCGCCCGCGTGCTGCACCGCGCCGGCGTCGACTACGGCATCCTCTACGAGGCGGAGCGGAACAGCGGCAACGACGTGCGCCGCGTCGGCGAGGAGGGGCTGTTCGAGCAGCTCGCCCGGCACAACATCGAGACGCTGGGCCGGTGCAGCTTCCGCCGCATCATGACCGCCGACCCCCACAGCCTCAACGCCCTCGCCCAGGAGTATCCGGGGATGGGCGGCCGCTATCCGGTGCTCCACTACACGCAGCTGCTGCTGGAGCTGGTGGAGAGGGGGGCGCTGGCGCCGGCGCCCCACCCGCAGGTGGTGACCTACCACGATCCCTGCTACCTGGGACGCTACAACCAGGGGTACGACGCCCCGCGGCGGCTCCTGGAGCGCCTCGGCGTCACTCTCCACGAGATGCCGCGCTGCCGGGAGGCGAGCTTCTGCTGCGGGGCCGGCGGCGGCCGCATCTGGATGGATGACAGCGGGCAGACGGAGCGCCCCAGCGAGTCGCGGATCCGCGAGGCGGTCGCCCTGGGTGACGCCCACCGCCTGGTCGTGGCCTGCCCCAAGGACATGGTGATGTTCACCGCCGCGGTGCAGGCGACCGGCATGGCCGGGCGCATGGAGGTGGTGGACGTCATCGAGCTGGTGGAGGCGTCCCTGACGCCGGAGGAGGTGGCCGTTGCCGTCGCCTGAGCCGCCCGGAGGACGTCGGGATTCCCTCCTGTACCATGGCGGAATCCATGCCGAGGCCGCCGCCCAGCGGCCCGCGGAGGCCTGACCGTGGCGACCGTCAACCATTGCGACATCCCCGAAGACCTGCACTATCTGGTGGACAAGCACGTCTGGGTGCAGCGCCAGGACGACGGTGCCGTCCTGCTCGGCATCACCGACCCCGCCCAGAAGCTGGCCGGCAGGATCGTCGCCCTCACCACCAAGAAGGTCGGGCGCGTCATCACCAGGGGACAGAGCGCCGGCACCGTCGAGAGCTCCAAGTGGGTGGGACCGATCCCGAGCCCGCTCAGCGGCGAGATCGTGGCCGTCAACGAGGCCCCGCTGAAGGACCCCGCCGTGCTCAACCGGGAGCCCTACGCCAACTGGATCGTGCGCCTCCAGCCCAGCCTGTGGGACGAGGAGTGCGGCGAGATGGTGACCGGTGCCGAGGGGGTTGAGGCGTACCGCCGCCTGCTCGCCGAGGCGGGCATCGACTGCGACAGTTGACACAACGAGAACGGGAGGAGAACGATGGCCATCGATAGTGCGGATTTGACCCTGGACTGCCGGCACATGCTGTGCCCGACACCGATCGTCAAGGTGTCCAAGGCGATCAAGGAGGTGGAGCTCGGCCAGACGCTGCTGCTCATCGCCGACGACCCTGGGGCGCCCTCCGACGTCCAGAGCTGGTCGCGCCGCACCGGCAACGAGCTGGTCTCCACCGAGCAGGAGGGCGACGTGTCGCGATTCCTGATCCGCCGCACCCGCTGATGTCTCCCCCCCCGGCCCCCGCCGCCACTCTCGAGGAGAGATGGCGGCTGCTCGCCGAGGTGGAGGCGGACCCGCGCTTCCCCGACTGCCTGCGGGGCTGTTTCGAGTGCGGCATCTGCGTGGCGGCGTGCCCGTCGGCGCGCTTCTACGACTTCAGTCCCCGCCGCATCGTGCAGGCGATGGCACGCGAGGACGTCGATCTGGTGTGGGAGCAGATGAACCACGACGTCTGGGACTGCTCCCAGTGCTTCTCCTGCCTGCGCTGCCCGCGGGGCAACAACCCCGGCGGCGTGATCACCATCATGCGCGAGGTGGCGGTGCGCAACGGGCTCCACTCGGCCAAGCAGGCGCTCGCCGGGTACGGCCGCATCATCTACAAGATCATGGCCACCGGGACGCAGGTGGCCCCGGACATGATCCAGCCCGAGTCCTTCCCCGACTGGGGCCCGGTCACCCGCGAGATCGCCGACAACCTCCAGGTCTGGCGCCAGGCGCTGCCGCCGGAGACGCTCCACACCACCGGCGCGTCGTGGGACGTCGACGCCAAGACGGTCGCCGAGCTCTACCTCATCTGGCACCTGACGGGCGTCCTCGACATCATCAAGAGCGTCGACCCGACACTGCACTCGATCCTCAGCGACGTCATGGAAGAGGTGCTGGAGGAGCACGGGTACCAGGTCTGATGGCACTGCGCCGCGCCCGGCGGGCCGGCGGGCGCGGTCAGAGAGGGGTGAGGCGGAAGACCGGGTGGCGCGGCGCCTCGGCGGCGATCTCCGCAAGGGACGCGCCGTGCTTGACGTCGAAGAAGGGGCGCACCACGGTCACCTGCTTCAGGTACTCCTTCAGCACCGGCGCCGCCTCATGGGGCGGGACCTGCTCGATGCGCAGGCGTTGCGTTCGCCCGCGACGGCTCACCTCGACCTCCCCGGCGGCGCGCGCGTTGCGCACCCAGGCGACCTCGCCGTACGGGGCCACCAGCCAGCGCTCGCGGTCCTCGATCAGCCGCACCGGCGTGGACCGCGAGAGGCCCGTGCGCCGGCCCTTCACCGTCAGCGTGTACGTGTGCCGCCCGCCGAGACCGCCACGGTCGAGCAGCTTGATCACCGCGTTCACGGCGCGGCGTGCCGGGCCGCGGCGGTACGTCCTCGGCATGCTAGAGGAGGCTTCCCACCAGCAGCAGCACCGCCGACGCGGTGAGCAGCACCGGGCAGATCTTGAACCAGACCACCGGCGTACGCGCCCCGGTGAGGGCCGTCAGCACGGCGAGCGCGACCAGCCACGCCGCGGCGACCCGGTCGATCCACAGCGTGGACGTGGCGTGCGCCCCACCGGCGGCGGTGGCCACGACGAGCACCGCCGCGAGGCCCCACATGGTGATCGCCTCCGCCAGCCATTCCTGCTTGACGACGCGCCGGTTGTCGACGGTCACGGGCTCGAAGCCCACCAGCACCTGGTGCGTGGGGATGGCATGGGCCACACCCCACAGGCCGACGAGGGCGGCGGCGGCGTAGACGAGGACGGCTGTCACCCGGGCGGCGGCGCGGTGTGCCGGCCCATCTCGCGGGCGATGTCGGCCTCGGTGATCGGCCGGCGCCCGTACACGTCCCAGGCGTGCAGCACGATGCCGATGCCCCACGCCGCCAGCACCCAACCGGGCCAGAAGTAGCTGTGGCCGGCGATGTACCAGATGGCGATCAGTCCGAGGTTGACGACGACGTAGCAGACCACGTGAGTCCCGAAGTCGCGCCGGGCGGACAGCCGCTGAATGGCCGCGGCGCGCTCGTCCGCCGGGTCGATCACCGAGGGTTTGCTGGCCATCGTGGTTACCTCCTGGCGCGATGGTGGCGCTTCACGGCCCCCTCTCGCCACAGCGCTTGGTCACCTGGGGGAAGAGCCGAACGTCCCGTCCGGTGACGCCCCGCGCGCCGGCGTCAGCCGCGCCGCGTCATTCCAGGGACAGGATGTAGGGGTAATGCTCCTGGCCGCCGCGGTGCAGCTCGAACTCGGTGGTCGGGAAGGCCTCCCGGAGCCGCTCCACCAGGGCGGTGGCCGCCGCCTCGTCCACCTGCTCCCCCCAGTACGCGGTGACCAGCTCCGGCGGGGTCTCGTGGTTGCGGAGGACCGCCTCGATGACGGCGAGCTCGTCCTCCCCGGTCTGGACGATGTCGTCGTCGACCAGGGCCATGACCTCCCCGGCCCGGATGCGGAGGCCACCCGCGGAGCTGTCGCGCACCGCCCGGGTGATCTCGACGGTGCTCACCCGGCCCAGCGCCTCGGCCATCCGCACCAGGTTGCCGGCGACGTCGCCGCTCGGGTCGATGGCCAGCATGGCGCTGATGCCCTGGGGAAGGCTGCGCGACGGGCTGACCTTGACCTCGATGCCCTCGGCGAGGCCGTGCACCTGCTCGGCGGTGAGGATGACGTTGGGGTTGTTGGGCAGGATGACGACCGTCTCGGCGCCCACCTTGCGCACCCCCTTGAGCAGGTCCTCGATGGAGGGGTTCATGGTCTGGCCGCCGGCGACGACGACGTCGGCGCCGAGGCTCAGGAAGATGTCGCGGAAGCCGTCGCCGGGAGCCACCGCCACCACCCCCAGCGGCTTCGCGGCCGCCGCCGGGGTGAACGCCGCATCGGCGGCCTCACGCTGGTCGGCGCGAGCCATGACCTCGTGATGCTGGGCCGTCATGTCCTCGACCTTGAGGTTGGAGAGGCGGCCGCGCTGGGAGGCGACGCTGATGAGCCCGGCGGGGTCGTGGGTGTGGATATGGACCCGGGCGACGTCGCTGTCGCCCACCACCAGGGCCGACTCGCCCAGCGCGCCCAGCTCCTTGCCGAGGGCGTCGACGTCCAGTCCCGGACCGCTGACCATGAACTCGGTGCAGTAGCCCCAGCCCTGCTCGCGGACGGCCACGGCGGCGGCGCCGCGGCGCCGGGCGGTCCTCGACGGCGCTGCCGCCGCGCCGCCCGGGGCGCTGTTCCCGGCGCCGGTGGGGGCCTGGAGGTGGGGCTCCCCGGAGCGCCGCCGGCGCACCGCCGGCAGGCTGGCCGACCCGTCCGTGTCCGCCAGGGCGCGGGTCAGGCCCTCGAGCACGATGGCGAGGCCGAAACCGCCGGCATCGACGACGCCGGCGTCGCGGAGCACGGCGAGCTGGTCGGTGGTCCGCTCCACCGCGGCGTGGGCCTCGCGCACCGTCTCCTCCAGCACGATGCGGATGTCGTCGGACTCGGCGGCGGCGCGCCGGGCCGCTTCCGCCGCCTCGCGCACCACGGTGAGGATGGTCCCCTCGGTCGGCTTCATCACCGCCTTGTAGGCGACCCGGGCACCCTCCTGGAGACACTCGGCGAACGCCTTGGCATCGAGCACATCCCGGTCCCCGACCCCCTGGGCGAAGCCGCGGAAGATCTGCGAGAGGATGACCCCGCTGTTGCCGCGCGCGCCCATCAGCGAGCCGTGCGCTGCCGCCCGCATCACCGAGCCCGCCGACGACGGCACGGGGGCACCCTGGGCGTCCTCGACCGCCGAGCGCAGGGTCAGGTACATGTTCGAGCCGGTGTCCCCGTCGGGCACCGGGAAGACGTTGAGGTCGTTGACCTGCTCCTGGTTGGCCTGCAGCCACGACAGCGAGCTGCGCAGCCCCTGCAGGAGCGCGTCGCCGTCGACCTCGCGGAGTGGCTCCCGTGTCACTGCCGCCGCCCGATCAGCGCTGCTCATCGGCCTGATCCAGGTGGATGCCCTGCACGTTCACGTTGACCGCGATGACATCCACCCCCAGGGTCTTCTCGACCTCGTACTTGACCGCGCTCATCAGGTTGTGGGCGACCTCGCTGATGCGGGTGCCGTACTGGGCGATGATGTAGAGCTCGATGATCAGGCCGCCCTCGGCGACCTCGACCTCGATGCCCCGGTGCATGTTCTCGCGGTTGAGCCTCTCCGCCAGCCCGTCGCGCAGGCCCCGGGCGGCCATGCCGACCACGCCATAGCACTCGCCGGCGGCGTGGCCCACGATGGACGCGACCACGCGCGGCGACACCTCGATGCGGCCGAGACCGGCCGTTCGTGTCAGCACCCCCGCCGTCTTCTCCTTGCTCGTCACGTCACTTCCAGCAGGTCGGGAAACAGTGGTGTGGTATTCTCGCCGTCTCCCCGGCAGTCGGGCAAGCGCCCCGAGCGCGAACCCGCGGGCGAGTGCCTAGTATGCCGCTGCGGCCCGGCCGTCTGCGGCCCGTTCTCAGGATTGCAAAAGAGCCATGTCCCAACGATGCGACCGGTGCGGCAAGGGCCCGATGGCCGGCAACAACGTCAGCCACTCGAAGGTCCGCACCCGCCGCCGCTTCATGCCCAACCTGAAGGCGGCGCGCGTCCTCGAGGGCGGCCAGCTGGTCAGAGCCACCCTCTGCACCCGCTGCATCCGCACCTCCGCCAAGCCGAAGCGCTAGCCGGCCGTCGCCTCCAACCGGCGCCCGGCCGCCTCGCGCAGGCATCCGGCCCAGCGTCACCGGCGCGCCCCGCGCCCGTCCCGGGACGGTGAGCCGGACGGGCAGAGGCGGTCGTCCCCAGATCATCTCGGGCCCGCCGCCCCCCTCACCGGGCGCTGCGGCGGTCCCAGGGTGCCGTCGGGGCGGAGATGGCGCCGGGTTTCCAGCGACGCCCGGAGCTGGCCGCAGGCGGCGTCGGCGCCGGCGCCCCTGGTGTCGCGCACCGTCATGGTCACCCCGTCCAGGGCGCGGAGGAAGGCGCGGGCCGTCTCGGGGGGCGGCGGTCCCCAGGGGCTGCCCTCGATCCGGTTCATGGGGATGACGTTGACGTGGGCGTGGAGGCGCGCGGCGATCTCCCCGAGGCGGCGCGCCTGCTCTGGGGTGTCGTTGACACCTCCGATCAGGCACCACTCCAGGCTGAGGCGCCGCCCCGAGGCCTGGGCGTAGCCGCCGGCGCTGGCCAGCAGGCGCCGCAGCGGATGGGCCCGGTTCAGTGGCACCAGGCGGTCGCGGAGCTCGTCGGTGGCGGCATGGAGTGAGATCGCCAGGGTCACCGGCAGCCCCTCCCCCGCCAGCCGGTCGATGCCGGGGACGACGCCGCTGGTGGAGACGGTGATCCGCCGCGGGCTGATGCCTCCATCCCGCGCCAGGGCCCGGATCGAGCTCACCGTGGTCTCGTACGCGAGGAGGGGCTCGCCCATGCCCATGTAGACGGCGTGGGTGGGGGGGCCGAAACCGTGACGGTGCAGCGCCTGCCCCGCCAGCCGCACCTGGTCGACCACCTCGGCGGCGGTGCAGCTCCGCCGCAGGCCCATCCGGCCGGTGGCGCAGAAGGGGCAGCCGACGGCGCAGCCGACCTGGGTGCTGACGCACACGGTGGCCCGGCGGCGCCGGCGGATGGCCGGGCTCTCCATCGCCACCGTCTCCACCGTCAGGCCGTCGCCGAGGCGGCAGAGCAGCTTCATGGTCAGGCCGGCGTCGGCGACGCTCTCGGAGGCGACCTCAGCGGTCAGGAAGAGGAGCCGCCGGTCCAGCTCCTCTCGGAGTCCGGCGGGGAACTGGCGCACATCGTCCATGCCGGTTATGAACGGCTGCCAGACGGCGTCGCGGATCTGGCGGCCCCTCCAGGCGGGCAGGCCCATGCCCGCGAGCAGCTCGTCGAGCTGGGCGGCCCCGAGGGTGCTGACCGGCACCGCCGCGGCCGGGGCGGGCGCGAGCCGGGAGCGGGGCGGGGCGGGCCGCCGGGGCCTGGCGGGAGCGGTCACATGGCCATGGTATGGGCCGGAGCCGTCAGGAGGGAGGGGCGAACCTGCTCGCGCCCCCCAGCCCCGGCGGGCGCGGGGCTCAGTGATGCCGGCCGATCAGCTCCAGGAACTCGGCACGCGTCTTGGGATCGGTGCGGAAGACGCCGGTCAGCGACGAGGTCACCGTCTGGCTGTTCTGCTTCTGGACGCCGCGCATCATCATGCAGAGGTGGTAGGCCTCGATGACCACCGCCACGCCGTATGGGTGCAGGGCCTTGTCGATGGCCTCGGCGATCTGGGTCGTCAGCCGCTCCTGGACCTGCAGGCGGCGGGCGAAGGCGTCGACGATGCGGGGCAGCTTGCTCAGCCCGACGATGCGGTCCCGCGGCATGTAGGCCACGTGGGCCCTGCCGTAGAAGGGCAGCAAGTGGTGCTCGCAGAGGCTGTAGACCTCGACGTCCTTGACCAGCACCATCTCCTCGTACGGCTCGGCATAGACGGCGTCGCTGATGATCCCGTCAATGTCGGCGCCGTAGCCCTGGGTGAGGAAGCGCAGGCTCTCCGCCACCCGCTCCGGGGTCCGCAGTAGAGCCTCCCGTTCGGGGTCCTCGCCGAGCTCGACGATGAGCTGGCGGGTGAGCGCCTCGAGCGCGTCGGCCGGTGGGGGGGTCGCCTCAACACCCATGGGCCCAACTATGCCACCCGGCACGGCGGGAGCCGTACGGTGGTGCCGAGGTGGGTGCTCGGACCCCTCGCGGCACTCTGGGATCCTCCACCCGGTGGCGGCGAAGCCGGGGCGCGCACCTCACAGAAACCTGGGAGATTGCCGCGGGTTTCTTCCAGCGGCTCGGCCGCTTCCACCGCCCCACTGGAGGCGGGCGTCGCCGTTCCGCCCGACTCCGACCTGCCGTCGAGCGAGCTCGGGGAGGCCCCTTCCTACACCTCGCCGATGAATGCGGACAGCCCCTGGATCGGAATGGGCGTCACGCCTCCGGTGGCGAGGTCGACGATGTCCAGAGCGGAGGAGGTTGGGGAGAATACGGCGATCGAGTCCTCCCCCACGTCCGACGCGGATGGCAGGTCGAAGTGCGCCTCCCCGCAGCCTGCCCACTGGTCACCGGTCATGATGCTGCGCGGCCCACCAGCGGAACCCGCGATCGGAATCGACCACAGCGTCTCCGAGTAGTTCTCGCCACTGCCCATGGTGAAGGTGCAGAAGTGAAGCAGGGCACCGTTGGCGGCGAAGCCAGCGTCGCCTGCCACCACCGCGCCAGCGTCGATCGTAGCCTGAGGCGCGCTGCCCAGAGGACCGATCTCGAACTCGGTGTCCGAGGTGCCCCCACTGCTGCGACAGGCCACCATGCCGAGTGCGGTCAGAAGGTCCTGGAAGTGGTCGGGACAGAGATCGGACGAGATCTGGTCGGCGAAGGGGTCGAGGAGGTTCGTCCTCATCTCTCTATAGTTGACATTCAGCTCGAATCCGGGCCCACCGCCGCCCGTCCCCTGGGAGTCGGTGCCAAGCAACACACCCGTCGTGGTCCACACGATGACCGGGAAGCCGCCGCCGTCGTCATTGCCGCGAGTGAGTGTGACGAGCTGGATCTGCGGGCCGCCGATCTCTCCGCCATAGACCGTCGTCGTGGCGACCATGTCCTGCGTGTCGAGCAGGCCGCCACCCGCGAAGGTGTCGGTGGTGGCGATCCAGCACTTGCCGTTCGGCGAGACGGCCGGCGGGAATCCACCTGCCTGCGCGGAAGTCGCGTCTCCGAGATCATCGGGTGGTCCCGTCAGGCCCAACTCAGCGATCATCCCGGTGGCGCCATCGTACAGGTACACGCCGCCAGGGGTCGTGCCCAGCGCTTCCCAGCCCGAGGAGTCGAACGTGTTGAGCACGTTTCCGGAATCGTCGACCAGCTCGAAGCCCTGATTCGTCTGCGCCGCGAGGATCGGCGACGAGCCGGCGCTGGCGGTGGGGGTCGCCACGCCGCCCTCGCAGGCCGAGGGGAGTGAGCCCGACCACGAGACGGTCGAGGCCGTCGAGGCGGCCGACGGACTGAGCGCCGGTGTGGGCGTCGCGGTGTCGGTCGCTGCGGCAGCGCTCTGCGACCCGTTCTGGGGGGCGGCAGAACGGGCGGGGCTCGTGGCCGGCGGACGGCCAGAGCAGGCGGCGACGGCCAGCGCCACCACGACAGCCGCGACCGCCCAGCGGCGCCGAGCTACGGTCTCACTCCACCCCATACGATCACTGGAACGAGGGCCGGCTCGGATGGTTACGACTCCCCTGAGGGGCAACTCGGGACCAGTCCAGGGCGCTCCAGATCACCCGCCGACTGCGGCGGGCGGGGGCCCTGGTGCCGAGGAGGGGACTCGAACCCCTACGAGCTTGCGCCCACTAGCCCCTCAAGCTAGCGTGTCTACCTATTCCACCACCTCGGCGGGGCAGGTCCGGAGTCTACACGCCGGGGGGCGTCCTCCCCGGAGCGACACCGCCCAGGTCGGCTACTGGGGCTGGTGGCGATTGGGAGTCCTCCAGGGCGTGAAGAACCAGGCGGGCAGACCGGGCTGAGTGGTTTCCGAGGGCCGCAGGTCCACGGTGACCGAACCCTGATTCAGGTTGCCTCGCTGATCCACCACCGTGACCGTGATCGTGTACGTGGCGGCAGAGGCGTAGGAATGCTGGGCGGTCGGTTCACTCTGCGGCCCGATGATCGTGCCATCGCCGAAGTTGAACGTGTAGGTCGAGATCGGGACGGGACCGGTGGTGGTGGAGGCGTCGACGGTGACCGTGATGGGTGCCGTGCCAGGCACCCAAATCGTCCCGAATCCGACCTCGGGGCCAAGGGGGTTGACCGGCGCGACCGCGATCCACCAGCCACCATCGCTGTCTGTCACGACGACAGAGGCGTCGAATCCTCCCGCCAGGTGGTAGGTGTGGGACGCGACGGGTGCCGTCTGCGGGCCGACGATGGTCCCATCTCCGAAGTCGAAGGTGTACGTCGCGATGGACGATCCGGGGGCCGGAGTCGAGCCGGAGGCGTCTGCCTCCACGGTGAGGGGTGCAACGCCGGAGGTCGGGGTCACGGTCAGGGTGGCGGTCGGCCGGGCCGCTTCATCCGAGGCTGCGGGCGTCACTGACCGGACCCCGTTTTCTGGTCCACCCTCTATGAGGGTTCCGGGATGGTGATGCAGCCACCGGGGGTGGCCGCCGTGGGTGATGGTAGCTGGTCTGGATCCGACGCTCGCGAACTCCAGCTGGCTGCGAAGGCCGCCGGCGTGGCGTAGCCGAGCGAGCTGTGGGGCCGATAGCGGTTGTAGACGTCGGCCCAGTCGTCGAAGAGGATCCGGGCCTCCATGACGCTGTCGAAGACTTCGCGGGCGAAGAGCTCGTCACGCAGCTTGCCGTTGAAGCTCTCCACGAACGGGTTCTCCCAGGGGCTGCCCGGCTCGATGTAGGCGGTGCCGGTGCCCATGAAGCGACACCAGTCCCGGATCGCCGCGGCGACGAACTCGGGGCCGTTGTCGCAGCGGATGTACTCGGGCGTGCCGCGTCGCTCCGAGGCTTCGTCCAGGGCGGCGATGACATGGTCGGCGGTGATCGAGCGGCCGATCCGTCGGGCCAGGTTCTCCCGGGTGAACTCGTCGCACATGGACAACGCCTTGAGGGGCCGCCCATCCGATGTCGCGTCGAAGATGAAGTCGAGGGCCCAGACGTGGTTCGGCCGCTCAGCCCGGAGCCGATCAGCCGGCACCGTGCTCACCCCCAGCCGACGCCGCTTGGGCGACTGGGCCGGGACCCGCAGCCCCTCCTCGCGCCAGATCCGCTGCACCCGCTTGCGATTCACCAGCCAGCCTTCCCGGCGCAGCAGCGCCCAGATCCGTCGATGCCCGTACCGGGGCTGCGCGCGCGCCAGCTGCCGCATCCGTCGGCGAAGTTGCTCCTCCGGACCCACCACCGGCCGTGGTTCCCGTCGCTGTGTCGCCCGATGCTGCCCCAGCGCCCGGCACGCCCTGCGCTCCGAGACCCCGAACCGCTCCCTGACGTGGCGGACGGCGTCTCGACGACGGGCCGGGCTCAGTATTTTCCCCGCGCCACCTCCTTGAGCATGGCGTTGTCCAGGGTCAGGTCGGCCACCACCCGCTTCAGCCGGACGTTCTCGTCCTTCAGCCGGCGCAGCTCCTTGGCGTCGTCCGCCTTCATCCCGCCGTACTGATTCCGCCAGCGCAGGTACGTGTAGTCGCTGATCTCCAGGCTCTTGGCCACCTCGCTGAGCGACTTCCCCTCGCCCAGCATCCGCTCCCCCTCTCGCAGCTTCCGGACGATCTGCTCCGGCGTGTGCTTCCTGCCCTTCATGGTTCCTCCTGGCCAGGCTGGCCGTGGTGGAACCCTCATATCACGTGGACCAGTTCCGGGGGGTCAGGTCATCACCCTCGACGCCTGGGGGGTGACCGTCGGCTCGGAGGCTCCCGGCCGGCCGGTGGCGGTTCGCGGTCCTGATGGACCAGCCTGGCCGCCGCAGCCGAGCAGTGCGACCGCAACCGCGACCACGACGGCACCGCGGCGGCACGACATCCTGGCCAAACCCACGATTGGGGAACTCCGCAGCCTACTGCCGGGCCGTCTGCCCGGCGTCCGCAAGGTTACTCCATCCCACCCGCCTCGCCCGAGAAGGTCCCGCCGAGACACGCTCCACCTGGATGGAGCCGAGGGACAGACGCAAGCCCCCGCCTGCCGTTGCAAGGCGGCTGCCGCATCGGACGACCGGCCTCCGCTCGCAGCCCCCCCAGACCGCAAGTTGGCGCTTCTGACGCGGGTCCAGGTCACGCGGGGCCAACGCCCGCTCGAGCACGTCGCGGTCGCTCCAGGCGCTCCCGATGGCCGGCCGTGCACATCGCCTAGGTTCGCCGAGACCCGCGGTTAACGAAGAAAGAGATACTCGGCGACGACCTACTCTCCCACCCCGTTGCCAGGGCAGTACCATCGGCGCAGGTGGGCTTAACTGCTGTGTTCGGGATGGGAACAGGTGTTTCCCCACCGCTATGATCACCGAATATCCCTTTTCTTCAAAAGAGAAGCAAGTCTGCGGTGAGCCGCTTTGCAGCTCCGGATCCTCATGCGTCAAGGCGTTGACATCCTGTCGCGGCGGCGGCCGAACCGGCCACCGCCTTCAACTGCGCTGAAAAGTGGGATAGAAAGGTCAAGCCCTCGACCGATTAGTACCGCTCAGCTCAAGGGGTT